>CAXXJU010000037.1:0-32257 GCA_963668145.2 Geopsychrobacteraceae bacterium
AAAGGTCGATGCCCTTGTCCGCCGAGTGTTCGGCGCGCGGACAGAGTGAAAAACTGTTCGGCGATCAGCTGAGCATGTTTGAGGATCAAACGCCGGGGCAGTCTGAGGCTTGCGTTGAACTGCCGACAGAAACGCAAGTCTTAAAAAAAGCGCGTAAGCGCCACCCCCGTCGGCCCCGCTACCCAGAAGATCTTCCCGTCATTGAAGACATCCTCGATCCTGAGCCCGTCAAAGCCAATCCTTCGCTCTACCGCCATATCGGCGAAGAAGTCAGCGAGCCAGCTTGATTATGAACCGGGGCGTTTCCTTCTGCGCAGACAAATTCGTCGCACCTGGGTGAAACGCAACGCTCCCGATGCCGCCACCGATTACAGCTGTGCTGCCGCCGAAACTTCTTGAACGCGGCCTTCTGGCTCCGGGTCTGCTGGCTCATATCGTCGTCGGCAATTACGCCGATCATCTGCCGCTCTACCGACAGGAGCAGATCTTCAAGCAGCGCTACGATGTCCATCTGGGGCGCAATACCCTGTGCCGCGCCGTTGAACTTGTCGCCAACTGGTTGCAACCTGTTACCAGGCGCATGTTTGAAGATCAGCTGGCTGGCGGCTACGTTCAGCTTGACGAAACACCAGTACGCTACCTTGCTCCGGGGCAAGGCAGAACCCCTAAAGGCTACCTGTGGGTGAGCAACGCCCCGCGTGGAGACACGGTCTTTCACTGGGCGGCCGGACGCGGCTACGCACAGCTGCAGCGCTGGTTGCCCGCCGACTTCAACTGCATCATCCAGACCGACGAATACAAGCCTTACAACAAGCTCGCAAGCGACTTCGGGTGTAAAGCTCACGCGCACTGCTGGGCACACGTCCGCCGCCGTTTCTATCAGGCGCTCGAAGCGGGAGAGCATCTTGTACGCAACCGCTGGATTCTGCATCAGATCGGCCCTGCTTTATCTGATCGAAAAGAAGCTGCGCGAACAAGAAACCACACCTGTGCTGCGCGCCGCCGTACGCTCATGGCAGAGTCGCCCGATTCTTGATCGCCTCTTTACCGCCCTTGAGCAGATGCTCGAAAGCGGCAGATACAAGCCGAAGTCACTGACCGGCACCGCCATCGCCTATGCCCTGCGTCAACGCGATGGCCTGCAGGTCTATGTTAAACACAGGCCAGGTC
Organism: Geopsychrobacteraceae bacterium; assembly: GCA_963668145.2. Lineage (GTDB taxonomy): Bacteria > Desulfobacterota > Desulfuromonadia > Desulfuromonadales > Geopsychrobacteraceae > Seleniibacterium. The sequence continues at coordinate 1,171 of CAXXJU010000037.1, forward strand.
GAAATCGACAACAACCTGATCGAGAAACGCGATTCGTCCCGCAGCACTCGGACGCAAGAACTGGCTGTTCATCGGCGACGAAGACGCCGGATGGCGAAGTGCCGTCATTTACACCATCCTGCAGAGCTGCAAGGCACACGGTATCGATCCCTATAGCTACCTCAAAGACGTCCTCGAACGCCTTCCCCACATGAAAATCCAGGAGATAGGCCAAGTCACACCCGCCGCCTGGAGCAAAGCCAAATCAATCAAACGTGCGTCGTAAACGTTGTAGGTCTAAGCCTACGACGGCTACAATTTGCTGCCCTTGCAAGAGGTGCGCTGTGGAACGCTTACCTTTACACTACCAAGGTGATGCAAGCTAACTGAAACAGAGCACTGACGGAAAAAGCGAAAAATATTTTACGTTATCTTTTACGTTATCTTTACGTTATCGGTAGTGTAAAGAATCTTTACACGATTTTTTTAGCGCTCAACAGTAACGCCCCGGAAGCAGCTGCTTCCGGGGCGTTTTGTCAAATAATGAGAACGGAGTGTAAAATCAGAAATTTGCATACAGCCTAATCTGGGAATCAACTCGTATTTTGTCTTCTGAGCTTTCTCCTAAAATGCTGAACCGAACTGATGCCTGATAATTTCTAATTATTTTCGTCTCACCCACGTTAAATCTGAAATAATGTGGGTGAGACGAAGGTCATTTTTCAATTGCCTATTTTTTTGCTATTACGGGTTAATTGTAAATAGCATGAATGAAAGCGACTCAGCTTGGGATGTTGAACCCAAGGCACGGGCATAAACTGAGATATAGTTTGACCCGGCTGCTAACGAATCAGCATTCCATGTCCAAGTTGCGGTTGTTGAGTAATTTCTAACAACCTGCCATGCATTTCCTGTGCTTGGTCCCTTGAGCCAGAATTGATACTCATACTGGTTTCCTGAACTGCCACTTCCCTGTGCAGTAAATGTGACAGTTGCAGGTGCAGTCTGTGGACTGGGTAAATCCGGTGTCAAGGTTACAGCAGTGGCAGGTGAACCGCTGATAATTTTGTAAGATATTGATTTGACTGCTTCAACTTGAGAGGTGGAACCAAGAGCTCGAGTGTATACTGAGATATAGTTTGTCCCAGCTGCTAACGAATCAGCATTCCACGTCCAGGTTGCGGTTGTTGAGTAATTTTTAACAACCTGCCATGCGTTTCCTGTGCTTGGTCCTTTGAGCCAGAATTGATACTCATATTGGTTTCCTGAACTGCCACTTCCCTGTGCAGTAAATGTGACAGTTGCAGGTGCAGTCTGTGGACTGGGCAAATCCGGTGTCAAGGTTACAGCAGTGGCAGGTGAACCGCTGATGATTTTGTAAGATATTGATTTGACTGCTTCAACTTGAGAGGTGGAACCAAGAGCTCGAGTGTATACTGAAATATAATTCCATCCAGCTTCCGTAGAATCGGCATTCCACGTCCAGGTTGCGGTTGTTGAGTAATTTCTAACAACCTGCCATGCATTGCCTGTGCTTGGTCCCTTGAACCAGAATTGATACTCATACTGGTTTCCTGAGCTGCCACTTCCCTGTGCAGTAAATGTGACAGTTGCAGGTGCGGCCTGTGGACTGGCTAGGTTGGGTATTAAAGTAACACCCGTTGCTGGAGTAACAACATTCACCGTAACAGCTGGAGATATAAATGTATCAACTCCGTCTGTTCCAACTGCAGTGATATCATAGCTACCGGCTGTCGCACCAGCCCAGGCAAAGGTAAAAGGAGCACTGTTGTCGGTTCCAAGTGATGTAGCACCAGCAAAGAATTCAACCGAGGTGATAGATGGGGCCACACTTGCCGACATGTTAATTATAGCTGATTCAAGATAGTTGCTTCCTGTAAGAGGGGTTGTCAAAATGACTTGAGGCGCAGTAATTGGAGCCGTATTCGAAATTGCTCCTGGTGCAAGTTGCCCCATCGGCTGGCCTATATCGGTTGCATTTACACCATAAACTCTATAGGAGTAGTTAGTTCCTGCAGCTGCAGTTGTATCAGTGAATGTAGTAGCATTTGCTAAGGCTGTGCCCAGTGGTTCCCATGTACCTGCAGAGAAGCGCTCAATAAGGAACCGAACCTCATTAGCAGGGTTGCCGAAATTAGCCTTTGTTACAAAATCTACTGGGGTTGGATCGACCCAGTTTAACTGAATGTCACCATTTCCAACAACTGTCGCAGTAAGATTCGTCGGTGCCGGTGGCAATCCTTCAACAAATTTAAAGCTCATCGGCCGCATCATGTCGTTTTCTTCGTGGCTGAGGATATGGCAGTGCCAGACGTATTCCCAGTCGAAGTTCATGAAGCGGTTGAGGTTAGGCTCAAGCCAGGCTTGGCCGGTGATTGGGTCGACGAGGGAGAGGTGAGTCGGGTCGTCGAGGGTTGTTGCCGGGTTGAGTGGCCGGACACTTTCGGGAATACCGAATGGGACCCTTGGAGTGATCGGTCTAATGGCAACAATGGTGTCTTCGAGGGGGCTGATGCGGACGGTGTCTTTCCAGCCCATTTCGGTCGGATCAGGCAGACGCAGGAAGCCGTCCCAGCCGACGCGGTTGAGAACTTGAACGTCGAACAGGTGGAAGTGAACCGGGTGTGTGTCGACGCCGTTGTGGGTAATCTTCCAGACCTGAATACCGTCTTGTTCAAGAATTTCAGTTGATGGATCGCTGAAAGTCTGAATGACGAAGTTGACTTGACCGGCAGCCGGATTAGCGACTGTCAGGCCAAGACCTGCTCTCATTCGGCCGAATTCGTCAAAGGTTTCACCTTGTTCATCCTGAATGGCTTTTTTTAGCAAAGGCGCGGTCACGATACTGGCGGATTCAGGATTGTAAAAGCTGACCTGGGTATCATTGATCTGGGCGATACCCCAGTTTGGCCAGGTCTTCTTGAAGGTGCCTGCCGGGGGCTCATAAGCATTGACGTAGCCGTCGAAGGGTACGCCGTCATGCTGGAAAGCTTCGTACAGAGCCGGGTCACCGGTGGGGTTCATGTCACCCTGTCCGGCGATGATGGTGTCTTGAGAACTCTGGAACACGCCGACACCGACTTCAGTGGTTGATGTCGATGGAGCGAATTCCGCTTTAAGGGCAGCAACATCGTAAGCCGGATCAGCACCGGTTGCTGCAACTTTGATCTTCATAACAGTCCGGGTGTTGGGGCCGATACCGATTGGTGTGGTATTGGTTCCACCCATGTCGCGATTGTCAGGTGCGCCAGTGTAGTAGTCGTAGTGCGGGTCGAGTGCCGGCCACGGAGCGGGCGCATCATTGTAAACGATGAGTTCTTGTCCTGCGTATTGCGAGAAGTCAACGACGACATCAACACGCTCGGCAGGTCCGACGATCAGCGATCCGCCATTCACGTTACCGGCGTTAAACGTCGTGACGTCTGCATTCCAAGTGATTGGATGGCTGGGAATCTCAACCGGTTGCGGCAGGAAGCCACCTTCAGAACCGATCATGATCCAGGACGGGCCGGTCATACCCCAATCAGGCACGCCACCGGGACGGCCATCGACCGGCCAGGTATCAGGTCTGGTGGCGCCAGTGCTGCTGACTGCAACATTCGTTGCCGGAAGCATGGGGACTTCGGTCAGTGATGCCAGCGTTTGGGCACCAGCATAAGGGCTGGTTGTCGCGGTAAAGCCAGTCAAATCAGGGGTGGGTGGTGTAGCTTCCACATGACCCGGATCGGCGACAGCTTTATACATCTGCAGGTTATAGAAGCGGTCATGGGCGGCATTCAAAATACGGAAGCGATAGGCCTTCGGTTCAACTTCAAGAACCGGGTAGGCGGTTCCGTTGATGGTCGGTGTGTCCATGAATGCTTCAGCGCCCCAGGATGGGTTAGGGGAACTGGGCATGTACGGTGGTTGGCAGAAACCGCCCAAGCTACCCGGAGTAGTATCGTCGGCCGGATCACAACCGCAATAGAACGGGTTGGCGTTAGGATCAGCACAATCTGCCGCGTAGTAGGGGTTCGGGATCGGCTGGAAGTGGTTGTTGGTGGCTGGCCAGAAGTAGGGACCATAGGCCCAGCGTCCCATCGGGGCGATCCCACTGAAATCATAGGGGTTCTGCGCAGGCATGTAAACATGTGGCCACCACAGATCACCTAAAACCGGGGTCATGGTTTGACCGTCGTTAACCGGAGCGGTTCCCCATTTCCAGGTCGGGTCGGTGGCTGCAATGGTATTGGGATCGACAAAAGTCCGATCTTCAAAGATCAACGGAATTTCGCCACCCAACGAGGTCGTTGTCCCATCGGATTGAACACCGGGTAATATCGCGGCATCGATCAGAGCCTGTTCGGTATCGTCGCGGATAATGTACCCGGCTGCGCCGCCAACATAAACGCCAAGACGGGTGATACCCCATGAATGGTCATGATAGAACATCAACCGTGAACTCTGCTGGTTGGTGTAATAGTAGGTTGAAGCACCGGGACCCGGATCGGGCATGTCCGGCACGTTGTTGGTGCTGACGCCGGTCGGGTAATCGGTGGTCTCACCGGCCGGGGTAATCCATTGGTGAGGAGTCCCGTCACTGATCCAGGGGGTCCGGCCACCGTGGAGGTGGAGCAGGGCACGGTTCTGGGTGAAATCGCCGGTGGTCTTCGGGATCATCTCTTTGGTGACCGGATCATAGTCGATTTCAAACGGACCGGCACCCATGATCGAGGTGTCGACAGGAACAAAAAGCTTACCGGCTTCACCGGTTGGCAAGTTGTTGACAAACTTGATGCGAACCGGGCGGTCTTTTTTGGTGACAATGATTGGCCCGAGATGATGCGGTCCGGCATTGGCGACTGAAGTGTCGGTATTGTTAGCTTCGGTACAGGCACCAGGCAATTGCAGGACCGGATCGCTACAGGTTGAGGTATCGGTTCCGGCATTAATCTGATGATAACCGCGCATGGTCGTCGCTGCGGTTCCGGACGGCAGGTCTGAGTGCATCTGCTCGTGGAACTGAACGATTTCGATTTCGTAATAATCCGAACCGGGGTAGGTTACGATGTCCGGCACGGCAACCGGAACACATTGCCCCAGGTTGTTGGTCTGATCACAGCCCAGTGGGGCCAATTTATCGACGAATTTCCGCAACGGCGGGCTATATGCCCAGTTGGGGTTGGTCAAGTAGTCGGGAATACTGCCAGGTCCGATCAGGTAACTCTGGTTCGGGGTTGCAGTAAAATCACCCTGATAGCTTGGATCCATATATTTGATCTGGTCCGGATCTGCGGTGAGAACAGCAGGGTTACTGGGACTTAAGTAGGCCAAAGCGGGGCCGGTGGCCAGAAAAATCGCCAACGCAGATAAAACTGCGCTGAGCCAAAACCTTGAATGTCGCCTATTCATACATACCTCCGTGAATGGTTTTCATTTTCTTTCCAGTCATTGCTTAAAAATGTGATTGCCGATCAAAGGCATCTTGTGGCAGCAATCTTATTGCGGTGCCTTGTCCACCGGCGCACTTCCTGAATTCATTGAATTAATATTTTGCTGGCGCAGTTTCAGTAGTTCATCACGGCGTTTCTTGGCCTCTTCACGTTTTTTAACGTAGTCGAGTTGAGCTTGAGGGACTTTGCCGACTTGGCCTTTTCCAGGCTCGGCTTGTGCTTGCGGAGCGGCCTGGTCCGCCGGCGCATTGCCATTGCCAGCTAACAGCGTGGCTGGCGCTGCAAGCATGACCGAAAGAGTTAGGATTAAGGCTGCAAACAGATGCTTTTTCATACATAACCTCCCCATTTTCGTATGAACTAACCTAGTTGATAGTTTGTAGTTGAAGTCGATGTGCTGCTGTTCACAATGTTGAACATTAAAAAATGATTTTGCTTGATCCAGAATCGATATCCTTTCGTCTCCTTATCTGGTGTCACTTGGACATATATAAGTCGTTCACCTTAACGACGTATTGGTCGGCAATGCAGATGCAGTTTCCTTTGATCCCCATTTTTTTAAGATCAATGGAGACTTCATGGTCTTTTGCGACGCGCAGCATCCTCCAGCCGCCCGGTGTCGTAATGTTCAGATAATCGACTGAAAGAGCATTGCAGCGTGTTCCGCACAAAAATAATCCGGCATCGGCATCTTCGGCGGCATCGACCGGGTCATAGCGATAACCTTTGGACACGTAGACATATTCAACTTCGGGTTTGGCTTTGGTCGCTTGAACCCCGGCAGGATCTTGTGCGGTCTGGGCACAGGCCGGTAACGTCAGGATGAAAGGAAGAATGAGTGCCGTCATAAAGTATCTATACATAGAATAAAGTTCCCCGTTCGTTTATTTGATAATCCATTCGCTACGTCGCTCCAGTTTGGGTGCGTCTCCCTCACTGAGCTGGACGATAAAGCACCCCTTCGAAGCGTATCGTTGGCCCGGGCCAAAGGTCAGGCGTTCATAAAGAGGCAAGTAGGTGTCTTCCATCATCCCGATCGTATCGAGGAGGAAGTCACTGTAGTACTCGCTGCGCATTTCCATGAGTGCATCACCGATCATCTGATTGGTGATATAGCCCTTTTTGAATATTTTCTCATCATACTGAGCGATGGACTTCCCTTGCAGAACCTTGTTCAAAAGGTTTTTGAAACGGGCTTCTTCTTGGGGCAACCGGTAGGGGTAGGTCATATAAAGAAAGCCACGTAATGGTTCTGGAACACTGTAGATGGATTGGTCCAGCCAAGTCGCAGAGGTAACAAAGAAGTTCGGGTGGCTTTTCTCGGCAGCGACCTCGGTCAGCGCGGGGAGGGCGGTCTCGTCGTCCCAAACGATGACGGCCACCGGTTTATGCTTGTTAATCAATTGCTGAAGTTGGGTTTTCGTCAGCTTTTCCCCTGGCGTCAGGGTTACTTCTATCGCTGCCGTATTTCCAGCCGCATTCCATATCCCACGGAACCCGTCTGCAAGAGCCTGCCCGCGGCGGTTGTCGCGGTAGACTTGCAGGATTGCGCCATCTTTAAGCAAACTCTGGATGCTCATCAGGTAACGCGCAGCCGCTTCTCCCTCCTGGCGTATTCCGCGCGAGAGGTAGAGGGTGTACCAGTCAGTATCGGAGAGCACCGGATAGTCAACCACCGGAAACAAGTTGGGCAGGTGCTTATCTTCACAAAAATGATGCACCGGAGCCCAATCGCCTGCCGATATTCCGCCAAGCAGCGCAAACACTGGTTCCTTTTGATAATAATCTTCCAGCTGTGCACGCCAGGTCTCAGGGGCGCCTTTCAGGATCCAGTGCGACAAAGTGAATCTCTTTGCCATCAGGTCCGGGCCCAACATGTTGTAACCCATGCGCGCGACCCGGTCGTTGTTGCCGGCGGCAACAGCTAAGGCATTCTTGCGGTCAATGCCGAACTGGATCGGGTCCAGCATCGATTTAACCGCTTGCGGATCGGTCCCCTCAACAATGACAGTGGCAAACTTGATCTGCTCTTTGCTGACTCCGGGAGAAGGATGGTCAGACAAGGTTTTTAGATAGGCAATCAGGATGTCCATGTCCTCGCCGTAAATGTCATAACGCGGCATGACATGCAGGACCGAACGACCGGTCGGATCGACACCGCCCTGGATCAACTCAGCCAGGGTCTGGTCGGTATAGGCCGGCCGCACTGGCAAATATTTGGCGTAGTTCGAAAATGAAGGAACGTGCTCATACCCTTTGATAAATGGCTCGCGAGGTTCATAGAGAATGCGGCCATTGGTCGGCGGAGTGATGACTTCTCCCTCAATGGAGCCCATGCCGCTATGCAAGTGGCAGCTGACGCAGGTAAAAGCCGTACCGTCAACCGGAACATCATCACTGACAAAAGCCTTGATGGATTCCCCTGAAGGCAGGACCCCGTCACGGTACATCTTTTGCCCTAGTTCCTGGATTTTTTCCGGAGGAAGGTCGGTTCCTGCCAAGGCGGATGAAACCAACAGACCGCTCAGGCACAGAGCGGCGGCAAGGAAGAAAACCAAGGCGATTCTGGATTTACTGAAGGACATGGACACGTTATAAAACCCCCACTTTTTCACATTCTTTGATAAAGTCTTTGCCGCTGAGCAGGCCGTAGAGCCTGATCCAGGTCCCGTCCTCGGGAGAGTGGATAAAGGTCAGCGGTTTATGATCCATCTTGTCGCGAAAATAAGAATCGAAAGCATTCATGACCCGGTTAATATCCTGTCGACTGCCGGTCAGAAAATCCCAACCCGGCTTGCTCCGGTAGCGCTCGAGGTATTCTTTCATGACTTCGGGCGTATCGTTTTCAGGATCAATGGTGATGGAGATCAGGTGGACTTTTTCACTGTCCTTGCCAAGTTTACGTTGCAGGTTGGCGTAGCCTGCCGACAGTACCGGACAGATGGTCGTACAGGTCCCGTAGATAAAATCGACGATCACCATTTTTTCGGTGTCAATGATTGATTTCAGACGAACTCGTTTCCGATCCTGATTCACCAGAACGATGTCGGGGATGGTGAAATTATGCACCGACCGCTCATAGCGCGGCGCGGCTGCCTGGGCTTGTGGAAGCGGAAGTGTCAGCAGCAGAAGCATTGCCGCCATCATGGTCTTCCTGAAAGAGCCTGTCATTTACCAATCCCTCCTGAGCTTTGTGGTAGGTAGATGTTATCAATGTCGTGCGCTGAGTTTTCTGTAAGCCCAGGTTCTGAAATGAAACATGCTGGAACCCGTGCAGCCAGGACTCAAAGGACCTTTTCATTTGTCCCGCTATTGGACATTCCTTTTATGGTCTTCCTGGGAAGGGACTTATCGATTTAGGGAATGAAAATCACCCCTCCAACAAGTCAACTTTAATCTGACTAACATGATCAAATTTAACAGTTTATTAAATGATCAAAGTCGACTTTAATGATTCTTCGACTGGTTTTTCTATCTTATTGAATTGCTTCCAGACAAAATACCGATACATAGTTTTAAAGTCGACAACTGGATTATCGCAAAATTGTTATAAATTGGATATGGGGGAAATGGTAGGGTAGGGGGTAGGAAAAACCTACTTTTGTTGGTTGGCTGTCGGGTGTTTCACCATGGACGTTCGATCGTCACCACATTTCAGGGTCGATAATACCTTCCTTAATGGCATATTGCAACATTTTGATCGGTTGGGTTGTGCCCAGTTTTTTACCGATATTGACGCGATGCTTTTCAACCGTTTTGGGACTGACGCAAAGAATATTACTGATTTCCACAGTTGAATTGCCCTGGACCAGGAGCAGAAATACCTGCTGCTCCCGATCCGACAGCGACATGTAACCACCGTTCGGCTGCTCTTCTTTGCGTTTGCCGGTCACAAAAAAATCAACGACATCACTGCGGATCTTTGGACACAGGTAATATTCCCCCTCTGATACCTGGCGAATGGCTGTCAACAGGTTGGCGGATGGTGAAGTTTTAAGTACATAGCCGCGCACCCCGGCGTCAAACGCCTGTTTGATGTAAGCTTCTTTTTCGTGCATGGAAAGGATAATGATTTTGGTCCCGGGAACATTGTCCCTGATCAGTTTGGCTGCTTCAGTTCCGGGCATTTTGGGCATACCGACATCAAGTAGCAAAATATCCGGCTTTTGGGCGCGGCATTTTTTTAAAGCGTCAAGGCCGTTTACCGCCTCATCCACGACTTTGATATCACTCTGCAGATTAAGCAGATTGCGTAGGCCTTCTCTGACCAGAGCATGATCTTCGGCAATGATAATTTTGATCAAGGATATTCCTTTCTTTCAGGTCTCTTGGTAGGGATTTTAACATAAATTTCAGTTCCTTGCTTTTTTCCGGTTCTCAATTCCAGATAGCCGTTTAGAGCGGCAACCCGCTCCCTGATGCCCAACAGGCCGACACCCTGACGTCCTGACCCGCGTCGGCCAAGCTGAGCCGAATGCAGTTCTTTGCTGCTGAACCCGATTCCGTTATCCTTGATAGAGAGAACCATAACCTGATCATCCTGGTTATTGAGGCGGATTTCGACATGACTGGCATCGGAATGTTTAAAGATATTATTCAGCCCCTCCTGGCAAATTCTGAAAATACCCAGTTCAACTTCCGGAAACAGGCCGTCACTGATCCCCTGGCAAGTTAAATTGATGTCGATTTTATCCGATTGTTTGCTGTATTCGTTGACAAGCCAGTCCAGGGTGACTTCCAGTCCAAGTTCGTCCAGCATGGGAGGCCTTAATCCCGCTGAAATTTTACGGATCCGCTGCCCCAGATCTTCAATCAGGTAGGTCAGTTTTTCTCCTTGTTTCCTGCAGTTAAAGCGGATTTCTTCTGGGTTGCGCTCATTTTTAAGGTTGAGATCGCAGGTAATGGCCATGGTTTCAACGCCAAGCTGCAGTGCGGTCAGGATCTGCCCCAGATCATCGTGGAGGTCGCGGGCCAGAGCTTTTCTTTCAAGTTCGCCAATATTGATCAATTGTCTGGAAAGTGCCTGAATTTCTGATTTTGCTTTTTGCTGTTCGGCATCCAATTGCTGAAACGGCTTGTAGAGACAGAAAAAAAAGATCGGGGAGAGGAGCAGTATGGTGCCGGTTGCATCGACGAGGACGTGCTCCATAAAACCGAATATGGAAACTCTTAAAATAAACTGTTCAATGATAATCTCCACCAGAAACACCGACACCGCCATATACAACAGAGGTCTGGTCAAGGTAGGGAAAATCTTTGCTTTCTCGGGGAGAATTTTTAAACCGCCCAGATGGCCTCCAATATCGGCCTGGTCTCCGCCAAGTTCCTCCCGGTAAACTTTCATAGGCTAGCTCCTGAGTGCTTTTCAGTTGCCAAGTGCAAATACCTACTGCCGATTGATATTGTTTTAATTATAACCAAAATGGTAAAAATTTGGGATTATTTCCCATTTTGGTCGTAAATGGCAGAGGGGAAAAAAGAAAACAGCGCATTGAGCCGTATCAACCCCGCTAAAATTTCGTTAAAAACGGGCAAAATTCATCAGTCTGAAATGGCCAAAAACAATGGGCCAGCTGGCAATCAGAACAAAAAGAGCAAAGAATATGAGGGCTGTGAAAAGCCATTTTTTTTCCAGCCGTTCTATTTCAACGGTTAACGAAGGATATCTTTTGAGCGGTTGAAACAGTCCGGGCAATATGCTGAACAGGGTCCCGACAAACAACCCGACATACAATGGATAGCCGATAAAGCCGTAATTTTTCTGCAGCAGGTCAAAGGGGCAGTGGTGGGTAGGGAGTTCGTAAATGTAAAGAGAAATGAAAGAAATGACGGAAATCAAAGACGCAACAAAGAAGGTTGCCCCGGCCAGGGAAAATCCATATCTCAGCCATGGGGCAGTTTTTTTCCAACAAAGTCCGGCCAGGCCAGCCAGCAGGCCAACCAAGGCATAAAAGATAAGCATCATGCGGCCGGGAGCCAGCCCGGCCAGGTCGGCCGCAACGCCGCTGCCGTCAGCACTGAACAAGGAACCGCAGCAGGAGGTGATGATTTCTGGATCAAGCTGATAAAAATAGCTGATTTGCAGGTAGAGCTCACAGCCAATCAGCGGAGTCAACAGCAGCAGGTAGGAGTATTTTAATTTAATCAGAGGGGAATCTTCGGCTCTACCGTCAAGGTAATTCAATGCAATCCACAGGGCGGCTGCAAAAAAAACCAGAATTTTGACGTAGAGTGCAGACCAGCCGATCGGGTTCGCATTCAGGCTGCCGGTTGCGCACATGGCGCCGACAAAGAGGGGGTGGATTTCTTCCAGGGTATAAATAAACAGGAACAGCGACAGAACCTGGAAACCCAACGCGTAGTTGACAATGGTCGACACCAGAAACGTTTTGCGTTCGAGCTGAAGCTGTTCTTCAGAACAGCTGTAAAAATCCCAGCGGCGCAGGATTTTTATCGCCAGGCTACTGGCGTAAAGCATCATCAACAGCACCAGAGCGGTCCCGCAGAGCAATGCCATTATGCCGGGATGCAGGATCAACTCAACAGCCCTCCATAAGCCTGCCGCTGTGCATGGAGAACACACTGCTGATCAGGGGGTGGTTGAACAACTGGGGATCGTGGGTTGCAATCAGGATGGTTCTGCCACTTTGGTGGATAGCGGTCAGTATCTCTATCAGGTCGGCAGATAGTTGACTGTCAAGATGTGCGGTGGGCTCATCCGCAATGATGATGTCCGGGTCGTTGATCAGCGCCCGGGCAATTGCCACGCGCTGTTGCTCTCCGCCAGATAACTGGCGGATTTTTGCCTGTTGCTTGTTTTCCATATCCAGTTGTCTTAACAGTTCAAGGCCACGGTTTTTCATGGCGCTGATGGGGACCTGTTGCGGATAGAGGGGCATCAGAACGTTTTCCAGGACAGAAACATCGCGCAGCAGGTTGAATTGCTGAAAAATGAAACCGAAGGTCTGTTGACGGGTCCGGGCCAGAAACCGTTCGGAAAGTTTGACCACGTCCTTCTCGCCGATCCTGATGCGTCCCTCGGTTGGCCGTGACATACAGCCGATCAGGCTCAACAAGGTGGTTTTACCCGAGCCGCTCGGCCCTTTGAAGACGGCAACCTCTCCAGCTTCGATCTGCAGGGAAATATCATCCAGGGCGCAAAATTCATCAGGCTTGTGCGCATTGTAGATTTTTTTGACATGCTCTATTCGGATCAAGGGCGGCAAATCAATTATCCTCTCATCGCAGCTTCGGGGTCGGTGATGGCGGCCTTCCAGGACGGGATCACCGTACTAACGACATAGGGTGGAACAGTCAGAAAGGCGATGACCAGAATCTGGTAGGGATCTATAAAGGGGGCCAGCCGAAAGGTCGGAAACAGTACCGACCAGCCCTTGATGACCGGGGTCAGCAGGGTGGCGTTAAGAAAGAAAACATGGATATAGGCGGTCAGAAGCCCCAGCAGCAGGGCGGTCAACGATACCGCTATCCCTTCCCAGAATTTGACCTCAAGAATATTTGAGGTTTCCCAGCCGATCGCTTTGAGTATGCCGATCTCCCTTTTCTCCTCGGCGCTGATCCCGGTCGCTTTGTCCCAGGCAAGAATGCAGAAGGCGACCAGGGCGGCAACAAATACCGATAACATCATCCCGCTGCGCCAGTTGAATACGGCTGCATAGGTACGGAGAATCTCGCTGCGGCTGATCGGCCGGGTGTCGGGGAGCTGGCGTTTGATCTTTTCCGCGATGGTGTTGATTTCGACCGGATTTCTGACCGAGACCGCGATGTCCGTGGCCAGATCGGCCGGATAGTCAAAGAAATCGATGAGGTCCTGTTTTTCCAGGATGACCAGATCGTTGGTTAATAAGGCTGATTCGGGCTTGAACACTCCGGTTACGGTAAAAGTCCGCCCGACATTGGCGCTGTCGACCATGATCAGATCATCTTCAAGTCCGATCCTGCGAATCTCAGCCACCCCGGCACCAATGGCGCATTCGCCGGGATTTTGGGGCAGCCTGCCTTGCAGCATCGGCAACTTGGAGTGGCTCGGCAATACTTCCTGGAGGGTGTAGTTAGCATCGATCAGGCCATCATAATAGTAACCCCAAAGACGCGGCTGGACCTGGGCCACTCCGGGGATGCGCCGGATTGTTTCCCCGTACTCCAGGGGGATAAGCTCGTGACGGCCCCCGGAGAGCCGCTGGACCACCAGCTCAGGCGCGTCGGCTAAAAGGTAATCAGCCTCCTTTTTCAGGGAGTGGGTTAAAAAAAGGATGGACGCCAGGGTTGCAACGGTAAATGTGTAGACGATAATAATGGCCAGGTTCTTGAATTTTCTGCGAATCAGAGACGAAAGTGCATATTCTAGAATTTTGAAGTGATGCATGGGCCACCGTTGTCCGGAAAATTATTGATTGCTCCTGCCAAAGCTGCTTGGGGCGATAATGGATCCGGCCGGAAAATGCTCAAGGGCCGAAGGAAAATCCTGAAACGGCGTAAAACGATCGGCCTGGGACGGATGGCGGGTGTAGCGAGCCTCGGTCCAGATGGCCAGATCGGTCAGTTGTAAAGCGCCTGCTGTTGTTCTTAATTGGGGCAGTTCTGTCGCCAGCAGATGGTCGGCTCTGATCTGTCCAAAAAGGAACAGCAGACTCAGGACCAATACTTCTAAGGCGGTCAGAGCGATGAAGGCCCGGTGCTTGAGCATCGAGTTACTCGACGTCGGTTTCGATAAGATGGTGTTCTTTGTAGGTGAGAACTTTTTTACCGCCATGATCACGCATGAACGATTTGACCTCTGCGCTGTTGCGCAGGGTGACGTACTCTTCACCCATGGGGCCGAGCACATCGCTGCCACTGACAAAATAAACCTCGCTGGCAGGCAGTAACTCGACATTGTAATAATCGGTCACAAAAACCCCGGAGATGTCTGCCAGTTTGGCGCCGGGGTTATATTTATTTAAGTCCGCCAGGTAAGTGAACATGTCCTTCGGACCGTCAAAATAGGCTTTGGTATCGTCCTTGAACTGGACAACGGCAATCCAGTTCGGATATGGTGCCACGAACATTCCGCAGACCGGACAGCGTTCTTTATCCGGCAATGGCGGAGTATCAGCCAGCACGGGCAGCGCAAGGAAGGTCAGGACCAACAGGATTGCTGTCATTTTGCCAATGGCCATCGCGAGACACCTTTTGTTTTAGATAGGGTTTGTGACAGATATGAGTATTTATATCTGATTGAATCATAGCCGTAAATGTAGCAGCATTGCAACATCAGGTTTTTATCTTTTATCTGAAGCTAAGGGTTTTTCCAGACCTGCCGACCCGTTTGACTGACAACGATGGCGGGGAAAGTTGGCCAGAACCGGCTGCGCAGCGGCATTTGGAGAGGCGTGCGGAATTCCCGGTGGAGAGTTGCGGTACGAGAACAATCTGCAAATTATGGGAAAAATTTGACAAAATCTTGATTCTTGCTGGCAAAAAATGAGATTGTAAATAGTTTGTTGGGGTTGAACGGAGATACCCTTCTGGCTCGTTGCCAGGGGGTGGAGTTTAACTGTTTGAAAGAGCAAGTTTAATTCCGGATATAGAATATGGAATCTGTGCGGGCAAAGAGTGCTGGCTTCTGCATGGGAGTCAGCCTGGCCTTACGCAAATTGGATGAAGTTATAAAAAAACATCCCGGCTCAGGAAAGATCTACATTTTCGGCTCAATCATCCATAACCCTCAGGTGGTTGAAGATTATGCCGGAAAAGGGGTCGTTACGGTCGAATCAGCAGATGATATTCCGAACGGATCGATTGTTGTGGTGCGGGCCCATGGGATTACCAAGCAAGTCCGTCAGCAACTGACCGACCGGGGGATTCATGTTGTCGATGCCACTTGCCCGAAAGTCAGGGAAGCTTGCCTGAGGATTGAAAAAAGTACCTCGGAAGGGCGGACCTTATTGTTATTCGGCGAAGAAACCCACCCCGAAGTCAAATGCCTGTTAAGTTATGCGGCTGGAACCTCTTTCGTGTTCGACAGCTTTGAACGTTGTCATCGCCAGCGGCTCGACCCTGCTCGGAAATATTGCCTGGCTGCACAAACAACGCAGGATAAAAGTACTTTCGACCAGATTAGCAAGCACTTGACCAATCACGAAAACCTGGACCTGATTGTCCTGCCGACTATTTGTGATGCCACTAAAAAACGTCAGGGAGAAGCCATTCGCCTGGCTGAAGAGGTCGACTTTTTTATTGTCGCCGGGGGGTACAACAGCAGCAATACCAAACGTCTGGCCGAAGTGATCGCCGCCCACGGCACCAAGGTCATTCATGTTGAAACGGCTGCCGAATTGCCGCTTGATGAGCTGCGCCAGTACCGCAAGATCGGGCTGACCGCCGGGGCTTCCACCCCAAGGAAGATTGTCGATGAAATCCAGGCGGTTCTGGAATCGCTTTAAATTCATAGCAACATGGAGTCTGTTTTGCCTGTCATAAATCAATCCGTTCCGGAAATCCTCCGTCCCGACCTGTCCGGGAATGGTGCTTGTATCGAATCAACCGCGCTGAAAAAACAATTGCAGCAGATTCGCCGGCCGCTGTTCTTGGCGCAGGACGGTGCCGGGGTCCGGCTTCGGGAGACCGTTGCCAGCGGACCGGATGGAGAGTTTCCCGGGATGGTCCTGCCGTGCCCCCTCGAATCTCTTGGTAGCCGCCGCTTCTGCAGCGATTTCAATATCAAGTACCCCTATGTTGGCGGCTCCATGGCCAAAGGGATCAGTTCGGTTGCGATGGTCCGTGAATTGGGGCGCCACGGCATGCTCGGTTTTTTCGGCGCCGCCGGGTTGTCTTTGCAGGATATCGAAAGGGCCATCAATCAGCTGGAGGCGGAGGGCCATTCTTTCTCCTACGGTTTCAACCTGATTCACAGCCCCAATGAACCTGAACTTGAAAAGGCTGTGGTGGAACTTTATATCCGCCGCGGCATCCGGCTGATTGAAGCGTCCGCGTTTTTGTCTTTAACCTTGCCGGTCGTCCGTTTCCGAACCCATGGAATTTATCGGGACGCCCAGGGGAGGGTGGTTGCACCCAATCGGGTTATCGCCAAGATTTCCCGGGAAGAAGTGGCGGCGAGGTTTTTAGCCCCCCCACCGGAGAAAATGTTGCGCCAGCTGGTTGCCGAAGGTCAGCTGACCGAAGAACAGGCCCTGCTGGCTGCTGAGATTCCGGTGGCGCAGGATATTACCGTTGAGGCTGATTCTGGTGGGCATACCGATAATCGCCCGGCATTGGCTTTGTTCCCAACCATTCTCGCGCAAAAGGAACAAGTTCAGCGTGAGCAAAACTATGCCTGGGAGTTGCGGGTCGGACTCGGCGGCGGCATCGCCACTCCGGCTTCGGCCGTTGCTGCATTTGCCATGGGTGCTGATTACCTGGTGACCGGGACTGTCAACCAGGCCTGTATCGAATCGGGCACCTGTGACGCAGTGAGGCAGATGCTCGCCGAAACCCGGCAGGCGGACATCACCATGGCTCCTTCCGGGGATATGTTTGAGTTAGGGGTCAAGGTTCAGGTGGTGAAACGCGGGACCATGTTTGCCATCCGGGCTCACAAGTTGTATGAACTCTATCGCGCTTTTGGCAGCCTCGAAGAATTGCCTGCCGATGAGCGGGACAAACTGGAAAAAACTTTTTTCCGAACCTCGCTGGATGCGGTCTGGGAGCAAACCCGGCATTATTTCTCTGGACGTGATCCCCGCCAGGTTGAAAAGGCCGAAAAAGACCCGAAATATAAAATGGCCCTGGTTTTCCGCTGGTACCTGGGACAGTCTCCCGTTTGGGCAAATAGCGGTGAGGCGAGTCGGAAAATCGACTATCAGATCTGGTGCGGACCGGCCATGGGGGCTTTTAACGAGTGGGTCCGCGGCTCATTTCTGGAACAGGTGTCGGAACGCAAAGTTGCTGTCGTTGCCATGAATATTCTGTTTGGTGCTGCCGTGTTGCAACGTGGCAATCAACTGAAACAGCAAGGGGGTTTACTCCCTTCAGCACTGAATCTGACAGCTCCGCTGACCATCGATCAAATCAAGGAGTTCCTCAGTTGAATAATAACAATGATGTTAAAGGACAGTCGTTGGCATCCGTCCCTCTGGCTATTGTCGGGGTTGGTTGTATGTTTCCTCAGGCGGATAATGCCGGTGTCTTCTGGACCAATATTAGAAATGGCGTCGACGGGATCAGCGAAGTTCCGGAATCGCACTGGCGTCCTGAAGATTATTTTGATCAAGACCCCAAAGCTGCTGATAAAGTTTACTCCAAACTTGGCGGTTTTTTGTCGCCGGTAGAATTCAACCCGATGGATTATGGGATTTTGCCCAATTCTATCGAGGCCATCGACACTTCGCAGCTGCTTGGACTGCTGACTGTTGAACAGGCCCTGGCCAATGCCGGTTATGCTGGTGATAAAGAGTTTGATCGTGATCGGGTCAGTGTCATTCTCGGCGTGACCGGCGCTTTGGAACTGGTGATTCCATTAGGGGCAAGGCTCGGCCACCCACGATGGCGGCAGGCTTTGGCAGATGCCGGGGTGGATCAGGAATTGGCCGAAGATGTGGTCCGGCGGATATCCGATTCCTACGTCCCCTGGCAGGAGAATTCCTTTCCCGGGCTGCTCGGAAACGTCGTGGCCGGGCGGATCAGCAAGCATTTTAATTTCGGCGGCACCAACTGTGTTGTCGATGCGGCTTGCGGAAGCTCTCTAAGCGCTTTAAACCTGGCCGCTCTGGAACTGGCGGCCGGTCGCTCCGATATGGTCGTGACCGGCGGTATAGATACTTTCAACGACATTTTTATGTACTCTTGCTTCAGCAAAACCCCGGCCTTGTCGCCTTCGGGACACGCCAGGCCTTATTCCGCCGACTCTGACGGGACCACCATCGGTGAAGGTCTCGGGGTGGTAGTGCTGAAACGGTTGAGTGATGCCGAACGGGACGGTGACCGGATCTATGCGGTAGTCAAAGGGATCGGTGCATCCAGTGACGGGCGTGGCGGCGCCATTTACGAGCCGACTGCCAGCGGTCAGACCAAGGCCCTGCGCCGGGCCTACGAGCAGGCCGGGATTGATCCGCGCAGCATTGAACTGATTGAAGGGCATGGTACCGGGACCCGGGTCGGTGACGCCATCGAAGTGGCTGCCTTGCAGGAGGTTTTCGGTCCCGCGGATCAACCCTGGTGCGCCCTTGGTTCGGTCAAGTCACAGATCGGTCACACCAAAGCCGCTGCTGGCTCGGCCGGACTGATTAAAGCAGCCCTCGCCCTTTACCACAAAGTTCTGCCGCCAACGATCAAAGTGGACCAGCCCCATGAAAGCCTGTTGCAGGACTCATCCGCCTTTTACCTGAACACCGAATGCCGCCCCTGGGTGGCCAACCCGAACCACCCGCGACGGGCCGGAATCAGTGCCCTCGGCTTCGGCGGCAGCAATTTTCATTGTCTTCTTGAAGAATATCAGCCGGAAAAAGCCGCGGTCGATTGGTCGGGTGATGTCCAACCGGTGCCCTTTTCCGCGGCAACCATCGAGCAACTGAAACAGGCGGTCAATGATTTCCCGGTTGCGGCCGATTGGCGCGTCATCCGTGCAGCTGCAGCTGCCCAGCGGCAAAGCTTTGACTGCACGGCGCAATACCGTCTGGTTGCCGTTCTTGATCGCCGCCAGGCTGATCCGGTCGGACCGTTAAAGACCTGCCTCACCCAGTTGGCTAAACAGGCGGAGCAAAGCTCCTGGGAAACACCTGACGGCGCTTATTTCGCCAGCGGCCCTGTTGGTGGCAAAGTGGCCCTGCTGTTTCCGGGTCAGGGAGCCCAGTACCCCGGCATGCTTGCCGATCTGGCTTTGCAATTCCCGGAGTTTTTTGCTGTTCTGGAGCAGGCCGATCGTTCATTTTCCGCTGCCAAAGGGCAGGGCAGCGGTGCCCTGGCCGGAAAACTGTACCCACGGCCGCAATTTGATCAGGCGGGCAGGGAAGCCTGTTTTGCCGCACTACAGGCCACCGATCTGGCTCAGCCTGCGCTGGGAGCGGTCAGCCTTGGAGCGATGCGGGTTTTGAACGGTTTTGGCCTGCAGGGGGATGCTTTTGCCGGACACAGTTACGGTGAACTAGCGGCGCTTTGTTGTGCCGGTGCCTTGGCGGAGCAGGATCTCTATCGCTTGTCCAAATTAAGGGGCGAACTGATGGCTGCCGGGGACGGGGACCGGGGGACGATGCTGGCGGTGTCAGCTCCCTTGGCGGAAATTGTCGATTTTATCAACAATGCCGATCTCGATCTGGTCCTGGCTAATCGCAATACCCCCACCCAGGGAGTTCTTTCCGGGGCGACCAGTGAGATTGAGAAGGCTGCCCGGTTACTCGAACAGCAGGGGATTGCCCACAAGCGCCTCTCGGTATCCGCGGCATTTCATAGTGCGCTGGTTGCGGAAGCGGCCCAACCTTTTGCTGCCGAGCTGGCTCAGGTTGCCTTTCAGCCGGCCCGGGGCCAAGTGTATTCAAATACCACCGGCCAAGCCTATCCGCAGGACACTCAAGCCATGGCTGAACTGCTCTCCAGGCAGCTGGCCAGCCCTGTCGATTTTGTCGCGGAAGTCGCAAGTCTCTATCGGGATGGCGCACGCATTTTTGTGGAAGTGGGCCCGGGTGCACGCCTGGTCGGGATGGTCAAAGCGATCCTCGCCGAGCAGCCGTATGCAGCGGTTGCCCTTGACTCTTCCAACGGTAAACGTTCCACCATTCACGATCTGGCCCGGCTGCTGGCCCGGCTGGCATCCCTTGGAGTCAACCTTGACTTGAACCGTTGGGATCAGGGTTATGCTGCAACTGTCGCAACCGGCCGGAAGAAAGCCGGCTTGACCCTGACCCTGAGCGGCGCCAATCATTTTAAAATGCCGGCCAAGAGGCCACCGTTGGCTCGTCCTCAGTCGCAGCCAACGGAACCTGCTGCAACACCTGCTTTACAGCCGCCCGCAGCTGTCTCCACAGTGGCAAACGGTCCGGTAGGCGTCTCACCCACGGCGCCGTCTCAGCCGGCTGTGGCGAGTGACCGGCTGCAGGATGCGCTGCGGATGACCACGCAGAGTATGCAGGCTCTGCAAAGCTTGCAGGAACAGACCGCCAAGCTGCATCAGCAGTTTTTAGAAGGGCAGCAGGCCGCGACCCAGTCCTTTATGCAACTGATCGAACAGCAACAGCAATTGCTGCACGGGCAGCCTTTGGCGCAGAGTGCCGTAGTTCCGGCTGCCGTAGCTGCGCCAGCCGCCGCTCCCGCAACTCAAGTGGTGCCGGCCGCGGTTCCAACTACCTCGGCGGCTCCTCTGTCCGCCAGCACTGTCGCAGCGTCTCTGCCGGCAACTCCGGTTGCCCCGGCTGCCGCAAGTAGCATTGCGCCGTTACTGCTTGAAATTATCGCCGAGAAAACCGGTTACCCGGTCGAAATGCTCGAACTGGAGATGGCACTGGACTCGGATCTGGGAATCGACTCCATTAAACGGGTGGAAATCCTCTCCGCGTTGCAGGAACGCTTACCGCAAGCTCCGACTATTGGTCCGGAAGACCTCGGTCGCTTGCAGACCCTGGGGGAAATCGTCGCTCATCTTGATGCGGAGATGCCCGGTGATAAGGTCGCCACGGCTGTGACCGGGGTCTCTTCCGCAACAGTGGATGCGTCCCGGATTACTGGCACCTTGCTGGCGGTGGTCGCAGAAAAGACCGGTTACCCGCAGGACATGCTTGAACTGGAGATGGCCCTGGATACCGATCTGGGGATCGATTCCATCAAACGAGTGGAAATTCTTTCCGCCTTGCAGGAAAGCCTGCCCGAGCTGCCGCCCATTAAACCTGAAGAACTGGGGCAATTGCAGACCCTGGGGCAGATCGTCGCTCATCTTGGCAGCGCGGTAAGTGTTCCCGCCAGTGTGGCAACCGTTGCTGCTCTGGCACAGCCGCAGGTGAGTCGTAAACAGGTGAGTGAGACCTTGTTGGCGGTGGTCGCGGAAAAGACCGGTTATCCGGTCGACATGCTCGAACCGGAGATGGCCCTGGATACCGACCTGGGGATCGACTCCATCAAGCGGGTGGAAATCCTCTCCGCGCTGCAGGAACAGCTGCCGGATCTGCCGGCCGTCAAGCCGGAGGATCTCAGCGTGCTGCAGACCCTTGCTCAGATCATCGATCATCTTTGTCGCAGCCAGAAGCCGACTGCCGTTGGTGTAGCTCAGCAGCAGCCCACAAGCGTCGATCGTGGCACAGTTGCCACCACCCTGCTTGAGGTGATTGCGGAAAAAACCGGTTACCCGGTGGAGATGCTCGAACTGGACATGGCTCTGGATACCGATCTGGGGATCGACTCCATCAAACGGGTGGAAATTCTCTCTGCCCTGCAGGAGCGGATACCGGGTGCGCCGGCCATCAAGCCGGAACATTTGGGCACCTTGCAGACCGTCGGTCAGATCGTCGATTTTCTGGCCAGCCTGTCTGGTTCTGAAGAAACCAGGGAACCTTCATCCAGTCAATCGGTTGCGGCTGCCAAAGGGATCTCCCGGCAGGTCCTTCAGACCTTTCCGTTGCCCAAAAAGCGTCCCCAGAAGGAGTTCAAATTTACTTCTGGCGCGCAGGTCTGGATTACCGATGACGGTTCTGCCTTAAGTGATGAGCTTTGTAAGCGGTTTACCGCCCGCCAGTTGATCCCACGGAAAATTTCCCTGGCTGAGTTGGCCGACCTGGACATTCCCGAGGCCCTTGCCGGGCTGGTTATGATGGCGCCTCTACATGGGACCAGCGACCGCTTTTTAATCGATTCGTTCGCCCTGCTGCAGAAATGTGAACCCGCTCTGGATGTGGCCAGTGGGCGCGGTGGTGCCTTTATTGCCACCGTCTCCCGTTTGAACGGCTGCTTCGGGCTTAAATCGCGCAGCAACATTAGCGATCCCTTGTCTGGCGGCTTGGCCGGTTTGTGTAAAACTGCAGCCCTGGAATGGCCATCCATTCATTGCAAAGCCTTGGATATCGCCATGGGAATGGAGATCGAAGCAACCGCCGAGACGCTGGTCAACGAGATCTTCCTGGCCGGCCCCCTTGAGGTCGGCGTGACTTCGGTCGGAATTCAGGGGCTGGAACTGGTCGAGCAAGCCCTGTCCAGTCAGGCTTTGGAACTGCCGGTCGGAGCCGGGGATCTGGTGGTGATCAGCGGTGGTGCCCGGGGCGTCACTGCCGAAGCGGCTGTTGCGCTGGCACGCGCCAGTCAGGCAACGCTGCTGTTGCTGGGCCGCAATCGTCTTAGTGAGAGCGAGTCGGCCTGGCTCAACGGACTGCAAGATGAGGCTGCCATTAAAAAGGGGATTCTCGCTCATGCTGCCGGGCCAATGAAGCCGAAAGAGGTTGCCCAGGAGTATCAGCGGATCAGTGCCGAGCGGGAAATCCGCGCGACTCTGGAGCGGATTCTTAACGCCGGCGGTAAAGCCCTGTATCGGTCCGTTGATCTGCGCGATGCCGATCAGTGCCGTGCGGTTGTCGCCGAGGCTGTTGCTGAGTACGGTCCGGTTCGCGGGGTTATTCATGGTGCCGGGGTGCTGGCCGACAAACTGATCAAGGAAAAGACCCTGGCTCAGTTTGATCAGGTCTACGCCACCAAGGTGGACGGTTTGCGCAACCTGCTCGCTTCAGTAACTGAAGCGGATTTGCAATTCCTTGCCCTGTATTCCTCCTCGACCGGGCGTTTCGGGCGCATCGGCCAGGTCGACTATGCCGTTGCCAATGAAGTGCTGAATAAAATCGCCGCTGCAGAAGCGGAAAAATTGCCTCACTGCCGGGTTCTGGCCCTGAACTGGGGCCCCTGGGACGGGGGGATGGTGACTCCGGAACTGAAGAAGGTCTTTGCCCGGGAAGGGGTTGCGGTCATTGATCTGCAGGCCGGAACCGACTATCTGCTGCAGGAGTTGTCCAATCGGGACGGGGAGGCTGTCGAACTGGTGATCAGCGGCGCCGAAGAACAGGACAGCGCTCTTCCGACCGCCGAGCCGCAAGCGAATATCTACGTGTCCAAAGCGTTCGATCTTGAACTGTCCGTTGAACAGTATCCGTTTTTAAAATCTCATGTCATGGATGGCAAAGCGGTTCTGCCGGTGGCGATCATGGTCGAATGGATGGCCCATGGTGCGATCCACAACAATCCCGGTCTGAAATTTCAGGGGTTCAATGACCTGCGGGTCTTGAAAGGGGTCATCCTGGCGGCGGATAGCAGCTACAGCTTGCAGGTCATGACCGGTAAAGCGATCAAGAGCGACGGAATCCATGTCGTGCCGGTGGAAATTTCCGGCACCAACGGCAAAGGGCAGGTCGTTCCCCATGCACGGGGCCGAATTCTTCTAGCCTCGGCTTTGCCGGCCGCCAAAGCTGCATTACCGGCTCCTGAGCTGCCGGCCTACAACCGGGACGGGGAAATTTACACCGCCGACCGTCTGTTCCATGGCACCGATTTCCACGGCATCAGCCGGGTGCTCGGTTGCTCAAGCCAGGGGATCAGCGTGGTTGCTCAGGGGGCGCCGTCGCCCGGTCAATGGATCGACCAGCCGCTGCGCAGTAGCTGGTTTGCCGATCCGTTGGTTCTTGACAGCAGCTTCCAGTCATTGATCCTATGGAGTTTCGATCAATATCAGGCCGGATCGCTGCCGGTGTTTGCCGAACGTTATCGGCAGTACCGCGAGCGTTTCCCGACCTCCGGGACCGAAATCAGGGTCAGGCTCATTGAGCGGAGCGCCAGCCGTGCCGTTGCCCAGATCGACTTTGTCGATGCCACCGACGGTTCGCTGGTGGCGCGGATCGAGAACTACGAATGTGTGATCGATGCCTCGCTGAATGCTACCTTCCAGCGTAATAAACTGACTGGAGTCGCTTGAAAATGCCCCTTGCTCAATCTGTTGCGATTGTCGGGGTCGGTGGTGAGTTCCCAGCATCTCCGACCCTTGATCGTTTTTGGGATAATATCGTTCATAACGTCAACACGGCCAGCGAACCCCCGGCGGGACGCTGGCTGCTTGCGGCTGATGAAGCTTATGACGCCAGGGTCGGCGTCCCGGATCGGGTCTATTCGCGCAAGGCCTGCTTTCTTGATCCGGCCACCGATACGGCCGAGATCCCCGGTCTGGGGATTGACGCCGGTTTTCTCGCCAGGCTCGACCCCATGTTCCGACTGCTGCTGCGAGTCGGTCAGCAGACTCTGGCTGATGTGCGCGGGAAAAAGCCACGACCGGGCCAGGCCGGCATCATCATCGGTAACCTGGCCTTGCCCAGTGAAAAATCTTCCGCGTTGGCGCGCTCTTTTCTCGGCCAGACCTTTGTCGAACGCCTCTCTGCGGACGGGCAGCTCTCCTTGCCGGAACACCAGTTGGAACCCCTCAACCACTATGTCGCCGGTTTACCGGCATCGCTGCTGGCCAGGGCACTCGGCTTTCAGCGCACCTGTTTTACCGTGGATGCGGCCTGTGCCTCATCCCTGTATGCCATCAAACTTGCCGTCGATGAGTTGCTGTCCGGGCGCGCCGATGCCATGCTCGCCGGGGGACTATCGCGGCCGGACTCCCTCTATACCCAGATGGGATTCTCTCAGCTCAGGGCGCTCTCTCCAAGCGGTACCTGCTCGCCGTTTGATCGTAACGGCAACGGTCTGGTGGTCGGTGAAGGCTGCGGTCTGGTGTTGCTGAAACGGACCCAGGATGCCGTGCGTGACGGTGATCGAATTTATGCGGTCATCCGCGGGATCGGGCTCTCCAATGATCTGGGGGGGAATCTGCTGGCTCCGGCTGCGGAAGGTCAGCTGCGGGCCATGCGCGACGCCTACAAACAGGCTGGTTGGACCCCCGATGCGGTTGATCTGATCGAATGTCACGCGACCGGAACCCCGGTTGGTGATGCGGTGGAATTTTCCAGTCTCTCGCAGCTCTGGCAGGACAGCTCCTGGCGACCGGGGCAATGTGTTATCGGCTCGGTGAAAGCGAATATCGGCCATCTGTTGACTGCCGCCGGATCCGCCGCGCTGCTGAAGACCCTTGTGGCCATGAAGTCTGAGATTTTACCGCCAACGGTCAACTTCGATGAACCTGCGGCCGGGATCGATCTGGACAGCAGTCCGTTTCGCATTCTCAAGCGTTCTGAACATTGGGAACGGCGCGCCGGACAACCGCGCCGCGCTGCGGTCAGTGCCTTCGGTTTTGGCGGCATCAACGCCCATCTGCTGATTGAAGAGTGGCGACCCGCAGCGGGGAAAAGAAACCCGGTCCGGATTCATCCGTCTTCTAAGAAAAAGCAGCAACCGGTGGCCATTGTTGGGATGGCGACCCATTTTGGCGGCCTGGACAGCCTGGACCAATTTGCCCACCAGCTGTTTAAAGATGCCACGCCCAGATCGCCTGAAACGATCACTAACTGGTGGGGAGCGGAACGCAGCCGCTGGCTGCGCCAAACTTTGCCTGATTCTGTAGCAGCGCAGGGTTACCCCCTAGCTGAGGTCTCTGCCGTTGCTGGTGAATTCAGAATTCCGCCGCTGGAACTTGCGGAAATGCTGCCGCGGCAACTGGCGATGCTGAAAGTGGCAGCCGCAGCGTTGGCCGACGCCAATCTGACTGCTGCTGACCTGCTTTTTGCCGGAGTCTTTATCGGCTGCGGCCTTGATCTGAATGCAACCAACTTCAGCTTTCGCTGGGCACTGGAGAAATATGCTCCGCGCTGGGCTCAGGAACTCGGGTTGGAGCTGGATGAGCAGCAAATGGCCGAGTGGATCGCGCAACTGCGGACTGCTGCCGGGCCGGCCTTGAGCGCCAATAGAACCATGGGTGCCCTGGGGAGTACCGTGGCGAGCCGGATCGCCAAGGAATTCCGCATTGGCGGACCCAGCTTCACCCTCTCCAGCGAGGAAACCTCCGGGCTCAGCGCGTTGCAAGCTGGTATTCATGCCTTGCAGGAAGGGTCCATTACCCGGGCGATTGTCGGGGCTGTCGATTTTGCTGCAGATCTGCGTGCTGTGTTGAGCCGGCAACTGGGTGGCACCCTGGCAGAAGATACCCTGGTCGGCGAAGGCGCCGCGGCCCTGGTACTGAAACGCCTGGCTGATGCCAAGCAGGATGGCGACCGGATTTATGCCGTGATCAGCGGCATCGACAGTATTATCGGCGGCTCGCCCGAACAACAGGGGCGGGATGATGACGCCTGGCTCGGTTCGGTACAGGGGGCCTGCGCTCATGCCGGGATCAAAGCCTGCCAGCTTGACGCCGTCATCTCCGGTAGCAGCGGTCCGGCAGCGTTTTTAAGCCGTGAAGCGGCGGGGTTGAGCAAACTGTTGGCCGACCGGGACGACAACCGACCCTGGAGTCTTTCCGCTGTGGCCGATTATATCGGCGACAGCGGTGGTGCCGGTGGCTTGGCGGCGGTTGTCCAAGCGGCGCTCTGTTTGCACCGCCGGCTGCTTTCAGGAACCTCCACGGGCGCTGCCGTCCAAGCCGCCGCAAGCGGCAACTGCTGGACCCCGCAGGCCCCTCAGTATTGGTTGCATAATCGTGTTCGCGGGCCGCGCCGGATGTTGGTCAGCGATCTCGGCTTTGACCATTCCGCACTGCATGCGGTCCTGGAAGAATACCAGGGTCCCGAGCAGGAGCGAGGCGAGTTCAGCTGTGGGCTGACCCCGCCTGCTGCCGAAGCGCTGTTCGCTATTGAAGGCGATTCACCGGCCCAGCTTTTGGACGGTTTGGCCCAATTGCAGGATCTGGCTCGGGCGTTGACCGGAAAGCCGCTTGCCACTATGGCGCGCAGCTGGTTTGAAGCCCATCCGCCGCAACCGCAGTTGCCTCTCTGTATCAGCCTGGTGAGTGCTGCTGAGCAGGAATTGAGCGAGTTGATCAGCTACGCCGAACAGGCCCTTAGAAGCAATCCTGAACAGAGTTTAGGCGGGCAATCCGGCCATGGTAATGGCAACGGGACCCTGTTGCCGCCGGCGTTGCGGGAGCGGATTTTTTACTCTGCCGATCCCCTGACCAGGCAGGGCAAAGTCGCCTTTGTTTTTCCTGGCTCCGGCAATCATTTTGCCGGGATGGGGCGCGAACTGTCCCTGTTCCGACCGGACATCTATGCGGCCCAGGAACAGAGAAGCCTGCTGCTGGCAGAACAATATCAGCCCTGGCGGTTCTGGAATCAGGAGTTGCAGCCGCAACTCCATGAGGATCATAACGCCTTGGTGATTTCCCATGTCGCCTTGTGTACGGCCCTGCATGATCTGCTGCGTAATTTTAATATCCACCCGCAAATGATCAGTGGTTACAGCCTGGGCGAGTCTTCCGGACTGTTCTCTTCCGGTGCGTGGCGCGAGCGGGATGGAATGCTCAAACGACTGAAAACTTCGGCACTGTTTACCGATGAGTTGGCGGGAGCCTGCCAGGCGGCGCGCCGGGTCTGGAATCTGCCTGCCAACGAGCCGGTCGACTGGTCCCTCGGCATTGTCAACGTAGCGGCCGACAAAGTCCGTTCGCTGCTTCAGGGACGCGACAAAGCTTATCTGCTGATCGTCAATAGCTATCGCGAATGCGTGATCGGCGGCCAGCGTATCGAGGTGGAAAGACTGGTCCGCGATCTCGGCTGTCATTTCATCCCTTTGCAAGGGGTGACCACGGTCCACTGTGAAGTGACCAAGGCTGTGGCCGAGGCCTATCGACGGCTGCACCTGTTTGAGGTCACGCCGCCTCCGGGGATCGATTTCTACAGCTGTGCATTGGGGAAAAAATACCCGTTGACCTCGGCCAACGCCGCTGATGTCATTCTGGCCCAGGCTTTGGATACCATTGACTATCCGCGGGTGATCGAGCAACTTTATGCTGATGGGGCACGGCTGTTTTTGGAAGTCGGTCCCGGCAATTCCTGCAGCCGGATGATTAACAGCATCCTTGGGGAGCGCCCCCATCTGTCCCGCGCCCTGTGTGCTCGGGTGTTGCTGAAACCATCCAGCTATTACGCTTGTTGGCCCTTGTCTGGCTGAACGGGTGCCGGTCGATTTTGCTCAGCTTTACCCGGTGACCAAAACACCGCCCGAAAATATTGCTGCCCGTGGTAACCGCAAGATCCTTCTTCGCTCCGGCGGGGATGCTTTTTCGCCACAGCTTCCCAGTTTTAAATATGCCAAGAAAACAGTAAGTAATGAGCCTGATGTTAATAAGATTGATGAAGAAATTATCAGGCCGTTAAATCGTCCGCAGACTGCCCCGGAAGCTGCTATGGACGGAGATGTTGCCGCAACCATGACCCGGCTGCTGCAGTCCGGCGCCGCTGCCCACGAAGCTTATCTCAACTTCGCCAAATCCATGGAGCAGGCGTTGAGCAGCAATATTCGTCAGCAATTGGGCCTGCTCCAGCAGTTTGAGGCCAGCGGACAACCTTTACCCGAAGACCTTTTCTCGGCAGCACCATTGAGGGCAGACGCAAAACAGCCGAGTGCTGGCTTGCCAAAGCCGCCGCAAGCGGAGTCAGCCCCGGTCGCGTTTGACCGGGCCATGTGTCTGGAGTTCGCCATCGGTTCCGTTGGCAAAATGCTCGGTCCCGACTTTGCCGCTGTCGATCAGTTTCCAACCCGGGTTCGTCTGCCGGACGAACCGCTGATGTTGGTCGACCGTATTCTGAGCGTGGAAGGTCAACCCAAATCCATGACTCAGGGGCGGGTGGTGACCGAACATGATGTCACCCCGGATCGCTGGTATCTCGACGGGTTGCGGATTCCGACCTGTGTTGCCGTTGAGGCCGGCCAGGCCGATCTGTTCCTGTCAGGCTATTTGGGGATCGATTTCATCACCAAAGGCGAGGCGGTTTATCGGCTCCTTGATGCGGAAGTGACTTTTCATCGCGGGCTGCCTCAGCCCGGCGATACCATCCGTTATGACATAAAAAAATCCATAATTTCTTCCGCCAGGACCAGACTTACCTGTTCCGTTTCAGTTTTGAAGGAACAGTCAACGGTCAGCCGCTGCTGTCCATGGCCAAAGGCTGCGCCGGCTTTTTCAGCGCAGCGGAACTGGCCGCCGGGCGCGGCATTGTCCACACCAAGCTGGATCTGCTGCCGCAACCGGGCAAGCTGCCCACGGACTGGCAGGAGCCGGTTCCCCTGGCGGTGGAATCTTATAATGAAACCCAGATCGACGCCCTTTATCGGGGCGATCTCGTCGCTTGTTTCGGACCACAGTTCGCCAACCTTCCTCTGCAGCGACCCTATACGCTGCCGGGCGGCAAGCTCAAGCTGGTCGACCGGGTCACCCGGCTCGATCCCCGCGGCGGTCGCTATGGTATCGGCCAGATCAGCGCAGAGATGGATATTCATCCCGAAGACTGGTTCCTGACCTGTCATTTTGTCGATGACCGGGTCATGCCTGGCACGCTGATGTATGAATGCTGTCTGCATACCCTGCGGATTTATCTGCTGCGCATGGGGTGGATCGGTGAAGAAGGGGAGACCTGGTGCGAACCGGTGCCCGGGGTGACCAGCGGACTGAAGTGCCGTGGCCAGGTTATCGAATCCACTAAAACAGTCACCTACCGGGTCAATATCAAGGAACTTGGCTATGGCCCGGAACCTTATGCGGTTGTTGACGCATTGATGTATGCCGACGGGCATCCGATCGTCGAAATACCGGATATGTCGGTCCGCCTGTCCGGCCTGAACCGCGCAAAGATCGAGTTACTCTGGTCCGGACAGCAGCCGATTCAGGCTGCCGGCAAGCGTCAGGTCCTGTTTGATACCGAGCGCATCACCGCCTTTGCCATCGGTAACCCCTCCTTTGCCTTCGGCGAGCCCTACCAGGTTTTTGATCAGGAGCGCAAGATCGCCCGGCTGCCCGGACCGCCGTTCCAGTTTCTGGATCGCATTGTTGCGATCGACGGCGAACCCTGGAAGCTCGTGGAAGGCGTGTCGATCGTTGCCGAGTATGACGTGCCGCCGGACGCCTGGTATTTTGCCGCCGGACGCCAGTCGGATATGCCTTTCAGTGTGCTGTTGGAAATCGGCCTGCAGCCCTGTGGTTGGCTGGCCGCTTACCTTGGCTCGGCACTGACCAGCCCGGTCGACCTGTCGTTCCGCAATCTCGACGGCAACGCGGTCATGCATCGGCCGGTCACCGCGGCTTCCGGAACCCTGGAAATTGCTGTCAAGATCACCCGCATCGCCAGCAGTGGCGGGATGATCATCCAGGGGTATGATTTTCAGGTCAGCGATCGGCAGGGGCCGGTCTATAGCGGGGACACCCTGTTCGGGTTCTTCTCCAAGGAGTCCCTGGCGCAGCAGGTTGGGGTGCGCGGTGCCGCGCTCTATGAACCGGGCGAAGATGAGTTGGCAACGGCCCGTTCCTTGACCTACCCTGAAGATGCACCTTTCCCGGCCAGGAAGCTGCGGATGATCGACCGGATCGAGCTGCTGATCCACCAAGGCGGTCCCCATGGCCTGGGCTATGTTCGCGGCCAGAAAAAGGTGGACCCTGAAGAATGGTTCTTTAAAGCCCATTTCTATCAAGATCCGGTCTGCCCAGGTTCCCTCGGCTTGGAATCGTTTCTGCAATTGTTGAAAGTTTTTGCGGCCGAGCATTGGCAGGTGGGCCGGGATAG
>CAXXJU010000038.1:0-6861 GCA_963668145.2 Geopsychrobacteraceae bacterium
AGCATCTGCGGTGCCCCGGACACTGCGAGCAACCAACTGAAGAGGTTGGCCGCCCCCATGATAAAAAGAACCACGGCAGAGGTAACCACTGTTTCCTGCAAGCACTCAACAATCTTGCCTATAGTCAATTCCCGATGGATAAAGAGCCCGACAAACAAGGCATAGAGCGCGGCAATGACCCCAAGCTCAGCATCGGTCACCAATCCCGGTCGCGACGCCAGCCACAATGATGATCGGCATGGCGAGTGCCGTACCCCCAACCCGAATTCCCCCTACCACCGCTTTTACACTGGCGGCTTCGTGCCTCGGAAGTTTATGCCGCCAAGCATAAACATAGGCCCCGAACAGGAGGAATAAGCCGTACAAGATCCCAGGAAAAGCTCCTGCCAGAAACAGTTTACCGATAGGAACGGCCGTTGCGATTCCAAAGACCACCATCGGAATACTGGGGGGAATGATCGGGCCGCAAATCGCGGCGCTTGCAGTAATAGCCGAGCAAAATTCAGGGCGGTAGCCTTCTTTTTTCATGGCCGGAATCACCACCGAGCCGACAGAAGTGGCATCAGCCACGGCCGACCCGGAAATCCCGCTAAAAAACATGCAGGTCACGACATTAACCAAACCAAGGGCACCTCTAAAGCGGCCAACCAGCAGGTTGGCAAAATGGATCAACCGCTGCGTGATCCCTCCGGCACTCATCAGGGACCCGGCCAGGATGAAGAACGGGATACACAGCAGCGGGTATTTTTCGATAGCACCGATCACCCGTTGAACCATGATCATATCCGGAATTCCCATCCAGAGCAGCATACTGAAGGAAGAAAAATAGAGCGCAAAAGCAATCGGTACCCCGATCGCCAAACAACCAAAAAAAATACCAAAAACCAGACCAAACATCGCACTCTCCCAGAAAAGTGTCAGTCCTCAGGAACAAAGCTTGGCGGAACCAGGCTCCGCAAAAAATCATCCAGGGCATAAAGAAAGATCACGAAAAATGAAATGGGGAAAGAAACGTAAAAATACGTTGGTGGCAGCTGCAGTATGCCCCACGGCATTCCCCTTGTTGCAAGCACGACTTTGACTCCCTGAAAGCTCAAATAAATGCAGAAAGAGAGAATGCTGAGTTGAATCAATCGATTCAGTTGCCGCTGTAGCAAGGCAGGCATCAGGTTTTGAATCGAATCAACACAGATATGCGATTTATAGCGGAATGCGACACTCGTCCCAAGCAGGGAAACCCAGACAAAGGCGGGCAACAAAACATCTTCTGCCCAATTGAGAGCGTCTCCCATGATATAACGAAAAAAAAACCGCAAAGGAGCTGAAGATGAGCATGGCAAAAAGAATAAACGCTGAAAGCCTGGCAATCTGACGATTGAGGCCGTCACAAAATTCGGAAAATTTCAGCAAAGCCTTCACAGGAACCTCCTGTATAAAGTTGCCGCCACAGGTCGTCCCATGGCGGCAAGATCAATCAATTTAGAGCTTTAATGCACGAATCTTGACAACCATATCTTTTAGATAGGGGTATTCTTCTTCCAGCCCTTCGGCTGCTTTTTTGAAAGCTTCAACATCCGGCTGGACCATCTTTGCTCCAAACTTGGCTTTGGCTTCTTCAATACTTTGCCCCATCTTGCTTTCACTTTGTTGCAGAGTCCATTCGCGAGCTTCCTTGGCTGCATCTTTAAACAATTGTTGCTGTTCCGGGGACAGGCTTTGCCAGAAAGCTTCCGTAACATGAACATCATTCAGGTCAAAGGCGTGATGAGTCTGGATATTGTAGGGCGTCACATCATAGAAACCGGAAGCGATATTGCGATAAACGGGGTTTTCCTGGGCATCAACGACACCGGTTTTCAATGCAGAGAAGAGTTCCCCAAAGGAAACGACGGTCGGTGAAGCTTCCAGTTTATCCTGGAAATAGGTGATAAAAATCGGCCAGTTCGGAACCCTGATTTTCAGTCCCTTCATGTCAGCCGGAGTTTTGATCGGTTTTTTGGCAGTGATATCACGCGGGGCACCAACCCAGGTGTATAAAACCCGCCAGCCCGACCTGGCCGCCAGATCATCATAAAATTCAGGGCCGATTTTCTCCCAGACCTTATTGCCTTCTTCCGCGCTGGTATAAAGATATGGGAAATTTCCAATATCGCAGAGCTTGTCATAGGGTGCAAGGTCCCCGACGGTTCCGGCAAACATGTGGATGGCATAACCCTTCATCGATTCATGAACTTCCCTGATCGAGCCAAGCACCCCGCCCGGGAAATAGTCATAAGAAATCTGACCGTTTGATTTTTCTTTCAGAATGTCCAGAAAATGCTTCATGCTATCGGCCATAAGGTCGGCGGCAGGAACATTTGCAGCGGCCCGGATCCTTAATTTATCCGCAGCTGCGGACTGTTGTGCGGGTAGGCAAAATGCCAGAACCAGCAGGCCCATTAAAAAGTGACAGCTTAGAAACGACAGTTTTCGACTCATACGGTGAAACTCCTTTCTCACACTTCAATAGATCGTTAACCTGCTTAAATGACTGCCCCGTAGCAAAAACCAGCTACTGGTCAGCCCCTTCATAAATCCGATCGATATCGATTCTCAATAGCAATGCTGTTGTTGCCGGGACCCCGCTCCATCTTCAAACCTGCCAGTCGTTATTGTGAAAACGAGGCCTCCAAATCGTGATAATATCTTTGCGCTCCGGGATGTTGCGGCAGGTCAATACCGTCCAGAGCTCGCACCAAAGCCTCGGCGTTCGTTGTTTCAAGAAATTCTGCCAATTGTGGCAACCGTTCAAAAATACATTTGGTAATCAGATAAACGTCCTCGTCGGACAGACGATTGGAAGCAACCAGTATGTTCGGGTAGGCCATGGTCCTGACATCCTCATTCTGGCTAGGATAGGTCCAGGCTTTAATCGGGTAGCGGGTCCAGACATCATAATCGGCGTTGATTTTTGCCAGTTGCCTGTCCGTGACATTTAATATTGAAAGCTGTTCACCCTCACTGGCCAATAACCTGGATACGGCTGCGATTGGGACCCCGGCAGTAAATGCGGCACCGCCAATCTGCTTTTTCAAAATGGCATCAACAGAGGGAAGAAATCCCATATATTCAGCTATAAAATCCTGGTCTTTGATAATTCCCAGGGCATCAAAAATCACCTGATCGGAGTTGATGGCCCCACTGTCAAGAGCAGCGAGGGAAAATTTATCTGCCAGCCCTTTTAAGTCACTGAGATCACCCTTTTTCACAAATTCATTACGCAACAGGACGTGGAGGACGTTATTCCAGAGCATTGCAACCACAGCCATATTCTTCATGGGCCGCCCAGTATAAAATCCCATGCCCCGGTACGCCTGGATAGCATAGACCCCGGAAAGGATGGCCAGGTCACACTCCCCTTCGGCTAGCAGGTGGATGTTTTCTCCAGAGCCCGTTGTGTTGATTGCAGTCACCACAAGGTTGTCGCTTACGGTGAGTCTTGAGTTCAGCAGCGCCGAGATCGCGACTCCTGCCGGGAAATAAGTCCCGCCGGTACTGGCTGTTGCCAAAATCAGGGACCTGGACTGTGCCGGCGATGGAGCTTGAGCAACAACAAAAACGGACACCGCAAGGGCAACCCACAGGGGGCTGAGCGGACGACGGAGTGACATTTATTCCTCCTTTGGAATATGACCATATGCTGCTCAGCAAACAAGTGTGAGCAAATGCAATGCCAATAAAAATAACTTTTGAAAACAGGCTGTTCCGGTGAAACAATAAGACAAAAAGAAAATGACGAGCGGAAAGCGATCTCTTGCCGAGCGGAAAGCGCTCACATTAATGGATAATGGTATCGGCAATAACCAAAAGCGAGAATGGAACCTGGACCCTGATTTTTCTGGCAGTCTGCATATTGAGGACAACCATGAAAAAATCAAGACTACGGCTGGGAATCTGTTCCGGGAGAAAGCCCTGCAAAGCCTTTTGGGCATTCAACGCAGCAAGCCGGCCAATGCGATATTTATCCGGAACTAGCCCCAATAGAGCACCCTGGCTGCTCACAAAGGTCATATCCGCTGTCAGGCTTGGGATACGTGCCTCATTAAGCTGGGAGATGATTTTATCGCCAACATGTTTGAACAACGGGGCATTTGTAATATAGACAGAATCCAAAGTGCTCAAAATTTCTGGGGACAAAACCACATTGTCTGACATCTCCAGAAGATTGATCTTATGGAGTTGGTAATGAAGGAACGGCTGCAGGCGGAACAATTCGTCAACCTGTTGCCGGGATTCAGGGTTATTCGGCTGCCAGAGGAGGACTCCCAGGTGATTGAAATCCCTTATTCTTTTCAGAGCCTTCAACTGGTTGAGAAGTGGCACACTGTTGCTGATTCCGGTCGCATTGTTCTCAGAAGACTGCCAACTGGCGATCAACCCCTCTTCGACTGGCGCCTGAACCATAGTAAAAACGACTGTATGTTGTTTTTCCAGGGCTAATAAACGCCGCGTCAGATCGGTCCCGGAAACATAATACAGATCATGCTGGCGTTCTTTTGCCGCCTTTAAATAGTAAGGCAACAAGTTCTCGTCCCCAGCCAGGTTATAGACATAAAAACGCGCATCGGGAAAAAACTTCTGCAAACCGTCACGGAACCCTTTTTCAACGATTCCGTCCCCCCTGCCATTCGAACATCGCAATACTGGGAAATAGGCGAGCCGAGAATGCCGCTGCAGGCAAGCTAAGAAAAATGAGCAGGTACAGCCAAGTCTTAAACACTATCTTCACTGCCTCCGGCCAATCCCAATTTTTGCAATTTCCTTTTAAAGGAATGACGACTGACCCCCAAACGCTCAGCTGCGAGTATTTTTTTTCCCTGTGCATTTTCCAACGCTTCAAGGACCAGTTGCCGCTCTAAAGACAATAGATGATCGTCAATATTGAAGCCTTGACCGACCACCTGGGTGAGCACATGGTCGCACTGGAGAAACTCGGCTGGAAGTTGCTCCAGAGGGATGACCTGGCTGGGGCACAAGATCACCAGGCGTTCTATCATGTTTTTTAACTCGCGGACATTCCCCGGCCAGAGATAGCTCATAAAGGCATCCTCCGTTGCAGGAGCAAGTTGTTTGCACGGTTGCCCTAAGCGTTGAGAAAACTGGGCAAGAAAATATTCGGCGAGAATCAGGATATCTTCGCCTCGTTCCCGCAGCGGTGGCAGATGAACCGGGATGACATTAAGCCGGTAATAGAGGTCTTCGCGAAATTTATGCAACTTGACCAACTCTGGAAGGTTACGATTGGTGGCCGCGATAATGCGGGCATTGACCTGCAGGTCGACCGTGCCGCCAAGCCGGCGAAAGGATTTTTTTTCGAGAAACCGCAGCAATTTGGCCTGCAGGTGAAGAGGCATTTCTCCAATCTCATCCAAAAACAGGGTTCCGTTCTGGGCCAGTTCGACTAATCCTTTTTTCCGGGTTTGGGCATCGGTAAACGCGCCTTTTTCATGCCCAAACAGCTCACTTTCCAACAAACTATCAGGGATAGCGGCGCAATTGACTTCGGCAAAGGCCTGTTCCTGGCGCTCACTGAGCCGATGCAATGCCCCCGCAACCAATTCCTTTCCCGTGCCGCTTTCACCAGTCACCAACACGGCACTGTCTCCCGCTTTTGCCACCAAACGAATTTTCTCAAAGACCCGACTCATTGCCTGGCAACGTCCGACCATCCCTTCAAGCCCGCCCGCACTTTCCCTTCGTTCCCGGAGAAAAACCACCTCTGCTTTAAGTTTTTGTTGCTCTAACGCCTTATTGACAAGCAAAGTTATTTCATCCAACTCAAAGGGCTTGTTAACATAGTGAAAAGCACCACGCTTGACCGCTTCAACCACGGTCGCGGTGTCACCATGTGCCGTCATCATAATCACCATGACCTCGGGCAGCTGCTGTTTGATCTTGCGTAAGGCGTCTAGTCCGCTACAATCCGGCAGGCGCAGATCAAGTAGTATGACGTCCGGAGGACTATGCTCAGCGCTGCTTAACATGGCGGCTCCGGTCAGAGCGATTTCAACCTGATGTCCCTCATCTCGGAACAACATCCCCAGCGATTGGGCTAAAATTTTTTCATCATCAGCGATCAGGATGTGGGCCATAGAGATCAAACCTCTTGGGACGACAAGGGGAAATACAGGTCAAACTGCGTCCCATAATCCACCTTACTGGTTACATTCCAACGAATATTATTTTGCTTCATCAGAGAATGAACAACGGAAAGTCCCAGTCCGGTGCCACTCAGACGAGTTGTAAAAAATGGATCAAAGATGCGGTCAAGGTGGTCTTTTGCAATGCCGCATCCCGTATCCCGGACACTTAGCGTGACCTGATCCTGTTCCGGTTGCAAAGTGATTTTAACTTCTCCTCCTTTGGCCATTGATTGGGCGGCGTTGAGGATCAGGTTCAACAGGATCTGCTGAACCTGACCGGAGTCAGTCAGCACATCCGGCACAGGATGAATGTCTGTAGCAATAAAGACCCCCTGTTTATCCAAGGCCTTGCCAACCATTATAACGATCTCGTCAATCACGTCCCCAAGCGCAACTGGCTGCAGGGCTGCTTCGCCTGGCTTTGCGAAATCCAGCAAATGCTTGACGATCTGGTCAAGACGGTCAATTTCGACATTGATCCCTTGGGCGAGGGATTCAACCTCATTGGAAATGGCTTTACGTTGCATCAGTTGAGCACAGCTTTTGATGCCGGCCAATGGGTTTCTGACTTCATGGGCAACTCCCGCTGCCATGATTCCAAGGGAGGCCAGCCGATCAACTTGGAGGATCTGCCGCTCGCGTGCTTTCAGCCGGCTGGCCATGGCATTATACTCTTCCC
>CAXXJU010000039.1:0-21130 GCA_963668145.2 Geopsychrobacteraceae bacterium
CTTCCTGGGCCAGTTCGCCTTCCAATATTCGGAAGCGATATTTCGAGACCCAGGCAATGTGGTACTGACAGTGCCAGATGGCATGTGTTAATTTTCGAAAACGGCTCATGGCTTTCCTTTCTGTTCAGTTAGTTGCGGGAACAACTTCTGAATATGGACTGCCATGAGCCCTTCTGGCAAAGCCGAAGGGCTCTGACCCCGCCCAAAGGACGGGGTTTTCTACTTCACACTAAAAAGTATCTACGGTGTCGTGGCACTCAAGAATTAATTTCTTTCAAACAACTCTATAACGATCTAGATTATTTACAAACCATCTATAAGTAAGTGAAATCCCCTCCTTCAATTCAGTGGAAGAATACCACCCATGACTGGTTATTCTCGAAACATCAAGTAATTTTCGCGGTGTGCCATCAGGTTTTGAACTATCAAATTTGATTTGTCCGGCATACCCGACAACATCCCGAACAATCTCAGATAAGTCTCGAATGCTAATATCAATACCTGTTCCAAGATTAAAAAAACATGGGTTTGGGTAATCTAATAAAGATTTCCTCAAAGCAGCACTAGTCATCTGCATCACAAACAGGCACCCTGAAGCCATATCATCTACATAAAGGAATTCACGCATTGGAGTCCCAGATCCCCATACCACAACTTCTTTTGCCTCACCCATTTTTGCCTCATGAAATCTTCGGATCAAAGCAGGCAAAACGTGACTATTTTCAATATGAAAATTATCTCCGGGACCATAAAGGTTAGTTGGCATAACAGCTACAAATTCAGTCCCATACTGTCGATTATAAGATTCACACATTTTTATACCTGCAATCTTAGCAATTGCATATGGTTCGTTGGTAGGCTCCAACGGGCCCTCTAAAAGATGTTCCTCTTTCATTGGCTGCGGCGCAAGCCGTGGATAAATGCATGATGAACCTAGGAATAAGAGTCGCTTAACCTTATGTAGATAGGCTTGATGAATAACATTATTCTGAATCATTAAATTAGAATATATAAAATCAGCGGGATAAGTATTATTCGCATAAATACCACCAACCTTTGCTGCTGCAAGAAAAATATATTCAGGTTTTTCTCTCTCGAAAAAGGCTTTTACCTCATCTTGATCCGTTAAATCAAGATCAGTCCTTTGCGGTAAAAGAAGATTACTATATCCGCCCTTTTGCAAACAGCCAACTAAAGCTGATCCGACTAGTCCGTTTGCCCCTGCAATAAATATTTTGGCCTGTTTCTCCATATAAAAATAACACCCTATAGTATTTCATTCATTGTGGTTAAAAACTTTAAAACCATGCTCCTTTATTAAGGAATCACGTTTAGCGTCATTTAAATCAGCCAAAACCATTTCAGTAACAAGTTCTTTAAAGGTTGTGCGGGGCTGCCAACCTAATATCTGATGAGCTTTCGTCGGATCGCCCAATAAGGTTTCAACCTCTGTCGGACGGAAATACCTTGAATCGACCTTTACAATAGCTTTTCCCTGTAAGGAACAATTCAATGCAGGGCATTTCTGATTGTCAACAGCAGTCACAAAACCGACCTCATTAATGCCTTTCCCTTCCCAGCGAATAGTTATGCCTAGCTCTTTAGCTGCAGTATCAACCATGTCGCGGACTGAGTATTGTACTCCAGTCGCGATCACAAAGTCCTCGGGCTGTTCCTGTTGCAACATCAACCATTGCATTTCAATATAATCCCTTGCATGCCCCCAATCACGGAGAGCATCAAGATTACCAAGGTATAGACAATCTTGAAGGCCTAAAGATATCCTGGCAATGCCTCTGGTAATTTTACGAGTAACAAAGGTTTCTCCACGAATGGGTGACTCATGATTGAATAGAATTCCATTGCAGGCATAAATACCATAGGCTTCACGATAATTTACTGTAATCCAGTAGCCATAAATTTTAGCAACAGCATAAGGCGAACGAGGATAAAACGGCGTCGTTTCTTTTTGGGGAACCTCTTGTACCAGTCCATAAAGTTCAGATGTCGATGCTTGATAAAAACGAGTCTTTTTTTCAAGGCCAAGAATTCTAATGGCTTCAAGGATTCTTAAAGTACCTAAGCCATCAGCATTAGCAGTATATTCCGGCGTTTCAAATGACACTGCAACATGAGACATTGCAGCGAGGTTATAAATTTCATCTGGCTGAATTTGTTGAATAATCCTTATCAAATTTGTTGAGTCTGTCAAATCCCCGTAGTGAAGAATAAAGTTACGTTCTTCAACATGTGGATCTTGATAAAGATGATCTATCCGATTAGTATTAAAGGAAGAGGCCCTACGTTTGATACCATGAACTTCATACCCTTTTTCCAACAGGAACTCAGCTAAATATGCTCCATCTTGCCCGGTAATACCAGTAATAAGCGCTTTCTTCATATATTCCTCTCCATTGATAAGTCCAGCTCTGAATTAACCATATATTTAACGATGTCGTTCATTTTGCTTTTTGCGACCCATCCTAGTTTTTTATTTGCTTTAGAAGGGTTTCCAACTCCAATCATTATTTCGCTAGGTCTAAAAATCGATCTATCTATTTCAACGTATTTACGCCAATCAAGGTCAAAATAGTCAAAAGCTGCTGCAACGAAATTTTCCAATGAGTTACATTCTCCAGTAGCTATAACATAATCATCTGGAACTTTTTCATTTAACATCATCCACATTGCTTCAATGTATTCTGGTGCCCAGCCCCAATCTCGTTTAACTGACAAGTTTCCTAAAAAAAGTTTTTCAGATTTCCCCTGTACAATTTGGACGACGGTTGAAATAATTTTACGGGTCACGAACCTTTTAGGCCTTAATATGGATTCATGATTGAATAAAATTCCAGAACATGCAAATAATCCGTACGCATTACGATAATTAGAAACCAACCAATGGGCTGCCGATTTGGCAACAGCATAAGGCGAACGCCGGGGCAAATGGTGTGCTTTCATCAGCTGGAATACCAGCAGTATCCCCAAAACTTTCACTTGAGCCTGCGTTATAAAAACGAGTATCACAATCTAAGAAACGGATAGCCTCAAGTAAATTGAGAGTTCCCATGGTGATACTTTCAAGTGATTCGACGGGTTGGTCAAAAGACAGCCCGACAGAACTTTGACCAGCCAAGTTATAAAGTTCATCTGGTTTAAATCTAGTCAGCACTTGTAGAACGCTGCGAAAATCAGTAGCTGCCATGGAAGTTAATTCAATATCAGATAAAATTCCAAGGTTACTAAGATTATCAAATGAACCCATTTGAGCATCACGGGCCGTTCCAACAACATGATAGCCTTTGTGCAAAAGAAATTCGGCCAAGAGAGCACCATCCTGTCCACTAACCCCTGTAATCAACGCGACTCGGCTCATACGCGTTCTCTATTTAAAGAAATGTCTTTTAAAATATTAAGAAATCCACTCATAACCTTCCCCTTATCAAGGTTATTAATCACCCATTCACGCGATGCCTGTCCAAAACTTCGCATTAGATCAGGATCCCCTGCTAATTCTAAAATTGCCTGAACTAATGCCATCGTATCGCCTGGAGGAACTGATTTACCAATACCTTGAAGGACTCTTGATACCTGGCTTCCCTCAAGTGAGGTTGCTATAACCGGCCTTCCACTAGCTAGCATTCCGGTTAACTTGGATGGCATCACTAAATCGGCAGCGTCTTCCCTCTGTGGCAACAGATGGATATCAGCACATCCTAGTAATTTATTAAACTGTTCAACCGGTTTGTAAAGGTAACCAGCTTAAATTCTCTAGTCCCGTTGCCATGTTAACTAATCTTTTTTTGCCCCACCCTCACCACAAATAACGAAATGAAATTCGTCATCGCCATTTTCTTGAAGAAAAGCCGCAGCATCAATAAGACACTCTAGCCCCTGCTTTTCGCCTAAATTTCCCGAATAAAGTAAAATAGTTTTATCTTTCGGCATATTGAATTCATGCCGAAATGTTACAGCATCGGGCAATGGAAATATTTCACGAGTATCAACCCAATTAGGCAAAAAAAGAGTTGTCTCAGGAAAACTCCCTTTTGAAAATGCTCGTTTCAACATGTTATCTGAAATGGTTGAAACCCAGTCGAATTTTTTGATGATAGCAGATTCTATTTTCCCCAAAAGCCATCTCAAAAACCTGCTCTTTAGAATCCCCAGAGAGAAAGCAGCATCAATTTCAAAATCTTGGATATGCAACCAAGTTCTAACCGAAAACAAACGCCCTCCCAGCAAAACAGCGGGGGAGCACATGAGCGGCGGCTCATTTAAAAACACAAGATCAGGTTTAAAATAAAACAATTTAAATAAAAATACAGGAAAAGACGTAAATGCAAAGGAAATCTGATGTAGGATCCGCTTGAAACCACTTTGCTTAATTGGTATCCACAATGGGCATCGTGTCACCAAAATCCCATTTTCTCGTTTCCGGTAATAGCGGTAGGCATTATAACCTTCTTGACATGACCATTGGGGATAATATGGCGACGTTGTAATAACTTGCACATCGACATTTTTATCACGTAGCCATTCAGCCATTTCTCCTGCATATTTACCAATACCTATTTGCTCTGGAAAATAATTTTGTGTATATATAAGACTTTCATATTACCAATTAGAACACTTTAGCCACTTAAGAGTTTCCATAACCCCCTCATTAAGATCATATGGCAGGCTTCCAACTATGTCCTCAAGATTTGAAAAATCATATACCATTTGGGTTCGTAAGTTATTCAGTCGAAAACTTGTCAAAGGAGGATGCAAATAACCAAAAATCTTTAAAATATCACCGCAATAGGCAGCGATAGATAGAAGCCAGGATGGAACTTCTCGGACAGGACGATTATGTATAGCGAAACAAATAAGGTTAGCAAATTGTTTCAAATCTGTCGGCGGGTAATCCCCAAATAAAAAGTTTGATTTTCCCTTACTTTTTTTCCGGAAAGCAAGTTTATCAACTGAATAAACAGTATTTCCACAAAGCCGAACGACTTCAGAATATGTTCACCACGAGGATGAACATATCGCCGTCCTTTGATTGTTTCAAAAAAATTTTTATAGGGAGTATCAAACCAAGGGCCCCAAATAGAAGTAGGCCGGACAATGTCCCAAGGGACCCTCAGCTCGCCAGTGGATTTAACAATTTTTTCGCCAATTACTTTGCTCTCTCCATATGGAGTGGTTGGACAATAATCGTTCATACTGCTTGGAGTATACC
Source organism: Geopsychrobacteraceae bacterium (assembly GCA_963668145.2). Classification (GTDB taxonomy): domain Bacteria; phylum Desulfobacterota; class Desulfuromonadia; order Desulfuromonadales; family Geopsychrobacteraceae; genus Seleniibacterium. The sequence goes on from CAXXJU010000039.1 coordinate 5,228, forward strand.
CAATTTTACATACAAGCCGGGATGAAAAAAACTGAATATAGGCAAGCGATGGTAACCCCATAGAAATTTCGACGGTATTGCGAACTCCGTCAGTATTATCCAGATAGTCATTAACCTTTCGCCCATCGAGATCTGTCCGCGCTGCCAGGTGAAACCAATGTGTAGGATCATATGAAGTGACAACTTTTTGATAATGCGTTAAATCTAGAATATTTCCCTCAACCCACTGGTCATAGTGCTCAGAGTTACGCGGGGACTTTTTGTCAAAATTCAAGACATCAATCCCCTGCTGAAGATAATACTCAACAAGGTTGGTACCTATAAAACCAGAGCCTCCAGTAATTAATATGCGAATGTCCTTCATTTACTTTTTCACTTCATTAAAAACAAATTGTGCCCAATTTTCAACACTGTAAATTCGTGAAAATTTTTCCGCTGATGCAGAGCAATCAAAATCAGTCTCCAAAGATTCACGCATACAAGCGACCAGTTTTTTGATGTTCCCATATGGAACGATATCACCAACAAGACCACTATCAACAGTCAACAACTCCTTAAAACTACCCACATCAGTAGCAACAACCTTACATCCCAAAGCTAAGGAAGTCTGCACAGTATGAGTTCCAGTAGAACTACTATATGGGAAAACCGCAACCCGAGAATCACAGATATCCTTAGCAAGTTCATCATTGGGTACATAACGGTTTTTTATATGAATATTGGGATCATCCATTAGAGAAGAGGGCAAAAATTTTTCAATTGGTCCGCTTCCGCAATAAGCGCATTGAATTGAGCTCCCTGCTCTCGTAATAAAGTCAATGCTGACGCAAAAAAATGAAGGCCTTTGTATTCTTCGATTCTTCCCCAAAAAATAAAATCATATCTGCGCGCTTGCCACTCGCGTAGACTCCCATGCCGGCAAATTTCATCAATAATTGGAAGAGGATAAACACTAATTTGAGAATCGCAAACACTACGGTTATCAATTAAAATTGATTTCAAATATTGACTTGCAACAAAAATTTTTCGACAACGTGCACTACGTAATAAAAAGTTTAAATCAATTTCCTTAGGCAAAACAGATTTAATTGGTTCTCCAGGATGAGGCAATGGGTCATGACACCAGAAGGAAATGGCTGCCTTACGATAAATAATGTTGACCAAGATATTAATGGGTGCAGTAGAGTAGAAAAAAATGCGATCTACTCCTTTCTCCTTTAAAAAAGACTTTAAGTTCCTCCACTCAGAAAAACTAAAGTAAGACCCTAAATTTTTCTTTGTAAAATTGACAGTATGAATATTATCGGCACAAACACCAAACTCATCAACCCTATAGGCACCTCCCTTAACTACAATTAAGTCTGGATGCCCATCTAAAGCCTGAACCATTGATAAAAACCCGTCTCCGATACCAGAACGCGTTGACGTGACACAAAAAAAGCAAACTTTCATAAGATTTCCCTAAAAACCAATGCATCCATACTAATAAAAAAAGTAATTTTTAAAAAAGCTTTATTTCAAAGATCTACTTAGAGTTTTGATTAAATCAAAAATTTTACTCAGAATAATTCCAAAGAGTTAAAACTGATTGCAATTCTTTAGTCGCAACAGCCTGAATGTCATCTGGCATTTCAGTACGCCAAGAGTCGACCCTCCCCTTACGAAAGGTCGCCTTCCCAGGGCCAAAAAGATTATCTGCAACGCTGGTAATTTTGTTTTTCATCAGCATCAACATATTTACTAATTTCACAAAGTGTCTCTAGCTGAGCCTGATCATCCCCTCCACCTTTGGCGCCAACAATATCCTCAAACCTTACAGTAAGGCTTGTTTCAAGGTTCACCCATGGATCAAGAGCATGGCATCTAGTTTTAAGCGGCTGAAGCATAGCAGTTTCAAACGCATGCCCAAATAATGCATACCTGTACCTCTCAACACTAGTTAATTGACAAAATTCACGGTGCAAAACATGTTCTTTCAAATCAAGTACATAATGGACAAAGGAGTTTAACACTGCCCGCGGATCTCGAACGACAATGATCGGAATAAGTCCGTGCTTTTGAGAAAGAAGTAGCGCATCGCACGTGTAGCCGACATGACCCGTTATAAACTGTCCTGGACAAACATGTTGCACTTTCCCTTCAAGCCATTTGCGTGAAACCTCTATCGGAGTATCGATCCCAATAACACATCCTTGATCAATTGGACGATGGATAAACCTCCTCAAATAAGCTTTAACACTAGCATTTAGAAAAAGGCCTGAACCGATATGACCCCTTTCCTCAAACCCAAAGAGTTCAAGACATTTTAGAAGAAGATGAGTACCCGATTTTGGGAGAGAGTTTACAAATATTTTATGCATCACACATTCCAAATAGGCCGACCTTTGAAACCATCAATTGGTGCCTCCGAAAGAGAGAATCTCCCTCTTGAAAAAATATAATATTGTCCAGAAATCATAAATAGTAAGAAGAAGAGAGTCATTGAAAGAGGCTCAAAACTTACAAATATCATAATAATTATAAATACAAAATTTTTATACTCAAAGAAAATGGTTTGAGATCGATAAAAAAAACAATATCAAGATCGTCAAGGGCAATCCAAAACTAACAAAGATAGTCGCGAGAGAGTTAGTTGCTCCAACTCGCTTATCGGTAATCTTTTCTAAAACATCACCTGCCTCAAGATGTTTATCAATAAATTTCCTCAGCAATTTAAAATCAACACCAATACCAAAAAAAGGATTCTCCTCAAAAATTTTAAGTGATGTTTGAAAATCGACAACTCTCAACCCAGCAGATATAGAACGCTCTCCGTATACTTTTTCTTCAATATTATCTTTCAATAATACGAAAATCGGCAATAAAATTATTATAAAAATTGGAAACAGAACAACCAATCGATACCCAAATGTTTTATATATTAGGTAAATCAATTGCACAAACATTATAAAGATACCAGTAGTAGACCACGTTGTTAAAATTAAAAAAGCCGAAAAGAAACCAATGATCCATTCTTTTTTTATAAATAAAGCCATAAAAAAAAGTAGATTCATATATACTTGAAAAACTCCTGGCTCCCAGAAAATTCCCTGATTGCGCCAAAAGGTTAAGCCCCCAAGGCTAAAATGCTCCCATCCGGTTATTGTGTAATAAAATAATCCTAGAAAACTCCAAATATCTCCGGAAAATTTTACCAAATGACCATTCACAAAAAATGAAATAAAAAAACTAAAGAATCCATGAGCAAGAATAATCTTTAGAATCAAATATAAATGTTCAGTCAACCTTTTTCTAGAATTTATATAAATTCCAACTATTACAGATACTGTAAATATTTTTATATAAAAGTAAATAGATTGTCTAATTGTATCTCCATAAGGAGGGATGATTAAATAAATGAATAAGATAGAAAACCAAAACAATTGGATTAGTATAAATGTTTTGAAAATACGGCGTTCAATCCGGCAATGGCGCAAAAATAAGACAAAGGCCGAAAATGCCGCTGCAAATATATGAAGCGGGAGTTGTATATTTGGATGAGTGTAAAATACACTCCCACCGCACAATACAACAGCAAGAAGCAGCAATACCTCAGGAAGATCAGGCAATGTCGTAGATGAGAGATTAGGCACAGTTAGATTCAATACCTTCGATCTCCAGTTAATTTTCGATAAGCTTCAATCAACGACAAACCAGTGCTTTCACCAAAAACATGCATCAACATTTTTCTACTAATTGCACTGAAATTTTTAACTGTCCAGAAAAAAGACGGCTTGAAATGTCCATTTTTTTCCTGTGCGAATCGAACTTCATTAAGAATGATCTGGCCATTAATCTCATTTGTAGACACCCCACCCTCTCGCATAAGAACAATTGGAGCAATATGAAGAAAGAAGGCGTCATGATTCTTTAATTCACGCAATAACAACTCATAGTCGCCTGCAATTTTAAATGTTGCATCAAATCCACCATGGATTTCAAATAATGTTTTATGATGAAATGTCCCTTGGTGAGGAATTGGAGACCATTTCCACAATCGATCTTTTGCTTGCTCCCAAGGCTCGCCAACAATTTGACCATGAGTACCATTCATGTGGAGCCTACGTACTGGTGCATAAGCAACACGGCAAGAACTATCCACATGCTTAAGATGATCAGCGGCAATAGCAAGTGAATCCTTTGATGCAAAACTATCGTCTGCACCAAGAAAAATAACCCAATCACCTGTCACTTGATGTAAAGCTTTATTCCAAGCATCATAAATTCCGTTATCTGGTTCAGATATGAAATAGTCGATGTTGCTAGTAAATCGCTGTAGTATTTCCTTTGTCCCATCTGTAGAATTTCCATCTATCACAATAAACTCTAGATTATTGTAAGTTTGCTCACAGACACTTAAAATACAATTCTCAATAAAATTAACAGCGTTATATGTTGCTGTCACGACAGAAATTCGTGTTTCATTGATGTGTTGTTGCATTCTTAAGCCCAGATCCATTAATCCCCCTACAGTCACGAAACGTAACAACATTATCAAAATCTTTTTGCACGTGGGTTGGAAACTTATTAAAACTAAGATCTACACTGTCAAAAACAACATCCTCCATATGTCCGCCGCTGTTATTAATTACGACACCAACCAATTGTCGAACATCAGCACTTGAAGGATACCGATCGCCAATAAACCCACCTTGAAAATGAATACTTTTAGTAACACCAATGATACGAGCACCAGAGCCATTTAACTCGCCAAGGTCAACATAGCGTTTTTCCTTGGCAGCCTTTCGCGAATCCACAAGCTTTAAGCGATTCCGTCCTGAACGAACAGTATAGAATTCTTTTCTTTGTAGCTTTTTTAGCAATAAATTTTCTTTAGGAACATAAAAACGAACAGTCTGGAGGTAGCCCCAATAATGATCGGATTTGGTAATGATTTCATTTGTCACAGGATTAATTGAGGAGATATCAACTCCTTGGGCATCCAAGATCACCCCCGCAGACCCACCATCATTTTCGCCATTTTCAAAAATGTCACAAACTAGAAAATCAAGATATTGTGAATTTATTATTCTCACCCCAGAACGGCCATTTTGATCAAATATGCAGGCAATAAATCGAGCACGCTTGACACCTTGAAGAAAAAGGCCATCACCGTTCCTAGTCATATGAAATCGGCAACCACTAACCGTAAGGTTGTCACCATTAATAATCCGGCATCCAATACCGTCCAATCCAGCAAAATGAGAGTTATCAATCCAGGTATCAGAAAGAGAATCAAAATCTGCAGATATTCTATTCCCTGCGGCGAATACCCTATTGACATACAGTTCACCGACATATTTGGCACTAATTCCAACATCAAAACTCGTAATATAAAGATCCTCAAGGAGAAATTGGCGACCGCCATTGATAGTAAGAAACCTCCCTTTTGGAAATTTCCCACCAAGGGCATGAAATCCTCGGATATAAGTATTTCCTGCACCCTCGCCTGCTGCAAGAGTCATAGATATCATAGGTCCATCGAATTTCAATATCAGATCAGTTCCTGTATTTAACCTATTTTTGGCAATTCGCCCACCATCCCCCAACCAATTTGAAAATGGGCTTTTGACAATGGTACTACTAATGATGTAGCGACCGGCCGGAAAATAAAGGGTACCACCATCTTTTAAATCCTTATCGGCAGCTTGGATGGCCGCAGTCCAATCATCTCCTCTCACTAGGTGACTATAATCCTGAACATTAACCATCCCCAAAGCAGGTTCATAACTTCCCATGAGGATAAGCAGAGAAAACATAATCCGAGTGAGTAAAGATCGGCTAACCAACATAGTCAAGGTCCTCAAGACAAGAATTTCATTCTAGGCAATTCTTCATGCTTCATACAAATTTGTATGTTATATCTTCTAATAAAAAAGCTCCGCACCATATAGTAAAAATCTACACCGTCTAATTTTGAAAGAGCATTGCATTTATTTTCAACAACTTCTTTCATCAAGGAGTTTCTATTATAATCAAAAGTTTCAAAAAATTCATCAGGGACTTTTTTTAAATAGGCCTTAAGCAACCTTCTTCTTAAAAATGTAGAAAAAACATCACTCCAATTTCCGATTGAATCGGTAGAAAGTTTTTTAAAATTCTTTACCCCTATTTTATCTCCCATTACGCCTAAAAGATTTTTATCAATAAAGCGTGTCAATATATCTTCCTTAAATTTTATACCTAAATACTTACATAACCCTTCTAATTGGATATTTGGATAATTCACTAAATCCTCATATCTAACCAAAAAGGATTTACTTGAATATTTTTTAAACCCGTTCAAAAGGTTGATGGATCCAACCGTTAGGTCATCATGGTATTCTTGCAAACTTTTAAGGCTACCCTCCCCAAAAGTTGAAATGCAGGAAGCAAATACATCACGCAGGTCTCGAATTAAAAAAATAAATTTCGCATTGGGAAACAGATGAACAATCTCATCAATAATGTAGTGATATCTTGGAGTCTTATCCAAATAAAAAACCTGATCTGCAGAGCAGCGGGTTGCATAAAGCTTGGAAATAAATTCACGTAGTGCAACATTATACTGTTCCCTACCGCCATCAACAGTCGAGATAAAATCCTCTATTGCTAAACGACTATGCCTATTCGAATATATAGAAACGCTACCTCCGCTTTTCAATGAATAGATAAATGGAAGCAAAATCCAGGGTTCTGAGTCAGATGCAATTTCACCCGTAGACATCAGGATTCTTTGTAGGAGAGTTGAACCTGACCTTGGCAGAGAAAATATAAATAATGGTATCATTCTAAAAAATCACACTCATAATATATTGCCTATTTTTTATTTAAAATCACCAAAAAATATTTATTTAATTAGAAACAAACCGATTCAACTAATTGAAAAATGGATATTTTCCTTAATGATAAAAAAGTTAAACTTCATATGCTATTTTTAAAAAAAGGCACTGTAATGATCCCTAAATATCTCCAAACTAGGTAAAAAGCACCAAGATTCAAAACAATTAACCCGGATGACGTTGCTATTGCGGCACCAACCGCACCGAAAGGTGGCACCAAAATCAAATTAAGTATTATTGTAAACAATGCGGCAGCTACAGTATTATTTCTCATCAAAGTTTCATTGCCGCTCATTATAAGTAAATATCCCACTGACCCTGTTGTAACATTTACAAATTGTCCAATTGCCATGATAGACAACAGAACGCCCCCTCTCTCAAACTGAGCACCAAACAAGCTTAAAACCTGACCAGGCATGACAAGGAACAACAGCAATATTGGTGTAGCTAAAAAAATCATCATCATCGTTGAGTTACGCGCAGTAGAACCTAACTCAGAATAACGCCCTTGGCTAAAAAGAGCAGAAAATTTTGGAGCTACTATGCTGTTTACTGACGTCAAAATAAAACTCGTAAGCATTGCGGTTCGTAATGCAGCCCCAAATACTCCAACCTCAGCTTCATTACTCCACACCCCAAGAGAAAGCATTGCTGACCAATTAATCATCATTGTCATTAACTGAACAAAAAACAGCGGAGTACAACTATCCAAAATTTCTTTTAAATTGATCTCAGAAACCGAGTGTTCAAATCCTTGAATACAGGTTCTCCACACAAAAAAACCAAAAAAAGCAACAAGAATTGAGCACATAAGGTATATTACAGCTGCGCCTTGAATACCGAAACGAGTCCCAATGAGAAGAAGGCCAAGACCTGTAGTCAAAGGCAAAGAGCCCCCCTCTAACACAACTGCATCCCGCACCTTTTTCAATCCTTTTAGTGCTGAACTAAAAAGAAAAACCACGGCAAGTGGTGCTATCGCTAACCCCATTACGCGCAAAGGGAAAATCAATGAACTCTTATAGAAAAAGTGGGTAGCAATCAGTGGCGATAATAAAAATAACAATAAAGAAATAGGCAAAGAGGCAATTATAGCCAACATTACGCCTTTTCGAACGACACCAATGATTTGCCCCCACTCCTCTTTAGCAGCACAAGAAGCAACAAATCTCAATATTGTATTTTTCAAGTCCAAATTTGCCGACAGTAATTCCAATAGTCACAACTGTTAAAGCAAGAAAATAAATTCCCGCCCCCTCTGCGCCAAAAAGCCGCGCTAATAGCACGTTAAATCCAAAACTTAATCCAGCAGCGATCAATTTAAAGAAGAACGCAACTCCTGTGCCACGAATGACCTCCTGCATATGTTCATCGAGTCGGTAAAATAAAATCTTCGTTGGAGTGTTCATATTTAAAACAAACTTTTCCTATAAATCACTTATAAAAAAATAAGGGGGGGGCATTAAATTAAAAAAAATTTTATAAACCATCAATAAAATAAATATCTTTTCGAAAAATACTTAATATTTAATTTATATAAATGCTATGTTTTACAACCTAAAAGTTTTTTTTCTTATAATGAATGGATTTCCTTATCTCTACCCAAACCTGGCGATCTTCAACTGACATATGTTGTCCATATTCATAAATAAATGAGTACACAACTGAGAAAAAACCAAATAAAAATGTGGATAAGATAACAATATAAATCCTTTTGGGCTTACTTTTTTTATCCGCGACAACACCATTATCAAGAACTTGAATTGTTGATGTATTTCTAGTCTCATTAATTTTAGCAATTTCATACTGTTTTGTCAGTAATTCATAAAGGGTTTCTTGGACTTTAAACTCACGAAGGAGCCGAGCATACTGAACTCCCAATTCAGGAACCTGTGCAGTAGATAAAAAGATGTCATTGGAGGTATTGCTTCCTTTAGGAGATTGTTCAAGTCGATAAATTTGATCTTTAATCTGGGAAATCCCTTCACGCAATGCAATAACTTGAGGATTTTTTTCAGTTTGAGAAGAAAGTAAAACTCCGAGTTCAACTTCTTTGCTCGCAAGCGTCCCTTTTAGTTCTGCGATAGCTTCAATAATTGCGCTTGCTTGATCGTCAATTCGAATAGCTTTGTTCTTCTCTTGAAATTCCTTCAAAGAATCTTCTGCTTTACTGAGATTTTTATTAACAAGCTCCAAACGTTCTTCTAGAAATTGTCTTTCGCGCCCGGAGCTATTCAAGTTTAATCTAACATTAAGTTTTTTGAGCTCATCAATATAGGTATTTGCCATAGCAGCAGCGCGTTTAGGATCTTCATCCTCAACAACAACTGAAATAATACCATCGTCTTTGCCAACTGAAATATTAACTGACTCGCTAAGGGCCTCATAAGCCTTAACTCGATACTCCTGATCATATACTTGCATTAAATTGAATTTATCAATAATCACATCGGCAATGGAACGGCTCTTAAGCATTCCTGCATAGAGTTCACCAGATCCACCACCAACCGAGATTCCTGCTAATGAGGCTAAATCACTGACCCCACTGAGCATTGAGCTTAAACCAGCCTTGCCGTCTTGTGGCGGGAGAATTCTAGCAGTTGATGTATAAATGCTGGGCATTAATAAAGTAATTATGCAGCTCACAATAAAAGCCGCTAAGCAAGTCATAAAAATCGTCTTTTTATGTTTAACAATGATAAGGAGATATTCGAGAAGATTTATTTCGTCACCGTCATTTTGTTGAGGAGCCGGGTTTCTATCATCAATGCTATTTGACATATTAATATTCCAAGAAAAAAACTATTTAATTGAATGCAGATGGACGTTGATCAATTCAGACAAAATCAAATTTTATATTTCAGAGTTTAAGGCCAACAACCATATGCTCTTTTCCCTCTATTAGTGATCATTCGGTTTTATCGGCATTTAATTTTAGAACCTTTTTTAGCGAACGCTGATGCACGCTGATAACTGTGGATGAAGTCCAGACCTTTTTCTTTTGGCTATAAACCTTAACCCAAAATTTCTTCTGGTTTTATCTGCGTTCCATTTTGTAAATACGATTCTCTGCCCACTGAGAGATCTGGCTATGGATTTTTTCCAAAATAGGAACTTGCGCCAACAACCTGGCAAGATTTGCTTTGGCTATTTCCGGCTGATCGCGATATTCATGGGCCGTCTGCAGCAACTGCCATTGCTTCACGGAAGGGAGCATACCAAGCTTTTCGGCTCTGTTCAATTTATCCAGAAATGGTTCGACATCCTGCCATTCCTGAACCATTTGCAACGTCGCGGGCAACAAACGCGTGCCAATCGCATCCTGGAGTTTACCAAAACGGAACATCAGTTGGTCCAGGGTTTTGATCTGATCATCAGAAAAATCACCTTTAAAACCAACCTGAAACGGTTCAAAGGTCCTGGCTTCCTCCCAGGCAGAATGCAGCCGCAATCGATGCTGATCGCATTCAGCGAGAGCTGGCCTTAATTTAAGGCTAATTATTTCCTGTCGATTCACAATAAAACCCCAGTTTGCTCAGCCTGCTGATCAATGAGCTGGTCTCCAATGGACAATTTCACTTTGCTCAAAAAACGTAATTTAGCTTCTATTTGCTGTTCTGTTGGTCGATCAAACCCAACGACGTAGAGATCAATATCGCCGCCGGCTCGACGTTCGTCCACTCGCGAACCAAACAAATAGAGTTGGGCGTCCGGTCCGAAAACTTCCTCGCCGACTCGTTTGAAGGTAGTTATCTGATACTGGGTTAACAGCATAACAAATTTTTCCCGATGAGGAGTGTGCAGCGCAAAGCTCCTCTCTTCACGCCACTCGCTTAAAAGCTCGCCACAGCAGCAGCGCCCAGAGCCATCTGGTAGAGAATTGTTGTGATATCCTTAGTTTCTCTCAGCCAGTCATATTGCTTATATTCTTCTGGAACCAGAATGGAGTCTCCTGGATAAAGGACTGTATTTTCAAATCCACCAAAGGTCCACCGCCACTTTTCCTTGTCCCAACCAAGGGAATGTCCAGACTGTTGCTTACTTACGACAGTACCATCGGCACGAACAACAAACATCTCTTCTTTGTTGGCTGTTTCTTTGGTACCGCCGACTTTGTCAAGATAATAACCAACCGTTTTCCCCGGTTCCCAGTTAAGTGAGGTTGAATTGTATACTTCCCCTTGGATGTTGATTGTTTGAGGGTTCTCTGGAACCAGAAGCGAATCACCATCCATTAAAACGATATCTTGAGGAGATCCTTTCAAGTTCTCAAGAGAGGCCAAATCGATGACCAACCGCCCGGTGACAGGGGCATTTTTCAAGTCCTCAATCAGCATTTTCCGATTAGCCAAAAGAGTTTCCGCTGATTTGGATTCCTCAGCGCTCATAGCACCAACGGCAATATTTTCGGCAATCCTGGATAATTGCTTTTGTTCTTCAGCGATCAATTTATCGATCTGTTTTTTTTTGTACTTCTTTTAAAGATTCGCGACTGAACACAGCACCGCGCAAATACGCTTTATCGGTATACCCACCGGCCCGCTCCAATACAGAAGAGAGAGTCTCCCCTTTGCCGATGGCATAATGCCCTGGAAATAAAACAGCTCCAGAAATGTTAACCATAAACCGATCCTGATAGTCAGGAATGGAGCGAATGATCAAGTGATCATTGGGTTGCAATTTAATATTGTCCTGAGGGTGGCCATTTAAAGCATTAGAAAGATTAATTTCATAACGCTCGACTTTGGTCTCGATTCCAGATGGAACATAGCGTGTCAGCTCAGCCATATCCAGGTAGGCACTTCTCTTCAAATTGCCGGCGGCTGTCACCAAATCAACGATAGACATGTTATCAAACAATGGATATTGCCCTGGGCGCAATACAGCCCCAGACACAGTCACCTGAGGAAGCTCTTCCATCTCTTGTCGTGAAAAAAGCCGAACCTCGTCATATTCCTGCAGTAGCAGATTTTGTGCCGAATTACCGTCTAAAGCCTGTTGTAAGTTAATAGTCAGGAGTTCCTGCCGATACTCTGGTGGTGATTTACGAATAACCTGTGCCTTTTCCGGATAATATTCAGGAAGAAGATTGTCATAAGGAAGCAGCAAGTCGGTTAAACGCATGCCAGGCTCCAGTTGGTATTCTCCTGGCCGGGCGACATAACCCGTTAAAGAGACATACCCTCCTGCGTCAGTAATCGGAGCAATCTGCACCAGATCACGATCTTGCAGTTTATATTTGAGGGTTTCAGCAACTTTTTCTTCTGGTCCGGACAAAGGACAGATCAATCACAGCATTACGATTGTGGTTTGCCACCCGCTGCAGGCGGATCTTTTGTAAATAGGCCGTTGATACAATTCCTCCAGCCATATCCAGCAAATCACCAAGGGTCTCTCCTGCAGTCAACTCGTAAATTGCCGGTCGTCGCACATCGCCAGATATTCCAACCAATGAACCTGCTATCGGCACTAAGATGGTATCTCCTGCTTGCAAACGAATATCCTGGCTGCTATCTCCAGACCGGAAAAAGTCGTAAAGATCGATCCTGGCCAGCTGTTTGCCATAGCGTAGCACGCTAATATTTCGAAGACTGCCGTTTTTAGTCGGGCCACCGGCTTCGGATAAAACGGCCAGGACCGAACTCAAGGAACTGACCTGATAAGTGCCAGGTGCCTGCACTTCTCCAACCAGAAAAACATTAATGGAACGCAAAGAGTCAAGAGAAACGTTCACTTGATATTGCTTAAAATACTTCCCAATCTGGTTATTAATAGTGTCCTTTGCTTGAGCAAATGTCTGGCCCAAAAGGTTGATAACCCCAACTTTAGGCAGAACAATTTCACCGTTGCGGTCAATTACGGTTTGATAATGACCTTCAATATTTCCCCACACATCAACTCGCAACGCATCGCCCGGGCCCAAAATATAATCCGGTCCCGCCAGTTCCATTGGATCTGCTTTAAACCCCTTCGGTATTGGCAAAAAATTCGAACCCGAACTGCTTAAGCACGGTTAGATCTTGAGGAACCTGCGCGCGCGGGCTCTTTTTCTCTTTGGCCAGACCCGAAAAATACTTTTCTGCCGAAGAAGCAAGAGACACCTGATTGCTTTTTGAAAATTCGGCGCCTGGGGAGCCAACAGCGTTCACATTGCTATCGAACGGAAGGTTAGTATTTCCACTCCCAATGTCAGTGCCTCCTTCCTGGCGCATGCCTCTATTTTGTCTAATCATTCCGGTTGAATCATACTCGATATGCTCGTTCACTCCCCCAGCATCAGCAGAGTTATTCTGATATTGTTGCAGCAACTCCTGCTGTTCCGGAGATAATTGTCGCAGCATTTGCTGATACTCTGCCAATTGCTTTTGCTGTTCCGGAGTTAGGTTTTTAATAACATTCTGGTAACCGGTAGTGCTTTGCAAACTCGTTGCACCGATTTCCGCTGGCATGACCTGTGAGAGAGCCACCGTCGGGAATAAAAAAACGCCGACAATCAATATCTGAAAAAACAGCAAATGACTAAACTTCATCAGCACAACCAAACTCCTTATACGGGCTTTCATTTACCAATGCCCCCGCAAGCCAACAGAAACCAAACTCACATTTTCACTATCATTAGATTCGAAATTAAAATTATCGACCTTTCCATACAGGGCTGAGCAATCAAGACTCAGGTGTTCGGTAAAATCCCATGAAAGAGCGGTGGATATTTCTTTATATTTCTCATGAACAGGTTGGTCAAAGCCTCTTTCCTCGTAATCAAAACCTACAGTCAGCAAAAGATTTTCACTGAGTATGGCTTCAACCTCCAGTGAGGTATCTTTTGCCCCACCTCCGGCATGATGACCCATGATTATCCCTTTATAGGTGTAGCCGGAACGATAAATGCCGTGCCGATACCAGACCGGCGAGTTGTCGTCAATTTGAGATAAGTCGGCCTGTTCCAAACGCAAACTTAACCGCCCGGAGGGATCAATCTTAGGCAGGTACAAACCTGCCAGCCAGGCAGTATTGGCAATAAAATGACCTGCTTCGTCTTCCCCACCATATTCACCGTAAACCTCAGCATTCCATAAAAACGGCAGAACGAGCCGGACATCTAAAGCAGCAATTGAATTACTGGTATCTTCCCCACCGGATAGATTTTTACCACCCAAAATAGTGATAAAATCATTCCAATCAACGTGTGGTCGTCCTTTGCCTCCGAACATAACCGTCCTGGAAGCCCCCAACTCAATCCATGGCAAAGGCTTGGTATCAATCCTCAACCCGGCGAAATAAGGTTTTTCAACAGTTCGATCTTTTTCCAATCGACTCCAGAAGACATCAAATCGAAACGGACCAAGATACTTGAAAAACCAAGGCAACAGAAACGGAGTTGAGTTGGTCACTCGAACCATATCCAAGGGCTTGGCATTGTTTGTCAACACCAGAGAACCGTGCCTTCCCTGCCCCCACCACAGTGATTGTCTGCCGACGGATATCTCAAATGAACCTAACTGAGCCACAGCCCTGCCATCAAGCAAGGTCATATCAGCATCGTTATCATCACCGGTTTGAAACAGAATCAACGGACGTAAATCAATCAGGAAAAAACCACCAAGCCGGGCTTCCCCTTGCAGAATAACTTGAGCATTCTGCTCCTGATAATTGAGACCATAATTATTATAATTGAGAGCATGCTGGCTAGCGACAACTCCATTCCCGGCAATGGTGGACTCATCACCGCTCTGATAAACGTATTTGAGTTGCACTTCTCGCAATTTGAAATACCCAGCTGAAGAATCCTCTCGCAGGTCAGCCAAAGTATCAGCAAGCTCACCTTCCAATTTTTTGAGAAGACCATAAATAGCCGGCGAAACATCCTGAAACTGCGCGACAGTTAGGGCCTCTTCAACCTGTCTGGCAGCTTCAAATCGCGTATAGGGTCTGGTTCCTTGAAGTGACGAGTCGACCAGCCCAAGCGCGCTAATTCTATCCAGAGCGGAATAAACCCAACTATCTAAAGGGATTTGGCTGGTAGCTGGTACGGCCCAAGCTAAATCAGGGCAATTAAAACTCAACCCCAAAACAAAACAAATAATTACAAAAGGCTTGAAATAATAAGCCATTGCATCCCCTTTATTAATCAACAGATAGTTATTTCGCAATGAATGAAAATAGCGGATACTTATCTATGAAGTCAAACCTTATTCCCGCAGAAAAGTCACTGACCGCAACATTAGAGAACCAGTGGTCCCCCTGGAAAATCCGAGTGACATCTACCAACGCCTCAACTCCGCACTCCACAACAGGGGTCATGGATTCCGCGGTTAAGCCACACCAGACAAGAGTAAAAGACAGCTCAGCAGCTTCCTTCACGGGAAAATACCACTAAGATTGTTTTTATAAGAATTTTAATATCAAGCCAAATTGTCCAGTTATCGATATACTGCAGATCAAGATTGACAATTGAGTCAAAATCTTCAATGGAGCTACGCCCGCTAATCTGCCAGTTTCCGGTTATCCCTGGTTTAATGCTGATCCTACGGCGATGCCAATTTTCATATTCAGCCACCTCATTGGGGGTTGGTGGCCGAGTCCCAACCAAGCTCATTTCTCCTTTGAGGACATTCCAAAATTGCGGCAGCTCATCCAAACTGGTTTTGCGTAAAAAACGGCCAACCTTGGTGACTCGCGGATCATCTTTGATTTTAAAGATCGCCCCGCTCATTTCATTTTGCGCCATTAAATCTTTTTTACGCTCCTCCGCGTCTATATACATAGAACGGAACTTCCAGCAACGAAACATCCTGCCACTTTGCCCGACTCTCTCCTGACCAAAAAGTAAAGGTCCTGGAGAATCCCGTTTGATTGCATATGCAATAAAAGGCAGCAGCAAACATGTTAACAACAACCCGACGAGAGATCCGAAAATATCGAGAAGACGTTTTAAAAAAAGTTGACGAGAATTAAAAGCTTTGCTGTAGAAGGTCAGAACCGGGATTTGATCATGAAAAAAGCTCAATTCCTGCCGGGCTTGAGGAATCTGATAAAAATCCAG
>CAXXJU010000040.1:0-7527 GCA_963668145.2 Geopsychrobacteraceae bacterium
TGTAGCCCACTAGCTTGCCTGCATGGACCCCTGTGAAAGGAACCCAGGGTAATCTGTCGGTGCCTAACCCTTGTATGGTACGTAAAACTCTCTCTCTTCCTGTCATCAGATACCCCTTATGCCATTTTTTGTCTACTGTACTGCCTTCTCCACCTAAGGGGAGGAGTGCACGGCTTCACCAATCATCCTGCATGGAATTGTCCCCGGGTGAGGCAGTCATCATCTTGATCGACTGATTCCCTCATCCCCCCTCGCATGCATAGCCTTTTGCTTGCCTGTCGAGAATAAACAGTTGATAAAACCCTATATTGCATATAGTAACGGAGGTTTGAGCATACGTTCTATAATTATTATACTATTTTTTACATTATAGTACGATTGGTGACTTAGCCATTACTTTCAGCATGAATTTCCTGTCTTTCGGAAGGGAAATATCCAGCTTGTTTGCGGTATTTCCCTGGCGATAGATTGGTCTGATCCTTGAACACCTTGGAAAAATAGCTCTGCTCCTCGAAGCCTACCAAAGAGGCAATCTCAATGATAGGGATGGAGGTATCGAGCAACAGGTTCTGGGCATGCTCTATTCGAATCCTATTCACATAGGACGAGAAGGAGATTCCCATCCTTGAATTGAAGAGGTTGCTGAAATAATTGTGGCTCAATCGTACGTAGTGTGCCACCTCTTCCAAGGAGAGATGCGTGTCATAGTTGGCATGTATGTAGCGTAGGGCTTTGGCGAGGGTTGGGTCATACTCCCTATCCATGGAGACAAACACCATCTCCATATATGCATGCAGGACTTTGGAAAGCCAGACGGAGATCCCATCCAAAGATGCGTAGTGACGAATCTCCTTTTGGCAAGCCAGACTCTTGGCAAGCACTTGCTCTTCGTCTGCCCCTCCTCTTACCGCGGCTCTTGCAAGGAGCGACAAGAGTTCCATCACACGAAAGGTGATGCGTTCCATGGAGTTCCCGCTTGCAAAAAAGATGTTCCCAAGGAGCTCATTCATGAGAAGCATGGCCTTTGCCTTGTCTCCCCATCGAATGGCATCTTGCAGGGAGCTCTCCTTCTCAATGGGGTAGCGGTAAAACTGACACGATTTCTCCCCCTTCAGCTTATGTATGGTTTCGGAAACACGCGATTGCAATTCCAGATCCTGACGTGATTCCACCATATGGTGTTCGCTATACCCTGAGGCCCAACCGGAACATATGCGCAATATCTCCGACAGGCTGTGGACACGCTTGCTGTCTACATAGGCAATGGCATCCACTATGCGAAGGAGCTCCTCCTTGTCTGCACTATGCTCGAGCATCACCTCTTCCAGTACTTCAGCAGCATCAAGAGTCCTCACCGGCCCTGCTATGATGGCATACTCCATCCTACCCTGTATGATGACCGGACTGACCCAGTACAACAGGGAAATGAGGCCAAAGTAGATGTAGGAACCCCCAAAGCGTTCTGACAACATGGCACTATGTAGGTGTGTCTCCATGCAGGTTTGTTCCCAGGTGGGGTCAATGAGACCGAACAGACTTGCCAGGTCACCGTGTTCGTTGTCCTCCAGGGTGCGATGCTGTACATCCAATACCCTGCAGGGTATGAGCGTTGCCTTGCTGTAGTGTGAGGAGATGTCCTTGATACCCTGGGGAGTCGCTGTAGTAGTTTTCAATCATCGCCTTCCAAAAACATCATCTGCCGGACATACTGTTCGTTGAACTCCGGCGATGATGACAATTCGATATAGTGTGCCCTGTTTCGGATCTGTTCCACCCTCGAAGCTTCCTCATCGATGAGAAGCATATCCAGGGCCCCTTTCCCAGCGGCATTGCCAACGACAAGGATCTTTTCCAGCCCCACATCAGGGAGCAATCCTATTTGTATGGCGGTCCTTGCATTGATGAAGGAGCCAAAGCCCCCTGCAATGCAAACAGATCCCAGTGATGGGAGCCCAAGCTGTGCTTCTGCAAGCATTACGGCACTACCTGCTGCAATGGCAGCCTTGGCCAACTGTACTTGCCGCACATCACCATGGGTAAAACTTACCGTATCAGTGATACGAAAAGCAAGACCGGCTTTGCCTCTATAGAGGTATTTTTCTGCCAGCGGATGGTCGCCTACCATGGCTCCCGTCTCATCGACCAGGCCAAGGGTGAGCATCAGGGCCACGATATCGATGATGGCGGACCCGCAGATACCGACAGCCGGGGCGCACTCGATCGTGCTATGCCCTACAAGACCTTCCTCTGTGAGCCATACATGGTCGATGGCCCCCTCAACTGCGCCCATCCCCTGGGATATGGATGACCCTTCAAATGCAGGCCCTGCTGCAGAGGAACAACAATACAAGACCTCCCCGTCAAACAGGGCCATCTCGCCGTTCGTGCCGATATCGATGTAGAGGGTAGGTTCGGTCTTTTCCATGATATGGGAAGAGCTGACCCCAACGGTGACATCAGATCCGACATAGGCTGAGACTCCCCCTGGCAAGATGAGCTTGGCTTGTCCGAAATCAACAAAACCAACATCACTGGAGCTGAGGGTGAGAGGTTCCTGTATCCTAGTGGTGAAAGGAGCGACTGCGATCCCAGAAGGATCCTTTCCTGCGAGGATGTGGATCATGGTGGGATTCCCCACCGCTACAATTTCCTTGATGCTCTCTTTCTTGACCTGATGGGCATCTGTCAGATCCTCCATAAGACGGCCAAGATGCCTTACCAGGATATGTTGGAGAAGCGAAAGGCCCTTGGGATGTTCGTTCGTGTATTGGATACGGGTAATGACATCCCCACCGTATGCGGCCTGCGGATTGATGGCGGAGCGGTTGTCAAGCACTTGCCCTGTGTCGAGACGAGCAAGGTAGACCACTACAGTGGTTGTCCCTATGTCTATCGCAAACCCGTAGGAGGGGGAGGGGCAATCCTTACGTCGGAGTGAGCTAACCGACCTGTCTAGGAATTCTGAGACAATGTGGGCCTGTCTTTTCCCACTGAGCAGAGCGATGGAGATCTCTTCTCCTTTCTCCGGTCTCATCCTGCAGGCAAGACGGATACGCTGTTCTGCCAGTGATGGTGTCAGGAGCCTTCGCTCATCAGGGTGGAGGGGCAGGGAATTGTCTCCCAATTCCTGTACAAGACATTTGCCACAGAGTCCGTTTCCCCCGCAAGGAGCGGGGATATCACCCAACCCTGCATCATTGAGCACCTGAAGCACACTCATGCCTTCTGGTATGGGAAGGACTGTCCCCTTTCCCTCTGTGAACACAGTCAGGACGCCACTATGTGCCATGCTTGCTATCCTCATTACTTGGAATTTCGAGAAGAGAACCTGGTACGTGCATAGGTGCTTCTCCCTAGAAGAAGCACCTGTCATGTCCTACTGACGGGAAGACTCTCTTGCGTACGAGCATCTTCCTTTTCTCATTGGCGCTTATGCTGTGGCCTTGCACAGTTGCAATGCAACCTCTGAGGCCGTAGCCGCATCGGGTGTGTATGCATCAGCTCCGATCTTCTCCTTGAAGGAGTCCGTCACCGGAGCTCCGCCTATCATCACCTTGGTTGTAAGGCCGGCATCCCTCACAGCCTTGACCACATTCTCCATCTCACGCATGGTCGTGGTCAGTAGGGCAGAGCATGCAATGATATCGGCCTTATGCTCTATCGCCTCTTCTACAAAGCGTGATGGGGAAACGTCGGTACCCAAGTTGATGACCGTAAGGCCTTTGCCCTCCATCATCATGGCAACCAGGTTTTTTCCGATGTCGTGCAGATCCCCTTTCACTGTGCCTAACACCACTGTCCCCCTGCTGACCATATTGTCAGCGACAAGCAGCGGCTTGAGGATCGCCATGCCTGCATTCATCGCCCTTGCGGCGATGAGGACCTCGGGCACGAACACTTCATTGTTCTTGAATTTGACACCGATGATGCTCATCCCTGCAAGCAGACCCTGGTCGAGGATCTCCTCAGGTTTCATCCCTTCGTCTACAGCTTGCTGTGTCAGTTCCTTCACGTCCTTTGCCTTGCCCTTTTGCAGGAACTCCGAGAGCGCTTTCATGTCAGCCATACATACTCCTTCAGATCCATGTGTACGTAGTAGCTTGACCCACGAAGCTCTTTTCTCTCTAGTCAACCAAGGTTTCCTGGCTTACGCTTCTCCCTTGCCTACACCTTCCCAGTCTCCCAGTGGCTCTTGTAGGTTCGTCAGCGATTACAGTGACGGGCTCGTGAAGGATTCTCACCTTACTTCCCTTGGAATTGATCAGTAAAACTCTATATTGCATATAGTAATAGGATAATTTGCTTCATTCTATAACTATTATACTATTTTTTATAAAATATTACGATACAATGCAGGACAGACCTTCCTGACAATTCCAACTGGGATCAGGGCTGAATTGCTTTCGGATCAATGCACAAGAAGGATACCCCTCTCAGATGGCAAATGGCAAGAAACCACATCCCGGCAATCTAGCGAAGCAGTCTCTCCGCCTCAGCCATATCTTGTATGACCGGAACACCGAAGGGGCAGCGTTCTTCACACCTGCCGCATGCGATGCACTCCTTGGGGGAGGCTCCCAAGGCCCGATAGTGCGTTCGTATCATATCCGGCAGGTTTGCAGGGTCTAGGCGTGCAACATCCAGATACGTATGGACGGTGGCAATGTCAATGTTCACCGGACAAGGCTGACAATGACCGCAATACACACAATTGCCGCCAAAGTCGTTACGCAATGAGCCTAGGGCATCCGCATAATCCCGTTCTTCGTCGCTCATGTCCAGATAGCGAACCGCATCCAGCACTTCTTCTCCTGATTGGCAGCCCATCATGACACTTGCAACAGCAGGACGGGTCAGGGCATAGTGCATGCACTGCTGCACCGTCAGAGGCTTTTCAAACGGTGAATGTGCTGCTGATATCAGCTTCCCGGCACCTAGGGTCTTCATGACGGTGATACCAATCTTTTTCTGCTCGCACACTTTGTAGAGTTCGGCACGTTTGGGATCGAGGCCCCGAAACAGATCGTTTCCAAAGCCCTTGTCAAAATGATCGAACACATATTCACCGGATGGCAACATGTCAAAGGCGGCGTTGATGCTGAACAGCATCATTTCTGGAACTCCAGTATTGATGACACGAAGAGCTGTGTGGGGATTATGCGAACTGAATCCGATGTGGTGGATGTCTCCCTTTTGCTTGAGGTCGAGTACATATTCAGCGAAGCCGGTTTCGAAAACCCCTCGGTAATCTTCATCCGAATCAATAAAAAACATCATGCCAAAATCGATGTATCCAAAGATTCTCAGAAGATCTTCAAAGAAACGCCTTACCGTCGGAAGGTCACGTGAAATGTCATATTGCTGATTGAGATTGGCTGATCCTATATGCCCTTGGATCATCACATCCTTACGGCGGGGACCAAGTGCCTTGGCAATGTTTTCCCTAACTTCCTTTCCTGGCATAAACACATCCAGAAGGTTGATGTTGCATTCAAGTGCAGCCCCAATGGTCTGCTGCACTTGGGCATACGGCTTCTTGTCCAGATGCTCGCAGCCAAGCCCAATGATTCCAGCCTTGCGTCCTGTGTTGCCAATTTCCCGATAGTGCATACATACGCTCCTTCTTCTCCGAAACCATACGGTAGGGCATAGCCCTGTATGATGGTAGGTCCCCTGGATTGATGTCACTCCCTATTGTAGCTGAATACCCCCTATGTTCACAACAATGCATAGCATCAGAAATCTGAGGTAAGGGGATTATGTGCATGCAGCTTGGCATGCATATGGCTTTTGGGAAGGCCCATCTAGTGCAGTGACCAGTATTGGTAGTGTACAGGGATTGTTGTCACAACTTGTGTGATGGTATAGTAATGAAAAGCATTGCCATGTGGAGGGCTTGAAGCATGAAGACAGCAATTATCTACTCCTCTCATCAGGGGTATGCGCATGCATGCGCACAAGAGATAGCAGAAGGTTTGGCGACGGAAGGGAACCGGACGGAACTGGTGGATGTAAAAAAAGGCGCTGAAAGGCTCCCTATCGATGCCTATGATACTATCATACTTGGCGGGGGGATACATGCAGGTCGCCTTTCAGGGGCTTTGCGGAAATTCTGTGTCAAACACGAAGGGCAGCTGAGCACCAAGAGGCTAGGGCTTTTCATCTGTAGCACAGACAAGGACAATCATGAGAAACAGTTTGTCGACAACTTCCCCCAGTCACTCTTGGATGCAGCTGTCGCCAAGGGATGGTTTGGCGGGAGAATCGTATTTGCCGAACAGAAAGGCATCATGCGCATAATCCTAAAAAAGATACTCAAGGGCGAACATGATGTGTTTGAGGAACACCCTGAAGCTGTCAAGGCCTTCATCACTGCAATGGAGTAGGGCAAGAGGGTATCTTCCCCAGTATTGACTTGTTCCCATAGTGATCATATCTTTCGTCATGAGGACAACAACCGAGCATGAAACACGACAGCAAGGCAGTAGATGAGCATATCAGTCAGATACCAGACCGGTGGAGATCTCTCGTGGAAGAGGTTCGGGAGAAACTGCTTGCTTGCATTGACAGCGGCTTTGTCGAATCACTTCGCTGGGGCATGGTCACGTACGAAGTGCCTCTGGAGGTTTCGGGTCCTACCTACAACAAACAGCCGTTGAGTTTTGTAGCCTTGGCAGCCCAAAAACACCACTGTTCGCTCTATCTGATGGCGATATATGCCTCACCTGAAAAAAGGGAACAGTTGGAAATGGCCTTCGCAAAGCGAGGGCTTAAGGCTGATATGGGAAAGTCTTGTATCCGCTTCAAGCGAATCGAAGACATCCCTCTGGATGAAATACTCTCCATGCTGGGTGAGTATACCGTAGAGGACTTCCTTGCCATCACATCGTAGCCGGACTCTCTGTGTTACATCTGTGGGGATAGGATTGTCCAGTCCTTGGACGACACCTGTCTTCAGGCCATGACAGGCCTTACCGAACCTCATTGGCTTCGGGTTTCCTCCGAGTTCCTTGCCCAGAGCAATCCATGCTGGTGAGCTGGGCCCTCTGAGTCTCCCCCCTTTCCTGTCCTTAGGTGTTGGCATAGGACCGACATCTTTACAGCGTCCAGCTGTCCGGTCCCCAGGTTGAATGCTGTCAGAGGGCGTACACCGGCTTCATGCCGTTGCTTCAGCCTGCCCGGCGGCAAAAACAGGAGGAACGGCAATAGTTCCCGATTCTGGCGAACCCATTGCCGCTTGCAGTATTTCGGGTATGGACAAAGAGATTATCGGAAAGAAACTTGAGCTCTTTTCAGAGTGCATCCGGTATACCGCCCAAGAGATTTCAAGGAGAATGGGATATGTCCCCAAGGGGGATACCCTTACCTGGAAAGAGATCAGAAATCCCTTGCGCAGAAACATGTGATACTATCTGTAACCCCAGGGAAATTAGGGAAACTCCAAATGACCATCGTTTGCTTGGAGGTATGTGTCTTGTCTCCATTCTATGCTACAGGTTCAAGTCTGCTTTGGCATATCCTTTGTTT
>CAXXJU010000041.1:0-13421 GCA_963668145.2 Geopsychrobacteraceae bacterium
CGAAATAATATCTTTTCTCAATATGGGCTTGACAAACTTTACAAGCTCCTTCTTTGCCTTTTTCGATCTATTTCCTCTTGTGTTTTTTGTTTCAAATAGCTCAATTACTAATTCTCGCTTCCCTATTTTGATTAGAATTGAATCCAAATCAGTAACTGTCGATTTACTGGGCGGCATACTGCGGTCAAAAATGTCTATACGTTGATATAACCCCAATTTAATTCCATCATATTTTCTATTAGCAATATGCTTAAAATGATTGATTTCATGCAATATGTCTGGATCAACCATTTCCTTGCATCTTTGTTCTATCAAATAATCAAAGAAATCATCGAGAGGTTCGTCTTCTCGCTTTATATACAAGTTATCTAGATTCTTATCATGTTTCCCCAAGTAATATTGTTCACCAAACACAATTTTTAAAAGACTATTGATTAATTCATACACCAACCAGTTAACATGCAATAAGTGACTAAAAGCGTAGTCTGGAATTTTTTTCTCAATAACCTCTCGCTGAAAGTCATCCAATTTATCTGGTATTATGTATTTTTCTATTTCATCGTATTCATCTTGAAGTTGATCTAACTTATTCTGCAAATACTCGTTATGTAACCCCAGTAATGCTTCTGTTGTATAATAAAACAAATTTGCAGATTTTCCTACAAACTCTTTGAAAGTAATCTGCTTGGGAAACATAAAGTCAATCACAATTTTACTTTCACTGAAATCTTTCCGGATGGAAACTATGATTTCATGTTTCTTTAGGTTTCTTCGGATTCTGTTCAACTTTAGCAAGTCACTTGAAACTAAGGAAGTTGTATCGATCTCCGAACGAAGATAGTGCATTAGACTGATTGTTTTATTTTCACCTATTTTCGCACCAAGCATTTCCTTAATTAATTTTCTATAATTACTACCACCCCTCATTTTCTGTACACAATATTCGTTTCTAGATTCTTCTATCGTAACTGCTTTTATACTATGATAAATATCTAATGTAAGATACTCCAAAAAACTATCGAGTATGTTTGAAGGATCAACTCTCAGGAAACTATTCTCGATATTGTCAATTGTATTGATAAAAGCGAGGAAGTTGAAATTTATTGGAACATGCGTACTATTGCTATCAATAACAATAATTGATAATTTACGTATAATAGAATAGATATTCTTAAGTGATTGTAATTTTGCAATATCTGTCACGTTTGAAACAAATTTCTCATTTACCAATAACAATTTATATAATTCAACAATTCCTTCGATATATTTACTTTTATCTTTTTTTAATCGATATATTGATAACAAATGATGAAATGATCGGTATTCTAGATTTAATAAGCTATTCCTAAAACTTTCTAACACTTCATCATCATCAATTACACTATTAAAGTACGTCCGAAAACCTTTTCTTTCAGTATATAAGTCTTGTAAAAATCTTTCATCTGACAGGGTATTTGGGCAATGACCATAACTGGAACACATAATCCAAAGCTTAAGAAGGGAGGATCCTTCAACTTTTCCCCTGTTTGTAGTTATTGCGCCGGTAGCATAATGAAGTGTTCCTTTATTCTGATTAGTAAATAGATCGACTAATGCAAGCTGAAAAGTAAGATAATTGTATTTCGTATGAGTCGCACAAGGTAGGGCATTCGATATACTTCCTAATTGAGGTATTTTTCGCAGACGCTCAAATTCTTTATGTTTCTTATAATGTTTGTATATAATCTCTGCACATTCGTAGAAATTTATTTTAGTTAATCCTAACTGGGGTATTTCTACAATCATTGTTTCAGGCATTTGTCAATTATTCCTTTCTATCACTCTTACAGTTACTACGAAAGAGACAAGATTTAATATTTAAACAAATTCCATGTAAAAACCAGGACATCGCGGACTATTATCCAACCACATCCCTTACAGTTTCAACTCATCCTTATAGGTCATGATATCGTAGACTTTCCGGTCTTTCATATCTGCATATCCGAGAAAGAATTCTCTAAAGAAGATTCGGTAGATCCGGTTGCCGATTTCTTCAAACCCAACATTCTTTCCTGCCAGGGCCGTCGTCAGAAAGAGCCAGGCATTTCTTCCCGTTCTCACTGCTCCGTTGCGACTGACATATTTCTCTATCACGCCCTTCGGATATTCCCATTCTACTATCGTTTCCGGGTATTTTCTATCTGAAATCTCATGCACTGAAGCCGGCATTTTCAGCCCCAATGCTTCATGCGGCCTGAGCTCGTTATACTCCTTCACAAACCTGTTCAGCTTGCGCTGCTGCGCCTGCAGCGAATGTCCCGGTGGTCGGGTACACTCACCCTTCAGTTCCCGGTGCATGCGTTCATGGCGACCGTTCTGCTCCGGATGGGCAGGATCGGAGAAGACCGGTTGGATCCCCAGCTCCATGAACCACACAGAAAGCTTTGAGAGTCTCCCCAGGGAGTTGATGTGGGCAAACGGAGCACCGTTGTCCGTATGAATCTGCAATGGAAGGCCATATTTTCTAAATACATCGATGAATACTGGCTTTGTGTTTGCCGTAGTGGCTGAATGCAGCCCTTTGGCAGCAAACACATAGCGAGTATATGAGTCTGCTATCGTCAGCGGATAGCAGTATTTCTTGTTGCCCATGCGGAATTTACCTTTGTAATCAGCACTCCACACCTCGTTGGGAACCTGCGGGTCGAAAATAGGTTTCTTCGGTTCCACCTTCCCGCGGCGCTTCCGCTCCTTCACCATCCCATGACGCTTCAGGATATTGTCTGATTGTCGTGTAGCCAGGCAGATCGGCCGTGCGGAAACTTATCCTCAAGCAAGACCAGAAGCTTCCGGCTACCCCACCTGGTGTGCTTCTCACGGAGTTTTACGATCTCCTCTTCAATCACATCTGTTGTCTTCCGTGGAAAGCTATGCGGGTTTACGGGAGCGTTCCTGTAATCCAGCAAATCCAAACTGTTTGTATCGATTGATGTATTGGTAGGCAGTCGAACGGCTAATCGAAAAGATTTCACACAGAGCAGTTACAGTGTGTTTTCCAGCTTTCCATAGCAGAATGAACTCCTGCTTCTGGTCCATTACTGTTTTCTCCTTCCACGGCATGCGCGCCTCCGATGAGGTGAAACCTCATCGGAGAGTGTACACTATGATAGTGGCTAACCGTCCGCTCTGTCTGTGGTCCGTACCCCAGTCAACATAACATCCAATTGAGCTGCGTGGCGTTAAGCTGGCACGTATTCTTGCGTAAGCAAGAATCGTGACAGTAGCCATGACTGCTCCAATTGCTGGTTATATTCATAATCGCCAGAATTCATCGTATGATTTTTTAGCCATCCATTCTAACCTTTTATGTATCTCAGGCTTATGCCACTTGTTGCTATTTGCAATATGTTCATCTATTGCGCAACCATGACTCTTAAGGATCTGTTTTTTCTGTTCAAAATCTTTGTCACCAAGTTTTCCATTGAGGTCTTTACTAACCAAAAGCAAATTTCCTAAGCTATATATAGCTTCTTCAGCATTTTTGTACTTATTTATCCTTTCCTGTGGCAAAAGGTGTTCAATCGTCATTTGAGAATAATCTGTTATATGAGACTGATTAAGTTCATTATGGAATTTTGATAATATGTATTTTATAAGTCTTCGCTCTTTAGTATATCGCTTTGAAAACTGCAGCGAAATGTAGCTTAATCTAAAAACATCAAAATCTGGTGACAGTTCTCTAAGTTTACTTTTTATTTCTGTTAAAACATTATTAATATCTCCTTCACTTTTTGCAGCAGTAAGTTTTCGCGCATAACTTGAATACATCATTGATAAACCACCAGTCGATTGTGTAGTCACAATAGCGGTGTATTTAAATATAAAGTTCTCTACAGTTTTTAATATACTGATTGTTTGCTTTTTACTTAGTTTCTTTGTTTCATATTTATTCATTATTGATAAAATCAAAGGTAGCGGTTGTCTTACATTGAAAATATCCAACCCCTCCAATGAGGATCTTATTTTCTCCTCTTCATTTGTCCAATCTTTAAATCGTGGCTCATTAATATACCTATAAATTGTTGATTGCTTTTCTAAATCATTAAGATAGTCCTTAGCTTGATCTTTTTTTATTGTTTGTGTTATTTGTTTGTATAGCTTCTTATTACTCGTGTAATCATAATTTGCCAGCCAATGGTGTTGAAGAAAATTATTAACAGACAATTCTCCTGGAGCATTTTCTACAACCTCAACGATACTCCCCCATTTAATCTTTACTATATCTACATCTTTGTTTGTAGGTTTTATATTTCTAGATAATAAATTTTTGACTAAATCCGAAGGAGCTAAATCTTTACCTCTAGTATTGAGTGTTTCAAAAATTAAATATGCATCATTTTCATCATCCAATTCGATGAATATAACCTTCAGATTAAGAATCTTATCTCTAACTGAATTTAGCTTTAATAGAATCTTTTTTTCTTTATTCTCTTCATCAATAGTAGAATCTGATCTAATTGACAGTATTGCATCCTTTATCAAATCATTTATTTGCTTTTGCGCGGATTCAATAACTCTTTCCTCAGTTTTTATTTCACTATTGAGATCGGGTTGGTCGTATTTTTGTATATATTCTTGAAAGAAAGGAAATGATGTTTCTGTTTTTATTATATACCGAGCTTCATTGTTTATATCATTTCTTTCAATTAGTCCATGTAGCCCTTTTGCATTCTCTTGAAATCCGTTTTCTTTGTAGGCATTTCTTAAAGCAGAAAGCATTATTGTTATTGTAGTCAAACGTTGTTGACCATCAACAATCCCATATGATTTATCCTTTCTTTTAAATACAACGAGCGCGCCTATGAAGTACTCATCATCATTGTTTACAATTGAATCTTGCCAGAATTCTTGTATGTTATCTTTGTCCCATGAATAAGGTCTTTGAAAACGGGGAATAACATAGAAGGAAGATTCCAAAATCGCATGTATATCTTTGTCAAAACTATTTATTTTCACATATATCTCCAAATTTTATTGAATATAACATCCAATTGAGCTGCGTGGCGTTAAGCTGGCATGTGTTTGTGCTGCAACTCTTTTGCAGTATAACTCCACTTATTCACCAGAACAACTCAAAACTATTGTTCCCGTTCCCGCCTGAAGCACAAACCATGACAGTAGCCACATCTGCTCCAATTGCAGGTTATGCATCATCATGAGTATTATTTATTACATTCTTCCAAATCTCTTTTAATTTTTCATCTTCTTCATTTGTACTAATCAATACACCTTCACCAGTCCAATATAGATACATTAGAAATATTTCATTTTCTGATGCGTATTTTTTATATAAATCCATTTCAAATTTTGATAAATTTAAATTTGATACTATCAATCCTATAAGTGAATCTCTTATATCAATATATTCTTGTTCTTTGCTACTAAAAGAAATGATTCTGTGTTCATTCTCATTTTCATAGTCGATATGTTTTCTAAAGAATAGATTAGCAAAATCATTTTTATATCTTTTTAGATAATCGACTGCACCAATTTCCAATAAGATATTTTCATCAATTCTATGATGATTCCGTGATAGCTCTTTATAAGTTATATATTCAACATCATTTGCGATTAAGTTTTCTTCATTCTTTAATTCATCTTTTTGAAAACATAAGCAAACACCCTTATATCCATCAGCATATTGATCCCACATTCTTGGTTTCAGAAAACCATATTTTTCCTGGTCGTATATATCATTTTTCATATTGGTTTTTTTATTTTTACAAAAGCAAATTTGTTTTGCATTTTTTAGCATCTGCTCATATTTTGATATAAACTCATATCTTCTAGTTTTTATTGGTCCTTTATCATCAATATTCACTCCGTGAAATGAATATAATTGCTTTGCATTTTCAATGGGATCTTTTGAGTCCTTCCTATGAGACAATCGTAATCGCGTTTCATATAAAATATACTTTATTGCAATATCATGCTTTGTATAATGATAAACAACATTCTCATTGCTTAATATCTTCAATATGTCTTCTTTTGTCATAATATCTAATTTATTTGTATGCATAACATCCAATTGAGCTGCATGCCGTAAAGTTGGCGTGCTTTGTGCTGATTCACAAACCAACATTATACAATTACTTTGGCCCGGAATCACCTGGAATTTTACATTTCGCTTCCAATTTTCACTTGCACAAAGCATGACAATAGGCACGTCTGCTCCAATTGCTTGTTATGTGTATATTAAAATGGATAATCTTCTTCAGAATATTCATCGTCATCTTCCAGATGTGATAATTTGTATCTTGAAAAAAGTTCTTTTATTGGCACACCAAAGTCGGTATAGATTCTTTCTGTTTCTTTATCGATGCCGTCCCAATGTCTATTCCAGGCCTTTGTGAAATATTTTCTATAGTCATTAATTATCATCAAGTCACGAAGTATACCGATAAATGTTTGGTGATAATTTGATTTACTTATTCTTTTAAAATAATCATCCTTTTCAATCTGAATTAATTCATTTATTGTATGCACACCATAGTCTTTAAGCTCAACAATTATTTCTTCATTATTCTCTTGGTAAAGTTTTATCCATTCTAATCCTTTAAAATATTTCTGGTAATTTTGTTTTACATATTCAAACAAAGTTGAAGAATTAATTTCGGCATCATATTTTTTATTTCTAATATCTAATTCAATTGACTGATAATACTCATCAAATTGTTTTGCAATTGCATTAAATTCATTATCGGCAACTTCAAGTACAGCTGAAACTAAGTTCAATCGTCTTTGAATTGTCAGCGGTAAAACACCAGAGAACTTATATTTTCTATCATGCTCTATTTCTGCCCAAGCATGTTGCAACAATGTACGTACTTGTATTTCAAAACAGTATTCCTTCATATCTTTATATTCTACTAATTTTGTTCTCTCTTCTTTTAGCGTTGCAATGTAATGTATTGATCGATAACCTATTTTATCTGTACCTAGATCATTATTCTTATTTGTACAGTTCTTTTTATCTATATTAAATTCTTTTTCCACGATATTGCAAACTTTATCTGCATCTGATTGAACATAAGTTATTATACGTATGCCAATATAATCAGTTATTTTTTCATCTGGATTATCATAGCGATCTGCTTTTTTTGAATAGCTATCAATACTTTTTGTACGTCCAAAATATCGCATGAGTTTGAATAGATTCACTGGCTATAATTGTAGTGATCAATTCGGTTATTTTTTTTGTTGCAATTTCAATAGTTTTTTGTATTTTTTTTCGTAGGACTCTACAACTTGTCTTTTTGTCACTAAAACTCATTTCCTCTATTTTGTCTATATTATACATAACATCCAATTGAGCTGTGTGGGCGTTAAAGCTGGCATGTGTTTGTGCTGCAACTCTTATACATTCTACTACGATTTCTACCCGGAATCACCTGAAATATTCAGTCACCTGGTTTACCTACTGCACAAACCATGACAGTAGCCACATCTGCTCCAATTGCTGGTTATATTGCCCTCTCTTCCTTCAGCAGCCTGAACGACTTAATGATCTCATCCTTCTCAAATAGCTGATTTGTAATGTATTTATGAAGCACCGTTGTAATAAGCGTTTGGTACGGTAAACCTTCCTGTTCTGCCTTCTCTTTTAGTTTTTCTAAATCATAATTTGAAATTCTTAGGCTTATCGCCTTATTTCTTCTTGGCTCCAGCTATTATGGATTCGACCTTCTTTCTCTTTTCACCTGTGACGGATCGATAGGTGTCAATTTCATTTTCTATTTTCTTCTCTTCAGCAGTAAGGTTATATCTTCGTTTCATATCATTTCCTTCGATATTTCTTGTGGTATTTTCGACTCTGATAGGCAGTCTTCAATACGATATTATCATCCTCATCTATTATGAATGGGACAATCCACGTATAGTCTTGTATTTCCATCACAAAATACATCTGGCCCCTCACGTACTGGATTCTCAATAATATCCATGTACATTCCATCCATAATCATCTGGCTTATTCATCAAAAGAGATATTTCTCTCTAAAATGAGTTTTTCATTTTTTTTTTATCCCAGATGATGGAATTCATATCTAATAATACTTTATCGTATATACATTGTCAACTTTATCCAAACACACATGCAACGTCTTTATACATCGAAAACAGCTATGCAGGTGCTTTTTAATACTCAGAATCATACAGCGTCTTTACACCATTGCTACCTGGTTGTAAGGTGTTAAATTCTTATTCTTCTTTTCAATATGCACTTTTTAAGATGTATCGTTTCAAGTTATCACATCTGTGATTCATCAACATCGTTATACGGCCTTCTTCAATTTCTTTCTTTAATATTCCTGACTGTACACTATGTTTCTATACATTTGTCTTAGATGTACATGACTTTTTCCCTGGGTCAATATAACACCCAGTTGAGCTGTGTGGCGTCAACTGGCATGTGTTTGTGCTGCAACTCTTTTGCAGTATAACTCCACTTATTCACCTGAACAACTTAAAACTATTGTTCCCCGTTCAAACCTGCTGCACAAACCATGACAGTAGCCACATCTGCTCCAATTGCAGGTTATGTTGCTCATATCCTATTTACCTTTCTAAAGATAATTCTCTCTTCCGATATTACCTAATTTCGACCTAATTCAAACTATCATTATTTGTAACTAGTAAACTATTCTCCATTACTGAATGGTATTATAGATTTATTTGTAGTCAGGGCGAATTCCACTGTTAAGAAATCTGCCAGTCCATAAATTCAAGATAAGCACAGATTAAAAATGCGAAAGCACATCTATGAGATTCATTATCAGCATTTGTTGTCGGATAATTTTTCTTCATAATTCCATCAGCCCAACTAAGCAGTTTCTCTCTTTTGATATCTTGTACATTTACCCAACTATCTAAATAATCACCTTCATACCACAATTTCATCATTTCATTAGCTAACGAAGCGGCAACTTCTTTTGCTTCTTCTTGTCCGTGTTGTTTTTTCGCTTTCTTAACCAACTTTTTGTATTTACGGAAAGCACCGGACATGCCACCCAGTCCACTTTATTCCGTGTAATAATTCAACTGGTATAGTTTCAATAGTCACTTTTACCTCCACTAATTAATAGTAATTACCTATGTAAATATCAAAATAATTTTTACACCTCCAATGAATCGCGATGCTATATATTTCATTTCGCGATTTTGGTCATTTCCTTTTCCTGATTATTTTTTTTAGAATATGTAAACATTTTTTCATTACTTTTCTTCATTCATTTTAAATAACTTACTTCTCATTTTTACATTAATATTAATTGACTTTTTTATTTAAGTCTTCATTATTGACCACTACACCTTGCCAACTGAATGAACCTCCATTTTCTTGTATAGTAGCAAGAATTAAACAAGGCCTTCTTCAGGAAGTTAAGCTATCAGAGCATATTATTAAATAATTTTCATTATTCAAAAGTTCCCATTCACTTAATGCTTTCCAGCATAACCATGAATTATTTCTTGTTATTTTATTTACTTTTCTACCCATTGTAGAAATTTTCTGCTCAATTTCAGGCAATTGTTGTTCCGTTATATAGATTGCTGCAGCATAACCGCTGAAACCACTTTCATAATCTTCATCTTGAATTGAAGAATAATATTTGAAGTTTAGATTCTGTGAAAACACAATCACGTTTATTGATATAAATATTGTTATGCACATTATCTTTTTCATGTTACACCTTCTTTATATTAATTCGCAGTAGTAGTGATATTTTAACATATATTCACAGATTTACATAATTTTAATTACATTGAACTAATATATCTAAATTACCTAATATATCTTTTATGTATTTTATTAAAGCCAACATAACATCCAATTGAGCTGCATGGCGTTAAGCTGGCACGTGTTCTTGCGTAAGCAAGAACCGTGACAGTAGCCATGACTGCTCCAATTGCAGGTTATGTACCACACACGTATTTATATCAAAATCCATACACTACTTATTCATCATTTACTACATCTCCAGTTGGTAACGCAATTGGTAGCTTGAAGGATAAATGACTGTAGTTATCTTCTTTAGATTCACTTGTACCGTTTCTATTCATACCAATTCCAGCTACATTTATCCCGATTTTTCCATTTTTTCCCTTTACCTCTGATGATGTGACAGCAACATTAAAGCTTATTTGATGTACAGGCCTTCTATACTGATCTGTTTCATCAGGATCTAGCATAAATCCATATATATTATCATGTTCATTATCTCTAACAGCCACTCTTTTAGGATTAATAACTACGTTATTATTTCGTAAATCGCTGTTTGATTCGATAATAGCTAATGAAATTTGTGATACTGTTTCTTTTATAAAATCTTTTAACTCCATAATAATTCTCCTATTCATCTAATGAATGAATTATTCTGATATTTAATTCTTAAATTTTACTCCACGACCTCGTATAGTTTCCATTTTTACTTTTTCCCACTCTGATTTTAGAATCTGTTTAATATGCATACGAAGGTCTTTTATAAATTCTTTTGTTAAATCGTTATATTTCTGGTAATAGTATATCGTTTCAAGCTGTTCTAATTGCTTGATCAATTCTATATCATCAGTATCATTAAGTTTTAAAATTGCCAATTCAATTAAATTCACAATTTCATAACTATTTAATCTGCATTTTTCATATTCAGATTTTTTTTGTGTTAGAAAAGAGTTGTAAGCATCTCTTTCAACTGGATCATCAGCACCATTATAATTTCTTTGCATATATCTAATATATTCGAACTGCATAAGTGTATTTGCATGGACAAGGATTTTCGAAAAATCATTACGCAAGTTGTCAATCCAAATTATTCTCTGATTAGTAATTGTCTCAATAAACTTTATAGTTTTTATATTTTTCCGTGCAAAAATTATCGAAATAATAGAGAAAATTACAGCTAAAAGAGCAATAATATTTGAAAAATCATTAAAAAGGCTATCATTTCTCACCTCTTTTTTTGTGTGTACATAACATCCAATTGAGCTGCGTGGCGTTAAGTTGGCATGCGTTTGTGCTGCTACCAATCAACAGTATATCATCAATTCAGCTCGCATCACCTTCTTTCAATCAACTCTAATCTTGGAACCAGTAGCACAAACCATGACAATAGCCACGTCTGCTCCAATTGTTGGTTAAATAGCAATGCTTAAATCATTCATCTCAATATTGTAATGTAAAAACCTGATCAAACTGATTGGTGCCTGTATACGTGGTGCAATTATATATGACGCATTTGACTGTCCCAACTGTATATGTTTCTTAGGAGATTGCGCAATAGTTGGTACAATAAGATTAACATTCGAATATACCCATTCACAGTAAAATACCAGAAACCAAGCAAGGTATTTACCCCGAATAAATTTACTTTTACCGTCCTTTCCTAAAAACTCCTCTTTTACTTCATCTATGTTTACTTCATCTATGTCGATTCCAATACTCTGGTGTATTTTATTCTTTACAAAATCACTTTCAGTACCGTTCAACACCAATATTGTATCGTTCATACTAAATAATTCATTTAACTTGATGTCATTTAAACAAGGTTTCCGTCCTCTGCGTCTCCAAACAATGATCCATGACATAATCTCTACAGCATAATTCCTGAACCTTTCTAATTGAACACAGTAATGTTGGACTATTCTATCCAAATCATCTTTCCCAATAATATTAAAACCATAGCATTCTGTAATTACTCGTTCAAAGGTTTGTTCTTCTACGTAATAATTCTCAATCGAATACAAATCGGTAATATAAATATTATCTTCAATTCGTTGAGCATTTTCTAAATACTCGGATAAATCTCTATCTACAAAAAACAAAATCTGGTGACGATTGAAAGTCTCCCAGTCCACTTTGTCATACAACTCAAAAACCTTTGATTTGTTACCGGCGTGCCATATTTCTACTTTCCAGCCTTCTTCTAAGATTGCATCAATGATACCCCTATAAAACGATAAATCTTCTTTACCTTCTGTAAATGCATAGATAGCTTTTCTTCGTTTATTATAGCGACTTAGAAATTCATGATACAACGAAATCGTTTTACTAATTGCTTCTTTATGTGTTTCTACCATTGACATGGTTATACCTCGAACTCTCCCAGTCCATGTGCAAATATTTCAAGTTCGTTATCATAAATAAATGGTGAATGCGTTACCGCTACTATTCCAGTACATAAAGTACTATTTCTGATATCAATTAAGAATTTTCGTTGCCATGGACAGAAAGAGACAATTCCGGTTCATCTATTAAAACAAAAAAGCTACTTTCTTTGGAAAGAAATAGATGACTAAACAAGGAAACAATTTGTTTCTCTCCTGATGATAAATGTTTCATTTCAATTTTGCGTTTATCATCCGTCGTTGATACTATAGTAAAGTTAAAATTTGTGCTGTCATAACTAAAGACCTTATCTTCCATATAACTGTTGCAAACATTGCAAAATTTTACTATTTCTTCTTCTTTTTTTCGAAGTTTTTGTTGGAATTGTAAAAGCTTCAAGAAGTAATGACAGATTACTTTCGCATGCTCATCTAAACTGGCGCCCCCTCTTACCTCATTTATTCTGCGAAAAAGATGTTCCTTGTGACTTATAGAAAGGATACTTTTCTTGTATTCTATCTAGTACGCTATGAATATTCTCTTCAGGAGTGTTCTTAATTTCTTCAATATCAACTTTATCATATTCTTTATCAACAACATCTCCTAAGTACTTTAATGTTAATGTATTGAGGCTTTCTCTTGCAAATTCTTTTAATTCTTCAACTGTTGTTTTGATGCTTTCATCAACATCCTTCATTCCGAATTCAATAAGTTCAATAAAAGCATTATCATTTTTACTTTTTCGTCGTATATTCCTTTCTCGCCACTCCTCCTTGTCTAGGTTTCGAATAATATTCCCCAACTCTTGCTCAATTCTACGGTATGTTGGAAGATAGATAATCTGAGATGTTAATTCACTTCTTATCTCACTGATTGATTGCTCTATTTCATTCAAGCCTTCGAATTCATATTGTTCAAAAAGATCCCGCTGTTTAAAAATATATCTAGCAGGAATATTGTATTCATCTAGAATGCTTTCATAGTCAGTTAAGAATAAGGATCCACCAGAATTATCTAGTGCTTCACTGAATCTTTCACGTACACCAGGAGGTAGACGCTGCATAGCATTCGCTCATCGACTTTTTTCATTTTTTCAATTAACTCTTTATATTCAATGACATACTCTTTACTATTTATTGATATCGAAATCTTATTAAATTTGTATTGAGGTATCAATCCCAACTGGCCAGATAAAATATAGAACAGCAAGCGTAGTACTGTAGTTTTACCAACTCCATTTTCACCAACTATAATTACGGTGTTATCCCTAAATCTGATATCA
>CAXXJU010000042.1:0-11839 GCA_963668145.2 Geopsychrobacteraceae bacterium
TAGTTCTTGAACTTGTAACGATAAGGCAAGCGATAAATCAGTATAAATACTTCGCTCATGAAACTCATCAAAAATAATCATAGCCACATCATCTAACGTTTGGTTACTTTGAAGTCTACGGATTAAAATAGCTTCTGTTACAACTAAAATCTTTGTTTTTTTTGTGTAAACGCTATCCATTTTCACCTGATAACCGACACTCTCTCCAATCTCTTCACCCAAAAGTTTTGCCATTTGAGATGCAAGCATACGAGCAGCAACACGACGAGGCTCTAACATGATTATTATTTTATTCTCTAGCCAAGTTTCTCCTAGTAAAGAGATAGGCACAACTGTACTTTTTCCTGCGCCAGGAGGCGCTTGTAAAATAAGTGTTTGTTTAATTTTTAATGCGCTTTTTAGATCTTCTATAACTTCATATATCGGGAGGTTTTTCATATTGAGTATTATACCTTGCTTTCTAATATAATTCCGACCATAAAGACAAGGATGAAAGAAAAGCAAAAAAAATACGACAAACTACAAAGTCATACCTAAGGTGAGTGAGTTTAATGAATCTTTCTAAGAGTCTTTCTTGTAACTCTATCAACAAGAGTAAAAATTTCATCTATCTGATTTTTTATAGATGTTTTTTTATGCCCTTTTACCTTCATAAACGCACAATCTAAAATGTCCAATCTCTTGAAAAAGGCTTTATATAGTTCATGATTATTTATCAACTTCCCTTTGCCTGTCACATAGTTTTTTTTCTCAAAACCATCTCGTCTAGCTGATAAACCGATAATATTTTGGCAATCAGTATAAATTGTGATGTTAAAGTTCTTTAAGCGTGCTTCATCTAAAGCCCATAAAAGAGTTTCTAATTCTAATTTTGCTGAGGAGGTATTTTCAAATTTTTTAATTTTAATATTTTTTTCTAATAAAGACAGGGGCAATTCCAATTTACTTGTAAGTAAATAAGCCCCTATTCCTTCTCCACTCTGAGGATTAACGCTCCCATCTGTAAATAAATAAATTTGTGGTTTAATTTTACTCATCATTTATTTTATAGAAAAACCAGTTTTTTAACAAGAAGGAACGTTTCCGCTATCACTTCCGTACTCTTTGAAGAAGTCAAAGTAGTGCTCAAGATATTTATCTTTTAATGCACCATCTTTTACATCAGGACAAATTGTTTTGATTTCATCAGCTAATTTACCAGCTCCATTAATCTCAGTCCATTCTCCTTGAGTATGCTTACCAGCCATTACTGCACCACTAATGCCACAAGCCGACTTTAGTTTTTTAGTAAAAAGTTTTTGGCCTTTTGCAACATCTGCAGAGGCAACTGTAGTACTCACCGCTAGTACCATCGCACTAGCTAAAACTAATTTTAATAACTTATTCATAATTTTCCCCTTTCCTATTTTTGTGCTTCAATAAATTTTGCTATAGATTCAATTTGTGCATCATCTAAAGACACAACTTGACCTTTCATTAAACCTTTCATTGTTCCGCCATACGTTCCATCTTTATATCCTTTTAAAGCTGTAACTGTTTTTGTAGCTTCCCAACCTTTAATGATCGCTGATTTACCTAAAGCTTTTTTCTCACCACTTGCTCCGTGACATGCTGAACATTTTTTATATAAAGCCGCTCCATCTGCTGACACTGCTGTTAATGAACCTAACACCGCTAAACCTAATAATACTTTTTGAATTGTTTTCATCTTGTTCTCCTTAATTTTACTTACAAGAGAACTATAAGATATAACTGTGGAATGATTGTGGAATTTACCAGACTATTGAAACTTCTGTCCATTGATTGAATTCAGATTTTATATCTATTCTTAAATCGTACTCAGCGCAAATCATTTTAATAATATTGAGTCCAATACCAAATCCACCAACAACTGTATCAAACCTAGCATACCTATCTAACATAAGAGAGATGTTTTTTTCTTCAATACCTTTACCCGTATCTTTAATACTCAGTTTACTAGTATCAAGGTTGATGTAAATAGACCCATTTATTTTATTATACTTAATCGCATTTGATAAAATATTATCAATCAGTTTTGAAATTTTCTTTTTATCAATTACTAATGTCACGTCCGAATTTAAATGAGTTAAGATCTTTATTTTCTTGATATTTGCTAAGCTAGAAAAATACTCAACTCTCTGTTCTATCAACTGCTTTAAATTTATCTCTTGATTATTTGATATGATTTTGTTATTTAACATAAGATATGTTAAGTCATCATATATATTGGAAATTGTTTTTGCTCCTATTTCTATTCTATTAATTGTTTTTAGAAGATATTGGTCTTGTATACTATCCCTATCAATAAGTTCAATATTTGTCATGATAGTACTCACAGGAGTATTTAATTCATGTGTAGTATCTTTAATAAAGGTATCTAATAAACGCAGAGCATCTTTCATCGGCTTTAAAAAAAGATTTAGTAAAAAATATCCGACAACTAGCATAAAAATAAAAAATATTGAGCTATATAGTATGATAATTTTGATGATGCTCTCTAGCCACTCTTTATCATCTGTAATCTCTACTATAATATATTGTGTATTTAAATAATAATCTTGTGGGTTTGTTATGTATCTTACGATTTTATTACTCGTATATGTTATGTCAGTGAGTAAATTTTTGGGATTTGAGAGGGTTGAATATATCAGTTTATAATCATCTCCATACAAAGAGGTTTTAAACTTCTCATCTCTTGGGTAAAGCAGTGTATCTGTTTTGTCATTATGTAAATCTCTTAATGCAACTATAAAATCGTTTGCATACTCATTTAAGAGTATTGTTCTTTCACTATTTGCTAACTCTTTTTGAAGAGTATAGTATTGTGATACAGCTAAACCTAAAATTACAATGGTAAAAAAAACATATAAAGATAAAAATCTATAGAGTGTCTTTTTTTCACTTTGTGGTAAATCTATATCCAAGTTTTTTAATACTGACAATTTTTTCTTTTCCTAAATATTTTCGTAAGTTTTTTATATACGTTCGTAAAGCACTCTCGCTAATATCTTCTCCATACTCCCAAAGAGTTGCATAAATGGTTTCATGAGTTACAAGAGTATCTTTATTTTGCAAAAATAGTTTTAAAAGTTTTGCATCTTTATTATTAAGTTGTATCTCACTACCATCAATACTTAGGAGATTACTATTTGTATCATAAAAAATATTTGTCGCAATCTCTATTTTGGCACTGTTATTATGAAAGAACTCTCGATTTAAAATTGTTTCAACTCGTAATTTTAACTCTTTGAGTGCAAATGGTTTTCTTATGTAATCATCACAACCACTGTCATAACCATTTTCTAAATCACTCATTGCGTTTAAAGAAGTTATAAAAATTGCAGGGGTAGCAATACCTTGTTTTCGTAGATTTTTTAATATTTCAAAACCGTTTATATCCGGAACATTAACATCTAAAAGCAGTAAATCAAAATTGTTTTCATAAATAGCATCTAACGCACTGTTACCATCATAAACGGGAACAACCGCAAATCCAAGACTTTCAAAATAATCAACGACAGTCTCATTTAAAGCGACATCATCTTCAAGTAGCAAAAGTTTCTTTTTCATAAATTATTATATCCTAGAATTTATTAAGTAAAACTACCGCTATCTCATCCAAGAACTGGTCGGATTTTAAACCTTACACTTTTGTTTTCATTGAACTGGTCGGATTTTAAACCTTACACTTTTGTTTTCATTGAACTGGTCGGATTTTAAACCTTACACTTTTGTTTTCATTGAACTGGTCGGATTTTAAACCTTACACTTTTGTTTTCATTTTTCTAAATAAATGATATTCTCCATTATTAATCGCATTGTCAACCATAATATCCGGCATTAAATCTGCATCTATCCAACAACCAGCCGGACTCATCATTTCTAAAGAGTCTTCGGATCTTAATTTTTCAATTTTATATTTTGGTAATACTTTTCCCTTTTGTGTCGTGTCAATATCATCAAAATTTATCTCATGTTTATAGTATATAGTTTTTATACATTTATTAATATCTTTACACCAGTCAGCTCTACCATCTTCAGTATAATGTGTTCTTCTTCCATCACTATACTCAACCTCAAACACATAATATCCATCTAATCTAAGTGATTTGGCCAGCACGAATACAACTTTACCTAAGCCAAATACAACAGAGTACATTTCATCATTTAATTTTACATCTGTAAACTTTGTCATAACGTATTCTCCCACATTATATGTATGAAAATCTTTTCATATATTTTATTCCAAGTATAGCAATATAAATATATTTTATATATCTTGTTATGATTAAAATTTATTCAATATATTTATACAATAAATATATATCTCCACTGCGGTTATTATTTTTCTTGAAGTACCTTATACAAGTTTTTTTCTTCATAAGAAATTCTTTTTGCTAGTACATCAACAAGCTCTTTAAACGAGTCAATAAACTCTTGATTATAAATAGCCTGCGAAAGTGTGTATTTAGTTAAAAAATCTATTAAAGCTGTTTTAGTTTCTTCAAAAGTTTCAATAAATTCTTCAATAAGTTCTTTCATTCTCGCATCTAAAGACTCTTCTAACATAGAGAATTTATACAACTCTACATCCTCATCCATAAGATGGGCTGATACCAATTCATTAAGAGTCTCAATATCCTTACAGAGTAAATCTAGTCTACTTATTTCAAAATCATGGATTATTTTAACAGCTAAAGTAACAATCTTTCGATGCTCTTTCTTCCATCGTATAGCAAGCTTCTGATTATTACTTAAAGAAACATCTTTCATACTCACACCTTTATTCACATATCGTCTTGTATACTATAACATTATTAATGATAAAAAATATTAAATGCATATTTAAATATCTTATATTAGAATGTTATAATATACTCAATAAAATAAACTTAATTCATAAAATCTTTGATAAGGAATTACTATCTATAAACTTCCTAAAGCCTACTATATTACACCTGATCAGCTCAAAGATAAAAAATATTTTCTAGAACACATAAGTTCAAATATGCAAAACAACTATTATTGGAGTGATAATTGGAGTGAAGACTTTTACATAGAATTAGCCAAAGCAGGTTTTATTAGTACTAGTTACGATACCAAAAATGGTTTAGTTTTACTTCCTGAATTACAACATGATTATGCTGTCTTAGATTTTGAGAATCTTCACATCTCCAAAAAGGTTAAAAAACTTTTAAATAAAAACAATTATGAACTTTGTATCAATAGTAGATTTAATGAAGTAATTACAAAGTTAAATACTCAACATAAATATAATTGGTTAAAAAATGAATATGCAGAGTTACTAACAAAATTATATACAAACAATAATAAGAGCAATGATTTCAAAGTTATCTCTGTGGAGTTGATTTGTAAAGATTCTACTCAATTAATTGCTGGAGAAGTTGGATATATCATAGCAAATACATATACAAGTTTAAGCGGTTTTAGTTCAAAAGAAAAAAAATATGCTAATTATGGAACTCTTCAGCTTGTTTTACTTGCAAAATATCTCCAAAACAATAATTTTAAATTTTGGAATTTTGGTCATCCTCATATGATCTATAAGAAAAAACTAGGATGCAAAACATATACTAGAAACGAATTTTTACAAAGATGGAATAACATCACTTCCTTTGAAATTTCTAACTGATATTCAACTGTTCTTTTTTTATTTTCCTTTTAATAATTATAATTTAACGTAATTTAATATAACATATGTTAAATTAAACTACATTAAATAAGGAGTCATTTTTGCAATTACAATACAAAAAGCTTCTTGAGAATATATGTGATTGGTCTTGGGCAACCGATGTTGAAGGTGTTTTTACTTACTGTAGTAGTAACGTATATAACTATTTAGGTTTCAAAGAGGATGAAATTGTTGGTACAACTTACTTTGATTTTATGCACATAGAAGAGGCCAAAAGAGTTAATAGGCTAATGAATATATACATCCTAGAGAAAAAATCTTATCTAGAATTTGAAAAAACATATATACATAAAGATGGTCGTGAAGTATATTTATCAACAAGTGCAATTCCAATATTTGACACAAAAGGGGTTTTATTAGGTTTTCAAGGTATTGAAAAAGATATTACCAAAAAGAAACAGCTTCAAATGCAGGCAAAAGAGACCGAAGAACGTCTTAATCTAGCTCTTATAGGCAGCAACAATGGTATTTGGGATTGGAATATCATTGATGATAGCGTTTACCTCTCCCCTAGATGGAAAGAGATGCTAGGCTATACTGATAATGAAATACCAAACGAGATGATAGAGTGGACAAAACGTATCCATCCTGATGATATAGATGAAACTTTGGCTACTCTTCAAGAGCATATAAATTCTCATACAAAGTATTATGAAGGAGTACATCGTCTTAAACATAAAGATGGACATTGGGTATGGATACTAGACCGCGCAAAAGCACTTTATGATTGTAATAATAAAGCTATTAGAATGATTGGTACCCATACAGATATAACACAACAAAAAGCCTCAAAGTCTTAAAGCTGTTCATCAACAACAGATTATAGAACAAATACACGATAGTGTAATTGCAACTGATCTTGATGGAGTTATTACAAGTTGGAATCATGGTGCAGAAATTCTGCTAGGATATAGCAGTAGCGAAGTAATAGGAAAGCATATATCTTTACTCCATTTGAAAGATGACATTGAACTACTCAACAAAA
The DNA here is from genome assembly GCA_963668145.2 of Geopsychrobacteraceae bacterium. Taxonomy (GTDB): domain Bacteria; phylum Desulfobacterota; class Desulfuromonadia; order Desulfuromonadales; family Geopsychrobacteraceae; genus Seleniibacterium. The sequence goes on from CAXXJU010000042.1 coordinate 6,720, forward strand.
TTTTAGCTCTATTAATGCAAAACGGAGAAAGTTATGTAACAGTGCGTGTAGTTACTAAATCTAAAAATATACTATTTGTTGATTTATCACTTTCTATGCTCAAAGATGAAAATTCCAATCCAATAGGCCTAATTGGCTATGCAAAAGATATTACAGAGAAAAAACAAGCAGAAGACACTCTCGAAAGACAAGCAAGAATGGTTCAAATGGGGGAAATGCTTAGTATGATTGCTCATCAATGGAGACAGCCATTAAATGCCATCTCTTTAACAGCTGCAAACTTAAAATTGAAGTTTGATTTTAACGGGTTTGATTTTTCAGAGCCAAAAGCAGTTAAACAATGTGCTCTAGAATTATCAAAAAAACTTGCTGCAATAGAAGGCTATGTTCAAACTCTTTCGACAACAGTTGATGATTTTAGAAAGTTTCATCAAACTGACAAAGAATACCATTCCCTAACTCTTGAAGATGTAATTTCTAAATCATTAAATATTATAACGATGTCACTTAAGGAAGACAACATAGAAATAATTAAAGAATATGACTCAAATGAAAAGATAAATATCCACGTAAATGAAATAATACAAGTAATATTAAATATTTTCAAAAATGCTCAAGATAACTTCCAAGAAAAAAGAGTAAAACATCCATGTATTAAGATTATTATTAAAAATAAAACAGTTTCTATTTGTGATAATGGAGGGGGTATTCCAAAAGATATTATAGACAAAATTTTCATGCCTTACTTTTCTACAAAAACAGATAAAAATGGAACAGGACTAGGTCTATATATGAGTAGAACAATTGTAGAGGAACATCACAAGGGTAAACTCCTTGTAAAAAATATAAAAAATGGTGTTTGTTTTACAATAGATTTCACTAATTCAAGTTTAAAAGATAACACTTATAAAAAATAATCGGACTAGAAATAAACATATAATATATTCATAAAGTCGTATTGAATTGGCATTTTAAATGAGTATTTATTTTGATTTTGAAGTTTTCTTAAAGTGAGAGTTAAATCTCTTGAAGTCCCGTATTTTTGGGATGGTGCGGATGAAAGGACTTGAACCTTCACACCTTACGGCACCAGATCCTAAGTCTGGCGTGTCTACCAATTTCACCACATCCGCGCACGTTGTTGAGTATTTATTGTCACTTCTGACAGCATAACATAGTTGTTGTAAGTGGTACCCCCTACACGATTCGAACGTGTGGCCTACGCCTTAGAAGGGCGTTGCTCTATCCAGCTGAGCTAAGGAGGCATATTAACGACTAAAGGTGGTACGCCCGATAGGATTCGAACCTATAACCCTCGGAGCCGAAATCCGAAACTCTATCCAGTTGAGCCACGAACGCTACTTTACTAGTTATTATTGTTATTAAGTTTTATATTTATTAAATTATGGGGTGGGATACGGGATTCGAACCCGCCGACCCCCGGCACCACAAACCAGTGCTCTAACCAACTGAGCTAATCCCACCATCGTTAAATCTAATATAAATCTTGTAATTTTAAAATGGTCGGGGTGAAAGGACTCGAACCTTCGGCCCCCTGGTCCCAAACCAGGTACTCTAACCATACTGAGCTACACCCCGACCTACACAATAATCAAACACGAATGCTGACTAATGAGGCGGAATTATAGTAAATAACTTCTAGAATGTCAATAGTTTTTTCAATAATTCTTTTATATATTTATATTTTTTAGTATAATCTTTTCACATTAAATAGGAAAATATTATATGAAAATAGCAAGATTTAGTAGGATTGGTTTTATTTTAGCAAGCAGCCGGAAGCGCTGTTGGTCTTGGTAATATATGGAAATTTCCCTATATTACGGGCGAATATGGTGGTGGCGCCTTTGTCCTTATTTATCTATGTACGGTTTTGCTTATAGGTTTTTCAATTATGATAGCTGAGATGCTAATTGGCTACATGGGGAGGAAGGATACTGTCACATCTTTTGAAAATTTAGCTCCCAAAAATAAAGCCTTTTGGAAATTTGGTGGTTTTCAAGGTTTAGCTGGTCTATTCATTATGATTTTTTATTCAGTTGTTATTGGATGGATATTTCATTATGTTGTAACATCTCTTTCACATCTTCCCTCAAGTGTAAAAGAAGCTGAAACAACTTTTAGTACTATGTTGCATACTGACATATGGACACAACTCTTTTATCATACACTTGCCTTTATCTGGATTAGCTATGTTCTCACAAAAGGTATTAAAGGCGGTATTGAGAAAATGAATCTTATTTTAATGCCTACACTTATGATAATTCTTTTGGCTATGTTTGCTTATGCTATCTCGCTTGATGCCTTTTCTCAAGCCCTTGAATTTATGTTCGCTCCTGATTGGTCAAAGATTGACTCAAATGCTTTCGTAACAGCTGTAGGACATGCTTTTTTTACTCTTAGTCTTGGTATGGGTGCAATTATGACCTATTCTGCTTCTTTAGAAAAAAAGGCAAATATAATGAAAAATGCTTTTTGGGTTGTCTTTCTTGATACAACTATTGCAATAGTTGCTGGTCTCATGCTCTTTACTTTTCTTTACCAATATGGTTCTGGCCCCGCTAAAGGCCCTGGACTAGTATTTATTTCCTTGCCTGCTGCCTTTTATGAGATGGGAATCATTGGAAATATTTTTGCAGTTTTATTCTTTATTGCACTCGCATTTGCAGGTTTAACATCATCTGTTTCACTTGTAGAACCTATGGTGCAATACTTTATAGACAGATTCAAATGGAGCAGATTGAAATCTTCTATTCTCATGAGTCTTTTCTTTTATCTTATAGGGATTATTGCTCTGCTCTCTAACATAGACGGATATAAAGAAGCCCTTACTTGGGGAGATAAAAATTTCTTTGATTGGATTGATTTTGTTACTGCGGCAATCATGTTGCCTCTTGGTGGACTTATCATGGCTGTTTTTGTAGGTTTCGTGATTGAAAAACAGAGAGTTGAATCCATTATGCGACCTCAACTCGGTTTTGCTTTTGATATTTGGTACTTTTCTCTTCGTTATATCACTCCTGTCGCCATGTTTGTTGTTATGCTTAGCTTGATGGATATTTTATAAAATGTGTGAGATAGAAAAAAAATGTCACGAGTTGTTAATAACTGAGGGCATAGATATAAACTCTCAAATTGACTTTGACGTCAATGGAAAAGTACACACCTTTAGTTTTAACTACATAATAAAAACTTTTATGCAAGCTTCCGATGAGTCAAAACTTGTTTTTTTTAAGTGCTTTGCAAAAATCAATAAATACGAAAGATATGGGTGTTGATAAGTTTTTTGAAGGAATGGGCCAGCTACTTTTAATGACTCATCTTTCAAATAAAATAGTAAATATCGATGCTATTGTTGATAAAACGTAAAAAAATCAATAGAGACTCGTTTAAAAGAGTCTCTGTCATTAAAACTGAATTAATCCATCAATTGGACTTGATGCAGTTGCGTAAGGTTTTTTAGGAATTCTTCCTGCCAAGTAAGACATTCTACCCGCTATAACTGCGTGCTTCATAGCTTGAGCCATTATCATAGGATTTTGTGCTTGAGCGATTGCAGTGTTTGTTAAAACACCAGAAGCACCTAACTCCATTGCATACGCTGCATCACTTGCACAACCTATTCCTGCATCAACGATAACAGGTAAATTTACTGCATCTTTAATAAACGCAATATTATACGGGTTTTGAATCCCTAAACCTGAACCAATAGGAGCAGCAAGAGGCATAATTGCATGAGCACCTGCATCTTCTAAACGTTTAGCCATAATTGGATCATCAGAAGTGTAAGCCCATAATTGTAAAACCCTCTTTAGATAAAATCTCACAAGCTTTAATAGTCTCTAAAACATCAGGGTAAAGGGTTTTTTGAGTATCACCAATCACTTCTAATTTAATTAAGTCAATCCCGGTAGCTTCACGTGTTAAGCGAAAAGTTGTAATAGCCTCTTCTGCTGTTACACATCCTGCAGAGTTTGGCAGAAATTTTACATTTGTTCCAGCAAAAGTATCACGTAGATTTTCTTTGTCCGGGTCTGTTATATTAAACGACGTACAGCAACTGTGATAAGTTCACTACCTGATGCTAATGTAGCCTCTTTAGTCATTTCGAAAGAGTCATACTTTCCACTTCCAACAATTAAACGTGATCCTAGTTCATATTTTCCAATTTTTAAAATGTTATCCATACTATTCAATTCCTATATTTATATTATTATTTGATTTATATCATAAGCTATCTTATAGATTGCCAATACCTGCTATTAAATCATCTGGTGTAAGAGAAAAATCAGCACCTCTGTAATTTAGTGCTAATTTTGCATGTGCTAAGGAGGCATTTATAGCCGCTTTTAGAGGGGTTTGTCCTTGTGCTAAAAGTGCTCCGATTAAGCACTGAGGACATCTCCACTTCCACCTTTTGCAAGAGCTGAAATTCCATGAGGATTTATATAAAACTCTTTATCTTTGCCTATAATGACGTTCGAACCTTTTAAAAGAAGTACTGCGTTTGGAAATTTTGAACAAAATTGTTCTACATATGTAAAACGGCTTTTTTGTAACACCTCTACTTTAATATCAGCGATACCTGTAATTTTTAAAAGTGAAACAACTCTTTTGGATGAGGAGTGATTACAAGTTTTCTCTTTTTAAAATCTCTAATACAATCTCCAAATAAAACAGATCAGCATCGACTACAAGAGGAAGAGAGTTATTTAAAAAACCATGAAGCTCTGTATCACTAAACTCTACTCCAAGTCCCATTCCACAAGCTAAAGCTGTTGCATTTAACGGAAGTTTATGTGAATACATCAAAGTATGAGGAAGACTAAGCATTTGCTCATTCTCATAACCAACTAAAGTAACCAAACCACTACCAAATTTAAGCGCTGAGAGTCCACTCATAATACAAGCACCTGATTTTTCTCCACAGGCCAAAGCAAGATGTCCAAAACTTCCTTTATGTGTATTTTTTTATCTCTAAATGGTAATTTTAAATCATCCATATCTAAAAGATTCAATTACTTTGTGTTTCATAAAGATCACGGGAAACACCAAGATTTAGTACTTTAATCTCACCAACGAACTCTTTAGCTTCATCCAAA
>CAXXJU010000043.1:0-2500 GCA_963668145.2 Geopsychrobacteraceae bacterium
ATCCACGTGTTACTCACCCGTGCGCCACTCTACTTGGAATCCGAAGATTCCGTTCGCGTTCGACTTGCATGTGTTAGGCACGCCGCCAGCGTTCGTTCTGAGCCAGGATCAAACTCTCCAGTTATATTTCTGAAGTTTTGTTCCTATTTTTGTTCAATTAACTTGAACCCTTACAAGCTCTTTCAAACATCTGCTATTTAGTTTTCAAAGACCAGTTCGCAACTTCGCCGGGGCGAAGCGACAAGCAAGGAGTCTAACCAACCACCCTTGCTTCGTCAAGCTTTTTTATTCTTTTTTTTGCCGCTCCAAACCGAACCAACTAAGTGATCCGTCCCGAGCAACGGAGCGCAGTTATACTCAATCACCTACAACCCGTCAACTCTTTTTTTTAAAAATTTTCGAGTCGGCCAGATCGGCAAAACTGCGCATAAAAAACCCCGTCTTAAAAGAAGACGGGGTTGTGAAATAATTTCGGCGGCGACCTACTTTCCCACATAGTCTCCCATGCAGTATCATCGGCGCTGTAGGACTTAACTTCTGTGTTCGGGATGAGAACAGGTGTACCCCCTACGCTATAGCCACCGAAAACCTTATAACTGGTTTTCAATCGCATTGACTGATTCGAATTCTAAACGATAGCAGGGAACTCAAGGGGGTTGGGGGAGCGAACTCCCCCTTCCCTATAAAAAACTATTATGGTCAAGCCTCACGGTCAATTAGTACCGGTTAGCTGAACACATTACTGTGCTTACACATCCGGCCTATCAACGTTGTAGTCTCCAACGGACCTTCAGGGGGGCAAACCCCCAGGGAGATCTCGTCTTGAGGTGGGCTTCCCGCTTAGATGCTTTCAGCGGTTATCCTTTCCGAACATAGCTACCCTGCGATGCCACTGGCGTGACAACAGGAACACTAGTGGTTCGTCCATTCCGGTCCTCTCGTACTAGGAACAGATCCTCTCAAATCTCCTACGCCCACGGCAGATAGGGACCAAACTGTCTCACGACGTTTTAAACCCAGCTCGCGTACCACTTTAATTGGCGAACAGCCAAACCCTTGGGACCGACTTCAGCCCCAGGATGTGATGAGCCGACATCGAGGTGCCAAACCTCCCCGTCGATGTGAACTCTTGGGGGAGATAAGCCTGTTATCCCCGGAGTACCTTTTATCCGTTGAGCGATGGCCCTTCCATACAGAACCACCGGATCACTAAGACCTGCTTTCGCACCTGCTCGACGTGTATGTCTTGCAGTCAAGCTCCCTTATGCCTTTGCACTCTTCGGCTGGTTTCCAATCAGCCTGAGGGAACCTTCGCGCGCCTCCGTTACAATTTAGGAGGCGACCGCCCCAGTCAAACTACCCACCAGGCAGTGTCCCCGACCCGGATCACGGGCCTAGGTTAGATATCCAGAAAAACAAGGGTGGTATTTCAAGGACGACTCCACCGACACTAGCGTGCCAGCTTCAAAGTCTCCCACCTATCCTACACATGCTGTCCCGAATATCACTGCCAAGCTGTAGTAAAGGTTCACGGGGTCTTTCCGTCTTGCCGCGGGTACTCGGCATCTTCACCGAGAATTCAATTTCGCTGAGTCCCTGGTTGAGACAGTGCGGAAGTCGTTACGCCATTCGTGCAGGTCGGAACTTACCCGACAAGGAATTTCGCTACCTTAGGACCGTTATAGTTACGGCCGCCGTTTACCGGGGCTTCGGTTCAATGCTTCGCTTGCGCTAACACATCCCCTTAACCTTCCGGCACCGGGCAGGCGTCACACCCTATACGTCCTCTTACGAGTTTGCAGAGTGCTGTGTTTTTAGTAAACAGTCGCTACCGCCATTTCTCTGCGACCCCCTTCGGCTTAGGGAGTAAATCCCCTCACCTAACGGAGGCACACCTTCTCCCGAAGTTACGGTGTCATTTTGCCGAGTTCCTTAACCAGAGTTATCTCAATCACCTTGGCATATTCTGCCCGCCCACCTGAGTCGGTTTACGGTACGGTCTCTTATAATCTGAAGCTTAGAGGCTTTTCTTGGAAGCATGGGATCAATCACTTTATGAGCTTAAAGCTCTCGTCATCGCGTCTCGACGTTTCATAGGAAAGCGGATTTGCCTACTCTCCCCGCCTACTCGCTTAAACCGGGACGTCCAACACCCGGATGACCTACCCTTCTCCGTCCCCCCATCGCAATTATAAGAGGTACAGGAATATTAACCTGTTTCCCATCGACTACGGCTTTCGCCCTCGCCTTAGGGGCCGACTAACCCTTCGCAGATTACCTTTACAAAGGAAACCTTGGGCTTACGGTGTGTGGGTTTCTCACCCACATTTTCGCTACTCATGTCAGCATAAGCTCTTGTAGTTCCTCCAGCCGTCCTCGCGGTCGACCTTCAGCGGTTGCTACAATGCTCCCCTACCACTTGTACTAAAGTACAAATCCGCAGCTTCGGTACTGTGCTTGAGCCCCGTTACATTTTCGGCGCAGGCCCACTCGACCAGTG
>CAXXJU010000043.1:7500-235820 GCA_963668145.2 Geopsychrobacteraceae bacterium
GTCGGTTTACGGTACGGTCTCTTATAATCTGAAGCTTAGAGGCTTTTCTTGGAAGCATGGGATCAATCACTTTATGAGCTTAAAGCTCTCGTCATCGCGTCTCGACGTTTCATAGGAAAGCGGATTTGCCTACTCTCCCCGCCTACTCGCTTAAACCGGGACGTCCAACACCCGGATGACCTACCCTTCTCCGTCCCCCCATCGCAATTATAAGAGGTACAGGAATATTAACCTGTTTCCCATCGACTACGGCTTTCGCCCTCGCCTTAGGGGCCGACTAACCCTTCGCAGATTACCTTTACAAAGGAAACCTTGGGCTTACGGTGTGTGGGTTTCTCACCCACATTTTCGCTACTCATGTCAGCATAAGCTCTTGTAGTTCCTCCAGCCGTCCTCGCGGTCGACCTTCAGCGGTTGCTACAATGCTCCCCTACCACTTGTACTAAAGTACAAATCCGCAGCTTCGGTACTGTGCTTGAGCCCCGTTACATTTTCGGCGCAGGCCCACTCGACCAGTGAGCTATTACGCTTTCTTTAAAGGGTGGCTGCTTCTAAGCCAACCTCCTGGTTGTTTATGCATTCCCACAACCTTTCCCACTTAGCACAGATTTAGGGACCTTAGCTGGCGATCTGGGTTGTTTCCCTTTTGACTACGGACCTTATCACCCGCAGTCTGACTCCCGTACAGACGTTCCCGGCATTCGGAGTTTGATTAGGTTTGGTACCCTGGTGAGGGCCCTAGCCCATTCAGTGCTCTACCTCCGGGACGATTCATACGAGGCTATACCTAAATATATTTCGGGGAGAACCAGCTATCTCCGAGTTTGATTAGCCTTTCACTCCTATCCACAGGTCATCCCCTCAGTTTTCAACCTAAGTGGGTTCGGGCCTCCACGACGTGTTACCGTCGCTTCACCCTGCCCATGGATAGATCACTCGGTTTCGGGTCTACTCCCAGCAACTCAATCGCCCTATTCAGACTCGCTTTCGCTACGGCTACACCTAAACGGCTTAACCTCGCTGCTGAACGTAACTCGCTGACTCATTATGCAAAAGGCACGCGGTCACCCTGTCCGAAGACATAGGGCTCCCACTGCTTGTAGGCATACGGTTTCAGGGTCTATTTCACTCTCCTTATCGGAGTTCTTTTCACCTTTCCCTCACGGTACTATGCGCTATCGGTCATCGGGGAGTATTTAGCCTTGGAAGATGGTCCTCCCAGCTTCCCACAGGATTTCACGTGTCCCGTGGTACTCGGGGACTCCCTAGGGTGGATCTCGGTTTCACATACGGGGCTATCACCCTCTATGGCGGCACTTTCCAGAGCCTTCAATTACCGATCACCAATCCCACGTCGGGGCCCCACAACCCCAGAACCACCGTAGTAGTTCTGGTTTGGGCTAATCCGCGTTCGCTCGCCGCTACTAGCAGAATCTCAATTGATTTCTTCTCCTACAGGTACTTAGATGTTTCAGTTCCCTGCGTTCGCCTCCAACACCTATGTATTCAGTGCTGGATGACGGGGTATAATCCCCGCCGGGTTTCCCCATTCGGACATCTCCGGGTCGAAGCCTGTTTAGCGGCTCACCGAAGCTTTTCGCAGCTTACCACGTCCTTCATCGCCTCCCGATACCAAGGCATCCGCCGTACGCCCTTAGTAGCTTGACCATAAATAGTCTTTTTCTACTTAAGTTCTTACGTCTTGCCTTTACTTGCTATCGCTTGCTATTTGCGCGGTCATCACGTTCCGCGCAAATGATTCGTTCTAAATCTATCAGTCATATGCAATTGTCAAAGATCGAATATCGTTTACGAATATGGTGGAGGTGAACGGGATCGAACCGATGACCTCCTGCTTGCAAGGCAGGCGCTCTCCCAACTGAGCTACACCCCCGAAATGATCTGGTGGGCCAGGGAGGACTTGAACCTCCGACCTCACGATTATCAGTCGTGTGCTCTAGCCAGCTGAGCTACTAGCCCACATCCACACTATTCGTGTTATTCGATGTCAAAGAACACAAAACCTCTTCATAAAAGAGGCCCTGGTCTCTCAAAACTAAATAGCAGACTAAGAACTTGTAGGATCTTAAGCTTTAACCACTGCCTTCCGGCAGGGCAAGCTCCTTAGAAAGGAGGTGATCCATCCGCACCTTCCGGTACGGATACCTTGTTACGACTTCACCCCAGTTACCGACCATACCATAAACGGCTGCCTCCCGAAGGTTGGCCCACCGGTTTCCGGTACAATCGACTCCCGTGGTGTGACGGGCGGTGTGTACAAGGCCCGGGAACGTATTCACCGCGTCATGCTGATACGCGATTACTAGCGATTCCAACTTCATGGAGTCGAGTTGCAGACTCCAATCCGAACTGAGACCGGCTTTTTGGGATTAGCTCCACCTCGCGGTATCGCTGCCCTTTGTACCGGCCATTGTAGCACGTGTGTAGCCCTGGACATAAGGGCCATGAGGACTTGACGTCATCCCCACCTTCCTCCGGTTTAACACCGGCAGTCTCCCTAGAGTGCCCAACTAAATGATGGCAACTAAGGACAAGGGTTGCGCTCGTTGCGGGACTTAACCCAACATCTCACGACACGAGCTGACGACAGCCATGCAGCACCTGTCACCGATCCAGCCGAACTGACCTCTATGTTTCCATAAAGTGCGATCGGGATGTCAAGCCCAGGTAAGGTTCTTCGCGTTGCGTCGAATTAAACCACATGCTCCACCGCTTGTGCGGGCCCCCGTCAATTCCTTTGAGTTTTAGCCTTGCGGCCGTACTCCCCAGGCGGGATACTTAATGCGTTAGCTACGGCACTGCAGGAGTGGTTACCCGCAACACCTAGTATCCATCGTTTACGGCGTGGACTACCAGGGTATCTAATCCTGTTTGCTCCCCACGCTTTCGCATCTCAGCGTCAGTATTGGTCCAGAAAGCCGCCTTCGCCACTGGTGTTCCTCCGAATATCTACGGATTTCACTCCTACACTCGGAATTCCACTTTCCTCTCCCATACTCAAGCCTGCCAGTATCCAATGCACTTCCGGGGTTGAGCCCCGGGCTTTCACACCAGACTTAACAGGCCGCCTACATGCTCTTTACGCCCAATAATTCCGAACAACGCTTGCACCCTCCGTATTACCGCGGCTGCTGGCACGGAGTTAGCCGGTGCTTCCTTTGAGGGTACCGTCAGCACCCTTGCGGGTATTTCTTCCCCTCTGACAGAAGTTTACGACCCAAAGGCCTTCATCCTTCACGCGGCGTTGCTGCGTCAGGGTTTCCCCCATTGCGCAAAATTCCCCACTGCTGCCTCCCGTAGGAGTCTGGACCGTGTCTCAGTTCCAGTGTGGCTGATCATCCTCTCAGACCAGCTATCCATCGCAGCCTTGGTAGGCCATTACCCCACCAACTAGCTAATGGACCGCGGACCCATCCCAAGACGATAAATCTTTTCCCACTTTCTCCGAAGAAAGCGTGGGCTTATCCGGTATTAGCACTTCTTTCGAAATGTTATCCCAGATCTTGGGGCAGGTTATCCACGTGTTACTCACCCGTGCGCCACTCTACTTGGAATCCGAAGATTCCGTTCGCGTTCGACTTGCATGTGTTAGGCACGCCGCCAGCGTTCGTTCTGAGCCAGGATCAAACTCTCCAGTTATATTTCTGAAGTTTTGTTCCTATTTTTGTTCAATTAACTTGAACCCTTACAAGCTCTTTCAAACATCTGCTATTTAGTTTTCAAAGACCAGTTCGCAACTTCGCCGGGGCGAAGCGACAAGCAAGGAGTCTAACCAACCACCCTTGCTTCGTCAAGCTTTTTTATTCTTTTTTTTGCCGCTCCAAACCGAACCAACTAAGTGATCCGTCCCGAGCAACGGAGCGCAGTTATACTCAATCACCTGCAACCCGTCAACTCTTTTTTTGATCTTTTTCTGCTTTTTCTATTCTACCAGATCAACCGACTGTTTTTGGGCTATTTTTATTATCTAGCAAAAACAGCCCGACAGCAGATCCACTACGGATCAGACCGTTTCGATGATAAAATAATTTTTTTTGCCTTTCTGAATCAGAATATAGCTGTCATTGATCAGGTCCGCGGCGGTAACCAGGTAGTCCTGATCAGTCAACTTGGCTTTATTTAGGCTGAGCCCATTTCCCTTGATGGTCCGCCGCAATTCTCCTTTAGATGGAAAGACCTTCGTTTCCTCGGCGAGCAGTTCCACAACCGGCACGCCGGCAGCAAGTTTGTCCCGCGGAATGTTAAAGGTCGGTACACCCTCGAACACGGAAAGAAAGGTTTCTTTATCAAGCTTGGCCAGACTTGCGGTCGTGGCATTACTGAACAGAATTTCTGAAGCGTCCACCGCCTTGAGATATTCGGCTTCGTCATGCACCATACAGGTCACCTCTCTGGCCAGCCGCTTCTGCAGTGGCCGCAGATGGGGAGCGGCCGCCTGCTCCCTGACCAGCGCGGCAATTTCATCCTTATTCAAGAGGGTGAAAATTTTAATATACTTTTCAGCGTCGGCGTCTGAGACGTTGAGCCAAAACTGATAGAACTTATAAGGCGTGGTCAGCTTCGGGTCGAGCCAGACATTGCCGCTTTCTGTTTTGCCGAACTTCCCACCGTCAGCCTTGGTGATGAGGGGACAGGTCAGGGCAAAGGCCTCACCACCTTCTTTACGCCGGATCAGCTCCGTCCCGGTGGTGATATTCCCCCACTGGTCCGAGCCGCCCATCTGCAGTTTGCAGTTCTTTTCGCGATACAGATGTAAAAAATCGGTCCCCTGCACCAGTTGATATGAGAACTCGGTGAAGGACAGTCCGGTCTTACCTTCGTCCCCCAGGCGTTTTTTGACGCTGTCCTTCGCCATCATGTAATTGACGGTAATATGCTTGCCGATATCACGGATAAATTCCAGGAAGCTGAAGTTCTTCATCCAGTCGTAGTTATTGACCAATTCCGCAGCATTGGCAGCGTCCGAGGTAAAGTCAAGAAATTTCGCGAGCTGTTTTTTCAGGCAGGCCTCATTGTGCCGAAGAGTCTGCTCGTCCAACAGATTGCGCTCCGCCGACTTTCCTGACGGATCACCGATCATGCCGGTCGCACCACCGACCAGCGCAATAGGTTTATGGCCGGAGATCTGGAAATGCTTGAGCATCATCACGCTGACCAGATGTCCGATATGCAGAGAATCTGCGGTCGGGTCAATGCCGACATAGGCTGCAGTCATTTCCTTCTGCAACTGCTCTTCCGTTCCGGGCATGATGTCGTGGATCATGCCGCGCCAAGTCAATTCTTCGACAAAATTCATAGCCAATACTTTTCTGTTCCGTTTAGTTAGTTGTCATCCGGAAACACTGGATGGCAATAATTAAGTTTTCAGATTGGAAACGAGCAGTTTTCCGTTGTGGCAAGGAAATCAAAGGCTTGCGCGGAGGCGTACACCGTTACGCCGCACAAGTAAGCCCGCAGATTGACGCTGCTACAGCGGAAAGCTGCCGCTTCCGGATGAAAACTAGTTAGGTTGATTATCCCGGACCGGCCAGCAGCCGACCCATCTCACAAAATCCGACATTATTTTTTAATCGCATAGCCCTGAGCTCTGCAGGAAATTTTCAGCGCCAGCTAATGCCGTGGAGCCAGACGAGCTTACAGCCCCTCCTGGATGCGTTCGATCCCCTCGCAACGACCCGTTGTCTCATTGAGAGTCAACAGGACCCCGCACAACTGCGGATCTTTCTTAGCGGCTTCCAGGCGCACCGGCTGCTGGGTCAAAAACCGTTCAAGAGCCGGCTCCTTCTGGTTACCGATGATAGCATCCTGGCTCCCGGTCATGCCAACATCCGTCAAATATCCAGTTCCGCCTGCAAGAATGCGTTCGTCCGCAGTTTGCACATGGGTATGGGTACCGATCACCGCCGACACTCTGCTATCCAGATAAAAGCCCATGGCTTGTTTTTCACTGGTCGCTTCAGCGTGGAAATCGACCAGGATCAGGGGGGTCTCCCGGCACAACTCGGCGATCAGCGCGTCAGCGGATCGGAACGGACAATCAAGATTCTTCATGAAGACCCTGCCCTCCAGATTGACCACACCAACCTTGATTCCCGCAGCAGTTTCGAAGACCCCACTGCCGCGCCCGGGAAGGCCGGGGGGATAATTGGCGGGCCGCAACAGTCGGCCCTCCCGCTCCAGGATCGGATTAATCTCCCGTTTGTCCCAAATATGATTCCCCGAAGTCACCACATCGACCCCGGCCGTGAACAATTCGGTTAAAACGCTGGCGGTTAAACCATAGCCGGCAGCAGCATTTTCACCATTGGCCACGACCAGATCGACCAGATGGCGATCAACCAGGCGGTCGAGATTTTCGGACAACGCTTTTCTGCCGGCGCGTCCGACAATATCCCCAATAAAAAGTAACTTCACACAGTTTCTCCAAATATGAAAGCAGGACCCCTGCCAGCGGTAGTCCTAAAACTGCCGCGATAAGGGTCCTGCCGAACAATAACCGATAAATGCCGCTGCCGACTACTTGGCGTATTCGACCGCCCGAGTTTCGCGAATCACATTGACTCTGATCTGTCCGGGGTAGGTCATCTCCTGCTCGATTTTTTTGGCAATATCCTTGGCCAAGACATGGGAATATTCATCCGAAACTTCGTCACTTGAGACCATGACCCGGATCTCCCTCCCGGCCTGAATGGCAAAGCAGCCGGTGACCCCGTCAAAAGAAGTTCCGATCTGTTCAAGGTCCCGCAGCCGTTTAACGTAGGTCTCCAAGGTCTCACGACGAGCCCCGGGGCGAGCTCCGGACAGGGCATCGGCAGCCTGCACCAGAATCGCCAACACTGTATCGGGTTTTTCATCTTCGTGGTGGGCGGATATCGCATGAGCAATTTTAGGCGATTCCCCATATTTTCGGGCCAACTCACCGCCGTTGACGGCGTGGGAGCCTTCTACTTCATGACTGACGGCCTTGCCAATATCATGCAACAAGCCCGCCCGTTTGGCCTGTTTGACATTGACCCCCAACTCCGCAGCCATCATACCGCACAGAAAAGCGACCTCGATGGCGTGGACCAGAACATTCTGTCCATAGGAGGTCCGGTATTTCAGCATCCCGAGCAGCTTGATGATCTCGGGATGAATCCCGTGCACCCCGACATCAAAGGTTGCCTGCTCGCCAGCCTGGCGGATCTCTTCATCCACCTCTTCCTGGGCTTTTTCAACCAACTCCTCGATGCGGGCCGGATGAATCCGCCCATCGGCGATCAATTTCTCCAGGGCAATCCTGGCGACTTCCCGGCGCACCGGGTTGAAGCCCGAAATTACGACCGCTTCCGGCGTATCATCAATAATGAGGTCAATGCCGGTAGCGGCCTCAATCGCCCGGATATTGCGCCCTTCCCGACCGATGATCCGCCCCTTCATTTCATCAGAGGGCAAAGGAACGACACTCACCGTTTTTTCGGCGACAAAATCGCCGGCATAGCGCTGGATCGCCAGGGCCATGATCATCTTGGCTTTGCGATCAGCTACCTCACGGGCCTCATCTTCGATCTTTTTAATATTTTTGGCGGCATCATGGCGCGCCTCACTCAGCATCGAATCAATGAGCTGCTGCTTGGCTTGTTCACTGGTCAACCCGGATATTTTTTCAAGCAACTGGCTCTGCTCCAGATAAAGAGCCTCAATCTCAGCGGACCTTTTCTCCACTCGATCACTCTGCTGACGCAGCTGAAGTTCCCGCTTGGTCAACTCTTCACTGCGCTGTTCAACATGATCAAGTTTGCGCTCTAAATTTTCCTCTTTCTGCAGGATCCGGTGTTCATGACTCTGAATATCCTTACGCAGGTCGCGCGCTTCCTGCTCCCAGTCAGCTTTGGCCTGAAGAACGGTATCTTTGGCCTGAATAATCGCTTCTTTTTGGATCGTCTCAGCTTCTTTATTTGCGTCGCTGATTAATTTTTCAGCTTCAACCCTGGCATTATTGACTTTTGACTCAGACAGTTTTTTCCGCAGGAACATTCCCAGAAAAACCCCGCCGGCCAACGCCGCCAGAACGAGCAAAATAAGCAAAATATCTGCGTTCATATAAAGTTCCTCCCTCGAGGCTATAATGAACCTGTCACACCATTATGACAGGGGATAGTTCTTAATTCCGTTACCAGAAAATCAAGCCGCTGATCATGGTCTTCAACCGGCAGCTCATCACATAACTGCAATTCAAAACAAAGTCCGACGGTTGTCATCCGCCCAGCCCGAGCGCACAGATAACGGTCGTAAAACCCGCGCCCATAGCCAATCCGGTGGCCGTGCATATCAAAACCAAGCCCCGGGACAACCATCAGGTCAAGTTCGGCCGGGTCGACAACCTCTCCGGCAGCGGGTTCAGCCACACCGAAAGCCCCCTTCTGCAAATCTTTCAATGTGGAGACTTCAGAAAAAGCCAAAAGTTCACCGGACACCCGGGGATAAACAACCCTCTTGCCGAAGTTTTTTGCCAGAACAAACAGATATTCAGTATTCACTTCATTATTTATCGGACTGTAAAGAGCCAGGGTTTCGGCGGTGGTAAAGAAACTCTGCGCACTCAAAAACCGTTGAGCCTCGAGACTTTTCGAACGATAAGTCTCAAGTCCAAGGAGCCGACGCTCAGATAATAGTTGCTGTCGGAGAAGAGTCTTTCGCATAGCCGATGTCCTGAGCAGATCCATCAGCAGAGCAGTAAGAGACAATCACAGGCAGGTATGAACGGATGGAGTAAAGCGACTTCAGCGTGCAGGAAGTAAGGCCCACCGGTGTCCGGAACGACACCTGTCTTTTAAGCGCCATGGACTCAGTCCCCCAAACGGGTTGGGACACCCCACTCCATCCCGAGAGCCTATTCTTCCAAAAACATAATACGCCGATATCATTAGAGATTTAAACACCTGGCGGTGTATCTTTACTGGAGTGATCCGTTTCCTGCAAACCTATCTTAAGCTCCGCAGCCAGGCTCAACAGTGTCTCTGAAGAAGCCCTAGTGTTTAATATTACATTACAATAACGGATATTAGCAACCAGAATCATCGACCAGAGCAAGCTCCAGCCGCTTGACGAGCGGCTCCAGGGCCGCGACCGGAACCCGGGTCTGTTCGCACTCTTCCAGTAACTGCAGATACTGACCGGCAAGGTTCAGGAGCGTCAGGACGGTCAGATCCCGGGTATCCACCGACTTGCCGGTGGCCATTTCCGCAAGCTTTTCTTCGACAAAACGAACCACGCGCTCAGCCTGTTCACTTGAGCCCTGGCTGCGTAAGGTATAATCACGCCCCAGAATATTGACACGAATACTGGAATTCAATTGTCCTCCGCAAAACTTCGATAAGTTTCCGTCTGGAGAATCCGGCCAGCCACCTTAGATATCCTCCATCCGTTGCAGAATTCTGTCTACCTCGCTCAGTAGCTGACTCCGCTCCGCAGCCCAGGATTCTTTCTCACGCTGCAGCCGGCTATTTTCTTCTCGCAGGGTGCGGTTTTGTGCCATCAGGGTTTCGGCCGCAGCTTCCAGCCTTTTCAACAGTTCCATAATGCCAGTCCTTATCGTGACGTTGTCGTCACCTGAAATTTAATCACGCTCAAACAATGCTGCAACGAACATGTCGGCTTCAAAGGGTCGGAGATCGTCAAGTTGTTCACCGATACCGACAAAGCGAACCGGTAACTTCAACTCCTCGGCAATGGCCACAACAATGCCACCCTTTGCCGTTCCGTCAAGCTTGGTTAGGGCGATCCCATCAAGCTGCACGGCATCATTGAACAGTTTTGCCTGCGTTAATGCATTCTGCCCCGTCGTCGCATCCAGGACAAGCAGAACTTCGTGCGGTGCGCCTGAAATTTCCCGGCCTAAGACTCGCCTGATTTTCTGCAATTCATCCATCAGATTGACCTTGGTATGCAGTCGTCCCGCCGTATCAAGCAACAGCACATCCGCCTTACGAGCAACTGCCGCCTTGGCCGCATCAAAGGCCACCGCGCCCGGATCAGCCCCTTCGCCATGGCGAATGACATCAACACCGGCCCGTTCGCCCCAGACCTGAAGCTGTTCAGCCGCAGCGGCACGGAACGTATCGCCAGCACCGAGGACAACCTTTTTGCCCTGGCGGGCGAATTGGTTGGCCAGTTTGCCGATGGTGGTGGTTTTTCCAACTCCATTAACCCCAACCACCATCATGACAAAAGGCTTTGCGCTGTCAAGATCAAGCGGCCGGCTGTCCAGCTGGAGGATTTTTTCAAGCTCATGAATAAGGATTTCGCGAACCTGCTCCGGGGAGGAGAGGGCCCCTTTGTCGAGCTGCGTTTCCAGGGAGCCGATTAACCGTTGCGTGGTCTGCATACCAAGGTCAGCGGTAATCAACACCTCTTCAAGTTCTTCGATCAGCTCCGCATCAACCTTAGAGCGCCCGCGCAGCAGGCTGTCAACCCGCCCGACCAGGGAGGATTGAGTTTTGGCCAGACCGGCCTTCAGCCGGTCAAAAAGACTCAGCGGCTCTGGCTCTGGCTCTGGCTCTGGCTCTGGCTCTGGCTCTGGCTCTGGCTCTGGCTCTGGCTCGGCTTCGGCTTCGGCTTCGGCTTCGGCTTCGGCTTCGGCTTCGGCTTCGGCTTCGGCTTCAACAGAAGCTTCGTCATCAGCCCCTTGGGAAGCAACCGTCTCAGGCTTGGTGGGTCTGCGCCTGAATACCTTCAGCAAAATAAAAATAAACAGCAGAACAAACAGCGTCGCGGTCAGGTAAACGACCCCGAAGGAGGCCAAGGACAGATATTGTTCAGGGACTCCGGCAGCAGCAAGCAGTGCAGAAATTTGTGCGACCAGCTGATTCAGCCACTGGTCAACAGAAGCCCAGTTTAATGTTTGTAGCCATTCCATAAAAAATTACATCCTCATCTTTCAATTCGGGCAGTGGAAAACGCTTTTCCAGCGCGGGGCGGCGGCACGACTTACTGGCTCAGTCGAAATCAAAATCATCGCGCAAAGCCTCCACACAGCGCCGCATTTTAAAAGCAGCCCGGGCGGCAATGGCATCGGCTCCGAGCTGCAAAACCAACATATAATCCTGCGATAATGGCGCCACCAGGGTCTTGTTTTCGCCGGTACGGATAACCACCTCTTCAAGAGCTCCGCTTCCGATCACCCCAAGAACATCGCGCAACTGGTTGAGAATAATCCCGTTGTGAGCGCCGATAACCTTCATATCGTATTCGCTTATCCTGGCAACCTGGTCAACGGCCTCCCCTTCCCAGTCCAGAATGACCGCCCCCTGCGCTCCGGGGATATCTTCCAACAGTTTATTGAGTAACAATTTAAAAGGCATCTGTGCAACTCTTCAGGTTATGTATTCCTATCCTCAAAAAATATCATGCCGACAGCGCCGGTCGACTGTCGACCTCCGGGTCACCGCCTTCCATGCGCACCGAGACCAATTTGGAGACGCCCGGTTCCTGCATAGTGACCCCATACATGGTGTCCAGAACACTCATGGTTCTCTTGCTGTGGGTAATAATAATAAATTGCGATTGAGCGGTCATCTCGGTAACCATCTCCGCAAACCTGTCGATATTGGCATCGTCGAGGGGAGCATCGACCTCGTCCAGGATACAAAAAGGTGTCGGTTTGATCAAAAATAAAGAAAAAATCAGGGCCACTGCGGTCAGGGCTTTTTCTCCCCCACTTAACAAGTTGACATTCTGCAGCCGTTTTCCCGGAGGCTGGACGATAATCTCGACCCCGGTCTCCAGCAGGTCATTCTCATCGGTCAAACGCAGCTCAGCTTTGCCCCCGCGGAACAGGCGCGGAAAGACCTGCTGAAAGGTTTCGTTCACTTTCTCAAAGGTCTCCTTGAAGCGCCGCCGGGTGGTGCGATTGATCTGACTGATGGCTTTCTGCAGAGCATCCAAAGACTGATTCAGGTCATCTCTCTGCTGGGAGAGGAAGTCGTAGCGCTTCTCCTGCTCCTGATATTCCTCAATCGCCATCAGATTGACCTCGCCCAAGGCATCGATTTTCTGTTGCAGGCGCTGCAACTGCAACTGCTCCCGCTCCAGTTCATCCTCGGTCGCTTCAGGGACCCGATGTTCGACCAGATCAACCCGGTAGCGTTCCAGCACGTTCTGGCGGACGTTCTCGGCATCGACCTGCAGCTCATGGAGCCGAAGCTGCAATGCGGAAACCGTTTTGCGCAGATCTTCCGCTTCGCCACGGACTCGCCGCAGTTGGTCGCGAAATTCCTCCAGGGCCTGGCGTTGCTCTTCGTAGCGTTCGCGCAGGGCATCATTCTCTTTCTGCTGCTCACCGCGGCGATCAAGGAGCACATCCAGCTCGGCCCGCAGCCGCAATTCCCTGTCACCCCACTGTTTCCGCTCCAGCACTCCGGCATCTTTCTTCAACTGCAGTTGCGCGATGCGAGCTTCGATTTCCTGACTTTGCCGGCCGATCCGTTTGACCGTGTCCTGCAGGGACTGCCGCTGCTGGACAAGGGCGGCTAAAGCCACTTTTTGCCGGGTCAGTTCTTCCCGCGTCTGCTCAATGGATTCCCGGTGGTCCTGTTGGGTACTCTGCAATTCCAGGGACCGTTGTTCAAGCTGCCGTTGCTGTTCATCGGTCTGCTCCCGGCCGGAGAGGATTGAATCCTTCTCGCGGAGCAGAAGCTCGCGGCTTTCGTCGATCTGCTCCAGGTCGTAAACAATCAGCTCCAGCCGCTTGTTCAGCCGTTCCTCATCCGCCTGCAGGCTTTGCCGATCCTTACCCAGCTCAAGAGCGTCCAGTTCCAGACGATGCGCTTCGGAGGAGGTCACCAGCAGCCCTTCTTCGGATTGCAGCAGGTCCTCTTTGAGGGCCTCCAGGCGTGCTGCGCCACTCTGACAGCGTTTTTCAACCTCGACAATCTCCTGCTCAAGCTCATCCAGCTGACGCTGGCGACGGAGCAGCCCCCCGGCTCCCGCTTCGGCATTGCCTGCCACCAGAATTCCTTGCCAATCAAGGCAATTACCGGAACGGTCAACCAGCAACAGACCCGGAAGAAGATCCGCGGTCAGGAAGTCCACGACGGTATCAACCAGATGAATCCCGGCCAAGAGTCGCTGCACCAAAGCATCATGCCCACCCACCGGGGTCACTAGCTGGGCCAATGGCACCCCCTGTGAGAAAGCAAAATCCGCAGTCGTTGTGCCAGAAATAATCAGTGCTGCCCGGGTTTTTTCCTCCTGCAGGACCTGCAACAGCGAAAAGACCGATTCGTCCCCCGTAACCGGAATGGCCTGCAACCTTTTTCCCAGTGCGACTTCGACGGCGACTTCCAACTCGGCCGGAACCCGTAGCGTATCGGCAAAGATCAACCGGGAGCCAGTTTTTGCCTTCAGAACCACACGGGTGCCGTCCTCATAACCTTCAAAATTGCGTTGTAACTCCTGCAACGATTCCCGCCTGGATTGCAACAGGTTCAGCTTCTGCTGGAGGTCGCCCTGCTGAGCCTCTTGTCCGGCCAGCAAAGACTTCTGCTCTGCCAGTCGAACCGCCAATTCCTCGCGGCGGTCGCGAGTGTCTTCCTGCTGGGAACGGATGACTTCCAGCTTGCCGAGCAACTCCTCGCGCCGGGATTTAAAATCATTCTGCTGCTCGCGAATAGCCACGGAGTCGCTAACGATCTGCTCACGCCTCTTGGCTTCAGCGTCCAGCCTGCGGTCGATTTCATCACAGCGGTTGGCCAGGCGGCCGGCCTGGGCGAAAAGGGTCATCAACTCCTTGCGGCAGTTCTCATATTCCGAACTCAGCTGGGTTTCCCGCTCCTGCTGCTGTTGCAACGCGGTCTCAAGCTCGCCAACCTGCTGCCGCAGTTGGGCGAGATCGCCGTCGGCATCCTTGTCCTGATGTTGCAGCCCGGCGTATTCCTGTTGCAATTCGGTCAGTTGCCGGGTTGATGAAGCAATATCGGCAACCAGCTCCTGCTCTTGACGGGTCGACTGTTCGGCCTGCCGGGCAAGCAGGGTCAGTTCATTCTCCACCCGCTGCACCTCGGAGCCAAGATGATACACTTTCTCCTGTGCGCTGGCATGCTCAGCTTCCGCCGCGGCCATCTGCAATTGTCTTTCTTCAAGTTGCAGTTCACCCTCTTCGAGTCGGGCATCGAGCCGCGCCAAAATGTTTGCCCGCTCCTGTTTTTCAGCCGTAACAATGCCGATATTTTTATGCAGTCCCTGAAAACGGTTGCCGGTTAAACTCAACTCAATCCGTTTATATTCAGTCCGCAGGTCACGGAATTTTTCCGCACGCTGCGCCTGGCGTTTAAGGCTGCCGATCTGGCGCCGCACTTCGGTAATAATATCGCCCAGTCGCACCAGGTTCTGCCGGGTCGCATCCATCTTACGTTCAGCTGATTTTTTACGGGATTTGAACTTGGTAACCCCGGCAACCTCCTCGATCAGCACCCGCCGCTCTTCCGGCTTGGCACTGACCATCATGCCAACTTTCCCCTGTTCGATAATGGAATAGGCGCGAGGGCCGACTCCGGTATCCATGAACAGCTCGGTGATATCCAACAACCTGCACGGGGTCTTGTTGATCTGATACTCGCTGTCCCCATTGCGGTACAGGCGCCGAGACACCATCACCTCGCTGAAATCCCGATAGGCTTCCGGGCAAAGTTTGGCGCTATTATCAAAAACGATGGAAACCTGGGCCATGCCGTGAGGCTTACGCGTTTCACTGCCGCCGAAGATAACATCTTCCATTGCCCGCCCGCGCAAGTGACGGACGTTCTGCTCTCCCATAGCCCAGCGGATGGCATCCACGACGTTACTTTTCCCGCAGCCGTTGGGACCGATAACGCCGGTAATCCCCTGTTGGAAATCAAGGGAAACCTTGTCCACAAAGGATTTGAAACCGACGATTTCGAGACGTTTGATTTTCATGACAAAAAACCGCCATCCACGGGCTAAGCTGAACTTCTGTGCCTCAAAACGCCGTCCAAACAACACACGCCGAGGGCGAGCCATGTTATCAGCGGGTCTCTTTCATGTAAAGAATAGAAGTCCCAGCTACATGCATAAGCCTTGCCGGTTCTATCCGGAATCGCTATGATTGCTGGAACTCCGGTCCTTGCCCGGCATTAAAAACCAGCGAAAGAATGTCCATGATTTGGCAATCACTAAAAATAACCACCAGAGTTTTTTGTTTTTTCCTGTTGTTTTGTGCCATTCTGGCGACAATTCTGATTGTTTTTGCCAGCCAGCTGGACCTCGACAATTACCGCCAATCCCTTGAACAGGAGTTGAGTGCAGCCCTCGCCCAGCCAGTCCGCATCGGCCACAGTTCCCTGACCTTTAACCGCGGTCTGGCCATTGAGTTCAGGCAACTCGAACTCGGCCCGGCAGAGGCTCCGCTTGCCATCATTCCCAGAATCACTGCGACCCTGGAAATCCCCCCCCTGTTTGAGAAGAAAATCAGCCTCAAACAGGTTCAGCTCGACAACCCGGAGCTCAACCTTACACTCCCGCTACCGGTTCAAGAGAACCGCAATTCTTCCCACCAGCTGATTAACAGCCTCGGAATAGACAGCCTGAGTCTGCGCAATGCCAGGTTGAAGGTTTTTTATCTGCGCGATGGCAAAAGCATCAAGCGAGCCGAGATTTCAGGAATTCACAGCGTATTGCGCGGCTGGCAACCGGGGAAAACAGGGCAGCTGATCGCAACCGGCCATATCGATCAGACCGGGGCAGACTTTGTGTTGGAAACCAGCTTGCCCTCCAGTGCCGATCCGGCGATCTGGCGGCAGGAAACCCTGACCACCAAGCTGCAGCTCAGTCATTTTTCCACCCGCCACCTGCCAAAAATCCCCAACCAGCAGTACCCGGCGGCCGTGGACCTTAAATTGGATATCTCCGGCACCCCAGCGCAGGGAACCCGGATCCTCGCCGAAATAAAAGACAGCGCAACGGTTGAAAAATTCTTCACCGTGAGCGGCCTGTGGACCTCTTCCAGCCAGCGGGACAGTATCACCAACCTGCAAGGGACACTGCTTGAGCTGCCGGTGGCCGGCAAGATAGAAATGGTGCGCGCCGCAGGGAAAACTCACTTGAGCGGAACACTGGGCGCAAAAGACATCCGTCTCGATCGACAGCTGCTGGCCAGGTGGCGCATTCCCAACGCCCAAAAGTTAACCTCAGGCCATTTGGACCAGCTGTCCGTCAGTCTGGATGAAACCTGGCAGACCGGCCAGAAACAAAAGAGCCTGCCGCGCATCGACACGCGGATTGTGCTCAGTCAACTGCAGTGGGATATTCCCCAGCTGAAACAATTCCAGAATTTTTCCATCACCACCCGGCTCGAAAACCAGCAACTAAAAATCAGCCAGGGTAACTTTGTCGTTGGTGACCATCCCTTTTCTTTCAGCGGATCCATCAAGCACCCGTTCCTGGAACCGGACGCCGACCTGAAAATTGTTACCGCCCCCGACCTGGCTCAATTGCAACAGCAACTGACCCTGCCGACTGACTGGACAATGCAGGGCACCACGGAACTCTCTCTGAACCTGACCGGGGCGCTGTCTTCGCCGAATTTCCAGCTGCGGGCAAAACTGGCTGACACAGGATTTCACTTCGCTGATTTTTTTCGGAAGAAACCCGCCCAACCAGCGTCGCTCGACATCAGCGGGCAGCTGAGCCAGGAACGGATCGATATCGCGCAGGCTGTGCTCAACCTACCGAATAATCAGCTCAGCGGAAGCGGTTATCTGCTCCTCAACCAGAACCTGACGAACTACGGTTTTTCCTTATCGCCCCTGAACCTGACCACGCTCAATCCATTATCTCCGCTACTTCAGAATCTCCAGGCAAACGGGCGGATCAGTATGGACCTGACCGTACAGGGGCAAGATCTGGACGGGCACATCACCCTGCAGGACTTCGGCGCCCACCTGACCAGGGTCCTCGGCGAGTTACGAAAAACCACGGGAACCGTCGCGCTGAACCGGAACGGGTTGAGCTTCACGCAGCTCAGCGCCAATCTGGGCGAATCCCGCTTTCTGGTCGACGGCAAACTCAGCAACTGGCAAGACCCGCAGCTGAGTCTTGATGTCTCCGCGGCAAAGGTCCGATCCCATGACCTGATCTTTCCAAATCGCACCATGGAGCTGCACGACCTGCGGGGTCACCTGCAAATAGACCGTAACGCGATCCGTTTTGCCCCGGTTACCGTTGCAATCAAAGACACCACCAAGGCCAGGGTCGTCGGTACGGTAACCGATTTCAGCGATCCCCAGGTCGCTCTGGATATCAGCGGCGAACGGGTCGATGTCCTGGATATTATCAAACTATTCCATGGCCCCCATGAAGAACCCGGCGAACATCATTTGAACAAACCCATCAAAATCAAGGTCGCGGCCAAAGAGGGAACCATCGGCGGCCTGCATTTCCAGAACGCCAGCGGGGTCATTACTGATGAGAAAGGACTCTTTGTCCTGGCCCCCCTTTATTTCCATAACGGCGACGGCTGGTGCCGGGCCCGGGTTGAATTTAATAGCAACGACGACCAGGCCCCATTGAAAGTTTCCGGTCATGCGGAAGGGGTTAGCGCGTCAATCCTGCATCAGGATCTCTTTTCCAAGCCGGGCCTGATCAAAGGCAAATTGGACGGGGACTTTTTCGTACAGGGGGATCCGGCCGGAGACGATTTCTGGAACACCGCCGTGGGCGGCCTCCATATCCAGGTTCACGATGGGACCCTGCATAAATTCAACAGTTTATCCAAGGTTTTTTCGTTATTGAATATTTCCCAGCTGTTTGTCGGCAAGCTGCCGGACATGGCCAAGGAAGGGATGCCCTTTGATCTACTGGAAGGAAGTATTAAAATCGCCGACGGCCGGATGACCACGGAGGATCTGAGAATCCACAGTGAAGCGATGAACCTTTCCCTGGTCGGCTCCCAGGGGCTGGTTGAAGACTCCCTGGACTTCACCCTCGGCGTAATGCCGCTAAGAACAGTAGACAAGGTCATTACTTCAATCCCGGTTGCAGGCTGGGTCCTGACCGGAAAAGACAAAGCCCTGCTGACGGCTTATTTCAAAATCGAAGGCAGCAACGAAGACCCAAAAGTCTCAGTCATCCCGGTCGACTCTATTTCCAACACGGTTCTGGGGATATTCAAACGAACGTTGGGGCTACCAGGAAAACTGGTCAAGGATATCGGCAACCTGTTCAAATCGGCCCCGGAGAAAAAAACCGAGCCCTGACAGAAAGAACGCCCGGCGGGAGACAAAAATCCCCGCCGAAATTGCTCCCGCCAGGGTGAGAGCCTCCCTGCCCTTACCAAGCCGATACCGCACAACCCGCCACGGGCATTCCTCGCTCCCCCTTCGCTTCAACGGACGGCGTTTTACCAGGCTGTCAATTCCCCCGCGGTTTGTCACCAACGTATACGGTGGCAATACCGAAGGTCAGATCGGCATGCTGAAGACGACTGAACCCGGCGCTCGCCAGCATACCGCGGAAAGTCTCCCGGTCAGGAAATTCCAGTACCGAGTCAGGCAAATATTGATAGGCGCTGCGTTTGGACAGAAAGCCGCCGATTGCAGGCAGTATTTTTTGAAAGTAAAAATAATAAATTTTACGAAACAGTTGACTCCGGGGATTGGAAAATTCAAGAATAACAACTCGTCCGCCCGGTTTCAGGACCCGGAACATCTCATTCAAGCCGGCCTGCCGGTCGACAACATTGCGAATTCCAAACGCGATGGTAATACCGTCAAAGGTGTTGTCAGGATGGGGGATCTCTTCACAGGGCGCATTCACCAGCGCGATACGTTGCCCATACGGGGAGGAATTCAACTTTGCCTGCCCCCGCACCAGCATGCCCTGGGTAAAATCTTCACCGACGATCGTCACCGACGAATCGGTTTGCGCCGCAACCTCAAGCGCGACATCACAGGTTCCGGTCGCAATATCCAACACCTTCCCGTTTTGGGGAATACTGAGCTGGCTGACGGCGAACCGTCTCCAACGACGGTCTATGCCGAACGATAACAAGCGGTTCAACAGATCGTAACGACCTGAAATATCATCGAACATCTGGCGGACACGACGCCCTTTGTCAGACAACTGAAACATAGAAATTCTCCTGGCAAATCGGCAGCAGGCAAGAAAGGACTTTCAAGAATCCGCATACTGCGGAGCACCTGTTTCTATCATAGAGTCAGGTTGCCTCCAACAAAAAATCATGACCAGAGAAAGCAATAGACCAGCCCATGACCAACAGTAATGCAACGATCAGCCCTTTGTCCGTCTGTGCCGCCGTTATTCTCAAAAAGGGAAAAATCCTCTTGACGCGCCGCCCGCTTGATAAAAAAATGGGTGGTTTCTGGGAGTTTCCGGGGGGCAAAATCGAGCCCGGCGAGACTCCTCAGGACGCCCTGCAGAGGGAATTGCGCGAAGAGTTGGATATCGAGATCGAAGTCGGCCCCTTGCTGGCAAATGTTTTGCATAATTACGAGTGGGGCGCAGTCGCAATTCACGCCTTCTGGTGTCACTGGAGCAGCGGACAGATCAGCCATCTTGAAGTGATCGATCATAGCTGGGTGACCCCGGCAGAGTTACCGGATTACGACATTCTCCCTGCAGATGCTCCGCTTATCAGCAAACTGCAGGCAATGGATATAAATGATTCATTTTCATTTCGATGACAGGAGAAGAGGGTATGGGCGTAACAATAACGGTTCTTTGTGAAAACTCCGTGGAACGGGTCAGTCCGGCCGGGCTGCTGGGCGAACATGGCTTTGCCTGCCACTTGGCGACCCCCTACGGCAAGTTCCTGTTTGACACCGGCAGCGGGTTAAGCCTGCTCCATAATGCGCGGCGGCTGGGGGTCGATCTGAGTGATCTGCAGGGTATCATCATCAGCCATGGGCATTATGATCACACCGGCGGGCTGGAGCAGGTGCTGCAAGAGACCGGTCCGGTTCCAGTCTATGCTCACCCGGACCTGTTCACCCGTCGCTTCAGTAGCCAGGATGGCGAGTCGCGTCAGATCGGCCTGCCCTGGCAGCAGGCGGAATTGGAGCAAATGGGTGCGGTGTTCGAATTTTCCCGAGACCCGAGAGAAATCGTTCCGGGGATGATTTTGTCCGGAGAAATTCCGCGTCTGTCGGCCGCCGAAACCGGCGATCCCAGGCTGATGGCCTATTCAGAACAAGGAGCACAGGTCAGTGATCCGCTCTACGACGACCAGTCCCTCTTTATTCACAGCGAGCAAGGGCTGGTTATTCTGCTGGGTTGTGCCCATGCCGGGCTGATCAATATTATCAATCACGCTGCCGCAGTCACCGAACAGACCAAATTATACATGGTGCTTGGGGGAACCCACCTGAAATTCTGCAGCGAGCAGCAGATGATGGCAACCGTACACCGCCTTGCCGAAGCCAACGTGAAACGGATCGGAGCGGCTCATTGCACGGGGCTGCGCGGGGCTTATGTCCTGGCGGAGAGTTTCGGGGACCGCTTCTTTTCCGCCTCGGTCGGAACCACGATCACCTTGTAAGACAAACCTCGCTTAACCTAGACGGCACCGGGTTCGCCGCGACGGTCTTGCCGGCGGCGAACCCATTTTTCAGCCTCGTTGCTCTCTGCGGTAAACCCCGCTCTTGCCCCCTTCTTTATACTCCAGTACGACCTCGCTGATGATGATCCCCTTATCCGCCCCTTTACACATGTCATAAATGGTCAGGGCCGCCAGGGAAGCAGCAACCATCGCTTCCATCTCAACCCCCGTCCGCTCATAAGCCCTGACCGTCGCTCGCACCAGGATCTCCCCGTCAGCCGGCACAGGGGTAAACTCTATGGCGGCATGATGAATGGACAAAGGGTGGGACAGCGGAATTAGCTCCGCGGTTTTTTTTGAGGCGGAAATCCCTGCCAGCCTGGCCACCCCCAGGACATCTCCTTTACTGGTCGTTCCGTTCAGAATCCGTTGCAGCAATTCCGGCTTCATCTTGACCCTAGCCGCAGCAGTGGCGGTCCGTAAAGTTTTCTTTTTGGCGCTGACATCGACCATGATGGCCCGGCCGCTTTCATCAAAATGATTGAAATTCATGTAAACGTCCTTTGACGATCAGTTGACAGACAGCCACAGTCCGGCCAGGCCGACTGTGGCAGCTATTATTCGGCCTCTTTTCCGGGCAGGATTCCCGGAGCAATCGACCGCAGATGCAGATCGCGTTGCGGGAATGGAATTTCGATTCCCTCTTCACGGAAGCGCCGATCGACCTCAAGCAGCAGCTCATTTTGCACCCTAGGCCGCTCATCAACATTGGGAATCCAGACCCGCAGTTCAAAATCGAGGGAGCTGGCTCCGAACTGTATGAACAGCGGCACCGGCTGCGGTTCCGCCAGGACATCCGGATGGTGCTCGGCGGTTTCGCGCAGAACCTGCAGAACCTTCTGCAGATCGCTACCATAAGCGACGCCAACGGCGATCACCAGGCGAACCCTGCGGCTGGACAGGGTCCAGTTGGTGACCTTTTGCGAAATGATCTGCGAGTTCGGCACAATCAACTCCGCCTGGTTCAGGTTTTCAACCACCGTGGAACGTAACCCGATCCGAGTGACAACTCCGTATTCATCATCGATGAGAACCCCGTCGCCCACCTTGATCGGTCTTTCAAACAACAGGATCAGACCGGACAGAAAATTATTGACGATATCCTGCAGTCCGAAACCGATGCCAACCCCGAAGGCCCCCAACAGGACGATAAAATTCTGCAGTTTCATGCCGAGAAAGCCGAGGGCAATCAGAAATCCGATGGACACAATGGCATAATGGATCAGTTTTTTGACGGCATCGCTCACCCCCCGGTCGACGGTTCGGGGGGCAAAAAAGTGGGTGTCGCTCATCCCCTGCAGCAGCCAGGACGCTTGGATGGCCAGATAGAAAGAGCAGATGGCAAGACCGAGCATTTCCACGGTAATCCGGGACTCACCAAAATTGAATCCGTACTGACCTAAAAAACTCCAACCTTCATTGAGAGTCGTGAAAATGCGCCAGACCGGCAGCAGATAAAAGATGGAAAAGCCAACCACCAGAACCTGCAGTAAACGCTTCAATTTACTGGCAAGGTCAGTACCAAAGCGGACGAAAAAGGTACGCCCTGCCTGCTGCTGACGGTCAATGAATTCATCAATACCACCACCGCTCAGCAACAGGAGCATGCGCACGAATAACAGCGCCATACCGGTCTCAAAAGATGCCTGCAGCAACCAGGTGGAAAAATTGATATAGCCAGCCACCTGACCGACCAGGCTGACGGTTAAGACCAGGATCCCCAGACGCAGCAAACCGCGGAATAAACGTCCCCTTTTGCTGCCACGCTGCTGCCGTGAAATATCGATCTGCTGGACCAGCAGGGGGATGAAAAACAGGGCCAGGGCGGCAATATAAATACGGAACAGGGGCTCCGGCAGGGAGATCGTCCGAATCGCCGACGTCACGATAAAGACCAGCCCGGCGAGACCCAGCGCCCACCCCTGCCGTCGATTTTCCACCAAAGAAATGGCCATGGTGGTCGCCGCGACCACCGCCCCGGTCTGAAAGGCAAAGCGGATCAACGTCGGCAGCGCCGGAGTCCAGACCAGAAACAGGATAATTGACAGAAAGGCGCCTACGGCAACGGGGTGGCGCAGCACGAACTGCCACTCATCGGTTTTTTCAAAGCGCTTGCGATACAGGAAAATCAGCCCTGAAATCCCGAAAAAGGCGACCAGCATCAGACCGAAACGGAAACTGCTTTCCTCGATGAAGCTCCAATCGAAAGTGAATACGGCAACCAGACCGTCGCGGGCTTTGAGGAGCAGCTCCCGATCAAATTGTTCAAAGAAAAGCGGAGAAAAAAAGGAATGGGCATTCTTGCGGAAAGTCGCCTGGCGGAGTTTTTCCAGCCCCAGTTTAAGGCTGTCTGTGGTCACGATCAGATCTCTCTGAATCGCCCCGGCCCGCTCCTGCAGGGCCAGCAATTTATCGGTGTTTGTCTTGATTTCCTTATCCAGCTGCTGCAGCTGTTGCTTAACCCGGCTCAACGTCTGCTGCGGAAGCTGCAGCTTCTGTTTTTTCAACTCTGCGGCCCACTGACTCCAGAACTCGCGATCCGTGGCCGTCTGCTCCCGAATCCCCTCAACCTGCTGCTGGCGGTTGGTCAGGTCTTCCTGTAAACCGTCCAAAGACTGTTGCAGCTGGGCAAATTGACGGCTGTAATGAGTCAGACGATCGACATACCAGGTTTCGGGAGAGCCGAAGGGTTTGATTTCAAGGTTCAGTTTTGTGACCTGCTCGGCAAGCTGATCGAGATTTTTGCCCAGCTGTCCCAGATCCGCCAATTGTTTGAGCTGATCCTGGGCCTTGGCGACAAAGCCGGCTTCTTCCGTTGATCTGGGGCCAAGTTCACTCAGTCCTGGATAGGTCTGCGCTGCTTTGTCCGGCGCAACCTGCGTCGCGGGGGTTGCTGCCGAATCAGCTGCCCAGAGAGGACAAGGCAAAAACAGCAGCAAGGCGAGGAACAATCTCAGAATGCGGTTCAAAACCACTTTTTCCTTTTGAACAGCCAGAGCATGATCAAGGCACATAATATCATCACTCCCCAAATCATCGGATACCCGTAACGCCACTTCAATTCCGGCATGTTCACAAAATTCATCCCGTAGACACCTGCAAGAAAGGTCAACGGAATAAAGATTGAAGCCATCACGGTCAAAACCTGCATCACTTCGTTCATCCGCTGGCTGACACTCGACATGTACAGCTCAATCAACCCCGATGCGGTCTCCCGGAAGGTTTCCACCGTGCCGAGAACCTGGATGGCATGATCGTACAGATCACGGAGATAGACATTGGTTGTTTCCGCAAACAACGGTGATTCGCTATGCATCATATTATTGACCAGCTCACGCAGGGGCCAGACCGCCTTGCGGAAAAAAATCAGCTGCCCCTTCAGTTGGTGAACCTGGGTCAGGACTTCCTGACTCGGCCTGTTGATGAGCTCCGTTTCCAGATAGTCAAGCCGGTCACCAATCCCTTCCAGGACATAAAAATAGCTGTCAACAATGCAGTCAATCAGGGCATAAATCAGGTAATCTGAACCACGCTGGCGAATCCGCCCGCTCTTCCGTTTCAACCGTTCGCGCACGCCGTCAAACACATCCCCCGGCCGTTCCTGAAAAGTCAGGACATTTTGCTCAGTCAGCACCATGCTGATCTGCTCGGCCTCCAGCTGCGAGCTCTCCTTGTCGAAATAGAGCATTTTCAAAATAACCAGAGCCAGGTTTTCGAATTCCTCAAACTTTGGCGGATGACCGGTATCGAGGATATCTTCAAGCATCAGGCTGTGCAAATCGAATTCTTCACCGAAATTATTGATCATCTCGATGTCGTGAATGCCATCGAGGTTAATCCAGCTGACGGTCTGCCTGAGTTTCAGCTCACGGCATTCGTCAAAGCTGACATCGGTGCGGTGGGTGAAAAGCTCATCAGAATAATCCAGATAAGAACAGACCGATCGCTCCACTTTCTGTTGGCCGACGTGGACTAACGAGCCAGGCGGCAGCCCGATTTTTTTGGCCGGGCTGCGAAACAGTGAAGTCACTGTCCTGAAAGCTTTTTTCAACGGGGGCACAAGATCTCCTTCTCAGTCAAAAAGGTTAGCGCTCCAGTCCGAAATCCTCGTCCGTCAAGGATGAGGCGTATTCGTCCAGAACTTCCTCGGCTTCGTCCTGATCAGGGACCTTGGCCAGATGGATCAGGGCGTCTCCCTCATGGGCCAGGGGCAAGTTCAACTCGCCGATCACCACCCCGGAAAACGGGGCGCGGACCTCTTCCCGATCATCCCCGAAGGGATCACTCAAAACGCCGAGCAAGGCGTTCTTCCTGACGAGGGCCCCCAGCTTGACTTTTCGGGCAAAAATCCCGCTCATGCCGGCACGCACCCAACTGGTGTAGTCGGTGATGACCGGATCGGCCCGGTGGCTTTTGCGCCCCGGTGGCAGCATGCCGATGTGGCGCATCAGCCTGACCATCCCCTTCAGGCCCACAGAAATGACCGTCTCGTTAAAATAGAGGGCTTCGCCACCTTCATAAACCAGGACCGGCTTACCCAGCTCGGCGACTGCCTCCCGCAAAGACCCTTCCCGCAATTCGGAAGGGACAATGATGGGGGCACCGAAAGCGGTGGCCAGCTCGATGGCCCGCGGATCGTCGAGACTGGTCCGGATCTGGGGCAGGTTACTGCGATAGTTCGAGCCGGTATGCAGATCAACGCCGAAATCGCTGCGACTGGCCACTTCACTCATGAACAGGTGCGCCAACCGGCCCGCCAGAGATCCTTTGGGAGTTCCCGGAAAGGAGCGATTCAAATCACGCCGGTCTGGTAAATAACGCGCCCGCTGGATAAAGCCGAACGGATTGACCACCGGAATAGCCAGCAGAGTGCCGCGCAAAGAACCCAGGGCACGCTGGCCGAGCAGCCGACGGATGATTTCGACGCCATTGATTTCATCGCCGTGAACCGCGGCGCTGACAAAAAGGGTTGCTCCTTTTTTCCGGCCATGCACGACCTGCACCGGCAGAGTCATGGCGCTGTGGGTATAGAGCCGGGCCACCGGCAGATTGACCGTGGCCCGCGTCCCGGGCTCAACCGAGACCCCACCCAGAACAAAAGGAGCAACCTGTTTCATCCTTGTCCCCGCGTCCTGGTCCGGCCGGGCTTGGCCTGTTTCTCGATAAACTGAATAATCAGATCAGCGACATCTTTATCCGTCGCGGTTTCGATCCCCTCCAGCCCCGGGGACGAGTTGACCTCCATCACCACCGGGCCGTGATTG
Organism: Geopsychrobacteraceae bacterium; assembly: GCA_963668145.2. Classification (GTDB taxonomy): domain Bacteria; phylum Desulfobacterota; class Desulfuromonadia; order Desulfuromonadales; family Geopsychrobacteraceae; genus Seleniibacterium. The sequence continues at coordinate 33,397 of CAXXJU010000043.1, forward strand.
GAGCGCAACAGATCCACTCCGGCAACATTCAGACCCATGATCCGCGCTGCCCGGGCGGCGGTAGAGCGCTCTTCCGGAGTCAGGCGGACCACTGAAGCTTTCCCCCCGCGATGCAGGTTGGAACGGAACTCGCCTTCCTTGCCCTGCCGCTTCATGGCCGCGACCACCTTGTCGCCAACCACAAAGCAGCGGATATCAGCACCTTGGGCCTCCTTGATAAATTCCTGAACCAGGATGTTTTCCTTCAGTCCACGAAAGGCCTCGATAACACTTTCTGCGGCTTTGTCCGTTTCCGCCAGGACAACCCCAATCCCCTGGGTCCCCTCAAGCAGCTTGATGACCAGCGGAGCCCCGCCGGCCAAGCTAATCAAATCCTGGGTGTACTGGGTGGAATGGGCAAAACCGGTTACCGGCAAGCCAATGCCGCGGCGGGCCAGCAACTGCAGACTGCGCAATTTGTCCCGTGAGCGACTGATCGCAACCGATTCATTGACACTGTAAACGCCCATCATTTCGAACTGCCGGACCACCGCAGTTCCGTAAAAGGTAATGGACGCCCCAATTCGTGGGATAATGGCATCAAATCCGCTCAGTTCCTCCCCCCGATAATGGATCGTCGGCCGTTGACTGGCAATGGTCATATAACAGCGCAACGGATCAACGACCCTGATTTCATGCCCCCTTTTTTTCCCAGCTTCGACCAGCCTGCGGGTCGAATAAAGCTCCGGATTTCCGGACAACACTCCAATTTTCATGCCCATCTCACTTTCACTTATCATCCTCTATCAGACCGTCGTTAGACAGCCTGTTGATCCCCTGCAGGGACGTTTCAATAACCAACGCGCTCCGGCCGGCCAAACAAGTACGATCGATCAGGAGCAACAATTTTCCCCTTTAAAGCCGTTCGCCCAAGCAGCATCCTGAACTTCATGCTATCCCGATTGGTCAGGGTCATTTCAACGGGCCAGGACAGATTCCCCAGCTGCACAGTGGTTTCAATGACATAACGCATTTCCCGGTGCCCGCCTGAATCGCTGACCTCGCGATAATCCTTAACCGGGCACTGACAGATCAGCTCCCGCTCCAATCGCCTCTGCAAGGGATGGACGCCGAAGCGCACCATTTTGACACCTGCTGCTTCGAAGGGTTCAACAAAATAGGCATGCAGCGCCGAAGTCCTGGCTCCGGTATCTATTTTGGCTTTGATTTGCGCAATATGCAAATCGGGCAAGGCCAGCCACTCACGCCAACCCAAGCATATTTTTCCCATGATCTGTTTCTTCATCCTGTAATTAATAGGGTCAGCAGTTCCCAACACCACTGGAGCAAATTTTCCCAGTGGCACGCTGTGTACTCGAATACAGGGAAACTCCGACCAGGTCAATCGATAATATGCGCTATCAAAAAGGAGGGGCGGCGTGCCCACCAAGGCATCCCGTCCAGCCTGTCGAAGCAGTTTCAATGCCTTACGGCGCAACGGACAACAGGACGAAAAACAAAAAAAGGGGGAAATTTGCAGAAATGAATACAGCGCACGCCGACAATCGGCTAGCGCAGAAGGGGGTTACTCGTTGATCGTACTTTCCAGTTCCGCCTGCACGGAAAGCAGATGCTCTTTCATCATCTGCCTGGCACGCTCGGCGTTCTGAGCACGAACCGCTTCAAGAATGCGCATATGCTGAAAAACAGCTCTGGTTCTAGTGACATTCAGATCGACACTGCGCTGTAATTGGGGCCACAGTTTACCTTTGTCCCGCATCTCCCAGAGGCTCTCGATATGGCTCTGCAGCAGAGAATTTTTCGAAGCCTTGGCAATAATCAGGTGAAACTGCATATCCCCTTCTTCAGAGGTGAACCCGGCCTGGTTTTCTCCAACCATCATTTCAATAGCCTGCTCCATGCCATCACATTGCCGCGTGGTTCGATTCAGAGCCGCCAGACGAGCAGCTTCCGGCTCCAAGAGCATACGCACCTGAATCTGTTCAAAAGGACCCGCTTCCGAGCTGATGACCTGCGGGGGAAGTTCTTCACTCAGATTCAGCACAACAGCACCAAAATTCCTCTTCACCGCCAGAATCCCCGAAACCTCCAAAGCGACAATTGCCTCCCTGATGGTTGCCCGACTGACCCCCAGCTCTTTTGACAACTCCGTTTCGGAAGGCAGACGATCCCCTTCGACCAGGTTCTGGGCAAGCAGGTATCGCTTGATATCGTGGGAAACCCGGACGTAAAGCCGCTCATGAGTTTCGGTATCACGGAGGGAGGATTCCGGTTTGGCTGTCATGAAATTGTACCCCTTTCTGCGGCTAATTATCAGGTTGCCTGCCGTCCCAGTCAAGAGTAAATATAGCGCATCCAAAATCATTGTCAGACAATGGGAAGCAACCCTTCACAATCGGAGCAGATCCAAAAATACTCAAACAAGTCTACAGATATCATCCTTATAATTAATTGCACTTAAAGCCTTCATCTCGCCAGGAGCAAGAATTTTCTTCAAAGAAATCGCCCAACAAAGGACAATGAAACTCTCAATTGACAGACAATATATCCAGATCTAGGATTGACCATGTTTCCCGGAAACATGGTTATAGCCCCCCAAAGATCTCACACACAAAAGAAACACAGATTTTCGCGTTTACCTAAGGCCGGGCCTGGCAGCCTTAGCTCCAATAAAGGCCGTGCATTAGCCAGGGTTCCCTTAAGGAGGCAAGCATCAGACTGGTGCTGCTACCAAGACCATGCGCTACCGAGCCGATATCGGGAGCAAACTTTTACGTGCAGGAGGTTTCAATGAAGAAACTATTGAGTGTAAATAAATTTGTTACCAAACTATCAGGAACAACACAAAGATGACTTGAACGGTTACACATCACCGTTAATATTGTACATTATTTACCCTCATTCACATTTTCAAGGAGTCTGCAGATGAAAACAGTTCGAACCAGGACAATGCGGAACTGGTTCTCGGGCTGCGGTTCGGTCCCAAACTAAAAAACCTGACCTGGTGATTAAGCACAAACCAGAGGTCATCCTGAACGGCAAAGCATGATAACGATGATAGTCTGAATCCTTTCAATGCATTCCCAACCCTGAATGAAAGTGAGGTTACCGGATGAAAAAGATTCTTTTCTTGAGCCTGACCGTTCTGTTGATGTTCTCAACGTTGCTTCCTGCGGCGGAACAGGCAGACCAGAAACTCCACCTGTCTTGCAGTTACTGCGGGATGAATCGGGTTAAATTCGCCACCAGCCGGATGCTGATCAACTACACGGACAAAACCAGCGTCGGCACCTGCAGTCTCCATTGCATGGCCCTGGAATTTGCCAACAGTATCGGCAAAACACCTGCAACAATCGAAGTCGGCGATTACAACACCCAGCAGCTGATCAATGCGGAAACAGCCGTCTGGGTCATCGGCGGCGACCTGCCGGGCGTCATGTCCTCACGGGCCAAATGGGCGTTTGGCGATCGGGCAGCTGCGGAGTCCTTTGTCAGCAGCCATGGCGGGACCATTACCGACTTTGACCAGGCGATGAAGACCGCTTACGAGGATATGTATACGGACACCAAGATGATCCGCAAAAACAGGGCTATGAAAAAAGCGAAGATGCAGCACCAGGACATGGGCCATGACATGCACCAGCACGGCATGGAGAAAAAATAGCGCAACCAGGCCGACTGGCAACAGTCCGCTTAAAAGCGAAAACCACTAAAAGACGCCCCCTGCCTGAGCCGGCGGGGGGCGTCTTTTTAAAGCGCGAAAAATAATCAGCAGCTCACCCCCCGCCGATCAGCGCGCCGGCCGCAAAGACCAGGGCGCCACCCAGCACCACCTGGAAAGCGGCCCGCCAGAAAGGGGTCTCCATGTAGCGGTTCTGAATCCAGGCAATCGACCAGAGTTCAATAAAAACCAACACCAGCGCGATGGACGTCGCCATCCAGAAATGGGGGATAAGATAGGGGAGTGCGTGGCCGAGCCCCCCAAGGGTTGTCATCACCCCGGCCGCCAAACCGCGCTTGGCAGGGCTACCTCTGCCAGACAGTTCGCCATCATCGGAAGCCGCTTCGGTAAACCCCATGGAAATGCCCGCGCCAACACTGGCGGCCAAACCGACCAGAAACGTGGTGTGAGTATTTTGAGTGGCAAAAGCTGTCGCAAAAATCGGAGCAAGGGTCGATACTGAGCCGTCCATGAGCCCGGCCAATCCCGGCTGCACCCAGGTCAGAACAAACTGACGATGGGCAGCGCGATCTTCTTCGTGGCGATCCTCTTCCTGCAAATGCTCTTCTTCAAGACCATCGGCGAGTTTGCCGTGCCCGGCTTCGATGGCAGCAAGATCCCCCAGCAAACGGCGAATATCGGCATCAGCAGTACGCTCGGCGGCTTTCCGGTAGAATTGTTCGGCTTGCCGCTCCATTTCGCGCGCTTCGTTGCGAATCCGCTCCAAACCAAGATTTTCGATCAGCCAAACCGGATTGCGCGCGTAAAACCCGGAGACATGTTCACGGCGGATCAGGGGAATAACCGTACCGAAACGCTGCTTGTGTGCGTCGATCAGCTGGCGGCGATGCCCGTCTTCTTCTGCGGCCATCGCATCGAAAATTTTCGCCGAAGCCGGGAAGTCGGCCCGCAACCGCTCGGCATATTGCCGGTAAATACGCGCATCATCTTCTTCATTGGAAATGGCCAGGGCCAGGATCTCCTGTTCGGAAAGATCCGAAAAACGGCGCCGGCCGCTGGGAAAACCGGGAATCACAACATGCCTCCTCATTGAGAATAGCGGAAAGAAGCAGGGACAGGCACGAATGTCTCTCGTTTAAGAGTCGCTGGCAGCAAAACCGGGACTGTCCCCGCACGGGGGCTGTCCCAGGTCTTTGCGGTGTTAACCGCGACAGTTTCATGGCTCGCAAACTCTTGGGACAGCCCCCGATGACCCTGGGGACAGTCCCGAGTTTACTGCAAAGTTGCTTAAACGAGCGCCATTCGGGACAGGCACAAGGATCTTGGCCCGTACGGCCACTGCTAATCGATAAAAACCCGCCAAGTTGGCGGATCAGATCATCAATATATTAGTTCAGACGGAAAATTCTGCAACAACCAAAAAGGAGCACAACCCTTTTGTCGCAGCAAAGCTGCAGAATTAAAAAAAGGCTTAACAGAGAACTGTTAAGCCTTTGATTTTCTTTATGGCGCGCCCGAGAGGATTCGAACCTCTGACCTCTGCCTCCGGAGGGCAGCGCTCTATCCAGCTGAGCTACGGGCGCTTGGGAGGTACTATATACGCTATAGAGATCAATAATGCAACCCGAAATAAATTTGCCTTCGCGTTTCTTAAGCTGCATAATTGAGCGGTTTTTAAAAAGGAGCATTTATGGCCGTCAAATTTTTTGGGCAATACCTGGTTGAACACAAAATTATTACCAGGATGAATTTATTACAAGCCATTGAGTTACAGGAAAAAAACAATCTTCGCTTCGGCGAGATGGTGATTGCCATGGGGCTGCTCAGCGAAGAACAGGCTGCGACCATCCATCACGCCCAGCGCAATCAGGATCTGCAATTCGGCGACATGGCCGTTCAACTCGGTTTACTCAAACCCGATCAGGTTCAACATGTCCTTAATAGACAGCGCAGTCAGCATCTTTTTATCGGCCAGGCCCTGGTTGCAATAGGCGCGCTCACGGAAGAACAGCTAGATAAACACCTGCAGGCTTTCAATGGCGAACAGCGGCCCTCCCTGACAGAAAGAATAACCATTCCAGCGGGGATCCCCCATCGCCCGATCTGGGAAATGGTTGCGGACCTGACCTATAAAATGCTGACCAGAATAGCGGGACTGTCGTTTCGCCCGGGTCCCTGCGTAGTAGTCGACAACATCCCTTCCCGGCCGGTCATTGTTGAAGTGGGCTTTTCAGGAACGGTCAGTGCCCGCTATTTGTTGACGGTCTCGGAAAATACCCAAACCCTCATCGGCAAGGCCGTTTTGCAGGAGGCTCCCCCTACGCCGCAGGCAGAGCCACTGGCTGAACCGATTTTGGAATTTGTAAAAATCGTTTGCGGCAATGTGGTCAACAAGGCAGTGCAACTGGACTATGCCATCGACATCACTCAGCCTCACCTCCACACACCCGAACAGGTTGACTTGAAAATCCCCGCCAATCAGACGGCAATCCAGTTCCCCATCTACCTGTCAGACGGCCAAATCTTTGAATTGACCATATCTGTGCAAAAAGAGAGTGTCTGTTCATGAAACGAATGGTCATGCTGATTGCAGTCAGTTGCGGTGGCAGCATCGGCTGGTACTGCGGATCCGGATGGGGCATCATGTCCGCATATTTTGCCTCCGTATTAGGTTCGGCCATCGGCCTGTATCTGGGCCGCAAACTACAGAGAAATTTGGGCTGGGACTGACCAGCCGGGTTATTTTAAGCGCCGCCCGCCATCGGCGTCCAACCAGTCGCTATCGACCCTTAACGGCTTGCTCTGGCAGAGCATAACGGCAAGATAAGTGGGACAGCGATCGAAATCATCCGATTCGCATAGCTGCCGCCGCGTTGAATATGCTGGCACGGCCGCACACCTGGCTTGGCAGCGGTCTCCACGGATTTGGAAAAAGGGGCATTTCTGGCTGACGGAACGTTCTGGTGACGGTTGCGGAATACTCATACAGGCTCTCCATTGGCGATGGATGACTCGGTTATTTGACGCCAGCCTAGCTTAAGACTGTGAGCAGAGAATGAGGGCCCGGCCGGACACAAAAAAAACGGCGGGAAAAATTCCCGCCGTCAGATTAGCAATCCAGAACTCTCAACCGCCTGAGGATTAGCGGCTGACTAACTCTGCCAGAACAAGATCATTCCTCATCATGGTAACTGCGACGGATCAACAGCGCGATAGCTCCACCCAGCAACAGCAGCAAAACGATCACCCCACCGGCCAGTTTACGTTTCCCGAGGATGCTTTCATAATCAGCAATTGCGGCTTTGGTTCCCTGCAATTTATCGGCAACTTCCGCCTTTTGCGCTTTGATCTTATCAATATTGACGGTATGAAAAATGCGCCGGAACGAATTGCGGGAAGCAAACAGGCTATCTTCCAACCGTTTGGTATCGATTCCCAATCGATGCAGGGACGCGACCGATCGCTCAAGCTTGGTCAGGGTCGTTTCGGTTGAACTGATCTCTTCTTTGACCCTTGCTGCGCGCTCATAATCGTGGCAGCGCGAGCAGCTCTCTTTGTTGATCAGATCGATGCTTGCCGCCTTGACGGCGTGATTGCCGTGGCAAATGACACACTGCGCGCCACCGGCATCGAGCGCCTTACCGTGGGCGCTGGCCAGATAATCCTCTTTGACCCCGACATGGCAGCGGCCACAGAAATCCGGCACTTCGGTATAACTTGGAGCCCCGATAAAGCCGCGTTCCGGACTCATGGCCATGGCAAAATCGGTGGGGTCCCCGCCATGGCAATCATTACAGGAGATCCCGTTGGCAGCATGAATACTGGTGCGCCACAGCTCGACCGGCTCGGCCAGTCGCCCTTCCTGGCCACTGTGACACTGTATACAGACCGTGTCTTCTGCAGCGAAGGCTGTTCCAGAGGAAAAACAAACAAACAGACCAAGCAACATAATGGAAATGCAAAGAAAAGACTGTTTCATGAGTAATGCCCCCAAATCGACAATCCGACAAAAAGCAGGATTCCCAGCAGATATAGAGTCACGAAAACAGGTCGTTTTGCCGGTCGCCGCTCAGGACTGCGGTCCAAGAACGGCAACACTGCCAAAAAGCCCATCGCCGCCCCTTGCGAGGCCAACCCGAGCAACTTGCTGGGGAAGATTTTCAGCGTCTGATAGGCCCAGAGGAAATACCATTCCGGCTTGATATGGGCCGGGGTCGTAAAGGGGTCTGCCGGTTCCAAGGCATCGGGCGGGATAAACATCCAGGGCGCGTAAAAGGTAATCGCAACCAATGCAGCCAGGGCAAAAAAGACCATGGACAGATCTTTAATGGTATAGTTGGGATGGAAGGGCACCCCACCGGGATGTTCGTCATGATGAAAACTGCGGGCCGGCTCCAACGGCCGATAATCATCGCCGAACGGCGGGCTGGAAATACCTATTCTCCTGACGCAGAACAAGTGAAAGCCGACCAGGCCCAAAAACAACATCGGCAGGCCCATGACGTGCAGCGCAAAGAACCGTCCCAGGGTCGGGGCTCCGACCGATGGCCCGCCGCGTAAAAACTCAACCAGGAAATCACCCACCACCGGAACAGCACCCGCAGCATCGGTAGCAACAGTGGTCGCCCAAAAGGACAGCTGGCTCCAGGGCAACAGATAGCCGGTCAAACAAAAGGCCAGGCCGAGGTTGAAAATAATGAATCCGGACAGCCAGGTCAACTCGCGGGGCCGCTTATAGCTACCCATAAAGAGGACCGACAACATATGCAACAGCAGCAGCACGATAATCAGGTTGGAACCGACCACATGCAGGTAGCGGATCAACCAGCCATAAGGGATGCTGTTCATAATCGCCGTCACACTGGTGAAGGCCTTTTCCGTGTCCGGGACATAAAAAATCAGCAGCAGAATCCCGGTCAGAAACTGCAGACCGAACATGGCCAGCAACACAGCACCGAGGGTATACCAGATATTGATATTCCGTGGCAGCAGGTAGCCTCCCATGTTTGCATGCATGATTTCGCGAATGCCAAGGCGACTATCCAACCAGTCCATGACTCCTTTTTGTAGTTTCATGACAGGCCTCCTCAACCGACCAGGATAGTTTCGCCATCAAGCTTGACAGCGTAGGTTGTCAACGGTTTGGGCGGCGGCCCGCCAAGGACTTGCCCGGCGGGGGAAAAACGGCCGCCATGGCAGGGACACAAAAATTCCTGGGAGTCCGAGACCCATTTTACAATGCATCCCAAATGAGTACACACCGCACTTAGCGCAACATACTGACCAGGTTCAGGCTCCAGAAGCACTGCAGGCCGCCCCTGGTAGGAAAAAAAATGGGCGCCCCCGACCGCGACTTTCTGTTTGGGAATTTTCACCTGCTGCGCCGCCCCCCCCTTGTTATTGGGCGACAGGAAACGGACCAACGGCCAAGCAAAAGCTCCGGCAATGATCGCGCCGATAGCCCCCAGAAGAATTCCGAGGAATTTCCTCCGTTCATTCGGACTGGCAGATGCACTCATACGAACTCCTTCATCATTGAAATTCATTTGCCCCAGGCTTACTTGGTTGACAAACGTGCCGAAACCGGCACTCTAATTTGAGGAACCGCTGAAAAATCCGTCGAAATAATAACATAACCGGCAATTCGATTGTTACCCTCTAAAAATTCTCCTGCTACATTGACAGTGGCCTTCTGGCCCGGCTCAAGACGCAACCGACTGATGTTGGCTGCGATCCCTGCGCCGGCAATCTGGGGCTCGGTCAAGGTCACCACTTGTTTGGAATCATTGACGATATCGAATTGATCCTGGAGTGGAAGGCGTTCCTTCACCCGCCCCCAATTCACCCGCTCCAGGGTCGTATAAAGCTCAAGAGTAATCATCCCCCGCAAATTAAAAATGACCGAAGCCTGTTCGGGATCATTGGTATCGACAGTGATCGTTTTGTGAATTTTGCCTCGAAACCCCTGTGAATTAAACCGGACTTTCAACTCGCCGATCTCCCCGGGGGCGAGTCTGCGGGCCGAGAGCAAAGCCGCCGTACAACCGCAGGAGGTCCGGACCTGTCCAATCTCCAGCACATGGTCACCAGAATTCTGGAAACGGAAACTGTACTCGACGGTTTCCCCCTGGACAATGGCACCAAAGTCATAATTTAAGGTTTCCGGGGTCAATTTCGGTGCGGCAAAGCAGAACGCGGGAAACAACAACAGCAGAACAGACAGAAGAGCACAACGCATAACGGATATCCTTTAGCAGTTAAGAAAACTCGATCAGCTAACAGTCCAGAATCCTAACATAATTCGCAGAGACATAACAGGATCTGTTAATGCGGTTACAATTGACACGCTGAGTTTCTTCCTGTTATAGATTGCGTTTCACTTGCCCGGGGACAGATCAACTATCAGCGGATCCTCCGCACAACTCCCGGCAGCACAACGCAACTTATTTTATGCCCACAATTGTAAAAAGTTAACCAGTCCTGGGTCTTTCGCACAGCCCGCAAAGGATGGCTAACCTGCCAAAAAGGTTTTTCAGGCTGAACTCAGCTAAGGAGATTATGATCACGATGGTGGAGGATAACCGCAGTATCCTATTTTCACGGGAACGCATTGCCCAAGAAATCAAGCGCATCGCCCAGGAGATCAGTCGGGATTTCAAAGGCCAGGAGGTCATGCTGGTCGGCGTCCTCAAAGGTTCCTTCTTATTCATTGCCGATCTGATCAGGGAGATTGAAGTTCCTTCGGTGATCGATTTTGTTCGGCTGGCCAGCTACGGCTCTGGAACCCAGACCTCAGGAATCATCGAATTCCGCAAAGAGCTGGAGATGCCGATCCGTGGTCGTAATGTCATTATCGTCGAAGATATCATCGACAGCGGCTATACCCTCGAATGTCTCTACAATAAATTGCTTCTGCAGGAACCCCGCACTTTGAAGATCTGTACCCTGATCGATAAAAAGGCGCGCCGCGAAGTCGAAATTGAGGCTGATTATGTCGGGATCACCATGGATGATGGCTTCATTATCGGTTATGGCCTCGACCATGACGAAAAATATCGCAATCTTCCCGATATTTATGTTGTTGATGAGGAATAATGCTCGTTTTTCTGGTGCAAATGTATTAAGTTTTGCTTATAGTTTGTTGATATCTTTAACTGGTTCCCGCTATTCGCAAAAATCGGCTTGTCCGTATTAAATTTTGTCCAGGCAAAGGAGAGCGACTGATGATTATCGTCTGCCCTGAATGTTCCACCAAGTTCAACGTCAATTCTGAGCGGATTCCCGCCGGCGGAGCAAAGGTCCGGTGTGCACGGTGCAAACATGTCTTTCTCGCTGAGAATTCCACCCCGGGCGAACCGCTGGCAACCACGTTCAAAGAAGAAGCGGACCAGGAAGGCATAAGTTTTAGTTACGAACAATTCCAGGAACTGGATACTCAGGAAACAGAAGAAGGCACTGACAATTTCAGTTTCGGGGATGAAGAGCCTTCCGGCACTGTCCAAACCAGTCAGCCCAGAGGAGCTACGCGGTCAGAAGCCGAGGACGAGTTCTCTTTTGCCGGTTATCATGAAGAACCGCTTGCGGAGCCGGCTTCAAACCGTCAATCTGTTCAGGCAGAGTCGAAGAACCGTGCATTTCCGCATAGTGCCAGTGAGGCCGAGGCTACGACACCGCAACGGGTTGCGCGGCCAAAGAAAAAATCTGGTCCATGGGGAACCATTATCAGCTTGGTGTTGTTGTTACTGCTGGCAGCCCTTATCCTGATCGGTCTCAATATCTATATCAACGGGCCGGATCAGTTCAACCAGACCATCAATGAATTTCTGGGCCAGCAGGACAAGTCGCCGGCCCAAGCCGGCAGCATCACCCTGACCGACCTGGAAGGGAAATTCATGCAGAATGAGCAGGTTGGCGAAGTCTTTCTGATTCGGGGGAAGGCGATCAACAACTATGCGGCGCCACGCTCCGCAATCCAGGTCAAGGGGGTTATTTTCGATCAGAGCGGCGAACAGTTGCTGCAGAAAACAGTTTTCTGCGGCAACCCGATCTCCGATCATGAGGTCCAAACCCTGTCCTTCAATGAGCTTGAAAAAATGATGGGGAATCAATTCGGTAAAGAGCTCAGCAACATGAAGGTCAACAGCAAACAGACAATTCCGTTTGATATTGTCTTCAAGGACCTGCCCAAAAATCTCGCTGAATTCAGCGTCAACGTCACCTCTTCAAAACCTGCCAACAACTGATTTCTTACCTGCCGCTCACAGCACCCAGACCTGAATTTCCAATCGTTACCGACCGCCACAAAAAAAGGCGGTACCACTTCAAGCAGCACCGCCTTTTCCTATGACAATTTTATGCTGAGAAAAAATTATTCAGCAGAAATCGCATCAACCGGACAAGAATCAACACAGGCGCCGCAATCGGTGCAGGTGCCGGGATCGATAGAGTAGATATCACCTTCGCTGATTGCGTCAACGGGGCAGGTTGATTGGCATGCGCCACAAGCAATACATTCTTCAGAAATTACATGAGCCATGGTCTTCCTCCTAATTTTTAGTTTAGAGTCCCGGGCAACCGGGACTGTTGAAAAATCGGGGTTACTGTAACCGATCTTCCTGTCGGTGTCCAGAGTAGAAAAGCCTGCCCAAAAGTTAATTCCAGAAGCCCTGGACGACCTGAAAAAAGCCTCAACCAGCCAAGTTTCAACGCCAGATCTGGTTACCTTTAGGAATTTCTAGACTTTTCCGGCCAGGCAACCAATAGACACGACCGGGACATCTGTCTTCACGTTGACCATTTACCCGGCGAATAAATGTTCCCGCCTGTTTGCTCTCCGGGCACATGAAAAAAAGAGTGTAAATATTCCTTGCCCTGAAAACGTTTGAATACTATAATGAATAGATATTTTTCTTAAGGAATGGCGGCACCGTAAAAAGCAATCGGCTACTATTTCCGTAAATCAGGAAACGACCTTATTACTTTGCCGAAACTTTCGGGTTTTGGCGCTATTCACGGTTTTTAACTTTCTATGAGCCTGCTGTCGAATCCAACCGAGAATATGGAACTTTCCCAGCTTCTGCGCGAAAACCAGCAGTTAAAACAGGACTGTGCAGAACTTAAAGAAAATCAGGACGCCATGGAAACAGCCATTGCGGCCAGCAACAAGCAACAGCTCCTTGCCGAGATATCCAGTATGGAACTGGAGCATATCTTCGCCTCAGTTACTGATGCAATCTGGATCATCAGGGACGATGGAATCGTCGTCCGGGCCAATGATGCGATGTTTGAGTTACTCGGCAAGCCCGCGGAAGAGGTCATCGGGCATATTTGCAGTGAGCTGCTCGATTATGGCTCATGCTATCAGCAAAACTGTCCATTGGAAATTTGCAAAACCCGCAAGAAACAAGAGTTTGACATTGTCATTCCAAACAAGGATAACGTTCCACGGCATTTCATTCTTAACGCTGCGCCGATGCTGACCATTATCGGCACGGCTGCGATTATCTGTCAGTTTAAAAATATCACCTCCCGTAAAGAAACCGAGCAGAAACTGGAAGAGGCCAATTGCCTTTTGTCACAAATGGCACGGATGGACGGCCTCACCCAAATTGCCAATCGCCGCTATTTTGATGAAGTCCTCGAGCAGGAGTGGCAACGTCTGAACCGCTCGGGAAAACCCCTCTCTCTGATCCTTATCGATATTGATTTCTTTAAAAAATTCAATGACTACTACGGTCATCAGGCTGGCGATGATTGCTTGTTTCAAGTGGCTCAAGCGCTTAAAAATTCCGTTAAAAGGCCGGCCGACCTGGCGGCCCGTTACGGTGGCGAAGAATTTGTCCTACTTTTGCCGGAAATCGATATCGATGGGGTATTGCATGTCGGCAGCCGGGTCCTGGCAACTGTCGCAGCCTTGCAGATAGAGCATTGCAACTCCGGCATCGATCCCTTTGTTACCCTCAGTCTGGGAGCGGCCACCATGCAGCCTTCAGGGGAATGCTCAGCGGCTGAACTGCTCGCCGCTGCGGACAAGGCCTTGTATGAGGCCAAGGCGAAAGGCAGAAATCGCATGGTGGTCAGTGATCAAATCTAACCGAACACAGCTCTGTTAAAAGCCAACCTCGCCAGGGGATATTTCTCATCCCCCGACTTCAATCCGCCTGAGATTCCGCTTGGCTTCGTTAGCCACCTCTTCACTTTGCGCCAAATCATGTGCGGCCAGAAAATAATGGTAGGCGCTGGTCAGGTAATTGCGATTGTGCAACATTGTCTTACCGGCACCGAGATAAGCGCGGTCCAGACCTGGGTCGTTGGGATGCTCCGCGATGAAGCGCCTAAAAACCTGCAAGGACTCCTGTAGCCGCCCTTGTTCAAATAAATATTCACCGATCGCCAGAATAGCGGACGACGCAACTTGCTGGCGTTGCGCCCGACCGGGTAAATGCAAAAAATAATCCGCCGCATCAGCGGTGCGTCCCGTTTCCAGAGCGTGGTTGAGGGCATCGGCGAGATTTTGCGGGGGCAGCTCAGGCATGGGACTTGGGTGACGATTGCGGCGGCGGGGTCGAACGCTGAGCCGTTCCGCTCCCCAGGCGATGGATAGCCCTCCCAAAAAGCCTCCAATATGGGCTCCATGGGCAATTCCGCTACCGGCGCCGGAGGTCAGAATAAACGGCAGGATATTGTCGATAACCAGGAAAAATCCGAGCACCAGGCGGGCAGACAGATAGATATTAGTCATCAGAAAAGGGAACAGGAACAAAAAGCAACGCACTTTATTTTTCGGAAACCAGAGAAAATAACAGCCCAGCACGCCAAAAATTGCCCCGGACGCACCGATCAATGGGACCTGCGAGCCGCCGGCGAACAAGGCAAAGAACAGGGTGGCCGAAACGCCGCAGCCCAGATAGGTCAACAGATACCAGAAGCGACCAAGCCGGTATTCGACGTTGTCGCCAAAAATATATAAAAACAGCATATTCCCTGCCAGGTGCAGAAACCCGGCATGCATGAACAGTGACGTAAACAGGGACAACCAGGAAAAGTCCGCCGGTCGGAACCCGTACTGAAAGACCAGCAGATCATAATTAGATATATGCTGTAACACCTGCCGTGCCGAGACCGCCCCTTGCACACCAAGGCTTTTCAGATAGGCGAGTAGAGTCGGGTCTGTCAGATCGACTTGCCCCATAGAGGCAGGCAAGGTCACCAGTAGATAGACGGCGACATTGGCTCCTATCAGAGCCCAGGTGGCAAAAGGGCGCCCCGGCGGATTCGGCGTATCGGCGATAGGGAAAAACATGATGCCTCTGTAAATGGATGGAAGTTATTTATATATAGCATAGGGGAAACCGGGGGACCAGCATCGACAGCTCTTGCATTTTGCTCTATAAACCCGCTATCTTCCTATACGAATATTTCCCCCCTCAACGTCATTCAACATGGAGACAGCCATGCACCAAGTTCGAATCACCGGAAGCGAAACCACTTACAATGTGGGAAAAATCATCTGCTTGGGCCGCAACTACCTTGACCACATCCGGGAACTGGGCAACAAGGTTCCGGATCGTGCCGTCCTGTTTTGCAAACCGACCACCAGCCTGCTGGAAAATGGCGGCCTCATTGAAATTCCAAGTTATTCCTCTAATTGTCATCATGAACTGGAACTGGCCCTGCTGGTCGGTCACGGCGGCAAAAATATTCCGCAAGATGCCGCATTATCTCACCTGGCCGGATATGGCGTGGCCATTGATCTAACCCTGCGAGACCTGCAGGATGAATTAAAAAGCAAAGGGTTACCCTGGGAAATAGCGAAAGGATTTGACACCTCCTGCCCACTATCTGATTTTGTGCCGGTTACAGCGGTTGATAATCCGAACAATATCCAATTGACCATGACCGTCAACGGCGAGCTCAGGCAACAGGGCACAACCGCACAAATGATGCGCTCGGTAGAAGAGATTGTCGCCGAAATTTCCACCTATTTCACCCTCGAGCCAGGCGACATCATCCTGACCGGGACCCCGGCCGGCGTGTCCAGAATCGTCAGTGGGGATAAGCTGCAGGGGGACATTGAACAAGTCGGCTCTCTGCAGGTAACGGTTGCATGAAACAAGCTATTGCCTTAATCGGGCCCGGTAAAGTCGGCTGCGCAATCAGCAAGCGCCTTTTCCGGGCCGGGTATCCGATTACAGCGGTCATCTCCCGGGATCATCAGCGCGGCCTGGCCGCCAGTTCCTTCATCGGTTGCTCGACCCAAGCAGCGACAACGGATCTGCAAATGGCCGGGACTGGCCAGCTGATCTTGCTGGCGGTCCCGGACAATGCCATCGCCACCGTGGCGACTCAGGTAATGACGCAAGTCAGTCTCGGTGAGGGCACCGGACTGGTTCATTTCAGCGGGTTGCACCCCGCTGCCATCATGGATTCACAAAACCCGGACCTGGCGCTGTTGTCATTGCATCCTCTGCTCCCCTTTGCAGATTCCGGGGAGGCATTTACCCGGCTGCCCGGCTGCCCCTGTGCATTGGAAGGAAACAGTTCCGGAGTCGCCCTCGGCAAGGAACTGGTTGCGGCACTCGGGGCAACGGCCTTCATGCTCTCAGCTGAGCATAAAGCCCTTTATCATGCGGCAGCAAGTCTGGCCTCCAACTACCTGGTGACCCTGCTCGGCAGCGCCAGGGATCTGTTGGTGCGGTGTGGCATTGATCACCAGGAGGCCCTGAGAATTCTCGGCCCCCTGCTCCAGGCGACCCTGTCCAATACTTTGCTTTTGGGTCCTGAGCAAGGGTTAACCGGCCCCATTGTCCGCAATGACGATGGCACTGTCTCCGCGCATCTGGCCGCACTGCGGCAAGTCTCCCATGATCAGCTTGAGCTATACCGGGTTCTCGGCCAGAGAACCCTGCAACTGGCCCGCGCTGCCGACCGCCTATCCCAGGAACAGATTGATAGCCTGGCTGCACTCATCGCAGGCGGATAAAAAAATTCTTTCCAATGAGGGAATTGAACAATAATATAAATAAATAATTAAAAATATTTATTTCCATTTACATTTCAAGTAAACTTATTTATTCCAATGGTTTAGTTTTTATCCGCTAAGGGCAAGGCTGGTGTCCGGTTGTCAGAAAGCACCCAGGGTTACTGTTCAAGTGAGGCTGGAATGCACCATATCTATCTGAAAAACAAGAGTTATTCTGTAGAGAACCTGCCTTCGGAACCGAGTCTTCTGGTTGAGCTGCTGAACCTGTGTCACAACGAAAATGCCAATTTCGAGATGTTTTCAACGGCCATCGGCAAAGATGTTGCCTTGACCGCCAAAATTCTACAGGTTGCCAACTCCCCCGCCTATCGGCAGTGGAATGAAATCACCGATATCCGTCGAATGCTGATTGTCCTGGGCCTGGTCAATGTTAAAAACATTGTCATGACCTGCGCAATCCAACAGTTTTTCTCCCGCTTTTCCAAAGAATTCAGCACCAACGTTAAATACATCTGGCTACGCTCCCTACTCTGCGCCAACCTCGCCCACCGAATTGCGAAGTTGGTCGGCTACGAAAAACCCGGCGAAGCTTTTTTGGCCGGCCTGCTGCACCAGATCGGTATGCTGTTGTTGTTGCTGAACCGGGAAAATGACTATCTTCCGCTGTTGAACCGTTATTATGAGAACACGCCGAACTTTGTCGCTCAGGAACGTGCGACATTGCAGATGGACCATTGCGAACTCGGCGCGGCACTGATCGAAAGCTGGCGGCTCGATTCCTTTATCGCCGACGCCGTGCAATTTCAGCAGGCGCCTCTTGAAGAATTGGTCAACGCTCCCATCCTGCTGAGGATTCTTGCCGCTGCGGGACCACTCAGCTCGAGGAATTCTGCGCGTAGCGAACGGACAATTCTCGAACGGGCAGGGATTCTTTTTGACCTGACCGAAAACAGCATCCATGATTGTCTTGGAGCCTCGGTTGAACTCAGCAAGCAGATGATTGCCGATCTTGGCTTCAGTCCCCGTTTTTACATGGAAGATCAGGAACAAAGTTTTTTTGAAGAGGAGAGTCCACCCCGAACCCACCAACAACTGGCCAGGCAGATCAAAAATTTTGCCCTTGCCTCGACCGTCTCACGCAGTGAAAAGCAACAGTATATTGAATTTACCAAGGAAATCAGGGTCGGATTCAGTACTCTGTTCAACCTGTCGGCGGTGCATTTCTTTCGCGCCGATGACCAACAGCTCAAGCTCATCCCCATTAACGACCTCAAGATTAAACAGCTCGAGGAGATGGAATTCTCCCTAGCTGACCAGCGCAGCCTGTTGGTCAAAGCGTTTCAGACGCGCCAGGAAATTCTTGCGGCTGGCGACGGCGGTTCCATCGGGGATAAGCAGATGATCCGCTTGTTAGGTGGCGACAGTGCCTATTTTCTGCCGCTTTACCGGGCGGGGGTCGCCGCCGGGGTCATTGCCATCGGGTGCAATCAGAGCGAGATCGCAACAATTCAGCAGCGCGCCGACCTGTTTAGACTGCTCAGCCGGGAAATCGCCGGGAAGTATTTCATCATCCGCGAAGCGAGCAGCGTTACCGCCGGAATGCCGCTCATTGATTTCAGAAAGATCGCCCACGAAGTCAGCAACCCGCTGACCATTATCAATAACTATCTTTATATCCTCGGCAAAAAAATCGACGCGGAGCACCCGGCCCAGGAAGAACTTCGCTATATCAGCGAAGAAATCGAACGCGCCGCCAATATCCTGCTGCGTGCCAAGGATCCCCAGGCCGATGGGCAATCCAGAGAGGACCGGACTGACGTTAACAAGCTCATTGTTGAGCTGGATAAACTCTTTAAAAGCTCCATTTTCATAACCAACCGGATCGAATCAAGTTTAAAGCTGGACGAGCAAATCCCGATTTTGTATTGTTCCAAAGACAAGCTAAAACAAATTTTGATCAATATTATCAAAAATGCCGTTGAAGCTATGCCGGAAGGCGGTCGACTGGACATTGAAAGCAGGGACAATTATTACCAGAACAAGCGCCAGCATGTCGAAATCTGTATTCGCGACAATGGTCCCGGCATAGCACCAGAAGTTCTTAAAAATCTGTTCAAACCGGTTACCAGTACCAAAGCAGGCCACTCCGGTCTTGGCCTGGCTATCGTCAATAGCCTCGTTGAGGAGCTTGACGGAACCATTTCATGCTATTCACGACATGGAAAAGGCACTGAATTTAAAATACTTATTCCCCGCGTAACAGAAAAAAGTGAGTTAGAGACAGAATAATGGATTTTAGTTATTTCGATAACATCCAGCAGTGTCTCACATCAACCCAGGAAATGAAGATTCTCATCGTTGATGATGATCCGGCCATGGCCAAAAGTATTCGGGGGATACTTGCCACAGTCGGGCTGAATGCGCATTCAGTGACCCGCGGACAACTGGCAATCGACGAACTGCAGCTCAATCCCTACGATCTGGTGTTGCTCGATCTGAATATGCCGGATATGGATGGAACCGAGGTTCTCTATCACATCAACGCTCACAAGATCGATACCAGTGTCATCGTCGTCAGCGGCGAGTCTGAGATCAACAAAGCGGTCGAAGTACTCAGAGCTGGGGCCAAAGATTTTATCCGCAAGCCCTACAGTACCGATGAGTTGCTGTTCTCCATTAAAAACGTCTGCGAGAAAAAAGCTCTTCAGCTACAAAACCGGGAGATGGTCGAAAAACTTGAGGAGTCGGAAGCCCTGCACCGGTTCATCGTTCACAATTCCCCCGACCTGCTCTATATGCTCGATCGTTGCGGCAACTTCGTCTTTGTCAACAAAAACACCATCAAACTGTTGGGCTACAGCCGCAAGGAGCTGATCGGCAAGCACTACAGCGATGTGGTTTACGCCAAAGACCTCGGCAAGGCAAACATGTTCTTCAATAACAGCCACTTCCCCAGGAACACCAGCAGTCTGGAACTCCGGTTAATTTGTAAAAAACCGGACAATCTGCTCCATGTCGAGGTACGCGCCCTCAACATAGAAAAGAAAATCGCCGGCGGCTACAAGCTCGGCCGACACAACACGCTGACACAGAACTTTATCGGCACCTACGGGGTTGCCAGAGACATCACAGAACGAAAAAGATCAGAAGAAATCATCCGCTTTCAGATGAATCACGACTTGCTGACCGGGCTGCCGAATCGAACCCTGCTCAACGAGCATCTCGCGACATTGATTACCCATGCTGGCCAGCATCATGAGAAGTTTGCCGTTCTGTTCATTGACATCAACCGCTTCAAGCTGATCAATGACACGTACGGACAAAGTATCGGGGATGATTTTCTACGCAGTTTTGCCAGCACCCTGCGTAGGGAGCTGCGGGAAGGAGACACCCTGGCCCGCCTGGGTGGTGACGAATTCATTCTGCTGCTGCCAGACATCGATAGCGAGACTGATGCCATGACCGTGGCAGATAAAATCATCACCCAGGCCTCAATGCCATACCTGCACAACGGTCACGAAATTCACTACACCCTGAGCGTCGGCATTGCCATCTTTCCCGAGCATGGAGAAACCCGTGAAGAGCTGATCAAGAATGTTGATACCGCAGTTTGCAATGCCAAGACCAAGACCGGGAGCCGACATTGCCTGTACAACAGGAATCTCAAAAATCAGAACAGTCAGAAAGTCTTCATCGAGAATCTGATTCGTGACTCCATCAAACATGATCGTTTTGTCGTTTTCTACCAGCCCCAGATCGACCTGCCGTTAAAAAAGATCCATGCGGTCGAGGCGCTGGTCAGAATCATGTCCCCCAACAAGAAACTGATCCTCCCCGGGAAATTCATCGATATTGCGGAAGAAACCTCACTGATCAACGATATCGGGGAAATTGTTTTGGAGAAGGTCTGTCACGATATCAACCGTTGGCAGGGTCTGGGCTTGCAGATCCGTGTATCCATCAACATGTCCGCTCAGCAGTTGGCGATGGAATACTTTGCCGATCAGTTTTTAGGCCGGTTGGAGGAACACGCCATCAATCCCGCCGATATCGAGTTAGAGCTGACGGAAAATGTGCTGGTGCAGAATATGAAAAGGACCATTGCCAACATTGTCCAACTCACCGACGCCGGCATAAAAATCGCCATCGACGATTTTGGAACCGGTTACTCATCGCTGAGTTATCTGGATCGCCTCCCCCTGAACACCTTGAAACTCGACAAATCCTTTGTGCAGAAGATTTCCGAAGAGAACCGACAAGATACCATCATTCCGGCGATGATCAATGTGTCCAACGGCTTACAACTCGACTTCATCGCCGAGGGGGTTGAGACCAAAATTCAGCATGAATATCTTCTCAATCTGGGACACTGCATTGCCCAGGGATTCTATTACAGCAGACCCCTTTCCTACGACCAACTGATCACCTTTGTGAAAAGACACGGACTGAGCTGATTCGGTTGCGCTGACCAGGACCCAATAGGCCCCGCCGGAAAGTGAATTCCAGCGGGGCCTTTTTACTTGCTGCTGCTGTTTAGAGCAGTCGTCTAGCGGTTGTCCTGAAGTGCGGCATGAGCCGCCGCCAGACGGGCGATTGGGACCCGATAGGGGGAGCAGGAGACATAATCAAGTCCGATGTTGTGACAAAAGATGACACTGCTCGGTTCTCCGCCGTGCTCACCGCAGATCCCGACTTTCAAATCAGCTCTGGTGCTGCGCCCTCGTTCAAAGCCGATCCGGACCAACTCCCCGACACCGCGTTGATCAAGGGCCACAAAAGGATCTTTCTTCAACACCCCACGCTCCACATAGTCCGGCAAGAAATGACCGGCATCATCCCGGGACAGGCCATAGGTCGTCTGGGTCAGGTCATTGGTGCCGAAAGAGAAAAATTCAGCTTCCTGGGCAATGGCATCAGCAGTCAGTGCAGCCCGAGGCAATTCGATCATGGTGCCGATCAGATAATTCACCTCGACGCCGTAGCGGCGACAGACCTCGTCCGCAACCCTGATCGCGTTGGCACGCAAGATCCGCAGTTCGTTGACATGGGCAACCAGCGGAATCATGATTTCCGGTACGATCTCAAAGCCTTCGTTTTTGACAAGCTCGCAGGCGGCTTCCATGATTGCCTGGACCTGCATGTCATAGACCTCGGGGTAGGTGATTGCCAAACGACAGCCACGATGACCCAGCATCGGGTTGAATTCGTGAAGCTGCTCCACATGAGCTTTAACTTCCGAGAATTTCATCCCTACGGCATGCGCCAGCTCCGAAATATCATCTTCATTCTGGGGCAAAAATTCGTGCAGCGGTGGGTCGAGCAGCCGAATGGTCACCGGCAAGCCTTTCATCACTTTAAAAATATTGATGAAATCACTCTTTTGCATGGGCAGGATCTTGTCCAGGGCGCTCTTTCGCCCGGCAAGATTATCGGCAAGAATCATTTCCCGCACCGCCTGGATCCGATCCCCTTCAAAGAACATATGCTCGGTCCGGCACAGGCCGATACCTTCCGCTCCAAAATCCCGCGCAGTCTGCGAGTCATGGGGCGTGTCGGCATTGGTCCGAACCTTCAGGCGTCTGAACTTATCCACCCAAGACATCAGCGTGGCAAAGTCGCCACTGACGGCGGGTTGCACCTTGGGCACGGTGCCTAGAATCACCTCCCCCGTGGAACCATCCAGGGTTATGGCGTCCCCTTTTTTGATGATATGACCTGAGCGGGTCACCAGCTGCTGCTTCTCATAGTCGATCTTTACGTCACTGCAGCCAGAGACACAGCATTTTCCCATCCCGCGTGCCACGACCGCCGCGTGAGAGGTCATTCCGCCCCGCGCCGTCAGAATTCCTTGCGCGGCATTCATGCCGTGAATATCTTCCGGACTGGTTTCGATCCGCACCAGGATAACTTTTTTCTTCAGACGATTCTGCTCTTCTGCCTCCTCGGCATTGAAGACAACCTGACCGCTAGCCGCCCCGGGAGAAGCCGGCAGGCCTTTGGCAATGACCTCTTTTTCGGCCTGCGGGTCCAGGGAGGGGTGCAACAGCTGATCCAACTGCTCAGGTTCAACCCGCAGCACCGCGTCTTTCTCACTGATCAAACCCTCCTGAACCATATCGACGGCGATCTTGATAGCCGCCTGCGCCGTCCGCTTGCCGGTACGGGTCTGCAGCATATACAGCTTCCCGGTTTCGATTGTAAACTCGATATCCTGCATATCCTTGTAGTGGCGCTCAAGGATGGCGCGGATCTTGGCGAGCTGCTGATAACTGTCCGGCAGGACATCTTCCATGGCGGGAAGATCGCCCTCTTTGTGCTTGGCCCGGTTAATCGGCTGCGGGGTACGAATCCCGGCAACCACATCTTCGCCCTGGGCATTGACCAGATATTCCCCGTAAAAATAGTTTTCACCGGTGGCCGGATCACGGGTAAAGGCAACCCCGGTCGCACAATCCTCCCCCATATTACCGAACACCATCGCCTGCACGTTAACGGCCGTTCCCCAATCGCTGGGAATGGAATGCAGTTTGCGATAGGTCACCGCCCGCGGGTTCATCCATGATCCGAAAACAGCCCCAATCGCCCCCCAGAGCTGTTCATGGGGATCTTCCGGAAAGTCTTCCCGAAGGGTTGCTCGATAGCATGCTTTGAAATCAGCAACTAGCTGCTTGAGATCCGCCGCGGTCAGCTCGGTATCGAGGCTCACCCCTTTTGACGATTTGGCACGTTCCAGCAGGCTCTCCAGAATCTCTCCATCCATCCCCTTAACGACATTGGCATACATCTGGATAAAGCGCCGGTAAGAATCATAAGCAAAACGGGGATCATTGCTTTGTGCAATGATCCCCGTAACAGTATGATCATTCAGTCCAAGATTAAGGACCGTATCCATCATGCCTGGCATCGACGCAGGCGCACCCGAACGCACCGAAACCAGCAACGGGTTCTGCTGGTCACCGAAACCTTTATTCATGCGCTTCTCAACCAGGTCAAGGGCGGCGGCAACCTCCGCCCGTAAACCTTCCGGATAACTCCGGTTATTTTCATAAAAGGCCTTGCAGACCTCCGTGGTCAGGGTGAAGCCAGGGGGCACCGGCAAACCGATCGAGGTCATTTCGGCAAGGTTGGCCCCTTTGCCGCCCAGCAACACGCGAAGTGAGCCTTTTCCGTCCGCCTGTCCATTGCCGAATGAGTAAACGTATTGTCCCATCATGTCTCCTTAACACCACGAAATTGGTTGTTCGTCTTCAATCTGGTATGACAATCGCGGGCGCCTGCGCAGCTGTGCCGGGCGATTTCAGGTTCTTTTGTCAGGCGAGCCTACTGAAGTCAGCAATCCCCTTGAACAGTCCGGCGATTTTGGTCAGCAGAGCCAGCCGATTGTTCTTCACCGCCTCATCTTTGACCATAACCATGACCCCGTCGAAAAAGGCATCGACCGGCGGCCGCAGCCCGGCCACAACCTCCAGGGCCTGCAGGTAATCCCGTTCAGCAACCAGCTCCGACACCCTTGCTTCGGTTTTCTGCAGCTCGCTGAACAATTCCTTTTCCCGTTCGTCCGTTAATAATCTCGGATCAACGGGTTGGTCAAAACCTTCTTTAATAATATTACCGACCCGCTTAAACGCAACTTTCAAAGCGTCAAAATCCTCCCGCTGCTTCAGCATGGAAAGAGCCTCAATCCGCTTGAGCGCTTCAACTGGCTCAGTAAAGCTGGCACTGAGGACGGCATCGACAATATCCCCTGCATACCCCTGGCCGGTCATCATATTGACCAGCCGCAAGCGGATAAATTCACAGACATCGCTGGTGATCTCCGCTTCCGGCCGTTGCTGTTTGGCCTTGAGCAGGCCGACACTCTCGGTCACCAGTGCCGGGATGGATATCGCATAGCCCCGCTCCAGAATGATGGCGAGGATACCGATGGCGCTGCGCCGTAAAGCGTAGGGATCGGCGGTGCCCGTCGGGATCAGGCCGACGCTGAAACAACCGCAGATGGTATCAATTTTATCGGCGATAGAGACAAAGGCCCCGACATCGTCGCTTGGCAAATCACCACCTGCCTGAATAGGCAGATAGTGTTCATAGATCGCTTTGGCGACGCGAGGATCATTCCCTTCGAGCAGCGCGTATTCACGCCCCATGACCCCTTGCAGCTCCGGAAATTCATAAACCATCCCGGTTTCAAGGTCACACTTGGCGAGAGTCGCGGCGCGCTCAGTCAGCGCAACGACTTCAGGCTCAAATTGTTGCGCAAGCCCCACGGCAATCTGGCGGAAGCGTTCGATTTTTTCGTAACTGGTTCCGAGTTTGGCTTGATAAACGACTTTTTTAAGCGGCTCGAGCCTGGATTCCAGTGTTTTTTTCTGATCCTCCTGCCAGAAGAACATGGCATCGGACAGGCGGGCCTTCAAGACCCGCTCATTACCAGCGACGACCACTGCCGGATCTATGG
Organism: Geopsychrobacteraceae bacterium; assembly: GCA_963668145.2. Taxonomy (GTDB): domain Bacteria; phylum Desulfobacterota; class Desulfuromonadia; order Desulfuromonadales; family Geopsychrobacteraceae; genus Seleniibacterium. Next base: position 58,516 of record CAXXJU010000043.1, read on the forward strand.
CATGGGTGTTGGCAATGGTAATAAAGTGGGGCATTAGCTTGTTGTTGTCGTCAACCAGCGTAAAATAACGCTGATGCTCACGCATACTGGTAATCAGCAGCTCATCGGGCAACTGTAAAAAGCGCTCATCAATGGTCCCAGCCAACGCCTGAGGAGACTCCACCAGGAAACTGACCTCCTCCAGTAGTTCTTCATCGGGATTAATACGACCACCCAGTTCCAGGGACAACTCAGCCAGCTGCATTTCGATCAATTGCCGGCGTTTCTCAATTTCCGGGATGACATGGTGCTGCTCGGCCTTGCGCAGATAATCATCCACCCCGCTGACGGTAAATTCTTCCGGGGCCATGAAGCGATGCCCGCGGGAAACCCGGCCGCTATGCAGTTCACCGAAACAAAACGGAACCACTTCGCCGTTATAAAGGGCGACAATCCAGTGCATGGGCCGCGCAAACCGGACATCGAGATCTTTCCAGCGCATCGACTTTTTAAAACTGATCCGGCTGACCACCCGCTGGAGAATTTCGGGCAGCTCTACGCTGGTCTCACCACCTTCGATCACCTTGGAAAGAAACAGGTATTCCCCTTTTTCGGTGGTCACGGTTTGCAACTCATCGACACTGACCCCGTTGGTCCGCGCAAAACCTTCCGCGGCTTTGGTCGGCTTGCCAGCTTGGTCATAGGCAATCCGCGCCGGTGGGCCGGTTATCTCAAGCTCCTGACGTTGCTGCCGGGCAGCGACATCCATGATCGAAATGGCCAAACGGCGGGGTGTGGCAAAAGTACGGATCGTACCGAAGGTCACCCGTGCATTTTCCAGCTCCTGCGACAACAGATCCTTAAGATCCTGCAGGGCTCGCGGGATAAATCCGGCCGGTAATTCTTCAGTTCCCAATTCGAGAAACAGTTCAGCAGACATGTATTGCTCCGGTTGCAAGTCGGTTGAAACGACTACAATTGAATAAAATTATTTGGATTTCAACAAAGGGTAGCCAAGTTTTTCACGCTGGGCGACATAAGCGGTTGCGCAAAGCTTGGACATATTTCTGACCCGGCCGATATAGCTTGCCCGTTCGGTCACCGAAATCGCGCTTCTGGCGTCCAGCAAATTAAAGGCATGGGAACATTTCAGGACAAAATCATAGGCCGGGAAAACCAGCCCTCCCTCGGCCAGCCGAATACTCTCTTTCTCATACATATCAAACAGTTGAAAGAGCATGGAGGTATCAGCTTCCTCAAAATTGTAATGGGAGAATTCAACCTCGGTCTGATGGTGGACATCGCCGTATTTGATTCCTTTGACCCACTCGAGGTCATAGACGTTGTCAACCCCTTGCAGGTACATCGCAATCCGCTCGATCCCGTAGGTAATTTCCCCGGGGATTGGTTTCAAGTCAATTCCGCCACATTGCTGAAAATAGGTAAACTGAGTGATTTCCATGCCGTCCAGCCAGACTTCCCAGCCGAGCCCCCAGGCGCCCAAAGTAGGAGACTCCCAGTCATCCTCGACAAAACGGATATCATGGGCTTTGGGATCAATCCCGAAGCTTTTCAGGGAATCGAGATAGAGATCCTGGATATTCAAAGGCGACGGCTTCAATATCACCTGAAACTGATAATAATGCTGCAGTCGATTAGGGTTTTCACCGTAACGGCCATCGGTCGGACGCCTGGAAGGTTCGACATAGGCAGCTTTCCATGGCTCGGGCCCCAGAGCCCGTAAAAAGGTCGCAGGATTAAAGGTGCCAGCGCCTTTCTCGATGTCATAGGGCTGTTGAATGATGCAACCCTGCTGCGCCCAGTAATTTTGCAATGATAGAATCAAATCCTGAAAAGTCACTGTTCCTCCAAATATCTGAAAACCGCCACCAAACGGCGAGTGAGTCAAAATAAAGAACCTGCGCGAGTTTAGCTTTGCCCCGGGAAGATGTCAAGATTGCCGGTCCCAAGATCAATTGAGAAATTTCAGTGACTTCGGCATTCTCGGAAGAATTGATTGCAGGATCGCGGCAAAGATCAGCAGCGCCTCCTGCAAGGTTTTGGAACTGAAGACGAATCCGCCAAACTGTTCCGGGGACACCCTCAGCGAGCGCGCCAGCGAGCCTACTGTCCCGACAGCAATTTCGGTCCCCGCGCCATGGGCACAAGCCTGACAAAGGCTGCCGCCGCGACCAACGTCAAAACGGATCGAATCATCCTGCTTAAAAATAACCAGGCATTCACTGCAGTGCAACAGGTGCGGCATATAACCAAGCAGGTAGACCAGCCGCAGCTCCAGCAACAGCCTGGCGACCTTGGGTTCGCCACCGGAATCCAGATAATCCAGAAAGCTGTTCAGAATCGCATAAACCTGCGGTTGAGGTTCACCTTCCTCCAACAGCAGTTCAACCAGTTCTACACCATAGCTGGCCAAAGCAAGCAGAGCAAAATCCTTGCGTAGCCCGAAGCGCAAGTTGATGGGTTCAGCCTCCTGCAAAGACCACAGGGTACCGCGCCCCTCCCGCCAGTGAAAAATGGCCTGAGTAAAAGGTTCCAGGGCTGAGCCGAAGCGTTTGCGACTGTTCCGGGCAGAACGGGCAAAACCTTTTTTAAGGCCATGCTCCCGAGTCAATAAGCTGACAATCCGGTCTGCTTCTCCATAATCAGAGTGCCTCAGCACAATCCCCTCACAGCGTTGACTCAATTTTCCCATGGATCACCACCTGACAGGGTGTATCAAACCAGATATCGAAGGAAAAGTGTGGCCGTACTGAAATAAATCAAGATTCCGGTAATATCATTGACGGTCTGCACAAAGGGGCTTGAGGCGATGGCCGGGTCGATCCCGATGCGCCTGAAAAAAGTAGTGACGATAACCGCCATACAGGCGGCCACGGTAATTGCGGTGATCATGGCCAACCCGACCACCAGCCCCAGAAAAATATTCTGGTGCCAGATCGTCGCGACCGTGGCAATCGTCAATCCACAGACCACTCCCATGATCAGACCGACCCGCAATTCTTTCAGGAAAACCTGCCTGATCATGGTGAAATCAATCCGCCCGGTCGCAAAGCCACGAACGATGATGGACGAAGTCTGGCCACCGACATTCCCCCCCATTCCGGTAATGACCGGAATAAATGAGATCAGCATGATGACCTGTTCGAGAGTGGCCCGAAACAACCACATCAGGCTCCCGGTAATCACCCCACCAACCAGAGTGGCCAACAACCAGGGCAGTCTCAGACGGGCGATCTGCAGAGACTTGTAGCCGAGTAACAGTTCTTCTTCACTGGTTCCGGCCATGCGCAGAATATCTTCCGTCGCCTCGTCCCGCATAACATCGATAACGTCGTCAACAGTGATCAAACCGATCAGCTTACCATGATCGTCAACGACTGGAATGGCCAGGATATTGTACTTTGCCACCAGCTCGGCGACTTCCTCCTGGTCCATATCCGTGCGCACCCGCATCACGTTTGTCGACATGATATCCGCCAGTCTGGTTAGCGGCGGGACCGTTAACAACTGCCTGAGGGACAGAACGCCGACCAGGTGATTGTGCTCATCGGTCACATACACATAAAAGACCATTTCATAGTCTTCGGAGTTCTGCAATGCGGCGATGGCCTCTTTAACAGTGGTGTCCTGGTCAAGAGAGAACACATCAGTGGACATGATCCCACCGGCGGTGTCTTCATCATAGCCGAGCAGTTTTTCAACATCCTCAGACTGCTCGTCATGCAGATCTGATAAGATCTCCTCTGCCAATTCATCGGAAAGGCTCCGGATGAAAACCGCGCTGTCATCATCGGCCATCTCATGGAGAACCGCCATGAGGTAATCCTTGTTTAACAGGTTTGCCAGTTGCGGCCAGGTTTCCGGTTCCAGCTCGGAGAGGACATCTGCGGCTCGTTCGACATCGGGCATCAACTCCAGAAGAGTCTTTTGATCATTAAGTTCGAAATAGCGAAACAGATGGGCAATATCGGCAGGATGAATTTTACCGAGAGCTTTTTTCAGGTTGGTCACTGCCCCCCGCCGCAGCAGTTTGCTGACAGTTCCGTGCAGAACTTGAATTTTTTGTTCGTGCATAAAAGCTCCCTGTTGGCCAAGGACTATAAGGACATATTATGAGCGGCAAATTAGCACCAGTAACAAAGGCAGTCAACAACGGCCCTAACAGAAGCAGCGTACAAACAAAACAAGGGGCAAGGAATTTCTTCCCTGCCCCTTGTAAAAGTCTGAGCTATGTCTGGATCAAGCAGTTTTTTCGGTGCTCTCTTCAGCTGTCTCTTCCGCTGCAGGGGAGGATTCAGGTGTTGAGGTCGCCTGTTCAACCGCAGGTTCAACCTTTTTCTGTTTCGGCGTAAATTCTTCTTCGACCAGCTCGATAATCGCCATCTCGGCGTTATCCCCCTGGCGGTTATCCAGGCGAATGATCCGCGAATAGCCACCCGGACGGGTTGCATAGCGTGGAGCTATCATCTCAAACAACTTAGCTACGGTTTTCTGGTCGCGAATAACCTGAAGAGCTTGCCGACGGGCATGAAGATCACCCCGTTTCCCCAGAGTAATCATTCGATCAACCAGCTTACGGAGTTCTTTGGCTCGTGTGACCGTTGTGGTGATTTTTTCATTCTGAAAAAATGAAGTCACCATGTTTCGCATCATATGCTGACGATGGTCAGGCTTACGGCCAAGGCGTCTGCCGGATTTATTATGGCGCATTGCTCTCGTTCCTTTCTAAAAACCAATAAAAGGGGGACTACTCTTCGTCCTGGCCTTTTTGAATCAATTTTAGGTATTCGGGATCAGGGAAGTTTTCCAGTTTCATCCCCAGGCTCAAACCCATTTCGGAAAGAATGTCCTTAATTTCATTCAAAGACTTCCGGCCAAAGTTCTGAGTCTTAAGCATCTCAGCTTCTGATTTCTGAACAAGCTCACCAATCAGATTGATCTGGGCATTTTTCAGGCAATTGGCACTGCGTACTGACAGTTCCAACTCTTCCACCGAACGATAAAGATTTTCATTAATTTTTTGCTTATCGCTTTCTTCTTCTTCAAGAACGGGCTCATCAGCTTCATCGAAATTAATAAAAATCTGCAGCTGTTCTTTCAGGATTTTGGCCGAATAAGCAACAGCATCCTCGGGTCTGACGCTGCCATCCGTGTGCACTTCGATGGACAGTTTGTCATAGTCGGTAATTTGACCGACCCGGGCATTGGAAACAGTATAATTCACCTTGGAAATCGGCGAGAAAATAGCATCGATAGGAATGGTTCCAACCGGAGCATTTTCATCACGATTCTTTTCCGCGGCTACATATCCCTTGCCCATGGCAACGGTCATATCGATTTCGAGATCCGTTTCATCCCCACAGGTTGCGATATGATGATCCCCATTGAGAATCTCAACATTACTGTCGGTAATTATATCGGCAGCCTTAATGACGCCTGCACCTTTTTTAACAATTCTGACGTTGCGTGGATCGTTACCGTGCAGATTTACCTTGACCCCTTTCAGGTTCAGAATAATATCCGTCACGTCTTCGGTCACGCCAACGACACTGGAAAATTCGTGTTGAACGTTCTTGATTCTCACCGATGTAATTGCTGCACCTTGCAGTGAAGACAGCAATACTCTCCGCAACGAGTTACCAAGAGTCGTGCCGAACCCTCGTTCAAAAGGTTCGGCAACAAATTTTCCATAAGAATCTGTCAATTCAGTTGCTTCCAACCGCTTGGGCTTGATCAGATCCCTCCAATTTTTGTACATATATAGATTCTCCCTCTCAAGAGTCCCGAACAGGGTTTGATTACTTGGAGTAGAGCTCGACAATAAGTTGTTCCTGGAACTCAGGAGTTGTCAACTCACTACGCACCGGCAGAGTTTTAAGCTTGCCTTTAAAGGCATCGCGGTCAAGCTCAACCCAGGAAGGCACACCCCGGCGCATAACGCTGTCGAGAGACTCATTAATGCAGGTCACTTCACGGCTTTTCTCACGCAGGCTGACGATGTCATCGGGCCGCACGAGGAAGGACGGGATGTTAACCTTTTGACCGTTCACCTGGAAATGACCATGCCGCACCAGAGTCCGTGCCTGAGCACGTGACCCGGCAAAACCAAGCCGATAGATGATGCTGTCAAGACGACGCTCAAGAAGCAACAACAGGTTCTCACCGGTCACCCCTTTCATACGGTCAGCTTTGGCAAAATACAGCCGGAACTGTTTTTCCTGCAGTCCGTAAGTCCGTTTGACTTTTTGTTTTTCACGCAGCTGAGTACCGTAGTCGGATACTTTTGAACGCCGCTGGCCGTGTTGGCCGGGCGCGTAATTCCTGCGTTCGATCGCACATTTATCAGTAAAACACCTATCCCCTTTCAGGAATAGTTTAGCGTTTTCTCTTCTGCACTGACGGCATACGGGACCAGAATACCTAGACAACTTTTTCCTCCTTGTTGCTTAAACGCGACGGCGCTTGGGCGGACGACAACCGTTATGTGGAATGGGAGTGACATCCTTGATCATAGTCACTGTCAAACCAGCTAAAGAAAGTGCCCGCAGAGCTGATTCACGACCGCTACCCGGTCCCTTGACATATGCCTCAACAGAACGCATACCATGTTCCATAGCCTTGGTTGCTGCTTCTTCGGCAGCCATCTGGGCGGCAAACGGAGTGCTTTTCCGCGACCCCTTGAACCCTTTAGCTCCGGAAGTAGACCAGGCTACGACATTGCCCATAGGATCGCAGATAGTCACGATTGTATTGTTAAAGGTCGATTGAATATGCACAACACCTTTGGCAATGTTTTTCTTTTCAACCTTCTTGCGTACGACTTTTTTACCCGATTTAGCCATGACAACTCCGCTTATTTTTTCTTACCGGCAACGGTCTTCTTAGGTCCCTTGCGAGTCCGTGAATTATTTTTGGTATTCTGCCCGCGAACAGGCAGCCCACGACGGTGACGCAGACCGCGGTAACAACCAAGATCCATCAGCCTTTTGACGTTCATCGAGATTTCACGACGCAGATCACCTTCGACATGACAATCTTTGTCGATAATCTCACGAATCTTCGCCAGCTCCGCCTCAGTCAAATCATCAGTACGGGCATCTAAATCAACCCCAGCCTGAGAAAGAATTTCTTTAGACGTAGTGCGGCCAATCCCGTAAATATACGTCATGGCTACTTCAATACGCTTGTTGCGCGGCAAATCGACTCCAGCAATACGTGCCAATTTTTCCTCCTAGGGCCTTATCCCTGTCTTTGCTTGTGTTTGGGATTCTCGCAGATGATCCGGATAACGCCTTTACGTTTTATAACCTTACACTTATCACAGATCTTCTTTACCGAAGCTCTAACCTTCATTTTGAGATCCTTTTCTATCCAAATGATCTAATCGGCCGTCACCTAACTCAAATCAAACTTGAGTCAAAATTTCAGGCCCGTTGTCTGTAATTGCAATAGTGTGTTCAAAATGAGCGGAGAACTGACCATCGACGGTTACAGCCGTCCACCCGTCTTCCAGGACTCTAACGCCCGGCAACCCCACATTCACCATCGGTTCGATGGCAAAGGTCATTCCCGCTTTCAACTTAGGGCCTCGCCGCGGAGCACCATAGTTTGGAATCTGTGGGTCTTCGTGCAAATCACGCCCGATACCATGACCGACAAATTCACGAACTACGCTGAAGCCGTCACTTTCGACCCGTTCCTGTACAGCATGAGAAATATCCGACAAATAACCACCGACTAAAGCTGCCTCAATGCCACAAAACAGAGAATCTTTTGTAGTTGCGAGTAACCGCTCAGTCCGCGAGTCGATCTTCCCAACCGGGACCGTCATTGCTGAATCACCATAAAAACCGTCTACCACCAGCCCGAAATCGATACTGATAATATCGCCTTCTTCAAGGGGCTGACTATTTGGGAAGCCATGGACAACACGGTCATTAGGTGACGCACAAACAGTAAAAGGAAAGCCGCCGTACCCCTTAAATGCAGGTCGTGCCTTCCATTCCTTGCATTTCTTCTCAGCTAGCTGATCAAGTTCAAGAGAACTGACCCCCGGCTTGATCATGTCACGCATCAGCTCAAGAATTTCTGCAACCATCTTCCCGGCCTTGCGCATTTTAGCAATTTCAGTGCGTGACTTAACGACTATCAACTCAACCTGCCTGTAATGCTGTTTTTATCTCGGCGCGAACAGCCTGAATCTCAGCCATCCCGTCAACAGCGATCAGTACTCCACGTTGGGAATAATAGTCTTCCAGCGGAGCAGTCTGACGATGATAAACCTCCATTCGCTTACGGATGGTCTCTTCCTTATCGTCATCCCGCTGCACCAGCTCGCCGCCACAAGCACTACAGGTTCCATCTTCCCTTGGCGGATCGAACTTCAGATGAAACCCCTTGCCACACTGCGCACAACTGCGCCGCCCAGTCAATCGCTCAACCAAAGCGTCGGTGTCAACCCGCAAAGAAACCACGGCATCAAGCTCTCTACCAAGATCCTTCAGCACATCCTGTAATGCATCGGCCTGCGGCAAAGTCCTGGGAAAACCGTCCAGAATAAAACCGTTATCACAATCAGCCTGCTGCAACCGCTCACGAACGATCCCGACCACAACATCGTCAGGCACCAATTCACCAGCGTCCATACAGGCCTTGGCCTTGACGCCCATGGGCGACGCAGCCTGCACAGCAGCGCGCAGCATATCCCCGGTAGAGATTTGCGGAATGGCATAGCTGTCGACCAAAAAAGCGGCCTGGGTTCCTTTTCCGGCACCCGGAGGCCGAGTAATATCATATCCATCATCCCCTCCTAACCGTGCCGGCCCTTGAGTGTAACACCCTTCATGAACCCCTCATAGGAACGGGAGATCAAATGGGCCTCAATTTGCGACGCCGTATCCATACCGACACCGACAACGATCAATAGCGACGTCCCTCCGAAGAAGAAGGGAACATTCAGCTGACTGATCAAGATAGTCGGCAGAACACAGACCACTGCCACATAAATCGCACCGGCAAAAGTCAGGCGCCCAAGAACGGTATCAAGATAGTTTGCGGTTTCCTTCCCAGGACGAATTCCCGGCACAAAACCACCTTGATTTTTAACATTCTCAGCGACATTCACGGGGTTGAAAGTTATAGCCGTGTAGAAGTAGCAAAAGAAGAAAATAAAAGCAACATAAAAAACATTATAGACCAAGTGTCCCGGCGATAAAAAAGTCGACGCCGTTTTCACCCAGGGTACATTAACAAAATTGGCGATGGTCGCCGGGAACATCATGATCGAACTGGCGAAGATAGGCGGAATAACACCACTCATGTTAATCTTCAATGGCAAATGACTGGCCTGCCCGCCCATATTGCGCATGCCCACGACACGCTTGGCGTAATGAATCGGTACCCGCCGTTGCGCTCTCTCCATGTATACAATAGCGGCCACGGTCACCAGCATCAACGCGAGAATAAACACAATAACGGTCACAGTCATCGCACCGGTTTCAACCAACCGGATCGAGTTAACGATTGCCGACGGCATGCCGGCAACGATACCGGCAAAGATGATCAGAGAAATACCGTTACCGATGCCCCGCTCAGTAATTTGCTCACCTAGCCACATAATAAAGGCGGTACCCGCAGTCAGAGTAATGACTGTCATCAGGATAAAACCGATGCCCGGATGAGGAACAACCGGCTCACCGGCCGGTCCGGTCATGGACTGTAACCCAGTAGCGATACCGATACCCTGAATAATAGCCAGGACGATGGTGCCGTACCGAGTATACTCGGTAATTTTCTTCCGGCCCTGCTCACCTTCTTTAGACAGTTTTTCGATCGGTTCAAAAACCACCGTCAGTAATTGAAGGATAATCGACGCACTTATATATGGCATGATCCCGAGTGCGAACACAGCCATCTGTTTCAATGCACCGCCGGTGAAAGAACTGACCAACCCTAGCAGGGTACCGTCGGTACCTTCGAAAAATTTGGCCAGTACGTGGGCATCGATGCCGGGCGTCGGAACATGACATCCAACCCTGTAGACAGCCAGCATCGTCAGTGTGAACATAATTCTGCGCCGCAGTTCTGGAATTGCCAGTATATTCTGCAGGGTCGACATGTTTAGATTACCTCGGCTTTGCCGCCTGCTGACTCAATTTTCTCTGCAGCAGACTTGCTGAATTTATGAGCCTGAACAGTCAATGCTTTGGACAATTCCCCATCAGCAAGGATTTTGATTGCGTCATTGGGGTTTGAAATCAAGCCGGCTTTGCCGTATTGCTCGAGATCAACTACAGTACCAGCCTCAAAAACCTCCAGGTCCCGCAGATTAACCAGATTATAGACCTTCTTATTAACAGAGGTAAATCCACGCTTCGGGGTCCGTCTCTGCAGTGGCATCTGACCACCCTCGAATCCTGGTTTTACGCCACCACCGCTGCGGGCGTTCTGCCCCTTATGACCTTTACCGGAAGTTTTTCCGGTTCCAGAGCCAGGGCCACGACCGATGCGCTTCCTATTTTTAGTCGAACCGGGTGCCGGTTTCAGATTACTGAGATCCATCATTTATCCTCTATATTGTTTTCAGTCTTCGACTGCAACCATATGCTCAACTTTACGAATCATCCCCCGGATCTCCGGAGTGTCCTGCAAAGTGACAGTTTGATGCAGACGCTTAAGGCCCATACCTTTTAGAACCTTGGCGAAATATTCTTTTCGTCCGATCGGGCTTTTCTTCAGGGTAACTTTTACTTCCGCAGCCATTATGACATCCTCCTGGGTCTGCGACCCTTATTCTTTGACGAGACCGCGACGAGCAAGAATCTCATCCGGGCTTTTAAGCATCTTGAGTGCATTCATTGTCGCTTTAACAACGTTATGCGGGTTGTTGGAGCCGAGACATTTGGTCAGGATATTACCAATCCCGACCGACTCCAGAATAGGCCGGACAGCACCTCCGGCAATCACACCGGTACCTGCGGAAGCAGGCTTAAGTAAAACCTTGCCTGCACCGTACTTACCGATAACATCGTAAGGAATGGTCCGCCCTTCCTGAATCGGCACCTTGATCAGGCTTTTTTTGGCCTGCTCAACGCCCTTTCTAATGGCCTCAGGAACTTCCTTGGCTTTACCAAGTCCGTAACCGACATGCCCTTCTCCATCACCGACAACAACCAGTGCAGAAAAGCTGAAGCGCCGGCCACCTTTGACAACTTTGGCATTACGGTTGATATGAATGACTCTATCGGTCAATTCCAGTTCATTGGGATCAATGCGCAGCACTACCTTCTCCTCTACAGCTTCAATCCGGCTTCCCGTGCAGCATCAGCCAGCGCCTGAACGCGCCCCTGATACAGGAAACCGTTACGGTCGAAAACAACTTGGGTGATATTCTGGGCAAGTGCCTTTTGAGCGATAGCACTCCCGACTGCCTTAGCCGCCTCTACATTACCGCCGTTATTCAAGTCCACATCTTTGCCGACTGATGAAGCCGCAACCAAAGTCTTGCCGGTTGTATCTTCGATAATCTGGGCGTAAATATGCTTGGTACTGCGGAAGACAGAGAGCCGGGGGCATTCAGTGGTCCCACGAATTTTTCTTCTAACCCGCGCCTGACGCTTGAGCCTGGCAACACGTCTTTTTTGGGAAACGTTCACAGTTATGCTCCTTATATCAATCTAATTACTTGCCGGCCTTACCAGCTTTACGCAAAATCTTCTCGTCAGCATACTTGATTCCTTTGCCCTTGTACGGTTCCGGAGCACGGAATGAGCGGATCTTCGCCGCAGCGGATCCGACAAGCTGCTTATCGATACCATTTACCGACAACTTGGTTTGTTTTTCCACCTCTACCGAAATCCCCGCAGGCAATTCGTAGACAACCGGGTGGGAATAACCGAGTGAAAGAGTCAATGTGTTTCCACTGATTTCAGCGCGATAACCGACCCCGTTGATTTCAAGCTTTTTCTGAAATCCAACAGTCACACCGACCACCATATTATTGATCAGGGAACGGGTCAGGCCATGCAGAGCACAATCAGCTTTTTCCTCAGTCGGGCGTGAGACGATAATCTGTTCCGTTTCAACAGCAATGGTCATCCGCGCATGCAACTCTTGAGTCAGTGCCCCTTTGGGCCCGGTGACGGTCATGGTATTTCCATCAAGTGCAACTTTGACACCAGTTGGAATAGCTATTGGCAATTTACCGATACGTGACATTTTTGAAACTCCTCGATCTTCTGTTACCAAACGCTGCAGATAACTTCGCCGCCAACCTGTGCCTTGCGTGCTGACACATCGTCAAGAACGCCTTTGGAGGTCGAGAGAATCGAAGCACCGAGACCGTTCTTGATCCGGGGGATATCTTCTTTGCCGACATAGACCCGGCAACCTGGTGTAGACACCCGCTTGATCTCGTGAATGACAGGAGACTGGTTGTCATCGTATTTAAGATAAATACGCAGCAACCCTTGTTTACCGTCAGTTACGATTTTAAAGTTTTTTATGAAGCCAAGATCTTTCAAAACTGCAGCAACTGCAGCTTTGACGTTACTGGAGGGAACATCAACTTTCGCATGGGACGCCATTCCGGCATTACGGATGCGGGTCAACATGTCCGCCATTGGATCAGTCATCGACATGAATGGTACTCCTTCTCGCTGTTACCAGCTGGACTTGACAACCCCGGGGACTTTCCCTTCGGAGGCCAGTTTCCTTAAACAAATTCTGCACATATCAAACTTACGATAATAAGCGCGCGGACGACCACAAATCGGACAGCGATTATATGTACGAACCGCGAACTTTTGGGGCCGTTTAGCTTTGGCAATCATTGATTTCTTCGCCACATCATCCTCCGCTCTTAAAGCTCTATTTTCTGAACGGCATACCGAGACCGGCCAGCAACGCACGGCCCTCTTCGTCGGTTTTTGCCGTTGTTACAATCGTAACGTTCAACCCGGACACCTTGGCGATCTTGTCGAGGTCAATCTCAGGAAAGATCAACTGCTCGCGGATACCAAGAGTATAATTACCCCGGCCGTCAAACGCCTTGGGAGAAACACCTTTAAAATCGCGGACCCGAGGCAGCGCAACATTGACCAACCGGTCAATAAATTCCCATGCCCGATCATGCCGCAACGTTACACAGGCACCAATGGACATGTCCTCACGCAGTTTGAATCCGGCGATCGACTTTTTGGATTTGGTCACCACCGGCTTTTGTCCGGAAATCCGTTCCAGCTCTTCAACTGCGGATTCGAGCAGCTTGGGATTCTGAATGGCCTCACCGAGACCCATATTCAGAACGACCTTCTCTATTTTGGGAACTTCCATTACATTACGGTATTGGAATTCCTTCATCAGGGCAGGGATCTGCTCCTGAATATATGCCTCTTTTAACCTGGCCATTGAAATCTCCGTTTACTTATTTATCAACGCTCGCGTTACATTTTTTGCAATAACGAGTCTTGCTACCGTCCTCAAGAGTTTTGATGCCGGTACGAGTTGCCTCGTTACAAGAGCCGCAGATCAACATGACGTTGGACATGCTGATTGCCGCCTCTTTCTCGACGATGCCACCCTCGGGATTAAGCTGATTAGGGCGGGTGTGCCGTTTTACCACGTTAAGATTTTCAACGACAACACGTCCTTTAGCTGGAAAAACCCGCAAAACCTTACCGGTTTTACCGCGTTCCTTACCAGCAATAATTTTCACCATGTCATCTTTTTTGACATGTACTTTGATACTAGCCATTGCTTATTTTCTCCAACAGTCCGGTTTATAAAACTTCAGGAGCCAGCGAAACAATTTTCATAAAGTGACGGGCTCGCAATTCCCTCGCGACCGGGCCGAAAATACGGGTGCCGATAGGTTCGTTACCAGCGTTAACGACAACAGCTGAATTGTTGTCAAAACGAATAAACGACCCGTCCGGACGCGGAACTTCCTTAGCAGTACGCACAATCACAGCACGAACAACATCACCTTTTTTTACTTTGGAATTCGGCAACGCTTCTTTAACACTGCAAATAATGATATCGCCGATTCCGGCATATTTACGCTTCGATCCACCCGGGACCTTAATACAGCAAAGCTTCTTCGCGCCGGAATTATCTGCGACGCTCAGCATGGATTGCATCTGGATCATGACTTACTCTCCTACGCGGTAACGGCCTTCTCCAGAATCTGGCGCACACGCCAGCGCTTGTCTTTGGACAAGGGTCTGGTTTCGACAATAAGGACTTTATCACCAAGAGCGCAACTGTTCAGCTCATCATGAGCCTTACAGCTGACTTTCCGCTTGATGAATTTTTTATAAATGCTGTGCTTAACCAAGTCATCGACCCTGACAACAACAGTTTTATCCATTTTGTCACTGACAACAACGCCGATCCGGGTTCTTCTGCTACCTCGTTCTTGACTCATTTTTCCTCACACACACTAGGCATTCAGCTTACTGGACAGGACTGTCTTGACTCGTGCTACGTCTTTACGTACAGCAGAAATCTTAGCAGTGTTTTCCAGATGACCGGTATGCAATTGAAATCTCAGATTGAAAAGCTCCTGCTGAAGCTCACGCGTCTTCGCTTCCAATTCCTCTACGCTGAGATCGATAATTTCACTAGCCTTCATCGCCAGCCTCTCTTTTCACAAATTTGGTCCGCATCGGTAACTTATGAGCACCAAGCCGGAAAGCCTCACGTGCAATTTCCTCGGTAACACCCTGCATTTCATAAATGATATGGCCAGGCTTCACCACTGCAACCCACTTCTCAGGCGACCCCTTCCCTTTACCCATCCGGGTTTCGGCCGGTTTACTCGTGAGGGGCTTGTGCGGAAATGTGCGAATCCAGATCTTTCCACCACGCTTGATATAGCGCGTCATGGCGCGACGAGCAGCTTCAATCTGACGTGACGAAAGCCAGCCGCACTCAAGGGCCTGCAGACCGTAATCACCGAAACTGACTTCAGTACCACGGGAGGCCTGTCCAGTCATGCGACCGGTAAACTGCTTTCTACGCTTAACTTTCTTCGGCATTAACATGGTTAATTACTCCTGATCAGCCAACCGGCTGTTCTTGTTCTTTTCCAAGCACCTCACCCTTGAAGATGAGGACTTTGACACCAATGATTCCGTAGGTCGTCTTTGCTTCGGCAAAACCATAATCGATATCAGCTCGCAAAGTATGCAAAGGAACACGCCCTTCACGATACCATTCAGTACGGCTCATCTCGGCACCGCCCAAACGCCCGGAACAATTGATTTTGATTCCCTTTGCACCGAATTTGAGAGCCATACTGACACTACGCTTCATGGCTCTTCTGAAAGCGACGCGCCTTTCCAGCTGCAAGACAACATTTTCTGCAACCAACTGCGCATCAACTTCCGGCTTACGCACCTCTTGAATGTTGATAAAACATTCATCATCGGTAATCTTGGCCAGATCTTTTTTCAATACCTCAACCTCGGAACCTTTTTTGCCGATGATGATTCCGGGTCTTGCGGCAAAGATGTTGATCTTTACTTTATTAGCTGCTCTCTCAAGCTCGATTTTCGAAATTCCTGCATGGTACAATCTCTTCTTCAGGAAATTACGAAGTTTGAGATCGGCATGAAGTTTTTCGGCATAGTCTGAATCTGCGTACCAGCGGGATTCCCATGTCCGGTTAACTCCAAGACGAAATCCTATCGGATGAACTTTCTGGCCCAAAGGGATACCTCCTCGTTTTACTTAACATCCAAAACCACAGTAATGTGGCTGGTCGGTTTGCGAATCCGGCTGGCTCGCCCTTGTGCGCGAGGCATAAAGCGCCTTAACACAGGGCCCTGATCGACCATAATTGTTTTAACAAACAACTGATCAACATCAGAAACACCTTTTTGTTCGGCGTTTGCTACAGCTGATTTCAATAATTTAGAAAGAACTGGTGCTGTTTTCTGCGGAGAAAATTGCAGAATGTTCATAGCATCCTGAATCCCCTTACCGCGGACCAGATCGACAACGAGTCGCGCCTTACGCGGAGAAAGGCGAACGTTCCTCAGTTTTGCTTGTGCTTCCATTGCTCGGAACTCCTGTTAAAATCGCGGTAAGCTATCTGACCTTGCTCTTCTTGTCACTGCCGTGACCGAAGTAAGTCCTCGTCGGAGCAAATTCACCCAGCTTGTGACCAACCATGTTTTCGCTGACAAAAACCGGGACAAATTTTTTCCCGTTATGAACAGCAAAGGTCAGCCCGACAAACTCAGGAATGATGGTCGAACGCCGCGACCAGGTCTTGATAACTTTGTTACGGTTAGTGTCACCTTCCAGATCTACTTTGCGTAGCAGGCTGTCCTGGACGTATGGCCCTTTTTTAATTGATCTTGCCACGATCTTCTCCTAAAGGCTTGAATTACTTCTTATTTCTACGACGTACGATAAATTTGTCCGTACGTTTATTCGTTCTGGTTTTGTAACCTTTGGTCGGAACACCCCATGGGGTAACCGGGTGACGACCACCGGAACTCTTACCTTCACCACCACCATGCGGGTGATCGACCGGGTTCATGGCCACACCACGCGATTGCGGACGTTTCCCCAACCAACGGTTACGACCGGCTTTACCAATCTTGATCTTCTCGTAATCAAGATTGCCAACCTGACCGACGGTAGCACGGCACTCCTGCATCACCAGGCGAACCTCACCGGAAGGGAGTCGCAACTGGGCATAGCGGCCTTCTTTCGCAGCGATCATCGCATAGGCACCTGCGCTACGGGCCAGCTGGCCACCTTTGCCAACCTTAAGCTCGACGTTGTGCACCCAGGTACCCAATGGAATAGCTTTGATCGACAACGCATTTCCCGGCCGAATATCAGCGGAATCGCTGGCAACCACAGCATCGCCGACCGACAGACCGTTGGGAGCCAGAATGTAACGCTTCTCACCGTCAGCATAGAACAGCAGCGCAATGCGAGCACTACGGTTGGGATCGTATTCGATGGAGGCAACCTTAGCAGGAACCTCAAGTTTGTCCCGTCGAAAGTCCACAATCCGATATTGCCTCTTGTGGCCACCGCCAGTATGACGCTTGGTGATCCGACCGGAGTTGTTTCGTCCGCCGGACCGCTTCAGCGGCACAAGAAGAGATCTTTCCGGTCTGGCTTTAGTTACTTCCTCGAAAGTCGAGGAGGTCATATGACGCCGACCGTCCGAGGTTGGATTATATTTTTTTATACCCATGACAACTGCTCCATACCTGCCAAATACACGGCCCTAAACGCCATAAAAATCGATATTATGCCCCTGTTGCAGGGTAACATATGCTTTTTTCCAGTTGTTCCGTTGCCCGAAAGAAGCACCGACCCGCTTCATTTTACCGCGCAACTGGATCGTATTAACCGACTTGACTTTGACATCAAAAGCTTTTTCGACCGCCTGCTTGATTTCGATCTTGTTGGCCGAGCGTGCAACTTCAAATGCAACAACTTGCGCTTCGTCCTTCAGCAGGTTTGCCTTTTCAGTAATCAGCGGCTTGCGAATAATCTCGTGAAGAGGTTTCATTTTTCCAAAGCTCCTTCGATCTCAGTAACCGCGGCATCAGTCAGCACCAGATAAGGGTACTTAAGAACGTCATAGACATTCACCCCTTCTGCGCGCAGGACTTTTACATTGCGCAGGTTTCTGGCTGAAAGCTCAACCTTGACATCGGCCTGGTCGATGACGACCAAAGCACCATCCAGTGCAAACCGCTCAATAACCTGACTGAACTGTTTGGTACTGATATCATCCAGGGCCAGATCTTTCACGACCACCAGTTTTTCACCTTGAAAGCGAGCAGACAATGCGCTGCAAAGCGCCGCTTTTTTGACCTTCCGATTCAACTTGAAGGAATAGGAGCGGGGCTGAGGCCCAAACGCAACACCGCCACCAACAAAATGGGGCGCGCGAATAGTACCCTGCCGTGCATTACCGGTACCTTTCTGACGATAAGGCTTCTTTGCACCACCGGCAACCGCGCTTCTATTCTTGACCGCTGCCGTCCCCTGACGCCGAGCCGCAAGTTGATAACGAACCATGTCATGCAAAAGATACTCTTTTACTTCAGTATTAAAAACAGTGTCCGCGAGCTCACGCTCTCCAACCTGTTTCTTGTCCTGATCATAAATTGCTACAGTTGCCATTTATCCACTCCTAAATCCGCAGCACTTAAACCTTGATCCCTTTACGGATCTCGACCAGACCGTTTTTCGGTCCAGGAACGGCACCACGTACAAGGATTAAATTTTCTTCGGGCCGAACGTCAACGACAATGAGGTTTTGTGTTGTAACCCGCACGTTACCCAATTGTCCAGGCATTTTCTTGCCCTTGAACACTCGGGATGGCCAGGCCGAAGCACTGATGCCCCCAGGCCGACGTTTAAACATGGAACCATGAGTCGCCCGACCGCCGGAAAAACCCCACCGCTTCATGACGCCCTGGAATCCCTTACCCTTACTGGTACCGGTTATATCGATCCGGTCACCGGGTTTGAACATTTCGCAGGAAACGATATCACCAACGGCGCAGTCCCCGACGGTTGAAAATTCGCGAACATGAGCGAAGGCACCCTTGCCGGCTTTTTTGAAATGCCCCATTTCCGGCTTGTTCGCGCGCTGTGCACCAATCGCCTTGAAACCGATCTGTACGGCTTCATAGCCATCAGTTGCCGCTGTCTTCTTCTGCAGAACCGTACATGGCCCCGCTTCCAGCACAGTCACAGGAATCCGCTGCCCATCAGCAGCATAAACCTGGCTCATGCCTATCTTTTTCCCTAACAATCCGTTGGTCATAGTCGTGCCCTTAAATTGCGATTAAACCAAAAATTAAAGCTTGATCTCAACGTCTACGCCAGCAGACAAGTCCAGCTTCATCAAAGCATCCACGGTCTGCTGAGTCGGCTCCATAATATCCAAGAGACGCTTATGCGTACGAATCTCAAACTGCTCTCGACTCTTTTTATCGACGTGCGGACCGCGCAGCACACAGTATTTATTGATCACAGTCGGCAACGGAATAGGACCGACCAAACGTGAACCGGTACGTTTCGTTGTATCTACAATTTCCGCAACAGCCTGGTCGAGCAGGCTGTGATCATAGGCTTTCAGACGAATTCTGATCTTCTGTGTAGACATGTGTTTTCCTCGTATTACTCGATAACTTCACTGACCACGCCGGCGCCGACAGTACGGCCACCTTCGCGGATTGCAAAGCGCAGTTCCTTGTCCATTGCAATCGGGGTGATCAGATCAACCGTCATTGCAATATTGTCACCAGGCATAACCATTTCGGTGCCTTCCGGAAGCTCAACAATCCCGGTCACATCCGTGGTCCGGAAGTAGAACTGCGGACGATACCCTTTGAAGAACGGGGTATGACGACCGCCCTCTTCCTTGGTCAGAATATAAGCCTCGGCTTTGAACTTGGTATGCGGGGTGATGCTGCCCGGCTTGGCCAAGACCTGACCGCGTTCGATGTCTTCACGTTTGACACCACGCAGCAGGATACCGACGTTGTCGCCGGCCTGACCCTGATCCAGCAGCTTGCGGAACATTTCGACACCGGTCACGACCGTTTTGGTCGTGGCTTTCATGCCGACGATTTCGACTTCTTCCTGAACCTTGACCACGCCGCTCTCAACCCGACCGGTGGCAACAGTACCACGGCCAGAGATGGAAAAGACGTCTTCGACAGGCATCAGGAACGGCTTATCAACAGCACGCTCCGGCTCGGGGATGTAGCTGTCAACAGCGTCCATCAGCTCGAGAACCTTATTCTTGCCGATCTCGTCGTCGCGACCTTCCAGGGCGGCCAAAGCGGACCCGGCAATGATCGGAATATCGTCACCCGGGAAATCATAGCTCGACAGCAGCTCACGGATTTCCATATCGACCAGCTCGAGCAGCTCTTCGTCGTCAACCATGTCAGCTTTATTCAGGAACACGACCATGGCCGGAACACCAACCTGACGAGCGAGCAGGATGTGCTCACGGGTCTGCGGCATCGGGCCGTCAGCGGCTGAAACCACCAGAATAGCGCCGTCCATCTGGGCTGCTCCGGTGATCATGTTCTTGACATAGTCGGCGTGACCCGGGCAGTCAACGTGTGCATAGTGACGCTTGTCGGTCTCATATTCGACGTGGGCGGTTGCAATGGTGATACCACGCTCACGCTCTTCGGGTGCATTGTCGATCTGATCGAAAGCCTTGACTTCCCCGCGGCCCATCTTTTCTGCGAGCACGGTGGTAATCGCTGCGGTCAGCGTGGTCTTGCCGTGGTCAACGTGACCAATGGTCCCGATGTTGACGTGCGGCTTTGTCCTCTCAAATTTTTCCTTGGACATAACTATCTCCTCTCCTCGGCCTAACCATTGACCTTGGCGATAATCTCTTCACTAATTGCCTTAGGTACCTGATCGTAATGATCAAATACCATCGTATATGTTGCCCGACCCTGCGTTGAGCTGCGCAAATCGGTTGCGTAACCAAACATACTGGAAAGTGGAACGTGAGCATTGACAACCTGCGCACCCCCGCGGGAATCCATCCCCATGATACGACCCCGACGGCTGTTCAAATCCCCGATGACATCCCCCATATATTCCTCAGGGACAACCACCTCGACTGCCATAATCGGCTCGAGCAGAACGGGAGCAGCTTTTCTTGCCCCCTCCTTGAAACCCATCGAACCGGCAATTTTAAAGGCCATTTCGGAAGAGTCGACATCGTGATACGAACCGTCGTAACAAGCAACCCGCACATCGACAATCGGGAAACCTGCAAGAACCCCGTTTTCAGCAGCTTCTTCAGCACCCTTCCCAACGGCAGGGATATATTCGCGCGGAATAACACCGCCTTTAATCTCATCAATGAAGCTGAAGCCTTCACCAGGCTCACCCGGCTCAAGACGCAACCAACAATCGCCATACTGACCGCGGCCACCAGACTGACGGACAAACTTGCCCTGCACCTCGACCGACTTGGTGATCGATTCACGATAGGCAACCTGCGGAGCGCCAACATTACACTCGACCTTGAACTCACGCTTCATCCGGTCAACAATAATCTCGAGATGCAACTCGCCCATCCCGGAAAGGATGGTCTGACCGGTCTCCTCATCAGTCCGCACCCTCAACGACGGGTCCTCAGACAGCAACTTACCCAGAGCGACACCCATTTTCTCCTGGTCACTCTTCGTCTTTGGCTCAACCGACAAGTGAATGACCGGCTCCGGGAATTCCATCGACTCAAGCAGCGACGGCTTATCCGGGTCACACAAAGTATCACCGGTGGTGGTGTGCTTCAAACCAACCGCAGCAGCAATATCACCGGCGTAAACCTGCTTAATCTCTTCACGCTTGTTGGCGTGCATCTTCAACAAGCGGCCGAAACGCTCTTTTTTACCCTTGGTCGAGTTGAGGACAGTCGTTCCAGATTCGGCAACCCCCGAGTAGACCCGAAAGAAACTCAGCTGACCAACAAAGGGGTCGGTCATAATTTTAAAAGCCAACGCAGCAAAGGGCTCACTATCGGAAGCGGGCCGCTCAAGCTCCTCTCCGTTATCGGGGTTGACACCCTTAATAGCGGGAACATCCAGCGGGGAAGGCATGTAATCAACCACCGCATCCAGCAGCGTCTGCACACCTTTATTCTTAAAAGCGCTACCACAAAGTACGGGGCAGAACTCAATATTCTTCGTCCCGCGGCGAATAGCGGCCTTAATCTCGTCGACGGTCAGCTCTTCGCCACCAAGATATTTCTCCATCAACTCTTCGTCGTTGGCGGAAATCTCTTCCAGCAGGGTCTCGCGCGCCATCTCGACGTCATCAACCATATCCTCAGGGATATCGATAACTTCAAATTTGGCACCCATCGACTCGTCGTCCCAGACGATCGCTTCCATGGTCACCAGATCGACAAGCCCGCGGAAGTTCTCCTCGGCACCAATCGGCAACTGCAACGGCAGCGGGTTAGCGCCCAACCGCTCACGAATCATATCAACGCCACGATTAAAGTTGGCGCCAATACGATCCATCTTATTAATAAACGCGATCCGCGGAACATGATACTTGTCAGCCTGCCGCCAGACCGTTTCCGACTGCGGCTCAACACCGCCAACGGAACAGAAGACAGCTACAGCCCCATCAAGAACCTTCAGCGAACGTTCCACTTCGATGGTAAAATCAACGTGACCAGGGGTATCAATAATGTTGACCCGATGATCCTTCCAGAAACAGGTCGTCGCAGCCGAGGTGATGGTAATACCACGCTCCTGCTCCTGCTCCATCCAGTCCATAGTCGCTGCACCGTCATGCACCTCACCGATTTTATGTGAGATCCCCGTATAGAACAGGATACGTTCAGTCGTTGTGGTCTTACCGGCATCGATGTGAGCCATAATGCCGATATTACGAGTTTTTTCTAGAGCAACCTTGCGAGCCACGTTTTTCTCCTAACCTGAACGACTGATCTACCAGCGATAATGCGCAAAAGCCTTATTAGCTTCTGCCATACGGTGCGTATCTTCGCGCTTCTTAACCGCAGCGCCGCGGTTATTGAAGGCATCTACGAACTCACCTGCCAACCGCTCACGCATGGTCTTCTCGCTACGTGCCTTCGCATAAATAGCCAACCAACGCATCGCCAGCGCAGTGCGCCGCGAAGGAGCAACTTCAACAGGAACCTGGTAGGTAGACCCACCAACACGACGCGACTTAACCTCAAGAACCGGGCGCACGTTATCCATGGCAGTCTTGAACACTTCCAGCGGGTTATTTCCGGTCCGCTCGGCAACCAGATCAAAAGCACCGTATACAATCTGCTCAGCAGTACTCTTTTTTCCGTCAACCATGACATTGTTGACAAATTTCGCAACCAGCAGATCCCCGTACTTAGGATCCGGCAGAATGACCCGCTTTGGGACTTCTCTTCTTCTGGGCATAACGTCCTCTTCCTCAGACTAAATCACTTAGGGCGCTTAGCGCCATATTTCGAACGACCCTGCTTGCGATCCTTAACTCCGGCAAGGTCAAGAGTACCACGGACAATATGATAGCGGACACCAGGCAAATCTTTAACCCGGCCACCACGAATCAGCACCACGGAGTGCTCTTGCAGATTGTGTCCCACGCCAGGAATATACGAGGTCACAACAATCCCATTAGTCAAACGCACCCGGGCAACTTTCCGCAGCGCAGAGTTCGGCTTTTTCGGGGTCGTTGTGTAAACACGCGTACATACCCCGCGTCTTTGCGGACAAGATTTCAACGCAGGCGCCGTCGACTTGACGACTTTCTTTTTGCGCCCGCTGCGAATCAGTTGGTTAATCGTTGGCATCTAGATTCTCCCAAATCCTTATCAGTGTTTCATACGGCCGAACAACAGCCTTTCTGTGGGGAAAAACCCGCAGAGATTATCAATCGACCTACCCTTTGTCAAGCTATTTTTTCTTATTTAAAAATTAGTATTTACAGAGTTTGAAGGCTCCGTAATCGGAGCCTTCAAAACCATTCAATCTATCTCTTCCGGCATCTCTGTATCCGACTCATCAATCTCGAGCGGATCTTCCATTTTAACCTCTGGCTCAGGTATTTTCAATTCAACCGCACGATATTTTGCGACTCCGGTTCCTGCAGGAATCAAACGCCCCATAATGACGTTTTCTTTGAGTCCGCGCAGGGAATCGACCTTTCCTTGGATCGCCGCCTGAGTGAGCACCTTGGTGGTCTCCTGGAAGGATGCAGCGGAGATGAACGACTCGGTCGACAGTGACGCCTTGGTAATACCGAGCATAATCGGTTCACCGATAGCCGGCTGGCCATCTTCGGCCTGCACCCGATCGTTTTCCTCTTCGAAGATCCAGCGATCGACCTGATCATCGGTCAGGAAGTTGGTATCCCCGACCTCACGTATCTGCACCCGTCTGAGCATCTGCCGGACAATGGTCTCAATATGCTTGTCATTGATCTTAACGCCCTGCAAACGGTAGACCTCCTGCACCTCATCGACCAGATACTTGGAGAGCTCCTTGCTGCCGAGAACCCGGAGGATATCATGTGGGTTGCTCGAACCATCCACCAGTTCTTCCCCGGCATGCAGGTAGTCACCTTCATGCACCGAGATATGCTTCCCTTTGGGGATCAGGTATTCCACTGGATCACCGATTTCCGGAGTCACCACGATCTTGCGCTTACCTTTGGAATCCTTCCCAAAGGAAACCACACCGTCGATTTCCGAAATAACCGCCACCTCTTTGGGTTTACGCGCCTCGAACAACTCAGCAACCCGTGGCAGACCACCGGTGATATCCTTGGTCTTGGTCGTTTCACGCGGAATTTTGGCCAGGATTGCCCCGGCATAGATCTCGCTACCTTCTTCGACCGAGATATTTGCTCCCACCGGCAGCATATAGCGAGCTGGAGAGCCGTTGGGCAGTTTGACCGTTTTTCCCTCTTCATTTTTCAGGGTAATTCGCGGCCGTTTGTCAGCGGTCTTAGCTTCGGTGACGACCTTCCGTGACAGACCAGTGGACTTCGTCGACCTGTTCCTCCCATCGTCAGACCTTCGGTGATATCACCGAAATGAACCACCCCGCCTACCTCGGTGATGATTGGTACCGTATAGGGGTCCCATTCCGCCAGCATATCACCAGCGCTGACAGGAGCCCCTTCCTGCCGGGTTAACCGTGCACCATAGACAACGGAATAGCGTTCCCGTTCACGGCCGGTTTCATCGACAACCGCGACCTCCCCTTTCCGATTCATGACAACCGGGGAAACCATCGACATTGTCGACAGTGGTCAGGTTGATGAACTTGAGAGTACCGTCAAAACGTGCTTCCAAAGCAGTCTGTTCAGCCCGCCGCGAAGCGGTACCACCAATGTGGAAGGTCCGCATGGTCAACTGGGTCCCCGGCTCGCCAATGGACTGGGCAGCGATAACACCGACCGCTTCGCCAAGATTGACCAGGTGCCCCCGGGCCAGGTCTCGACCATAACAGAGGGCGCAGATGCCGCGCTTGCTTTTACACGTCAGCACCGAGCGGATTTTGATCTTTTCAATCCCGGCTTCCTCGATTTTGGTCACCAAGTCTTCATCGATCAGCTGATTGGCTTCCACCAGCAGATCGTCAGTCACCGGATCAAAGATATCGTCCAGCGCAACCCCGACCGAGAATCCGGTCTCCTAACCGCTCGATAACCTCGCCCCCTTCAGTCAGGGATGAAACCTCAATACCATCAAGAGTATCGCAATCCTGCTCGGTGATGATGGCATCCTGCGCCACATCCACCAGCCGCCGGGTCAGATAACCGGAGTTAGCGGTTTTCAGCGCAGTATCGGCCAGACCTTTCCGCGCACCGTGGGTCGAGATAAAGTACTGCAGAACGGTCAACCCCTCACGGAAGTTGGCGGTGATCGGTGTTTCGATAATGGATCCGTCAGGCTTGGCCATCAACCCGCGCATACCAGCCAACTGTCTAATCTGCTGGGCGCTACCCCGGGCACCGGAGTCAGCCATCATGTGGATCGCATTGAAGGAGGAGACTTCAACCTCCTCGCCATCGGCCGATTTAATCTTATCGACGGCGATATTGCCGAGCATAGTACCGGCGATATCTTCGGTACACTTGGCCCAGATGTCGATGACCTTATTATAGCGTTCACCGTCAGTGATAAGACCTTCAGTGTACTGCTGCTGGATGTCTTTCACCTCATCAGCGGCAACCTTGATCCGCTCTTCCTTGGTGGCGGGGATCTCCATGTCGTCAAGGCAGATCGAAACCCCAGCCAGGCTTGAATAGCGGAAACCGGTCTCTTTGAGCTTGTCAGCCGAGGATGACGGTCTCCTTGTTGCCGGCGAGCCGGAAACTGACGTCGATAAGATCGGCGACCTGTTTTTTACCCATCACCTTGTTGACATGCTTGAAGGGGATGGTATCCGGCACGACCTCACGCAGAAGAATCCGTCCGACCGTGGTTTCAACCAACTCGGTCTCACCACCGGCAACCTGAATCATGCGCACCTTGATAGCGGCCTGCAGATCGGCTTCCTCAGCGTCAAAGGCCATCCGCACTTCAGCAGGTGAGGCAAAGATCTTCCCGGTACCGCTAACAAAAGGACGCTCACGGGTCATGTAATAGAGCCCCAGAACCATATCCTGTGACGGCACGATAATCGGCTTACCACTCGCTGGCGAGAGGATGTTATTGGTCGACATCATCAACACCCGAGCTTCGATCTGGCTCTCAATGGAGAGCGGCAGATGCACCGCCATCTGGTCACCGTCAAAGTCGGCATTGAAGGCGGTACAGACCAGCGGGTGCAGCTGAATAGCTTTACCTTCGATCAGGACCGGCTCAAAGGCCTGAATGCCCAGGCGGTGCAGAGTCGGCGCCCGGTTGAGCATGACCGGATGCTCTTTGATGACCTCTTCCAATACATCCCAGACCTCGGACTTCTCTTTCTCAACCATCTTCTTGGCGCTCTTGACGGTTGTCGAGAATCCTTTCTCCTCAAGCTTCTGATAGATGAAAGGTTTGAACAGTTCGAGAGCCATTTTCTTGGGCAAACCACACTGGGTGCAGTTTCAATTCCGGACCGACGACAATAACCGAACGCCCCGAATAATCGACCCGCTTACCGAGCAGGTTCTGACGGAACCGCCCGCCCTTCCCTTTAAGCATATCGGAAAGGGACTTCAGAGGCCGTTTGCTTGGCCCGGTAATAGCCCGACCACGCCGGCCGTTATCGAACAGGGCGTCAACCGACTCCTGCAGCATCCGTTTTTCATTGCGAATGATGACTTCCGGCGCACGCAGCTCCATCAACCGCTTGAGACGATTATTCCGGTTGATAACCCGGCGATACAGATCGTTCAGGTCGGAAGTGGCGAAACGACCACCATCAAGAGGCACCAACGGCCGCAGCTCAGGCGGCAGGACCGGGATGGTTTCAAGTATCATCCATTCCGGGCGATTACCGCTTTGCCGGAAGGCGTTGATAACCTTGAGCCGCTTGGAAACCTTTTTCTTCTTGGCTTCGCTGGTCGCTTCTTTCATTTCAATCCGCAGCTGCTCGCCAACCCCTTCCAGATCGAGTTCAGCCAACAACTCACGGACCGCTTCAGCGCCCATCCCCGCGACAAACTGCCCCGCCCATTCGTCCATGGCCTCGCTGTACTTGTCCTCAGGCAGCAATTGCCCTTTTTCCAGGGAAGTTTCGCCCGGATCAAGGACCACATAGGCTTCGAAATAGAGAACCTTTTCGAGATCCTTGAGGGTCATATCCAGCAGCGCACCGATTCTTGAAGGCAAAGACTTCAGGAACCAGATGTGTGCGACCGGGCAAGCAAGATCGATATGCCCGAGGCGCTCCCGGCGAACTTTACTGGGAATAACTTCAACACCGCACTTCTCGCAGACAATGCCGCGGTGTTTCATTCTTTTATATTTTCCGCAGTTACATTCATAATCCTTGGTCGGACCAAAGATCTTGGCGCAGAACAGACCATCCCGCTCCGGTTTGAATGTACGGTAGTTAATGGTCTCCGGCTTTTTAACCTCGCCGAAGGACCGTTCCCGGATTTTCTCCGGTGACGCCAGTGAAAGCTGGATAGAGTTAAAACTCAACGGATCTTTCGGGCGTTCAAAGAGACTGAATATATCTTCCAAAACGCATCCTCCTTGTAGGATGAGTGTTCAGCTTTTCAACAAAACTTAACCAAGTGCCGGGAAGAGGAAAGCTTAGTCCTCTTCCAGCAGATCAACATCAAGGCAAAGTGCCTGCAATTCCTTAATCAACACATTGAAGGACTCGGGCAGACCCGCCTCAAGGGTATGCTTCCCTTTGACGATGGCCTCATACATTCTGGTCCGGCCGGCAACATCATCAGACTTGACGGTCAGGAATTCCTGCAGCGCGTGTGCCGCACCGTAAGCCTCCATTGCCCAGACCTCCATCTCACCCAGACGCTGGCCACCGAATTGTGCCTTACCACCAAGCGGCTGCTGGGTAACAAGGCTGTAAGGACCAATAGACCGGGCATGGATTTTATCATCAACCAAGTGGTGCAGTTTCAGCATGTACATGATACCGACCGTGACTTTTTCTTTAAAGGCATTGCCGGTTTTACCATCGTACAAGGTCATCTGTCCGCTGGTGCTGAACCCGGAACGGTCCAACTCGGACTTGATCTGGTCTTCGTTGACCCCCTCAAAGACAGGTGAAGCCATCGGCACGCCATGCATCAGGCGACGGGCCAGGACCTTAAGGTCTTCTTCCTCAAGGCCATCGATAAAGCCGTTAAGCTCCTCATCGCCATAAGCGGTTTTGATTTGCCCCTTCAATGCTTCGACACTGTATTGTTCTTCAAACACTTTCCGAATCTGGTTGCCCAGACCGCGGGCAGCAAGTCCCAAATGGGTTTCAAGAATCTGTCCGACGTTCATCCGTGAGGGAACCCCCAGCGGATTCAGCACGATCTCGACCGGCGTTCCATCGGCCATATAAGGCATGTCTTCCTGGGGCAAAATACGGGAAAGAACACCCTTGTTCCCGTGCCGACCAGCCATTTTATCACCAACTTGAAGCTTCCGCTTAATGGCGATATAAACCTTAACCATTTTGATAACGCCCGGGGGCAGATCGTCGCCGCGCTTGCATTTATCGATTTTATCTTCAAAAACAGCCGTAATGATCTGCTCCCGCTCAGCAAGACGATTGAGCAGGTTGGCAATTTTATCTTCAACTTCAGGCGCCCCGGAAACGGAGATATCCTGAATATGCCCGAACGCGACCTGTTCAAAGGCCTGCTCGGTAATCTTTTTCCCGGCGGGAAGAATTTCACCACCATCCTCGTCAAGCAAAGCAACAGCTGCTGTCGTGCCAACTAGGAGGGAACGAATCTTGTTGCGGGTCGACTTGCGCAGAATGCGGATTTCGTCATCCTGGTCCTTACGCAGTTTTTCGATTTCACGAGCCTCAATCTGCTCGGTCCGGGCATCCTTGTCAGAACCTTTCCGGGAGAAGACCCTGGCGCCGATAACGACCCCTTCTTCACCTGGCGGCACCCTCAAAGAGGTGTCACGAACATCGCCCGCTTTTTCACCGAAAATCGCCCGCAACAGTTTTTCTTCCGGCGACAACTGAGTCTCGCCTTTCGGGGTGATTTTCCCAACCAGGATATCGCCCGGCTTGACGCTGGCGCCAATCCGGATAATCCCCGATTCATCCAGGTCACGCAGTGCGTCTTCACCAAGATTGGGGATATCGTCGGTGATCTCCTCTTTACCCAGCTTGGTATCCCGGGCAACACATTCGAATTCTTCGATGTGAATAGAGGTATAGCGGTCATCCTGCACCAATTTCTCGGAAATCAGGATCGAATCCTCAAAGTTGTAACCATGCCAGGGCATGAACGCAACCAGGACATTCTGTCCCAGCGCCAGCTCGCCCCACTGGGTCGACGGACCATCGGCAATCACATCACCACGCTTGACCCGATCCCCGACCTTGACGATCGGTTTCTGGTTGATGCAGGTATTCTGGTTCGAGCGACTGAACTTCAGCAAGTTATAGATGTCAACTCCGGTGCCGGTTTCATCCATCTCCTTCTCGGAGATCTGGATAACAACCCGGTCAGCATCCACGCTTTCCACAACACCGTCATGCCGGGCGACAACCGAGTTACCTGAATCGTGGGCAACCACCCGCTCCATGCCGGTACCAACCAACGGAGCATCGGTCCGCAACAACGGTACGGCCTGACGCTGCATGTTGGATCCCATCAGCGCACGGTTGGCATCATCGTTCTCCAAAAACGGAATCAACGCTGCGGCAACCGAGACGATCTGCTTGGGCGAAACGTCCATCAGATTGATCTGATCCGGCGGCAGCAGCATAAACTCGCCGTTCTTACGGACATTGACCAGCTCATTGATGAACACCCCGTCATCGTCGATAGGCGCATTGGCCTGGGCGATGGCATGTCCTTCCTCTTCCAGAGCGGAGAAATATTTTATCTCGTTGGTCACCTGGCCTTCCCGCACAATCCGGTAAGGAGTTTCGACAAAGCCATACTCGTTGATCCGGGCATAGGTCGAGAGAGAGGCGATGAGGCCGATGTTCGGGCCTTCCGGGGTTTCGATCGGACACACCCGGCCATAGTGAGTCGGATGGACGTCACGCACTTCGAAGCCAGCGCGCTCGCGAGTCAGGCCACCAGGTCCCAGAGCGGAAAGCCGCCGTTTATGAGTGACCTCGGACAGCGGATTGGTCTGGTCCATGAATTGCGACAGCTGCGAGGAGCCGAAGAATTCCTTAACCACTGCAGAGACGGGTTTGGAATTGATCAGGTCATGGGGCATCAGGCTGTCGACATCCTGTAGGCTCATGCGTTCCTTGATGGCCCGCTCCATTCTGACCAGACCGACCCGGTACTGGTTTTCCAGCAGCTCACCGACAGCACGGACCCGACGGTTACCAAGGTGATCGATATCATCGATGCCACCTTTACCGTTTCTCAAGTCGATCAAGTAACGAACCACCTGAAGGATGTCTTCTTTGGTCAGGGTCGATTGCTCAATCGGGCTGTCAACACCAAGCTTGTGATTCAGTTTGAGCCGGCCAACCGCTGAGATATCATAACGGTCCTCACTGAAAAACAGGCTCTCAAATAAACTGTTAGCGGTTTTGATGGTCGGCGGATCGCCGGGCCGCAGCCGACGGAAAATTTCGATAATCGCGTCTTCCGCGGTCTCGACCTTGTCCCCTCTCAGAGTATCGCTCAAATATGAGCCGACATAAAGGTGGTCGATGAACAGAATGGGGAAATCATTGATCCCCTTCTCTTTAAACTCTTCGAGTTTTCCTTCGGTCAGCTCGGCGTTACACTCGAGAATGACTTCGCCGGTGGTTTCGTCAACGATATCCGTTGCCACGACCTGTCCAACCAGCCCCTCAGCCAGGACCGGAATGGTCTCCAAACCGATCTCTTTTAATTTGCGGATCGCCGCCCGGGTAAATTTACGGTTCGCCTTGACGATCACTTCACCACCCTCGTCAAGCACGTCCGCGGTGGCACGCTGGCCGGCGAGCAGATCCAGGTTAACCTTTTTGGAATACCCCTGCCCGTCCCAGCAGATCTCTTCGACATCATAATAATACTTCAGGAGCTCTTCGGTCGTGTAACCGAGAGCTTTCAGAAGCACGGTCGCAGGCAATTTCCGACGCCGATCGATCCGAACCCAGAGCAGGTCCTTGTGATCAAAATCGAAATCGAGCCAAGATCCGCGGTAAGGAATTATCCGCGCATTATAAAGAACCTTGCCACTGGAGTGTGTCTTCCCTTTATCGTGCGAAAAGAAAACCCCGGGAGAACGATGCAACTGGCTGACGATGACCCGTTCCGTACCGTTAATGATAAAGGTACCGTTTTCGGTCATCAGCGGAATCTCACCGAAGTAAACTTCCTGCTCTTTGATGT
Source organism: Geopsychrobacteraceae bacterium (assembly GCA_963668145.2). GTDB lineage: Bacteria > Desulfobacterota > Desulfuromonadia > Desulfuromonadales > Geopsychrobacteraceae > Seleniibacterium. Next base: position 90,016 of record CAXXJU010000043.1, read on the forward strand.
CGCGGATCGACTGCGCCCCGGAATCTTTATCCACATCCCAAGTAACCAGACGCACCTTGACCTTAATCGGAGCGGCATAAGTCATGCCGCGCTGATGGCATTCTTCTACATCATATTTAGGAGTCCCCAATCCGTATGATACATACTCCATTGAGCAGGTATCACTGAAATCGCGAATCGGGAAAACAGAGCGAAAAACCGCTTCAAGTCCGCTCTGTTTACGCTCCGAAACAGGAGTTTCAGCCTGTAAAAATCTTTTATAAGAAGTTTTCTGAATATCTATGAGGTTAGGAATATCAATAATATTCGAAACCTTTGCGAAGTGCTTCCTGAGGAGCGGATTATTCGCAAACGAATACGCCATGGTTTCTCCTTTGGGTCAGGATCGTGGCCCGGCTAACAGGCCCTGGCAAACACGACACCACTCATGTAGGCTCTACGAACGCGACCGACGAAAATGACTGTGATCCAGCGCTCAACACCTACCGGCACTGAAGACAATCTCCAGCGCCTGGTCCTACAGTAAAAGTCCGCCCAGAAATCAAGACCTGAGCTGTCAACGAGAATAGCCAAGGCCACACAAGGTGACCTTGGCTAGTAACCTGCTATTGGCTAGGGCCGCTATTTCAGCTCCACACCAGCGCCAGCTTCTTCAAGCTGCTTTTTGATGTCCTCTGCTTCGGCTTTGGAAGCGGCTTCCTTGACGGTGCTCGGAGCGCCATCCACCATCTCTTTGGCTTCTTTCAGGCCAAGACCGGTAATCGCACGAACAACCTTGATAACGTTGATTTTTTTGTCACCAACGCTGGCAAGGACAACATCAAACTCGTCCTTTTCTTCAGCAGCATCTGCACCACCGGCGGCGGGTGCGGCAGCAACAGCAACCGGTGCAGCAGCGGAGACGCCGAATTTTTCTTCCAGTTCCTTAACAAATTCGGACATTTCCAGAACGGTCATATTTTCAAGAAACTCAACAACTTGCTCTTTAGTAATTTCTGCCATTTTTTCCTCCGATATATTTCGAATTATTTCTATTGGTTAAATTATTTAAGCAGCTTTAGATTGCCCAATGGCATTCAAAACCTGGACCAAGCTCCGCGGAATAGCAGCCATGGTACCGACAAAGTTGGTCAATGGAGCATTCATGCAGCTAAGAGCCTTAGCCAACAGCTCTTCGCGGCTCGGCAGTTCAGCCAAAGCATTGATCTCGGCAACACTGATCAGTTTACCGCTCAGCACACCAGCCTTCAATTCAAAGGCTTCGACGTCCTTGGCGAACTTACTGAGAATCTTTGCCGGAGCAACCGGATCATCGCCAGCCAGTGCAATCGCGGTAGGCCCTGCACAAAAAGCCTGCAGTTCTTCAGCCGGAGTACCTTGAGCTGCCAACTTCAGCAGTTTGTTTTTAACAACCCGATACTCAACCCCGGCTTTGGTCAGTTCACGCCGGAGATTGGTTGCCTGCTCAACGTTAATACCGCGATAATCTGCCAGAAAAGCAGCAGGAATCTCGGCCAGCCGCTGCGCCAACTCCTGAACAACCTGTTCTTTTTCGGTTCTGTTCATATACTCTCCTCCTTTCGTTAGGATCTTGGGATATCATATCCCGCCCAAGTCAACGTCAGGGAGAGAGCGAGCAAGTCGTCTATACACCCTTCGAGCCTCGGCAGGTGGCTTCGCCATTAAACGTTGTGTGCCTGCTGTCTTTGACTTAGAGCAAAAAATCGATCAAGTAATGAATTACTTGATTAAAGCCTGAATCTGCGGAATATCAAGAGTGATTCCCGCACCCATTGTACTCGACAATGAGATTTTTCTAAGGTACGTCCCTTTGGCAGTGGAGGGCTTGGCCTTGACCAGCACATCCAGCAAAGAGATGATGTTTTCCTTCAGCTTATCTGCCTCAAAGGAAACTTTTCCGACCGGGGCGTGAATGATCCCGGCTTTTTCTACCCGGTATTCGATTTTACCGGATTTGGCTTCCTGGACAGCACGTGCGATATCCATGGTCACGGTGCCAACTTTCGGGTTAGGCATCAAGCCACGCGGCCCGAGGACCCGACCGATCTTACCGACAACACCCATCATATCCGGTGAAGCGATCGCCGTATCGAAATCAAACCAGCCGCCCTGAATTTTTTCCGCAAGATCTTCAGCACCGACAAAATCAGCACCGGCAGCTTCTGCCTCCTGAGCTTTTTCACCTTTGGCAAAAACCAGAACACGGACGGTTTTACCCAGCCCATTGGGGAGCACAACAGCACCACGGACCATTTGGTCTGCTTTACGCGGGTCGACGCCAAGGCGGACACTCACGTCTACCGTTTCATCGAATTTCGCAAAGGCGCTTTTCTTAAGCAGTTCGAGAGCCTCGTCAAGCCCATACAGACGGGAACGATCGACCACCGCTTTTGCGTTTTTGATGTTTTTACCTGTTGCCATCTTTTATCTCCACTTTTACGCCGAATCAGGCGACTTCAATTCCCATGCTGCGGGCGGTACCCTCGATAATCCGCACGGCTGCTTCCTCAGAGAAAGCATTGAGATCCGGCATTTTCAAACGCGCAATCTCAAGCACCTGGTCTGCCGTCACCTTACCGACCTTGTCTTTATTCGGAACCCCGGAACCCTTTTTCAGGTTGGCTGCACGCAACAACAGAACCGCTGCCGGCGGAGTTTTCGTGATAAAAGAAAAGGAACGATCAGCATAAACAGTGATCACAACGGGAATTATCAGTCCTGCCTGCTCCTGGGTTTTTGCATTAAAAGCCTTGCAGAACTCCATAATGTTGACCCCATGCTGACCGAGCGCGGGACCGACCGGCGGCGATGGATTTGCCTGGCCGGCAGGGATCTGCAATTTAATCTGTCCGGTAACTTTCTTGGCCATTACTGACTCCTTAAGCGAACGAAACGTTCATTCCAGCCTAGCTGGTTTTTTCGACCTGTATAAACTCCAATTCAACCGGTGTCACCCGACCGAATATACTAACCATAACCTTGAGTGTGCCCCGGTCGGGACGAACATCCTCAACCACACCAGTAAAATTGAGAAAAGGACCATCAACAACCCTGACCGTCTCGCCAACCTCAAACTCCACCTTGGGCTTGGGCTTCTCGACACCCTCTTCCATCCGGTTGGTAATCTTATCGACTTCCTCCGCCGGAATAGCCGGTGGATTCTGCCCGCCGCCAACGAAACCTGTCACCTTGGCAGTGCCGGTGACGACGTGCCAGGTCTCATCGTTAAGCTCCATCTTTACCAGGATGTATCCCGGGAAAAATTTTCGGGTGGAGGTTTTGCGCTCACCCTTACGCATTTCGACGACGGTCTCTGAGGGGATCAAAATTTCCTCAAACAAGTCCTCAACCTCCATGGAACGAATCCGCTCCTCGAGATTGAGCTTGACTTTATTTTCATACCCGGAATAGGTATGAACACCGTACCATTTCATCGCCATAACAACAGACTCTTCCTCCTCAGCCGAGGATCAGACGGATCAGGCGCGAAAGAACTATATCAACACCTCCGAGAAAGACCGCACAGAGCAAGACCAGTACAATAACGACAGTCGTCGATGCGTAGGTATCTTTTTTCGTCGGCCAAGTGACCTTCTTGAGCTCTGCTTTGACGTTGGCTAAAAACTCGTTAACTTTTCCAATCATCGATCTATCGGCCCCATAAATGGTGTTATTCGCAAAGATTGGCAGGCCAGGAGGGATTCGAACCCCCAACACCCGGATTTGGAGTCCGGTGCTCTAGCCGTTAGAGCTACTGGCCTACATGGTTAACCTTGGCCACTTCCAGACACGCCGTTACTTGGTTTCCTTGTGCGGCGTGTGTTTTTTACAGAAGCGACAATATTTGCTGAACTCCAGTTTGTCCGGAGTATTTTTCTTATTCTTCGTAGTCGTGTAGTTCCGCTGCTTGCACTCGGTGCAGGCAAGAGTGACAATGTCACGCATGACGCTTACCTCATAAAGCCCTCCCGGTTTGCGCCGGGAGGGGGCTTTTCACTAAGAGACCTGATTACTCGATAACTTCACTGACCACGCCGGCGCCGACAGTACGGCCACCTTCGCGGATTGCAAAGCGCAGTTCCTTGTCCATTGCAATCGGGGTGATCAGATCAACCGTCATTGCAATATTGTCACCAGGCATAACCATTTCGGTGCCTTCCGGAAGCTCAACAATCCCGGTCACATCCGTGGTCCGGAAGTAGAACTGCGGGCGATACCCTTTGAAGAACGGAGTATGACGACCACCCTCTTCCTTGGTCAGAATATAAGCCTCGGCTTTGAACTTGGTATGCGGGGTGATGCTGCCCGGCTTGGCCAAGACCTGACCGCGTTCGATGTCTTCACGTTTGACACCACGCAGCAGGATACCGACGTTGTCGCCGGCCTGACCCTGATCCAGCAGCTTGCGGAACATTTCGACACCGGTCACGACCGTTTTGGTCGTGGCTTTCATGCCGACGATTTCGACTTCTTCCTGAACCTTGACCACGCCGCTCTCAACCCGACCGGTGGCAACAGTACCACGGCCAGAGATGGAAAAGACGTCTTCGACAGGCATCAGGAACGGCTTATCAACAGCGCGCTCCGGCTCGGGGATGTAGCTGTCAACAGCGTCCATCAGCTCGAGAACCTTATTCTTGCCGATCTCGTCGTCGCGACCTTCCAGGGCGGCCAAAGCGGACCCGGCAATGATCGGAATATCGTCACCCGGGAAATCATAGCTCGACAGCAGCTCACGGATTTCCATATCGACCAGCTCGAGCAGCTCTTCGTCGTCAACCATGTCAGCTTTATTCAGGAACACGACCATGGCCGGAACACCAACCTGACGAGCGAGCAGGATGTGCTCACGGGTCTGCGGCATCGGGCCGTCAGCGGCTGAAACCACCAGAATAGCGCCGTCCATCTGGGCTGCTCCGGTGATCATGTTCTTGACATAGTCGGCGTGACCCGGGCAGTCAACGTGTGCATAGTGACGCTTGTCGGTCTCATATTCGACGTGGGCGGTTGCAATGGTGATACCACGCTCACGCTCTTCGGGTGCATTGTCGATCTGATCGAAAGCCTTGACTTCCCCGCGGCCCATCTTTTCTGCGAGCACGGTGGTAATCGCTGCGGTCAGCGTGGTCTTGCCGTGGTCAACGTGACCAATGGTCCCGATGTTGACGTGCGGCTTTGTCCTCTCAAATTTTTCCTTGGACATCGTAGAACCTCCCTCTGTTGTCTTTACGTCTACTTAGTACTTGTTCGCTTAGCGACAAATTGTTGTTTACAAAACCCGTGATAGAACCCACAAAAAAAACGAAACACAAAAATCCGCAGAAAGAAAATGGAGCCCACAACCAGATTTGAACTGGTGACCTCATCCTTACCAAGGATGCGCTCTACCGACTGAGCTATGTGGGCAAACATTCTTTTCTGACGGAGAGGTAAATGGAGCGGGAAACGGGACTCGAACCCGCGACCCTCAGCTTGGAAGGCTGATGCTCTAGCCAACTGAGCTACTCCCGCCCAAACTCTACCGCTTATTCAATTGTGTGGTCTAAGACTCAACCACCAGCCCCTGGTCCAGTACTTACGGCGTCCGCCTCCTGAAATCCAGCAGCCGGGTCTTGTCCGGCAAGCTTTTAATGGTGGAGGGGGGAGGATTCGAACCTCCGAAGTCTCTGACGGCAGATTTACAGTCTGCTCCCTTTGGCCGCTCGGGAACCCCTCCAGGGGAACCTGCTTCTATTCTATTGCATCGGGCAAACCCGTTCAAGCAACTGGAGCTGGCGAGAGGAATTGAACCCCCAACCTACTGATTACAAGTCAGTTGCTCTGCCTATTGAGCTACGCCAGCACAAGACGGGCTTTATAACCTAGCCATTCGGCAAAAGCAAGGAAAAAAAATACTACGTTTTTCCCGATTGTTTTTTTTCGAACAACAGCGCCGTGTTATAAAGCATCGGCATGGCAGTGTCAACACAGAAAAGGCCCTCTTTGACCAGAACTGATCTTTTCTTTTTATACCCGGAGAACAGCAATTCCGAAAGGCGTAGCCAACCCCCTTATATTCAGACACAAATTGCCCGCCAGCCGATCTCCACAAGAATATCGCAAATTTCCGGCAACGGCTGCGGCAATACCCCCTCAAATCGCAACTCCGCGGCGCGCAACGTCACCCCGGTATAGGACAACCCGGCGATCATAAAATCCTTAACCCTGATTTCTCCTGCCGCGATGGCCTCTTTAAGATGCTGCTGCAAAAGCCGAAACGGCTCCGTGGAGCACACAGGAGGGAGGTTGTAGACGATGCCGCCATGCTGCATGAACAGCATGTACTTCATCATATTCGGACGATGTTCCGTTAATTCGCATATCAGCTTGGTAAAAGTTTTCAAAACCTCGTAAATTGAAGTTCTCCCTTCGAGGCGATCGCGAAACATCTGGCTGAACTCTGCAACCGTTCGCCGATGAATCTCTCGAGCCAAAGCCTCCTTGTCGGCAAAGTAACTGTAGATAGCGCCAGTACTGACCCCGGACTCCTTGACTATGGTCGGAATCGACACCCCGCAATAGCCCTTTTCAACAAATAGCCGCCGCGCAGTTTCGATAACCTTGTCAATTTTCTCATCCGGATTTATTGTCCGTTTTTTCACCGGGCCCTCCCAAGAAAGAATGTTCGTTCATTTCTTTTAAGCATACCACGCCGAGTTGTCAACTGCCACGCCTCCTCCGCACTCGGCTGTCCTCAGGAATGATCGTTCTGCCGTACCACCTCAAACAAAGCGATCCCGGCTGCGACCGACGCATTCAGGGAGGAGAGCGACCCTTTCATGGGGATGGCCAGCAACCCGTCACAGTGGTTACGGATATTCGGCCGCAAACCACTCCCCTCGCTGCCAACCACAATGGCAACATGGCCGCGCAGATCGGTCTTATAGATTTCTTCCGCGGTGTCTTCGCCAGCCAGCCCATAACACCAGATAGCGTTTTTTTTCAGTTCCTCAACAGTCCGGGCCAAATTGGTGACCTGGCAGAGTGGCAAGTGGGCCAGTGCTCCGGCGGCGGTCTTCTCAACCACCGGGGTTACCGGACAGGACCGATCTTTGGCCACCACAACTCCGCTGCATCCGGCAATTTCGGCACTGCGCAAAATGGCACCGAAATTATGCGGGTCGGTAATACCGTCCAGGAGCAGAAAGAAGGCCCGTTGTCCGCTGTCCCTCCAGGAATTCAACAGCTCATCGAAAGCCCGGTAAGCAAACGCGGTCACTCGCAGCAAAACCCCCTGATGGTGAGCATGTCCGGCCAGCTGGTCGAGTTGTCGACGCTCGCTGAAAGTTACCTTTAAAGTGCTACTCCGGGCCAGGGTGAGCAGTTCTTCAAGGCGGGCATTACGACTCTCGCGCACGACCATGAGTTCGAGAGGGGAACGACTCCCGCCGTGCAAGGCCTCGCGGACCGGATTGATCCCGTAGATCAGGTCACTCATCAACACTCAGTCGGCAACGCCGCCTCGATTTCGGCAAGGATCGCTCCAGCGGCAGCTTGCGGGTCGGTGGCGGCGGAAATCGGTCGACCGATCACCAGCGCCGTCGCCCCGGCCTGAATGGCAGCGCCCGGGGTCATGATCCTCTTCTGATCGTCCAGGGCCGCAGTTGCTGGCCGCACTCCAGGGGTCACAATGGCGAAATCAGCTCCGCATGCGGCACGGATCAGCTCAATTTCCAGCGGCGAGGCAACAACCCCGTCAAAGCCGGCATCCTGGGCCAGTTTAGCCAGCCGCGGGACGATCACCTCGACCGGGTCGGTGATGCCGATTTCGCGCAGGGTCTTTTCAGTTGATGAGGTCAGGATCGTCACCGCCAGCATGATCGGTCGCTCAACGCCTGCCGCCCGGCAGTACTCGTCAACTTCGGCAACAGCTTGCCGCATCATCTCCGAACCGCCGAGGGCATGCACGTTGAACATACCGACTCCAAGCCGGCAGGCTTCCACCGCGGCCTTGGCGACGGTGTTCGGGATATCGTGATATTTAAGATCAAGAAACACCTTACAGCCCCGGGCGTTGATCATCCTGACCACCTCCGGTCCGCAGCGAGTAAATAATTGCTTGCCGACTTTGAACAAACCGACATCCTGATGCAGGCGGTCGACCCATTGGCAAGCGGTTTCGAAGTCATCAACATCAAGAGCAAATATGAGCTTTTCTCGAGCGGTCATTATGATCAGTGTCTCCCTACCAGATTACGCACCTTGCCGGTAACTTCCTGAACTTTTGAAATCAGCGGCCGGGCTTGATCTGCAGCCAGTTCACGGCGCAGCAGCATAGTTTCCATATAGGCGACTTCACAGAGCGAGTCAGCCAGTAATTTTTTTCTGTCCCCTTCTTCCAGGCCGACCAGATTGCCGACAATCCGTTGCCCGTCCAGGGACCCATCCGCCAACAGCTCGACATCCCTGAGGACAAAGGAATAGGGTTGTGGCAGTTCGCGCAAAGATTCTTGCATTTCTGCGAGAAAACCAGCCCCATTGCTGTCAACACTGCTGAAAAGGGCTTGGAACAATTTATTATAGATCGCCAGAATTTCCCCGAGCTCGCCAGCGACTTCCACCGCCGGGGTGTCTTCCATCCGCAACAGTTTTTTCTCGATCAGGCCATAGAGAATACGCAGCCCGTCGAACTCATGCAAACCGACCCGCCGGAAAAGTTCCTTGGCCGACAGCTGCCCCGCCTGCGCCGCGCTCAACAAGCGCGCCTCGCTCTGGCTCAGGTCGACCCCTTCCCGACCGGTCTCTTTGGGAAAGTTGTCCAAAGAAACAATCTTGCGCATGAACAGAGCCTTTTCATCCTGTCTGCGCAACCCTTCCATGATCAGGTTCTGGGTACTCATGGACAAACGCAAAATCTGTTCCTGGTCAATCGCCCGAACCTGGAAGGAGAATCCCCCACAACCTGCGGCAAACAAGGCATAGACGATGTTCTCGACCTGGCTGCGGGCGGCCAGCCAGAGGTCCTTGGGCGAAACCGCCGCCTGTTCGACCAGCAGTTTGCCCAGGGTCTGATGTTCCGTGACCTGGGAGCGCACCAGGTTAAGGGTATCGCGCTCAATTTTGCCCAGTGAAAACAGAACCTCGCCGATATCCTCACTGGTAAAGGTACTGGTCGCAAAAACGATTTCCCCCTGCTGGAAATAGAGGGATTTCTGGCCGCCTTCAAGTTCAATGTTCAACAGCCCCGTCTTACGGAACATATTGAAGAAGGAGAGCAGATCAGCAACGGCCCCCGCTTCCAGAATACCGGCGAAGAGGACCGGGTTCTTAGCCTCCGGGCGAGTAAGAAAAACATGCTCCGAAGATCCTGAGACCGGCCACAACGGTTCCGTCCCCAGCGCCTGAACCAGACGGCCCGGCAGTTTCAATATTCCCGTTTTATCAATTTTCAACTTTTCCATTTAGAATAACCACTTCAGGGGTACTACAAAGCCCGGAAAACATCTGGTGTTCTCCGGGGATATATTCAGTCTTGCAGCTTATCTCATGATCACGATTTGGTGGTGGCCTTAAGCGCCTCAACTACCAATTGGTGAGTCCGGCTGGTGATGTCGGCCAGAGGTACGATCTCCTGATCACTGCAGGCACGGCGTTTGAGTTCGACGTTGCCTTCCTTGAGGTGGCGGGCACCAACGGTGATCCGCAGCGGGATTCCAATCAGGTCGGCGTCTTTGAACTTGATACCCGGCCGTTCGTCGCGATCATCAAGGAGAACTTCAACCTGCAGCTCCTGCAACTCAGCATAGATTTTCTCGGCGGCCTGGCAGACCTCGGCGTCTTTGGGATTGAGCATGGTTACCAGCACCTGGAACGGGGCCAGCGGCACCGGTAGCATCATCCCGTTGTCATCGTGATTCTGTTCGATGGCCGCCGCCACGGTCCGACCGACACCGATGCCGTAGCACCCCATGACCAGCAGCTGAGCCTTGCCTTGAGCGTCGAGCACGGTGGCGTTCATAGCTTGCGAGTATTTGGTGCCGAGCTTAAAGACATGTCCCACTTCGATACCGCGCCAGCTCTCAAGGGCCCCGGCTTCGCAACGGGGGCAGGGATCGCCGGCCACCGCCTGACGGATATCGGCAAAACAGCTGACCTGAAAATCCCGGCCGTGATTGATCCCGAGATAGTGAACATCCTCGGCGTTGCCGCCGACAACGAAATCAGCCATGCCCTGGATCTCCGCATCGGCAATGACTTTCAGCTGCAAGCCGACCGGGCCGGCAAAACCGACCGGCGCGCCCGTGGCGGTCCTGACCACCTCGTCTTCAGCCAGGAGCGCCCAGTCGACGCCGAGGACATTAGCCAGCTTGATGCTGTTCAACTCCCGATCACCGCGCAACAAAACGGCGACCACCTCATCTGCTGAGGTCTGAACTATCAGGGTCTTGACCACCTGGCTGGGTGCGAGGTCGAGAAAATCGGCGACATCCTCAATGGTGCGCTGGCCGGGGGTGTCGATCCGCTGCAGCTCGGCCCTGCCCCGGGCCGGCGCCTGCTGGCGGTAAACCAGCTCGGCTTTTTCGACATTGGCGGCGTATTCACAATGACTGCAGGAGACAATGGCGTCCTCGCCTGATTCGGCCAGAACCATGAATTCATGGGAGAAGTTACCGCCGATAGCTCCGCTGTCCGCTTCCACGGCCCGGAACTTCAGCCCGCAGCGATTGAAAATATTCCGGTAGGCCTGATACATCTTCTGGTAAGACTGATCTGCCCCGGCATCCTCCAGATCGAAGGAATAGGCGTCCTTCATAATGAATTCCCGCCCTCTCATCAACCCGAAGCGGGGGCGGATTTCATCGCGGAACTTGGTCTGGATCTGATACAAGTTCAAGGGCAGCTGCCGATAAGAGCTGACCGTGTTACGAATGATGTCCGTCACCACTTCCTCATGAGTCGGCCCCATGCAGAAATCGGCGTTTTTGCGATCCTTGAAGCGCAGCAGTTCCTTGCCGTACTTCTCCCAGCGTCCCGATTCCTGCCACAGCTCCGCCGGATTGGCCATTGGCATCAGGCATTCGATGGCGCCGGCCCGGTTCATTTCCTCGCGGATGATCTGCTCCATTTTGCGGATGGACCGCAGCCCGAAGGGCAAATAGCTGTAAACCCCGGCTGCGGCTTTGCGGATCATACCGGTTCGCATCATCAATTGGTGACTGATGACTTCCGCATCAGCCGGAGTTTCCTTGAGGGTCGGCAAAAGGTATTGGGAATAACGCATGGGGAATCCTGTTCCTGATTATTAATCTGGTTATCGTTCAAAGACGGCGGGTTGCCGTGCTCGTAAATTGCCTGGCGGCCAACTGCGAAACCCGCCGATCGTCAGTCTATTTAAATATAGCAAACTGTTGAAAACCAGCCTGCGAGGACAGGGATGCTCTTTTTCAACAACCTGATAGGATCGTCACCCTGATCCGAAAAGATCTGCCAGGAGTAGCGAAAACTAACCCGATTTTTTAAGAAAAGCAAGGTGCTAACAGCGCCGGGAGCCCGAAGCCGCCGGTTCTCTCCTGCTCTTGCGGATCAATTGGGCGAAAAAATCATCATACTCTGCGCTCCGATATTGCCAGTCATAGTGCCTGACCTGATCCTGTAAATCAACGCCGGGCACGGACCGCGGGTTCTGGCAAGCGGCACTCAGGCGTTCAACCAGGTCGGTAAAATCGCGATACAAACAGCACCGAGCGAGGCGCTCATCCAGATGCTCGGGATAGGCGAGGCGTTCCGGCAACAGGGGCAGACAGCCGCAATACATCGCCTCAACCACACTGATCCCGAAAAAATCATGGATCGACGTAACCGGCAGGATATCCGTCCGCCACAGCCAGCCGGCATAGTCCGCCTGGCTCTCAACATAACCCCAGTGAACAATCCGTTCCGCGAGCCTGCCTCTGGCCTCCTTAAAGACCGGCGGCACCTTGCGGTAGGATTCCCCCAGCACGGCCAGCTCGAAGGCGATTCCGCGTTCCTGCAGCACCAGCAGGGCCTGAAAAAACTCCTCCGGGTTCTTGTCATATTCCCAGCGGTGATTCCAGAGTATCAGCGGCGGCCGCTCCGTCGCGCACTCCGTTTCAGCCCGCTCCGGTTGCCACCGATCCAGGCGCCGCAGGTCAAGCCCCAGCGCCAGGGTGGAGCTTTTGGCCTCGATCAGCGGCAGGGTTTCCAGGCCGCGGGGAACAGGTAATTTTCCCAAGAACCCGGGCAACGCCGCCAGAAAAGAACACCGGTGATAAGCGGAATTGAAGAGCACGGCATCGGCGGCCAAAGCTGAAGCATAGTTGATAAAGCCGTAATGCATATCCCGCTGCAACACCGGATCGGCATCAGTTGTCGACCAGGGGTAGGTGAGCTGGTTTTCATGACAGTACATGGCCGCCGGGGTTGTTGCCGTGACCGCTCGGGTCAACGCCAGAAAGGTGGTCAGATCCAGCATGTCGCTGGCCAGCAGCAGGTCGGCCGGCCAGCCTTGGGTCAGGAAATCCCCGGCCAGGGTCACGGCGCCGCCATGCATCCGCCATTTCCAGTTGCGCCCGGCGAGACCGAAAATCCGCACCTCATGCCGACTATGGCGGGCATACTCTTCGGCCCAGGCTGCGTGGGAACCGGTCAGAAAGGGCTCGAGCAGAGCGATCTTTATGCGCGAGTCAGCTTTTGCCACGTTCCTCAACCAGGCGCCATGCTTCTTCCACCAAGGCATCCGCCAGCTCTGCCTGCGGAACTTTGCGAACAACCTCGCCCTGCTTGAAGAGGATCCCCTGGCCTTGTCCGCCGGCAATGCCCAGATCCGCTTCGCGCGCCTCACCCGGACCGTTGACGACACAGCCCATGACCGCAATGGTCAGCGGCAGGGGCAGGTTCTGCAGGCGCTGCTCGACCTCCTCGGCCGTGGTAATCAGATCGATTTGACAACGGCCGCAGGTCGGGCAACTGATAAACATCGGCCCGCGTTCGCGCAACCGCAGGCATTTCAAGATTTCCCAGCCGACCTTCACCTCTTCCACGGGGTCGCCGGTCAGGGAGACCCGCAGGGTATCGCCGATGCCGTCATAGAGCAGGGCGCCGATGCCGATGGCACTTTTGATGGTCCCGCCCCAGGTGGTGCCGGCCTCGGTAATGCCGATATGCAAAGGGTAGTCAACCTGCCGGGCAAGCATTCGATAAGCATCGACAGTCCTTGCGATATCGGAGGCCTTCATGCTGATCTTGATTTCGTAAAAACCCAGGTCTTCCAGAATCCGCACATGCCCGAGGGCGCTTTCGACCATGGCCGCAGCGGTCGGATGACCATATTTGCGTAGCAGCTCGGGTTCCAGGGACCCGGCGTTGACGCCGATGCGAATCGGCACCCCACGTTCGGCACAGGCATTGACCACTTCCTTCACCTTCCAGGCCGCGCCAATATTTCCCGGGTTCAGCCTGAGACCCGCCACGCCGTTGGCAACGGCGGTCAGGGCCAGGCGATAATCGAAATGAATATCCGCAATCAGCGGCAGTGTGCAGCCTTTGCTGATCTCGGCAAGGGCGGCCGCGGCGGCCTGATCCGGCACCGCACAACGGACAATCTCACAGCCGGCGCTGGCCAGGGCATCGATCTGCCGGAGAGTGGCCGCAACATTGCGGGTATCGGTATTGCACATCGATTGCACACTGACCGGGGCCGCACCGCCAACCGCTAGGTTCCCCAGTTTGATTTGCCGAGTTGGATGTCGCACTTTATCGCTCCATATAAATTTATAGACAATGACAGCGGCCCGTTTTTCAGCTTTCCCGGGCATGCCGGCAGACTGAGTTGAGAGTCGTTGCGCAGTCTATCCAACTTATCCGTTCCAGACAAGCCCGACAATGTTTGACACAGGGTCACCACCAAGGGTAAATTGCTGCACTTATGCATTGCACAAGGAGTCGATAGCAACCATGGTCAAAAGCAACAGAGCCAAGCCGGGCAACAAACCCAGGGCGGCAAAAAAAACCACCCCTAAGCCCAGCAAGACGGAACAGCAGCGTCCGGAGCCCCTGACCCTTAAACTCACCATTGAACGGCTCGACAGCGAGGGGATCGGAGTTGCCCCATACGAAAACAAAACCGCTCTGGTCCAGGGGGCATTTCCCGGCGAAACCGTGGTGGCCCAAGTCGAGCATAGCGGCCGTACCCATATTTTCACCAAACTGCAACGAGTGCTGCGCAATGCCCCCGAGCGCACCGCAAAAATCACCTGCAACAAAGAAGCAGCCTGTCTCGGTTGTGCCTTGATCAGTATGAAATATGCCGCCCAACTGGACTTCAAACAGCAGCGGCTGACGGCAGCACTGCAGCAAGTCGGGCTGGGGGAGGACATTGTCATTCCAACGGTGCTTGAAGCCCCGGAACCCTTTGGCTATCGCGCCAGCGCGAAGCTGGTCTTTGCGCGGAAACGGGAAAAGGTCATGATCGGCCTCTACCAGCGCGGCAGCCATGATGTCATTGATTGTCCGGATTGCCCGGTTCACCACCCGCTGATCAACAAGATCGCCGCTATTGTCAGGGACGAAGTCCAGCGCCAGAAAATTTCCGTCTACAGTCCGCAGCATCAGAACGGGCTGTTGCGCTACCTCATCATCCGGGTCAGCCCGACGGGCAACAAGGCCCTGGTCACCTTTGTCTGCAGTCATCGCGACCTTCAGCAAGTACCCAAGCTCGGCAAATGGCTGACCCGCAGAGCTCCTGAAGTCATCGGCATCCACCAGAACGTCAATAGTTCGACCGGTAATGTCATTCTCGGGACCGAGACTTACCAGATGCATGGCATGCCCGACCTCATCGAACAGATTGGCGATATCCGGCTGCGGATTGCTCCTGAGGCGTTTTTTCAGGTCAACACCCGCCAGGCTGCGCGGCTTTATGCCATGGTCCGCGAGTGGGCCGGGTTGACCCGCCAGGATTATGCCATCGATCTGTTTTGTGGTATCGGCGGAATCGCCCTGCATCTGGGACAGGATGCCGGGCAGGTTGACGGCATCGAGTTTGTTGCGGAAGCGGTGCGGAATGCGGAAGAGAATGCCCGGCTGAACAGCATGGCCCATTGCCGGTTCTATGCCGGCGATGCCGCCCTTGAGTTTCAGAAGCTGACCGGTGGCGTCCGCCAGCCAACCCTGGTCACCGTCAACCCACCGCGCAAAGGTTGTACGGAGGAGTTACTGCGGGCCATCTGCCAGGTCAAACCGCCGAAACTGATTTACGTCTCCTGCGATCCCGACACGCTGGCCCGCGATCTGCGTTTTCTAACAGCCCACGGCTTCCGAATCAAAAGGATCCAGCCGGTCGACATGTTCCCGCAGACCGCTCACATCGAAACCGTCGTGGAACTGCACAGCTAAGCACGCTTCGCACCCCAAGCTTAAAAGCCGGCACGGCGGGATAAGGAAGAAATTTGACTGGCCGTGATGACTCGGGGTATGGCGTCCCGAACAGGACAGAGGCCATTCACGCGCATGGGCAACAGACAGAATCAGAATGGCGAAGGAACATCCATGACCTTAAAAATACACCGCACGAAATCCTGCAGCAAAGGCTCTTCTTCGCGGCCTTTTTCAAGCACAATGGTGCGCTTGCGCGTTTGCGGGAAATCCTTGACGTAGTGGGCAATCATCTGCCCGGTTTGCAGGTACTCACAGACCAGACTTTTAGAGAGAAAGGAAATACCGCCGCCGGAGAGGATGGTCTGGCAGGTCAGGCGCAGATCGTCGGAGGTGATGACTCCGGCAAAATCATCGAGTTTTCTGCCGCGCTCAGTCAAGCCCCGGGTGATCAACTGCCGGGAACTGCAGCCTTCCTTACGGGCAAACAGGCACATTCCGAAGAGCAGGTCCAGTTCGATTTCAGGGGCGGGCAGCCCCAGTTTGGGAGCACTGACAAAGACCAGTTCATCCTGGGGCAAAGGATAGGTCTTGAAAAGGCTCAGGTCCGCCCCTTCGCAGTGTTCGACAATGGCGATATCAAACTCCTGGCGCATGATCCCTTCCAGGGCCTGGTCGGGGCTGTGCAGCAGGAATTTCAAGTCCGCCGGAGAACCGCTTTCCAGCATAAAGCGGTTCAAAACTCCGGGCAGATAGACGGTGCCGAAGGTCGGTGTACAGCAAAAGGAGACCTTCTGTCGCTCCTTGATGCGTTTTAGCTTGCGCAGCATGGACGCTTCGATATCGAGCATACGGCGGGCTTCTTCCAGCACGATCCCGCCGGGAGACGTCACCCGCAACGACACCCCGGAACGCTCCAGCAGAACATAACCGAAGGCGTCCTCGAGATATTTGATGCGTTGGGACACTGCCGATTGAGTCAGGTGCAAGCTCTTGGCGGCTTTGGAAAAACTGCCCGTCTCGACCACGGTCACCAGGGTTTTCAGGTAGCGTGTATCCATTCGAAAATCCAAATATAAAGAAACAGACCTATTAGCCATCCTAATATAACCATGAAAAGAATTTGCTTCAATAGAATTTTCACCCGCTCTGAACCCGCGAGGAAAAGTTTTCTCCTGCAGACCATTATCGGTAAATATTACCCGACCGATTGAATTCTCGGAGGTGATGTTCTAGAGTGAATGGGCAAAGCCTTTCACCTGAAGACAGTAATTACCGAAGGACAACCTAGATGATCAAACTCGACTACAGTCAGCAAAAATGCCCCTACCCGGTCATTGAGACCCGCAAACAGATCCTTGCCCACCCGGGAATTTCCCTGGAGGTGCTGGTCGGCGATCAAGCCGGTCGCGACAATGTCTCCCGCTTGGCTGAAAAAATGGGCTATCAGGCCAGCGCAGAAACCGCCACAGAGGGATTCCGCCTGACTCTCACCCCGGCCGCAGCTGCCGAACCGCAGGTGGAAGCCTCGGTTGCCGCCCCGCAAAGGGGAAAAACCGTCATTTACTGTGGCAGCGACCGCATGGGCAGTGGCGCTGATGAATTCGGGCGAGTGCTCATGAAGAATTTCCTCATGACCGTGCTCGAAATGGACCCGTTGCCGGATCTGGTGCTGTTCGTCAACAGCGGCATTCAGCTGACTACCACCGAGTCAGAAGCCCTGGAAGCTCTGAAAAAACTGGCCGATAAAGGGGTTGACCTGGCCAGTTGCGGACTTTGTCTCGATTATTATCAGAAAAAGGAACAACTTAAGGTCGGCCGGGTCACCAACATGTATGAGATGGTCGAAGCTCAAAGCAAAGCTGCCCGGGTTATTACTCCTTAACCCGCCGGGCTGTTGCACAACAGCTTGCCCCGCCCTGGAATGGTTGCACTCCAGAGGATGAGGCTTTGCCAAGTCATTGCCTGGGTGAGGTCGGGAAAAGCGCATTTTTCCAGTCCTGCCTGAAACCGTCCCGGGGCGGAC
The DNA here is from genome assembly GCA_963668145.2 of Geopsychrobacteraceae bacterium. Taxonomy (GTDB): domain Bacteria; phylum Desulfobacterota; class Desulfuromonadia; order Desulfuromonadales; family Geopsychrobacteraceae; genus Seleniibacterium. Next base: position 107,435 of record CAXXJU010000043.1, read on the forward strand.
TTTCTCAAACAGCCTGCTCAGGGAACTGATATTCTCTGCTTCAGCACGATTTACGCCAGGACAGGAAGAAATTCATGCTCAGCCAACGTCGCAGCGGTATCCTGCTTCATCCGACTTCGCTCCCCGGCTCCCAGGCCGTCGGTTCGCTGGGCCGGGAAGCCTATCAATTCATAGACTTCCTCATTGCCGCTGGCCAATCTGTCTGGCAGTTGCTGCCCCTTGGCCCGACCGGCTTCGGCAACTGTCCCTACAGTTCTTTTTCAGCTTTTGCCGGCAACCCGCTCCTCATCAATCTGGAAATACTGGCGGAAGCCGGGGACCTCGACCAAACCTTTCCGCAGGAGGTGCACAGCGAATTCGCCAGCGCCGACTATGATACGGCGGTTAAGCAGCAGCTGCCGTTATTGCAGCAAGCCAGCCGGAATTTTAAAACCGGGGCCAACGCGCAACGCCGCCAGGATTTTGCTGACTTCTGTGCCCGGCAAAGCTGGTGGTTGGACGATTACGCACTTTTTGAAGCCATCCGCCGCGAGCGCAATTTTGCCCCCTGGCAAGATTGGCCGCAGCCGCTCCGCCAACGCGAGACAGAGGCCCTGCAACAAGAAGCCGCGCGCCTGCAAGAGGCTATTTTTGAGCAGCAGTACCTGCAGTTCGTTTTTTTTGAGCAATGGTTCGCGCTGAAAAAGTACGCCAACAGCAAAGGAGTCTATATTTATGGCGACCTGCCCATTTTTGTCGCTGAAAATTCCGCCGACCTCTGGGCCCACCGCGAGCAGTATCTGCTGGATGATCATGACCGGCCCACTGTCGTTGCCGGAGTCCCCCCCGATTACTTCAGCAAAACCGGCCAACGCTGGGGAAACCCACTCTATAACTGGGAGAAAATGGCTGCCGATGGCTATGCCTGGTGGCTATCCCGTTTCCAGTGGAATTTCAGCTCGTTCGACCTGGTCAGAGTCGACCATTTCCGCGGTTTTTCCGCCTGCTGGACTATCCCTGCGGACCAACCCACAGCCGAGCACGGCTACTGGGTCGAAACCCCCGGCCGGCAATTGTTCAGTACCCTGCTCAACACCCAGGGAAAGCTGCCGATCGTTGCCGAGGATCTCGGCATCATCACCCCGGATGTCGAACAGTTACGTGATGAGTTCGAATTTCCCGGCATGAAAATTCTGCAGTTTGCCTTTGACTCGGATGCCAACAACCCTTATCTGCCACACAACCACGTTCCGAATTCGGTCATCTACACCGGTACGCATGACAACAACACCAGTCTTGGCTGGTGGGATCACCTGGAACCGGCCGCGCGCCAGCGGATCGCCGACTATCTTCTGCAGGAGCAGGCCCAAATGCCCTGGCTGCTGGTGCAGACCGCACTGGCCAGTGTTGCCCGCCTGGCCATCATCCCGCTGCAGGATATCCTGTCGTTAACTGAGGAACACCGCATGAACACCCCCGGGACCGCAGAGAACAACTGGCAATGGCGTTACCGCAGTGCGGAATTGACCCCGGCGATAGCCGACCGCCTGAAGCAGGCTTCTCATTTATACGGACGCAATCTGTGCAATCCCACAGAAATTTGAGTTCCCAGGTTCTCCGCTTGTCTGTAGATTCAAGCCTGTGCTATCTTGCGCCGAGCTCGTTCATAACACTAATTTGCGTTGGAGGATGTTCGTGAAAAAACTTGCCATTCTGTTATTCGCCGGAACCGCCCTACTGTTTTTAGGGGCTTGCAACAAAGAAGAAGCCCCAGCCGCCGAAGCACCCGCAGCAGCACCCACCCAACCTTCAACACCGACTCAACCCACAGCCGCGCCAGCAGCCAAACCGAGCGGAACCTCCGGGACCGTCACGGAAACCATGGACGCAGGCGGTTATACCTATGTTCAGGTCGACAGCGGTAAAGAGAAAATCTGGGCTGCTGCACCGAAGTTTGCCGTCAAGGTCGGCGATCAGGTCATCGTTCCCCAAGGGATGGCCATGAATAATTATCACAGCCAGACTCTGAATCGCGATTTCCCGGTGGTCTATTTTGTTGAATCGATCCTCAACGCCAGCAGCCCGACCATGCCGCAAACGGCCAGCAATGCCAAAATTCCGGAAGGCCATCCCGCTATCGGCGGGGCTCCGACACCGGACGATATGAATTTTTCAGATATCGTTAAACCTGCAGACGGCATGACCGTTGGCGAAGTCTATGCCGGCAAAGCCGACCTTGCTGACAAAAGCATCACCCTGCGTGGCAAAGTGGTCAAATTCACTCCGCAGATCATGGGCACCAACTGGATTCACCTTCAGGATGGCAGCGGTGACAAAGCCGCCGGGACCAATGATTTGACTGTCACCAGCAAGACCGAAGTTAAAGTCGGCGATACCGTGACCGTCAAAGGACCGGTGACTTTGGACAAAGACTTCGGTTACGGTTACAAGTACAACCTGATCATGGAAAACGCCGAAGTTACCACGGAGTAATCCTTTTCAAAGTAACCTGTTTATCCGACAAGGCTTCCGGATCAACATCTGGAAGCCTTGTTTTGCGTTCTTCTCAATCCGATATCCTTTTTTCCAAATCTGCGGCACGGATAATCCCTTTAGGGAACAGCCATCAATCTGCAACTTTTATTGCAGATGCAAGAGACCTTGCAAAACAGGTAACCCCCTTGAATTCCAAACATATCCCTCTTTTTAGCAGCCCTATTTAAAATTAATTTGCACGTCCCGGAGCAGACCAAAACCTAGGAATCGTCAAACTATTTAAATAAAATCAACCAGTTATACAAATGTACATTATTGGCATCGTTTGTGCTAACCAATTGGGCAGCCATTGCAAAGCAAGGAGTCCCTTATGACGAACATCCTGGTCTACGAACCCGATAAGAACAATGCTCCACATATCAAATTTCTTCTAAAAGTCGCTGATATCAGATGCACGCTGGCAGATTCTACGGATGAACTTTTGAACTGGCTCGCCACTGATGCTCTTAAAACCACCAGATTTGATTTGTTGTTGTTGAATTCCTGGCCCAACTTGATGGGCAGAAAGGACCTTTTTGATGAAGTCACAACGACATCAGCTCTGCCCATCATCTTTGTCCTTCGCGACGGGCAATACCGGCCACCGATCACAGACCGGAGAATAGCGATTTGTCACCCGGAAAACATGCTGAACTGCATCAATTTACAGTTAACACAAGGCACGACGGGGACCGACGACAATCAAAAATTGCTGTCGCTCAGCATTTAAGGATATTGCAGGCAGTCACAACCTGCCGAGTCCGTGGATAGATTTCTTAATAATTTGTTTGGCACTGTCATTTTCATACCGGACGAGGGGGGAGCGGCGAAACCCGCTGAACTCGAAAGGAAACGCTTTAATGGTTTTTTTCAACAATCTCAATATCGGCAAAAAAATCTATCTTGTTTCGGCGGTCACTGCCCTTATTTTTGTGGCGAGTTTAATTTGGCTTTATACCGATTATCGGCAGCAGATTTATGGGTCAGTGGAAAAAAAATTGGCAGCTTCTGTTGAAACGGCATGGGGCGTCATTGACCACTACAGCCGGTTGGCCACCGACGGGACCTTGTCCACCCAGGAAGCTCAGCAGCAAGCGAAAGAGACGGTCAGAAATCTGCGCTTCGAAGGAGATAATTATTTTTGGATTACTGACTCCAGCCCAAAAATGATTATGCATCCAACCAGCCCCAAACTCGAGGGGCAAGATGTTTCGAATATCACAGACCCTGATGGTGTCAGGTTGTTTGTTGAAATGGTTAAAGCAACCCAACAGACAGGGTCTGGATCAGTTCGATATCAATGGAACAAACCGGGTCACGATCAACCACAGCCGAAAATATCCTTCGTCAAAAGGCATCCGCAATGGGACTGGATCATCGGTGCTGGTGTTTATGTCGACGATGTCGTGGCCCAGGTCAATAAGGTCTATTATTCGATTTTGTCTGTCATCACGCTTTGTCTGCTGATTTCAATTCTGTTTATTTATTTGCTGGCGCGATCGATTTCCCGGCCCATGGCGTTAACCGTGAAAACGATCGAAGACATCGAAAAGGGCCGCTACCATCAACGGCTGTCTCTCAATCGCAAAGATGAAATAGGCAAATTGGGCTCAGCCATGGACCGCTTGGCCGATAGCTTTGAAACTGTCATCCTGCCGATGCTTGACAAGCTTGCCAATGGGGATATTACGTTTTCCCCGGTTCCCCGGGATGAGCGTGACGGGCCTCAGGTGGCTTTGAAAAAGGTTAGCGACAATCTCAATGAAACCATGGGGACCATTCAAAGTTCAGCCCAACAAATCAACTCTGCCAGCGGCCAAGTTGCTGACGCCAGCCAGTCTCTTTCTCAGGGAGCTACCGAATCGGCTGCGTCCCTGGAAGAAATAACCAGTTCTCTTAACGAGCTTTCAAGCCAGACCAAGTTGAATGCTGAAAATGCCACCCAGGTCAACCAGCTCTCCAGGGAAGCGAGGCAGGTTGCGGAGGAGGGGAACACGAAAATGCAGAATATGGTTGCCGCCATGGCTGAAATCAGCGATGCCAGTCAGAGTATCAACAAGATAATAAAAGTGATTGATGAGATTGCCTTCCAGACCAATTTATTGGCGCTTAATGCTGCGGTCGAGGCGGCTCGCGCCGGACAACACGGCAAGGGCTTTGCCGTTGTCGCCGAAGAGGTTCGCAACTTGGCGGGGCGCAGTGCCAAGGCCGCCTTTGAAACGGCAGAACTTATCGCTGGGTCGGTCGACAAAACAGCGAACGGGGCAGAGATTGCCAACCAGACAGCAAGCGCACTTGAGAAAATTTACAGCAGTGTCGTCAAAGTGTCAGAGTTGGCCGAAGAAATTGCCGCATCCTCAAATGAGCAGGCTCAAGGAATCGGCCAAATCAACGAAGGTCTGGGGCAAATCGATCAGGTGATCCAGCAGAATACAGCAACAGCGGAGGAAAGTGCGGCGGCGGCCGAAGAGCTATCGAGTCAGGCTGAGGAATTGCTCAACATGCTCAGCCTTTTCCGGCTGAAAAACCCGACCGTTCCCGCGGCCTCCCAGAAATCGGTTGCGCGACCACGGCGGCCAGTTCCGCAACAGGGCCCGCGACAAAACGACAACTGGAACACTCTCAGCAGGGCAAAACCACCAAAAACCATTGCTCTGGACGATAGTGAATTCGGCCGATTCTGATCCGTTTCGGCTGATTGTGAGGCCCGCTTTCAGGGAGTGGAAGCGGGCCTCGCCTTGTTCGCTGCCAGCTTCAGGAGGATTCTTCGGCAGCATCCCTGCGTAAGGACTGGAAAATGGCCTGGGCCAGACTGGCCGGCAGCCCCGGCATCTGTTCCAGTTCGGCCAGGGACGCGGCGCGAAGCTTCTTCAGACTGCCAAAATAGTTCAGCAGCGCCTTGCGCCGAGCTGGCCCGACTCCCGGGATATCTTCCAGAGACGAACGCAGGTTCGCTTTGCTGCGCAACTTGCGATGATAAGTGATAGCAAAGCGGTGGGCTTCGTCACGCAGTCGTTCAAGCAGAAACAGCCCCGCCGCGCCCGGCCTGAAATTGACCGGGTTCTTGCGCCCGGGCAGGAAAAAACGCTCTTCGCTGCGCTCCACCACCTTTCCTTTGACATTGGCAACCACCCGGCTTTTGGCGATCCCCACCGCTCCGATGCGACCGCTCAGGTTGAATTCCTGCAGCACCGTGGTCAACACCCCGAGTTGTCCCTTGCCGCCGTCGATCAGAATCATGTCCGGCAGTTTGTCCTCATCGATCCCACGCTGCAGACGGCGCTTGAGCACTTCGTAAAGGGAGGCGTAATCATCGGCCCCGACCACGGTCTTGATGCGGAAGCGTCGATACTCGGCAGGAGCCGCCTCCCCGTCGACCAGAACTGCCATGCTGCCGACGGAGAGATGCCCTTGAACGTTGGAGATATCAAAACACTCGATCCGCTGCGGCGGCACCGCCAGCTGAAACTTGAGAGCCAGATCCTTGAGAACCTCGTCCCTGGCCTGCTGGCGTTTGCCCCGCTGCCGGTAGGCTTCGGTGGCATTGCGCTCGGCGAGCAGACAGAGGCGTTTTTTTTCGCCGCGCTGCGGTGCGATCAGCTGTACCCTGCGCCCGCGCTTTTCACTCAGCCATTCACTCAGCAGACCACTCGATTCAAGGGGGAAAGGCAACAGCAGTTGATCCGGCATGATAACTTCGCGCGAATAATACTCCTGAAGAAACCCGTCCAGCAGTTCCGGCAGGTCGAGCTTCCATTCGAGGAGGAAGGTCCGTCTGCCGATAAGTTTCCCCTGGCGGATAAACAGCAGCGCCAGTTCCACCTCTCCGCCATCCCGATGCAGGCCGATAACATCCTGATTGCCGCCACCGTATTCCGTCACCTTTTGTTTCTCGACACTTTTCTCGATGGAACGGATCTGATCCCGCAAACGCGCGGCCTCTTCAAAGCGCAGATCCATGGAGGCGACCTGCATCCGCTCGCGCAGCCGTTCGATCACCTCGGATTCCCGCCCTTCAAGGAGCTGGATCACCCCTTCCACCAGTTTGTGGTACTCCTCTGGGCTGATCAACCCGTGGCAGGGCGCACTGCACTGGCCGATCTGGTGAAACAGACAGGGCCGACCGCGCTTGCGACAACGTTCCAGCGAACCGTGCCGCAAAGGAAAAATCCGGTAAATCTCCTTCAGGGTCTCGCGGATGGCGCCGGCCGAGGAATAGGGGCCGAAATACTGGGCCCCGTCATTCTTCACCTGGCGTACGATCTGCAGCAACGGAAAAGGCTCCTTGAGATCGATACGCACCGACACATAGGTCTTGTCGTCACGCAATTCGATATTGTAGCGCGGCCGATGCTGTTTGATCAGGGTGTTTTCCAGCAGCAGGGCTTCTTTCTCGGTATCAGTGACGATGACCTCGATCCGGCAGACCTTCTCCATCAGCAAGGGGATATGCTGGCGGCCGTCGCCACCCGGCGAAAAATAGTTGCGTAGCCGGGTCCGCAGTCGTTTGGCCTTGCCGACATAGAGAATCCGACCGTCCTGATCAAACATCTGATAGACGCCGGGAGCCTGAGGATAGGTTTTGAGATCGATGGTCATCATGCAAATAAAAGTGGCATCAGCCCCGTCGCAAGCGCCCGCTTTTTATCTGGCACTGCGCAAACATATTGGTATAATAACAAATTCCCGAATCCTGGAAAAATCCACGCAGGCTCCGATTTTCAGGCTATTTTCCTTGCAAAGGTTACAGCGTGAACCCATTCTGGCAGAATATTTTCCGCATGAGCGGTTATGAACAGACCCTGAGTTATTTCCTCAGCACTGTACCAGTCTTCAACAAGCTGGACAAACGTGAACTCAAAATTCTTGAGCAGACCGTCCACATCCGCAATTACCTGGCCGATGAAATGATCTTCAGTCAGGCAGACATCGGCTCTGGAATGTATATCATCCGTTCCGGCAAAGTCCAAGTTTTCACCCAGAGCGAACATGGCCAGGAAACCGAACAGGCCGTTCTGGAAACCGGCGATTTCTTCGGCGAAGTCGCGTTGACCGCGTCCCGGCCGCGTGGCGCAGCGGCCCGCGCCGTCGAAGCAACCGTGCTGGTCGGACTGTTCCGTTCCGATTTTCAGGAAACCGTTCGCCGGCATCCGGTTACGGCCGGCAAAATTCTGCTCAGTCTCAATCGGATCGTCAGCGACCGACTCCTGCAATGCAGCCTCCAGCTCGAGGAACTGAAAAAACGCTATCAGCCGATGGCAGAGAGCAGCAAACATGAGTGACCAGGGGAACTTCAATCGCGCCCAGGTTGCGGTGCTCTATCTGGTTCTGACCACGGCCATCGCATCGGGGATTGCCATTTATTCCTCGGCCAGCACCATCACCGGATTGCTCAAAACCGCCACCACAGGGCTGTTTTTACCCATTTTACTCTCCCTGATCGTTTCCTTCATGCTCGATCCGCTGGTGCAGTTTTTTGAGAATGAGCACATCGGCCGAACCAGCAGCATTTTTATTGTCTATCTGCTGGTCTCCACCCTCATAGCCCTGGCCATGATCATTATCGGCCCGCCCAACTGGAAAGGAATGATGCAGGCCTTAAAGGCCGATTTCCCGCGCTATATCAGCCACGCCATAGAATATACCAGCGGCCTGCTCCAGAACGCCCAGGAACATTTTCCCTTTATCAAGAATTATGATTTTACCGAACGGATGCGTTCCGCTTCGCAGAGTTTTTTCGGCTGGATTATTCAGGAAACTCCGCGTTCAGCCATGCGCCTGGGCAGCCTGCTGCTGCTGGTGCCACTGTTCTCCTTTTTTTTCCTCCGCGACAGCCGCCGCATCATGCGCAGCCTGATCGGGCTGACCCCCAACCGCTACTTTGAAATGGTCCTCGATATCTATGCCCATGTCAGCTGGCAGCTGGCCCACTTCATTCGCGGGCGGATTATCGAAGCACTGATCATCGGCATCGTGGTCTGGATGGGGCTGTCCCTGACCGACATCCGCTACACCCCGATCCTGGCAGCCGTAGCCGGGATTACCAACCTAGTCCCCTATATCGGCCCGATTATCGGGCTGATCCCTGGCCTGGTGATCGCCTTGGTCGATCTCGGCATGGGCGCCCAGTTCTGGTGGATATTCTGCGTCTACGTGCTGATCGCGCAGATCATTCTCGACAACTTCATCCTCATTCCGATCCTGATTTCCAAAGTGTCCAACCTGCATCCGCTCTGGGTAATCTTGGCCATCGTCATGGGCGGTAAGCTGTATGGCATCGTCGGCATGATTATCGGCGTGCCCATCGCCAGCATCATCAATATTGTCATTATCGGCATTCGCCAGTACCGGCGTTCCTTCAACCCATATAGCCGCTATTTCAGCAGCCGCGGCAAGTTGCTTTGACCATGACCGAGCAACGTTTATTAACTGAGGTCATGGCGCTGATGCGGCAGGTCGGCAGCGACCAGTTGCGAGCGTTTCGCTCCCTCCCCCCCGGCGGCGGAACCGAAAAAGAGGCGCGGGAATTCGTCTCCACGGTGGATGTTCGTTCGGAGCAACAATTGATTGAGGGGCTGCAACAGCTGGTGCCGGAGGCCGGGATCTACGGCGAAGAAACCGGGACCAGTGGTAACGAACAACTGCGCTGGGTGATCGACCCTCTGGATGGAACCACCAACTTCCTCAGCGGGCTCGACCAGTTTGCCATTTCCGTGGCCCTGGAAGAGCAGGGGCAGGCTGTGCTCGGCGCGGTGTTACGGCCGGCCTCGGCGGACTGTTTTGCCGCCTGCCGCGGCGCAGGGCTCAGGCATAACAATGACAACTGCCCCCGGGTGACCGACCTCCCCCTGCGCCAGGCCTTGCTAGGCACCGGCTTCCCCTACCGCTCGGAAGATCTTAAAGGTGCGTTTTTTCCGTGCGCCGAAGAGGTTCTCTACCAAAGTCGCGGGCTGCGTCGGTTCGGTTCGGCAGCCCTGGATCTCTGTTATGTGGCACGGGGTTTTCTGCAGGGTTTTTGGGAGAGTGATCTGCAACCGTATGATGTCGCTGCCGCGCGGCTCTTTCTGGCGGAAACCGGCTGCCTGGCGACCAACCAGCGCGGTGAGCCCTATTCCCCATACCGGGATCGGATCCTGGTCTGCGGCAGTCCGGCGGTCCACGCCGAGTTGCTGACAATCGTCGCCCGGCATTATCCGGCCGACTGCTGAACTTTAGTGCCGGGCCGGTTGTGGCAGGGCCGGGGCCAGCAGGAAAGCTCCGGCGGTGATGACTGCAGCCAACAGAAAGGCCGGTGCAAAGCTGCCGTAATGTTCGGCCAGGACCCCGGCGACAGCCGGACCAACAGTCTGTCCGCCGGCGAAAAAGAAGGTGATCAGTGAAAAACCCCAGGCCGCCCGGGCCAGGCCGAGATAATCGCCGACGGCTGCGGTCATAATGGCGGGGATGGCCCAGGCCGCAATACCGAACAAAAATACCGAAGCCAACAGCGCCACGGTTCCACCGCCGCTACCGGCCAGCAAATAGCCCAGGGTCTGCACCGCGAACACCGCCATTAGTCCGCCTTTGCGGCCGATCCAATCGGACAGGCTGCCGAACAACACCCCGGAAAACAAACTGAAAAACCCAATCCAGGACCAGAGCTGCCCAGCAGCCGCCCCACTGAAGCCATAGTCTTCAATCATGCTGGTAACGACAAAGGTTCCATAAACCGAATAGGTGGCGCCGTAGGCAAGATAAAGCAGCCCGAGCAGGACAACGGCCCGGCCGGCGCGAACGTCTGTCACGACCGCTGCGGCGCTGACCGCGAGCTTACACCCGACTGGTTCGAGGCCGAGATCAGCCGGTTCATTTCTGATCAGCAAGGCGCAGATGGCGCCAACACTGAAGACAATAGCGGCCAGCAGCAGCCAGCCGTAACGCCACCCCGCAACACCGTAAAGCCGGTTCAACCAGGGGATCAGCTGGCCGGAAAAAATAATCCCGGCCCCGCTCCCCACGACCATGAGCCCGGCCGCCTGACCGCGTTTATCGCGGCGGAACCAGTGGGCGATAAGGACCATAGCGCCGAGGTTGGCCAACCCGCTGCCCGCGCCGGTCAAGGCATAGAACACCAACAATTCCTGGAACGATACGGCTTGCGCCATTGCGGCCATGGTAACGGCAATGAGGAGCAGTCCGCTGCCGATGGTCAGACGGGGGCGCAAGCGTTTGAGCAGCGCCGGCAGCAGCGCCACCGAGAGCAAATAGCCAACAAAATTTGCCGTGCCGAGATAGCCCATCTGCTCATAGGACATGGCCAGTCCGGCCTGCATTCCCGGCAGCAACATGCCGAAAGCAAAGCGGGCCAGCCCCAGGCAGGAAAACACGGTCAGGCAAGCCATAGCGACAATGACCCAGCCGTAATGGCAGGGGAGTTTATCCAGAACAGGTCGACGGGCTTTCCCGAAGCTGGTCATGCCCGCCTTTCCAGCAGAAAGCTGACGCCGAAAGTCACCAACAGCAGCCCGACCGTACCCTCCATCCAGCGCCGGCAGCGGCCGGTTTTGAACCAGCGGCTGATCCGGTAGGCCAACGCAGCCAGCACACCCTGATAGATCATGGCAATGACAAAATGAATCGCGGCCATAGACAGCGACTGGACCAGGGCGGAGCGCTGCGGATTGATGAACTGAGGCAAAAAGGCCATGTAAAAAAGTAATGTTTTGGGATTAAAGACATTACAAACAAACCCTTCGCGCAGCGACCGGTACCAGCAAAAGGTTCTCGGCGGCAGGCCCTTAAGTGCCGGCTGCGCCGCCTCGGTGCCGCGCCAGGCCTGCCACAGATTGCCGCAACCGAGCCAGAGCAGATAACCGCCGCCGATCATTTTGAGGACGCCGAAGGCCACCGCCGAATGTAGCAACAGCGCGGAAATGCCGAGGGCAGAGACCGTGGCATGAACAAACAATCCGCAGCAGATACCGGTACTGGTCAGCAGGCCGTCAGCCAGCCCGCCGCGGCTGCTGTTTCGAACCACCAGCAAAGAATCGACCCCCGGGAACAGGGTCAACAAGGTTATGGCAACAAAAAAAGTCCAGAACTGATCAATCATCAGTTGCCACCAAGCTCCCGTGAACGAGCCGCCGCCGCGGAGACCGCTTCCATCAGCGTAGTCCGCAGGCCGTTTTTCTCCAGGGTGCTCACCCCGGTAATGGCGGTGCCGCCGGGCGAACAGACCCGATCCCTGAGAATGGCTGGGTGCTCCCCGGTTTCACGGACCATCAGGGCGGCGCCGACCACGGTCTGTACAGCCAGGGCATGGGCGACATCACGCCGCAGCCCTTCCCGAACGCCACCGTCCGCCAGCGCTTCAATCACGGTATAAATATAGGCCGGCCCCGAGCCTGACAGACCGGTTGCGGCGTCCATCTGCCGCTCATCAATGACCTGGACCCGGCCCACGGTTTCCAACAGTTCGCGGACCACACCCAGATCCTCGCGGCTGGCATGGTGACCACGACAGATGGCGCTGGCCGCCTCCCCGACCAGGGCCGGCGTATTGGGCATAACCCGCACCACCCGCGGTGCGCCCTGGAAGAACTTTTCAATGGTGCGGCAGGTGACCCCGGCCAGAATTGAGACCAGCAGCTTGTTTTCGCGATAGGCCCCGGCCACCTCTTCCAGCACTTCGGTGGCAATCTGCGGTTTGATAGCCAACACGATAAGGTCACATTTTTCCATCAGTTCCAGGTTATTTTCGCTCAATTCGATACCGAAATTCTGGACCAGGTGGTCGCGTCGTTCATCGCTCGGCTCCGAAGCCATGATCTGGGTAGCGGGGAACGATCCTGCGACCAGGCCTTTGATCAGGGCTTCGGCCATATTGCCACCACCGATAAAACCGATTTTCCGGATATTCGTCATACGGGTTATCCTTTCGATGATCTCTTGTTATAGTAGATGGAGTTTTTGTTCGGCAGTACCGTTTGGTACGGACTTGCGCCCCGAGAACCTGGCAGAAGCTTCCGTAACAAAGGGTAACCCCGTCTTGTTTATCACAGCAAGGCCGAAAATTCACCAGCAGAAACAGTCGGCAGGGGAATTTGGCTTGACAGCCCGCCCCTGCGCAGGTACTAGAAACAGCGAGAATAAAGCAGTTGCGGGGCAGCTTCGCCGCCCCTTTGAATAGTCATTTAGTTTCCAGAAAAATAACAAGGATTTAAGCATATGGACCTCTGGTATACCGAAAAACACAGTGACAATGTCGGCATCACAATGAAGATCACCAAGACCCTGTTTTCAGGCAAGAGTGAATTTCAACAACTTGATATTGTCGAGACCCTTGAATATGGGAAAATGATGCTTCTGGACGGCTTGGTCATGGTCACCGAACGGGATGAGTTTGTTTATCACGACATGATCACCCACCCGGCCCTGTTTACCCACCCGGCCCCCAAAAAGGTCCTCGTTATCGGCGGCGGCGACGGCGGCAGCATTCGCGAAATCATGAAGCACCCGGAAGTAGAACTGGCCGTCCTCTGCGAAATCGACGGTCTGGTCATCGACAAGTCCATCGAATACCTGCCGTCGATGGCCTGTGAAATTGATGGTTCCAATCCGCGGGTCAAGCTGCATGTCGACGACGGGCTGGCCTACATCCGCGCCCACCAGAATGAATTCGATATCATTCTGGTTGACTCCACCGATCCCATCGGTCCGGCGGTCGGACTGTTCGAGGAGGACTTCTATCGGCTGGTCCATGCGGCGCTCAAGGAAGACGGCATCATGGTGGCCCAGAGCGAATCCCCCTTTTACCATGCCGAAATCCAGAAGAGCATGTTCGGCAACCTGCGCGCGGTATTCCCGGTGGTGGAAATGTATCAAGCCTTTATTCCGACCTATCCGAGTGGACTCTGGAGCTTTGCCTTTGCCAGCAAGAAATATCATCCGGTCCGGGATTTTGATCGCCAACGCGCAGCCGAACGGGGCTTTACCACCCGCTATTATAACGAGGACCTGCACCTGGGAGCCTTCATGCTGCCCACCTTCGCCCGGGACAATATTGCCGAATGAACGCCACCAGTAAACCGACCTGGACCTCTGCCGATGCGGCCCGGGTCTACGGCATCGATCATTGGGGCCAGGACCATTTTGCGGTGTCCGAGGACGGCCGCATAACGGTCAGGGTTCCGTTCCCATCCGGGGAGGTGGCGGTCCCGCTGACCGATATTCTGCAGGGGGCCAATGACCGCGGCCATGCCCTCCCTCTGTTGGTCCGAATCGAAAATTTCCTCGATTCACGCTTGGCCCTGCTCAATGAAACCTTTCAGTCCGCAATCAGCCGGGCCGGCTATCAAAACCATTATAATGGGGTCTTCCCGGTCAAGGTCAATCAGCAGAGTGCGGTTATTGAAGAAATTGTCCGCTTCGGTTCCCGCTACGGCCATGGTCTGGAGGCTGGCAGCAAACCGGAGCTGCTGCTTTGCCTGGCAAGTCTTTACGAAAACGGGCTGTTGATCTGCAACGGCTATAAAGACCGGGAATTCATCGATCTGGGGCTCTGGGCCAACAAACTCGGTTATCGCTGCGTCTTTGTCATCGAATCCCCCAATGAGCTGCCACTGATCATCGCCCGCAGTCGCGCTCTTGGCATCCGCCCGCTGATCGGCCTGCGCATCAAGGTCTCGGCCAAGGTCGGCGGACTCTGGACCGAAACCAGCGGCGACCGCAGCAGTTTCGGACTCAGCACCGCGCAGCTCATCGCCACCGTCGACACCCTGCGCCGGGAGAACATGCTCGACTGCCTGCAACTGCTCCACTGTCACCTCGGTTCGCAGATTCCGGATATCGAAGAGATCCGCAACGGTGTACGCGAAGCCAGCCGCTTTTATGCTGACCTGGCTGGCGAAGGGGTGCCTTTACGCTATCTTGACCTGGGCGGCGGACTGGCTGTCGATTATATCGGCAATCAGAGCAAACACAGTCACTCCCGAAATTACAATCTGGCCGACTACTGCACTTGCATTGTCCGGACCATTCAGGAGACGCTGGATCCGACCGGGGTCGCTCATCCGATCATTGTTACCGAGTCCGGGCGGGCGACGGTTGCCCACAATACCATGCTTCTGTTCAACATCCTGGATGTGATGCGCTACGAGCCCCTCACCCTGCCCGACGTTGCCCCGCAGGGGTGTCACCCCTTGACCGCCCGTCAATACCAGCTCAGCCTGGATGCTGCCGCCATTGACCTGGAGGATGGCTATCGCGAAGCGCTGGCCAACCGGGACCGGATTCGCGAACTGTTCCGGGAGGGGGAAATCCAGCTACGCGAGCGCTCCCTGGCGGAAAATCTGTTCCTGGCCATTGCTCGCAGCCTTGCGGAACGTTGCCGCACCGAAGCAGTGACCTCCCCGGCCCTGGACTCACTGACAACCCTGCTGGCCGATATTTATTACGGCAACTTCAGTGTCTTCCAGTCGTTGCCGGATTCCTGGGCCATCGATCAGATCTTTCCGGTTGCACCGATTCATCGCCTTGACGAATATCCCGAGCGGGTCGGCACCATCTCTGACCTGACCTGTGACTGTGACGGAAAACTCGATCATTTTATTCTTTCCGCCGGGGAAAGTCAGACCCTGCCCCTTCATCCCCTGCAAGAAGGGCAAGACTATATCCTGGGTGTATTTCTGATGGGCGCCTATCAGGAAACCCTTGGCGACCTGCACAACCTGTTCGGCGACACCAATGTGATCAGTGTGCGCATCAATGAAGAAGGCAGTTTCGATGTCATGAAGGAGCAGTCGGGGGATACCATCAGCGAAGTTCTCGCCATGCTGGAATACAACCCGGCGTTCTTCTACGAAAATTTCCGGGAGAAAATCGAACTTGCGGTTCGCGGCGGAAAGATCAATGTCGCTGAAAGACAACAGATTCTCAAACAGTTTTCATCTCAGCTGCAGCGCCAGACCTACTTTAAATCATAACCCGCAGTCCTCCGGAAACAGCGAAGGGCGGCGGGCAAGTATTCGGATTGGAAACGAACCGTTTTTTTTGGTTGTGGCAAGCCGGTTCATAAATTGACGCTACACCAACACGAAAGAGCCGTTTGCTGAGAAAAACCAAGCAGGGAGATTTTTCAAGGAGGGACGCATGACTGAACAGGAGTTGGCGCGCTATGACGGCCAGGACGGCCGAGCGGCCTATATTGCTGTGAGCGGAACCGTCTACGATGTAAGCACCAGCCCGTATTGGCAGAACGGTCACCATGAAAGCCTGCATCAGGCGGGACGCGATCTGACCCAAGAACTCAAAAGCGCACCCCATGTACGCGCTGTGGTGGAAAGGTTCCCGGTTGCCGGCCACCTTGAGAAAGCCCCGCCGCAAGAAAAAAAACCGGGCCTGTCGCTGCTGTCGATCATCATCATGATCTTGGTACTGATTCTGTTGATCGCCACCTTCATCCGCTAACCGGCAGCGTGGCCGCAGGGCAATTCAACCCGCTGCGCCGGAACCGGGCAGGGGCATGGGGAAAGGTTTACTCAACTGTCGGCAAACAGCTGGTCCAGAAATTCCGGCAGTTTCAGGCAGACATCGGTCTTGGCGAGAACATTGATGATATTGGTTCGGTCAATTCCCTCTTCCTGCATGGTCAGCATATGCCCGGAACAGAGGATAACCGGCGTCTGCGGAGAAATCCGGAACAGTTCCTGAGCCAATTCGATACCCGACATTTCCGGCATCGATTCGTCCGTGACCACCAGATCAAAGGCGTCGCGCTGACCAGTGAAGACGTCCAGCGCCTGCCGACCATGATAGGCACAGGTCACCTGGAAGCCATAATCTTCAAGCAGATCCGCCCCCAGCAGGGCCAGACTCTGTTCGTCATCAACAAAAAGGATGTGTTTCTTCATGCGCCTCCCTGTCATTACCCCCTCACGTCAGCCAAGATTCTCGATTCAAAAAAATAGATTTAACATCGAAACCCAGAACAAGTTAACGGCAGCCAGCTATGAGAAGAAAACTTTAACATAGCTTATTATTGATTGCTAACACTTTCTCAAAACCTGACTCTCATGAGATTTTAGCTTGCCATCTTGAATAAAAGTTAATAAGATCAAATAAACATTCAGGCTACAGCCCGAACTGATCGACGGAGGATTCTTTTTATGGCAAGACTGGTGGAAAACCCCGATCTCGCATTTCGTTTAGCCCGTGCCATTGTGTCCGACATCGCCCTTTACAACCGCGACAAAGTCACCGAAGGAATTAAGAGTGATTCTATTTTCGAACTGATGGACGAGGAACTCGAAGAAGGTCGCGAGCACTTTTTTTCCCGTGTCTCTCCGGAAATGAAAAATCGTGAACATCTCTATGAACGTGCCATCGTTGATGTCATGATCAAGCAGGCGGGAAAGATTGAAAGCCAGATCTGGTAAATGAGTTCGTCACGAAAACTGTTCTTCACTGAAGACCGTCCACCGGAAAGACTGGACACATTCCTGGCCGAGTGTTTTCCGGAGATCAGCCGCTCCCAGATCAAGAAGCTGATCGACACCGAACTGGTTTCTCTTGACGGAACCCCGGCCAAAGCCAGCAGGAAACTTAAAGGCGGCGAGTCGGTTCTGGTCATCCTGCCCGAACCGGAGCCGAGCGAGGCCCTCGCCGAGGACATCCCGCTGGATATCCTTTACGAAGATCATGACCTGATCGTCATCAACAAACCTGCCGGGATGGTGGTCCACCCGGCCGCCGGACATTCCGGCGGCACCTTGGTCAATGCCCTGCTTCATCACTGTCAGGATCTGGCCGGCATTGGCGGCGAATTAAGACCCGGCATCGTTCATCGGCTGGACAAAGATACGTCCGGAGTTATGGTCGCCACCAAAAACGACCGCAGCCATCTGCACCTGGCGTCCCAATTTAAAAAACACTCCATCAACAGACGCTACCTGGCGCTGGTCCATGGTTGCCCTGAAACCACTACGGGGAAGGTCGACAAGCCCATCGGCCGCCATCCGGTTCAACGCAAAAAAATGAGCAGCAAAGCCAGAAACGGTCGCCGCGCGGTCACTCACTGGTCGGTGCTGAAAGATTATCGGGACGACCGCCTGAGCCTGATCGAATTCACTCTGGAAACCGGCCGAACTCATCAGATCCGGGTTCATTTCTCCGAACTCGGCTTTCCGCTGGTTGCTGATCCCCTTTATGGTCGGCGAGGTAGGGAATTTCCCCGCAACCAGGAACTGAGCCGACTGGTCGCGAAGTTACCGGGGCAGGCCCTGCACGCAAGGCTTCTTGGCTTTATTCACCCGTCCACAGGAAAATATCTGGAATTTTCGAGCGAAATACCGGACACTCTCAACGAGATTATTTCTTACCTTGATCTGAAAAACGCCTTGGCATAAATTGCCCGCGTTTTACTATTTTTGCAGCAATGGAGTTGTCATGAAACTTGTCCGTCAAGGAAAGATTTCTTTCCTGCAGCCAAAAACCATCCCCGCACAGCTCGTCGCCGGGTTCAGCACCCGCAATGGCGGGGTCAGTCGTCCACCCTACAATTCTCTCAACCTCGGCTTCGGAACAGACGATGCAATTGCCCATGTCGAAGGCAACCGCTCCACCTTCACCCGCAGTTTCGGGCTGAGTCCGCACCAATTGTTGACCGTCAAACAAGTCCATGGCAAAGACCTGCTGCTCATCGACGAGCCAAACCTGGATCTGTCACATTTCCTGAAAGTGGAAGTCGACGCCATCGTCACCAACCAACCGGGTATTATGATCGGCATCCTCACCGCCGACTGCCTGCCGATCCTGATCTGGCACAAGGATCTCAAAGCGGTCGCCGCCATTCATGCCGGCTGGCGTGGCGCGGCTAACGGGATCATCGCCAAGACCATCAACACCATGACCAGCCATTTTGATTGCCCAGCCTCCGAACTCAGGGCGGCAGTCGGTCCGGGAATCGGTGCCCACAACTATGAGGTTGACCGCCCGGTGCGAGACGTTTTCCGTAAGGGTAGCGGATTCTGGAAAGAGATTTCCACGGAAACCACCTTGGGTCACTGGCAGCTTAACCTGCCCTTAAGCTGTCAGCTTCAGTTGGAAGCGCTCGGTCTGGCGCCCCAGCATATCGATGTCGCTACAGAATGTACCTGCTGCCACCCGGAATTGCTGTTTTCTCACCGGCGTGACCAGGGAGTAACCGGCAGGCAGCTCGGTTTCATCATGATCGCTCAAGACAGCTAGTTGGCATCCGGAGTTTCCGGATGCCAACGCATAAGTTTTCAGATTGGAAACGAGCAATTTTCCGTTGTGGCAAGGAAATCAAGGGGTTGCGCGGAGGCGTAGTCCTTTACGCCGCACAAGAAAACCCGTAGATTGACACCGCCACAGCGGAAAAGGGCCGTTTCCGGATGAAAACTAGCTAACCGCGACAGGGGCTCCCCCCTCACTCCGGCAACCAGGGAAACAACCTGGCAACGGGATTTTTCATTTTTTCCCGGACACGACAGGGGTTGTTCAGAATTTTGTCAGAAAGATTCGCTATACTCATGTCATAAAGATTGCACGGCTAGACTTCATTAAATAGTTCCGGAGGGGGGAGGCCCCCATCGTTCATAGCGACGATGGGGGCCTTCGCCTGTTGAGGAGCACCCAGAAGGATCCCGTTCCCATCTCCACGAGTCTTTTTCCCACAGCGTCAAGCGGCGTTATTTACGCCAGAAGGACGGGAAGAACAGAACCAGCACGGTAAACAGTTCCAAACGTCCCATCAGCATACAGACAATCAGCACGGTTTTACCCAAGGCCGGAACATGGGCAAAATTATCAATGGGGCCGACGGTTCCGATACCGGGGCCGATGTTTCCGAGACAGGCAATCACTGCCGCCCCGGATGAGACCAGATCCATGCCGCTGGCCGCCACCAGCAATGACCCACCGACAAACACGCTGATAAACAGCGCGAAGAAACCCAGAATCGACTGCATGACCTCTTTATCAACCGGCCGATTGCCGAGCTTGACCAGGCGGATCGCGCGCGGATGAATCAGTCGGAACAGTTGGACCTGGGCATGCTTGAACAACAGCAGAATCCGCGCGACCTTCATACCGCCACCAGTCGAGCCAGCACAACCGCCGATAAACATCAGCAGCACCAGTATATACTGGGTCACCACCGGCCAGAGTTCAAAATCAGCGGTCCCGAAACCGGTCGTGGTGATAATTGAGGCCACTTGGAAAGATGAATAACGCAGGTTTTCCACCAGGCCGCGGTAGACATCTTCTGACCAGTTGAAATACATGACCACCGCCGTGGACACCACAATGATGCCCAGATAGACACGCAACTCTTCGCTTCCAAAGAAATCCCGCACCCGTCCTCGCAGCACTTGGAAATGCAGGGCGAAGTTGACCCCGGCCAAGATCATAAACAGGGTGATGACCGCATCGATATAACCGCTGTTATACGCCCCGACCGAAGCGTTGCGAGTGGAAAACCCGCCGGTTGCGAGGGTGGCGAAGGAATGACAGAGGGCGTCAAAGAAGGACATCCCGCCAAACATCAGCAACACGGTCTCCACCGAGGTGAGCAGAAAATAGACACCCCAGAGCATCTTGGCGGTGTCCTGAATGCGCGGTTTCAGCCGATCGGCCGTCGGTCCGGGGACCTCGGCCTTGAACAGCTGCATGCCGCCGACCCCGAGCATCGGCAGAATCGCCAGGGACAGAACGATGATCCCCATCCCACCCAGCCAGTGGGTCAGCGCCCGCCAGAACAACAGGCTTGGCGGTAAGTGTTCGATTTCGCGCAGAATGGTCGAACCGGTGGTGGTAAAACCGCTCATGGTCTCGAAAATCGCATCCAGCGGTGAAGAGATCGCCCCGGCCAGCAGATAGGGCAAAGCTCCGAATACGGCAAAGACCGTCCAGCCGAAGGTGACCACGGCAAAGCCTTCCCGCACTGACAGTTCCTTAGGGCTCCGGCACGCGGCCATAATCAAACCACCGACCCCGCAGCAGATCAGGGCGGAGAGGACAAAAGCGGACCAGACCCCATCCTGATAGTAGAGGGAGAAGGGCAGCGGGATAAACAGGGTTGCGCCCAGAAAAAGCAGCAGCGAACCGAGGATGCGCAGAGTCAGCAGCAGATTCATTCAGGCAAAAAACCTTTCCACTTTCTGCAGCGCCTCAGGCAGGGTGAAAATCACCACCCGATCCCCTGCTTCCAGGGTGCTGTCGCCGGTCGGGATATCATACTTGTCGCCCCGCACGATCGCCCCAATAATAGCCCCCCTGGGGAAATGCAGCTCCTGCAGGGTGCGGCCATGCAGGCCGCTGTCCTCCTTGATCTCCAACTCGAGAACTTCGGAATTGCTCCCCTCCACCGCGGTCAAGGAGATGATGTCGCCGCGCCGAACGAATTTCAGAATCGCCCCGGCGGCGGCCAGGCGCGGCGAAATGCAGGCATCGATGCCAAGCTCGGTGGCCAGTCCGATCAATTCCGGCTGGCTGACCAGGGCCAGGGTCCGCCGCGCCTTGTGCTGCTTGGCCAGCAGACAGGTCAGGATATTGGTCTGGTCATTGTCGGTGACCGCAATAAAAACTCCGGCCTCCGCCAACCCTTCATCAAGCAGGGTTTCGACATCCAGCCCCTCCGCATTGATAACCACGGACTTGTGCAGTTGTTCGGCCAGTTTGTAACAGCGGTCTTCATCTTTCTCCACCAGCTTGGTCTGAAAATTGAGCTTTTCCAGATTCTGGGCCACCTGCAGGCCGATCCGGCTGCCGCCGAGGACAAACGCCCTGCGCACCCGACGCTGATCGATCCCTTCGGCCTGTAACAGATAGTTGATGGCGGGCAGCTCCGATTGCGGCGCAAAGATATAAATACGATCCCCGTCCTGGATGACGTCGTCACCGCGGGGGATGATGGTGGTATTGCCGCGGCTGATGGCCACCACCACAAATCGGTACATGCCGCGCAGTTCCCCGAGTTCGGCCAGGGACAGATCGCATAGAGGGCTCTCCGGGCCAATCCGGTAGCCCTGAAAGAGGATTTGCCCTTCGGCGAATTCGGCAACGTCAAAGGCTTTGGAGTTACAGGCAAGCTTGGTCAGCTCATCGGCAACCGCATCCTCCGGGTTGATAAGCAGATCGATCCCCAGTTTTTCCTTGGAGAGGACCGCCTTATGGCTGGTGTATTCGATATTCTTGGTCCGAGCGACCAGCACCCCGACCTGATATTCGCGGGCCAGCAGGCAGGCGAGGATATTAACTTCATCGATATTGGTGACAGCGATGAAAATTTCCGCTTCCTTAATTCCGGCCTGTTCAAGGATTTCGGCGCTGGCCCCGTTACCGACCACACCCATGACATTCAGGCGATCCTGAGCACGCTGCACGATCTCTTCGCTCTGATCGACCAGGGTCACTTCATGCCCTTCACGGGATAACCGGTCACACAGAAAGTAACCGACCTGCCCGGAACCGACGATAAGAATTTTCATAAGTTATCTCGTCCCTTGCGCTTTTTGCCATCACTCGACAGTTCGTCACGATCGCATAAATTCACATTTTGTGCAATAATCCCCCACTGGCGAAGAGTATAAGCAAAGAGGATCGAAAGTGGACATTTTTCTGGATATCGATGAAAGCCAAATCAGGCAGGAACGTGCCAAAGCACGTGAATTACGCAAGCAGAACTGGTGGAAGAACAAGATTGCCAAAGGGATCTGTCATTATTGCGGAAAAGCCGTTCCCCCCAAAGAGCTGACCCTCGATCATATCGTCCCCCTGGTTCGCGGCGGCCGCAGCAGTAAAGGCAACTGCGTCCCCGCCTGCAAGGAATGCAACAGTCAGAAACAAAGCATGCTGCCGATAGAATGGGAGAAATACCTGCAGAGGCTGAAAGATCAAGACATCTAGGTCTCGGATGTCATTAGCCAGGGTCTGCGGCAGGCCCCTGTTTAGCAACCGCAAACACCGACGGGTTAGGGTGCGGCATCACCCCAGATACCGCCGACTTGAGCTCCGCAGTCAGGACAGCATCCGGCTGTCGTCACCCGCATCAGCCCAACCCTGAAGCCATCTCGTTCAATCAGTACCGCCGCGCAACCCGGGCACCGGGTTTGCGTCTTCTGCGCCAGGTTCCCCGGATAAATATACTGCAGCCCGGCCGCGCGACCGATTTCGACCGCCGCCAGAATTGTTTGCGGCGGAGTCGGCGGACGGTCATTCTGTTTGTATTGGGGAAAGAACCGGCTGACATGCCAGGGCGTCTCCGGCCCCAGTTCCCGAACCATGAATTCGGCCAGTTCGCGCAACTCTTCCTTGCTGTCGTTCAGCCCGGGGATCAGCAGAGTGGTGACCTCGGTCCAGATCCCATAGTCATGGAGCCGTTTCAGGTTATCGAGGACCGGTTGCAACCGACCGCCGGCAAAGCGCTGATAGGTTGCGTCGCGAAAGGCCTTCAAATCGATGTTGGCCGCATCGAGCCAGGGGTGCAGCTGGGCCAGCATCTCCGCTGACATGTAGCCGTTACTGATAAAGACATTCCGCAGTCCGTTGTCCCGGGCGCAGCGTGCGGTATCAAGACAATATTCGAAAAAGACCGTCGGTTCGGTATAGGTATAGGCAATAGAGCGACAGCCCGCCGCCAGGGCCTCCTTGACCACCGCCTCCGGAGCCAGCTCCTGACCAGCAATAACCTTCCCCTCGTGCGGCTGCTGGGAAATCTCCCAGTTCTGGCACCAGTCACAATGGAAATTGCAGCCCGGCGCAGCAATGGAAAAAGCCAGGCTGCCCGGTAAGAAATGATAGAGAGGCTTTTTTTCGATGGGATCGACATTGCGGCTGATGGTCCGTCCGTAGACCAGGGTATACAGGACTCCGTCCCGATTCTCCCGCACCTGGCAGAGCCCCCGTCGGCCCGGCGCAATAACACAGTCATGGGCGCATAATCGACAGCGCACCCGGTTATTGTCCAGCGATTCAAACAGCAGCGCTTTCTTCATCGTCACCTCCGTATCACTCACCGATGCGCAGAACTTTGGCACCGCGAATATTGCCTTCTTTCAGCTCGAGTAGCGCGCGATTGGCCTCGGCAAGGGGGTACTCCCGGCAGATCGGCCGCAACGGGATGGCCGCGGCAAGGCGCAGAAACTCGACCACATCCTGCCGGGTCACATTGGCCACGCTCTTGAGTTCTTTTTCCTGCCACAACTGGGACGGGTAATCCAACTCGGCCAGCAAGTCTCGATCCCGATCTTCCTTGCGGATGGCATTGATCACCAATCGCCCGCCCGGCGCCAAGCCTTTCAGAGCCGCCAGCACCGGTTTCCAGGCTGGCGTGGTATCGATGATGGCAGCCAGCAGCTCCGGCGGTTCATCTTCGGTATCGCCGGCCCAGCTCGCCCCCAGCTCCAGGGCAAAGCGCCGCTCATGTTCATTCCGGGCAAAAACATAGACCGGCCGCTCCGGGTCTTGATAACGCGCCAGTTGAAGCACCAGATGCCCCGAGGCACCAAACCCGGTCAGGCCAAGGGGGCCGGTATCCGCCGCAGCCCGGGCCAATTTCCAGGAACGATAGCCAACAGCTCCGGCACAGAGCAGCGGGGCCGCCGCAACTTCATCCAGAGAATCGGGCAACGCTACGGCATATGCTGCCGGAACCAGCATATATTCGGCATAGCCACCATCCGCGTCACGGCCGGTGGCCCGGTAGTCCGGGCAGAGGTTCTCCAAGCCTTCCCGGCACCAGCGACAGTTGCCGCAGGCTGAAAAAATCCACGCCACCCCGACCCGTTCCCCAAGCCGCATGGCCGGCACCCCGGCCCCGATCTTATCGATGACTCCAACCACCTGGTGCCCCGGCACCACCGGATAAACCGGCGGCGGCGTCCGTCCCTCTATTTCGTCAAGTTCCGTATGGCAGACCCCGCACACCAGCACCCGCAAGCGGACCTCGCAGGGTCCGGGTTCAGGCAGCGGTAATTCTGCCAGGCGCAAAGGTTCGCGCTCGGTACTCAAATCACAAATTTTCTCCAACAGCATGGCTTTCATGGGATTCCTCGGAGCTTTCTGCAGTGGCTAAGGAGTGAATCAATATTTCACGTATCAATATAGCGCGCACATGAGTCTTAAGCAGAATGGAGCGGCACAACAAGGGTGGCGCTGGGCATTGATCGTTTGCTTCGTCGGAGGTGGCATTGACTGAGTGAGTGTGTCTCACCCCCATCCCAGCCTTCCCCCATCAAAGGGGGAAGATAGATAGGCAATCCCAGCAACTCTATCAATTCCGCAGCCCCTGAGTCCGCCAGTACGAGAAGCCATGCTTCTCGTCGGGCGCATTCGACGACGTCACGGCCGGTAGCAGCCATGCTCCGTGATTAAATGCCACGCTGACCAACCCTGCCGAACCAGCAGCGACCAGCGCGCAGCGATATCTTCCCCGGAATAAACGAACATCCCGAGCAATCAAAAGGCCATTTTTTGCACCCTTTTTGTTGGCCTGGACAAAAAGGGTGGCGGCGGGCGGGGCCGCAAACCCCGCGGTCTTGACTTTGATTTTAAAGGTTGGGGATGTTTCTGCTAAATAGAAACTCAGCAATAGTCAACGAGAGAAACCTGCGGGTCTCGTTCTGCCAGCCTAGTGGTTTGTGTGCTCCAGGTCAGAAAAGTCACCCAAAGCCCCCCCCAAAAAACAACAAAAAGCCAGGAGAAAACTCTCCTGGCTTCATAAAATAAGTAACCTCTGTATCAAGGTCTCACCGTTCTAAAAATCTCCGCACCAACTGTTTAGTAACTCCCCCTCTCGTTGCGCTCAACCGCACGGTTGCTGTCATCCATCCGCTCCTGATGCATCATCCCGTCATCCATATGGTCCTGATCCATCATCCCTTGATCCATCATTCCCTTATCCCGCATATGGAGCTCATCAAACTCGGGAGACAACCCGAAAAATTCCTGGGTTTCAGTATCCGTGGCCAAAGACCGCAAGGTTGCACGGTCGGCTTGTCCGGTCACAGCGAGCCCCTGCGAGGTCTGGTAATCTCTGAGCGCCTGCTTGGTCTTGGTGCCAATGACGCCATCGGCCGGACCGGCATCAAACCCTTTGTCAGTCAACAGCCGCTGCAGTTCACGCACCTGGGTATTATTCAAGTGGGTCGTTCCCACCGTTTTATGCTGATTGTCCATCATCTGTGAGTCTGAATTTTGGGTCGATTTCATGCCCATGGAATTATTCCCACCAGCCATGCTCAAACTGGCAAAAAACAACCCGGCTACAAGCCCCGTCAAAGAAATAATGAATATCTTTTTCATTTTATCGCTCCTCTAATCCCTTTATCTATCAATCGTTCTTGTCGTTAAAAGATCATGACCTTGATATCGGCAAGTGCATCACATGCTGTGTCGATCTGAATGATGACCAGATCACGTTTCATTAACTTACACCCGCACCGAAACCAAAGTCAAAGGGGCTGCGGCTCAACCAAGTGAAGCAAAACAGGTTGATTTATCGACAAAATCTTTCTATATTACGCAGTGTTGACTTTTTCAGGCTCCCTCTCTTCGGCCACAACTCTTCCACAGAACACCAACCCCTTCGGAAAACTCCATTGATGTTGTTCAGTTGGAGAGACAACCTGGAAAAGAGGCAAGCGAGAGACGATTTCAATATCAAGCAACTCCATCAATCTGGAAATTTTCCACCCCGAGGCAGGACCGGTTACCGGTTTGGCTTGGCAGGGGATTGAGTATGGCGATTTTGACTGACAGCAACCATAGCACCCGACTCCTGGTTTTCATCCTGCTCTTCACCATGAGTATGCCCGGGTTGGCGCGGGCCGGGGCGGATGCCCGCGGCCTTGCCTCAGCAAACGCTATCCAGACACCGTTTACGAACGAGCTTCCGGCTGAATACGGGCAAGTCATTTATCAGAGCAAGCCGCTCTCGGCACAGCGGATTTATATCATCGGCCAAAGTCACCGCAGCAGCCTGACCGGTAGATCCGGCCCGAAAACTATCCAAAGCCAGGCTGAGATCTATCGCATCGGAGAGTGGTTGATTGAGCAGAAGAATGTTGAGCTGCTGTTGCCGGAAGGCTTTTTCAAGCGTTCTTCCTCTGCACAAGCGCCCCAGCGCAATTCCGCAGCCATGATCCGGTTCTCCCTGGCAACCGCCGCGTTGAAGGAACAACTGGGCAATCCCGAACAGTTTGTCAACGCCGACCTGCTGCTCGGGTCCAACTACAATCTTTGTCTGGGTCAAATTGAAGATGAGAGGCTCTATCGGGATATCGGCCAGGTTCTCGCAAAGCTGCAGCGGGATCGTAATTTTGCCACCCTCTGCGATCTCAACCGGCTTCAGGAACAACGTACCCTGAAAATCCTGCAGAATATTCCGCACGCGGTCGAAAACGCCTTCCAGGCTGGGCAGATCAGCAGCCGACAAGCCATTTTCACCATCGGCCTGGCCCATATCAAGGACATCATCGCAACGCTGCAAACTCCAGCAACTGCTCCTGCACAGCCGGAACAGCTGGAATCTACCCTCCCCTGGAAAGAGGATTACGGAGTTACGATTATTATCCCCCGCTCGCTGCTGGACACTGAGCGAATCGCCCGCCTGGCCGGCTCGCAGGAGCAGTGAACGCTCCGCTCAACATCAGCCCATCAACGCCCCGGCACATTCAAAACCAAGGTATGTTTCTTCAACCAGCGCAAGACAAACCAGACCGTAAATCCGCTCCCGAACAGCACCAGCCAGCCGGGTTCGATGTTAACGCGCCCTTTTGTGACCAGATCGCCGATAATCTCCAGCAGCTGCAGCGTCAGAATAACCGCGAAGAAACCGTTGTATTCGCGCCTGAGGACATTGCGCACCGAAAAGCTCAATTCCGCTTTCCGGAAGTGCTTGAAGTTCGGGATAAAGGCCGGAGTCTGCTCAGCCCAGGCCAGGTAAGCCGTGCCGAACCGGTTCCTTAAGAAAGACTCTTCCGCAAAAATGATCCGCTCGTAGTAGAGCCAGAACACCAGGGTATAGATCAGCAGCAACCACCAGAGATGGGCAAACAGGACGATCCCGAAGCCCATGAAAAAGTTACCCAGGTAAAGGGGGTTGCGAACCACCGAATAGATTCCGCTGGTATTGAGGGTTTCCGCAACCTGCTTCCTGGTGTTCCGCCCCGAAGTGCCGCGTGGGGTGTAGCCGATGGTAATGACCCGGATTCCCAGGCCGAAAAAGCTGATCAGCAGACAGGCCGCTTCCCAGACGTGGTCCAGCGCCTCGCTGTTGCCCGGGTAGGTATAATTTTTCAGCGTGTACAGCACCAGGACCAGCATGCCCAGCGGCAGGTAGCTGCGATAGCGGAATAACCAGTTGCCTTGATTTTCAAAATCTTCTCTTAACGCCATCTGTCTTTCCTTTGTTTGATTGTCTACTCATTCGTCATCGATGCTACCGGGACGGCTCGCTGCACCCTGTTTCTGTAAAACCAGCAGTTGCAGGGTGCCCAGGTAAAAGCGCCGTTCCCTCTGAACAGTGAACCCGGCCGCATTCAGCAAGGCCTGCAAGCGTTCGCGATCGGGATATTGCTTAAGGCTGGCGGCAATATAGGAATGAACCTCCGGATTGCCGTGCAGCAATAGTCCCCACAACCCGCACCAGTATTTCAGCACCAGATATTGGCAACGTTGAAAAATGCGCCCCGGAGGTTTGGAAAAATCGAGCAAAGCCAGGGTGCCGCCCGGCTTGAGAATGCGCTGGATCTCCGCCAAGGCCGGAACCAGTTCCGGCGCATTGCGGATGGCATAGCTGCCGGTAACGATATCCACGGAGTTGCTTGGCAGTTGGGTCTGCGCCATGTCACCCTGAATGAATTCGACATTGGCGGCCCGGTTCCTGGTCCGCGCCAATTCAAGCATGGCCGCGGTGAGATCAATGCCGACAATCCGGCCGTCCGGATAGCGCTCTGCCAGCAGGCAGGTGATATCCCCAGTGCCGCAGGCCAGGTCAACGCAACAGGGCTCG
The DNA here is from genome assembly GCA_963668145.2 of Geopsychrobacteraceae bacterium. GTDB lineage: Bacteria > Desulfobacterota > Desulfuromonadia > Desulfuromonadales > Geopsychrobacteraceae > Seleniibacterium. The sequence goes on from CAXXJU010000043.1 coordinate 135,960, forward strand.
GCCAGCTTCGGCAACGCGGCAATGAGCTGTTTCTTCCAGGCCAGATCACGCCCCAAGGACATCGCCTTGGTGGCGAAATCGTAATGCCGAGCGGCCTCGTTGAAATGTTCTTCGTTGTAGGTTTTCTTCCCGTCCGGGGTCTGAATAAAGTCTTTACTTTTCAGGGTAAATTTTCTCGGCATGGCCTTGCTCACCTCGTCTTTCCCCCGGCAATGGCCGCCAGCAGTGCGGCAGCGGCAGAGTGGTCCAAATGGAAACTGTCCTGGACGATCTCAAGCATATTCTCGTCGACGTAATCCCCCCTGCTACGCCAGCTTTGCAGCAATTCTGCAGTACGAATACGCAGGCTGCCGAATTCCCCTGCCAATTGAGGCAAGAGCAGGGAAATCCGCCGCTCGGTCTTGTTGCGGAGGAATTCAATAACCAGGGCCTGGCGGTTTTGGGCAGGATCCGGGCGTTCGGCAAACCGCTGCCGGACCATCTCCGTAGCGGCATAGAGCTGCTCCCGGTAACGTTGCGATTCCACAAATCCCGCGCTCTCTTCGGGCCAGCGTTTGGCTTCTTTAGCATCGATAGCCGCAACCACCCGGCGCAGAATCGGACTGAAAATGATTGTCCGCACGAGCAGTTCCGGGCCACGCCGGACGATCTGCACTTCCGCCTGGGGCTGGTCCGCAGCCGGGACCACCACCCGCCTGACCACCTGTTCGGCAGGATCTACAGCGCGCAACGGAGCGGCCCAGCCGACGTGAGCCCAGCTGAAAGCAAGAATGACGAGCAGCAACGGCCTCTTCATGGTGCACCCTCCCGGAGTGGCCGAGCCCAGAGCACCAGGGACGCCGGCAGAACCAGCAGATCACAGACCAAAGCCCCGAGCAGGGTCCCGCCGACCAGGAAGGAAAAATAGATGGTCGGCTTGAAGCTGCCAAAGCAACCGGTCCAAAACCCGAGCACCAACACCAGGGTGGTGATCAATAGAGCCCGGCCGATGCCGGTGGTCGTCGCCTGCACCGCTTTGCGCGCTCCCAGCCCCTGCAGGCGACGGTAGCAAACCAGATAATGGATGGTGTCATCCACGGCCAGGCCGAAAGCCACCGCACCGATCATCACGGTGCCGCTGCTCAGATCGATACCCAAAGCTCCCATCACCCCGAGGGTCCAGACAATGGGAATAAGGTTCGGAATCATTGCCAACAGGGTCAGCCGGACTGACCGCAGCAGCAACAGGATCGCCAGCATGACCGTGAGCAACGACAGGCCGAAACTTTTCAGCATGGTGTTGACCAGTTGTGCGGAATCGAGAATCACCTGGTAATAGCTGCCGGTGGGAACCAGCCGGTAGGCAGACCCGAAAATCTCCCTGGCGCACCATTCCAGGTCACGGACAACCCGCAACGCCGAATGACTGCCGACATCATGGAACAGGAGCGTCATTCTTGCGGTTTTCCGATCCGGGGTTAAAAATGGCCCGGCCTGGTCACGGCCATCAGCCGTGGCCAACAGCTCCAGGTCATAATGAAGATCGTCCGCAGTGGTCGGCAACTGCAGCTCAATGCTGCCGGTTTCCGCCCGCTGCACCTGCCGCAGCAGCGGCAGGATGGAAAATGCTTTGGCGATTTCAGGATGCTGCAAGGCCCGCTTTTCGAAATGCTCAAGGCGCTGATAATCACCAAGCTGATCGAGAGTCCCCTGATCGGTTCTGCTTAACATGAATTCCAGCGCGTTGACCCCGCCAAGGTGGTCATCGATAAAGGCGGTATCCCTCGCCAACGGCGCTGTAGCGCGGAAAAAACCGACCAGACTGGTATTGTTCTGCAAGCGGGGTAATGCCGCCGCGGCCAACAGCAGCAACAACAGGGCAACACTCATAATGGTGCGGGGGCGCTGCAGGGAGCAAGCTGCGATCCGCGCCAACAGCCGCCCCAGCAGCTCCTGAGCAGAACCAAGGCGAACCTTGGGAACAGCACAGAAGGATAGTCCGATGGGCACCAGGAGCAGGCTGAGCACCAGCGAGACAGCAACCCCCAGGGCCCCGAACAGGCCGAATTGCCGGACCGCCGGGATGGGACTGACCCAAAGCGACAACAGCCCCAGACCTGTGGTCAGGGCGGTAAAGCTACAGGGAACCACCAGCTCCGCGACCCGGCCCGGCCAGAGTTCCCGGACCTGTTCAGCAGAGTTTCCGGCAGTGGCGAGTTGCAGCCAGCCGTGGTAAAGATGGACACTGTGGGAGACACTCAGAATCATCACCACCGGCGGCAACAGCGCGCTGATGGTGTTCATCTCCAGACCGCACCAGGCAAACAGCCCCATGGTCCAGAGCAGGCTCAACCCAGTAACCAGCAGCGGGAACAGCACCCCGCCGGGTCTCCGGAAAAGCCATCCCAGCAGCAGCGCCAGCACCATGACCACCAGTGGCAGGACGGTCCGCTGATCACGCCTGATATATTCGGCCACATCATGCTTCTGCACCCCGACCCCGGTCAGATGCAGTTCCCCTCGCCCGCGATACTCCAGCAGCAGTCCGCGCAACTGCTCAATCAGCGCCGGCACCGGATTGTCCCGGCCGGCTGCGGCAACCGGCTGGATCACCAAACCGGCGGTCTGCAGATCGGCGGAGATCAACAGTCCTTGATATTGTGGGTTCGCTTTAACCGCCCTTAAAAATTCGCGCTGCGCGGCCTGATCAAAGGGGCCGCTGGCGACTAAGGGACGTGGCTCTGCACCGTAGCGGCCGCTCACCAATTGGCTGGCCGTCGTCAGGCTGAGCACCCGCGCCACCTCGGGCAGCTCTGCAATGCGCTGAGTGAGCTCCCGGATCAGGGCGATCCCCTCAGTAGTTAACAATTGCGGCAAAGTCAGACTCACCAGCAGGGCTTCATCATTGCCGAACAACTGCCGTAACCGCTCCTGGGCTGCCTGCTGATCAGGGTTGACTGCGGTCATCGAGCTGGTATCCCCTTCGACTCGCAGCCCGGCCAAAGGCCCGGCAAGCCCTAGCGCCACCAGCAGCACCGCTGCGAGCAGCGGCCAGCGACCAGGCCCCAGGACCCAGCGAACTATGCCCTCAAGTCTCATCATGACCGGGTTCGCTCGGCACCCTTATTCTACAGCCGCGGGCACAACAGTCCTGCTGTCGCATTGCAGAGTCCCGGCGGCACGTTGCGCCTCAAGTAGTCCCATTTCCACGGTCAGACCGGGGCCAAAGGCCATGGCGCAGACCTGCTCAGACGGCGGGGCACCGGCTAAATGAAGAATATCCCGCAGCACAAACAGCACCGTGGCGCTGCTCATATTGCCAAACCGTCGCAGCACCTCCCGGGACGGCATCAGCTGCGACGCGGCGAGGTCAAGACTTGTCGCCACCTTATCGACAATGGCCTTGCCGCCAGGGTGGACCGCCCAGTGCCCGATATCGGCCCGGCTCACCCCGGCCCCGGCCAACAGCGGCGCAACAGCGCTTTCGATATTGGCACCGATGATGCTCGGCACATAGCTGGAGAGGGCGATATCAAAACCGAAATCTCCGACCGTCCAGGCCATATCGCCGACCCCATCGGTGATCAGAGCCGACCGGAAGTCACCGAACCGATAACTTGCACAATCGGCAGCGGGCTGCCGGGCGCTGACGATGGCTGCGGCCGCACCGTCGCTGAACAGGGAATTGGCCAACATGGTATCTTCCCGGTCGTTCAACTGCAGATGCAGGGTACAGAGTTCCAAGCAGAGCACCAGGACGACCGCGTCAGGATTGGCGGCGCAAAACTGCCGGGCCATGCGCAACGCCGGAAACGCGGCGTAGCAGCCCATGAAGCCAAGGTTGTAGCGTTCCACCTGGGCCGCCAGACCGAGATCGTTGACCAAGTGGTAATCGATGCCGGGATTACTGAACCCGGTACAGGACGCGGTCACCACATGGGTGATGTCCTGCTCCACGATGCCTGGGACAGCGGCCAGCGCCCGCCGTCCCAGCTCAACAGCCAGCCGCCGCGACTCGCGGGTATAGATGGCATTGCGCTCTGCGGTGGACAGTTCACGCCGTTTACCGGAGCTGTCCCGCGGCAGAAAATCGCCCTGCAGGTTGTCGTCAAAACTGCGAATAACGCTGTACCTGGTGTCGATCCCCGATTTTTTGTAGAGCACCCGGATCATCCGCGCCAGACGCTCGTCTTCGATCCATTCCTGCATCTTGACCGAGGCATAGTCCTGTGCGTAAACATTTTCCGGGGTGATGGTTTCGATATGATGAATCCAGACAGACATGGCAAACTCCTTTAAACGATGTTGAAGCTCATCTCCCGTAACTGACGACGCAGCCTCTTTTTATTGGGCCGGAGCCGTTGCCGCCAGCGCCAGGGCATCCCCCTGCAGGGTGACCTCGACCCTGACCCGCAGCTGATCGGCAACCCGGATGATCCCCAGCACCGAGGGCGGCTTCAGTTCAAAATCCTGCAGAGACAAGGGAAACTCGGCCACCAGGTCGACTTGGTCGGGGGTCTGTTTAACGCTGCTGATAGTGGCCTGGACCGGGCGGGTGATGCTCCGGATGGTCAGTTCAAACGGCAACGGTTCGGTCGTGCTGCCGCTGCCCAACTGTTGCAGCAGCGCGGCCGGATCGAGTTCGCCGAAACGCCCTTCGATCTGCGGATACTGCTGGGCGTCAAACATGGCATACATATTTTTATTACGGCTGCCGTTGTCGGTATCCAGCCCTGACACCGGGACCCTTACCAGCGCAGCGTGGATAACCTCCCTGCCACCATCGGTCGTTTGCGTCGTCCATGTAAACGGCTCGCAAGCGCCCTGCCCGGCAAATTTGTGAAGGGTGGAATCGGCAAAAAACTTGACCGCACAGGTCCCGCTCAGGGTCGCGGCAGAGACCAGCGTTGCCGGGAGCAGAAGCAGGCCGATGAGCAAAGAATATTTTTTCAGCATGATAACTCCTTTGGGTGGTTAACGATCCGGCGACGCTTTGCGAGCCCGTAGAACCCGCCGAATCAGCTGCAGCAGTTCACAGTTATCAAATGGTTTCGCAATATACTCAATGATACCAGTTTCCCGCATCTCGGCCAGGCACCGGGGCGACAGGAAGCTGCTGAAGAGGATACAGGGGGCCCCCCCGCTCAGGCCGTGGATACGGCGACAGAAAACGAGCCCGCCACAGCCGTTCAATTCCAAATCAGCCAGCACCAGATCGACCCGCTCCCGACTAAGCAGGTCAAGGCAGGCGTCCCCCCCGCCAACCGCGACCACCCGATAGCCGGACTTTTCCAGCAGGCTGCTCAGAATGATGCGATAATTTTTCTCTTCATCAACAACCAGAATGGTTGCCGCGGTTTGCGGACCAGCCATCACCGCCTCCGGAGTCCCATCCGCCGACTGTCCACCAGACCATCCCGGGGTCGGGCAGAACAGACAGCCAAATCTATGACCAAACCACAAGCAGCAGCCATGCCAACAGGCTAACCAGCTGGAATCACAAGAATGGGACAAAAAAAACGGGGCGTGGTGTACAAATTTTTATACACAACGCCCCGGACCGATTGCCAGGTTGCCCAAATTTTGAATCAGCTCTCCATCAGGCCGAATTTCTTCAATTTATACTGCAGATTACTGCGACTGATCCCGAGCAGCCGGGCTGCAGCAGCCTGCACCCCGCGCGCCTTGACCATGGCCTGCCGGACCAGATCAGCCTCGATCTCTTCAAGCCGTTCCGGCAACGACCGACTGAAATCGGCTGTTTGCCAGGGCGAAGCGGCCCCCCCGCCGTCGGTCTCCCGTAGCGACAGCGGCAGGTCTTCCGGCCCCAGCTCGGCGGCGCGGCTGAACAACACCCCGCGTTCGATGATATTCTGCAACTCGCGCACATTACCAGGCCAGTCGTAACGCTGCAGCAGGCGCAGGGTTTCGGCGGCAATCCCCTGGACCGGCCGCCCCAGTTTGCGGGCGTACAGAGTCAGAAAATGCAGCGCCAGCAGCGCAATATCTTCCGTTCGTTCGCGCAGCGGCGGCAGGGTCAGGGTGACTACGTTCAGGCGATAGTAGAGATCTTCCCGGAAGCTTCCCGCCGCAATCATGTCCTGCAGGTTGCGATTGGTGGCGGCAACGATCCGCGCATCGCAGGTGATCTCAGCATTGCCGCCCACCCGGCGGAAGCGTTTTTCCTGCAGCAGCCGCAACAGTTTCGGCTGCAGCCCCAGCGACATTTCGCCGATTTCATCCAAAAACAGGGTGCCGCCATCGGCCATCTCCAACAGTCCCCGTTTTCGCTCCGTCGCCCCGGTAAAAGCACCCCGTTCATGACCGAACAGCTCACTCTCGAGCAGGGTTTCGGAGAAAACTGCGCAATTAACACTGATCAGGGCCCCCTGCCGGCGCGCACTGGCCCGATGCAACGCCCTGGCCACCAGTTCCTTGCCGGTACCGCTCTCCCCGCTGATCAGGATCGAGGTCGGCGCCGGGCCGACCCGGGCAATATCGTCCAGCAACACCCTGATCGCCGGACTGCTGCCGAGGAGCTCGCGCCCGGCCCCCAGTTCCAGCTGGCGACGCAGCAGATCGTTCTCAGTGCGCAGCCGCGAATAGTCCAGGGCCTTTTCGACCACCACCAGGATTTCCTCATTTTTGAAAGGTTTGGTCAGATAATCGAAGGCACCGCTCTTGATGGCCTGCAACGCGGTCTCCACCGTGGCAAAAGCGGTCAGAATGATAAACGGCAGCTGCTCGTGCTGTTCGCGTACGGCCTGGAAAAATTCCATCCCGTCCATCTTCGGCATGCGCAGGTCAGACAGGATCAGCGCCACGTCTTCGCGCTGCAGCAGCTCAAGCGCGGCAAAGGGATTTTCCACCGCCGAAACCCGGTGCCCGGCCGCTTCAAGCAGGCGGGTCAGGACGATCCGGTAATTTTTCTCATCATCAACCAGCAGGATATGCGCCATCAGAGTGTTCCATTTGGTGAGTTGTTGGTCTTCAGTTTGCACCAGGTTGACCGCTCCGCAGCAGAGCCAGCCTTGAAGCAGACAGAGCAAAACCGGCCTGAATGGGTCAGTCGCCCCCCTTAAGCGGCAGCTGCACGGTAAAACAGGACCCTGTGCCGACCGCGGATTCCAGCACCAGTTCGCCGCCATGGCTTTGAATGATCTTGAAGGAGTTGGCCAGGCCGAGACCGGTTCCACCCCCCTTGGTGGTGAAAAACGGATCGAAGACTTTCTCCCGGTGTTCCGGCGGAATACCACAGCCGTTATCCGCCACCATGATCAGCGCCTGCGCGTCCTTTTCCTTCAGGGTCACCGTAACTTTGCCGCCGGCGTCCGTCGCATCGAGGGCGTTGAGCAGCAGGTTGAGAAGAACCTGCCGGATCATCCCGGCATCCACCTGCACCAGGCAGGGGGAGCAGAAATTGCTGAAGCTGATGCTGACCCCTTTGTGCTCGGCGCTGCTCTGCAGTGAATCCACATCACGGCAGATCAAAGCGCCCAGGTCGCAGTCGGCCAGGTTTGGTTCCAGCTGCCGGCCGAAAAACAGGAAATCGGTGATCAGGCTGTTCAAACGGGTCGACTCTTCCTGGATGATATCGAGCAGTTGCTCCGCTGCGGGATCGGTCACTTCATGTTCCAACATCTGCGCCGAAGAGGAAATAATCCCCAACGGGTTACGGATTTCGTGGGCAATACCGGCCGACAGTTCTCCCAGCGAGGCCAGTCGCTCCTTGGCCCGCAGGGACTTCTCGGCGCTTTCCAAACGAGTCAGGGAATCCTGCAGATGCTGCTGATTGAGCAACAGTTGATCATTCAGCTGGCGGGTTTTTTCCAGCTGCAGCCGATTGCGTCGGGCGAAATTCTGGACCAGGGTGCCGACCAGAAAAAACATGATGCCGAAACCGAGCAGTTCCGGCAACTCCTCGCTCTGGGCCTGCTGTTGCAGATACATGTGCGGCGGCAGATGGCTGACAAACAGGAACAGGGAGGCCGTACAGGTCCACAGCGTCGCCTTGAAATCTGCATAGGAGGCCACGAAAATAATCGGCAGAAAATAGACGATCCACAGCGGGCTCTCCTCGTCCCCACGGGTCAGCCAGACCACCAGGGTACACAACAGCAGGTAGGCGAGCAGCGGAATGAACAGTCGGTGCGGCTCCGGTGCGGGTTCGTCCCGGAGCCGGTATTCGATAAAGAAGTGACAGCCGATCAGGGCCGAAAAAAGCCAGGGCGCCGGACAAAAACCACCCGCTGTGCTCAAAAAACAGCAACAACACCAGCAGCAGCAAAAACAGGCTGCTCTGGACCAGGGTCAAGGCTGAAAAATGCTGACGGTTGTGCATCGGTACTCTCTTTCCCTAGCTCCTGCGACGGTCGTCAACCACCAGGTCTGCGGCCACAAAACGATCCGGCCGGACGATCAAGGACCGTCCGGCGCACCCCCCCCAACCAGCGGTCAAAGGCCTGATAAGCCGGCGCGGTCGGCCCGCTTGCGGGCAGCTGCAGATAACTGAGCCCGCGCCGCTCCCAGCTTTCCCGCTGGGGCGGGGAGAGCACCTGCTGCGGCGGCCCGGTAAAACTGAGCAGGGTAAAATCCCTGCCCAGCAGCTCATCCAGCAACACCCCGCTGGTCAGCTGCGGCTGGGGCAGATACTGGCCGACCCGCGACTGCGCTCCCCGTTGCTCGCCGGCATAAATCGGGGTGACGTTCCGACCACGGATTTCCAGCATCTGCCTGAGCGCCGGAATGCCTCCAGCCAGGCCGAAGAAGAGGCTGGTCAGGCCGGCCTGCAACGCCGATCTGGGCATCATCAGCCGGCCCATACGCAAGGCCAGCTGCAGCATTCGCTGCTGATGTGGTCGACGTTCCGCCTGGTAACTGTCGAGCAGGGTCTCCGCGCTCTGCCCCCGAACCACCTGGGCCAGCTTCCAGGCCAGGTTGGCTGCATCGCGCAGCCCGGTGGCCAGGCCCTGGCCGGCAAACGGCGGCGACAAATGGGCTGCGTCGCCGGCCAGAAAAACCCGCCCGCGCCGATACTCGTTCACCACCCCCGCCTTGTAGACATGGACCAGTTTGCGCACCGCTGTCGTGGGGGCATGGGGTTTACGAGCCGAGATAAGCCGGCGGATCAGTTCATCATCAAGGCAGGCCTGTGGAGCGGGGTAATATTTTTTGCGCAGAAGAAACTCCCAGCGCCGGTAGCCGCCCGGCAAGGGGATGGTCGCGGTCGGGCAGCGCGCATCGCACCAGACTTCGACCCCTTCAGTCAACGGCTGCCCCACCAGCTCCGGGGCAAAGGTATCGACAATCAGCCAGGACTCCTGGTATGCCCTGGCCTCCAGGGCCAGGCCCAGGGCGGTCCGAATGGGACTGCGCCCGCCATCGCAGGCGACCAGAAAAGAGCCGGAAAAGCTGATCCTGCCGGCCGCTGTCCGGGCGCTCACGACAACCCGGTCGGCCGTCTGCCGCAAGCCATCGACCTCGCAACCGGAACGGTACGTCAGCGTGCTAAAAACGCTCCAACCCGTTGCGCAGCACGGCCAACACCTGGTGGTAAAGAAAGACATTGCCGCGCGCATAGCCGAAGGGGCGCCCTTGCTGCTGCATGGCAAAGATCGGCCGCCCGCCGGCGTTGCGGTAGGTAAACACCGTATCCCCTTCCCCGCCTTGGGCGACAAAGGGGAGAATCTCCGCGCCCAAGCCACACTGCTGCCAGATGCGCAGACTCTCGTCGTCCAGGGCCACGGCGCGCGGCTGCTCGGGCAACGCCAGCTCCTTTTCCACCACCAGCACCCGCAGGCTGGTCGGGCCGAGCAGATTGGCGAGGGTCAGCCCAACCGGCCCGGCACCGACGATGATAATGTCATAATCACCGGCCTGCGCAGCGCTACTCATAACCCAATCGCCATCGGCGGTCCCCTTACCGCGCAGCGGGCGGAGCCACCAGAGAGCGATAATGCTCCTCGTACTGGCGGGCGGAGTTTTCCCAGCTGAAATCCTGCTGCATGCCCCGTTTGACCACTGCATTCCAAACGCGGCGCCGGGCATACAGCTGCAGGCCCCGATCAATCGCAGCCAGCAATTGCTCCGGATCGGAATCCGGGAACACGAAGCCGTTGCCCTGACTGGGATTTTCACTCAGATCAACAACCGTATCGGCCAGACCGCCGGTGCGGCGGACCACCGGCAGCGCACCGTATTTGAGAGCAATCATCTGGGTCAAACCGCAGGGTTCATACAGGCTTGGCACCAGCAGCAGATCGGCTGCCGCATAAAGGCGCCGCGACAACCCTTCGTTAAAGGTCAGGTTGATGGCGACCCGCTGCGAATCCCGCTCCTGCTCGCGGCGCCAGAAGTCCATCTGCTGATGATTGCCGGAACCGAGGAGGACAAACTGCAGATCGCGTTCAAGCAGTTGCGGCCAGATCGCTTCGATAAGGTCGATCCCTTTTTGTCGGTCGAGCCGGCTGATCACCGCAACCAGAGGGGTCTGCGCGGCAACCTCAAGGCCGAGTTCCTGCTGCAGGGGCCTTTTTGCAGGCCACTTTCCCGGCCAGATTGGTGGCTGAATAATGACGCGCCAAGGCCACATCGATCTGCGGGTCCCAGCCCCTGCCGTCGAGGCCGTTAATGATCCCGTAGAGGTCCAGGCTCCGGCTGCGCAGAATACCGTCAAAGCCGTGCCCCTGTTGCGGTTGCTGGATCTCCTGGCAATAGGTCGGCGAGACGGTGTTGATCAGGTCGGCGAAGACAATCCCCCCTTTGAGGAAAGACAGGCTGCCGTAATACTCGAGGGCGTCCGGGCGGCCCAAGTCCCAGGGCAGCTCCAGTTGGTCCAGCAGCGGCAGAGGGAAACGGCCCTGATAGCCGAGATTATGGATGGTCAGCAGGGTCTTGCTGGCGGCAAAGAAGTCCTGGCCGCGATAGGCGGTCTTCAGCAGCACCGGCAGCAGCCCGGTCTGCCAGTCGTGATGATGGATCAGGTCGGGTTGGAAATCGAGGACCCGGGCGGTTTCCAGGGCAGCCCGGCAGAAAAAGCCGAAACGCAGGCCGTTGTCGGCAAAATCACCGTCAGCGGTACCGTACAGTTCGTCACGGTCGAAAAATTCCGGGGTATCGATAAAGACAAAGGGGACCCCGTCATAAACCGCTTTTTTCAGGTTCGCCCGCCAGGCCTGCCCGGACATGCTGATCTGCACGCTGTGGGGAAGCTTGACCAGTTGATGGTTCTGCGCCGTCGAGCGATAGCAGGGTATCACCACCAGTACATCGTGACCCAGCTGACGCAGCGCTCGCGGCAGAGAGCCGGCCACATCGGCCAGCCCGCCCGACTTGGCAAAGGGGGCCGCCTCGGAGGCAACAAAAAGAATCTTCAGCCCGTCACTTTTGGCAGGGATCGGCTTGCCGCTAAGCTGGGTCTGATCGAGCCGCTGCAGCAGGTGATCACAACGGAAGCCGACCTGTTCGGCAAGTCGGCCAGCCCGCTGCAATTGCTTGAGCACCCCAATCAATTGTTCCCTGGCGATGATCGGCTCCTGGGCATGGAGGGGGCTGAGCCGGGCCAGTTCCGCTTCCAGCACCAGCAGCAGCAACTGCTCAAAACCGGCCTGGTCAAACCAGTCGACAAAATCGTAATAGTGGGCTCCGCACAGCTGGCGCAACTGGCGGTGATTGAGGATCCCCTCAAGCAGCAGGTACAGCCCTTTCTCGTTGAGAGGGGAACAGCGCTCCAGCAATTCGGCCAGAGCGGCGCCGGCGTCTGCCCCCAGCTCCTGCTCGGGCCAGCGGATATGGATCATCAGCTCCAACAGGTAAGCCTGGGACATCCCCTGCAATTCTTTCTGCAGATAATGCGGGCAGGCGCTTGCCAGCAGACGCTCGACCACGCGCTTGCAACGTTCCGGTCTTTCCAGGGCCAACAGAGCGGTCAGATCCTCGGCACTGTCTTGCAACAGCAATGCGTCCCGCTCCAGGTAATAATTACGCGCCCCATGATCGCCGAAGCGCTGCCAGAGCTGCTGCCAGCGGCCATCGTGATCAATGAGGGGGGTGAACCCGGTCAGCACCCGGCGTGCATAAGGCGCCAGCTGAAACTCCCCCCCCTGGGCAAGCTGCCAGCCCGGCTGCAGATACTGGCGCCTGGAGGCGAGATCGGACATGAGTACAAAGTCGCGGCCAGTGTCGACGGAACAGGCCCGTTGAAAGGGGATCCCGTCTTTATCCGCCATGTAAACCGCGGGACCGACGCGCCCGGTAATATATTTATTCGAGTTGTTGCAGAGGATCAAAACACTCTGCTCTTCGAGACGGTTGCTGTACGCGAACACGTCCTGCTCGACCCCGAAGACTGATTCGAAATCGTACAACTGAAAACTGCCGGCGCCGCTAAACAGCGCCCGCCGCCGCAACAACGGGAAAATTTCGCGGCCATGGCGCTCGACCATCTGCCGGTCGGGCTGTTCCTCCCAGCGCGGGGCCAGGTATTCCATGCCGTACTTTTCCTTCAACCCTTCGATCTGGCCGTGCCCGAACATGGGCAGTCCCGGCATGGTCGCCAGCATGGTGGCGACACAATAGTATTTGTCCCCGTCGCCGAACTGTTCAATGGCCGGCTTTTCATCCGGATTGCTCATGAAGTTGACGAAACGCTGCAGGATAGCCGGGTCAAACTCAAGAATATTCTTCAGGGTTTCCCGATATTTGCCATTCTCTTCACGTTTGAGCATGTTCATGAAGGCGCTGTTGTAGACCCGGTGCATTCCCAGGGTGCGGACAAAGTAACCTTCCATGAGCCAGAACGCCTCGGCGATGAGCAGGGTGTCGGGTGCCTCGCGGCGGACCCGGTCGACCAGTTCACGCCAGAACTCGATGGGAAACGCCCGGTCGAAATCCTCTTTGCTCATGGCATGGTCGCTACGCGAAGGAACACCGGCCCCACCGCCCGGCAACGGGTACCAGAGCCGTTGAAAATGGCGTTTGGCCAGAGTCATGGCTGCATCGAAGCGGATAATGCGGAAATCCCGGGCCACCCGAATGATCAGCTGGATCATCGCTTCACGCAGCTGCGGCAGCAGGTAATCCAACTGCGCGGTATCGTTCCAGGGCAGATGGGTACCGTCGTTGCCATGATAGATATAGCGAACCTGGCCGCTGTGACGATGCTGATACCGGCACACCACCGCCGCTTCCGAGTGATCGAAGTAGCCATCCTCGATCTGGAGCAGGTACTCCGGATCTTCACTCAGGTCCGGACCGCTGAACCGGTAGCCGGGGTAAGGCGGATAAGGCAGCTGGATAAACCAGTCGGGGTGCTCGCGCAACCAGGCCGATTCGATGCCGGTATGGTTGGTAACCACATCGCAGGCCAGGTCGATCCCGCGCCGCCGGCAGCGCTCCTTGAGATTTTCCAGCGCCCCGTTGCCGCCGAGATCGTCCGCCACCACGTATTCGTCGATGGCATAGGCCGAGGCCGCGACCTGGACCTGTCCACACAGCTGTTTGACCTTGAGGGAGGCTTTGGACCGTTTCCAGAGGCCGATCAGCCACAGACTGCTGAAGCCTTGCCCGGCCAGTTCATCCAATTCCGCATCGGGAATCTTGTCGAGTCGGCGCACTTCACGGCGGTATTTGGCAGACAGCTGGGCCAGCCAGACATAGGTCGATTTGGCCAACAGCACGGTCCGCGGCATCCAGTCGGTATCCGCGGTAAAGTTGGCGTACTCCTCATCGGCAAAGGCCGTCGGGGAGAACACGACCAGCTCCGGTTCGCCGGGAAAACCGAACTGCATCCCCTCTTTTTCGAACTGATCGAAGGCGGTGGCGATGCGCGCCAGCAGGTCCTCGGGGAGGATTTCGGCCCAGAGTTGGCGCAGCACCAGCAATTGCTCCGGCAGGGTCTTCGCCCGCAGTAGCGGTTCCAGCAACCGCGCAAGCAGCGACTGCGGCTGCCCGGCAAAACCGTCGTCAACGGCGGGGATCAGGACGTCAAGCTGCTCCAACCGGCCCCGGTAGCCGGTCTGCTCCTGCAAGACCTGCTCTTCACTGGCGAACAGGTTGCGCGCCCGCTCCAGGGCCGGGTTGCGGGCCTGGACAAAGAGCAGAATCACCTCCAACAACAGCTCCTTGCTCTGCTGGCCGCTGTCCAGCCGGCTCAGCAGGGCCGAGATATCGGTCTCGCGCAGTTCGACGGGCAAGGCCGGGAAAACCTGTAGAAAATGGCTGAAGACCTGTTCCAGTTCGGGCATCTCGATGACCTGCCCGGCCACTTCGACCCGGTTCCTGCCGATCCGGCCGTTGCGGCGCTCCAGGAAAACGTCCGCGACCCGGCGCAGGACCAGGTTCAGAGTCGCCCAGAGCTCCAGCTCCGCCGCGCTGAATGGCTTCGCTGCACCCGGGCGGAGATAATCGGCGAGCAGATGACGGAAAAAGGTGCGCTGCGGACGGGGCGACCGTTGAAAATGTTCGGTCAGGCGGGTGCCGGTCCAGGCGCCGCGGCCACATTGAACATGCAACGGATAACAGGTGTCGCTGAATTTATTTTTCATGGTCCTCAATCAAAGCTGAAATCGGCACGCCGGAGGAATTCGGCGGCCTCTTCCGGCGGAGTCGGATTAATATTGAAGCCGGAGCCCCATTCAAACCCGGTCATCCGGGTCAGCTTGGGGGCAAGTTCGATATGCCAATGAAACTGGTCGGGCAGGCGCGCCCATTCATCCTGCCGGCCCCAGCGCAAATGCATCGGCGGCACGCTGTGCAGGGTGAAGGAGAAGGGCGGATCGCGCAGCACCGCTTTGATCCGGCGCAGGGTATCGCGCAGAGTCCCGGCCAGCAACCGCAACTGTTGATCGCTCTGCTGGGTGAAATCGTGTTTGTGCTTGACCGGGGCGATCATCAGTCCGAAGGGAAATTGCGCGGCATAGGGGGCATACACGATAAAGTTGCCATCATCGCTGACCACCCGTGTGCCTGCAGCCTGCTCCTGTTTGATCAGGTCACAGAGCAGGCAACGCTGCTTGCGTTCATAGTGCTCGCGGCTGGTCCGCAGCTCCGTCTCCACCAGCGGCGGCAGAACCGGTACGGCAATCACCTGGGAATGGGAGTGGGGAATATGGGACGCCGCGCCAACACCGTCGTTCTTGCAGATGAACAGGTAACGAAAGCGACTGTCGTTGCGTAGGTCAAGCATGCGCCCGCGATAGACCTTAAGAACTTCGGTAATCTGCTCTTCCGTCAAATCAGCCAGGGTTTTACCGTGCTCGGCGGTCTCAATGATAACTTCGTGGGCGCCGATCCCGTTCATGCAATCGTAAAGCCCCTCGGCCCGGCTTTCCAATTCCCCTTCGATGCGCAGGGCCGGAAACCGGTTCGGGATCACCCGCACCGACCAGCCCGGCTGATTCGGGGCACTGCCGCCGGGGCGAAACGCATAGATTTCCGGTGGTGTGCGGCTTTCGTTACCGCTGCAGAACGGGCAGGCCTTGGTGGTCAGGACTTCGCGCGGATAGATAAAATCCTGCGGCCAGCGCCCCTTTCCCAGGGTCATGATGACCCAATTGTCTCTCAGTGGATCCCAGCGTAATTCAGACAAAATTTTTATCCTTTCAGCAGTCGGTTCAGACCGACCAGTTGTTTTCGTCGAGGGTCCGCCCCCGGTAGCAGAGTCCGGCATGCCCTTCCGCCGGCCAACGCCCGTTTTCACGCCCGTCACGCACGGCATGGCAGGTCAAATTGATACTCTCGCCGACCTTGATCTGCAGAACCGCAAGAGGCGCCGCCAGTTCCAGCACCTGCCCGGAAGCCGCCTCACCGCTCCCGACCACCTCGCTATCGCTAAGAATCGTCAGGCTATTGTCGGCAAAGCTATAGCGCAAATGATACAGCTGTTTGGAGGAAATGCGTATCTCGAAAAAACCGTTGTCCCGACAGAGCCGCTTGAGCAAGTCAGGTTCGTTGATACGGAAATAGAGATGATCGTCATCATAGCCAAAATACAGAGATTCCAGGTTGGCCCGACTCGAATACATGGCGCCGCCGGTGGCCAGATCAATGCGCCCGGCCGCCAACCATTCGAAATAATCACCGACCCGACCGTCGATCTGCGGGGTAAAGCAGGCGGTCGGCTCAAACCCGGTCGCTTTCTTCAGCACCGGCTTGATCGCCAGCTGCAACCGTCCCGGTACTGGCAGCTGACGCAACTGATAGAGACCTTCCAGGTGGAGACGGAACAGTCGGTCAAAGATATCGGCCTGGGCGGTCACATGCTCGTCACCGTACCACCAGAACCAATCGCTCCCTTCGGCCCGCAGCAATTCCCGAACCAGGTCGCTCAATGGCTCTGCGGGGTGCTCAAGGGCCTCGGTGACCTCATCCTTGATGATGTCGCGACGGGTCTGAGCCAGCAATTCCCAGGCCAGGTTCTCCTCGGGGTTGCCGATCCAGGTGGTAAAATCCGCCCGAATCCAGGAGCCCGCCGCCAGCCGCGCCAAAGGTACGGTCTCCGTCTGTTCCAGGGCGTCCTTGATCCGCAGCATCTCCAGGCGGGGCTCGGCCTGCAGCGCCTGGTAAAAATCGCGCAAAAACGGATAGCCGTTATCGGGATAGCGCTCCCAGCAGTTTTCCCCGTCGAGAATGATGGCCACGGTTCCGCCCGGTGCCGTGTCAGCAATCTGTCGCAACCGGCGCAGCAAATCCCCGACCGCTTCCTCGGTCTGCCAGGTGGCGTAGAGAAAACCGATCCGGTCTGACAGCTCGCGATCCCGGAACAACAGCGGCAACCCTTCAAAATCGTAAATTCGATAGAGCAGGCTGCGATTGCCGAGACCGGTTTCCAGGCTGCGGGCAAGAATGTCCTCGTCCGTGGCCGCCCACAGGGCCCCTTCCTCACGCAGCAGACGTGCCGCCTCAACACTCACCGCGCCCTCGGCCGGCCACATCCCGCGGGGCCGCTCACCGAACAACCGGGCCGCGGTTGTGAATCCTTCGCGGACCTGCAACCGGGCATCTTCCGGAAAACGGAACGCGGCGGCCGGCAACGGCAGCCCTGGACTCGGCTCCTGAGCCGTCTGCAGATTGCACAACAGCGGCAGTATCGGGTGGGCATAGGGGGTCACGGAGATTTCGATCAGCCCCTGTTCTTCCAGCTGCCGGTGCGTATCAAGTACCTTGCTCAATTCCTCATTGCAGATTTTGAGCAGGTCCTGCTTCTGTTCGGCACTGAAATTTTCCCCCTGTCTCAGCAGATCGGCAACCAGACGGTTGTTGCGGCGCAGATGCGAACCGGTCCAGGCGAGCAGAAACCAGACCTGCAAATCGAGCAGATCCTGGTCACTGAAATCGGCAGCGGTTTCTTCGGGGATGGCGCCGCGTTGCAGAAACAGCTGATGATAGCGGCGATTGGCCCGGATCTGAGTATCTTCATTAACGGAGAAAAACTGCCGGACCATGAACTGCCGCTCGGTCGGCGTGAGGGCTTGGGGAGATTGCGCCGCTATTTCCAGCCAGCGGTCACGGTCCTCTCCGGCGACATAGCGTTCCAGCTGTTCAAGCAGGGACGGAACCAGGTTGACCGTCACCCGGGCGCCGGTTTCTGCGACAGTGGCAAGCATCTCGCCGTAATCCTTGATCCCGTGCAGCCAGGTCCAGGGGAGCAGCGTCTGCCCGCTGATCGGATCGCGATAATCAGGCTGGTGCATATGCCAGAGGAGGCAAACTTTTAACGGGAGAACAGGTTTTGCTGTTTGTTTGGCTGTGGGCATGATCTTTATCAACCTTTAAAACGAAGAATTCGTGTGAATTTAAAAGCGGGATCCAGAGAGGCCAACCTGTGGTTATCTATTATCTGCGTTATGTTCAGGTCAGTCATCGGGAAAACATCTTTCTTGCGCAGGTTCTCGACAGTTGCTACAACCAAGTGCGTCAGCTGTAAGTTTAACAGATTTCCGCCACGATAAGAAACTTGCCCTTCATCCGCTGAACTGGCATGATGCCCGCCATGCGAAAAAAGGCCTTTAATCTCTACTCGACCCACCTCAAGCAACGCTTTGGCGGCCGGGTCCATAAAATATCCATCGATGCCGGCTTTGGCTGCCCCAACCGTGGTGGCGGCCGCAACGCCCATGGCTGCCTGTTCTGCGATCCAGGCGGCTCGGGCGCGGTCGGCATCGAACGCAATGAACCGATTGCGGTGCAGGTAGAACGGGCCAAGGAGCTGATGCGCCGAAAGTACCGTGCCAAGTGGTTCATCGCCTACTTCCAGCCCTTTTCCAACACCTTCGGCCCGGTCGAGCACCTGCGCTCCTGCTATGACCAGGCAATGGCCGTCGAGGATGTCATCGGTCTGGCTGTGGGGACCCGCCCCGATTGTTTGCCGGATCCGGTCCTCGACCTGCTTGGCGAATATCATCGCGACAGCTATTTCTGGCTGGAATTGGGACTACAGAGCATTCACGACAAGACCCTGCATTACCTCCGTCGCGGTCACGACTATGCCTGTTTTCTGGACGCCTACCAGCGCGCCAAACAGCGCGGCTTGCGGGTCTGCGTCCATGTCATTCTGGGCCTGCCGGGGGAAAATCGGGCCGACATCCTCGCCACCGCTGCCGAGCTGGCCCGGCTCAGGGTCGACGGGATCAAGCTGCACCTGTTGCATATCCTGGAAGGAACGCCCCTGGGAGAACTCTACAAGCAGGGGCAGGTGCCCATGTTCGAAATGCAGGAATATGTGGAGCTGGCCGTCGACTTCATTGAGCTCCTCCCGCCCGAGACCCTGATCCAGCGCCTGACCGGCGACGGTCCGCGCGATATTCTGCTGGCGCCGCTCTGGTCGATGAACAAATGGGAGATTCTCAACGCCATTGACGATGAGCTGGAAAAACGCGGCAGCTGTCAGGGTGACCGCTATAGCGCAGAGGATGCCTGCCGTCAGGAGTAGAAATGAAAAAAGCCATGGCTGCGAAAATGCCATGGCTTTTTTTGCTGATAACACTGGTCTCGGCCTTGTTCAGGCCCCTTCCAGACTCGGTTCGGCTAGCGCTGCCAAGCCGTTGGCGCCGTTCTCCTCAGTCGCCGGGGCAAACTGATCAAAGGCGTCCAGTGCCTGCGAACCATACACGACCGATGGCCCGCCGCCCATCAGCACAGCCACACCGATTGTCTCCAGCAGCTCGGCGCGAGTGGCCCCGACCTTGATGGCATCCCTGACGTGGGTGGAGATACAGCCTTCGCAACGGACGGCGATGGCAATCCCCAATGCTATCAGCTCCTTGGTCAAGCTGGACAGCACACCTTCAGCCAAGGCCGCCTGATGCAGTTGCCCGATCCCTTTCATGATTGCGGGATTCTCTTTGCCGAGCCGTCCCATCTGCCGTTGCAGCTTGGCTTGAAATTCCTGAAAATTTTCAACCATTTTCATTCTCCTTTTAATTGTTATATTCATATTTCACAAACAAGAACCTAGAACCTTGCCCGCCCATTGTCAACGATTACCCGTTTTTCCACGTACTTTTGTTTTTGCGACCAGCAATTCAACAAAATCGGCCGAATCAAGCCCGGCCACGGACAAGGGGAGAGCGAAAGCGCAGAGCACACTAGAATGCTGTAAAAAACAGCCTGTAAGGAAGAGAAGAAAGCAATCAGGAGCGGAGCAAAGACGATTTCAGGTTGGAAAAAAGTAAGGAAACCCGTACGCCCGATCGGGATACGGTCGGAACAGAACGACGCTTAAGAAGCAGTGCTGGTTGTTGTGACAGGGGCCTGAATCTGCGAGGCCGGGGTGGCGCCGCTCCAGGAAATCAACAACAAAGAAGCCCAAAGAATACTGATAAATATGATAACAAGTCTGAACATGGCGCGAAATCTAGCAAAAGTTCACAATAGAATCAATAGGAGAATATATCCTCCATATGAGATTTTCATGGTGATTGCAGAACATAGGGAAACCGTGATATTGTCCAGCCTTCGGGACAACCCCTGAAAATTCAGTCTTTTTGTTAAAAATACAATTATTTTCATGGTTTATTAGATACAGATGTTCAATCTCAACAGTCTCAACCCACAACAACGCGAAGCGGTCGTCCACCGCGACGGGCCGCTCCTGCTGCTGGCCGGAGCCGGTTCCGGAAAAACCCGCGTCATCACCTGTCGAATCACTTATCTGCTGGAGCAAGGCGTTCCCGCCGACGAGATCCTTGCGGTCACCTTTACCAACAAGGCGGCCAAGGAGATGAAGGAACGGGTCGAGGATATGGTCGGCCGTGAAGCCGCCAAGGGGATGGTGATCGCCACCTTCCATTCCCTCTGCGTTCGCATTCTCAAGGCCCATATCGACCGGCTCGGCTACAAAAAGAATTTTTCCATCTACCCGGCCAGCGACCAGCAGCGCCTGGTCCGCGATCTGGTGCGCGAAATCAGCAGTGAAACCAGCTCCGCCGATGCCGATCAGGTCCTGTTCCGCATTTCGGCCGCCAAAAACCAACTGGTCCGCGCCGAAGATTATCAGGCCAGCGCGCGCGATCCCTTTACCTCGCTGGTTGCCGCTGTTTATCCCCGCTACCAGAAGAAACTCAAAGCCTACAACGCCGTCGACTTTGACGACCTGCTGCTGTTCGGAGTCTCCCTGCTGGAGCAGAACCCGGACCTGCTGGAGTCTTACCAACGCCGCTTCCGTTACCAGATGGTTGACGAATACCAGGACACCAACCCGGTCCAGTACCGCCTTCTCAGGCTGCTGGCGGGCGGTCACAGCAACCTCTGTGTGGTCGGTGACGACGACCAGTCGATCTATGCTTTTCGCGGTGCCGATGTCAGCAATATCCTCGACTTTGAGAAAGACTTCCCCGGCACCAAGGTGATTAAGCTGGAGCAGAATTACCGCTCCACCGGCAACATTCTGGCCGCGGCCAATGCAGTGATCACCAACAACACCAAACGCCGGGACAAAAAACTCTGGACCGCTGGCGGCGCCGGTGAACAGGTCGACTATCTCCTCTGCCTTGACAGTGAAGATGAAGCACGCCAGGTCATGGAGATGATCCACGCGGAAAAATACCACAAGAATCTGAATTACGGCGATTTCGCCATCCTTTATCGGACCAACACCCAGTCACGGGCCTTCGAAGAGCAGCTGCGTTACGAAAACATCCCCTATGTCCTCATTGGCGGCCAGCAGTTTTTCGAGCGCAAGGAGATCAAGGATGTCGTTGCCTATCTGCGGGTGATTCTCAATGCCACCGACGAGGTCAACCTGCTGCGGATCATCAACTATCCCAAGCGGGGCATTGGCGACAGCAGCATCGACCGGCTGATTCGCTATTCTGCGGAGCAGGGGCAGTCCCTCTGGAAGGTCCTCCAACAAGCCGCTGAGGTGCCCGGCACCAACGAACGGACCGCCGCGGCCATCCGCAGCTTCGTCAACCTGCTGACTGGCTTTCGGCGGCGCTTCCAGAACCCGCTCCGCCTGGTCGAGACCCTTCAGGAGCTGTTCTTTGAGGTCAAATTCGCTGACGAGATCTATCGCCAGGAGAAAGATCCGGCCATTGCCAAACGTCGGGTTGAGAATCAGGAAGAGCTGATCAACAGCATGGCGGTCTATGTCGAACGCACCCCCGAACCGAGCCTGGCCGGGTTCCTGGAACGGATCAGCCTGCAGGATGACGATGGCATCGGCCGTAACGACAAGGAGAGCAAGCTGGCGCAGGACGCCGTTACCCTGATGAGCCTGCATTCGAGCAAGGGGCTGGAGTTCCCCATCGTTTTTCTGGTCGGCATGGAAGAGGGCTTTCTGCCGCACAAGAAGTCGATCTTCGAAACCTTCGACATTGACGAGGAACGTCGCCTCTGCTATGTCGGCTTCACCCGGGCTGAAAAGCGCCTGGTGCTGCTCGGAGCCCGCCAGCGCCGCAAGTACGGCAAACTGGAACAACGCGAACCGAGCCGATTTTTGAGCGAAATCCCCGCTGGGCAACTCAACCAGCCAGCCCCGGATAAGCCCATCGAACTGACGCCAGAAGAGCAGGCCAAAAGCGCCAGTAACTTTTTCAGCAACATCAGTCAGATGTTTGGAGATTGATCGCAACCAGACCACCACGGCAAAAGGCATCAGCAGGCCTATAGCCTGGGGGAGTTGCGGTCTTTAGTTGCATCAAGACAACCAATATTTCCATAAGGAGGCAATACCATGGCTTTAATCAATGTCAGCTTTCCCGGAGGGGTTCAGGTCAATGCCAACGTTGCCGGTTTCGACGTCCTCACCGACCAGCCTGAAGACAATGGCGGAACCAACGCCGCGATCAACCCTTTCTACCTGTTCCTCTCTTCCCTGGCGACCTGCTCGGGCTTTTTTGCCCTGCGTTTCTGCCAACAGCGCGACCTGCCGACTGCCGGGCTGGGGTTGACCCTGGATGCAGAGCGTGACGAAGAAACCCACGCGTTGAAAAAAGTGTGCATAAAACTGCAGTTGCCCGCCGAATTCCCGGACAAATACAAAAAAGCCATCGTCCGCGCAACGGAGCAGTGCTCAGTCAAAAAGGCGCTGATGCATCCGCCCGAAATCGAGATGGTGACGGAATAGAATTGGCAATTCCTGCTCTCAATAGCCTTCAAAGAGGGGATTGAGAGCAGGTTCCGACAGGCACTGGCGGGTCGTTTGTCTCACCCCCATCCCGACCTTACCCCATCACAGGAGGAAGGAGCATAACTCTTCCAATTTCGCAGCCCTTCAGTCCGCCAGTACGAGAAGCGAAGCTTTTCGTCAGGCGCATTCGACGACGGTCCGGCCAGTAGCGGCCATACTCCGTGATTAAATGCAGCGATGACCGACCTTACCGAATGAGCAGCGCCCTGAGCACCCCGGAACCTTCCTCAAAGAAAACGAAACTCCCGAGCAATCAAAAGGCCGTTTTTTGCCTACTTTTAGTCGGCCTGGACAAAAAGTAGGGCGGCGGCGGGGCCGCGACCCCGCGACTTTGACTTTGATTAACGAGGTATTTCTATTTGCTCGTTAATCAACCAGAGAGACCTTATAAATCTCCCCGCCCCTCCTTTTTCAAAGGGGGGAGTGCTTGTCTACTTTATTTGTTCCCGTCAATAAAGGAGACATGCTTGCCTGTTTCATTTCCCCCTTTGGCAAAGGGGGATTTGGACCTTGCCGACAGACCAAACCCGACAGACAGTTCATCAACCAATGAAATCGTCGGGTCTCGGCCCGCCAGCCGCCAAGATTTTTGCCGTCCCAATTTCCTTGAGATAATCCCCACGACCCCGTATCATAACCGCCAATCATCACGCACGCTTTATTATCCGGCCATCACCAGTATTTGACGGAGGACAGACCATGTCAAAAAACACCTGGGCTATTGGATGCGTTCTCACCGGGATTCCCTGCCTGCCGAACGGCTATCAGTTCATCAACCAAGGCGAGATGGTCGGCTTTGGCTGGGGCTTGATTGTGGCCGGGATACTGTTCACCACTCTCGGTTTTTATCTGTTTTATCGATTATCCACTGCGAACAAAAGCGTGCCCGCAGCACCTGTTCCCAAGGCCTCCCGTCACAACAAAAAGCGCCGCAAGAAATCCTCCCGCTGATAGACCGGCTGGGCCTTTCAGTTCGCGTGTGATGAGATTTCTTTTGCCTGGCAAGTCAATCCTCATTCTTTTGTGAGATTTCTATTGGCATAATTCCCCCGCTCTGCTAGGGTGGATAGTGCCATTTGTTGTAGCACTTCACTAGTGTGGTAATGCCTCCGCCTGACTTGCGGAGGCATTGCCATTTCTACTCTATCCGCAGCCTTTCTTTTTCGCCCCTGCCTTGACCGGCGGTCCCTTTTCAGCTCATTCTATAGTTATCAGCTCAACTTTAGCTGGCGAGAATTTTTCAAGTATTGCCCTCAAAAACATGACTACAAATCCATTCCGCATGAGGTCAGATAATGAGTTCTAAAACGGATACGCATGACCACCCGACCAAACTACGCAGCAGACGCTGGTTTGATGACCCTGACAATCCGGGCATGACCGCCATCTACATTGAACGCTATATGAACTACGGCATCACCCGGGAAGAACTGCAATCCAATCGACCGATTATTGGCATTGCCCAGACCGGCTCGGACCTGACCCCTTGCAACCGCCACCACCTGGAACTGGCGCAAAGAGTCAAGGACGGGATCAGGGATGCCGGTGGCATTCCGTTGGAATTCCCGGTGCACCCGATTCAGGAGACGGGCAAACGGCCGACGCCGTCATTGGACCGCAACCTGGCTTATCTCGGGCTGGTGGAAATTCTCCATGGCTATCCCCTGGATGGGGTGGTCCTGACCACCGGCTGTGACAAAACCACGCCGGCTTGCCTGATGGCGGCGGCGACCGTCAATATTCCTGCGATTGTCCTGTCCGGTGGGCCGATGTTGGACGGGTGGTGGAAAAAACGACTGGCCGGTTCGGGGACCGTCATCTGGCAGGCGCGCGAAGAACACAGCGCCGGGAAAATCAATTACGACGAATTTATGGAGATGGTCTCCTCGTCGGCACCATCGGTCGGCCATTGCAACACCATGGGCACGGCCTTGTCGATGAACTGCCTGGCCGAAGCACTGGGCATGTCCCTGCCGGGCTGTGCGGCCATCCCCGCTCCTTACCGGGAACGGGCCTGGATGGCCTACGCGACCGGAAAACGCAGTGTCGAACTGGTCCATGAAAACCTGCGCCCAGCCGATATCATGACCAAAGGCGCCTTTGAAAATGCCGTGGTCGCGGCCGCGGCCCTGGGTGGGTCATCGAACTGCCCCATCCACATGATCGCCATCGCCCGCCACATGGGGGTGGAGCACAGCCTGGACGACTGGCACCGGTTGGGTCCGGAGATCCCGCTGCTGGTCGATTGCCAGCCAGCCGGACGTTTTCTTGGTGAAGCCTTTTTCCGGGCCGGCGGGGTGCCGGCGGTCATGAAGGAACTGGCCGGTCAGGGCAAAATCAATACCGAGGTAATCACGGTCAGCGGAAAAACCCTGGCTGAGGACTTGGCCGCCTGCAGCCAAAAGACCGACCATGAAGTGATCCGACCCTACAGCAATCCGCTTAAAGAAAAAGCCGGCTATGTGGTGCTGGCCGGCAATATTTTTCACAGCGCGGTCATCAAAACCAGTGTCATCGATGATGATTTTCGCCGCAAATTCTTAAGTCACCCTGCTCATCCGAATGTTCTGGAGGCCCGGATCATCGTATTTGAAGGGCCTGAGGATTATCACGCCAGGATCGATGATCCGACGCTGGACATTGACGAGACCTGCATGTTGGTCATTCGCAATTGTGGTCCGGTCGGCTACCCTGGCGCTGCAGAAGTGGTCAACATGCTGCCGCCGGCGGCACTGGTCAAAAAGGGGATTTCCGTCCTGCCCACCATGGGTGACGGGCGACAAAGCGGCACGTCGGGCAGCCCGTCCATCCTCAATATTTCCCCCGAAGCTGCGGTTGGCGGCAATATCGCGCTGCTCAAAACCGGTGATACCGTACGGATTGATTTAAATCAGAACCGGGCCGATGTCTTGCTCAGCGACGCCGAACTGGAACAGCGCCGCAAGGAACTGCCTCCTCCGCAGTTTAACAACCAGACCCCATGGGAAGAATTTTATCGTAGAGAAGTCGGCCAATTGGAAACCGGTGGTTGCCTGGAATATGCCGTTTCCTATCTGGATGTGATCGCCACCCGCGGCGAATCACGCCACAGTCACTAGCCATATCAACAGGTTGTTGAAAAAGTCCACTGGCCTTTTTTAAGCCCGGTGGAGAAAAGTGCGCTGTCCTATATAGCGCTAGTTTAAGCAACTTTGCAGTAAACTCGGGACTGTCCCCAGGGTCAGCGGGGGCTGTCTCAAGAGTTTGCGAGCCATGAAACTGTCGCGGTTAACACCGGCCAGCGGCGGCTAATTCTTGAGTTTAGCCAGAAAACGATGATATTGGATGGCTTCTTCGACAATGCCGGTCACCTTACTCTCGGACCAGGGTTTTAAAAAGAATTTGAAGACCGCACCCTTATTCACCGCGTTCATCAGGATAGCCATATCCTGCTGGCCGGTAAACGCAATCCGCACGGTCTGCGGGTAGAGCTTTTTGACCCGCGCCAGGAAACTGGCTCCGTCCAGGCCGTCCATAACCAAATCGGTAATAACCACCGAGATATCTTGCTGGGCCAGTTTGAAAAAACCCTCTTCGGCATTGCCGGCGGTATCGACCGCGTAACCATTGTCTTCGAGCAATCCGCCCAAGGTTGTCAGCACGCCTGGATCGTCATCCACCAGCAAAATTCGTTTGACCTCTTCATGCGTAGCAGCAATGGGAAGGACCGGCCGCTCTCTCAAAAACTGCTCCAATTTATCAGGCGCAAGTGGCTTTGAGTAAAAATAGCCCTGAATTTCATCACAGCCGATTTTTTCCAGAAAGCGTAACTGACCTTCGGTCTCAACCCCTTCAGCAATAACCTCGTGGCCAAGGGCTTCAGCCATGGCTTTAGTCGCTTTGATAATCGCCGCGCTATTGGGATCATGAGTGATTTCCATGACAAAAGAACGATCGATTTTTATCTTGTCAATGGGCAGTTGGCGTAGATAACTGAGACTTGAATACCCGGTGCCGAAATCATCCAGCGAAATCGAAAACCCCATTCCCCTCAACTCTCCGAGAATCTTCTGAGCCGTATCAAGGTTCCCCATCATGGCCGTTTCGGTCACTTCAAGCTCCAGCATCTGGATCGGCACCCCGGTTTTACGGAGGATTTCCCCGGCAAAAAACACGAAATCCCGGTTACGCAGCTGCCCTCCGGACAGATTCAGTGAAATCGGCGGAGGCGAAAGGCATTTATTCAGCCATCGCTGATATTGTTCACAGACAGATTTAAAAACCCACTCCCCGATCGGTTCAATCAGCCCGAGGGTTTCCGCCAGAGGGATAAAGACCGCTGGGCTGACCGAACCAAGCTTCGGATTGTGCCAACGTAACAACGCCTCCATCCCGGTCATACGGCCGGTTCTTAACGATGCTTTGGGTTGGAAATGAAGACTTAGCTCATCGTACTTAATGGCGCCTTTGAGCTGATCTTCAAGGTTCAGCCGCAGCAGATATTTATCATTCAACTCATCGCTGGCAAAACGGATCAGGACATCTTTCTCCCCTCCGACCATGGTGGCCGCTTTCCTGGCGTTCGCCAGCAGGGTCTCGACATTTTGACCGTTCCGGGGGAAAATGCTCACCCCGACCTGACATGCAGTTTTAAATGATTTGCCGGAATGGGGGACCGATAAGCTTGCAGCATCGCGTAAACGATGGGCTAGATCGGGGATATAGTCTTCATGACGAAACTTCGAAGCGGCGACCACAAATTCTCCCCTGCCGCAATAAGCCAGGGTATCGATGGCCCGAACCTCAGACAACAACCGCCTGGACACTGTTTCCAGCAGGCTAGCCAAGTCGGCATCGGAAAACGCGATTTCGATACTGTCATAGTCCTGCAGTTGAATCCAGAAAACCGAAACGAAATCGACAGCTCGATGCGCCAGATGCAGAGCCTGAGAAAGGCTTTCCTCCAGCAAGGTTCGATTGGGCAGACCCGTCAAAGTATCGTGGGTCTTGCTGAAAGCAAACTGGCGCTGATAAATCTTACTGTCAGTACAATCGGTCAATGACTCGATACAACCGACAACGGCCCCGTTGTCATCGCGGAGCAAACGGCATTGCACCAGCAGGTAGCGTTCTCGTCCATTTACGGAACGGAACAGCCCCTCTCTTGAGAGCTCCGAAGTATGACTGAACAGGTTGACCGCGCAGGAATTTTTGCCTGAGGGTTGATGAGCTTCGAGCAATTGTTGCGACAAGACCGGTCGGGGGCGGGGAAAAAAACCTTTCCAGACCTCAGTGGTTCCAACGACCTCCTCGGCGGCAAGACCGGTCAGTTGCGCGCAGGCTTTATTCCAAAACAGAACGCATCCCTGGGCATCCAGAATAAACGAGGCAATCGGAGTTTCTTCGAAAGCGCTTTGATAGAGAGCGGCACATTCCGGTGCAGATGGAATTGCGTCGTTCATAAGATTCCTTTCCGGCTCCAGCTGTATAAAAAGAGGGTATCGTGGCTAAAACAGCAAAAACTGGCCCCCACCAACTAATTAACATATTCAAATCTTGATTGATACTATTTTATTCGTCCATTAACAATAGAGAGTCATCCTCAAAACAAGGCTGTTTTGAGGTCTCTTCTGGAGGTGCGTCCCAATCAGTACCGTTTAAAAGCAAGCCCGGAATCAATAACAGCTTTGATTCCGGGCTTTACCCACCATGACAATGTTATCCGGTCAAAACCTGGCCGGCCATAATGCAGCATGTCCTGAGCCGGTCCCGATTCCAAACGATCCCGAGGGGCCTGCCAGCCTGTAACCGGTCAAGCCAGCTGTTTCTGTTGCGGCTTATAGACAAGTTGATTATTCAATTCATTCAACTTAAAACGTTTCAGCATACTCAGCAATTCGGCGGCCTGGCTGGACAATTCCTCGGCAGCGGAGGCGCTTTCTTCAGCCGTGGCCGTATTCTGCTGAATAACCCGGTCGATCTGGCCAAGCCCCTGATTGATCTGACCGATCCCGCTGGCCTGTTCAGTGGAAGCGGAGGCAATCTCTTCAGCCAGGTCTGAGACCTTGGAGACACCGCCATAGATTTTTTCCAGGGACTTGGCGGTCTGATGGGCTATTTCCACTCCATTTTGAGTTTTTTCGACGGTCCCGGCGATCAGTTCACTGGTTTCCGAGGCCGCTTTGGCGCTCCGGGCAGCCAGGTTTCTCACCTCTTCGGCAACCACGGCAAAGCCTTTGCCATGCTGCCCGGCACGAGCAGCTTCGACCGCGGCATTGAGAGCCAGCAGGTTGGTCTGGAAGGCGATTTCATCAATGACCTTGATGATTTTGTTGATGCTCTGGCCAGCGGTGTTGATTTCCGCCATAGCGGCTACCATCCGCTCCATCTGCGAATTACCTTCGTCGGCAGCCTTCTTGGCCTCACTGGAAAGCGTGTTGACTTGGCTGGCGTTCTCGGCGTTGAATTTCGTCTGGCTTGACATCTCATTAAGAGAACTTGAGATTTCTTCGAGAGATGCGGCTGACTCGGTTGCCCCCTGAGACAGGGATTGGGAAAAATCACTGACATTCACACTGCCGGAAGAAATCTGCTGGCCGGACACCAGCTGTTGACTGACCATGGCGCTCAGGTCGTCCCGCACCTTCAGCAGAGCCCTTCTCAATTCATCCTTCTTGCCGTCTTCAATGTCGAGGGCAAAGGTAAGATCACCCATGGCCAGTGCGTCCAGGGCCGCACAAACCTGCTTCAGTTTATCCACCATATTGCTCAGGGAGAACAACAGACGACCGATTTCATCCTTGCGCCCAGCTTCGAGGGTAATGTGCAGGTCGCCATCAGCCACCTGATCAACGACCCCGATAACCTTCTTCAGTGACCCCAGGAAATCCCTGCTGATCCAGATCAATACCAGGCAAAGCAGAAGCCCGGTAGCAATCGCCCCGATGCTCATTTGCATCAACGCGGCATGTTTGGCCTGGGCTGCCGCAGCGCCGCTTTGCTCAAGCAGCAAAGTACCATTGTCCTTCATTACCGTACTGCGGGCCTTGATATCTTCCATCAGCTGATTGATGGCCGCTTCAACCGTATGCAACTCGGTGCGCGGCTCGACAACAGTTTTTAACAAAGCACCATACTGGTCGAGCAGCGCCGCAAAAGTGATCCCACCCTTGGTTTCCAGGCCACCCATGTTCTTTTCTTCCAGCTGCTTTTTCAAATCGCCCAGATAGTTAGCGATCTGCTTGGCCTGTTCGGGGTCGCCATTGGCCAGGTAGGCACTGCTGTCAACCTGGAGCTTTAAGATCTGCTCACTGAAAGAACCGAACCAGATCTCCTTTTTGACCTTATCACCATAGTCGATGAGAGTTTTTTGCAAACCTTCATCTTCTTTGAAACCAAGGGTTGTTTTCAACTCGGCAAAGCGGTGGAAGTTCTTTCTGAAATCCTCACTGGCGGACTCCATCCAGACGATATCCTCTGCCAAAGCCGAACCTTGCAGGGAGGAGAGCTGTGCTGCCAAGGCGCGTTTGTGTTCGGCAAGCTGCTGATCCATGTCCTTGAGAAAGTTTTCAACCCCGTTCATCTGTAAATTTCGACTGTTGTCGGCAATTTTCAGCAGAGTCAGTTGAATCTGAGAAGCTTCACCGATTCCTCGGGCAACGGAATCGGCCTTGCTCAGGGCCTTGCTCATATCCGTTAAACCGGAGATGGCCAATGTGGTGACCACGGCAAAACCGAGCACCGCCAAGAACAGGACCAGCACCATTTTCTGTTTGAATGTCAAACTGTTTTTCACAAACGACTCCTTTGTTCTCTTTTCATTGGTGTTAAATAGCCGGGTTTTAAAATCAAAGGAATTCTAGATATTTACATTTGGAAAACACCCAGGAAGATATCACTCAGACCTAATTTCAAAAGGAAGACGTCATGTGGAGAAAATAGGTCCGACCAAAACATTCGGCTTTCGCCGCAACGCAATCATAAGAAAGCGATGATTTAAACATCCCATAAATTAACGTTAATTCATTTATTGTCTTTTAACAAGATATTTTTTTGGAATATTTTTATTTATCAGGAACGCGCCATGGAGGCAGTCGGAGCCTTCGCCAGCCTGACAGGGAAATTTTAATTTCCGGTGACCTTTCAATGTCCTGCCATCCGCAACAAAAGCATCCCATTTTATGCTGTTTTTTGATAACATAAGGATTTATTGTGTTACCGGAAAGCATTGGACTTTTCTTTCTCAATGGCTGAATGATTGAAAAAGGAGGAACGGTTTGATGATTCAAGTGGTTTACAAAAACGGCAAAGAGGATGTTGTTGATCAGAAGTTTCTCGATATCTTGTTGTATCTGGGCGAAGTGCAGGAGTTTCGGCGCAGTGACCACTGGGTGAATGTCACTGAAGACCCGATCCGCTCGTTCCACCGGCAAGAATTCTCAGGTCAAGACCGCAGACGACATGCACCAACGGAATTCATCTCCGTCCCGGTCAGCGGTTAGCTCCCCCTCGCCAATATTGCGAAACAGGGCTGGAACTTCTCGGTTCCAGCCCTGTTTCGTTCATTTGCTGCTGCCTGTTGCCCTCTCAGACCTTCGGCTTGCGACCAAAGATCAGAGCGACCACAAAGACTACCAGGAAAATGAAAAACAAGATTTTGGCTATACCCGCGGCAGTGCCGGCGATTCCGCCAAAACCAAGCACACCGGCAATGAGGGCGATAACCAGAAAAAGAAAAGCCCAGGACAGCATAATATTGTCAACTCCTTTCGCTGGAAACAGGACCAGAGTTACTCAGTCTTAGTCGCTTTCTTGACCTTTTCCACAGCCTTATCGATTTTTTCACCGGCTTTTTCGGCAACGCCATCGTTATCAAGCTTGTCACCCACGTTATCTGCGGCATCCTTGATTTTTTCACCGGCCGCGGAAAGGTCCTCTTTGACTTTTTCCGCAGACTGATCGAGCTTTTCACCGGCCTTTTCCGCTGGGCCATCGTTGGATTCACAACCGACCGCCAGCAACGCAACCAGGCAAAAAGCGACAAAGACTAATTTCTTGGACAATCTCACCATAAAACAACTCCTAAAAAGCAAATGCCGGCAAGCAATCTGCTTACTGGCTTTAAAAGTAAATATATCACCTTTTTGGTAACAATCAAGCTCCGGCCTGCTCACCCTTTTCAATACTCCCCTTAACCACTTAGAATAACAGGCAATATGCAAACAGGTTAGGGGTGGCAGCAACAGACAAAAAAGCCCCCGCGCTTACTCCAGCGCGGGGCTTGTCGATCCAATTCTACGGCAGGGCCGGTTATTTCAACTTGAATCCGACCCAGCGCCTCCGGGGCCACAACCCTGAAGGTAAAGGACTCGGTGGCAAACAGATTGATCTCAGTTGCGGTGTGGCTGTGATAGCCGATGGAAAAATCCTGGCCGACCGTGAGTTCGAGGTCACCGCCACGGCTGGAGACCAGCAGGGCATCTTTGACCAGTTCCGAGTAAATGACCTTGCCTTCGATCTGGCGCTCCAGAATCGACCGCAATGTCCCGCCCGGGGTGCTCCCGCGCCAGGAACTTCCAGATTCCCGGCGAAACCACGAAATTAGCGGGCCCTTCGACCCCTTCTTTTAACATCCGCGCCTGCCCTTCGGAAACGGCATCAACAATGGAATCCATGTCCAGGGTAACCCCTAACTGTTCTCCTTTGACATGCTCGATCAGGCCTTTCACCGAGCCAGGCTTGAATCCTTCATAGATCGCCTTTTCTTCAAACAAGGCAATTTCCCGGCAGGCTTCAACCAAAGCATCAAGTTGAATGTCTTTGGCGCCGCGCTCGGCATTATCCAGCTCCCAGGTCTGCAGGCTGAAATTAACCCGCGCTTCAACCAGGGGCTGGACCTGGTGAATTCCGTAGCCGACCGCGCCGTTCTTGGTTTTTTCCGGCATGGCCAACCGCCCCAGGGTCACGCACGCATGGCCGATACCATGAGGGCCGTCGATATCGACAAATTTCCGCCCTGACAGATTGGCAACCAGGGTTTCCTTGGCCATGGCATCAATTTCACTCCAGCCGACCGGGCTGATCGGAGCAAGTTCTCGACGTAATAAATCCATAATGACTCCTGTGTTTGAGATATTATTTTTTCAAACTTCCTATTCCCAAGCCCGCCCCGGACCCAGCATTCGCGGTCGGGGCGTCCTCGGCCTGGCCCGCTCCGCCCAGGAACTCGTCTTCGACTTCCCGGGCACCTTCCTGATAGAATTTTTCCTCTTCCGGATCCAATTCTTTGAGTAGCCGTAAAAATTCCCCGGCATGAACCTTTTCCTCATCAGCGATATCGATCAGCACCTGCTGGGCCAGGACATTGTCCGTCGATTCGGCGAGCTGCTGATAGAGCTGAATGGCTTCATATTCCGCGGCGACCATAAAACGGATGGCCCTGACCAGTTCTTGATGGGTCAATTGACGATCATGCTTCAGGACACTGAAAGGGTGACCAAATTCCGGCATTGTTTCCTCCTTGGTAGACTGAAAGATTTCAGAACGATCATGTGTTCTATTCGGTGTATCAGTATAGCCGATGATCCTGATGAGTCCAGCCGTACCCGGACAATTCATGGTTCGCCGGCAGGCTCCAGCCGAGAGACAAAAACCCGCTAGTCATGCCTCCCACCAGGACCTATGGCCTCGTCGTCCAGGAACATCAACGGCGGGAAAGGGGGTGGACAAAAACCGGCCACAGCCGGATCGTGGTCAGACCAGGTTGAGCAATTTCAGCTCTTTGGGATGCGGTTTGAGATAGATCTGGGCGGCCAGGTAGGGCTGGTCGTATTTGCGCACAAAATGATTGATCATGGTGATCGGGACAATCAAGGGCAGCAGGCCGTTACGATAATCTTCGATCAGCTCGATCAATTCCTGTTTCTCGTCAGGCTCGAGGTGGCGTTTAAAATAACCGAGGATATGATAAAGCACATTGATATGTTTTTTGACCGTGGTTTGCAGGCGCAACGCTTCCTTCAGCAGCACCAGGTATTCAGCCAGCAGATCGGTCAGCGGTTGCTGTTTGCCGATAGCGACCAGCCGCCCCAATTTGCGATAGATCGTTTCGCTATGGGCAAAGATCAACAGTTTATGCCGGGTATGGAAATCAACCAGGTCGCCCAGGTCCGGAGAACTCCCCATCAGCAACCGCCAACGCTTCAGGGTAAATATGGCGGTAATAAAATTTTCCCTCAGCTTTGGATCGTTCAGGCGCCCCTCTTCCTCAACCGGCAGCAGCGGAAAATATTCCATGAAAATCCGCGCAAAAACCCCGACCCCGACCTTTTTCGGGACCCCGCCGGCGGCGTAAAGTTTGACCCGTTCCATGCCGCTGCTGGGGGATTTCGATTTGAAGATAAAGCCGTCCAGCTGTTCTTTTTCCAGTTCACGGACCCGCTGCCGCGCCCAATGTTCCATCCGCTCGGTGATGTCTTCACCACTCCGGGCGAAGACCAGCCGCACCGAGTCCCCTTCATGCTGAACCAGCCGCAAAGTGTCGCGCGGTACCGGCAGACCGACTTCCACTTCCGGACAGACCGGGACAAAGTCGACATAGGCACCCAGCACATCGCGCAGATAACGATCCAGCTTGTGGCCGCCATCATACCTGACCTGAGCGCCGAGCAGACAGCTGCTGACGCCGAGGCGAATTTTTTCATCCATGCTATAGTCTCCTTGAACAGGTTGTGGAAAAAACCACGCGAACCGGACCACCCTCCAGCGCAGACGGCCTGCAAACAGTCTACTGGGCCCATGGATGGGCATTCAAACGCAATGTCAGATGCTGAACGTATTGTTTCTGTCAGGTCGGCAAAAGGGCAATGGCCCCGGCCTGATTGAGAAAGTCCCGCAACGGACTTGTTCAATAACCCGATCATAAAACAGGGAGCTAGCTGATGACGACAGAAAAAACCGGCCGGCCCGTTTTTGTCGCCGGCGCCACCGGCTATATCGGCGGCCGGCTGGTGCCGCGCCTGCTTGATGCTGGTTACCGGGTGCGTGCCCTGGTCCGTGCCCCGGAAAAACTGCAGAGCCGCCCCTGGGGGGAGCATGAGCGTATGGAGATCGTCAAAGGAGATGTCCTTGATGGCGAGACCCTCAAGCGGGTGCTGGCCGGCTGCCATAGCGCTTATTACCTGGTCCACTCCATGAACCCGGCGGTCGGCGATTTCGCCCGCACCGACCGACAGGCCGCCGTCAACATGGCACAGGCGGCGGCC
Organism: Geopsychrobacteraceae bacterium; assembly: GCA_963668145.2. Taxonomy (GTDB): domain Bacteria; phylum Desulfobacterota; class Desulfuromonadia; order Desulfuromonadales; family Geopsychrobacteraceae; genus Seleniibacterium. The sequence goes on from CAXXJU010000043.1 coordinate 170,808, forward strand.
GCAGCTGAGCTGGAACAAATCATCTATCTGGGCGGCCTCGGCGAGGCCAGCGGCCAGCTCAGTCATCACCTGGCCTCGCGTACGGAAGTCGGCGAACTGCTCCGCCAGGGGCCGGTCCCGGTGACTATTTTGCGGGCGGCCATGATCATCGGCTCGGGCAGTGCCTCCTTCGAAATCCTCCGCTACCTGGTCGAGCACCTGCCGGTCATGATCACACCGCGTTGGGTCGACACCCCCTGCCAGCCCATCGGTATCCGCAACGTACTGCATTACCTGGTCGGTTGCCTGCAAGTCCCGGCCTTGCGCGGCGGCACCTTTGATATCGGCCAGCCCGAGATCACCAGCTATCGCGAACTGATGAAAATCTATGCGGAAGAAGCCGGGCTGGCGAAGCGCTGGATTATTCCCGTTCCGGTTCTCACCCCCAGGCTGAGTTCCTACTGGATCCATCTGGTCACGCCGGTGCCCGCGGCCATTGCCCGACCGCTGGCGGAAGGGTTGAGCAGCCCGGTCGTCTGCCGTGACCGGCGGATCACCGAACTGCTCCCTCAGGAGCTGTTCGACGCCCGCAAAGCCATCCGCCTGGCCCTGGATCGGATCAGGCAACAACAGGTAGAAACCGCCTGGACCGATTCCGGACGTATCCCCCCGGCCGAGTGGAGCATCCCCGGCGATCCGGGCTGGGCCGGTGGTAACCTGTTCGAAGACGCCCGCAAGGTTATTCTGGCCGGCAGCGCGGAGGAGATCTGGCCGGCAGTCAGTTCCATCGGTGGAGAGGTCGGCTACTATTATGCAGATTGGCTGTGGCGGTTGCGCGGTGCGATCGATCGGCTCTGCGGCGGGGTTGGGCTACGGCGCGGCCGACGCAGTTCCAAAGAGCTGTATCCGGGGGACGCCATCGATTTCTGGCGGGTGGTGGCCGTTGCCAGGCCCGGGTTCCTGATGCTGTCCGCAGAAATGAAAGTCCCGGGCAAGGCGGTGTTGCTGTTCAGACTCAGGCCGCTTTCCGACACCAGCACGGAGCTGCAACAGATCGCCCGCTTCCTGCCGCGCGGCTTACTGGGCCTGCTCTACTGGTATGCGGTGCTGCCGTTTCATCATTTTGTCTTTAACGGTATGCTCAATGGGATTGCCCGGGCTTCGGGCAAGCAGCTCCTTGCCGCTGCGCGAAAACAGCCCGCAGCCAGCCAGGGCTGAAGTCGCTTTGGCTCAGCCCTCTGCGCCGTCCGGGCCCGCAAAAAAGACCCGCACGATCTGTTTGAATTCCTGATCAACCTTGACCAGGGCTGGCGCAATCATTTCCGGAGTCAAGCCGGTTTCCGTCCAGGCCCGCTGCTGCAGCTCGGGAATCTCGTTGACCAGCAGGGCCTGGTGCCCGGAGGCGTGGGCAAAGATATCGGCCAGATGCACCAGGCAGGCCTCACGGGAATAGTGGGCCAGGCGGGGGGAATGATGACCGCCGATCATCCGCGTGAGGGCCGACGACAAGCGCCATTTTTCCGCCAAAAATTTGCCGATCAAGTTGTGATCCATTTTCAAATATTCCTGTTCCGCCCGGCACATCGGCATATGTTCCTGCCTGGCCTTGGCCACCGCGGCGGCATACTGTCGCGGCATCCGCTCCAGCATCACCAGCCGGCCGATATCATGCAGGAGTCCACCGGTAAAATAGGCTTGCGGTTCTTTTTCACCGAGGACTTCGGCAAAATAACTGGCAAAAAGCCCACAGCGGATGGAATGCCGCCAGAACGAGTCCATGTTGAGAACATCGGAAGGGACCTGGCCGAACTGTTTGACCACCGTGATTCCCAGGGTCAGGTTGGTCAGCTCGTTGGTGCCGAGCAGGGAAACCGCCCTGGAGACCGAATCGATTTTCCCGGCAAAACCGTAAAAAGGACTGTTGACCAGGCGCAACAGGCGCACCGTCAGACTGGGATCCTTATCGATGGCATTGGCGATCCGGTATGAAGAGGCATCGGGCTGTTTCAGCAGTTCGATGATATGTGCATACACCGTCGGCAAGGAAACCAGCTCGATATTCCCGCGCAACAGCTGCGGGATGCTCAGCGGAGGCGGCACTTGTTCAGGATCGATCACCAGGGAATCGCTGCGGAAGGAAATCGGGTCCCAGCCGCTTTGCAGACTCAGTGCCGCACGATGGGTGACATGCCGGTAGAGGGTCGCGATGGGCTCCTGGTCCAGATCATTCAGCACGAAGCGCCGCCAGAGGTAGGCCTCGGCCCGCTCCTGAAACTCGACGCTGGCCTCCTGCTGCTCGGTGTAGCTCTCATCCAGGCTGTCCGCTGCGATATCGGCTTCAATAATCCCCCAGCCCTTCAACAACGGCAGATGGGCGGCCTGCAAGCAGGCCCCTGCCGCAAGCACAAACCGGCCTGTCGGGGTTAGCAGGTCTGCGGCCAGGACCATTCCTTCGGTCAGATCATCAACATAAACAAGCGCCAAAATAATACCCTGTCACTATTTTCTGTTCAGCTGCGCAGCCGACCGGCCGGAGCAAGGCCATTGCCAGCGCTGCACAGCAAAGCAGCTAAAGAGATACGACTTCCGCTTTCCCAACCACACGCCAGCGGTGGGAAGACGTTAACTCAATCATAGAATATTCTGAACCTTAAGAACAGATTCTTATTGGACTTCCCCAACCTGCCCCCTGGATATCAGGCCAAAGTCACATCAATGAGACAAAATCACACGGAAACGAAATATTCTGAAATTTCCTGCCCATACTTGTTCTTTCCTAAGTCAGGCGCGTGTTATTATAGGGATATTTCCCGCAAGAAGAAGAAAAAGTTCCTCCCGGTACTGCTTCAAGCCGGTTTGAAAAATCAGTATGCAAGCCATCCGGGTTCCACCAGCCGTCTGACCGGCAGTCTGTCAAAGAGGCGCACTATGATGAAAGCAGCAGCTCCCCCACCTGAGCAATCCCCGGATTTGCTCCAAGCCATCCGCAGGATTTCTGAACTGGAAGCTGAGCTTGAGGCACAACGCCAGAATCCGGATCAGACTCCGTACCAACTCTGTCGCCAGGATCTCTCCAAACTCAATGCCTTGATTGACAGCAGCGCGGATCTGATCTGGTTGATGGATTGTGATAAAAAACTGGTTCAGGCCAACGGCACCGCTCTCGCCACGCTGCAGACTTTTAATACAGCCGAGGTCAGTCCGGGTCAGCCGATCCCGGCAATGTTCCCTGGTCACGAAGCAGAACGTTTCAGCAACATTTTCGAACGGGTCCTGCAAGGCCAGACCGAGCAGACGGAATTCAAAACCCCCGGCGGGCGCATTTTCTCGGCGACAATTCAGCCGGTCAGAGACGGACAACAGATCACCGGGGCTTCGACCTTCGCGCGCGACGTCACCCAGACCCGTCGCCTGGAAGAAGAGCTGCGCCGCTACGGCCAGGTTATCGCCTCCACCCCCACCCTGATCGCGGTCCTCGACCGGGATGCCCGCTTTCATCTGGCTAATGACGCTTATCTGCGCGCGTTCAACAGAAACCGGTCCGAACTGATCGGCACCCACATCAGTGGATTGATCAGCGCAACCCATTATCAGCAACACACCGAGCCGAACCTGCGCAAAGCATTTGCCGGGGAACCCTGTCAGTTCCAATCCTGGATGGATCTGCCCACCCTTGGCCATCGCTTCATGACCATCACCTACCACCCGCTGCAGGACCCACCACAAGCCCCTGAATTTGTGGTGGTCAGTGTCCATGACATTACCGACTTGAAGCAGGCCGAAGACAATCGCCGGCGAATCTTTGAAGTGTCCCTCGACATGCTCTGCATCAGCGACTTCGACGGTCGCTTCAGGGAACTCAATCCGGCCTGGACGAAAAATCTGGGCTGGTCGGAAGAAGAGCTGCAGGGCCGCTCCTGGCTTGATTTCATCGACCCTGACGACTTTGCCACCAGCCTTGCCGCCGGGGAGAAGCTGGCCCGGGGCGAAAGTCTCGTCGGTTTTGAAAACCGCTATCGCTGTAAAGACGGTTCGTTGAAGTGGCTGGCCTGGAGTTCCTATCCGGACTCGGAGCAGCAAAAGATCTATTCGGCGGTGCGCGACATCACCACTCGGAAGAAGATGGAGGAAAAACTGCAACGGCTGGCCGCCACCGACCCGCTGACCGGAGCCGGCAATCGCAGGCATTTTATCCAATGTGCAGAGCAGGAACTGAAACGCAGCTCCCGTTATGGCTCGCAGCTGGCGGTGGTCATGCTCGATATCGACTATTTCAAAAAGATCAACGATCGCTACGGCCACGCCACCGGCGATGAAGTTCTCAAAAAGCTAGTCGATTGCTGCCTGCAGGAGTTGCGCACGACGGATATCTTCGGCCGCTTCGGCGGCGAGGAGTTTGCCGCCGTGCTCATCGAGACCGACCGCACCACCGCGCTGGAGACCTGTACCCGGTTACTGCAGCAGATCTCCAAATTGAAGATCAACACCGTGAACCAAACCCTCAATGTCACCGTCAGCATCGGCCTGACCATGCGCAGCGCAGAAGACATCAGCATCGATCCGCTCCTGAAACGAGCGGATGACGCCCTGTATCAGGCCAAAGAAGCCGGACGCAACCGGGTTGTGCTGCTCTGACCGGTTGCTGAGAGGAACCGATCAGGAAACCGGCGCATCGAGGATCGATTCGGGATGGAACTTCCTGTCCAACTCGGCATCGACCCCGTTGGCGATTTTCGGCAAACGCCAAATCTCCCGATTATACTCAACCATGGTCCGATCGGTGGAAAACTTGCCGCCGCTGGCCGTGTTGAGAATACTCATCCGCGTCCAGCCGGCCCGATCCCGATAGGCCGAGGCGACCTGTTGCTGCGCCGTAACATAGGAGGCGAAATCCGCCGCGGTCAGCCAGGGGTCGTAAGGACTTTCAATGGCCGCAATCAACGGATCGAAAATCCCCGCTTCAAACTGGTTGAAATGGCCATGCTTGAGCAGGTTCATGACCCGCTGGAGGTCCTCGTTCCCCGCAATAATGCCGCTGGGATCATAGTGCGGACGCAGGGCCTCGACTTCCGCAGCAGTCAGCCCGAACAGGAAAAAGTTGTCGGCTCCGACCTCCTCGCGGATTTCGATATTGGCGCCGTCCAGGGTGCCGATGGTCAGCGCGCCGTTGAGCATAAATTTCATGTTGCCGGTCCCGGAAGCCTCTTTGCCGGCGGTCGATATCTGCTCGGACAGATCGGCGCCCGGAGCGATAACCTCCATGGCAGAAACCCGGTAATTGGGGAAGAAGGCCACCTTGAGCAAATCCCCGACCTGGGGATCGTTGTTGACCATGATCGAGACATTACTGATCAGCTTGATGATCAGCTTGGCCATCTGATAGCCAGGGGCTGCTTTGCCGCCGATCAGCACGCAGCGCGGGGTCCAGTCTGCGACATCATCCCGTTTGATCCGGTCATACAGGTGGATCACGTGCAGCACATTGAGCAACTGCCGCTTGTATTCGTGAATCCTCTTCACCTGGACATCAAACAGCGCTTCAGGGTTGAAGGTTACCTTACACTCGTCCTTGACCAGTTGCGCCAGGCGCTGCTTGTTGTTGTACTTGACCCGCTGCCACTCGTCCCTGAATTCAGGATCCTCCGCTAAGGGCTTCAACCGGCTGAGCTGATCGAGCTCGGTCACCCAGCCGCTGCCGATCTTGCTGCTGATCAGCTGATTCAAGCCGGGATTAGCATAGGCCAGCCAGCGCCGCTGGGTCACCCCGTTGGTCTTGTTGTTGAACTTCTCCGGCCAGAGCTCGTAAAAGTCCCGGAACAGCCCTTCGCGCAACAGCTGTGAATGGAGTTCGGCAACCCCGTTCACGGAAAAACTGCCGACAATCGCCAGATAGGCCATCCGCACCTGCGGTTCCGGTCCTTCTTCGATCAGGGACATGCGCCGCTGACGCTCCTGATCGCCGGGCCAGCGTTGCGCCACCTGACTTAAGAAGCGGGCGTTGATTTCATAAATGATGTCGAGCAGCCGGGGCAGCACCGTCTGAAACAGGCGCACCGGCCACTTTTCCAACGCTTCGGGCAACAGGGTGTGGTTGGTATAGGCCATGGTCTGCTGGGTGATATCCCAGGCGTCGTTCCACTCCAGCCCGTGCCGGTCCAGCAACAGCCGCATCAGTTCGGCGACGGCAATACTGGGGTGAGTGTCATTGAGCTGAAAACAGTTCTTTTCGGCGAACTCCGTCAGGTCCTTCCCCTTCACCCCGGCCCAGCGCTCAAAAACGTCCTGCAAACTGGCGGAAGCGAGGAAATACTGCTGGCGCAGACGCAGGTCCTTGCCGTTCTCGCTGGCATCGTTCGGATACAGAACCATGGTAATTTTTTCCGCCTCGTTTTTGGCCGCAACCGAGCCGGCATAATCGCCGGAGTTAAATTCGTCCAGATCGAATTCTTCGGTGGCCACGGCTTTCCACAGCCGCAGGGTATTGACCGTTTCATTGCGATAGCCGGGAATCGGCACATCGTAGGGCATGGCCAGAACATCGCGGGTGTCGACCCAGCGGACCCGCAGCTTGCCCGAGGCATCGTTGTAGAATTCGCTGCGCCCGCCGAATTTGATCCGTTGCCGATACTCCGGGCGTTCCAGCTCCCAGCAGTTGGACGATGCCAGCCAGTGATCCGGCTCCTCAATCTGGTAGCCGTTTTTGATATGCTGGCGGAACATGCCGTATTCATAGCGGATGCCGTAGCCCATCACCGGTAATTGCAAGGTCGCGCAGCTGTCCAGGAAGCAGGCGGCCAGCCGGCCGAGGCCGCCGTTGCCAAGCCCGGCGTCCGGCTCGATATCCGCCAGTTCCTCCATGTCGAGATAGACCTCGTGCAAGGCGTCAGCCACCTCTTTTTCGATCCCCAGATTATGCACCGCATTCCCCAGGGAGCGCCCCATCAGGAATTCCAGGGACAGGTAGTAGGCACGTTTGCAGTCGCTCTCTTCATAGGCATAGCGGGTATTTTTCCAGCGTTCCATGAGCCGGTCGCGAACGGTCAGGGCCAGGGCTTCGTAGGCATAGTGAGTCAGCCGGCAATTCCGGTCGCGCCCCAGGTTGTAGGTATAATAACTGCGAAAGTCGTCGCCCAGCGATTCGGCGTCCATCCCCAAAGGGGGCGCATCGGTCAGTTCCGGGCAGGTTGCTTTGTTTTTGAAACGTTTGAAATTCATAGCGGTATCCGTCGTTTCTGTAGGCAAATAAATCGAAAATCAGCGCAGGGTCAAAACCTGGCAGTCCCTTCGACCTGTCTTATAAAATAGCACAGGCGTCAGCCAACGCGAAAGCTGACGCAAAAAAAGCCCCGCTGCAGGGAAGCCTGAGCGGGGCCGTTGGTCAATCAGGAACGGGGCCTAGCCATCATGGCTGACAGTTAAAAAAGAGAAGACCTGCCCCTTGCAAACGTGGGTTATGCTGGAGTTGTTAAAACAACCGGCACAGAGCCATAACCAAGGAGACAGGTCATGACAAAGTCTATCACTTATGTTGGTCTCGATGTTCATAAAAGCTCGATCGATGTCGCGTTAGCCGATACTGGCCGCAATAGTGAGATCCGCTATTACGGCACCATTAACGGAGACCTCGCCTCACTGGACAAGGTAATCCGTAAACTGGTCTCACGGGGAATCAGACCCTCCTTTGTTTACGAAGCCGGTCCCTGTGGCTATGAAATTTATCGGCATCTGACACAGCAAGGCTACGATTGCAAGGTGGTTGCCCCATCGCTGATTCCGCGAAAAAGTGGTGACCGCATCAAGAATGATCGCCGCGACGCTGAGATGCTGGCGCGGCTACATCGTGCTGGAGAACTGACGCCGGTCTATGTCCCTTGTCTCGAGGATGAGGCGATGCGCGACTTGTGCCGGGCCCGAATTGACAGCAAAAGTGCGGAACGCAAAGCGCGCCAACAACTGGGAGCCTTTCTTCTGCGCAGCGGGTTCCGCTACAGCGGGAAAACGCCCTGGAGCAAGGCTCACTGGAACTGGATCTCTTGCATCAAGATGCCGCACCCGGCCCAGCAGATCACCTTGCAGGAATATATTGATGCCGTACGTTCCTGCACAGAACGAGTTGAACGCATGACCGAACAGATTCGTCAACTTGCCGAGCAGTGGCGCATGAATCCTGTCGTAGAGGCGATTCAGGCCCTGCGAGGCGTCTCCCTGATTGTTGCGACAACAACGGTTGCCGAGCTGGGAGACTTGACGCGCTTTGATCATCCTCGACAGCTCATGGCGTACCTGGGATTGGTTCCCTCGGAACACTCCAGCGGCGAGACGGTCAAGCGCGGCGGGATCACCAAAACCGGTAACGGACATGCCCGGCGCATGCTGGTCGAAGCAGCTTGGTCGTATCGACTTCCGGCTCGGGTCAGCCGTCGGTTACATGAACGGCAGAGGCACCTGCCGCAGGCGGTCTGGGAGATTGCCTGGAAAGCACAATTGAGGCTCTGTGCCCGTTATCGACGACTGATCGGCAAAGGAAAACGCAGCCAGGTTGTTATTGCGGCCATCGCTCGGGAGTTGTCAGCGTTTATTTGGGCGATCGCCCAAACGGTGCCACGCCCGGCATAGCGAAGGAGTCAAAGACACACAACCAGCTTCTGTCGCGAAAAAGCGCGGCCTCGGTATCGGAGAATCCTCGGGCCTGTTATGGGATCAGGCATTTGCCAAACTCCCGGCTCTAGCGAGAGGCAGCTCCACGACGTAGCCAAGACAGGCGGTAACCAACCCGCGGATATCAGCGTGATCTACCGTCGTAAAAGTGGCCCCGTTTTTTCGTGACAGAGATTTAACAACAATTTTCAAGGAGCAGTGCGTTTACTGTTGTAATTGTCAGCCATATCAACAGGTTGTTGAAAAGGCCCATCCGTGGGCTCGTCAGGCTGTTTTTCAACAGCCCGCTAAGTCCGGATCAGTGGGCCTGAGCCCAGTTTTCGCCCGAGCCAAGATCGACCCGCAGCGGCAGATCAAGGGGGACGGCCCCTTCCATCTCCACGCGGATCAGCTCACAGACCGCCTCAAGCTCGGCGGCCGGGGCTTCAAAAACCAATTCATCATGCACCTGCAGCAACATCCGGCACTGCAGCTGCTCGGCGCGCAGCCTCCGGTCGATATTGACCATGGCCACCTTGATGATATCCGCGGCGCTGCCCTGAATCGGATAGTTGATGGCGTTGCGTTCGGCATAACTGCGCACCGCGCCGTTTTTGCTGTTAATCTCCGGAATGGCGCAGTGCCGCCCGAGCAGGGTGGTCACATACTGATGCTCACGGGCCTCGGTCTTCTTGTCTTCCAAGTATTGCAGCACGGCCGGGTAACGTTCGAAATAATGGTCAATGAACTGCTGGGCTTCGGCCCGGCTGATGCCCAGGTCCTTGCCCAGGCTGAACGCGCCCATGCCGTAGAGCACACCGAAGTTGATGGTCTTGGCCTGGCGGCGCATTTCGTCAGTGACCATTTCCGGAAAGACATTGAAGATCTCCCCGGCGGTGCGCTTGTGGATATCCTCGCCCGCGGCAAAGCTCTCCTTAAGTCCGGCCACATCGGCCATGTGCGCCATGACCCGCAGTTCGACCTGGGAATAGTCGGCCGAAATCAGCACCCAGTCCTGCTCCGGGATGAAGGCTTCACGGATGCGCCGCCCCTCGGTAGTCCGAATCGGGATATTCTGCAGGTTGGGATCGCTCGACGAGAGCCGCCCGGTGGCGGTGACGGTCTGGTTGAAGGAGGTGTGCAACCGCCCGGTGGCCGGGTTGATCAGCTTCGGCAAGGCATCGGAATAGGTATTCTTGAGCTTGCTCAAAGAACGGTAATCGAGGATCTTCGCAGCGATCTCGTGATCATGGGCCAGAGTGGTCAGCACCTCCACATTGGTGGACCAGCCGGTCTTGGTCTTCTTCCCTTTCGGCAGGCTGAGCTTTTCGAACAGCACTTCGCCGAGCTGCTTGGGCGAATTGATGTTGAACGGGCCGCCGGCCAGGGCATGAATTTCCTTTTCCAGGTCGACCAGCTTCTCGCCCATCTCCCCGGAAAGTTTGCCGAGGAATTCCGCATCGATGCGGATGCCGCTCCATTCCATCCGGGTCAACACCTCGACCAGAGGCATCTCGACTTCGTAAAAGAGCTTGTGCGGCGCCCCTTCCGGCAGCTCGGCGAGAAGTTTTTCCGCCAGCTGCAGGGTGATATCGGCATCTTCGGCGGCATACACCGTGGCCCGTTCCACCTCCACTTCGCTAAAGCAGATCTGCTTCTTGCCCGTACCGGTCATTTCGGAATAGGGGATCATCCGGTGGTTCAGGTGTTCCAGGGCCAGGGCATCCAGGCCGTGGGATTTGGCTTCCGGGTAAAGGATATAGGAGAGAACCATGGTGTCGATCTCCACCCCGGCCAGCTCCACCCCGGCATTGCGCAACACCAGGGCATCGTACTTGATATTCTGGCCGACCTTCGGACAGGCGGCGTCCTCCAGCAGCGGCCGCAGCCGCTCCAGCACCAGGCTGCGCTCCAACTGGTCCGGCACGCCCAGGTAACGATGGCCGACCGGAACGTACCAGCCGTGGTTGGCGCGGACCGCAAAGGACAGCCCGACCAGTTCCGCCTGCACCGCATTGAGGCTGGTGGTTTCGGTATCGATGGCAAAACGTTTGGCCTGGCGCAGCTCCGCAATCAGCTCATCCAGGTCGGCCTCGCTGAACACGGTCCGGTAATCGGCATCCACTTCGGCTCGCTGCGGCAGGGCCGCAAACTCCTGGGCCAATTTATTGAACTCGAACTTGCGGAACAGCTCTTCCAGGGCCTCCCGGTTCGGTTCGCCCAGGGCCAGGTCCTCCGCGCTCACAGAAATATCCAGGTCGTAAACCAGGTCGGCCAGCTTTCGCGACAGCCGTGCCTGATCGGCGAACTCGCGCAGGTTCTCCTGGCGTTTCTTCCCTTTCACCTGATCAATATTGGCCAGCAGGTTGTCAATGCTGCCAAACTCCTGGATCAGTCCGGCGGCGGTCTTTTCGCCGATCCCCGGCACACCCGGAATATTGTCTGAACTGTCGCCGGCCAGGCCGAGGACCTCCAGCACCTGCTCCGGCGGCACGCCAAAGCGTTCGATCACGTCCTGCCGCTCGGAGATCTTCCCTTTCATGGTATCGAGCAGGCGGACCTCGTCACAGACGATTTGCATCAGGTCCTTGTCCCCGGTGACCACGGTCACCGCGAATCCCTGCTCGGCATAGCGTTTGGCCAGAGTGGCGATGATATCGTCCGCCTCGTAGCCGGATAGTTCCAGCGCGGGCAGGTTGAAGGCCCGCACCACATCCTTGATCTGCGGGATCTGCGGGATCAAGTCGTCGGGCATGGCCGCCCGGTTGGCCTTGTATTCGGGATACAGCTCTTTCCGAAAAGTCGGGCCTTTGCTGTCGAAGATCACCGCAATATGATCGGGTTGCTGGTCGCGCAGCAGGGTCAGCAGCATATTGGTAAAGCCGTAGACCGCGTTAGTCGCCTCCCCTTTGGAGTTGGAGAGATGGCGAATGGCAAAATAAGCCCGATAGATATAGGATGAGCCGTCAATCAGGTAGACCTGTTCTTTTTTTTCCGTCATGTGAATAAATGCCTTTCTCGGTTTCAATGTGCTGAATTATTCCACAGCCGGAACGAAAACAGAAGCAGCTTTATCCTTCGGCCGGGAAACGCGCAAAGGAAGGGCTGGACGGCCGGGGCGAAGCGTGGGATGCTGGAGAGAAAACCGCCGGGCTTGAGCAGCCGCTTTGAAACGGGAAGGTTGCAACAGGGGAAAAAATGATCGGGAAACTTTTTCCGCGGCTGCAAATCTTGACAAGTAAAGTCTGATATTATTATCTTTTCAATTGCTTAGCTTGTTTTCAGCCGGCAACGGCCCTTTTTCACTGTGGCGGCGTCAATCAGCGGACTGACTTGTGCAGCGTATAGCACGACGCTTCCGCGCAAGCCCTTGATGTCCTGGCCACAGTCAAAAAATGCTCGTTGCCAAGCTAAAAACGAAACGGTTGCCACCAAGGCTTCCGCATAACAACAAGTGAAACTGAGCAATAACGAGAACGACTGATTTTTCAGTCAGGAGGGCATCCGTGAACGCCCCTCCCAGCCTCGATTCCCAAGGGAGATATAGTCTGATGCATGATAATTTTGAAGACCACGACGACTCGATTGAATATGAGATAGAAGTTGAGACCGATGCCGATGTCCACGCCGTGCCCGATGACGGCCTGGTTCTGGCCCGGGATATTCTGCCCTCCCGCCTGCCGCTGATTCCGCTACGCCCGCGGCCGGCTTTCCCCGGTGTCATCATTCCGCTGACCGTCAACGGTGAAGCCCGGGTCCGCACCATCAAGCAGGCCATGGAAACCGAATCCCAGGCCATCGGCCTGGTTATGGTCCAGGATCTGGAGGACGACGACTCCACCACCAACCTGCAGAAGGTCGGGGTGGCGGCCAAGATCCTCAAGCTGATCCACACCGAAAAGGACAGCGCCCATGTGCTGGTCAACAGCCTGGAACGCTTTAGCATCGACGATGTGCTGGAGATCAACGAGGTCATCTTTGCCGATGTCACTTATTTCCTGAGCCCGGCCTACACCAACAACCCGGAGTTGAAAGCCTATTCCATGGCGATCATCTCGACCCTCAAGGAGCTGGTCCAGATCAACCCTCTCTATTCCGAGGAGATCAAACTGTTCCTCGGCCGTTCCAGCATGGACGACCCGGCCCGGCTCACCGACTTTGCCGCCAACCTGACCAACGCCGACGGCTTCGAGCTGCAGGAGGTGCTGGAAACGTTCGATATCCACCGCCGCATCGACAAGGTCCTGGTGCTGCTGAAAAAGGAACTCGAGGTCTCGCGGCTGCAGACCAAGATTTCCCAGCAGATCGAGGAAAAGATCTCCAAACAGCAACGCGAGTTCTTTTTGCGTGAGCAGTTCAAGGCGATCAAGAAGGAACTGGGGCTGGAAAAAGAGGGCAAAACCTCGGAGATCGAAAAATTCCAGCAACGGCTCAAAAACCTGACCCTGGGCGAAGAAGCCCAAAAGGCCGTTGATGAAGAGATACAAAAATTGCAGCTGATTGAGCCTTCGTCGCCGGAATATACAGTCAGCCGCAATTATCTCGACTGGCTGACTATCCTCCCCTGGGGCAAGTTCAGCAAGGATTCCTACGATCTGAAACGGGCCCGCCGGGTGCTGGACCGGGATCACTATGGACTGGAAGATGTCAAGGAGCGGATCCTAGAATTTATCGCCGTCGGTAAAATGAAAGGTGACATCTCCGGCTCCATCCTTTGCCTGGTCGGCCCACCCGGCGTCGGCAAGACCTCTATCGGCAAAAGCATCGCCGACGCTTTAAAACGAAAATTCTACCGTTTCTCCGTCGGCGGCATGCGCGACGAAGCGGAAATCAAGGGGCACCGTCGGACCTATATCGGCGCCATGCCGGGCAAAGCCATCCAGGCCATGAAAAGCGCCGGCACTGCCAATCCGGTGCTGATGCTCGACGAAATCGACAAGATCGGCGCATCCTTCCAAGGGGATCCGGCTTCGGCCCTGCTTGAAGTGCTCGACCCTGAACAGAACGGCGCTTTCCGCGATCACTACCTGGACGTCCCGTTCGACCTGTCCAACGTTCTGTTCATCGCCACCGCCAACCAGCTCGACACCATCCCGGCGCCGTTGCTCGACCGGATGGAGGTGATCCGCTTGTCCGGCTATATTCTCGAAGAGAAACTCGAGATCGCCCGCCGCTACCTGGTGCCCAAGGCTCTCAAGAGCCACGGTCTGAGCAGATCCCAGGTCAGCATCAACAAATCGGCCCTGGCCGATATCGTCGATCGCTATGCCCGCGAGGCCGGGGTGCGGGGGCTGGAGAACAAGATCAAGAAGATCATGCGCAAAGCCACCATGGCTTTCGCCGAAGGCCGCACCGACAAACTCACCGTCACCAAGAAGGAAGTGGAGAACTACCTGAGCAAACCGGTCTTCGGTGACGAAGAGCTGATCAAGGACGCCCCCGGCGTGGTCACCGGCCTGGCCTGGACCCGCATGGGCGGCGCCACCCTGCAGATCGAAGCCACGGCCATGACCAGCAAAAGCAAAGGCTTTAAGCAGACCGGCCAGCTTGGCAAAGTCATGGTGGAAAGCTCAGAGATCGCCTACTCCTATGTCATGGGACACCTGCAGGATTACCAGATCGATGAAGACTATTTCGACAGCCACTTCATTCACTTGCATGTCCCGGCCGGGGCCACCCCCAAAGACGGCCCCTCAGCCGGAATCACCATGACCACGGCCCTGCTGTCCATGATCCTCAACAAATCGGTCCGACGTAAACTGGGCATGACCGGGGAACTGTCTCTGACCGGCCGGGTACTACCCATCGGCGGGGTCAAGGAAAAGACCATCGCGGCCCGCCGGGCCGGCTTGAAAGCCCTGATTTTTCCTAATGAAAATAAGAAGGATTATGAAGATTTGCCAGCCTACCTCAGAGAGGGGCTGGAGGTTCACTTTGTCAAAGAATACCCCGAGGTATTCAAAATCGCTTTTTCAGCCTGACCCTTAACAGAGAAATGGAGTTTACCGCAGTGACTGTCGAAGAATTAAAATCCGCCGTTTTGGACTTGCCCATAGAAGAGAAGAAAAGCTTCATCCTTGAAGCCCTGCCGGAACTGTCCCGCGAAGTCATGCAGGAGCCCGGCTTCATGATGCAGCTGTTCCCGGTGATGCTGCAAATCCTCAAGGACAGCGGCATGGACCTGCAGCAGCTGCTGCAACTGGCCTCGATGATGAGCCAACAACAACAGTAGCTCATGAGCAGGTTATTGAACAACCACCTGCTCAGCCCATAAATGGAGATAGCCAACTAATCACAATGAGTTAAAAAGGTTCCTGAAGGGACTTTTTCGACAACGGACCAAGGGCGCGGAGATAATCCGCGCCCTTTATTCTTGCCCCGGTGATTGACTTACCGGCCAGGGATGGTAGAACTTTCATAAACCATGTCAACTCTCAAAGGAGGTCTCAATGAAACGAATAGGACTTTTTCTGGGTACCGCCGGTTTAGGGATGTTACTGATGTCCGGCTGTGTCGCCAAACTTTCCGAAAGCGATCAGGCCAAGCTTGACCAGGCGGTCAGCGCCGCTGAAAGCGCCCGTCAATCGGCTGGTATGTCCGCTGATCGCGCGGAAGCGGCTGCCAAACGCGCTGAAAGTGCCGCAGGCAAAGCGGAAGCAGCAGCAACGTCGGCCATGTCTTCTGCCGACAAGGCAGATAGCGCCGCAAAACGCGCCGAGGCCTCTGCTGCCAGGGCTGAAGCCAGCGCTGACAAAGCTGCCAAAGCGTTTGAAATGTCCCAGCAAAAATAGTCATACCTCGCAATCGGGTTCGGCGCTGTGCCGGACCCGGTTCATTTCAGTTCTGCAACAGGCACAGGAATTCCCTGGGCCTGTTCGATTGACTGCCTGATCAGCGTCATATCCAGTTCCCCTTGCCACCCCAGCGCGCTGGCTCGTTTCAACATCTCCGCCACACTCCAGTCGCCCCGTTTCAGATAGTCGGGATGCGCTTCCAGCAACAGCCGGTTGTCCTTAATCGCCAACTTGATCGGCCGATAGATGATCTTCACCGGAGTCCCCCGTCCGACCCGTCCGGCCAGATCATCAATATCCCCCGGATACAGCCGGATACAGCCATGACTGACCCGCCGCCCCACCCCGTAGGGGCGATTGGTCCCGTGAATCCCGTAGCCGGGCAAAGACAACCCCAGCCAGTGTGTCCCCAGCGGGTTATCCGGCCCCGCTGCAATCACGTTCGGCGTATCGGGTTCTTCGGCACGGATGGTCTCCGGCCGGGTCCAACTCGGGTTTTCAATGCTCGAGATAATGCGGAACTCCCCTTCCGGGGTCTGCCACCCTTCCCGCCCCAGGCCGATAGGATAAATCCTCACCCGCTGCTCAGCGCCATCCTTCTCCACCAGATAAAGTCGATATTCAGCCAGGTTGATGGTGATCCCCAGCGGCAGATCCGCCGGGACAATGGTTGCATAAGGCAGGGTTAGCTCGGTCCCGAAGCGCGGTTGCCACTCATCCACCCCCGGGTTGGCGCTGACCAGGGCATTAAAACCAAGCCCGGCCCGGCGGGCGATCTCCATCAACGTTTCATCCCAACCGATCACATAGGGCTTGTTGGTGCCCACCACAACACTCTGTCGGGGCAGCGGTAGCAACCCGGCATCCTCCAACCGGGGATACCAGGCCCAGCCCTGGGTCGGGAACTGTAGCAGTATAAGAGTGATGCAAACCAGAAGCAGAGCAAAAACACGACGCTTATATTGACATGACATGGAAGATTCGTTCCTTAACAAGCAGCAAGTTAAGCATAAAAACCAAACAGTTTAAATGTTTACACCACCTGCCTGGGGTTTTCAATCGTTCCCCCATTTCTTATTGACCCTGCCCGCCATGGCTAGTGACCACCCGGACACTCATGGACGGCAATCGTTAAGTTTTCAGGTTGAAAATGAGCAGTTTTTAGTTGTAGTAAGGGAATCAAGGGCTTGGCCCGAAGCATACACCGTTACGCCGCACAAGTAAGCCCTCAGATTGACACCGCGATTAAGAAAAAAAGCCGTTTCCAGTTGGAAACCAGCCATTTGTCAGCCTTTATTTGGGGAAATCGGCAAGGATAAAGATCTTGTATTGATTCACAATTCAGTGTAGATATAAACAACATTGTTTTCAGACAAAAAATGAAAAGAAGCCGGAATTTGTGAGATTTGAGGGTGTAAAAAACTTTGTGTAAATGGTCTCAGTCGGTTACAACCCGTAACCACTGGAGGAACCACTGATGACCATACCGGACGACCTGCTCGATTCTTTGATGAAGGATTATAAAAATCCTGAAGACCTCATCGGGGAAACCGGGCTGCTGAAACAACTGACCAAGCAACTGCTGGAGCGAGCGATGCAGACCGAGATGACGGAACATCTCGGCTACGAGAAAAACGCTCCATCGACCAATAAGGCTGGCAACAGCCGCAATGGCAGCTACCAGAAAAAGATCAAGGGTGAGTTTGGCGAACTTGATATCGCTGTGCCTCGTGACCGTGATTCCAGCTTTGAGCCAGTCATCTTACCAAAGGGGCAGAGCCGGTTCACCGGGTTCGATGATAAGATCATCGCCCTGTACGCCCGTGGCATGACAACCCGCGACATTCAGGCTCACCTGGAAGAGATGTACGGTGTCGATATTTCACCGACGCTGGTTTCACAGGTGACCAAGGCGGTCCAAGAGGAGATCATCCTTTGGCAAAATCGGCCGCTCGATGAAGTCTGGCCGATCGTCTATCTCGATGCTATCCGCGTCAAAGTTCGGCAGGACAACCGCGTCATCAACAAGGCAGTTTATCTGGCTGTCGGCGTGAATCTGGACGGCCTGAAGGAAGTTCTCGGCATGTGGACCGCCGAGACCGAAGGAGCCAAGTTCTGGTTGCAGGTTGTGACCGAACTGAAGACCCGTGGCATCAAGGATATCTTTGTTGCCTGCGTCGATGGGCTCAAAGGTTTTCCTGAGGCGATTGAAACTGTTTTCCCGGACACCCAAGTTCAGCTCTGTATCGTCCACATGGTCCGGCACAGTTTGAACTACGTGTCTTGGAAACAGCGGAAGGAAGTCGCTGCAGATCTGAAGGCGATTTACTCCGCGCCTACCATCGAAGAGGCCGAGTATCACTTGGAACTGTTCGAGGAGAAATGGAACGCCAGTCATCCGACCATCGGCAAATCCTGGCGGAACAATTGGGAGCGGATCACGCCGCTGTTT
Organism: Geopsychrobacteraceae bacterium; assembly: GCA_963668145.2. GTDB lineage: Bacteria > Desulfobacterota > Desulfuromonadia > Desulfuromonadales > Geopsychrobacteraceae > Seleniibacterium. The sequence continues at coordinate 188,670 of CAXXJU010000043.1, forward strand.
TCCTATCCACCGGAGATTCGCCGGGCGATCTACACAACCAACGCCATCGAGTCGGTCAACATGTCGCTGCGGAAGGTGACGAAGAATCGAGGCTCATTCCCCAATGACGAGTCAATGATCAAGTTGATGTATCTGGCGCTACAGAACATTGCCAAGAAATGGACAATGCCGATCCGCAACTGGCGATCGGCACTGAATCAGTTCTCGATAATGTTTGAAGAGCGGATGCCGCTACTCTGACCGGCGGGCCATTTACACAATATTCTTTACAGGCCCCTTTACCTCGCGGGCCTACTCCCGGTGGCGACTCTGTTTTTCCTTGTCCCTTGCATCCTTCGATCTTTTTGATCTGTTCTTTTGGTCCGCTAAATGAGCGACCAGACATCCATGTGCTGTCTCCGGGATATCATCCCTTCACAGAAGATTGAGTTTGGGCCAACCCGCCAGCCTTGAAACACTCCCAATGTCGTGCAGCGAAGCTCACGTAATCCCTAGTCCGCAAGGCCCGGCGGGAAGATCGTTTGATGCAATGATTCTCTGTTTTTCTTCAACTCAGGCGACCTGAGATTGTCTCTCCTCAAAAGCAGTACCACGTCGATCAACGGCCAACAGATATTCAACCAGCTTGCGTGCAACAGCTAAAGTGGCTCGGTTGCGATTGCCTTTGGTCAACTCTTTTTCATGCAATTCCGCCAGTTGAATATTCCATCGTGGGGCTAGCTTAGCGGCTTCAATGAGCATGGTCTGCAGGTGCTTGTTGCGTTTTTTGGAGAGTGGCCCTCGTTGATCTTTCCCGGCCGATTCCCGTTGTGCACTGCAGAGTCCGCAATAGCTGATGGCTTCCTGACTGGAGTGAAAGCGGGTTGGATCACCGATCTCCAACACCCAGGTCAAAGCCATGATCTCTCCAACCCCGGCAATACTCATCAAAAGCTCAACCCTCCGTCGAATCAGCTCATTCTCTCGAAGAGTCCGAACCAGTTTCTTCTGGATGGCGGTAAACAGCTCAAGATTGCTGCGGCTCAGTTGTAACAGCTCTTTGACCGAATCGGGCACATCGTCTACCCGCCCCATCAGTTGGTTGAAATATTTACGCCCATACAACCGTTTTTTGTCGTAGGTCGCGCCGACCTCCATCATCAACCCGGCCATTTTGTTCTTCATCTGCACTGCCGTGCGAACGACCATGTTCCGATAGCGAAGAATGCGCCGCAATTCCCGTAGCTCTTCGGACATCATGTGGCATTCCGGCAGAAGATTGACGCGCAGAAGATCTGCCAACTTCTCTGCATCAGCCCGGTCGTTCTTCTTTTTGGCCGCGGTAATCGCTTTGAGCATTTCCGGGTGCGCGACTTTTAACTCAACGGCGTGGGGCTTGAGAAAATCGTAAATCCAGCCGGTAAACAGCGTTGCCTCCATGGCCCCCATCCAGGGACAAGACAATTCCGCCAGCCAATGTCGTAGCGCGTTTCGTTCTGCGTTCACAACCCCTTGTCGAACGTTCTTTCCGCTCAGGGTTTTAATACAGAAAGCGATGGTTTTCTTGTGGACGTCTAAGCCGATGTAGTGAATACTTTCCATGGAAGCCTCCTCTCTGGGTCTGACTCGGGGCGATTTATTCGACCCTGCCGCTCATTATGAGCCGTCCGCCAGTTGGAGGCTTCCGCTTTCTTACTTATGCATTCAAACACTCCCCCTATTTATCAACATGAATGCGCTCCCAATGCCTCGTAGCGTCAAGCAAAAAGGAGCCCGTCAGGTCAATACGCCGCTGGAGGATGTCGCCAGGGACCGGAAAAATCCACGCATCCGATCCAAGCGTAGATTCCGGATGCCACCGATAATCTTACTGACGTTCCCTATTGTGACCCATAGGTGTCACTTCGGCCTGCGGCAGCTTTTGCGGCACCGGAAGTGGAGAGGCTCTTTCTTTTCCTTTGTACCTGAACAACAGGTGAACTCAACGTTTGCTGCTAGCACCAACGCTGCCTCACGATCCTGGCGTCGCGGACGAGTCCTCCCGCTGGCGGGCTAAGTGTTTTGTGAACAATCGGAGAAAAACGCCTGCTCCGACGCCGCCCATCGGCCGACATTTGAAAGGGAGCATGATCAGAAGCGCCACCAGTGATGGCGGTACGGCCCCAAACAGGAACGAAGTTACCCAGCAGCCGCTGTGGGCGGCAAGCCGGACTGCGACGAAGCCGACCCCCCAGAATGCCAGGGAGGACAACGATTCTTTTTCCAATTGGAAAAGGTCGCTTCGCATATTCCCATCTTCCAACAGACTTCGTCCACCTTGGTGTCGGTCTCGGCCTGACGCAGCGCAAAAGCGATCTGCTCCTCGGTAAATTTCGTCTTCTCCATTGCAAAAGACCTCTTCACCTAGAGGGTTCTTTTGCCCGAAATCTCTACTTTTGGCTTGTCCCATTTTCAGGAAGGAGGCCAATCCGGTTGCGCTGCAATCCCAATTACGGGAAATCTTATGTGGTTTTTTATATACTATTTGGTAGCATTGAGAGAAAAATGGTGAACTTTTGGGCCGGATTGCCCACCACGTCAGCCTTGCAATATGGGTCTTGAGTGCTTGTAGCAATATTCATTAACGGCCCACAGACAGGATTTACAGTATGCCTACAGCAACGCACAACTCTCGGAACGAATTCACCGGATACCTTATTTTTCTAAGTGCCGCCACTTTTCTCATTGGTCAAATCACCCCGTTACCATATTGGGTCCCAGCTCTTTGCGCCTGGCTTGTTGTGCTGATTAGTTTTCCAACCATGAAGTCAGCAGCCCGTAAACAGACTCTGATCCTGTCTGGTCTGGGCGTGGTTCTGATTTGTTGGGCTTTTATCAGAAATACCTCGATAAACTGGCAGGTGGCCTGTGGTGGAAACCTGCCTTTGCTGACGATGTTTGTTGCCGTCTCATTTTTGGCGATGACCAACCCTGATTCGAGTCAGGATCAGCTCCTGAAGGGGAAAAGGGGAATTATCAGCAACTTGCTGACCTGTCATCTGATCGGATCCGTGATTAATATTTCTATAATTTTCATCGTCGGCGACCGCCTTTCACAAAAGCGGCAACTGAGTCCAGCCCAAGCTTTGACGATGATGCGTGGCTTAGCCGCCGCCGCTTTCTGGTCGCCGTTTTTTGTCGCCGCAGGGGTTGCCCTTATTTATGCTCCTGGCTCTCAGTGGAGCCACACCGTTGTCCCTGGCTTGGTCTTGGCGTGTCTGCTTGGCATTGTCAGCGCTATTGATGCTTATCTCCGGGATGGCGCTGAATTCGAAGGCTATCCATTACAATATGACAGTCTTTTTATCCCCGTCCTGCTGGCGGCGACCGTCATGCTCTGTCATTTATTGCTTCCAAATATCCACATCCTTACCTTGATCAGCCTGATTGCTCCAATCGGAGCTCTGTTATTCATGAGAGAGCGACCGCGATTGCGGCAGAGTGTTTTGTTCATTCGTGAACGTCTGGCAAATATCTCCAGCCAGTTCGCAATATTTCTGGCGGCTGGTGTGTTTTCGTCCGGGGTTGTTGCTATCATCCAAAGTTATCCGGATACCCTGTCCCTGCACATTGATCACTTTACTCCGCTTTTATTCATGGCCTTTAGTGGCTTCATGATCGTTATCGCGTTGATAGGCGTCCATCCGGTTGCCAGTATCGCTCTGGTCAGTCCTTTCCTCGTTCCCCTGGGAATTAACCCCAATCAGCTGGCTTTTTTGTTTCTAAGCGCTTATGGGATTGGAATAGGTGCGAGTCCCCTGTCTGGGGTTGGCTTGCTCATGAGTAGTCGTTACAATGTCAGCAGTTCAACCATTCTTCAGGTTAATCGATACTACCTTGTGATTATCTGGTTACTTTCTGGCGTAGTGAACCTGCTTTGGTTCTCCTGACAGGGAATGCACCGTACGGGACACTAATGCCAATGCTGCCTCACCGATCCTGGCGTCGCGGACAAGTCCTCCCGCTGGCGGGCCAAGTGTTTTGTGAACAATCGGAGAAAAACGCCCGTTCCGACTCCCCATGCGCCATTGATCAGAAATGCCGTGGCCAGCAGGTGCGGGCCCCAGCCGCCACCCATCGGCCGCCCCTTGAGGGGAAGCACGATCAGAAGCGCCACCAGTGATGGCAATACGGCCCCAAACAGGAACGAAGTTACCCAGTAGCTGCTGTGGCCTGGAAACCGGACTTCGACGAAGCCAAACAGAATCCCCCACACACCTCCCCAGAATGCCAGGGAGAAAAGGGCCGGCACCCCAAACGGCAGGGTCGTCGCCATCGAGAATGGGGCGAAGGGGGCAATACCTGCCTGCCATAGGAGCCACAGAGCCAGCTGGTGAAAAATAAGGGTCGCAAGAAAACCGGCGGCGAAGGAGTAAAGGATTCGTGGAACAGAGTTAAGATGACTTTGCTTGTCGCTCATGACATCAAGACCTCACATGTTTTGCGCCTCAGACGACGCGAATGCTCCCTCAACAGCACATAGTAGATCGTAATAGTCAGGTATTTATAATAGCACAAATCCGGTTGCACTTTCCTGACCAGGAAAAATTAGGGGCGCCCCCCCCCTATTTGATGAATTGCTTTTCTTCCGCGACCCACTACCCGATGTTCAATATCTTGCTGAACGATTGTCGCATTTATGAGACAATCCATCCATGACATGCCAGATTGAAACCACTGATGTCTTCGACAAATGGCTGACCAGGCTCAAAGACAAGAGCCCGGTCAGCCGCATTCTGGCCCGTATTTATCGCTTTGAGCAGGGCAATATGGGCGATGCTAAAACCATTTCCCCAAACCTGTTTGAAGCCAGACTGTTCTTTGGACCTGGATACCGCCTTTATTACAAATTGTCCTACTGCTGTGCAGTGGCGACAAAAGCAGCCAGAGCAAGGACATTGAAAAAACGAAACAGATACTGGAGGAATCTTGAGTATCAAAACCAAAAAATTCGACGCCAGCGCGTACCTTGACAGTCCTGAAATGATCCAGGAATACCTGCAGGTGATGCTGGAAGAAAACGGTATCGAAGGCTTTCAGCGTGCCCTTGGCGATGTCGCCAAAGCGCAAGGAATGACTGAGATCGCCAGGAAAACCCAGCTCAGCCGCCAGAACCTGTACAAGGCCCTGACCCCCGGCAGCACCCCGAAGTTTGAAACCATCAAAAAGGTGGTCGAGGCGGTCGGCTGCAAATTGAACGTGGCCTAACCGGTTTTCAACAGAAGAGCCTATGAGAGAAAGAACCAGGGAGTGTTCGTAGTTCTTTCCTCTTTTTTTCGCTTCTATCAGCGGCCCGCCCACTAGGTTGACCAAGGAAAGCCGAAGCACATCCACCCCTTGCAAATATTGCCCCTGGCGCACCCCACTGGACAATGAAGGACCTACTTATGCAGCCAAGCAAAAGCCTTATCACCAGGATGACCGGCACATCCCCTGTCACCAAAGCATACGTTGCCCTGTTGTTGACCATGATAACCTGGGGCCTGGTGCCGGTTTTTCTCAAGCAACTGCTTGCGGTCCTCAGCCCCACGGAACTCTCTTTTATCCGTTTTTTCTTTGCCGGAGCAGTTATGCTGGCCTGGATACTTCCGGGCCACTATAAAGAAGTGCTGGGTATCTTTCGTGACGACTGGCGGCTGATGTTGCTCTGCACATTGTTCGGTCCGCTGATGGCAATGGTCTGTTTTAATTTTGGTCTGAACAAGCTGACCGTCGGCACTGCCGCCGTATTTACGGCCATTGAACCGGTTTGTACCTACCTGTTCGCCGTGTTACTCGGTCAGGAGCGTTGGAAGGCCGGGCGCATGGTCAGTATCCTGGTCGCTCTGGCTGGTATCGTCCTGGTCATTCTGTCACGCGAGAGTTTCGGCGTCGGCTATTGGCTCAGCTTGTTGCTGGTCACTCTTTCGCCGATTATCTGGGCAGCGAACAATATCATCACCAAGGAGCTTGCCAAACGCCATGCAGCCATGGTTATGGTTGCGGTTTCCTTTTTTCTCAGTTCTCTGCTGTTGCTGCCAACTCTGTCCGCTGACCTGCCAGCCAAATTGGCCAACATGCCCCCTGGACTGTGGCTGATACTCGGCTACACCGTGCTCTGTAATATCTTTGGCTTCACCTTATGGTACTGGAGCCTGAAGCATCTACCGTCCTCCACCGTGGCTCTCTCCTTGTATTTGTTGCCGGTTCTCTCAGTCGCCGCGGGGATACTGCTGCTTGGTGAAAGCTTGTCGTTCCTGAAAGGAATCGGAATCCTGACGGTTATGTTAGGCCTCTATTTAACGAATGTTCGTTTTCGCTGAGACGGGTTCTCCACTCATAACAAATAGGGATCAACGATTCAGAGGTGCTGAGGAATATTAAAAAGTTGGGATTTATTTGCCTAATAGCCAAAAGTTCACCAGGACTCTGACTCATGTCTCTGGAAAAACTTACTCTGTGAGAAAGAACAGAGCTACAATGTGCCATGGTTTGAAGATCATTGCAGTTACTTGTGTTTGGCGTGCCGCCGATACCTCAAGTGAGCTTTCAAGCCTTTTGTTTTTCAATGAAACTGTGAGGCCATGGTGGAGCTATATAAAATTAGTGAACAGCTTAAGAATTAATAATTTTAAGCAGAGCCCTTTTGGTTCGGTGCAGCTGAATATTTTTGTCAAACGAAAGGATTCCTTATGAAGATTGCCATACTCGACGATTACCAGGATGTTGTCAAAACACTCCCGTGTTTTTCTTTGTTGAATGAACATGCGGTGACGGTTTTTTCGACCCCTCCGCAATCAGAGGTTGAGTTGATCGAACGCCTGGCCGATCAGGACGGTGTTGTCCTGATTCGTGAACGAACCGTCGTCCACGCTTCTTTGCTGGAACAATTGCCAGCCCTGAAAATCATCAGCCAAACCGGATCACTCAGTAACCACCTAGATTTGAAGGTTTGTAGTAAGTATGGTGTTGCCGTTGCCGAAGGAATAGGCTCTCCCGTATCTACAGCGGAACTATGCTGGGCGCTCATATTGACAGCCAGCCGGCATATTATTCCGTATGTGGTCAATCTTAAGCAGGGACTCTGGCAGGATTCAGGTTCTCTCGGGTTGGGACGAACGCTTAATGGACTGACCCTGGGTATCTGGGGCTATGGCAAGATCGGACAACGAATAGCCCGGTTTGGAGAAGCTTTTGGCATGAACGTCCTGGTCTGGGGCAGTGAAAGTTCACGGAAGCGTGCGGTTTCGCATGGGTTTGCCGCGGCAACGTCCAAAGCTGATTTTTTCAGTGCTGCCGATGTGTTAACTCTTCACTTGCGGCTTAATCCGGCGACTCGGGGATGTGTCAGTTATGAAGACCTGCAGCTGATGAAAAAAGATGCTTTGCTGGTCAATACCAGTCGTGCTGCTTTAATTGAGTCGCAGGCCCTGTACCGTTCTTTGCTTGCGGGACGACCGGGGTATGCAGCGCTGGATGTTTATGAACAGGAACCGGTGCTTGCCGGGCAGGAACTTTTACTGAACCTGCCCAACGTATTAGGCTCTCCGCATCTGGGATATGTTGAGCAGAAAAGTTATGAGCTTTATTTTAAAATCGCTTTTGAAAATATTATTAATTTTTTCAACGGCCAACCGCAAAACATAGCTAACCCCGACGTATTGCCGGAATCCGAGCGATAATCGGAACTGTTTTTGCGAGTGATCAGCCCCGTTTCTTCGAAAGCTTTTGGCTTCCGGCAGTCAGTGCGTTCTTTTTTTAAAGGGAAACGGGAAAGTTGCAAAGTGGCAGCAGAAGCGGAGGCTTCTTTTTACGCCCCTGCTTCTGCTGAAAAAGTTATTCTTCTTGTTCGGATTGCGTCGTGAGAATAAGAGCCAAGTCTGCCCTTAACTGTTAAAGAATGAATCGTATCTTTCCCATAGATCCAAACCGATATTGAGCTTTTTTTAGGAAGGAAAAACAGAGTCGCCACCGGGAGTAGGCCAGCGAGGTAAAGGGAAACCTCCGCGTACCCCTTGACTTTACTTATCATGGATGTCCTTAGTTTTCCTACAGACCGACCTGGAACCGATGGGAAAAGTGGCCAATATGCTACGCAATCACAAACCGTTGATCCTGAACTGGTTCAGGCAGCTTTCAAGTGGGTCCGTAGAGGGAGTGAACCTCAAGGCAAAACTCACTATGAGAAAAGCCTACGGTATCAGAACACTGAAGGGCCTTCAAATCGCCTTATATCATGAACTTGGCAAGTTACCGGAACCTGAATATCTCCACAGATTCTGCTGACGAGCCAAATATTTTACGTTATCGGCATCAAGGGCTTGCGCGGAGGCGTACACCGTTACGCCGCACAAATAAGCCTGCAGATTGACGCTGCTACAGCGGAAAAAGCCGTTTCCGGATGGACACTAATTAGCCTCGGCAACTCTTTTTATCCCTTCATCCCAGTAATAAAGATTTATGCCATCCGTTGCTAGTGTCCAGGGAATAACAGTTTCCCTTTCACTGATTACCTGCTCGGGCCCGATTTCATCCCAATTAAGAATATCGAAACGGGATATTTTTTTCTTAGGTGGACCAAAAGGGGATGACTCGTATTGTCCGACATACAATTTGTCAAATGATGCCTGTATTGTAATACCCTTTGCATAGCTGTCGTACAAAAGCCCGTCTATAAGCTCAGCATATAGCTCAAGGTCAAGATTAAGCGCAAAAAGACTACGTTCTTTAAAATCGAAAGTATCCGCTAAATATAAAGTACCATTTAAATAAAAGGTTCTTGGATCGGCAGCAAGACCAAGCTCAGTCTGAACAGTTCCACCTTCTGCGGGCATGCTCACCAATGCCCAACCATCTACACCGCAAACATCCAGACATGAAAAGTAAGCCCTACCATTATGCACACTAACGTCCCTCAGTTCTGAATTCGTATTGAAGAGTTCTTCGGCAGAGGCAGTTCCACCTACGGGCATACGATAAACGGTAAACTCAGTATCTAACCAATGCCGCCATATCCAATAAAAATAGCCATCATCCTTAACCATTGATTGGATATTTCCTGAAACCGGTGGGGATGGTGATACTTCTTCAACCGGCCTCAATTCCCTTCCAATCGGTATCCGGATGAGCGCACCACTCCCTGTACGCTGGTAAGCATAAAGTGATTTATCGTGGTAAAAAAATGATTCTATTTGAACCGTCGGATCAAGAGTTTCTGTTGAAGCGGTCCCAATATCATAGATCATAATTTTCTCACCGCTATTAACAAAAACCTGGCCATCAGCAGATTCCAAATAAGGTGTGCCCCACCCTCCCCATAAACCTAAATTCATTTCATCATGATTAAACAGCAATGAAGGCGGGTTGTTTTCTGAGACTTCGTAAAGGTCCATACCATTCAGACTATCCAGGAAATATAGATTTCCGTTTTCAACAGTCATGGCTTGAATCATATAAGAATCTTCACGGATAAGCGTTACTTTGCCTGTTGAAAGCTCAACCCTTTGAAGTTTTGTAGGATTTCCATATTTTTGGCAGGCATAAATATATTGATCATCAGCGGCCATATGATTGATGTAGTTGCCAGCACTGCTGGTAATCCTGGTAATAGATGAGGTTTCTGTGTTGAATTGATCAATAGCGGTCCCATCAACCCAATACAGGTAAGGGGATTTCCATGCCATTGTTGGTGGTCTATCATTGCCTTTAATGCCTGATTTTATAAGATCAAGGTCACCGGTCTCTAAATTGTATCTGGAAATACTGTATTCTCCTGCGCGAGTTGCAAAAAAGACAAACTCCTCGGTTACAATGATTCCATTTTCCCCTTGGGGGAGGGAGGTCAAAAATTCAATCTTCTCAAAATTATCAAAAGATATTGAATAAAGGCCATCGTCACCTTGATAAATTAGTTGATTACTGTTACCGAATATTCCAGCGCTATTAAGAGTACCGGGGAGATGTCCGTTATAGAGAAGCTCAATGGCATCATAAGCATCCTCACCGGTATATACGGATATTAAACTCCCGTGTTGATCGCCAGCATACAGATGATTATTGCTTGTAATCATGTCTCTTGGGGAGGAGACGATATACTTGCCACTCTCAATATCAGCAATATATCCTGCCAATGTTTTCACTTTACCATCATCTTTATCGACTTGGACGAGTGAACTAGGAGTAGCAATATACAACGGCCCCGAGGAGTCTGTAGCGTTAAATTCAAGGGGCATTATATAAGGCCCACCAATAACACTATTTGTCTTTAATGTTTCAATAGTTGGAGAGTTAACTGGGGCATCTCCAGTGCTATTACCAGATCCAGAGCCACCTCCTCCGCAGCCACTGACAATAACCAACAGGGCTAAAACTAAAAGATGGATAACGCCTGAAAGAAACCTAGTGTATACAGTTTTCATTTCCCTCTCCATAAAAGATAGTCAACCCGGTTTACTCTTCCTATAAATAGCAAAAACTTATTTCTCTACTGTTATGAGGCAGTGGTTTCGCATGCAACCATCGACTAAAATAGGACCTGTTATTTTTAGTGTTTTCCCGCATGGCCCCAAAAAGGTTACCAAGGCCCAACTCGGAACCGTTGAACGTCCCATCTAGGATCAACGGGTATGGTCTATTGACTTTATGAACGACGCCCTTTGGTGCGGTCGAAAGTTTCTAACTTTCACTATTCTGGACAAATAGAGAAATTCTTGCGATAGAAGTTGATTTAAATCTGACTGCCAAACGTATTATTCGAACTCTTGAGCAGGGGCTTTCCATCAAAACTACTCATGGATAACGAGGCAGACTTTATTTCACTGAAGATGGCGATCTGCGCTGAAGACAACAGTATCGAACCAGAATTCGTCAAGCCCGGCAGGCCAACCCATAACTCTTTTATCGAGCTGTTCAACCAAACCTTTCGCGATGAGGTTCTGGATTCTTAAATCTCTCATCCCTTATCGGAGGTTCGTGAAGTCACCGATAATTGGATTATCGACTAAAACGAAATCAGCCCCCATGATTCGCTGGGAAAACTGACACCGAAAGAATTTTTGGTAGCGCAATAGGTTGTAGGAATCCTCTTATTAATCGATACACCTAAAAGAGGAATCTTTACAAAGAAAAGATTTTACAATCAGAGAGATATCTAAAAATTCAACAAAATTGATAAAAAGGTACATAAGAGCGTTAATATTATCAAGCTTTTTACATAGAATTACCGGAAAAACCTAAAAACCCTGGACATCCATTGACGCTACTTATCATGGAGAATTTTGGGGTTGGTCATAGGAAAACTAGCCCCCCCCCCCTATTTATCAATTGCATTTCCCCTGCGCACCCACGGCCCTCTTTTTATGCCCAGAACTACGTGCATCGTTGTACCTGGATATCCACATCATGCCGCTTAACGCTGGGATAACCGCGCGACTGTTTTTTTGATGATCAGGACCAGCAGGCATATCTTGATCTGTTGGCTAAAGACAGCAAAGCATTTACTCTACAAATCTGGGTCTATTATTAATTGGCAACATAGAATTTCAGTTGAATACGGTTTTGAGACCTCACAAATCAGTGAGACTTAAGAAAACTGGGGAATGTCCCGAATGGCGCTAAAACGATTCACTCTCCAGAGCAAAATCAAAGTCGACGGTCAGTGGAAACTCTTCACGCTGCTACACAACCTGACAAAATTTCAGCGATTCGGAACAGTGGCATAAAAAACGCCCTAAAAGGAAGAAAATCTTCAGAAATAGGGGCTATAATCGCTCGTAAAATAATAACCTGGTGAAATCCTGAATCAGGGTATGGAACGGCCGAAAAGACAGCCCTAATTTTTAAATTCAATCAGGAAGCTGTAGAAAACTGGAAATTTGGATTTTTTTACAGACTCGTTAGGCCTCTAAATATGGAGTGCAAATGAAAAACATTCACATTGCCATATGCATCATAGTTGCATTCAGTGTCTTAGCCTGTGTAGATCCCGCCTTAGCTGGGCCAGGTGGAAAAATTGCGAGAGTGGCATTTGAAACTTTCTGGGGACGCATTATCCTAGTGGCACTAATAATCATATTTATGCCATTAATAATTATGATTTTATTCCAAGAAAAAAGGGCTGAAAAAAAAGCGAGAAAAGATCTTCGGTTTATGGCAAACCATGATCCACGGTTCGACTGGTTAAAAATACAAGAGCGGGCAAAAGATTGTTTTTTCCGTGTTCACTCAGGCTGGGAAAGAGAAGATCTAACCTCAGTATCTGACTGGATGACAGATTGGTATTGGCAAAACCAGCAAATGGTACACCTCGACAAATGGAAAAAAGAAGGACTAGTAAACATATGCACTGTCAGAATGAGCACATATTTCAAGCCCTTGCTTTTTGTCCATAGAAATTCCCGCCTTGAACATGAAGACTCAATAGTGGTCATTTCAATAAAAGCCCAAATGGAAGACTATCTTCAAAACAGAGAAACCAAAAAAATTGTAGAAGGCAGTAAAGGCTTCAAATGGGTCGAGACTGTGTGGACGTTTACAATGGAAAGCGGCATGTGGAAAGTATCGAACATTGAAGAAGGTGCAATGGCTACAGCATATGCAAAGTTGGTAAAGGAACTTCCGGATATTGAATCAACTCTTGTTGCTTCCCCGGAAAAGTAAGCGTTCCACAGCGCACCTCTTGCAAGGGCAGCAAATTGTAGCCGTCGTAGGCTTAGACCTACAACGTTTACGACGCACGTTTGATTGATTTGGCTTTGCTCCAGGCGGCGGGTGTGACTTGGCCTATCTCCTGGATTTTCATGTGGGGAAGGCGTTCGAGGACGTCTTTGAGGTAGCTATAGGGATCGATACCGTGTGCCTTGCAGCTCTGCAGGATGGTGTAAATGACGGCACTTCGCCATCCGGCGTCTTCGTCGCCGATGAACAGCCAGTTCTTGCGTCCGAGTGCTGCGGGACGAATCGCGTTCTCGATCAGGTTGTTGTCGATTTCGACCTGGCCGTGTTTAACATAGACCTGCAGGCCATCGCGTTGACGCAGGGCATAGGCGATGGCGGTGCCGGTCAGTGACTTCGGCTTGTATCTGCCGCTTTCGAGCATCTGCTCAAGGGCGGTAAAGAGGCGATCAAGAATCGGGCGACTCTGCCATGAGCGTACGGCGGCGCGCAGCACAGGTGTGGTTTCTTGTTCGCGCAGCTTCTTTTCGATCAGATAAAGCAGGCCGATCTGATGCAGAATCCAGCGGTTGCGTACAAGATGCTCTCCCGCTTCGAGCGCCTGATAGAAACGGCGGCGGACGTGTGCCCAGCAGTGCGCGTGAGCTTTACACCCGAAGTCGCTTGCGAGCTTGTTGTAAGGCTTGTATTCGTCGGTCTGGATGATGCAGTTGAAGTCGGCGGGCAACCAGCGCTGCAGCTGTGCGTAGCCGCGTCCGGCCGCCCAGTGAAAGACCGTGTCTCCACGCGGGGCGTTGCTCACCCACAGGTAGCCTTTAGGGGTTCTGCCTTGCCCCGGAGCAAGGTAGCGTACTGGTGTTTCGTCAAGCTGAACGTAGCCGCCAGCCAGCTGATCTTCAAACATGCGCCTGGTAACAGGTTGCAACCAGTTGGCGACAAGTTCAACGGCGCGGCACAGGGTATTGCGCCCCAGATGGACATCGTAGCGCTGCTTGAAGATCTGCTCCTGTCGGTAGAGCGGCAGATGATCGGCGTATTTGCCGACGACGATATGAGCCAGCAGACCCGGAGCCAGAAGGCCGCGTTCAAGAAGTTTCGGCGGCAGCACAGCTGTAATCGGTGCGGCATCGGGAGCGTTGCGTTTCACCCAGGTGCGACGAATTTGTCTGCGCAGAAGGAAACGCCCCGGTTCATAATCAAGCTGCTCGCTGACTTCTTCGCCGATATGGCGGTAGAGCGAAGGATTGGCTTTGACGGGCTCAGGATCGAGGATGTCTTCAATGACGGGAAGATCTTCTGGGTAGCGGGGCCGACGGGGGTGGCGCTTACGCGCTTTTTTTAAGGCTTGCGTTTCTGTCGGCAGTTCAACGCAAGCCTCAGACTGCCCCGGCGTTTGATCCTCAAACATGCTCAGCTGATCGCCGAACAGTTTTTCACTCTGTCCGCCGCCGAACACTCGGCGGACAAGGGCATCGACCTTTAAGCGCAGCAGCCGATTCTCTTCGCGCAGCTGCTCGAGCTCTCTATCTTTACGGGCTATGATTTCTGATTTAGTCATGCCCTAAAGATACATGATTTCAGCGGGTTACGGAAGAAAAAAGTCGACACATGACGACTTATTCGCGTTCATACCAGGGGCGCATTCTAGCTCCCTTGAGATCGATGCCGTCTGTCAGTAACGTCAATGCTTCCGGCGTGAGAGACAGCCGTTTTTGACCGGCCTGCGATGGTCGTGGCCAACTGAAACGTCCCTGTTCAAGGCGTTTGGCCGCAACCCATAATCCGGTGCCGTCCCAGAACAGCAGCTTGAGACGATCGTGACGCTTGTTGGTGAACAGATAAAGGGCCCCCTGATATGGATCGCAACCCAGGTGCTCCTGAACAGCAGCGGCCAGTCCGTTGAAGCTCTTGCGCATGTCTTGCGGTTCCAGGGCGACAAAGACCTTGAGGGCACCGGCAAAGCTTAGCATGTGCAGTCCAGGTATTTCAGCAGGGCTGCAACCAGGGGGAATTGCTCCGGCCGGGTGACTGTGACGCTGGCTCCGCCAGGCAGAGAGATGCTCAACCCGACAGGATCGGAATCAGGACAGCGAACCTCAACCTCCTCGAAAAAGGTCGCGGACTTATTTTCGGTAGCTTGTCGTTGGCGCCGACGCGTCTGCCGCCAGTGGGCGAAGGTGGTGTAGCGAATACCATGGAGCCTTGCAAAAGCGGCCCCGCTCATACTGGTCCGCTCAAAAGCATCCAGCCACGCATCACGTTGTTCCGGGCTGGTCGGCTCACGACGACCGAGGGTATCGGTTTTGAGAATTGTCAGGTCATTTGTAGGTGTCATAGGCACAAGCCTACGACATTTACGATATTTTCAACAGGTGGGGCTTGGTGGGACGCTTACCCGGAAAAGGCCTAAAAAACTAATGTCTTTAGGCAAATCAAGAGATCTTTCACAATAGAAGACAAACTCTCCCTTAAGCTGCGCTATGGGTGCTTAAAACTGGCGATAATGTCTCAACATGGCAACCACTACAGCACCGTCAGCACGGCTATTTCAAGATTTGAATCTATGATGGTGGAGGATGTTACTGTCCGGAAAATGTATGAGCAGGTGCGCCGGACGATGAAAATGCTCAAACGTGGACTTGCCCCCTTTGCCTCTTCTGAATCCATCCCCCCTTGATGGAGGGATGGATAGTACAGGGACCTTCAGTGCAGAGTGGCTTATTCTTCTATCGCTCCGACATCTGGAAATTCATCCCGCTTTTGTCCTAAAAAATCTCGGTTGTAAGGAATAAGTCCGGGAATAACCATATCGCCAGCATCAATAGCCGGGCTGTCTGTAACTAAAGCTCCAGGAACAATACCGCTTTCAATAGCGTCCAAGACGTTTGTCTCAATCGGAGCATAGGGCAAGTCCGATACGGTGAATCCTGCATCATCGTCCAGTGTCAAATCAGAATTGCCGGTGTAATAAATGTTATTGTAGGCGAGCCTGTGGCTATCCATGCTGAACCAAGGTGAAATCTGTGATTTGACCAGGATGTTATTGTAAAAATAATAATCAGTATGGTTACTCGCGGTCCACCATGTCTGAACGTAATAACTGGTACTATCGGGCGATCCAAAGTTGGCTCCCAGCACCCGCCCCCACTGACTGGTCCATTGATCATTTGGAGTATACAAAATGGTATTATGGCGGAAGACATGTCCTCGTTCAATAACTGCCCCCATAATGAACAAATACCCGTTAGAAGGGCCAAAGATATTGTTTTCCCAGACAACGTTATAGTATCCACTGTCTTTGACGCTATCATCATTCAGCATAATGTCCATCGCTTCAACATGGTAGATCAAGTTGCCGCGAAAGGTAAAGTTCTCCAGTTTATTGGCATATATCTCAGGGTGGCTACTGGCGATTAAATAGAGCTGCATGCCGTCAACATGCTGGTTATATTCAGTAGCGAACGCATCAGTATCACTAACGCCGTCATCCAGGTCGTGGATAATGTTATTTTCAATCAACCAGTTTGTACCGCCATGCACCTGTATGCCATCGTGAGTAATATGATGAATGTGATTACCTTTAACAACAAAATCAGTTGTCATTCCGCTAATCCCTCGACCGGTACTGGTAACTTCGTTGTAGAGTAATTTGATATACTGGCCATTGCGAACACTGATACCGGTTTCATCCATATATTTGTGTTTTTCAGCATTGGTCATGGCTGAAAAATCGCCCTTTTTGGATATCTTACAGTTTCGAATTTCTACATAACGGCTGCCGGCAATAGTGACAGTGTCCGTAATTCTGAAGCCATCAATACGCAAGCGCAGGTTACTATTGTATATCCGATCAAAAGGAATAGAGAACCAACCCCCTTCATCGGTTGACGTTCCCAATTTGACATGATCCAAAGTCGGCTGTTGCCCATCCATAGCCTTCAGGGTCACCCAATCGGTAAATACTTCTGGGATCGGAACTGCTTTATCACTGTTGCTGGAATAGATTGCACCAAAGGACAAGTCACCGTAATCACCACCAGCAACATAAATGACTTCTCCCCCTTGAGCCTGATTTAACGCGTACAAAACTGTGGCAAATGGTGAATTTTCACTACCATCATTCGTATCCGATCCGTTGCTGGCATCAACATAGTAGGCAACGGACCCGACTTCATAAGCATATGCTGGATCATCTTTCAGGATGAGATCTTCTAAAGCAGCATAATCAATAGTTCCGGGATCATATCCGGAATCGCCTCCAGTAGTACTGTCGTGTGAACTTGAGCCACCCTGACAACCGGGCAGACACAAAACGGCTAGAAACAACAATAGATATACTGTTGTTCGCATAGAACCCCTCCTCATATTCCGTTAGTTTTGTTGGGTAGGTAAGAAAAACTCAATAAGAGAACGATATTTAATAATTTTTATCATACAGTGTTTCTATTTACCACTTTTATGTGTGGTTTAGGACTGCTTTTCTTCATTGAGAACGCATGGCATAAAAAACCAAACCATTTAAATGTTTACACCCCTTGCACGAGGTTTTCAATCCTTCCTCCCGCCTGTTATTGGTCCTACCCGGTCATTTATTGACCTTTATTCAAGGGAGAATTTGCAAGAATAAAGACCTTGTATTGATTCACAATTCAGTGTAGTTATGAAGGGCACTGATTTTCAGACAAAAAAAATGAAAAGAAGCCGGAGTTTGTGAGATTTGGGGAGAATCTACAGATTGCGGCTTTTTTGTGTTTTTGTTCTTGAGCCGATTTGTGTGAAACCCGCTATATATCACGCAGTGAAATTTTTCAAAAACTCATCATAAATTATTGATATTATTTTCGGCGAATGAAGTTTATTGAAGATTAGGCGTGTTATGCTACAGCTAATATAATGTCTATTGCATGTTAGATTTTTAGAGGGGAAAATGAAAACGATAATTTCCTTACTTATAATTTTTTGTTTTGTAATGATGCTCCTGTTTGGCGGGACCTTTGTTACAACAGGCTACGATATTCAATACCTGTTAGGTTTTATCTTTTTCAGTATCGCCGCATTTTCCCTTCTCTACTGGGATAGCAAAAGGTCTGGTGAGTCAGAAGGATCTCTGAAGTATAAAATAATCTTCGCATTTATTGGCGGAGCTGTTTTGGCCCTTTTTCTAGCCTACATTGGTTCAGAATTAGGGAAAAGTTGGGCAATTTCCTCTTCCATTCTAATCGCTACATCTCTGTACGGAATTGATCGTCGCTTCACAAATTTTTTTGCGCAGAAAAAATGAAAACCTAACCCTTATCAGGCCCCCGGCCATCAAGGGTAAAGAATAGCATCAACGCAAAAGAGTCCCCTTTTCGTTCTTTGACACGCGACTGATCAACTTTGCAGCCATCCGGTTTCTGACTTGGGCTTTGCAACGGGCAGCTGTCACGATTCTGCTCCCCAACACTTATCGAGGCTCTTACCCACAGAAGCCGGTCCTTTCGTTGGGTCCTGGACTCCCGCCACCAAGAAACAGGTACAGACCCTGGTGTCCATCCAGTCAAAATAGGTGGGCTTCCTCTATTGAACTGATCCCAGTTCGTTGTCATCAGGAAACACTGGATGGCAATAATTAAGTTTTCAGATTGGAAACGATCAGTTTTCCGTTGTGGCAAGGAAATCGAGGATTGCGCGAAGGCGTACACCATTACGCCGCACAAGTAAGCCCGCAGATTGACGCTGCTACAGCGAAAAAAGCCGTTTCCGGATAGAAACCAGTTAGTGCCGGAATTGGGGCTGGGGCTTCAGCCGCGCGGGCCGCATTCGACCATCGAGCAAAATATGAGGGAGCGTGACGAGACTCCAATCAACGCAAAGCGACTGAAGGTCGATCCATGAAAGAAACCGTTATTCGCAGAACGGAGAATCAATTATGCAATTTAACTTTAGCAACAAATCCATTGTCATAACAGGTGGGAGTACAGGGATAGGTCTCGCTATTGCCGAGCAATTTGCCAACTTGGGGGGGAATGTATCGATTTGTGGCCGTTCGCAAGATAAGCTCATCAAAGCCCAAAAATATCTGCGTCAAAAAGGTCACCAAATCCATTGTGCCGCCGTCGATGTTTCGCAACGGCAGCAGGTCTTCGACTATGCTGAAGCTGTTGAAAGGGAATTTGGCCAGCTTGACATCTGGATTAACAATGCAGCGGTCTGTCCTTATTACAAGATCATCGAGACTCCAGAAGATGTCTGGGATAATACCCTGAATATCAACCTGAAATCGATCTATCTAGGAGCTTTGGTCGCTAGAGAAAAAATGGCTCGCAGAGGTGGCGTTATGATAAATGCCGTATCCTTTGCCACTCTAATGCCCTCGGTTGGCAGCGGCCTTTATGCGGCGACTAAAAGCGCCGTTGCGAGTATGACCAAAACTCTTGCAGCTGAATTGGCTCCTTTTCGCATCAGGGTAAATGGATATATTCCAGGAGTTATAAACACAGAAATGGCACAGCCCGCCATTGAAAAAAACGGTGAGAAAATGCGTGAAGTGATCGCTATGAACCACTTCGGGGAGCCGGGCGATGTAGCTAATGCGGTTGTTTTTCTTGCTTCTGAGTATGCTTCATATATTACAGGGAGCTTTATTGAAATAAGTGGCGGCAAATTTTGCGTACAAAATCCGACCGCCGCTTGGCAATAGAAGGGTGTTGAAAAACGTTTTCGAGGCAGCAAGTACAAGGCAAAAATTGCCGAAGAAGCGCAGTTTACATCCAGTAAATGAGCATTTTAAGGCTATTTTTAACGCAGTAATTGCAACGCAGATAGTTTTTCCACAGCCCGATAGGGACTCCCCTGAGCTTTGCTTTTAAACTAGCATCGCAGCAGTGGTTTTCTCAACACCTGCTGCAGCGCTCCCAATGCCTGGGCAGCGTCGATTTGGGCATACTTGTGAAGCCATCGACATCAGACGCTTCACCCTGCGTAGCAAGACCAAGGTCAACAGCCAGTGGCAGCTGATGACGATGCCACATAATTTGATCAAGATCCACCGCTTTGCCTATGCCAGCAAGGCGCTGATCCACTTGCATCAAATGAAACTGTTGTGGACTTGCTTGCGCGTGCGGGGTTCATCGAAGCCGAACAGTTTTTTTCCAGTCTATTTTGGTCTGCATAGACAGCGAAATATGATCCGAGTTAAATCCGAGAAAGCTAACAAAACGCGTCAATTCGCACACTTCGTGTGCCGAACGCTCACAAACCGGGCAGTGTCCTCAATGGCGCGAGTGTTCTGTGCGGTGAGTTGTTGGTATAAATTCTGAGTCATTTTTTCTGCTGCCAAAGCGTGCCGCCGCAGGCCGGGCCAAAGAAGGCAGAACGTAGATAGCAGTAAAAAGGGCCAGGATTAGACTATAGAATGAACTGCACAGGACACTAGTTTAAGCAACTCTGCAGTAAACTCGGGGAGATTCATCTCGGTCATGGTGTTGCCTCCTTAGGGCTTGGGTTGCTTGCTCGACACATACAACCTCCGCCATGACCACCTTTCTAAAAATCCCTACCAACGTTTTTGCGCGCAATTTGAAACATAACCCACCAAAATGCCGGCCACGTATAAAGTGACCGGCATTTTTGCTGTATTGCTAATGTGTGTGCTTGTTTTTAGTTCGCTTTGACGAAGATCGGGTTCGAGTAAAACCAGAGATCTTCCCAAGCCATGTCGGCATTGTTGATACCAGCGTTGAGCAGTGGGTTGCCATCAGAATCGGTACCATAGATGATTTTGTCGTTGCTGTCCGTTTTGGCTACGCCGTAGCCAAGGTTTGTGCCACGGATGCGGAAGAACATATCGCTTTCCACGTGATCCACCGTGAAGGTCATGGTTGTGAATCCCTCGTTGTCAGTGCTCCAGGAGTTGGCGTCGAAGGTTTTGACGATGCTGGCTACGCTTGAGTCTTGTTCGTTATAAGCCGGGTTGGGGGTCACGCCGTCGGCAAGAAATTTGGTTGCCCGAGCTTCATTGACCCGTCCTTGAATAAGCTGGACATGGTGCACGACCGGAGCATTGCAAATATAGTCGGCGGAAGCGTTGACGCCAGCCTGACATTTATTGGCAGCCGGTGATTTGAAGCGGATCGTGACCGTGATCGAATCCCCATTGAGGACCGAGAGGGTTTGCCCCATGGTGGCTTCTGTGTCGATATTTGCAACGCTGAAGTCGAGGGCGTTGATCAGGTCACCGTGGACCACAAAGACGTTGCCGGAGCGCAGACCAGCGACAATTTCGTCCTGGGTGTACGCTCCGTCGTCATTGAGATCGACCACCTTCACCACGTTTCTCTCGTACTCGCCAGGCCAGAAATCGCCACTGGGGCTGTGGAAGTCAGAGCTGTCGAAGGTGAAAAAATTACGACCGTCTGCCAGCAGGTTGTCCCAGAGACCGCCGACAGTGGCGATATAGTAGCCTGCCCCACCGTAGGTACCACCGCCACAGGCGCTTGAACCGAATCCACCGCGGCCAGATGATTTGCTGTGGCCAGGGAGCCCCTCGAAACCAAAGACCACGTCTGGACCATTATCGTTCATGTCGCGAAAGGCAGCGATGCTATAACCAGAATCCAGGCTTCCGCTTACAGGATCGACGTCGCCGCAACCTTTGCGCTCGATGTGAGCCGGGACGATGTAGCCCGTTTCCGGATAGTTGGCTTCCATCCACTTTATGGCATCGATGGCTTTATTGTGAAGGCTACTCAAGCCGAGAACTTGCTCATACTCGGCTGCGGTGTCATAGTCGCCATTCTGCTTTTTCCCCGTCCACCCCATGGTTGCTGCAGTGTTGCTTGAATTTGTGCCATCGCTGTCGTTCTTGTCGAAACGGTACTCAAATTCGGCGATCGGCAGGGCGTTGTCGGCGACGACCGCGGTGCTGGCGTGCTCGTGTCCCGGCACGTTCCATTCCATTCCAGTCATAACGGTCTTGTCGGAGTAATTTGCGCGAACAGACTTGATCCAATCGAAGGCACCCATGTAGCTGGGGCCGGCATACCCAGGGATGTCTGAGGCGCTGATAAGGCTCTGCCAACGCCACATTTTTCCGTCATCACCGATGGCCGGATTCATCGAGTAGTCACTCCAGGGGATACCGAAGCCGTCACGGCTGCTGGCGCCACCGTGTTCCGAGTTGGTGAAAAAATCGAGGTCATTACGGAATCCGCTAGGGGCAGTCCCCTGTTTGTGCAGAGTGGAGGCGTCGGCCACTGCTGTCGGTGTAATGGCGTACGGCCCAGTCAGGTCGTTCATCGGCCAACTGCCGTCGGTAAAGGTGGTGTGGTTGTGGAAATCTCCGGACATCCACTGAGCCGCATGCCCTGAGTCGTGCTTGGAGTTGTTGTCATTGTCGTCGCCGCAGCCGGCGAGCATAGCAACTGCCAGTATGCAAACAATAGCCTGACTCCATAATCTTTGTTTTTTCAATCTGTGCTTCTTGTTTTTGGTTTTCATCCATAGCTCCTTCATGCAGTTGATATGAGAGTGCTTATTTGTGATAAGCACATAAAAAACCGGACAGACAGGCTGAATTTCGGTGACTGTTTTTTGTCTCATAAAGTTCAGGAGAGTAAAAAATCCAGGTCGAAACACATAAGTTTGTTCGGCAACTTTGGGAGATTGACTTTGAAATATTTACGAATTGTTAGTGTGGCAATAGATTAATATTAAGGAGATTATTTTTTGATGTTATGGTGTGCAGGGAGATTCATGGGAAATTTTTTCTGTTTGAAAAACCAGGAACACTCCCGAATGATGCAAGTTTAAGCAACTTTGTAGTAAACTCGAGACTGTCCCCAGGGTCATTCGGGACAGTCCCGGTTTTGCTGCCATCGACTCTTAAACGAGCGCCATTCGAGAATGCCCATTGCTCTTTCCCAGTCTTTTCGCTTCTTTCAATGGCCCGCCCACCCAGGTCGACCAAGGAGGCCCGAAGGACTTTCACCCTATTCAGATATTGCCCCTGGCGCAACCCACTAGACAATGAAAGACCTACTTATGCAGCCAAGCAAAAGCCTCATCACCAGGATGGCCGGCACATCCTCTGTCACCAAGGCATACGTTGCCTTGCTACTGACCATGGTGGTCTGGGCCCTGGTGCCGGCTTTTCTCAAGCAACTGCTTGCGGTTTTGAGCCCTACCGAACTCTCTTTTATCCGCTTTTTCTTTGCCGGAGCAGTTATGCTGGCCTGGATCCTTCCGGGCCACTATAAAGAAGTGCTGGGTATCTTTCGTAACGACTGGCGGCTGATGTTGCTCTGCACATTGTGCGGCCCGCTGATGGCAATGGTTTGTTTTAACTTTGGCCTGAGCAAGCTGACAGTCGGTACCGCCGCCGTATTTACGGCCATCGAACCGGTGTGTACCTACCTGTTCGCCGTGTTACTCGGTCAGGAGCGCTGGAAGGCCGGGCGCATGCTCAGTATTCTGGTCGCTCTGACGGGCATCGTCCTGGTTATTCTTTCACGCGAGAGTTTCGGTGTCGGCTATTGGCTCAGCTTGGTGCTGGTCACTCTTTCGCCGATTATCTGGGCAGCGAACAATATCATCACCAAGGAGCTTGCCAAACGCCATGCGGCCATGGTTATGGTTGCGGTCTCCTTTTTTCTCAGTTCTCTGCTGTTGTTGCCAACTCTGCCCGCTGACCTGCCGGCCAAACTGGCCAGCATGGCACCCGGACTGTGGGTGATCCTCGGCTACACTGTGCTCTGTAATATCTTTGGCTTCACCTTCTGGTACTGGAGCCTGAAACACCTCCCGTCCTCCACAGTGGCCCTCTCCATGTATTTGTTGCCGATTCTCTCCGTCGCCGCTGGAATCCTGCTGCTTGGTGAAAGTTTATCGTTCCTGAAAGGAATCGGAATCCTGACGGTTATGTTAGGCCTTTATTTAACGAATGTTCGTTTCCGTTGAGACAGGTTCTCCAGGCATAAAAATAGGGATCAAGTCTGCCCTTGGCTTTTGAAGAATTCATTGTGTCTTTCCCATATGCCCAGATCGATATTGAAGTTTGTTTAGGAAAAGCCGAAAGCAGATTTGTCCCTAATTGCACAAAATACCTCCAAATAGGCCAGGCTCTTAAATGATGATAAGATTTTTATTGATACTCTCGCTCATTCCATCCCTTGCCTTTTCGGCAGTGAGCGAGAGCACCTGTTATGGAACCACCAATAACGGGAAACTGGTTGGTGGCGTTAAGCTGCCTGATTCAGGTAACAACTTTCAATCCTACAGTTCTATCGGCAATTTGATTGGCCGTACATACGTCCACAGCAAGGTCAAAAATGTCATCTTGAACAGCTACCAAAAGCTTGAATCCAGCGCCCCCGACAAAGTGTTCATGTATGGTGAAACGGGCTGGAAAAACGGCGGCAGATTCAGACCCCATAAAACACACCAGAATGGCCTGTCGGTCGACTTCATGGTGCCGGTTTTGAAGGCGGGCAAGTCAGTCTATCTTCCAACCAGCCCGCTCAATAAGTTTGGTTATGGTATCGAATTTGATGAGCAGGGCAGATTTGCGGAATACCATATCGACTTTGAGGCAATGGCGGCGCATCTGGTTGAATTGCATAAGCAAGCCAGGGCTCAAAACATTGCTATCTGGCGGGTGATCTTCGCCCCCGAGCTGCAGCCATTGCTCTTTCAAACAAAGTATGGTGAGTATCTGCAACAGAACCTCGAATTTTCCAAAAATCGTTCCTGGGTGAGACACGACGAGCACTATCACGTTGACTTTGCAGTCGATTGTCAGAAAATGTAGGTTCACTCTGGGCAGGCCGGGTGGAATAGAATTCACTGGAGGAAAAACATATGGCTTTTTTACCCTGATAACCTCCTGAGCAGGCCGTCAATATACACTCCTTGGACATCTGACCATCAAATGAGCATCTACATCAAACAAGCCACTGCCTCTGATGCACCGATCATTGCGTCCTTCGCCAAAGCTCTGACCGATGAAATCATCATCAAAACGGGTGCGCCACATTTCAACGTCAACGTTGCTGAAACGACTGAACTGTGCCGCGCCCTGATCGAACAGGGGAAATATACCGTTTTCCTTGCCGTCATCGGTGACGCGGAAATTCCAATTGGCTTCGCGACCCTTTGTGAAAGTCATGCACTTTACGCCGAAGGAACTTTTGGGATTGTTCAGGAATGCTATATCCAGCCGGAGTTCCGGTCTCAACAAACGGGTTCCATGCTCCTGAAGAAGGTCGCAGAGCATGCCCAAGCCCTCGGCTGGAAACGCCTGGAGCTTTGCACGCCACCACTTCCCGAGTTTGCAAGAACCGTCAAATTTTATGCGGAGAATGGCTTTGAGGTGACCGGTGGCCGGAAAATGAAATCGGTTCTAAAAAGGACCTGACCTGTCGTTTTTTTATCGACAACCAACTCGTAAACAAGGAGAAACATTGTGAAATTATATGGCCGATCCACTTCTCTCAATGTCCAAAAAGTCTTATGGCTCCTGGAAGAATTGGGCCTTACCTATGAGCATATCGAACTGGGCGGAAAGTTCGGCGGGTTAGATACCGAAGAGTTTTCCAGACTCAATCCCATGAAGAAAGTTCCGGTTTTGATCGACGACGATCACGTCATCTGGGAATCCCACACCATTTTACGCTATCTGTCCGCCAGCTACGGAGATGAGACATGGTACCCGGCAAGCCCCTATCATCGTTCCTTATACGAACGCTGGATGGATTGGGCTCAAACACTCCTGCAACCGGCCTTCATGGGGACATTTGGAGCCTATTATCGAACACTGCCCCCGAAAAGAGATATGGCCACAGTCGACAATGAGCTGCAAAAATGTTTGGAGTATTTAAACTGCATTGAACAGGCATTGGATCATGCACAATATTTGGCCGGAGAATCAATAACATTGGCGGATATCTGTGCCGGTGTGATTCTTTACCGGTTAACCTCTCAGGGTTTGGACGTTCCCCTGCCGCCAAAGGTCTCGCTCTGGTATCAAGGACTGCAACAACGTCCGGGCTATCAAAAGTGGGTCATGAGTGATTTCAGCGAGATGAAGCCCCAAGAAGACTATTCTTAAGGATCAGAAAGTGTCCTGTGAGAGAGATAACCGTCAACTCCCATAGTTTTACCGTCATCACCGGGAAAACCCAGATCTGGCGGTTCTCCTTCCTCCTTGACGGGGGAAGGTCGGGATGGGGGTGCTGCCCGGAACGCAAATCCCCCCCAGCGAACGCCGACATGCGCCTGTTCAGCACATTTTCTATTTGCATTACCAGTATTTTTTGCTACCGTCCTCAGCGTGTTTCTCACCTTCACCCTTCTTGAATACTGACAGAAGCGGCAGCAATCCGTGAACGGTTAAAGAGAACGAAGTGGCCCGATGACGAAGCACAATGCAAACCGGCAGCTGTCGGTCGCCAGCAATTGACAGCGACGAACTGATTATCCAACTAGTTGTCATCCGGAAACGGCCCTTTTCCGCCGTGGCGGTGTCAATCTGCGGGCTTATTTGTGCGGCGTAAAGAACTACGCCTCCGCATAAGCCCTTGATTTCCTTGCCACAACGGAAAATTACTCGTTTCCAATCTGAAAACTTATGCGTTGGCTTCCGGAGTTTCCGGATGCCAACCAACTAATTTTCAATAAACATCTCGAATTGACGGTGGACAGAATCCTTTTCTGCCCCCTGCGTTATGGAATCACAGGAGATCTCACATGCGTATCCTATCCGGCATCCAGCCTTCAGGTTCCCTTCATCTGGGAAATTTCTTCGGCATGATGAAAAAAATGATCGAATATCAGGAACAGCAAGAGCTGTTCTGCTTCATCGCCAACTACCACGCCATGACCAGCCTGTCCGACGGCAAAGTCCTGGCGAAGGGAACGCTTGAGGCGGCGGCAAACTTCCTTGCCCTGGGACTTGATCCGGAGAAAAGTATCTTCTGGGTCCAATCGGACGTCCCTGAAGTGCAGGAACTGGCCTGGATTCTCTCCAACTTCACCCCCATGGGGCTGTTGGAGCGCTGCCACAGCTATAAGGACAAGGTTGCTCAGGGGATCAAACCCAACCACGGTCTGTTCGCCTATCCGGTGCTGATGGCTGCGGACATTCTGCTCTACCAGAGCGATAAGGTGCCGGTCGGTAAGGACCAGAAACAGCACCTGGAAGTAGCCCGAGATATCGCCATCAAATACAATAACGAATACGGCGATGTTTTCACCCTCCCCGAGCCGGATATCGACGACGATCTGGCAACGATTCCCGGCCTGGACGGCCGCAAGATGAGCAAGAGCTACGGCAACACCATCGAGCTGTTCCTGGAAGAGAAAGCCTTGCGCAAGCAGGTGATGCGGATTGTCACCGATCCGACCCCGGTTGAAGAGCCGAAGAACCCGGAAACCTGCAATATCTTCCAGATTTATCGGTTGTTCCTGGATGAGAATGGAGTGGCTGAGCTGCGCCGGCGCTACGAGACTCCGGGCCTGCGCTACGGGGATGTCAAACAGGAGCTGTTTGAGACGATCCGCGACTTTTTCGCCCCCTATGCGGAGAAACGCAAGGAACTGCTCGACAATCCTGACGAAATCCGCAAAGTCCTTGCGGCCGGGGCGGACAAGGCCCGTTACGTGGCCCTTAAAACCTTGCGCAAAGCCCGCAAAAAAGGCGGCCTGAGCTACTGAACCGAGCTGTCGGTTTCCTGGTATAATGTTTTTTCAATGGTGAAATAACGAAAAAACACCAGGAGGCGGACATGTCAGTTCACAGACAATGGTTTTGCAGCTGTCGGGGAAAAAAACTTGAGCTGGTCGCGGATCCCTATGTGGAAGAGGATTCGCTGGAGCCGACCTGTCCGCGCTGCGGGGCGTCACCCTCTTCGGACCCCAAGCGGACCATCAGCTATGTCGACCGCGAGGATCATACCGACTGAACCGGGTGATCCTCTTCCTCACGAGTAAAGGTGACAAAGGCCATCCCGGGCCGGCGATTGGCTTCGCGCATGGCAAAGTGCATGCCCTCGAACTGCCAGCCCTGAGCGGTCCAGGTATTGAGGATGTCTTCCAGGCTCTGGTCGTCCACCTGGCTGGTTTCAACAACTTTGTAGATCAACATCTTTGCGTTACTCCCATTTGCCAAGGGTTGCCGCCAGCCCGGGGCAGTAAAAGACACCATGAACAACGGCGAAAAACATTTCTATTTCCGCTTGCGTCTGAGCCAGTCCCAGTACCTGCGCTATTACCAGGGCCAGGCCAGCAGCATCCAGGTCACCACTGAATGCGGGAAAAAGCTGCGCTTTCCGGCATCCAGACTCCGCCCCTTCCTGACCAAGAACGGCATTGAGGGGCGTTTTGTCCTCACCATTGGTCAGGACAACCGTTTTGTCAACATGCAACAACTCTGACCGACGCCATCCAACTCATCAGCAACCCACATTGCATTATTCTGACAGTTTTGCTAAAGTATAAATCAAGGCAACAAACATTAGGCGCGTTGACTTTCCCCTCCTGGTTAACGCGCCATTTTTTGTGTTCCATCTCCCCCTTTGCGACTTCAATTTCCCCGCTTTTTCAGATCAACTTCCGGTCAGCAACCAGCTGCGCCATCAATTCTTTGTAGAGCCTTCAGCCACCATCGGTTCCAGCTGCTGAACCCGTTCCACCAGCGGCGGGTGGGAAAAATAGAACGCTGCGTAAAGGGGATGGGGAAACAGGCTGCTCAGATTCTCTCGAGCAAGCTTGACCAGGCCGCTGGCCAATTCCCGCCCGCTGCCGGTCAGATTGACGGCAAAGCGGTCGGCCTGGCGCTCATGACGGCGCGACCACCAACTGCTCAAGGGAGTCCACAGAAAGCCGATCTGCCCGGCGAGCCAGCCGAGCAGAATCACCTGAGCATAGAAGGACAGCTCCGCGCTGCCGAACCAGCCCGGCAACCAACCACCCCTGAGCACGGTAAAACCGAGCCAGCAACTCAGCAGTGCAATGAGCAGACTCTTGATCAAACGGCTGCGCAGGTGGCCATGCCGCCAGTGGCCCAGTTCATGGGCGAGGACGGCGAGCAGTTCGCGATCCTCCAGCTGCTCCAGCAGGGTGTCGAATAATACCACTCGCTTGACTTTACCGATGCCGGTGAAATAGGCGTTACTATGGCCGCTGCGCTTGGAAGCGTCGACCTGCAGGACCTTGCCGGCACGTACGCCCGCTTTGGCCAGCAGGTTGCGAACCTCATCTTCCAGGCCGGCATGCTGCAGCGGGGTAAATTTGAAAAACAGAGGTTCAATCAAATAAGGCGATACAAACAGCAGAAACAAGGAGACCAGCGCCCAGAAGCCCCAGACCCAGAGCCACCAGCTGAGGGGTGCCAGCTTGATCAGCCAGAGCGCCCCGGACGCCAGAAGCAGAAACAGCAGCGTTCCGACCAACAGGGATTTGAGCAGATCACTGCACCAGAGCTTGAAGCTCATCCGGTTGAAACCGAATCTTTCCTCAAGCACAAAATAACGATAGAGGGAAAACGGCAGTCCGAGCACCATCTGCACCAGGGCCAGCACGCCGAAAAAGAGCAGCCCCTGGCTGACAAAACCGGCGCCGGGCCATGCAATCCACTGATCGTACCAGGGGAGCAAACCGCCGAACAGAAAAAACAGGGTCAGGAGCATACCGCAGCCAGCTTCCACAAAACCGAGCCGGTCGTTGGCCAGGGCGTAGGCGTCGCTCTTGCGCAGCCGTTGTTCATCGATCTGGCCGACAAAAGCCGCCGGCAGGGGCTTGCGATTTTGCTGCCGGTAACGCAGGTTGAGCCAATCGAGGAAAAAACGAAACGCGCTAAAAGCCAGATAAAGGATCAATAAGAGCGTTTTCATGATGGTCACTCCGGCCGCTGACGGCGAATCAAATCGCCGGGCTCGGCCCAAGACGGCAGTTCCAGCAACAGTTGGGAATTAGGCTGACCGGCTGGAACAACGGCCCCGTCGCGGCCTGCGGATGAGTTCGGCGCGGAAGCTCTGCTGACGCATCTGCGGACCGAGCAGCTCCAGTTCATCCCCCTGTAGAAAGCGATTGCGCCCTTCCACCCAGAGTCCCTGTTCATCCTCGCGGACAAAACCGACAAAGTCATGGGTACGGATGTAATGGGTATCGGCGGCATGGATCTTGCATCCTCATGACCGAACAGGAAGCCAGTATCATAAGGACGATGGCTGACCTTTTCCAGTTCGCTGCGCCAACGCGGATCGATATCACGCGGGTCGCGTACCAGCCGGTCGATGGCATCCCGGTAGACCCGCGCGGTGGTGGCGACATAATAGAGGCTCTTCATCCGCCCCTCAACCTTGAAGCTGTCGATGCCGGCCGCGATCAGCTCGGGGAGTTGTTCGACCAGACACAGGTCACGACTGTTCATCAGATAGGTGCCCTGAGAATCTTCCTCGATGCCAAGTGTTGACCAGGGCGGGTTTCCTCCAGCAAGGAATATTCCCAGCGGCAGGGCTGGGCACAATCGCCGCGGTTGGCGCTACGCCCGAGCAGAGCCGTGGAGAGCAGCAGCGACCCGAATGGCCACGCACATGGCACCATGAACAAAACACTCCAGCTCCAGTTCGGTCTGCCCGGCAAAGCTGCGGATATCGGCAAGGGTCAATTCCCGCGCCAGGTTGAGACGGCTGACTCCGTTTCTGCGCAAAACTCGGCGGCCTGGGGGTTACAACTGTTGACCTGGGTCGAAAGGTGGATTGCGCGCCCCGGATCAACCTTCTGTACGCTCAGCAACACTCCGGGATCGGCAATGATATAGGCATCCAGCTCCAGGGGACGCAACTCTTCCAGCAGCTCTTCGAGGCCAACCAGTTCCTCCGGCCGCGAGGGAAGCATTCAGGGTCAGATAGAGGGCGACCCCGGCCGGCCTGGTCAGGGTCCTGGCTTCACGCAGTTGTTCAATGCTGAAATTCCCCGCGTGGGCGCGCAGCCCGAAGGCCGAGGTGCCGAGGTAAACGGCATCCGCCCCGAAGCGGATGGCGGTCTTCAGTTTTTCCATATCCCCGGCGGGCATCAGTAATTCCGGGTAGTCCCGAATCGCTTTCGACATCGATCGTCCTTACTCCTGCTTTGTCAGGCTGTTGCTTTCAAAATGGCTGAGCATAGCACAGCTCTCCGCTCCAGGTCAGGCCCTTTAGCAGAGAATAGAAAAACCGCCGGTTCGCTAACGGGCTGGATTTTTTTAAACAAGCTCTCAGCGGCCCGGAAAAATATCAGCTCCCTTGCTGATAATATCTGCTAGAATTCTCCTGCAGCAATAATGAAGTTTTCAGATTGAAAACGAGAAGCTTTCCGTTATGGCTAGGAAATTAAGAATTTGCGCGGAGGCGCGCACCGTTACGCCGCACAAGTAAGCCTGCAGATTGACGCCGCCATAGCAGAAAAAAGCCGCTTCCAGATAGAAACTAACTCGCGACAGGTCATCGACACATGCACAAAGATCCTGATCAACATTACCTCCAGGCAATTTTGGCGCAAACCCCGCTACGCGGCAAGACCATCCTGGAATTTGGCTGTGGCGCAGGAGATATCACCAGGCAACTGGCGCCCCATGCCGCGCGAATCATTGCCATTGATCCCGACCGGCAACAGCTGGAGAAAGCCCGTACAGCCCTGACCGGCAACGCCGTTGAATTCATCCAGGCCGACGACGGCATGCCGGACCTGGCCGAGGGTTGCGCCGACATCGTGCTCTATTCATTGTCTCTCCACCATATCCCGTGCCAGCAGGTGTCTGCTCATCTGCGCTATGCTGCGGCCCGACTGGGCCGGAACGGCGAGATCCTGGCCATCGAACCGGGAGCCAGCGGCCCGTTTATCGAGGCAAAAAAACGCTTCGGCGTGGGCAGCGGCGATGAGAGCCCCGCCATTCAGGCGGCCTGGGAGGCACTTCAGGTCCTGCCGGGCTGGCAAGTCGCCGGGGTCTATCCGTTTATGGTTGATTTTCTGTTTAGCGATGAGGCGGATTTTCTCCGCTACAAAAATGCTGGAGAACAAGAGTCGGAGCAAAGCTGCAATGCGGAACTGACGGACTTTCTCACCCAGCACCGGGCAATGGATGGCATCCGGCTCGGTTCCGAGCGTCAATTGTACCGTTTGATGAGAACGCAAAGCTAAAAAAAGCAAGCTGTTTCAATAGTTTTTTGGAACATTCTCATTTTTCCAGCTTGACAAGAAGTTAAGAAGACTATAATTTTTATAAATTAGATTTTATTTTTTATTTCCCTTTGCATTTTTTGCGGAGATTCGCAATTTGAACACTGATTTCAAGAAGCATCGCACCTATCTGGCGTTATTGGTTCTTGCAGCAGCCCTGCTGCAGGCCTCCTGTACGCCGGCTCCGTCCGTCGCTCCGTCCTATGCCTTAAAGCAACAGCTACAGCAGCTCAAACAGCAGCAGCAGGAGCAGGCCCAGCAACTGCAGCAACTGCAACAGCAGCTGGCCAGCCTGCAGCAACAACCAGCCCTGGTGCCACCTCCGGCCAATCCGGGATTGAATGCTCAACAGCCGGCTGCGACCCCTGCGCTGCCCGACTCCCAAACGGCTCACTCCCCGCTGGTGACAACGATGCCCGGCGCTGGAGAAGCTTCGGAAGTGGCCGCTTCGGCATCGACTTACCTGAGTGCGTTTTCCAACCTGGCCATGGGCCGTTATGCCGAGGCCGAGAGCGGGTTTGCGGCGTTTTTATCCAGCTATCCGGACCATCAATACGCCCCCAACGCGCGCTTCTGGCTGGCCAATGCCCAGGCCGCCCAAGACAAAACAGCCCTGGCGGTCGCCAACCTGAAGCAGATTGTCGTCAGCCCGCAGGGGCAGGACAAAGCCCCGGCAGCCATGCTTCAGCTGATCAGGATTTATCGTCAGACCGGGTTGACCGGACAGGCAGAGACAACCATTGAACAGTTGCGAACCAGCTATCCCGACAGCCCTGAAGCGCAACAATTTATCCAGAGCGATGCCCCTGCTCAGTAGCAGGCTTCACACTCTATTTTTTGAGAGGGAACAGATGATACGGACACTTTTTCGCTGGTTATTGCTGCTTGCGTTGCTGTCAGCCATTTGCGGTCCCGGTATTGCCGCCGCTGAAGAAGGTCAGATTTATACAATCAAAAAGGGGGACACCCTGTGGGATCTCTCCAAACGCTTTATTGACGATCCCTACTACTGGCCCAACGTCTGGGCCAAAAACCCGGCCATCACCAATCCGCACCTGATCTTTCCGGGGCAGAAAATCCGCATTCTCGACGGCCGCCTGGAAATCATTCCGGCCTACACCGAAGGGGAAAGCGCAGCTCAGCCCGACCAGGCTCCAACTATTACCGGGCCGGCAACAAAAGCCGCAGCTGATGAACTGGTCCAGATCAGAACCTCGAGCAAAGGCAACGGCTTTATCCTGACCGATGAACAACCCCTCGGGATTCTGGCTGATACCACTGACAATCGGGTGCTGATCAGTAAAAATGACCTGGTCTTCGTGAAAATGACCGATCCGACGGATGTCACGGTCGGAGACACCTACGGGCTCTATGAACGGGGCGATAAGGTCATCCACCCCGTCACCGGCGAACCGATCGGCACCATGATGCAGAATCTCGGGGCGCTGCAGGTCACCGAAATCAACGGTAACACGGTCACCGCCAAGATCATCATCGCTTTCCGCGAAATCGAGCGCGGCGCTGAGCTGTTCGAGTATGTGCCGGTACAGCGGGACATCACCTTGCAGCGGGCGGAAACGCCGGCTCCGGGCGTCATTGTCGCGGGCCGTGATGAACGTAGCACCATGTCCACCAATGACGTGATCTTCATCGACCGCGGCAGCAACGACGGGGTGAAGACCGGCAATTTGTTCTATATTTCCCGGCCGCGTCAGGTTTCCAAGGAACTGTTTAAACAGGCTGGCGATCTGGTCTTGCCCGATGAAGTCCTCGGCGCTGCGATCACCGTGGATACCAGGGCCACCACCGCAACAGCCGTGATCATCAAAAGCGTTAAGGAAGCTTTCCCCGGCGACCAGACTGAGATGGTCACCGACTGACGCCTGAATAGGCCGAAATTCTATTGCACTGGAAAAAGGATTGAAGTCTCTTCAATCCTTTTTCTCTATCCACTCATCGTGACGACATACCATTCGGAGGGGGAATGGACCGTTCAACAATCGCTTTGCTCAGACTGCACCTGACCAATGGACTCGGCCGGGCAGCCCTGTTCAAACTTCACCATCGCTTCGACAGTTTCGTTGCCGCCAGCACCGCTTCCGCCACAGCCTGGCAAGAGGCCGGGGTCAGTCCGCGCCTGCATGGGGCAATTCCACCGGAACACGATCACGTCCTCCAAGAAACCCTGCGCATTCTCGAGAAACTGGAGATCAGGCTGCTCAGCTTCTGGGATGCGGATTATCCGCCGCTGTTGCGGGAAATTTACGATCCGCCCGCCCTGCTCTACCTGCGCGGAAAGCTGCCGCAGCAGGACTGTTTCGCCATTGTCGGTTCCCGTCAGGCGTCCGACGCCGGGATCCGCTTCACCAGAGATCTGGCCGAACAATTGGCGCAGCACGATATCTGCATTGTCAGCGGCCTGGCCCGCGGCATCGACAGCGCTGCTCATCGTGGCGCTCTTGATGCTAATGGCAGCACCATTGCGGTCTTGGGGTGTGGTATCGACCGGGCCTACCCGAGGGAAAACGCGAACCTGTTCGCAGAGATCATCACCGCTAACGCGGTGATCAGCGAGTATCCCCCCGGCACCCCGCCTTTGGCCGGTTATTTTCCCGGCCGTAACCGCATTATCAGCGGCCTGTCGCGAGGGGTGCTGATCGTTGAAGCGACGGAAAAAAGCGGCTCACTGATCACCGGCGAGTTCGCTCTTGAGCAGGGGAGGGAGCTGTTTGCCGCGCCCGGAGCGGTTTACCGGGCCAACAGCCGAGGAGTCAACCGACTGCTTAAAGAGGGGGCGCAACTGGTCACCGAAGCCGAGGACATCCTGCAGCTATTGTGGCCCGGCCAGCCCACCAGAAAACAGCGGGCCGGCGCTGCGATTTTTGCCGCAAGCCTGCCGGAAACAACCCGCGCGGTCTTTCAAAGACTTGGCGATGAACCGCTGCATAGCGACGAAATCGCGCGGAAATGCGGCTTGACTCCCATGGAGCTTTCCGCTATTTTACTCGACTTGGAGCTTCGAGGTGGAGTCCAAGCACTTCCGGGAAACCATTATATACGCAATCGGTTGTAAATCTTTTCCGTTCAATCAGCCGAAATCATAACTCTGTTGGAGGGTCCTTGCGTGAGCGCGTCCTGGCGATCGTCAATCTGATCGCTCAATATGTTTTAGGTGCAGAAGACAGCCCGATCAATGAGCAGGAGCTGGTAGCTGAACTAATGTCGGTGGGCTATGAAGCCGACGAAATCAGCGATGCCTTTTCCTGGATGGAAACGATCGCCCTGCAGCCTGCCGCCGAGCAACCCGCCGTCGACCCGCTGCTGAACATGGCCACCTACCGAACCTACAGCGACCAGGAACAGCAACTACTCAGCAAAGAAGCCCGTGGTTTTCTGACCAAAATCCGCGCCATGGGATTATTGAACGACGAGGTCCAGGAAGAGATCATCGAGCGAGCCCTGCGTTCAGCAGAAGATCCGATCAATGAACAGGAGATCAAACTGATCGCGATTCTGACCCTGCTGTCCCGCTCGAGCAGCCTCTGGCTCAGGGAAATAGATTGCTTCCTTGAAAATGACTGGACTCGCATCTATCATTAAGAGCAGACCGGGTTGCGCAGATACCGCAACCCTTTTTATTTTGTGTTCCACACCGTAAACGGAACGAAAGCACTGAGGAGAAGATGGCACAATCACTGGTTATCGTCGAATCGCCGGCAAAAGCAAAGACAATCGAGAAATTCCTTGGCAAGGGGTACAAGGTCCTGGCCTCCTACGGTCACGTCCGGGCTCTGCCAAGTAAACAGGGGTCGGTTGATGTCGATGATAATTTCAAACCCAAATACCAGGTTCTGCCGGACAGCACCAAGCAGATCGCCCTGCTGAAAAAAGAGGTTGCGAAAAGCAATGAACTGATTCTCGCAACTGACCTTGACCGCGAAGGAGAAGCTATTGCCTGGCACCTGCTGGAAGCTCTCGGCATTGATGAGAATTCCAGTAAACCGGAAGTCAAGCGGGTCACCTTTCATGAAATCACCCAGACTGCGATCAGCGAAGCGATGGCCCACCCGCGCAAGATCGCCCGCGACCTGGTCGATGCTCAGCAAGCCCGCTCCATCCTCGACTACCTGGTCGGGTTCAACCTTTCGCCCTTCCTCTGGAAGAAGATCCGCTACGGACTGTCCGCCGGCCGCGTGCAATCGGTGGCGTTGCGGTTAATCTGCGAACGCGAAGATGAAATCGAAGCGTTTAAACCGCGCGAATACTGGACCATTGAAGCCCTGCTCAGCAACACCGCGCAAAGCAGTTTCAGCGCCAAGCTGCACAGCTGCGACGGCAAAAAGCTCGGCAAGTTCGATATCGCCGACGAGGCCAAGGCCGCCGCGATCATGGCCGAGTTGGAAAGTGCCAGTTTTGCGGTCACCGCCCTGGAAAAAAAGGAGCGTAAACGCAACCCAGCGCCGCCCTTTACCACCAGTACCCTGCAGCAGGAAGCCAGCCGCAAGCTCGGCTTTTCCGCCCGCAAAACCATGAGCGTGGCGCAAAAACTCTACGAGGGGATCCAGGTCGAGGATGGCACCCATGGTCTGATCACCTACATGCGAACCGACTCCGTCGCCCTCTCCGATCTGGCCACCAGCGAAGCTCGCGAAGTGATCTGCCAGCTGTACGATGCGTCTTACGCTCTCAAAAAGCCCCGGGTGTTCCGCAACAAAAGCAAAAACGCCCAGGAAGCCCACGAGGCGATCCGCCCGACCTCCATTGCCCGGACCCCGGCTCAGGTCAAAGCCTTTTTAAGTTCCGATCAACTGCGTTTGTACGAGTTGATCTGGAAGCGGACCGTCGCCTCGCAAATGACCCAGGCCATCTTTGACGCCACCAGCGTCGATATTGCAGCGGGCGAACGTTATGGTTTTCGGGCCACCGGTCAGGTGATCCGGTTCCCGGGCTTTATGGCCCTGTATATCGAAGGGACCGATGACAGTGATGATGAAAACAAGGAAGGGCTGTTGCCGGCCTTGCAGGAAGGTGAAGAGCTGAATAAACAGCAGCTGACCCCGGAGCAGCATTTCACCCAGCCGCCGCCCCGCTTTACCGAGGCCAGCCTGGTCAAGACCCTTGAGGAATACGGCATCGGCCGCCCCTCGACCTATGCCAGCATCATGAACACCCTGGTCACCCGCAAGTATGTGCGCCTGGAAAAAAGAACCTTTTTCCCGGAAGACACTGGCCGGGTGGTCACCAAACTGCTGACCGACCATTTCAGCCAGTATGTCGACTACGACTTCACCGCCGAACTGGAGGAGGAACTGGACGCCATTTCCCGCGGGGAGCAGGCCTGGACTCCGGCGATCAAAGGGTTCTGGGATCCCTTCATCGCCCTGCTGCGGCGCAAGGATCAGGAAGTCAGCAAGGCGGATGTGACCACGGAAAAAACCGACAAGGTCTGCCCGGATTGCGGCAAAGAGCTGGTCATCAAGCTCGGTCGTTCAGGCCGCTTCCTGGCCTGCTCCGGGTTTCCCGACTGTCGGCATACCGAACCCCTCAACGGCGAGAGCAAGGAGGTCGAAGAACCGGTCTTTTCCGAGGAGAAATGCGACAAGTGCGGTGCTCAAATGCTGATCAAAACCGGCCGTTATGGGAAATTCCTGGCCTGCAGCGCCTATCCGAGCTGTAAAAATATTCAGCCGCTGGAAAAACCCAAGTCCCTGGGCATCACCTGTCCGAGCTGCAACGAAGGGGAAATGATGGAGAAGAAAAGCCGCTACGGCAAGATTTTCTACTCCTGTAATCGTTATCCCCAATGCAAATATGCGCTGTGGAATCCGCCCAAAGCGGAAGCCTGTCCCAAATGCGGTTGGCCGGTCACCGAAATCAAAACCACCAAACGCTGGGGGACGGTCCAACGCTGCCCGCAGGAGAACTGCGACTGGGAAAA
This sequence comes from Geopsychrobacteraceae bacterium, assembly GCA_963668145.2. GTDB lineage: Bacteria > Desulfobacterota > Desulfuromonadia > Desulfuromonadales > Geopsychrobacteraceae > Seleniibacterium. Next base: position 226,471 of record CAXXJU010000043.1, read on the forward strand.
AGAACTGATTCCGCCGGAGAAAAAAACCCCGGCCAAGAAAACCACTAAAAAGCCCGCGGCTAAGAAGGCTGCAGCAAAAAAAGCCTGAACCAGCGGTTACTGCTATAATAACGACCGGCCGGGAGCGCATTTCGCCTTCGGCCGGTTTCCTGTTTTTAGAGGACGACAAAGCTATGGAAATCACAATTATCGGTGCTGGCCTGGCCGGCTGCGAAGCGGCCTGGCAGGCCGCCAAAGCAGGTTGCCGGGTCAAACTCTTCGAGATGAAACCGGAGCAGTATTCGCCGGCCCATCAGAGCGAACAGCTGGCCGAACTGGTCTGCTCCAACAGTCTGCGCGGCAGCGGCATGAACAATGCCGTCGGTTGCCTGAAAGAGGAACTGCGCCGGGTCGGATCTCTATTCATGGCCGCTGCGGATGCCACGGCCGTTCCGGCCGGGGGCGCGCTGGCCGTTGATCGGGAAGAGTTTTCCGCCTATATCACGGCTAAAATCGCTGCCGAACCGAATATCGAGCTGATCCGCAGGGAAGTCACCAGCCTGCCTGAGACCGGACTGACCATCCTGGCCAGCGGCCCGTTGACCTCGGCCGCGCTGTCCGCTGAGCTGGCCCGCCTGACTGGCGCTGAGCACCTCTATTTCTACGACGCCATTGCTCCGATTGTCGAATTCGAGTCCATCAATTTCGAGCACGCCTGGCGCGCCTCGCGCTACGACAAGGGGGGCGACGATTACCTCAACTGCCCGCTTGACCGGGAACAGTACGAAGCCTTTGTCCAGAACCTGCTTGACGCGGATAAAGTGAGCGGCCGGGAATTCGAAAAACTGATCCATTTCGAGGGTTGCATGCCCATCGAAGAGATGGCGTCCCGCGGCCCCCAGACCCTCGCCTTCGGGCCGATGAAGCCGGTTGGTCTGCCTGATCCGAAAACCGGAAAAATCCCCCATGCCGTGGTCCAGCTGCGCCAGGACAACCGTCACGCTTCCCTCTACAATATCGTCGGCTTCCAGACCCGCCTCACCTACCCGGAGCAGAAGCGCATCTTTCGCACCATTCCCGGGTTGGAAGAGGCCCGCTTCGCACGGTTGGGGAGTATGCATCGCAACACCTTCATCAATGCGCCCGCCTGCCTGAACAATTTCCTGCAATTTAAGCAGGCACCGCATATTCTGGCCGCCGGCCAGCTGAGCGGCGTGGAAGGGTATGTTGAATCCGCGGCCTGCGGTTTTCTCGCCGGAATCTTTGCCGCGTCCCTGCTGCAGGAGCAACCGGTCCCGGTGCCACCGGCAGAGACCGCCCTCGGGGCACTGCTCGGCCACCTGAGCAGCACAGCAAGCGATGATTTCCAGCCGATGAATATCAATTATGGCCTCTTCCCTCCTTTGGAAGGGCGTAAAATGAAACGCGCCGACCGGCGCCTGGCCATGGCCGAGCGCGCCCTGGCCGCCCTGCCGGAGTGGTGGAAACGGGTCAACGCCACCCTGCTGAGCGAGAAAGGATAAACCGATGTCGGAACGGATTGTCCTGGCTTCGGCCTCCCCGCGCCGACGCGCTTTATTGGAGCAGATCGGACTTGATTTTGACGTGGTCCCAAGCCGTAGCGAAGAGCTGGTGCAAGTCGGTGAGACGCCGGAACAGCTGGTGGTCCGCCTGAGCCTGGAAAAAGCCGGAGATGTCGCGGCCAGGCCGGAGGTGGCCGGACGCTGGTTCATCGGCAGTGACACCATCGTCCTCTGTGGCGGGCGGATTCTCGGAAAACCGCGCGATGCAGAAGACGCGGCCGCCATGCTCAGACAGCTTTCCGGCCGCGAACATGAGGTTCTCTCCGGTTTCGCCGTCATCGACCGGCAGACCGGTCGGCAATGCCAGGAAGCGGTCTGCACCAAGGTCCGCTTCAGGGATTTGACAGATGACGAAATCGCGCGCTACATTGCTACTGGCGAACCCGCTGATAAAGCTGGCGCATATGCCATCCAGGGGCTCGGGGTCTGTTTCGTAGCCGGCATTGAAGGGAGCTACAGCAATGTTGTCGGCCTGCCCCTCTGCCGCTTGACTCTGGCCCTGAAAGAACTCGGCGTCCCCCTGACGCTCTAGTTGTCATCCGGAATTTTAGGATGGCATTAGTTCAGCTTTCAGATTGGAAACGAGCAATTTCCCGTTGGAGCAAGAAAATCAAGGACAGGTGCGGAGGCGTACAGCGTTACGCGGTACAAGCACATCCGCAGTTTAATGCCGCGACAACGAAAATGAACCGTTTCCGGAAGAAAACCATCTAGCCCGGAGCCATAGCGAATGAACCCCATTGCCGCCAATCTCAAGGATATCCAGAACCGCATTGCGAATGCCTGTCGAACCAGCGGCCGGCCCCTTGCCAAGGTCCGCCTGATCGCCGTTTCCAAGGTCAAACCGGCCGCTCTGGTCGAGGAAGCCTACGCGGCCGGTCAGCGGCTGTTCGGCGAAAACTATGTACAGGAATTCCGCGATAAGCAGGAGCAGGTCACAGCGCCGGTCGAATGGCATTTCATAGGTGCCCTGCAAAGCAACAAAGTCAAATACCTGAAAGACTCGGTCCGCATGATTCATTCCGTCGATCGGCTTTCCCTGGCTCAGGAGATCGACCGGCAGTGGGGGAAAATTCCGGCCGTGGTCGATATCCTGCTGCAGGTCAATATCGGCGACGAAGAGAGTAAAGCCGGCTGCGCGCCGGAACAGCTCGCGGAGCTGGCCCGCAAGGTCGCCCAGCTGCCCCACGTTAAAATCCGCGGTCTGATGTGCCTGCCCCCTTACTGCGACGATCCGGAAGAAGTTCGTCCTTTTTTCAAACAACTCCGTCAGCTTGCCGAGAAAATCGCCGCTTTGGACATCCCCGGAGTTGCCATGGAAGAGCTGTCCATGGGAATGAGCGGGGATTTCGAAGTGGCCGTTGAAGAGGGAGCCACCCTGGTGCGGGTCGGGACAGCTATTTTCGGTGAGCGAAGAAAGCAGAACTCATGATGACCCAGCCCTCTGTACTCCTGTTCGATCTTGACGGAACCCTGATCAACTCCCTGCCCGATCTGGCCCTGGCCCTGAATCTGCTGCGGGCCGAGCTGGATTGTCCACCCCTGGAGCTTGACCAGGCCGCGGCCATGGTCGGCGACGGCGTCAATCTGCTGGTCCGCCGGGCTCTCGGCGACGCTCTTTTTAAAGAAGAGCATGTCAGTCGCTTTCTTGCCCTTTATGACCGTCACCTGCTCGACAACACCGTCTGTTATCCGGGGATCACGGCGCTGCTGCAGCGACATCCGGCACAACGGCTGGGGGTTGTCACCAACAAGCCCTATCGGCAGACCCTGGCCATTCTGGAAGGGTTGGGGCTGCGCCAGCGTTTCGGTGCAATCATCGGCGGGGACAGCTGTGCGCAGAAGAAACCCGACCCCGGTCCGCTGCTGGCCGCCCTGACAGAACTGGGGGCTACTCCGCAACAGGCGGTGATGATCGGCGATCATCATACCGATCTTCATGCTGGCCGCGGGGCCGGCACCGCCACCTGCTTCTGCGGCTACGGCTTCGGCAACACCGGCGGGCTGGACTATGATTATCTCGCAACAACGGCCAACGACCTGCTGCAACTTTTTCCGGGGACCATCGATGCCTGAAGTTCGGCTGAGCTACCGGGCTATTGCACTGTTCTTTTTCCCGCTGGTTCTCAACGTTCAGTTGATGAGCATTTCCCACACCATCATCAACAGCGCGCTGGCCCGCCTCGACAACTATGTGACCGCTCTGGCCGGAATGTCTATGGCCATGATCATTCACGTCTTCGTGTCGTCCCCGTCCTATCAGAATCATACCGTCACCATGACCATGGCGCGGGGTCGCACTTCCACGCTCGGGGTATTGACTTACATTTTCACCCTCTCCGGCTATGTCGTGCTGCTGCTGGCACTGGTCGCCTATACCCGGGTCGGAGACCTGTTCTTTCACCTCTTGGGCACTCCGCCCGAGGTCGTCCTTGAAGCCCGCAAGGCCCTGCGAATCATGGTTGTTCTGCCTCTTATCAGCGGGGTTCGCTTTTATTGCCAAGGGCTGCTGCTGCAGGCCCGTCGGACCGCCTTGATCTCTTTTGCGACCATGGTTCGCGTCGCCGGGCTGTTCCTGTTTCTGGCCTTAGGCCGATCCTGGTTCAACGGCGCCCAGCTCGGTGCATTCGGCCTGGTTGGTTGCGTTTCTACGGAAACCCTGGTAATCAGCCTGACGGTCTGGCGGGTCCATCCCCGTCTGCAGCCTCGTGGCCAGGAAAAAAGCTTTCGTGAAATTTTTTCTTTCGGTTTGCCTCTGGCCTATTCATCTTGTCTTCAACAGGCGATTCCATTGCTGATCAGCGCCATTATCGGTCGGCTGGCCGACGGAGCGCTGGCCCTGGCCGCCTTCGGCGTCGTTCGCGGCTTCGTTTTCCTCCTCGCCGGCCCAATGCGTAACCTGCAACAGGCCTACCTGGCCCTGGTCAGGGACGCGCGGGACGGTCGCCGCCTGGTGCGTTTCAGCCTGCTTGTGGCCGGGGTCCTGAGTTTGCTGCTGCTGTTGGTCGCTGGACCGCTCAACGATCTGATCCTCGGACGGTTCATGGGGGTTGAAATCGCGTTGCGTCAATACCTTGCTGCGGCCATGGCCCTCTGCGCCATCTTCCCGTTCTTTTACGGGGGTTGCCATCTACTGCGTGGCTGGTTTTCCGACACCGAAAAAACCAGTCTGCTCGGCAAATCGACCCTGCTGAAATGCGGCTTCATGCTGCTCCTGTGGTGGCCGCTGGTCCATTTTAAGCTGCCGGTTTCAGGGATCGCCATCGCGGTCAGCCTGCTGGTCAGCGCCGAGGGGCTGGAAGCGGGCTACTTGTTTCTGCAACGGCGACACGAGCTTCGAAACGCCGGACCCCTTGCTCCGCTGAAGACATCTTCGTAAAATAAACAGATGAACCAGCTGCCCCACAAACATCCCTGCCCTGACTGTCGCCAGTGCCAATGGTGCAGTGACGAAAGATGCCAGCTTTGTCTTAAGAGCAGCACCGGCGGTCGCCGCAAACTCAGCATGGTTGAGCAGATTGAGCTGTACGAATCGCGCAATGGCAAGAACGACCGGGAAAAGCCCCGGAACCCCGGCAAGAGCCAATGAAAATTGCGCTTGTGGCCGCAATTTCTGCTGGCTGCACTAACGAGGCAGAACAACCGGCCGGAATTGTTACTGACTGAATTCAGGCCGGTTTTTCCGGTGACAAGAAACAAAAGTTGTGGTTAAATGCCCGCTTCAAAAAGCCGTCAAGAAAGCCGCAACACCGCTGGCGGGCGGTTAAAAACAGAAGACTGATTTTTGGGTCGGACGCTTAAAATCGATGTTGCCACTAAAATTCATTGATTTTGGCAGCTGGCAAAAATTATTTTTGGTCTTCACTGTGCGTGCAAAAAACCTACCACGGGCTTTTGCAGCAACCTGGTGACAAATTTCACGGGCCACCGGGAAAATCCCGCAAAAGGGCTTTTCCAGCGGCTCTTTAGGATTATAGAGACAGGCAATAACGCAAAGGAGCTTAACTGTATGTATAGCTGTTCGGATCTGAAAAAAGGCTTAAAATTGCTGATCGACGGAGATCCCCATGTCATCGTTCAGTACGACTTCACCAAGCCCGGCAAAGGGCAGGCGCTTTATAAGTGCAAACTTCGCAATATGATCACCGGCTCACTTTTTGACCGCACCTATCGCAGCGGCGAATCTTTCGAACCGGCCAGCTTGGAAGAGCGGGACATGCAGTACCTTTACCAGGATGAAACCGGCTACGTGTTTATGGACAAAAAAAACTACGAGCAGATCACCCTGAGCGAAGAGACACTTGGTGATGACAAGTATTTCCTGATCGACAATATGGATGTCGAGATCCTCATGTACGGGGAGCGCGGCATCGGTATCAGCCTGCCCAACTTCGTTAACCTTCGAGTGACCCAGGCTGATCCGTGGGTCAAAGGCGACACGGCCGCCCGGCAACAATAAACCGGCCACCGTCGAAACCGGCTATACCTCTCCAGGTTCCCTCCTTCGTTGAAGAAGGCATCCTGATCCAGATCGACACCCGCACCGGAGAATACGTGACCCGCGTCAAGGAATAACCGGTGGAGCCGAACTGGCAACTCGCCCGCAAGCGAGCCTCTCTTTTCAAGCGGGCCCGGATCCTCCAGCAGGTCCGGGCCTTCTTTCATGGAACGGGATTTTCTGGACGTCGAGACGCCGCAGCGGATTCCCGCCAATGCCCCCGAACTGCACATCGACGCCGAAACCGCGGCTGAATGGTTCCTGCAGACCTCTCCCGAATTGTGTATGAAACGCCTGCTGGCGGCCGGCTATGAACGCATTTTCCAAATCTGCCACTGGCTGGCGCCAGGGGGAAAGAAGCCGCCGCCACCTGCCCGAATACAGCATGCTTGAGTGGTATCGGCAAAGGCTGCGGACTATACTGCTCTGATGGACGATTGCGAAGCGCTGCTTGGCGCCCTCTGGTCCAACCGGACAGCTGACCTGGGCAGGGACAGTTAGTCGATCTGCAGCCCCCCTGGCCGCGCCTCACCGTTGCCGAAGCCTTTGCCGCTTTCAGCCCCATGTCTTTGTCGGAAGCGCTCGCCAGCGGCGAATTCGATACCATGATGGCTCCTTGAGGTCGAACCGCAGCTACCGACCCAAAAACCCCTTTTTCTCATTGAATATCCGGCCGCATGGTGCGTCCCTGGCACGCACCAAGCCAGGTCATCCTGCCGTTGGCCGAACGCTTCGAACTTTATATCGCCGGCCTGGAACTCGCCAACGCCTTTTCCGAGCTGACTGATGCACAGGAACAGCGCCAGCGATTCGCCGCAGAAGAACAGCAACGCCGGGCCTGTGGCAAACCACCCTACCCCACGCCGCAGCCCTTTTTAAAAGAACTCGACAGCCTCTCTGCCGCGGCCGGGATTGCCCTCGGTATCGACCGCTTAGTCATGCTGCTCTGTGACCTGCCAGCCATTGACGACTGCGTCGCTTTTACCCCGGAGCAGCTCTGACCGGTTACAACCAGCCCCCATCCCTGCTTTTCCAAATTCGACAGGATAAAAGCACCCGTCCTCCTGAATGGTGTTAGCTTAAGCAACTTTGCAGTAAACTCGGGACTGTCCCCAGGGTCATCGGGGGCTGTCCCAGATGTTTGCGGGCCTTGGAACTGCTGGCGGTTAACACCGCAAAGGACCTGGGACAGCCCCCGTGCGGGGACAGTCCCGGTTTTTGCTGCCATCGCTCTTAAACTAGCTCCATTCCCCGTCCTTCTTTAAAAAAAATTATTTTCTGCTAATCATCTCTTAAAAAGATCCTCTTTTCAGCCTCATCTCACCTTCCCGGATGAGCACAGCAACTGACCGACATCATTTGTCTCTGAAGTTTTTTATTCGGCTGTAAAAACGCAATTTTAGCAGGAGAAACCCAGGTGGCGGCATTTTTTTAGCATTGACTTCATTTTATAAACAACGTATTATAACGCGAAACAAAAAGACCAGATCACTCATTTTATAACAAGGCCATCGAATACTTTATGTAATATTTTCAGCTATATAGTTACAACAATAACAGTTAAATAAAAACAAAAACTGTTATTTTTTTTACTTATATGTGTTTTCAATCAGCTTTATTGAGAGAGAGGAGATCGATTTATGGGACATGGACCTGCAGTTAAACTCGGCAAGGATAACGCCGCCGCCTACAAGACCAAGCTCGGCATAAGGATGTTTATTGTCTACACCTGGTTTTACGCCACTTTCGTCATCCTTAACACGACCAAACCCAAAAAATAATGGAAATCATTGTACTCGGGCAGACCGCTGCGGTGATCTGGGGCTTCGGCCTGATTGTCCTGGCCCTGATCATGGCCGTTATCTATAACTTTTTCTGCGGCAAAAGCAGAAAAAGAGCTGAACAGCTAAGGAGGGCGGCCACCATGATTTATACCCAATCCCCACTGGCAATTGGTCTGTTCATTTTCTTTGTGCTGTTTGTCCTGGGCCTGTCCTTCTTTCTGGCCCGCCGCACCAGCTCCGCCGAAGGCTATTATGCCGCCGGCGGGCAATTCACTGGATGACCAACGGCATCGCCTTTGCCGGCGACTATCTGTCGGCGGCTTCCTTCCTTGGAATTTGCGGCATGATCGCAACGGCTGGCTACGATGGCTGGATGTACTCCATTGGCTATCTGGCAGGCTGGATTGGTCGCCCTGTTCCTGGTTGCTGAGCCAATGAAACGCCTCGGCAAATACACCTTTACCGACGCGCTGGACTCCAAGTTCAATTCTAAATCGATTCAGCTGATGGCCGCCATCTCCACCCTGCTGGTGGTCGGTTTTCTACCTGATCCCGCAGATTGGTCGGGGCCGGCGTTCTAGTCCAACCCCTGCTCGGGCTGCCGCACTGGGTCGGCGTCTGTATCGTCGGCATCGTTGTCACCATCATCGTGGCCACGGCGGGTATGGCCCTCGACAACCTACGTCCAGTTCTTCAAAGGTGCCCTGCTGGCTGATCATGTCTACCGTGGTGGTCATTGCAGTTCTGTTCCGCGGCCTGTCGACCACGCCGGTCAATAACGGCATGCCCTATCACCACTTCAAAACCCTGCATGCCGATAGCAGCCTGAACATCAGCGAATCCGGCTACCAAGTCGTTGACGGCCTGGATTCCGCATTCGGCAAAGCTGGCTTTGTCAAACTGCCAAGGACGGCAGCGACTCGATCTGGCAACTGCAGAAAACCGCGACCGGCTACACCTGGACGAAACCCTCTATGTCACCAAACTGGCTGACTGCACAAAACTTTACAATGGTGCCAGCGCAGAAGAAGGGAAATTCTTCCGGTCGGACACATCAAGGAACTGCGCGTCAACGGTCAGGACGTCGCCGCCACCGGTGCGGTCGGCCCACTGGCTTACCTATCCGCGCTGAAGGATTCGACCATTGTGCTCTGGGTAAAAAGTATGTTCAGGTCGGCGATACCCTGACCACCGTTTACTACCAGAAGCCTACCCCCGGCGCACGGATTCTACGCCCAGGGCTGAAGTTCAAGGTCGACAATGCCAACCGGCCTGCAGAAATTTAACTTCATGTCGCTGATGCTGGCCCTGTTCTGCGGCACTGCAGCGCTGCCGCACATCCTGATCCGTTATTACACCGTCCCCAGTCAGGCCGCGGCCCGTAAATCAACCATCGTCGCTATTGCCGCCATCGGCTTCTTCTATATTCTGACCCTGTTTTTGGGCATGGGGTGCCATGACCAACGGGGTCATCAATATTACCGACAACAATATGTCGGCCCCGCT
>CAXXJU010000044.1:0-196341 GCA_963668145.2 Geopsychrobacteraceae bacterium
AAAAAAAAGGGGTGATCAGCTCCCGCGAACGGTCCGGGTTCTTTGTCACCGCCACGGCCCGGGAACTGCCCCAGCCGGTCAGCCGTCCGCAGTTGCCGATGATTCCGACTTTCGGCCAACGCAGCGACCTGATCCAGACCGTGCTGGAGGCCCTCGGCAACCACAGCCTGCTCCCCTTCGGCGTGGTTTCTCCGGCGGAAGAACTGCTCCCCGGCAAGACCCTGACCCGCTTGCTGACCACGGCGCTGCGCGCCGATCCGGCCAAAGGCTTGAACTATACCGGTGTTCACGGCGACCTGGAACTGCGTCGGCAGATCGCCATGCGCTCCCTGGACGCCGGCATCACCACCAGCGCCGAAGAGATCCTCATCACCAGCGGCGCCCTGGAAGGGATCGCCATCGCCCTGCGCCTGCTGACCAGACCGGGTGACAATGTGCTGATTCAGTCGCCAAGCTATTTCTGTTTTTTACAGTTACTCGAAAACTGCGGTCTGCGCGCCATCGAAATCCCATCGTCGGCAACCGGCATCGACCCCGACGACATCCGCCGGGCCATTGATCGTTTGATATTCGTGCAGTCATCATGGTTCCTAATTTCAACAACCCGGACGGCAGTCTGACGCCGGATGAGGTCAAAAAAGAGATTGTCGGAATTCTGGCCCGGCGCAATATTCCGCTAGTGGAAGATGATGTCTACGGGGAACTGTCCTTTGCCGGGCGGCGACCGGCAACCTGCAAAAGCTTCGATGAACAGGGGCTGGTGATCCTGGCCTCATCCTTTTCCAAACCGTTGCACCGGGCTACCGGGTCGGTTGGATGATCCCCGGCCGCTTTTACGATAAAGCGGTCGAGCTGAAAACCACCACCAATATCTGCACCGCCTCACCCAATCAGATGGCGTTGGCCGCGTTTTTGCGGGAGGGGTATTTTGACCGTCACCTGCGCCGCTTGCGCAGGGCCATTGAAACCCAAGTGGAAACCGTGCTGCTGGGACTGAAACGCGATTTCCCGCCCGCCACCCGCGCCGCCCACCCGGCCGGAGGCGCAGCGGTCTGGGTCGAACTACCGCCGGGGATTGATGCGGTTGAGTATTTTTACCGGGCCCGGGCCATGGGGATCAGCCTGGCGCCGGGGCCGATATTTTCAACCCAGGACCGCTACAACAATTTTATCCGTTTAAGCTGTAACGGTATCTGGAACGAACGGTTGGAACAGGGCCTCGCCCGACTCGGGGAGCTGGCTCGGGAGTTGAGCCGCGCCTGAGTTTCCGCAAAACCGCCCAGATCAAAATATGCCGAAGCCAAAAGGGTCTGCCTCGTTAAAAACAAGGGTATTTTCTCCGGTGACAAAAGCCGTCCCTTTAATGCTTGGATAAATGTGCTCGTCTTCAATACGGACATGACCTTCAAAGATACTGCCAGTGATACTTTCCTGCCGCCAGATTTGTCCCGGGGCAAGTTTTTTATCCGCCACCAGGCAAGCCAGTTTGGCACTGGTTCCCGTCCCACAGGGTGAGCGGTCATAAGCGCCGCCGGGGCAAAGGACAAAATTCCGACTGTCGGCGGCCTTCGTCGAAGGGGGCCCAAACAATTCGATATGATCAATAGGCTGACCTTTTGCGCCGGTGATCCCCGCTGCGCTCAGTGCAAGCCGGATGTTTTCAGCACAGTCCGTTAACCCATCAATATTTTGGAAATCGACCTGCTGCCCATGATCCGCGGTCAGAAAAAACCAGTTTCCGCCCCAGGCAATATCGCCAGAGATGGTCCCGTATTCCCCGGCACGGACAGAAATCCCTTGCTTAAACCTGTAGCTGGCGACGTTGTTCACCGTTACTTCGCCTGAGTCATGAAGAAAGGTATTGACGTTCCCAACCGGAGTCTCAATAACATGAGGTCCAGGAGTTATCCGCCCGAGATAGGCGAGACTACTCACAAGGCCGATCGTGCCATGCCCACACATTCCTAGATATCCAATATTATTAAAAAAGACCACACCTGCGGTATTCGATGGGTTTTGCGGCTTACAGAGCACGGCCCCAACAATCTCTGCAGAACCACGGGGCTCATTCACAATTCCGGCCCGCCAATGATCATATTTGTTGCGGAAGACTTCTCTGCGTTCGGCCATATCTCCCTCCCCAAGATCAGGGGCTCCGGTGATAACCAGGCGAGTGGGTTCACCACCGGTGTGGGAATCTATGGCATAGATTTTTGTCACTTGCTTTATTGTCACGGTTCAAACCTCATAATTAGTTTCCATCCGGAAACGGCTTTTTCCCGCTGTGGCAGCGTCAATCTGCAGGCTTACTTGTGCGGCGTAACGGTGTACGCCTCCGCGCAAACCCTTGATGTCCTTGCCACAACGGAAAACTGCTCGGTTCCAATCTGGAAACTTAATGATTGCCGTCCAGTGTTTCCGGATGACAACGAATTAAATACGGTATATTCACACCGCCACCACCAAGCAGGTTTGATAAACGGAGCCGGACCACGCACTGGCGAACCAGAGGTTCTACTTCGGGTTGCTACGGGTTTCATCGTCAATCTTGTTTGGCAGCGATGGAAGCTATCAACGCGGACTGGGACTGCAACGGAATCGAAAAAAAACCTCCCAAAAAACACTTGCAGGAGACCAACGTCACGCAGAAATCAGGCTTTCGAAAATTATCAATATCGACTCTCGCAACAGGCTGGATTCCTCCAGATTATGACAACCTCTCATCCAACAATGTTTTTAATATAATCTCTTTGGTGATAGCTAAATGCTCACGCATACAGCGTTGGGCACGCCCTCCTTCGCCTGCAATAATGAAGTTGAGAACCTGCCTGGCGGTCACAATAGCATTGCAGATATTTTCGGAAGAGGCGGTCTGGAAAATGACCGAAGTCTTTTGATTGACCATGAGATGAATAATTTTCAGCAGTTCACCGAGCAGGGGATTTTTCCCGGCCCGCGCAATTTCTACATGAAAAGCAATGTCTTCAGTCAGATAGAGATATTCTTCACCGTAGCTATTTTCAAGTCTTTCGAAGACTTCTTGAAGAACCACAATCTGTTCTTCACTAATGACTTCCGCCGCTTTCTGGACCGCATGACACTCCAAAACCTCACGAATTTCCATAAGATTGTACACGCTGGCATGGCGGAAAAGGCTACAGACATCGGCTTCCTTCAGAGCATTTTCTTCGGGAGGAGGATTCTTGATGAAGGTTCCTTTCCCTTGAATAACGACCACCTTGTCCATGACCGCAAGGGCATTTATTGCTTCACGAATTGTCGATATTCCGACTCCGTACTTGCCTGCCAATTCGCGGTAGTTAGGTAATTGGTCATCAGGCTTGAGCTGATGGCTCTCTATTTCCTTTAAAATTCGCTTTACAACCTTTTCTGGAGCGGAATCGGTTTTAATTTTCATAGCAGTTCACCAGATCATCTCGTCATCTGAAATATCGTCGTTGGTAATCGTCAGTGACCAAAAATCACTTTCGGAATGAAAGTCGTCACGACAGGACAATAGCTTACCAGGGCTAACACTAATAAATTCATCAAAATAAATGGGGAAATTGCCCAGCAAACTTTTTCGAAAGCTTCACCCGAAATGACCGAAGCCGCAAACAGACAACAACCAACCGGGGGCGTTGCCAGCCCGGTAATCAAATTGACGCATGTCATGACCCCGGCCTGGAGAGGATCAAGGCCAATCTGGATATACAGAGGGATGAGAATAGGCGTCACAAGAATGACTGCTGGAGCATAATCCATGAACATCCCTAACAACAATAACGCCAAGTTAACCAGAATCAACACCTGCCAAGGTGACGATGTGACATTCATTATCGCTTCTGCCAACTTCATTGGGACTTGCTCCATCGCAAGGACCCACCCGAACAAAGCAGCGGCTGCAACAATAATCATAATGGCACCGCTCTCTATCGCACTGTCCCTCATCGCAGTCAAAATCTGCTTCAGACCCAGGTTACGGTAAACCACCAACCCGACGAAAAGAGAATAAAAAACAGCAATAGCAGCAGCTTCGGTCGGTGTACAAAAACCCGTTGCAATCCCCCCGACAATAATTACGGGAAGCATTAATCCCCAACTCACCTCTTTGAGACACTTCAGCGCTTGTCTGGCCGTATAGCGTTGCTCTCTTTTCGGAAAATCGTATTTTTTCGCATAATAAAAAACCACAAACATCTGGAAAACCCCGACCAATATGCCAGGGATGATCCCTGCTAAAAACAGGTCGCCGATCGAAACATTACTGATCGCGCCGTAAAGGATGAAAGCCAAACTGGGAGGAATGATTGGCCCCATGGTTGAAGATGCAGCGGTTACCGCAGCGCTGAAATCTTTTGGATACCCCTTTTTAACCATTGAAGGAATCAGGACTGAACCTACTGCGGTCGTATCCGAAATTGCTGCTCCGGTACAGCCACCGAAAAACATACTGACGACGATATTGACATGGGCCAGACCTCCCCTGAGGCGACCTACCAGCATATCGGAAAATTCGATCAATGATTCCGTGGTTCCAGTCAGGTTCATCAATTTGCCTGCCAGAACAAACAATGGCACCGAAAGAAACACAAAGGCATCCGTCGCTCTAAACAGTTTTATCGGTATCAATAAAATAGACAGGTCCGGGTTGAACACCAGATAGGTGAGAGAACCCGCTAATAAAGACAACACAACCGGGATACCCAGCGCGAGAAACACAAAAAAGCTGGCGATCATTATGGCAACAGACATGACATATCCTCTCTTGCCAGTTTTTCCTCACCCTCCTGACAAAGAATAACAATATTCTCAATCATGAAAATCAGCATAAACAATCCAGACAGGGGAATAGCGAGATACATCCAGCTCATCGACAAAAACCGCATGTAAGCAGCTGAGACGTCCCAAACTTTGATGGTTTGCAGGATCCCTGAGACGATCAGAAAGAGAGAGAGCAAAGCGATCAGGACACATGCCAGTATTTTTATATATTTCTGCCAAGTCCTGGGTGCCAGGTTGATGATCAGTTCAATCTTGGCGTGAGAATTGTCTCTCAACGCCGTCGCCGTTCCCATAAAGGTTAGCCAGACAAACGCGTATCGCGCCACTTCCGAAGACCAGCCCAGCGAGTACCCCCAGAAAAAACGTAACACAATATTTGCAAACACCACCGGCGTCAGAATAATCATTGCCACGAGGCATACAAATCGAGACACACGCCAGGCAATATCTGCAGCAGACGTCAACATTTTTCTCATGATCGTTCCGTTCACAGAAATCTGAAAAATAGGCTTATCAAATGAGATATTGAAGCAGAAAGCCAAGACCGCTCCCCCTTGCGGTCTCGTCATGACAATTAGAGTAATTCTTGTGGAATCCCGGCCTCAGGAGCAGCGCCAACCGGATTCAAAGCTTGAATTTCATCAAACCAGACTTTCCACTGCGGATATTTGGCAAACCACTTGTCGTAGACCGGCTGGGCAGCCTTAATGAACGGAGCCATATCGGGATAGGTCACTGTTTTACCTTGTTTTTCAAGAGCATTGAGGACTTTTTTATCATTCATATGACTCCATTCCACCTGCAGCGCAAGAGTCTCTCTTGCTGCTCCCAGAATGATATCCTGCTGCTCTTTGGTCAGCGATTCCATCTTTTTAGGAGAGATCAGAAAGACAAACCCAGACCAATAGTGGAAGGTCATGGCCACAGAATCCTGGGCCTCGAAGAATCGGGTTGTATAGCTTAAATAAGGGGCATTGTCCTGGCCTTCAACAGCATTCATTTTAAGGGCGGTATACAGTTCCCCCCAATCAATGGGGGTCGGTGCTGCATCAAAGGCTTTATACATGTCGAGAAAAATCGGGTTCATCATACAGCGAATCTTGAACCCCTTCATATCGGCAAAACTATGAATCGGCTTTTTGCTGGTGATACAGGTTCCGGTGCCGTCTTCGGACAGACCGACAGCTTTCACTCCAATCTGCTTTTCCAATTCGTCCAGGATTTGCCGAACGGGGTAACTTTGCAGCCCGGCGGTAAGGTGTTGGTAGTTTTTTAAACAAAAAAGGCAGGTTGATAAATTGCAGGTCATCCAGGAAACCGGAAACATTCCCCGTTGAGGTCAGGCTGAAGTCAACAGCACCTTCCCGCAAAAATTCAATCAATTCTTCGGGGCTGGAAGTTAACGTTCCACCAGGATAAATTTGAATTTTAATCTCCCCGTTGGTTCTTTTTTCAACGAGTTTTTTAAAGACTTCGACTTGGAGCTGAATGGCACTGTTAATATTGTTTTCGTGAGCAAATTTGAGGGTAACAGGCTTTGCCTCGACCCTGACAGCAAGACAGACAAACCCCATTATCATTACGAACGAGGCCAGCCCTTTCACTTTCGGCAACTTGAACATCTTGATCCTCCTGGGAATGTGTTCCGAACATACCTTCACTAAAAGATACTTTCAAAAGCAACGGCGCTCTTCCTCAATGGACACGGCGCTGGGTCCACACTTCCAACTTTAGAGCTCTATTCAAGCAACCAAACGTTTGATTTTTGCACCCTAGCAAGACCTCATCACGCCTGTCAATATTTATCTGATGACATGATCAATAAACAACACACTAACAGTCGACCACGCCCCCACGATTCTTAATAAATTGTCTATATATAAATTAGTTACATGCATTTTCCCCATCAGACAGAAATCAACACTATCAACACATGCTTTAAAAATAAATCATGTCGTCAGATCTATTTGCGATAAGAATTCCAACTATGAAGCAAAACAACAGGACCATGGAAACACCGGCATCTAACAATAAAAGAGAGGGGCCGGGGGACAGCAAAACAGTGAGTGCTAAGCTCCCTTTAGCCCGCTAAGGTTGCAAATCAACGGGACAATACCAACATCAGGTTTTATATGTTATACTTGCTCTCCAAATATGAAACTTAATATCTATTAACAGCACGTTCCCTTTGCGAGTTTTCCGGAGGACAGGTGGCACCGTCATATATTATTCCCGCACTGGCTCGGTCATTCGAAGTCATTGATTATATTTCCAAGGCTCCGCAGGGGGTGACTTTCAGCGAGATCGTCAATTACCTGCAAGCGCCGAAAGCCTCTATTTACCGGATTCTGCACACCCTGGAGAGCGCCTCCTGGGTGGCCCGGCAGGGGGATAGATACCATCTCGACTACATGTTTATCCATTACGGGATGCTGACCCTCTCGCGTCGTGACCTGCCCAAGGTGGCCGGCCCTTACCTGCAGCAGTTGACCAAGGAGCTGGGCGAAACCACCCACCTGGCCGTTCTGTCCGGCAAGCAGAGCATGCTCGCCGCAGTCTGCGAAAGCCAGCATCATATCAAGCTGTCCTCCCCGGTCGGCACTCTACTGCCCCTCAACTGCACCAGCCATGGCAAAATTTTCCTGGCCTGGACGGTCACCACTCCGCTGGAGGACTTCCTTAAAGATGTCGAACTGGTGCCCAGAACAACCCGCTCGCTGACCACTGTGGACGCCTTAAAGGAAGAGATTTCCCGAATTCGGAAGCAAGGCTATGCCCTGGACAATCTGGAATTTTTTGACGATATCCGCTGTTGCGCGGCGCCGGTCTTTGACGGTACCGGCCGTTGCGTCGGCGCCATCGGCACCACGGCCACGGCGGTGCGCTTCCCATTGAGTGCGGTGGAGCAGATCTCCGTCAAGGTTAAAAGCACGGCAGCAGCCATTTCCGAAGCCATGGGCAAAAAAGCCTCTTAATTTGGCTTTTCCCGCCCTGCTCCGACGGGGCGGGGCCAATACCCACTCCTACCCTCCCCCCCCCCCCCAACCAACCGATCACCATTGCCTCGCCGGCGACTCAACAGGCCAGCTGCAGATCGCCGGAAGAAAAGTTCCTGAGCGGAACTTTCCGAACATTTGCCGCCAGTGTTTTTATTGTCACATTTTTTAATGTCAATCACTATTGACAACCGCGTTATTCAGTGTACATTTTTTTATATCATAAACCTTGTTTCATATTTAAAACCAAAGGAGGTCACATGAAAAAGCTGACTATTACCATGGTCATGTTTCTGCTCTCCATCGGGCTCGGTTTGGGCGTCAGCACTCCCAAGGCCGCGGCAGCAACCTATCTGTTCAAGTATGCCAACACTCAGTCCGCCAGCCATCCCCGCAGCAAATCGATGGAATTTTTCAAAACGGAACTGGAAAAGGCTTCGGGTGGGCGGATCGCTGTTGAACTCTATTTTGGTGGCGTCCTGGGCAAAGAGGCCGACACCCTCGACATGGTGAAAATGGGAGCAATTCAAGGTGTTCGGGGCGGCCTGTTCGAAAGAGCGAACAAGCAATATTTGATCTACACCCTGCCCTTTATGTTTGAAAACACCGCTCAGGTTCTCGCTGCCATGAACAGCCCGATCGGTCAGAAAATCAATGAAGGGGCATTGCAAAACGGTTATTACATCCCCGCCACCGGCGTTGCCGGAGGCTTCCGCAACATCACCAACAGCAAACGACCCATCGCCTCTCTGGCCGATATCAAAGGGCTGAAAATGAGAACGCCGCCCATTGATATGACCATCAAAACCTTCCGTGCCCTGGGCGCCAACCCGCAGCAAGTCCCCTATACGGAAACCTATATGGCCCTGAAAACCGGGGTTGTCGATGGCCAGGAGAACCCGTTTTCCAATATTGTCGATATGAAATTTTATGAAGCGCAGAAATACCTGTCCGTAGTGAACTGGCAGGTTCATCCCGACCCGTTCTACGTCAATCCGGCCTGGTATAAAGCCCTGCCGGCCGATCTGCAGACAATTTTTGACCAGGTCGCCAAGGAGACCATCAAAAGGTCGAATGACCTCTGGCTCGGCTCCGAGGATGGATTTTTCCAGATTCTGAAGAAGGAACTGGCCGTAAATACCCTGACACCCCAAGCCCGGGCGGAATTCCAGGAAGCTGTAAAACCGGTCTGGCAAGGCTATGTCGATGATGGTTTCTTCACCTGGGACGATATCAATCAGGTGAAGAAGTTTGCCGAATAAACCAGCTCCAGGAACCTCCGGCGAACCCGCGTCGGTCCCGCCGGAGGCATAACAACAGCCATGACACCATTCAAAACAATCATCCACCGCAGTCAGTCCGGACTGGCCGTGCTGCTGGAAAAAGCGGTCATGGTGTGTTTTGCGGTCATCTTCCTGCTGACCATCATGCTGGTCATGCTGCGTTATCTGTTCAACTCGTCCATCAGCGGCGGCCATGAACTGATCGGCTATCTGTTCATCTACACGACCTCCCTCGGTGCGGCGGTCTCCATCTGCCGCAACGAACATATCCGGATCGCCTACTTTGTTGATCTGCTGCCACCGGTTCTGCACAAACTGAGCAGAATCCTGGGGGCTGTCCTGGTCGCGGCCATAAACTTGATTATCGCTTACCTGAGCCTGTCCTGGCTCAGCCAGGTCGGTGATTCTCCATCACCGGTGCTGAGAATCCCCATGTGGGTCGTCGAAATCTCGGTGCCCATCGGCTGCCTGTTCTCAGTATTGTTCTGCCTCACCACAATTATCCGGGAATTGCTTGGCCAAGAGGAGGACGATTCAGCATGACTCTGCTGCTCCTCTCCCTGACCGTGTTGCTGCTCCTGGGGATTCCCATTGCCTATGCCCTGGGCCTGTCAGGGTTCATCTATTTCCTGATCGACCAGCCGCTGCTCCTTGGCATCCTTCCGCAGCGCCTTTATTCAGGGATGGAATCCTATTCGATGATCGCCCTGCCGCTGTTCTGCCTGATGGGCTACCTGATGAACGCCGGCGGCATCACCGCCCGGCTGATCGATTTTTCCCTGCTGTTCGTCGGTCGTTTCCGCGGCGGCCTGGGCCTGGTCAATGTGCTGTCGAGTATGATTTTCGGCGGGATTTCCGGTTCTTCGGTCTCCGACACCGCCTCGGTCGGGGCAATCCTGATCCCGGAGATGCAGAAAAAAGGCTACAGCGTTGAATATTCCAGCGGCATCACCGTGGCCTCCTCAACCATGGGGATGATCATCCCGCCCAGCGTGCCGATGATCATTTATGCACTGGCCGCGGAACAATCCGTCGGCCGGCTGTTTCTGGCCAGTGCCATTCCCGGAATCCTGATCGGCGTCTTGATGCTGGTCATCACCCTGGTCATCTCTTATCGAAAAAAGTTGCCCCGCGAAGCAACGCAGCTCTCTACGACAGAAAAGAAAAAGTGCCTGCAGCGGGCGATCCTGGCCCTGATCATGCCGGTTTTCGTCATCGGTTCCATTGTCCTGGGGGTCGCAACCGCGACTGAAGCCGCTGCCATCGGCGTGCTCTATTCCCTGCTGGTCGGGTTCTTGGTCTTTAAAACCCTGCGCCTGCGCGACATCCCGGAGCTGGTTCAAAAGGCGATCATCACCAGCGCCAACGTCATGATCATCATTGCCTTTTCCAAACTCTACATCTGGATTCTGGCCCTGGAACGGGTTCCGCAGATGCTCGCAAGCGGGGGTGATGAACCTGGGGCTGCCGACCTATGCCGTATTTATCACCGTGATCCTGATCATTCTGGTCTGCGGCACCTTTATCGACGTCTCCCCGGCCATCTTATTACTCACCCCGGTCTTTCTGCCGCTGGTCGTCGCCTTTGGCATGGACGGCATTCAGTTCGGGGTTATTCTGATCACCGGCCTGGCGGTGGGTCTGGTGACTCCCCCGGTCGGCATGTGCCTGAACGTGGCCTCGGCCATTTCCAAGCTGGAAATAGGGGCGATTTTCACCGCCGCGCTGCCGTTTCTGGCCGCCAATCTGCTCACCCTTTTACTGATCGCTTTTGTACCGGCGTTAACTCACTGGCTACCATCACTGTTAATGCCGTAAATCGAACCAAACGGAGAAAATTCTTATGGACGTTAGACACCCGATCCACCCCGACCACAGCAAAACCTTTAGCACCGATCAGTTGCGCCAGGAATACCTGATTTCCCAGCTCTTCACCCCGGGACAACTGAACCAGACCTACAGTCATTTTGACCGGATCATTGTCGGCGGAATCATGCCGACACTCACCCCTCTGGCTCTGGAAGGGGGAAAAATCCTCGGTGCCGAGTCCTTCTTCGAACGCCGCGAAGGCGGTGTCATCAACATTGGCGCGTCGGGCACGGTGATCATCGATGGAACCGAGTATCCCCTCGGCCGGCACGACGGGCTGTATATCGGCAAAGGTGCTGCGACGGTCTCCTTCGCCAGCGCTGACAGCGCCACGCCGGCCAAATTCTACCTTCTGTCCGGCCCGGCTCATCAGACCTACCCCCATCAGCGGGTCACCCGGGACGATGCCCGCCAAGTTCATCTCGGCAGCCTGGCGGAATCGAACGAGCGCACCATCTACCAGTATCTGCACCCGGAGGTCCTGAACAGCTGCCAGCTTTGTATGGGGATGACGGTCCTGGAACCGAACTGCGTCTGGAACACCATGCCGACTCATACCCATGAACGCCGCATGGAGGTGTACCTCTATTTCGATATGGATCCCGAGGCGCTGGTCTTCCATCTGATGGGGCCGCCGGATGAAACCCGCCACCTGGTCATGCGCAACGAGGAAGCGGTCATTTCACCCAGTTGGTCAATCCACAGCGGGGTGGGCACCAGGAACTATACGTTCATTTGGGGGATGGTGGGAGAGAATCAGACCTTTACCGACATGGACGCTGTCGCCATGCAGGACATCAAGTAAACCTGACCGGCAGGGGGTTCGGCCCGGGCAGATCGCCCGGGCCGGTTTTGTCCTTATCGAATCATTGAAAAGCGGTCTGTCGAGTCCCCGGGATGGATCATAAAAACAGTCCTTGCTGCACGAAGCAATTGGTTGTGCGGAATGGGAGCAAACCTATTGTTCCCCGTTCCCAAAAGGCCCGAGAGCGACGGTCTTAACAACCTGTCAGATAAACCGCTTCATCAGCTCATCGAGTTTTTCATCCATATTGTCCAGGGTCACCCCGAACTGGCTGCAGGCCAGATCAATACGTTCGCGCCGACCTGGCAATTCCAGATCGTTAACCCGGCCGAGCAGCCCCAGTCGTCGTCCCAGCTGATAGCGCATCCGTTCTTCGGCCGGCAACTGCAGGAAATTTTCGATCACTCCTGCCATGGCCGCTTGATCCTGGGGCAATTGTCCTTCGATCTCCTGAAACAGGTTGAGAATATGATCGCTGCGCAGGAAGCTGGTCACCCCCTCTAACTGACGCAAAAACAGCAGCAGCTCTTCCGCCACTTCCAGATCGGTCAATTTGTCGAAGTGGCCGCTCTGCCAGGCCTCATACAGTTCAGTATGGTTGGGTATAGCCAGGGTCCGCAGGCGGATATAGTCAGGATTGATCTGGTTAATCGCGGCAGCCGTGGCCAGGGCGTGTTCCCGTGACAGCCTGCGCCCGCCCAACCCGGGCATGACATATTCGGACAGTTCCATCCCGGCGGCCTTCACCTTGAGCCCGGCCCGCACATGCTGGGCCTGACTGGTCCCCTTCTGAACCATTTCCAGAACTTCATCCGCCCCCGATTCAAGACCGATATGCACCCGGTTCAGGCCGGCGGCGGCAAAACGTTCCAGATCGGCAGCCTCAATCCGATCAATGGTCTGGGCGCGGGCATAGGTGGTAATCCGCTTCGGCCAGGGGAAACTGGCCCGGATATGCTCGAGAATTTGCACGATATCATCGGGCTTGGCCACCAGGCTATTGGCATCTTGCAGGAAAATCGACTTTTTCCCGCCGGCAAGCCAGTTATGCGCCGCATACAGAGCCATTTCCGTAGCTTCGTCAAGGTCATCCGCAAGTCGGCCCAATTCACGATAGGTCACCGGCCCGTAACGCTGTTGATACTCCTCAATCCGTTCCAACTGGGTTGCCACCGTATCAATGTCGAGCAGGACATGGGACAGTGGTCGCAGGGAGAATTTTTCTCCTTTGTAAACCGGGCAGAAGGTGCAGCGGTTCCATGGACAATTGCGAGTCACCCGCAGCAACAGGCTGGCGGCCTCGCTCGGCGGGCGAATCGGACCTTGCTCGAACCCGGCATAGGATTTTTCATCAGCTTTATTTTTTGGCATAGGCTTCATCTCAAAACGCCTGCTATTTCGACAAAAACAGTCAACATTGAATTGGCAACAATCCCGGCCACCTCAGTCATACCCCTCGGGACCGGTTATCGAGATATTCTGTAACTTTTATTCTAACAGGAAACCTGACAAAAATTCAGCAACCCCTGAAACCAGCAGCTACAAAACAACCTGCCGAGTCCATGGCCGGACGATCAGAATCAGAGCCGATCCACTAACTCACTGAATTCATAAGGTGGGAAACACTTTTTTTTTTCGCGGCGCTTGAAAAATCCAGGACGGAACTTTTTCAACAACCGACAAAAATCATGCTACAATTGGAAAAACTTTTTCAGCGGAGACAATATAATGATTCACAAATCACGACTTACCTCGATAATGATAACGACTTTCCTTCTCTTTATCGCCCTACCCGCCGCTGCGGCGCAGCCCCCGGCACAACCAGAGGATGTTCCCCGCATCAGCGTGGCGGATCTGCTGCAGCTGCAGGCGGCGGAACAGGTGATCATTATCGATACCCGGACCGAAGGGCAGTGGCAGCAGGCCAAGGACAAAATCCCCGGAGCCATTCGCCTGACCAGCCAAAGCGACCTGGCCCGTCTGCAAGAGACCCTGACGCCGGACACCGCCCTGGTCACTTACTGCACCTGACACAACGAAGCGTCCAGTGCCGGTCTGGCACTGCTGCTCCTGCAAAACGGTTTCACCCGCGTCTGGGCCTTGCTGGGCGGTTACCATGCCTGGACCGATGCCGGGCTTCGCGTTGCCAGCAAAGAATGAAAGGACAGCCACATGAAAGGAACCCTAACTCCTGGAACCAAGCATACCCACAGCTATGTGGTCCCAAAGAACAAAACCGTCCCCTTTGTATTTGAGGAAGCCGAGTTGTTCCAACAAATGCCGCAGGTCTTTGCCACGGCGTTTATGGTCGGGCTGATGGAATGGGCCTGTATGGAGACCATGAAGCCCCATATGGACGAGGATGAAATCAGCCTCGGCGTCGATATCTGCGTCTCCCACCTGGCTGCTACGCCGCCGGGGATGACAGTCGAGGTCGAAGCGACCTGCCTGGCCGTGGAAGGTTCAAAAACCAAATGGAGCCTGGTCGCCAGGGACGAACAAGACATCATCGGCAAGGGTACTCACGAACGCTTTACCATCAAAGCGGAAAAATTTGCTAAAATAGTCGAAAAGAAATCGGCCGGATAGCAGGCCGGTAGACCGCTGCCGGTTAACCGGGTATTATTCTGAACCAAACCTGTTTTTCATTCACCCCAACCAGGATTAAAGGAGAGACAATATGACCGAATGGAGCTGCGACAATCCGGAAGAACATTGCGATTTCCATGCCTGCCAGCTGACCGCAAGCACGCGCAATCCTGAGATCGACAAGATGTTTGAAAACCCACGCTACGCCTGTACCAACTGCGGCGCCAAAGTCCATGACGCCCGCAACGTCTGCCGCCCTAAAGAACTCTAGAAGTTTTCCCAACGACCGGCCTCTGCAACTGTCTGCAGAGGCCGGTGTTATCGCCCCCACAAAACCAGCCGCAACCAGGGACGCGCTCCAATCGGTAACGGCAGCAGTGCTGGTTTCAGGTTGAAAAAGATCTATTTCCGGATGAAAAACGCTTAGAAACTGACGACAACTCCGGCCAACAGATTGAACTGCCAGAACAAATCTCCCTTCACCTGAACACGGCAGGCATTGCCGGATTCGCAAAAGACCGAGCCGCTACCGTTGAACAGGGTGCCGAAGCCGCGCCCTTCCAGGCGCAGGCCCAGATGCTCAGACAACTGCAAGCGCAACCCGCCGCCAAGGCTGAGAGAAAACCGCGTTTCCGAGTCTCCCTGTTCAGGACTCAGATAAGTGAGACCAAGCCCCCCGGACACAAAAGGCAGCAGCCTTTGTTGCTCCGTTGCGGTCGGGTAATAAGAGCCGCCGAGGTGGAGATAGTCGATCTTGATGTCCATGCGCGGATCGCCGGAGAACACCACCCCATCCCCTTTTAAGGGTGTCTCCTGGTGACTGTAGAACAACTCGTAAAACGCCCCGCTTCGGGTTTTGTCGGCCAGGCCCAGGATCAGTCCGAAATTCCCCCCATCGACCAGATCAAGGGAGTCTCCGTTCTCCGCGTTCTCAAAACCACCGCCAAAGGCGTAACCAAGCAGTGGGGTCACTTCGTAGTCATCGGCCGCCGCAGTTCCCGGCAAAAGCATGAACGTCAAGCCACAGAAGAGGGCAGAAGCGAGCAATCTCAGCGGGCACATAGAGCAGATCCTTTCCGGTGTAGGCAGAGCAGGTGCTGAAGCATCAACGTCCAGGGGGCTGCGTTGTGCGGCCCCTTTCTCCCATAGTCTGCCATAGTGCGTTTGAATAACAACTTGTGCCTTCAGATCGGCAGATGACAGGGAGTTCGAGCTGCGTCGACAAGCGCCCGGGGCGGATTAGCGCGGGGCGGGACAGCTGAACCCTTCGAATTGAGAGCAGGCGGTGGTGACATAATCGAGCAAGAATTGGCGGGACGCCGGTGACAAGCCCAGCTGGTCGATCTCCCGACCCAGCTGATCCGGGTTACCATGACAGCCCAGGTAACCGTTGAGCCGGGCCGCGGCGGTGGAAGCGACCAGGTCTTGGACTGCCGGATAGACGCTGACCAGCTCAGCCAGCAGCCGGTCATAGCGCCGCAGATAATATTTCTGATGATAGTCTTCCGCCGGATAAAAAGTTCCGGCAGCTTCAATATCGGTCTGCACTGGCCGCTTGTGCTTCTCCTGAATCCGCTGTAACGACTCCAAGGCCTGCTGGTGCTGCCGATCATTCAGGTAAAAAATCGCGTTGCGGTACTGGCGACTGTAAACATTACTGGTGGGATCATGACTGGACCAGAAGACAGCCAGCAGCTCCGCATAGGAGATCTCCGCCGGGTTGAAGGTCACCTGGACTGTTTCCGTATAACCTTTCATCCGCCGGTAACTGGGATCGGCCTGCACTACCGCCGGCGTACCCGGCCACCGTCCGATAAACTCCCTGCAGACTCCCGAACCGGGAGTCGACACCCCAAAATCAACCAAGGGCAAAAAGTGCGGTCTCCAGATGCGCAGGAATGTGCTTATCCAGTTCCGGCAACGACCTGGCGCTGCCGTTTGCGGCCAATGCCACCCCCGATCCGGAACCGAACAGCAACGCGGTTCCCCGTGCAGAGGTCAACAGATAAGCCCCGGCTCCGGCCAGCAGCAACAGTACGATGCTGAACAGGCTCGGCCAGAAAGCTGATGGTTTGGTGTGTTTCTGCATAAGGTTATTGTGGCATTGAGTGAGGTTGGGAGGCAAGGAGAGGGAGACATTTTGCTTGTACAAACCGGGAACATAGGTCACACAGCCGATAGGCCGAGCCTGCAGCCCCTGCCATCGGCGATACGAGAAGCCATATAAATCCCCCCGGCCCTTTTCCCAAGAGGGGAGTTGACCTGCTTTGGTTACTTCAATCAAATAAAAGAAAAATGCCTGCCGGTTTCATTTCCCCCTTTAGCAAAGGGGGATTAAGGGGGATTTGGAGTTCACTGCCAGGCCGGAACAGCACGTTGACCAACCAGAAAATCCGCCGGGTCTCGGCCCGGCAGCCGACCTCCTTTTTTTTTGAGCGCAAATAAAAAGGAGGCAAAAAAAACGCTTTTGATTGCTCGGGATAACCGGCTTCGTTGGCTTGTTCGGTGTATCATTGCGGTGTGCGGCTGCGTGGGCAGGGATGAAGACGGGGGCTGTTGTCGTCTCCGATGTATCGCTATGTGGGGCACGAGTCAGCGCAGCAGGAGCCCCTGGCAAAGGCAAGCCTTTTGACGGGGCAACGGTTGGCGGTGATGATTGGTGCGGCAGCTCTGCGTGGGTGACCTTGACTGAGGAATTGTTTCACCCCCATCCCGACCTTTTCCCCCATCAAAGGGGGAAGGAGCATGATGCAGGCATAAGCTAAGACCGTTGACAATGTGATTGTTCGTCGAGTACGGAACAATATCCCATTTTCCCAGCACTCTGATAATTCCGCAGCCCCTGCGTTCGCCGATGCGAGAAGCCTGCTTCTCGTTCAGGCGCATTCGACGACGCTGCGGCCTGTACTGGCTATGATCCGTGATTAAATGTTCGGTGACCAACCCTGCCGAATCACCAGCGCCCAACACAAACGTAGCCGGCTTCCGGAACAAACGAAATTCCCGAGCAATTAAGAAGGCCATTTTTTGCTTCCTTTTTGTTGGCCTGGACAAAAAGGAAGGCGGCGGCGGGGCCGAGACCCCGCGACTTTGACTGGGACCTTGAGATTGGATTGCCAGATCGCAACAGTCCATTAGATTAACCAAAGCAACCGGATAAATCCCCCCCCCCGGCCCCCCTTTTTCCAAGGGGGGAGTGTTGCCCTGTATTATTCACACCGGTCAATAAATGAGAACTTCTTGCCTTTTTTTCCCCCTTTAACAAAGGGGGATTAAGGGGAATTTGGCCTTTGCTGTCAGGCATGAAAAATATCAGCCCCGTACCGCAACAAATCCCCCCTCACCCTGTATATTGATTTTTCCCCGCAAACCCGTAAGATCAAACCAATCACAAAGAGACTATCCTGCCCTGCCAACAACAACCAAGGAGTCCCGAGATGGCCCATCACACTCTTAAATCCGGCTATTCACGCCTGGCCGAACGGTTGAATCGCTACCCGCAAGGGGCACCGCCTTCGCAACTTCTGTTCAAAATCCTCTCCCTGTTATTCAGCGAAAAAGAAGCTGAACGGGTCGCTCTGCTGCCGATCAAACCGGTGACCGCGGCCCAGGCCAGCCAGGTCTGGAAGATCAGTGAAACAGAAAGCCGCAAGCTGCTGAACGAGTTGGCCGGACGGGCGATTCTGGTAGATATGGAGCTGAATGGGCGGCAGGTCTATGTGCTGCCACCGCCCATGGCCGGTTTTTTTGAATTTTCGCTGATGCGGACCCGCGGCGATATCGATCAGAAACTGCTCAGCGAGCTGTTCTATCAGTATATGAACGTGGAAGAGGATTTCATCCGCGAACTTTTTACCAAAGGGGAGACCCAACTCGGGCGGACCTTTATCCACGAGCCGGTGCTCAGCAGCGCTGACGCTCTGCACGTTTTGGATTATGAACGCGCCAGCGAAGTGATCAAAACGGCCAGTCATATCGGCATCGGCACCTGCTACTGCCGCCACAAGATGCACCATATGGACAAGGCCTGCGCGGCGCCCATGGAGATCTGTATGACCTTCAACAGCACAGCCTCTTCGCTGATCAAGCACGGCCATGCCCGCCAGGTCGAGGTTGCGGAAGGGCTCGATCTGCTCCAGCAGGCCTACGACCACAATTTGGTCCAGTTCGGAGAGAATGTCCGCGAAGACGTCAACTTCATCTGCAATTGCTGCGGCTGCTGTTGCGAAGCCATGATCGCGGCCCGCCGCTTTACCATCCTCAATCCGGTCCACACCACCAACTTCATCCCGCAAATCGAGCAGAGCGACTGTAACGGCTGCGGCAAATGCGTCAACATCTGCCCAGTCGAGGCCCTGGGACTGACCTCGGCCAACGACCCGCAGCGACCGCCCCGCAAGCATGCCTCGCTGATCGAAGAACGCTGCCTCGGCTGTGGCCTCTGCGTCCGCAACTGCCCGCAGCAGATCATCCACATGAAAGCACGTCCCGAGCGGGTCCTAACCCCACTTAACGGAGTCCATCGCGCCGTGGTCATGGCGGTGGAACGCGACAAACTGCAGAACCTGATCTTCGATAATCAGGCCCTGCTCAGTCACCGCGCCCTGGCTGCCGTGCTGGGCGCGATCCTGCGTTTGCCGCCAATCAAACGGATGATGGCGAGCAAACAGATGAAATCGCGCTATCTGGAAAAGCTGGTTCAGCGGGTGGGTCTGTAACCTGCCCCAAACCGTTAATTGGTTGTCATCCGAAAACACTGGGATGGCAACTAATGAAGTTTTCAGATTGGAAACGAGCAGCTTCCCGTTATGGCAAGGAAATCAATGACTTGCGCGGAGGCGTACACCGTTACGCCGCACAAGTAAGCCTGCAGATTGACGCCGCCACAGCGGAAAAAAGCCGTTTCTGGATGGAAACTAATTGACGGTATAAACAACCTCGTCGGTCCAGACCGGTGCGACAGCGCTGTGCAGAAAAACCTCGGCCCTGGTGTGAAAGGTGCCTTTGCGCAACGGCCAGGCAAAGGTGATTTGCGGACTTTCGCCGACCAGCCTGTCATTGACGTACCAGCGGACCTTGCGCACGCCCGGGACATCGGTCAGGGCGAATTCAAAATATTCCGCGTCATCAGGAATCCGCGGATCCCGGGCCAGCAGCAGACCGTTACTTGGTTTGCGGATCCGCAATTCATCTGTCGCCCGCTCCAGGCCGGTCGGCGTGGTTCCGAGGACAAACCATTCATCACGGCTATCGCACTGTTCGGACGCAGGTAATCCGGAAGCGATACAGACCTGCTGCTTGACCAGGTTGGGGCTGAAATAGAGCGCCTGTGGCTCATGGTTCCGGTTCAGTTCGTTGAACACCGAGCGCAGCGCCAGCACCGCGCCGGTCGAGCCGGTGACTTCGTGCATAGGGGCGTAATCGAGATTACCGACCCAGATACCGACGGTGAAACGATCATTGAAGCCGACCGCCCAGGCATCCCGATAGTCGCTGGAGGTGCCGGTCTTGACTGCGGTCTGATAGGGAAAGTTGAGGATCGAATCACGACCGAACTCTTTTTCCCGTGCCGCCGGATCCGAGAGGATATCGGCCACCAGGCTGGCAACATCTTCGGACAGCACGCGGCGGCTGCCGTTGTGCAGCGCTTCGTCCGCACTGAAGGTCAAGGGTTTGTAATCCCCCATCCGGGCCAGAACCGTGTAGGCCTGGACCAACTCGTAAAGGGTGAGTTCGCCGTTGCCCAGAGCCAGCCCATCCCCGTAAACATTGGGATGACCGGCCAGGCTGGTTACCCCCAACCGATGCAGAAAACCGAGGAATTCAGCCGGACCGACATACTGAATGGCCCGCACCGCCGGGATATTCAGGGAATTGCCCAGGGCTTCACGCAGGGAGATGGGGCCGTAATGATCGCGGCTGTAGTTGTGGTAAGTATGCATGCCCAGCCCGACACTCTCCTCCAGCGGGCTGTCATCCAGCATGGTCGCCGCGGTCCAGCCCTTCACCATGGCATTGGCGTACAGCAGGGGCTTGAGTGCCGAACCCGGCTGGCGGGGTGTGGTGACGGCATCGATCTCATTGAATTTTTTATTCTTTCTACCGGCATAGCCGTCCACCCAGGCAAGGATTTCATTGCTCCTGTGGTCAACGACCAGAACCGCCCCGTTGTGGACATTGCGGGCCTGCAAACGATCCAGGCGGACATCAAGGATCTGCTGAATGCGGCTTTGCAGATCCAGATCGATGCTGGTGTCGATGGCTGCGCCGGGTTGGGGTGAGACGCTCTCGGCCACTTCCGCATAGCGGATAAAGTGGGACATGTCCTGAATACTCGCGGCGCGTTTAACCGTCAGCTGTTGTTCAAGCAGATCCCGGGTCCCGGCCGGGAACAGGCGTCCGGCCAGGTCGGTGACGGCCCGTTCCAGATTGGCCGGACGAGCCTGCGGATCAAACCAGTGCGGCGCCCTGACCAGAACCGCGAGGGCAAGCATTTCCTTGCCGTCCAGGGTGGAAAGGTCACGGTCGAAATAGTAATGAGCGGCCTGGACAACACCCCGCCGTTTGGCCTGATAGGGCACCTGGTTCAGGTAGAATTCCAGGATCTCCGGCTTGGTGAAGCGATGTTCCAGGGCCAGGGCTTCAAACCCCTCCAGCCAGCGTGCCCAAACGGTCCGCGGCCGTGGATGCAGCATCCGCACCACTTGTTCGGAGATGGTGCTGGCCCCCCTCACCACCCGCCCGGCCAGCAGGTTCTGCCGCACGGCATTCAGACGTGCCAGCCAGTCGATACCGGAATGAGAGAAAAACCGCTTATCTTCGGAGCACAGAAAAGCCTGCTGCAAAAGTTCCGGAACATCGTGCAGACGGACCCGGTCATAAATATTCCAGCCGTTCTCATAGGTGACATTCAAGGGCCGCCCGGAACGATCCAGATAGGTATTTTTCCGGGTCAATGCCACCGCCTGCTCCAGGTCCTCGGGCAGGGAGCGCATTCCCAGCAGGGTCGCAACGCTGCCGACCACAATGACAACAGCCAACAGCGGCAGAATAACCTTTTTCCGCCAGAGGATTTTCCAGCAGCGCCGTATCACTCATTCACCTGCAGCGTTGCCGGCAGTCCTTTGCCATAGACATCAGGGTCATACATCTCTGCCGCGCTAACGGCAGGAGCACTGAAAACCCCGGCGGCAATGGCCTGGGCGGTATAGGCCAGATGATAGTTGCCGGCCGGCAAATAGTCGGCATAGAACCTGGCCGCAGCATGTCTGAGTTCCTGATGATAAAAGCTCCAGAAGTAACGGCCATAGCTTGACCAGTCGGCAATGTTGAAGTACCAGGAACCTTCGGCCGCCTGGTAGCGCCCCTTGTCCGCATCGACCTGCGACGCGGTAGCCAGGTCGCTATTGACCGGCTCCAGCCCGCCCGGAACCGGGTCGTCCACCACCACAAAGTGCCGCGCGGTGGGAACCGAGACAAACAAATCGACCCGTACCAACTCGCCACGGCGGATGGTCATGGGGTTTTTGCAGCAGAACGAACTTTCCAGCGCGCTCCACCGCGTATTCGCGGCGGATTTCGATGCCGGAATTCACCCGCTGGGCCTGCTCGTCCGCCAGCGCATAAGCGAGTCGGGCGGCATAATAGAAGCGCCCTTCCCCCTGTTTACTCAGTTCAATTTTGGCCTGCCGCCCCGCATCGGCAGCGCTGAGCGGTCGGGTGACGGCCACCGGGGGATCGACCAATGAGGTCAATTGGGCGGTCCCGATCTGCTGCCCGGCAAAATCGACGGCGATCTGCAACTGCGGTTCACTCGTCTCATACTGGCGGGCATAATCGCTCAACGCGTTCAGGCAGAAGAGGTTTTCCTGGGTATTCTCCCAGTGATCCCGTTTGCCACGGCTCTGGGTGATGGTACGGACCAGTTTGAAACGGGATATCGCCGCTGGCGGCTTCCAATCCGGCGACACTCCGGGCGCTGAGCAGACTCGAAAGGATTTGCGCAATTGGAGCGCAGCGGGGTAGCCAGCAGGTACTTGTAACTGTCGTCCCAGGCTTCGTTGAACTGAAATTTCCCGCCCGACTGACTGGCATGACCGAGGATTGAATCCAGGGTGGTGGTCATAGTCGCCTCCGGGACCGCCGCGGTCCGGATGGCCGCTTGCAGAAAATGCGCCTGGCCGAACAGATCCATTTCCGGCACATGGGGCAGATAGCGCTGAATATCCGCGGCCGTGATCTTGCCGTTTTCCGCCAGGGCCGCCAGTGCCACCGCCCGCACCGTAGAGGCCATGCCCTTGGTGTAAAAAGTGGGGAGCTGGTCCCGGCGCAACAAAATGACCAGGTAGTTGTGTAAACGCTCTTCAACCTGGGCCGGAACCTGGTAGCCAGCGCGCTTGAGCCAGTTGAAAGCGAGCGCCGTATAAGCCGACAGATAAGGACTGACCTGATTGTTGAGGGGCACCCAATAGGCCATGCCGCCGTTGGGAGCCTGAAAGTTGGCCGCTGCAGCCAGGGGCTCCGGCAATATCCTCCGCCGCCTTTGGCCAGCGGGTTTCCGGCCCCAGGTACGCTTTCAGTTGCAGATAGGAATGGGCAACGACCGCTTTGCTGAGCTGCTGTTCCCAGCAGGCATACGGGTAATCGCGCAGATAGCGGAAGGCACCATCGATGTTGCCGAGCACCGACGGCGACAGGATGGCCCCGACCGAGCCGACATCAGCCAGAATCCCGCTCGGAACCTGCACTGCGACAGCGGTCTCGGCGGCCGTGGTCGTGCCATAGCTTGCGGCGGTCTCCAGGGCACTCCGCCGGTTGACCGGCAGGCTGTGGGTCAGGCCGTCGGTATCGGTCGTGTCGCCGGCTTCGGCCACGAAACGCAAGGTCCCGCTGCCCTGGGTCGCAACCGGCAGCCAGATCGTATTCCGTTCATAGGGTCCGGTTTTCAACTGATAAGAGAACTCGCGTTGGGCTTCGACCGGCAACGGTCCGGCAACCTTGACCTTGACCTGCAGGGTGCGCGCCTGCCCGGTTCGGTTATTGATGCTGAAACCGGCCTGGAAGTGATCCCCGGCGAGCACCTGATTCGGCAGCACCGGACGGATTTCCGTGGGACGGTTGACCTTGAAGTTCACATCACCGAGGCCCATGCGGTCATTCGGGGTCACGGCAAAGGCAAAGATCCGCCAGCCGGTCAGGTTGTCCGGAACGGTAAATTCGATATCCGCATAACCTTCAGGCCCCGGGGTCAACGAAGGGTTCCAGTAACTGACGAATTTGAACATACTCCTCAGTCGCGTCGTCGACACCCCGTCGCCACCGGGGTTGGCGCCTTTTTTCTCGAATTTCTGCCGCCCCACCAGACGGCTGATCAGACTGTAGTTATAGACGTCCAGGGCATCGAGACGATTGAACCCGGCGTAGGGATCGTAATAATTCTCGCCACTGCGATTCAGGGCCAACACCGCTTCATCGACCACCGCCACCGCAATTTCATAGGGTTCGCTCCCTTTTTCCCCGGCTCCGACCTGAATTCTGGCCTTGACCAACTCACCGGGCTTGTAAACCGCTTTATCCGTGGTCACCTTGATCGCCAGTTCTTTGGCCGGATCGGCAACCCTGGTCTTGACATAGCCCATGCGGTAACTCGGTTTGCCCAGATCGACCTTGCCCGGTCCCAGCGGCTGGGCAATCCGGGGAGAAACGACCACCACCGACAAATAGAAGCCGGGCAGGTAATCTTCCTTGATGGGGATTTCCAGCACCGGGGTGCTGGTCTCCAGAGTTTTCGATCCAGCTGTCCAAAACCCCGTAGCGTTCAACCGTTACCAGCGCTTTCGCCCCCGGAAACGGGTTTTTTTCAGCAGATAACGGGCGGTCTCGCCGACCCGGTATTTCTCTTGTTCGGCGACAATCTGCAAGGTGGCATCGTCGCTCTGATCCCAGACCAGATTGCCCAGCCCGGTCACCCAGGCGTAGAGGGTCGTCTGCTGTTCCCGCTGGCGGTCATCGTGGATCGTGGCGACAAACTGATAATAGCCGGGCTGGGCAGGGATAAAGTCACAGGGTACGGCGCTGCTCTGGCTCTGCAGGGTGCAGCTGTTCTCCTTGACCCAGCTCATGATGTTTTTTGGTCAGATACGCGTTGCCCGGTCCTTTGACCCGGGCGGCCTGGTATTGGCGATGATTGATCTGAATATCCATCGCCACTCCGGGCTGCAGTTTTACCCTGCTGATCAACCACCAGCGCTTCGATGGTCGCCGGTTTCCCCTGCTGATACAGCCAGGCGGTGTTGCGCAGACCGACAAACCTGCTCCGCCCTGCATAATCCGCGCTGGTCGAAGCAGCGACGAATTTACCCCGGTCATCCTTGACCGCAGCCTCGACCATGATGGAACCGTAATAAATGGCTGAATCCGGCAAGGTAAAGGCATCTTCATACTGACCATGGTCGTCCAGCCGTCCTCGGACATCGAGAAGGTTGCGCTGGGCTCCGGGCAGGGGTTCACCACTGCTGCCGAAGACAAAACCCTTGGCTTTGGGATTGGTTTGTCGTAAAGGCTTTTTCATTGAGACGGGCGGTCAAGCGGACCTCGGCCGCGGTAAAGGCCCCTCCGGAATGGAGGCTGGCCAGCGCCGAAACCTTAACCTGATCGGCGGCGCTGAACAGGTCTCCGTTGAGCTCGGTTTTTACTTTGAAAGGCGCCGGGGTGAAATCGCTCACCAGCACCGACAGGGGCGACCAGGTGAAACGGGAATATTGTTCGCCGGACTGTTTCGCCGGCGTCAGCTGAAACTGATACCAGCCGACCGAGCCCTGTTCCGCCACCTTGAATTCACCGGCAAAGGCGCCGAAGCGGTTGAGGACAATCTGTTTCCGCTCATGTACGATCTTATGCTGGGGATCGAAAACCTGCAGCTCGTATTCCCCCCGCCGCCGGCGCAACCCAATGCTCATTGCTCTGATCCCGGACATAAATCTTATATTGAATGGTATCGCCCAGTTTATAGATGCCCTGCGCCGTGGTTCCCCAGGCGTGGCTGTGGCCGCCCTTCTGCTGCATATCGGGATAAACACCGCCACCCCAGACGGAGAAAGAACTGTTCAAAGGCACCAGAGCCAGATCGCCCTCAACATCGACCCGGATAAAAAATCCCGGTTGCTCAGCGCGATAACCTCCGTTGATAAACTCCATATCCGGGTCGAGAACAGACACCCCGGGCAAGGAGGCCAGGCCATTGGCATCGGTCTGGGCCGTTATTGGTAACGGGCTCAGGCCGGGCAGATCCTCATAGCTGCCCCGGTATAGAGACACCTTCGCCCCGGTCACCGGTTTGCCGTCGGCAAACGACGTTACCCAGACCAGAGAATTGAAATGACCGAGCTTGACATGCACCTGAAAAGGCGTCACCTGGGCCAGAATCTGCGGATCTCGGTACCAGGACGGCGGGGTTGGTTCGGGGTGCACGCGGGCAAAAAGGACACCGCTTTGTTCATTCAGCAGACTGTGCACCCCCAGCGGTAGAGCATAGGAGATATCTTCCGCCGCGGGAACCGCAAGCGCCTGCTGTTGGGCACGGAGGACGCCGGTTGGAGTCAGTTTGTCGTAAGAGACTTTAACCTGCTGCAGATTGGTGACATAGAGGGGAACATCGCTGGCAACCCCTTTTTCCAGCACCGCCACCTCGTGGGTCAGCCTCAGGTCCGGCTCGCGATGGGCGGTGGCAAAGGCAAAGGTCGTCTGCGCATCCAGCCTGCGGCCGAATTCGTCCCTGAAATTGGCGCGGTCAATAGCAACCTCATAGCGCTGATCAGCCTGCAGCAGCTCCGGAAGCCAGACCTGATAGACCCGGCCGGACCGGTACGGGGAACTTAAATGAGTCCAGTCCGAGGTGTTCTCCCAGGGGTCGTAATCACTGCGGCCACCGTCGAGGCGCGGCGAAAACTGCACATGGTCCCTAACTGCCGAGTTCAGGACCGGCGCTGAAAAAATCAGCGCAACCGGGCTTAACGGTGCACATTGGGGGAGTTCGGCAACCGGTTTTGCACCCGTCTCAAGCTGGGCCGGGGCAAGATCCGTCGACTGTTGCTGGCCTTTGAGGGTACAGCGAATACCCAGAAATTTAAACGCGGGGTAGGTTTCAAAACTGACCACAGTCCGGTTTTCAATGCCCGGCTCCGGCCCTTGCGGGGAGACCAGTCCCCGGCCGCGCAGCAAGGTGGATGGTGCTGGCAGCGGGCAATTCCTGGCGCGGCTCCACAATCCAGACTTTGCGCGCCTCGTCACCGGGCAGCTTCTGCAGCTGGTCGGCAACCCGCTGCTGCGGCTGGTCGCCGCTCACCGCCTGCCACCAGGGCCATTCCCGGGGCAGATCATCGGGATAGGCGAGCAGGCGGACCGGCGGCCCCTTGCCCACCGTCATGGACAGAGCGGTTTCGACCGAAGATCTGGTCACCGGCAGGTTGAAGCTGACCTGAATCAGCGGGGTCCCCGGCGACAGCCAGTTGACAAAGCGGGTATAGTTCACCTTCGGCCGGGCCGTGGTAAAGCTGTGCCGAACGGTGCGGTTTAAGAGTGGCACCGTCCAGCGTGCGCAGTCCCGGCTGCATGATCACCTCATAACGAGTAGCCGGGTGCATTTGTTCAGCTTCGGTCAGCTGGCAGGCCAGGGCACTGGTATTCAACCAGCGCCATTCACAGGCCAAGGCCGGGGTGATGGTGACCGGAATCTCCTTGCTGTCCCGCGCCATTTTGCCAATGGGCACCACCGGCCGGTCAAACTGGAAAACGATCTGCCGACCGGCCGGGACATCATTCCCTTTGGGGGTCACCCTGAGCACTTTCAACTCATCCCCGGTGCTTTGGTCCCTGGTCGAATCGAAAGCCAGCAGCGCGGCCAACTCCCGGTTGCGCTGCCGATACTTGCCGGCCAGACAGCTTTCCGCGTCTTGCCCTGGCAGTGCGCAGTCTCGGTTCCGCTCCTTGAGCCAGGTCAACTGCTCCTGCTTGAGGTCGTTGCGAGAAGCGCTCGGCAACCCCTTACTGACCTGCCGATACAAACGGGATAGTTCGACATCCTGTTGCGCCAATGCGTCCGACTGGCAGATCACCTGCTCAACCCGGTTGGAGGCCTTGCCACAATCAAAGCTGGGCCGGGCCGCCTGCACCGGAGACAAAAAACCGCCCAGAACCAGGCAGAAAACAAATAAAATTCTCATCACCAACACCCCAGATAGAAAAAATAGCACCTCTCGACCTGATTGAAGCCAAGGCCAGCGGTGGAACGATCAATGTTTGACAGTATAGACGATCATACCGGTTTGGGTATGTTTCAAAGCCGGTCCAGCCAGAACAAAAAAAATCCTTTTACGCCGCGAGACTACAAAAGATTAATTGACAGACATTAATCGGTCAACTTATGATTCCACGATAACCTCTGCAGTAATAACTCACCACGGAGAACCCAGCCATGATCCTGACAAATGTAAATACTGTCCCCGGTAAAAAAATCGTTGAACACTTTGGCATCGTTCAGGGCAGCACGG
This sequence comes from Geopsychrobacteraceae bacterium, assembly GCA_963668145.2. Classification (GTDB taxonomy): domain Bacteria; phylum Desulfobacterota; class Desulfuromonadia; order Desulfuromonadales; family Geopsychrobacteraceae; genus Seleniibacterium. Next base: position 27,875 of record CAXXJU010000044.1, read on the forward strand.
TGCGAGCCAAGCATATCGGCCGCGACCTGATGGCCAGCCTCAAAAATCTGGTCGGCGGAGAGCTGAAAGGCTATACCGAGCTGCTGCAGGATTCACGCGAAGAGGCGATGAACCGAATGGCCGAGCAGGCCCGGCAGATGGGGGCCAACGCCGTGGTCAATATCCCGCTTTGCCACCTCATCCGTGGCCCAGGGCGCAGCGGAACTGTTTGCTTACGGCACCGCGGTTCGGGTCGAATAGGGAAAACTGCCATGGAGCTGATTTTACAGAACCTTGACCTGCTCATTTTCCTGATCCTGCTGGTGCTCGGCTACCTGGCCGGAACCCTTGCGGAAAAACGGCATTATCGATCCATCATCAGGCGCGAAAAAGCCCTTTTGAAGCTCCCGGTGGTGACCGCGGAAGGCAGTTTCCCGGTCGAACGGATACAGAACGCGGAACTGGTCTGCGGCAGTGTGGTGGTCTCCATCGACTATTTTAAGCGGCTGCTGGCGATCCTGCGCAATATCTTCGGCGGGCGGGTCAAATCTTACGAATCCCTGGTCGACCGGGCTCGGCGGGAGGCCATTCTGCGGATGAAGGAAGAGGCGAACCGGCGGGGTGCGAAAATGGTCATCAATATGCGCCTGGCAACCGCCGCCATCGGTAAGAACGCCAACCGCAAAAAAAATATCGGCAGTGTCGAAGCCATTGCCTACGGGACCGCGGTGGTCCTGCAGAAAACATGAAATTCACCGCCCGTTATCCGCGGGATAACGTCAATGTCTCCAAAACCCACCCGCTGACCGAACTGGCCTGGATGCTTGGCGGACTGGTCAGCATCGGCGTTCTGCTGTTTGTTGTCCTCGGCCTGGCGACCGATCTGGCGGTGGAGAGAATCCCGCCCCGGCTGGAAACCTGGCTGGGCAGCCAGGCCTTGGAACAGTTTTCCGGACAAGACAGCCCGGCCCTTGAGCAACGCCTGCAAACAATTCTGGCTAAGCTGCCGGCGGACTCGATTTTACGCAACTATCAGTTTCATATCTTTCTGGATAAGCGCGCTGACGTGAATGCCGTCGCCCTGCCCGGCGGGACCATTGTGGTCTTCTCCGGCCTGCTCCGCCAGGTTGAATCGGAAAACGAACTGACCATGATCCTGGCCCACGAACTCGGCCACTTTGCCCACCGCGACCACTTGCGCGGTCTCGGCCGCGGTCTGGGAGTGACGGTGGCCAGTGCCCTGCTCTTCGGCAAGGACAACGCGGCCAGCGACCTGCTGGCGAAAAGTCTGCTCAGCGTGCAAAGCCAATACTCCAAAGCCCAGGAACAGGCCGCCGACAGTTTCGGCCTCAGCATGCTGGAACGGGTCTACGGCAACTGCAGTGGCGCAACAACTTTCTTCGCCCGCCTGGCCCGCGAACGAAAAAGCCGCCTCCCTTATCTGCTGGCATCTCATCCCCACCCCCAAAACCGCATCGACAGTCTGAACCAGGAAATCAGGGCAAGCAGCTGCCCCCTCGAACAGGTGCTGCCCGTGCAAGCTGATCTGCAGCCCCTCATCGCCGCGTCGACAAACTAGCCGGTTGTTGAAAAACAACCTACTCGTCTATCAGCTCGGCAGCTCGGTGCGCTCGATCCCGGCATCAAGCGATTCATAACCGTAATAGTTGATGGTTTCATAAAGCTCGGCGCGGGGCTGCATCCGGGCAATGGTCCCGGCAGCGGTCTCTTCATCGTGCAGTTGCTGATAGAAATCTTCCAGCGCCCGCGCCGCGATGCGCAGTCCGGACACCGGCCAGATCGCCATGGCATAGCCGAATTCGTCAAACTGCTGAAAAGAGAACTGCTCGGTCTTGCCGAATTCGGTCATGTTGGCAAGCAGGGGGACCTCAATGGCCGCGGCAAACTCCCGAAACTCTTCCTCGTTGTGCAGGGCTTCCGGGAAAATGGCATCGGCCCCGGCCGCCACATAGATCCGCGCGCGCTCGATGGCGGCAGCCATCCCTTCCTGGGCAACGGCATCGGTCCGGGCGACAATTTTCAGATCCTGCCGGGCCCGGGCGGCGGCGCTGATCTTCTTGGCCATTTCGGCGGCGCTGACCAGTTGCTTGCCATTTAAATGGCCGCATTTTTTTCGGCAGCACCTGGTCTTCCAGCTGCACTGCCGCAACACCGGCGTCTTCGAGTTCACGGACCAGCCGCATGACGTTGAGGATCTCCCCGTAACCGGTATCGCCATCCACCAGCAGCGGCAGTCGGGTGACCCGGACAATGGCCCGGGCACGTGTCACCAGTTCCTCCATGGTCACCAGCCCTAGATCCGGCAACCCCAGGGACGCGGTCAGGGCCGCCCCGGACAGATACAGGGCCTCGAACCCGGCCTTGCGGGCGAGCAGCCCGGCCAGAGGATCATGCGCCCCGGCAATGGCCAAAAAAGGTCCGCTCTGCCAGCGTTTTTGCAGCGTTTCGCCCAAGCCGCGGGGCAAGGGCTGCTCAAGCCAGGTTGGTTGAAGAGAAGCGCTATTCTGATTGTTGTGCGTACCTGCTGTGCTCATTGTTTTTCCCCTGCAAGGTCAATGTGCTGATGGGTTATTTGCTTGTCTGCTGGGTATAAAAAGAATTCCAAGAGGCCTGAATGTGACGGCGCATCAGCAAACCGGCCAGTTCGCAATCATTGGCGCTGACCGCTTCGACAATTCGTTGATGTTCGATCAATGCCCTGCCGCCCCGCCCTTTGCTTGAACGATGACAGCGCCGCAGCAGGGTCAGTTGCGGATACAGTTCCTGGGCCAAGAGGTTGAAGATCAGCGGACTGTCCGCCAGTTCGGCCAGAACCAGATGAAAGTCACGATCCTTACCGCTTTGCAAATAGGCGTTTTCCGGATGGCTTTCAATCACCAGGGCATGTTCTGCCAAGAGCCGTTCCAGTCGCTTGATGTCCGCTTCTCCGACTCGCTCAGCAGCCAGGGTGGCGACCTGCCCTTCCAGGGCCTCACGCAGCTGATACAGAGCCCTGGCCTCGGTCAAAGAGAACTCCCGCACCCGCGCCCCGATATTGGGAGTAAAATCGATCAGGCCGCTGCCGGCGACTAACCGCAAGGCATCGCGCACCGGGCCCCGGCTGACCCCGAACCGCTCGGCCAGCTCGGCCTCGCCCAGACGTTCCCCGGGGGACCGTTCGCCGACCAGGATATCATCACGAACCCGGGCGGCAATGTCCGCTGCGCTCAGGCGCTGTTCTTTTGCTGTCATCATGGACTCCACGACCAACCAGGGATCAGAAAATCCCCGTTCTGGAATTATCAAGCAACGCCCCGGCGGGCAGGACCGGATGCAGTTGCCGCACTTCCGCAGCACTCAGCTCGGGCAAACGCTGGACCAGGGTCAGGAACCGCGCGCTCTCGGCCGGGTCCAGGATCGCATCGGTCAACAGCTTGAATTTGTTGATATACTGTTCACGCGCAAAGGGCTTGGCACCCTGCGGATGGGCATTGGCCACCGCCATTTCATCCTCCAGCACCCGGCCGTTCCGCAGGGTGATCACCACCCTCCCGCCAAAAGCTTTTTCCGCGGGATCATGGGTATGATAGCGGCGCGTCCACTCTGCATCTTCACAAGTCGAAATCTTTTGCCAGAGCCGCACCGTATCCTCACGCCGGGCCCGCTCCGGAGTGTAACTGCGTTCATGGTGCCAGCTGCGGTCCTGCAGGGCCACGGCAAAAATATACAGGATGGAGTGATCGAGGGTTTCTCGCGAGGCCTGCGGATCCATCTTCTGCGGATCGCCGGCGCCGGTGCCGATAACATTATGGGTATGGTGGGAAGTATGGATCACCACCGATTCGATCTCCTCGAAATCAGTGATCTGCTCCCCCATCCGCGCAGCCAGGTCAATCAACGCCTGGGCCTGGTATTCCGCCGAATGCTCCTTGGTATAACTCTGCAGAATCGCCCGCTTGGCCTCGCCCGGTTCCGGCAACGGAACCTCATAAAAAGGTTCATAGGGTGACTGGCCCCGGTCGCGCGCGGTCCGGCCGTTGAGAATAAAGGCCAACAGCCCGTCTTCCCCTTCGTAAGCCGGGCTCGGAGCCCCTTCGCCGCGCATGCAGCGATCCACCGCTTCGATAGCCACTTTTCCGGCATAGGCCGGAGCAAATGCTTTCCAGGACGAGATTTCCCCCTTGCGGGACTGGCGGGTCGTCACCGTGCAATAAAGGGCCTGCTGCACCGCCTGATAGGCGATCTCCGTCGGCAGTTCCAACAGAGTTGCCAACCCCGCCGCCACCGACGGTCCCAGGTGGGTAATATGGTCGATGCGATGTTCATGCAAGCAGATGCCGGTCACCAGATCGATCTGGATCTCATAGCCGGTGGCGATCCCGCGCAGCAGTTCGCTGCCGGAACGGCCACATTGCTGGGCCACCGCCACCAGCGGCGGAATATTGTCGCCGGGGTGGGAATAGTCGGCGGCCAGAAAGGTGTCATGATAGTCCAGTTCTCGTACTGCGGTGCTGTTGGCCCAGGCCGCCCATTCGGCCGAAACCGTGGTCGCGGCCGGCAGTCCGAACAGACCTGCCCCACCCGCCCGGGGATGAGCGTTTGCCATGGCCCGCGCACTCTGCACCGCGCTGCGGTTGACAGAGGCGATGGCGACAGCGGCATTATCGATCAGCCGATTGATGATCATCTCGGTCACTTCGGCGCTGACCGCAACCGGATCGGTGGCGACTTCGGCGATTTTCCAGGCCAGCTGGTTTGAACGCGACAACGGTTGTTTTGATGGCACAGCATGTACCCGATGTAATTTCATGATGGCGGCTCCCGTGATGAGCGAAAAGGCAAGCAGGACTTATTGTCAACAATACGAAGAAAATATGCCTCAAAAATCCATAAAAAGCAATTTAAAGATGACTATTGTTAACAACATGTAGATCAAGAGGGCAATAAGTCCGATCTCCACGACCGGAGCAGGTCCATGCGGTCTGGCTAAAAAAGGGAGAGAGAGCGAGAAAAAACACCCGTTCGCTGCCGTGGATAGCAGCAGAGTCATCTGCCGGATGCGACAGGCGTCAGACGGTCAATAACCGTTGAAAGGCGGGATAGTCCTGAAAGCCGACCAGCAAACGATTGCCATACAGATGGGAAGGAACGGATTGAATACCAAGCTGGCGAGCACGCTCCCAGTCAGCGTCAACCGCCGCCGCATAGGATCTCGTCTGCAAGACCCGCTCAGCCGCCGCTCCGGCCAAGCCAAGCTCTGCACAGATGGCAAGCAGCTCAGACTCCAAACCAATATTGCGCCCGGCACTGAAATAGGCTCGATAGACGGCAGCGCGAAAGGCCGCCCCCTGGCCTTGCTCCTCGGCCCATTTGCCAAGCTCCTGGGCCAACCGGCTGTTATAGGTACGGGTCCGCTCACCAAAAGGCAGCTCAAGCTCAGCGGCAACCCCCTTGAGCCGGGCCATGGCCGCAGCGACATCCATCCGCCCGGCAAACAGATCCGCAAGGTCCTGCCCCGCAGCAGGAGTTTCAGGATGGAGGGGAAAGACCGTCCAGCGCAGGGTCAGTTCGAATTCCTGCTGTAATCGTTCGATACGCACGGCACCGAAATAACACCAGGGTCAAACATAATCGTAAAAAATTTCCAGAGTTTTCATAATGAGAAGTTTAGCAAAGAACTGGGGTTTTACACAATCGACCAGCCCGCATCAATGGCGGATGGCATAAGAGGTGACCAGCCAATCTTCCTGATCCTGGCCTTGCTCCAGCATCAGGATTTCCTCGATCTGATAGTTTTTTTCGGTGCTGGCATCGAAATAGAGGAGCATATGTGTTTCCTTGAATAACCCGGGGAAATTTTTACTGTTTCTCACTGTCTTTAAAGTGCGGCGCAGGATTTTCCCCAGCTCATATTGGGTCTTGCGGTATTCGTACAACCAAGTGGAATCATCACAGCGATTATCGGTTTTGCGGCAGGCGGTCAGGTAGGCAGGGGAAAATTCCCCCCGTTCAAGGGAATCAAAAAAAACGTTGAGGACCTTGCTGATAGAAACTGGCAGCTGCTCTGCGCAGGAGATGGAAACACCGCCCCAACAAACGACGAACAGGATCAGCCCTATCGACAGCAAGTGTTTCATATTCAGCCTCCGAAGCAGGCCGGTCTACGACCTCTCATTCAGCACAGTATCAATCCATTCATGCAGTTTGGACATGTCATACGGTTTGGTAAAGACCTGAAACCCTAACGCGCGGGCCAAATGTAGCTCTCGGTCCGACCAGGTCCCGGAAATAACAGCAATCCGCTCAGCAGGCGGGGCAACCCCCATCTTCTGCAGCTGCTGTAAAAATTCAAGACCGGTCATCCCCGGCATCTGGTTATCGGTCAGGATAAAATCGAACAAGAGCGGCTGTTCTTCCTGATCGCCCTGGTGATCTTCCAGATAGCTGACCGGGTCGGCATAAGCGCTGACGTTGATATTCCTCTCCTTCATTATCTCAGCCAGCAGTAAGCGACAAAAATTATTGTCGTCCAAAACCAGCGCAGTTTGCTTCCTCATGCCCACTCCAGATCATTTCAAAAGCGACTCCCCCGCTAAGGGAAGTCAGTCAACCACATGAATACAGTCTATTTTAAAGCGGAGTTCTAACAAATCACCGGCATAATCTGCTCAGCTATCAGTAAACACAATGATGACAAATTAACCAACTGTTTTTTAGGTGGGAATGCAAAAAACATCCGCCGTCCAAGCCGGTTCGGCACTCAGTGGCATTGCCAACCACGACAACCGTTTCTGCCGTTCTTTTTTTGATCGGCTGTAAAATTGTGTTTTGCGCCCGGCCTCAGCTTTGCAGACCGACAATTCGATGCTAAACTTAACTAAAATCGTCAACTTTAAAATCAAGGAGTCAAAACACATGAAATCGCTGCTCATGCTCTGTGCGTGTCTGTCATTGTCCCCGCTTGCCTGGGCGGCGGGAAACCCGGTCGAATACAAAGTCGATGGCGAGACTTTCGAAGGCTATTATATCAGCCCGAAGGCCTCCGCCCCCCTGGTTTATATGATTCATGATTGGGATGGGCTGACCGATTACGAAATCAAAAGGGCACATATGCTTGCCGACCTGGGTTATGCGGTATTTGCCGCCGACATGTTCGGTAAGGGCATCCGCCCGACTGAAACTGCCGATAAGCAACGCCTGACCGGAGCCCTGTATCAGAATCGCGCCCGGATGCGAAGTCTCCTTGAAGGCGGTTTTGCCGCGGCCAAGGCCCAGGGAGCCAATGTCGAAAATGCCGTGGCCATGGGCTATTGTTTTGGCGGTGCGGTGGTTTTGGAATATGCTCGGGCAGGGAAAGACCTGAAAGGATTTGTGACCTTCCATGGCGGCTTGGCCAAACCGGCGGACCAGGATTATGCACAGACCAAAGGGCAACTGCTGATTCTCCACGGCACGGCAGATCAGGCCGTCACCATGGAACAGTTCGCCCAATTGGCCATGGACCTGGAAAAACACCAGGTTTCCCATGAAATGATTACCTACAGCGGAGCCCCGCACGCCTTTACCGTCTTTGATACTCCACGTTACCGGAAAGATGCCGACGAGAAATCCTGGGCTCGTTTTGTTGAATACCTGGCAGCAACGCTGAAATAGTCAAGGTTCCAAAGGTTGGCATCGGGCCGCTGCATAACAGGCGGCCCCGATGATGCCTGCCTGATTGAGCAGGTGGGCCGGCTTCAGTTCGGCCCGGGTGGTCAGATAGGGAAAAAATTTTTCGCTCCGCCGGCTCACTCCGCCGCCGACCACAATCAGGTCCGGACAGAGCAGCCGTTCAACATGAGCCAGGAACAGGTTCAACCGTTTGCTCCAGGCCTTCCAGCTCAACTTTGCCTGCTTACGGATCACCGCCGCCGCATATTGCTCGGCCAGGCCTCCCTTCAGGGGCAGTGCGCCCAGTTCCAGGTTCGGGAAATGCCGCTGTTGGTAAAATAACGCCGAGCCGATGCCGGTGCCCAGGGTCAAAACCAGCACCGCATCCTCACGTCCGCGCCCGGCACCAAACTCCATTTCCGCAAGCCCGGCGGCATCGGCGTCATTCAGGACAAAACAACGACAGCCGGTGGTGGCGGTCATGAGTTCAGCCACGTTGACGCCGATCCAGTCAGGGGAAATATTTGCGGCACTCCTGGCCACCCCGGCACTGACAATAGCCGGGAAACCAATCCCCACGACTCCGTTCCAGGCAAAGAGCCCAAGTAGCTCCCTGACCGCTTCAGCCACCGCAGTCGGAGTTGCCGGTTGTGGAGTAGGAACCCGCAGGCGCTCCGATAACAGTTCGCCGATTTCACAGTCGACAACGGCACCTTTTATACCGCTCCCTCCGATATCAATTCCAAGAATCTTCACAGTCGATCCTCATTTCATCACAAGTTTTTTTACAAGTTTTAACGTTTCAGTTCACAGGTTCCACTGTCGCAGGCGTTGGCTCTTTTCGGCAGCAAGTGCCGATAGCGGGCAAAAAAGGCATAGCTGCCGCGAGCCAGAAGATTAATTCCCGGAAAACCGACAAAGGCACTGAGCAGACGCTGCAGCGATCCATCCGGGTAGGCCTGCCAGATCAGCATAAATGCTTCAACCCCGGTTGCAAACTGCCCTTCCGCGTCACGCACGTGCAATTTGGCCATGAATTCGGATTGAGTTTTGCCGAATTGCTCCGCTTCAAAATCATCGGCACTGATATCTATGAAATGGAGGCGGTCGTCCGGGTTGTTCTTTTTATAAGCTTCCATCTCGCGGGAACAAACGGCGCAGGAGCCATCGTAAAAAATATCCAATGGAAACGAAACGGACATGCTCTCTCCTTTCGTTGTTGATTCCTTTCCATAGTAGCAGAGTTCAATCACCGGCAACAGGGCGGGACAACAGTTTACGCGCGAACGGATTTGGAGGAAAATGGTGATTGAATTATGCTATCCTCCGTCCAGACTCAAAGAGACGAGACAATATGGAACAGAACAGCGAACAAAATAAAACTATCTATGAAGGCATGAAGGTCGGCTACCTGATCCTGCTGCTGCATGTCCTGCTGATTATCGGGCTGGGGGTTGCCGTGGTTCTGCTCAAGGGGATTTATGATTTCCGCTGGCTGATCCTGTTCGGCGGTGTTGCCCTGATCGGCGGATCGGCTTATTTCTTCTATCGCCGCATGCAGGAGAACAACCGCAAGCTCAGCGATATCATGTCAGACCCGGCATTGAAAGATCGAACCCTGGAAATCAGCCTTCTCGGCGGCATGGCGACTTTCAAATTGGGGCATCGAAGCAATGATATCAAAATTATCGAGGCCGAATCGCAAGACCGCGCCAGACAGCTGGAGGCTCCAAAATCGACCCAATTACAAGATCTTTCCGAACTTAGACACATGCTGGAGCAGGGTCTGATCACCCGCGATGAGTTCAAAAAACTAAAAAATGAAATTATTTGATTGCAGTCCAAGAAAAGATAGTGTAAATTTCGCTCCGCTTTGCAAGAAGACGTCTTACGGGGCTGTAGTAGAGTCGGTTACAACGCCGGCCTGTCACGCCGGAGGTCGCGGGTTCAAGTCCCGTCAGCCCCGCCATTATATCAAGCACTTAGCCTTTATTGGTTAAGTGCTTTTTTTTGTTTGTGCCCGTCCGGTGCCCATGTCCTTTCAACAACTTCTGTAAAAATATTGTTCCAAGTAGATTTGAAAATCAGATACTCCGCTCAAACTTCCTCACTACCAATCAGCTGCAAAGCTTTTTCCACCTCGAAGTAAACCATGAATTTCTGGCCCTTGGCCCGGTCTTCTTCGGTGCTCAACGAACGTCGCGTCATCCGGGCAATCAGATCCGGATCCTGGTCTTCGCGTGTCTTCTTCAGGTAGAGCCTCAAACCGCGGTAACCAACGCTCTGTTCAACAAAAAGATAGGTGGCCCAGGGATTCTCCTGCAGGTTCCTATAGGTCAGACGATCACGCATGATCATCGCCAGGCTGCCGTCTTCGAGAACGTGGGGGCGGGCGTAGATGGCCGCATCGACCCGACCGGCTGCGTCCGCAGTAGCGAGAACGCCGAGGCCTGTTTGTTCGTTAAAATAATTTTTCAGATTCATTTTCTGCTCCTTTTGTGGCGCGCCTGCTTGGCGCAATCAGTACGCCGAACATTTTGTGGGTAAGCGACGGAATATTCTTCAGCTCGGTGCAAATCCTGATCCCGCGCAGGAAGGGGCTGTTCTCGACGGCGTTGCCGCCAGCGATGATCCTGACCCGCGGATCGAGCAATCGACACAGTTCAACAAGGCCTTTCCGAGCCTGGGGCGCTGGAAACTGGCTACTAAAAGAGAACTCTACCGTCGCGCCCTCCAATTCGTCGGCCAGCCGACTTGCGCAGCTTCTTAGTATAGGTGGACGGAAACTTAAGGCACCACTTCCGGAGAGCTTCGTAACTGACCTTCACGCTTCGGCCAGCCAGAAGCTCTTCCACCTCTCTATCAGGGTGTTGAAAAACGTTTTCGAGGCAGCAAGTACAAGGCAAAAATTGCCGAAGAAGCGCAGTTTACATCCAGTAAATGAGCATTTTAAGGCTATTTTTAACGCAGTAATTGCAACGCAGATAGTTTTTCAACAGCCTGCTATAGCTCAAAGAGAATCTATAGTAGAGCAAAACAACATGACTGAATACGATTTTAGGGAAACGGTGTTAACCATGACAAGCTGACTTTCGAAGTTCTTGCCTTGCTCTTCAGCAGCTTCGGGGGCAAGGCGAACCTGCCAGCAGACGAAATGTTCGCTCAATGACCGGAGGTGGAATGTCCATGGTCCACAAACTGATGAGGATGGTTGAATAGCAAGAGTCCCTTCAGAATGCTTTGCTTGCGAAAGAGATGGCCGAAGTAGGAAAAAAAACCGCTGTTGCCCAGAAAAGCTGGCAGAGCTAAAAGATACCTTGGCGAAAGCAGCCAAGATGATTTACGAATAAAAGCCTCGTGAAATCTCAGAGGATCCACAGGTTGCTGATTGCCTATTTAAAATCATCGGTAGTCGCTCCCTTGTGCGCTGATACAGCTTCAGGCTAAGATGAAGAAAAGATTAAGAATATCTGCGAGGACTGGAAGGAGAAAGCGCATGACAGAGAATAAAAAAAAGAGCGACAAAGATTATAGCGAAATGACGGCTTGTCAGCTAAAAAATGAAGGCCCCAGCCCTGAGATCGATAAGCTTTTCGAAAACCCACAATTTGTCTGCGGAAACTGTGGTTCTCAAACTCATTCTGCCGCCAACCTCTGCAATCCTGAGCCCCTTTAACAACCAGTTGCTTTTTGTTGACCTTATTGGGAACGCCCACGACCTGCTATCCGTGGGCGTTTCGTGTCTTACGAAGAGTGCTTTTCAAGGCATCTCCGGCTAGGTTGAGGTGTGTACTTTACCGGAAAAGCCCATTTAAGCCCAGGCCACTGCTTTGTAGCAACCGCCACAACGAGCCAGAACCTTATTAAAACTTGTGGGACTCAAAAAAATCAGGAGAAAACCTTTGTCGATCGCCATTATCTCTCCCAGCAATGATCGTAGTGCATGGATCAATGCGCTGCAGACACTTCAACCAGACTTGGAAGTCGAAATCTGGCCTCAGATAGCCTCTCCGGAGCGAGTCGAGCTTGCACTTTGCTGGAACCAGCCTCCCGGGAGTTTGAATCATCTCCCCAACCTGAAACTGATCTCTTCCTTCGGGGCAGGGGTCGACCATTTGCTTAACGACCCGCATATCCCCCCGGACATCCCAATAGTGCGTCTTGTCGATCCGGATCTGCGGCAGTCCATGGCTGAATATATCCAACTCGGCGCCCTGGCGCATTTTCGACGCTTCAAGGATTATCGCATCCAGCAAAATGAAAAAAACTGGCAACCTCTGTCGATTCCAGATATTTCAGAGATGAATGTCGGCATCATGGGGTGTGGTGAAATCGGTCGTTTTGTTGGTAATAAGCTTGCTTCAATGGGCTTCAGGGTTCATGGCTGGAGCCGAACGCCGCAGCAACTCGATCATATTGTCACCTATAGCAGTGAGAAAGAGCTGGCGAAATTTCTTGGATACAGTAACATTCTTGTCTGCCTTCTGCCACTGACTGCAGCGACGGAAAATATCCTCAATGCCAAACTCTTCGATCAGCTTCCGCAGGGAGCCTATCTTATTAACGTAGGGCGCGGCGCGCACTTGGTCGAGGCCGACCTGCTGAATGCTCTTGCCTCTGGTCAGCTATCCGGCGCGCTGCTGGATGTGTTTCGGCAAGAACCTCTCCCGGCCGAACATCCTTTTTGGCTGCATGATAATATCCAGATAACTCCGCATATCGCCAGCATTACCAACCCAGCATCCGCAGCCAAACAGGTCATTACGAACTATCATCGCCTGCGTCAGGGGGAAAAACCGTTGAACATTATAAATCGGCTTCTTGGTTACTGAATTTTCTCCAGCCAATCACCATTTTTGAGACTTAAAAATGGTGATTTGTAGGATATGCCCTATCTAACGTAATCGGCATTTAAGAACCTAGAAGAATAAAAGCATCTGCACGAAAATGAAATAAATATCGTCATCGCAACTCTTCAAAATCTAAACTGGAGAGTTTTGCCCGGCGACTATCCTCAAGAATACAGAGGTGGCCCAGTTTAAATCGGAATCACCAGCCCACTTTCCCCGGAATCCGCAGCAGATACTTATAATTTTTCAGGGCTGGCAAATTAATCAGAAAGGAGTATCAAGGTAATCAGGAATTTACGTGCAAGCTAATCTGGGAACTAACACAGGTAGAGACTGAAGAATAAACTCAGCCTCAAAAGATGATGTCGTTTCATGATGCGTTTCCCTCGTATGTGTTTGTTTCGGTTATGGGTCCTGTCCACTCACTTCATCAAGCCAGCCATGGATCTGATCAATTGAACAAGTTTTATGGAAGATGTGACAGCCCAATTGCTGCGCCCGCTCCAGATCTTCTGCCTGCCATTCTCCGGAAATTATGGCCTGACGTTGTTTCGGGCACCTGCAATTGAGCGTGTCTATCTTTTCTAAAAACTCCAACCCAGTCATATAAGGCATCTGGTTATCCGTGAGAATGACATCGAAGTTGAAGCTTAGGCTACCATCCTTATTCAGACAGTCCAGGTATTGAACCGGATCGGCATAAGCTGCGACCTTAAACTGTTTCTCCTCCAGGATTTCAATGAGAAATTGACGAAAAATGAAGTTGTCATCCAGAACCAATGCGTTTTTTGGTGTCATCGATTTTTCCTCTCGGCAAAACAAATAATCACATAAAAAATGGTTCAAGGTGTTACAGCAAAAAGTTTAACCGGGAAAGCTGACAAATATCTGAATCAGAAAAATCAGGAAGAAAGAGTCCGGAGTGTTCAGTGAGGTTTAAACATTCCGGTCCTTCATTACGGGCGTTATTGACATAGGTTGAAACCGGGAATGAGGCAAAGTTTTTCCATTCGTGGCAATTGAGCAGATCTTGACTGTTTCGGGTGGGGTCCAGCCAGTGATCATAGTTTTGCTGCTGAATCATAACCGCATACGGTGATGAACCGGCTTGACTAGGGTGTTGGCCTCAGTGGTGAGGATGGTGCAGGATTCGATGACGGTTTTGCTATGCTTGTCTGTCCAACTTTCCCAGAGTCCCGCCAAGGCGAACAATTCCTTATCGCTGCGCTGGAAATAAAAAGGCTGTTTCTGCCGTCCCTGAGATTGCTATTCGTAAAATCCGTCGACAGGAATCAGGGAGTGCCGTGATCGAAAAGCTGACCGGAATGAAGGTTTCTCGGCTACGGTTTCAGACCGGGCGTTGATCATCTTGAAACCAACGGCAGGGTCCTTGGCCCAGCCTGGGATTAAACCCCAGTGCAGCATGACCGGTTCCTTTAAGCAATCTTCTGAAGATCGGACAACCAGAACCGATTGTCCTGGAGCAATATTGTATCGCGGGTCAAGAGAAAAGGGGATCTCTAACCCGAAATGCTCGGAGATGGCTTGAGATTTTGATGTCAGTCTAAATCGGCCGCACATAGTGTTAATTATCTCACCAATTGGGACAGTCGTTATATTTGCTACTATTATTGAAAATTTTCCCGTAAACAGCCAGCACTCAGCGAGACAATCCACCACACTTCGGGTTCACACCTTATTCGGCATATACAACCACAGAAGAGGAAAAAAAGAGGGATTAACCAAAAACAGAGTGGATCCTGAAAAACGAGAACGACCAACGAGATATTTAGAGGTAACCGTTTGTATGCCCTGCGGATGCTGCATTATGAAAAAAGCCCGCCTGGATCGCCAAGCGGGCTTTTGCTATTCAATACATCGTAGGTATCCGCACATCTGGGATAATCGGTGTGGGATGGCGCTGGGAATGCCCCGCCGCGACAGGCCCGCCGGGCGAAACTGTCAAGGATTCGTTTTAGTCCGCGTGATGTTCCAGCCAGTAGGTTTTTTCGGCCGTCCAGGTCTCCTTGCGGTATTCGATCAGGTTTTTCATGCGGGTCTTGAAGTCGCTACGATACTCGGCCTGGTCGGAAAACTCCTGTTGATTCCGGATGCTCAAACAAAGATTTTGGCCGAGTTGCCGGGCTTGCTGGAAAAGTAGTTCTTCCCGGGGGAAGGTTCGTTCACCTGCCATGGGTGAGCCGATGCCGCCGACCGACTGCGCCCCGGTTGAATTGATAAAACGACCCACATAGTTCATGACTATATCGTCTTCTCCGCCACCGGAGGTTTCGACAACGGCGCCGTATTTCCCTTCCAGCATGAGACAATGGATTAGGTTGCCACTCCGGTCGAAGAGGGCTTTCAATTGCGCAGTGACACTGAAAATGTAGTTGGGGCTGGCCAGGATAAAGCCGTCACAGTTCAGAAGGCTGGCTTTGATGGTTTCGTAATCGTCCTTGAGGTGACAGGCGCCGGTCCGGTGACAGTAATCGCAGCCGTTGCAGGGAAGGACTTTCAATTTCGAGAGGTCGAACAGTTCCGTTTCAAGAGATTTGTCCAGCCCCAGCAAAACCTCCTCCAGTAATCGGCCGGTGTTGCCTTTCATGCCGCGAGGGCTGCCGATGATGACGGTAATCTTCATAAAATTTCTCCTCGATGCGGTTGTTGTAGATACTCGAATTGATATCAGGTCAAAGTTTACGCTCAGCGTACTGGCGCCCGCTGACTACGTTGGCTATTTGTACCCCAATTCCAGTGCCAGATCTATTTCAGAAATAATCCTCTGCTTTATGAGTTTACGCATCTCAAAGTGTTGATCAGCAAGCAATCTTGACCCTCTTATGCGCCTCATCGGCAATGGGTCAAGAAGGAACCAAAATGATGTCAATTGCCAAACAAAATAGAGAAAATTTATTAACTATCCGGGTCAAAATTGAACGCCGATGAGGGGGGGGCGGATATTTTTAATGCCGACAGACAATCATGGCGTGAAACCTCCTTTTCCCAATGTGTTTTTGGCGAAATTCATTTTCACACAAAGAGGTTACAGGCCTTCTATTTCATTGATTAAGCTGTGAGACAGCAGTGATATCGCCTAAAATCATCTAAAATTTTGTTCAATTACAGCCAGTTCCAGAAGGAAAGGATCAGAACAATCAACAGCACAAACCCCAGGTTCATGTAGGCCATGAAATAGAAAACCTTCTGCGGCAGGGTAAGACCCGGGCCTTCCTCCGGCAACAGTCTACCTACCCGAGGCATGTCGAATATCTTGTCCTCCTCATGCGGCGCCTGGCTCAGAACCTCTGTCAGATCAAAACCTGCTTGATGGCGACCAACATGGGTCCCTTCTTTCCAGAGTCGGCTTTGACTAACATCGTATATTTCCCCCCGATATGCAATATATGCGGGCCGGCCATCCTTACCATCATATTGGGCTAAATTTTCCGGCGACAAACCCCCTGAAGCTGTCTGGGAGGCCATCGAACTGTCTCGTCGCCGCAGCCGTGGGCCGATGAATAGCACGACGATCAGGGCCGAGCCCACCATGATTAGGAAAAGGGCAATTTTAATCAGGAGTAAAATGCCAAACCGGGTTGAAAAGAGAAAGTCGACCGATGGCACCCGGAAAGCAAACAGAATCCCCCCGGTAACGGCCATGATCAGCATCGAGAGCAGTCCAAGTTTGACTTCCCCTTTAGGCAACCCGCCCGATGCATAGGCTGGCTTCAACACCAGGTGGACATATAGAATGGTGCCGAACCAGAACATTGCAAACAGTATATGCAGATAGCCCGCCACCAGCCGTACAAAATAGGCAAGAGACTTCCCCGAACCGGAATCGGCTGAGGCGGCGGATATAGGTTCAGAGGGTTCCGAGAGTGAAAGGGCAAACCCCTCGCCAACCTTCGTCAGTTCGCCGCCCCCGGAAGGGTTGACATGACAAACGGCACAGTCCTGTCCCGTATCTGCCGCAAATTCCTCTGTTGCAAGAGCAGAGCCCACCAAGAGTAGGCAAAGCAGAAGAGTCTGGATGAAAAGAAAATTAAGGTGGGCACGGAGATTCATCTGGCGTCCTTATAGGTATAATTTGAATTCAGGCCCACCAACGCAGGAGAAGGCCTCCTACTCTCTCATCTTTATCCATCATACTCAAATTTTCGTTGGTAATCATTCATTTTTAACGAAATTTCGTTCAGACTAACATTTTGGATCAAAAAAAGAAGTTCGTATAAATTAAAGATCTCATACAATTGATATAGGTCAAGGTTTTAGCCTTTTATTCTTCTGTATAATTTAAACAAATAGAAATTTTAGAAGAAAACAGAATTTCAAAAAAAGTGCAAATATTTATTCCTGAAAAACGAACGAAATAGCAAAAATGGAGAGTTCGGGCAATTCAGAACAACAGACCTAAACAATAAAAGGATTTTCCTCTCTGGATCAGTCGCATGACGGACGATGTTACAAAAAGGTTACAGGAGGTTGACCGATGAAACCGGTGCCTGACATTTTTGCGGCGATTATCTCCCACATGCGCGAGGGAGTCATTTTTCTCGACAGCCAGCATGTCATTCAGATCTGCAACCGGGCTGCCGAAAAAATTCGCAAGGTTCGGGCAGATCAGATTGTTGGCCGCTCGATTTTTGACATTCATCCACGCCGAGCACACCCGCAACTCAGTGAACTGCTGGGCAATATGCAGAGCGGGGCACTTCCTTCCAGCCATCGGGTCATTCAGGCCCAAGGTCGCTACTTCGACAATTCCTATTCTTCGGTCCATGACGATCAAGGCCAATTCCTTGGCACGCTCTTAATCAGTCGCGATATTACCGAACAGCGGCGATTGACCGAAGAGATCAGCCAACTTAAGAACATTCTGGCTGCAAAAGAAAAAGGAACTCCACTGATTTTCAAGAGTCCGGCGATGCAACGGATTCTGGAGACCGTCGATGCAATAGCGGCGCTCGAATCAACCATCCTCATCACCGGTGAGAGCGGTACCGGCAAAGAATGCATTGTCGATC
The DNA here is from genome assembly GCA_963668145.2 of Geopsychrobacteraceae bacterium. Lineage (GTDB taxonomy): Bacteria > Desulfobacterota > Desulfuromonadia > Desulfuromonadales > Geopsychrobacteraceae > Seleniibacterium. Next base: position 45,384 of record CAXXJU010000044.1, read on the forward strand.
TGATCCACAACCTCAGCCCACGTAATAAAAGTCCTCTTATTAAAGTCAACTGCGGAGCACTTCCGGAAAATCTTATCGAGTCCGAGTTGTTCGGTCACGTTAAGGGGGCCTTTACCGGTGCACATACCGATAACAAGGGAAAATTTCTAGCTGCGTCTGGCGGAACTCTTTTTCTTGATGAGATAGGGGAACTGCCGCTGCCTGCTCAAGTGAAATTACTCCGGGTTATTCAGGACAAAATCATTCAACCAGTCGGAGGCCAAAACGAAATAAATGTCGATGTCAGAATTATTGCGGCAACTAACGCTGACTTGGGAAAAGCGGTCTCTGATGGCCGTTTTCGTGAAGATATCTTCTACCGGATTAACGTCATATCCATTGAAATCCCCCCGTTAAGAGAGCGACTGGAAGACATCATCCCTATGGCTGAAGCCTTCATCAAGCATTTCGCCAGGAAGATGAAAAAACCGATCCCGAAATTATCTGCACCGGTTTGTGATTTGCTCCTTAGCAGTCCGTTGCCCGGTAATGTTCGACAGCTCAAACACGCGATGGAGCGAGCTGTCGCTTTAGGCCGTGGAAGTACGATCATGCCCTCTGATCTTCCCAGTGACCTGATCAAAAAAACTGGTTTGAAGGCACCTGTTTTGCAATTTGATGAAAGCAGTCTTAAGGAGGCATTAGCTGGCGTCGAACGAGAATTGATTCTCCAAAAGTTGACAATCAACCAAGGACGAAAATTACCCACCGCCAAGGCACTTGGCATATCCAGGAAAACGCTATGGGAAAAGATTCAGCGGTACCAGCTAGAGGGAGATGTTACGAAAGAGAAGCATTCCTCTTGATATGTTACGAGTAAGTAACGTTTCCACGAGAACCGGTTCATTTCGCCAGACACGAAGAATGGATTTTTTATTTTTCTCTTTTATTTTCAAATATTTATCTTGAAGATTTCCAGATTGGTATGATCTGTGTAAAACAACGGAAGAGACGCGGCGGCTGTGGCCGGGCAGACAATTAAGAGAACTGTCGTGCTTGCAGTCCGGATCATAATCCGCTTCTCAGGCCCTGCGGAGGCAATGAATTTCACATCCCCACAACTTTAAATATTCAAGGCAGGATTTTTTTGTAACTGCAGTGCTTTCTCCCTGGTCCAAAATCATCGAGACGGCCAGCTATAAAGGAGTGAATATGCCGGAGAACAGATTCATCAGACTGTCCTTGATCATTCTTGCCCTGTTGCCTTTCTTTTCCAGTTCAGGATTTGCAATGGATGGAGATCCTGCACGCGGCAAAGCACTATTTACCGGAAACACGCCATTTGAAAAAGGGGGGGCTCCCTGTCTGGCCTGTCATAATCTTGCTGGGCTGGGCATGGTTGCCGGCGCCAACTATGGTCCCGACCTCACCAAAATTTTTGACAATTATGGTCGCGAGGGGCTGGAAGGGGTCCTCCCATCGCTGCCGTTTCCCAGCATGGAAGCCATTTTCGCCGATCGGCCTCTGACTGAAACAGAACAGGCCGACATAATTGCATTCCTGCAACAGACCGCACAACTTTCCGTGACCCCGAATCCTGGAAAACTCGCATTTCAGATCATTGTCGGCGTCGTGATTTTGCTCGGACTGACCTTCCTGGTCGGCTTAAGACGGATGCATACAACCCGTCAGCCACTGATTGACCGTCAACGCAACCTCATAAACAAAGGTGGACTGCAATGAGCTGGATTAAAGATATCATCGACCCTAAAGCCAGGGCATGGGAAGAGTTCTATCGCAACCGCAACCAGTGTGACAAGGTGGTCAGAAGCACACATGGTGTTAACTGTACCGGAAGTTGCTCCTGGAATGTTCACGTCAAGGATGGGATTGTCGGCTGGGAATTACAAACGACCGATTATCCGGCCTTGGAAGACGGAATCCCGCCCTATGAACCTCGCGGTTGCCAGCGCGGAATTTCATTTTCCTGGTATCTCTATAGCCCCCTGAGGGTCAAATATCCCTACTTGCGAGGTATCCTGGTCGATCTTTGGCGCAAAGCCAAGGAGGAACACCAGGATCCGGTTGCGGCCTGGACATCGATCGTCGAGGATCCGGCAAAACGCAAAAGTTATCAGCAGGCCCGTGGCAAAGGTGGGTTCCGCCGTGCCGGTTGGGATGAAGCTGAAGAGATCATCGCCGCATCGACCATCTATACCATCAAGAAACATGGGGCCGACCGCTTGGTCGGTTTCTCGCCAATTCCAGCGATGTCGATGCTCAGTTTTGCCGCCGGCACCCGATTTCTGCAACTCATGGGTGGTGTCAACCTGAGTTTTTACGACTGGTATTGCGACCTGCCGAACGCCTCGCCCGAAGTCTGGGGCGAACAGACTGATGTCTCGGAAAGTGCCGACTGGTACAACAGCAAATATATTGCGGTGATGGGTTCGAACGTCAACATGACCCGAACACCGGATGCTCACTTTCTGGTCGAAGCTCGACACAATGGTTCCAAAGTAACGGTTCTTTCGCCAGATTTCAGCATGACATCGAAACACGCCGACTGGTGGATCCCGGCCCACGCCGGACAGGACGGCGCATTCTGGATGGCGGTCAACCATGTCATCCTCAGCGAATTCCATCACCAGGCAAAAACAGCCTATTTCATTGACTACCTGAAACGTTACACCGACACGCCCTTTTTGATTCGCTTAACCGAGAAAGACGGTATTTACAGGGCCGGACGGATGGCAACCGCAGCCAACATCGCACAGTACGCTGAAGTTGAAAACGCCGGCTTTAAATATCTGGTCTGGGATGAGAGTCAAGACCAGCCCAAAATGCCGCTGGGAACTCTCGGGTTTCGCTGGCAGAAGAAAAAAGGTGAATGGAACCTGCAGATGAAGGATGGTCAGGACGGAAGCGATATTATCCCCGCACTTTCCCTACTGGACAACTGCACTGAAGTTTTGCCGGTCGGCTTTGATGATTTTTCCAACGAAACCAAGGCCGTTCGCGGGGTCCCGGTGCGGTATCTCGAAACGTCCGAGGGCTCGGTTCCGGTCACCACCGTCTTCGATTTGCTGATGGCCCAGTTCGGTGTCGCCCGCGGATTACAGGGAGATGATCCGAAAAACTATGATGATGACCAGCGGGCCTACACCCCAGCCTGGCAGGAAAAATTCACCGGCATCGACCGCGCCAATGTCATCCAGTTTGCCCGCGAGTGGGCGTCTACGGCTGAAAAGACCGAGGGCAAATGTTCGATCATTATCGGCGCCGGAGTCAACCACTGGTATCATGCCAACCTGCTTTATCGAGCCGGTATCGCTGCTTTGATGCTGTGCGGCTGTGTCGGCAAGAACGGCGGCGGCCTCAATCACTATGTCGGTCAAGAAAAGCTGGCTCCGATCGCGCCCTGGGCGACCATCATGGGAGCTCTTGACTGGTCGAAACCGCCACGCTTTCAGAATGCCCCCTCCTACCATTATGTACACAGCGATCAGTGGCGCTACGAGCGTACGGCCGACGAGATGCGCGTCAATGCCGTTCCGGAGAATAACCGGATCAATGGGGGACACACCATCGATCAGCAGATCCGTGCGGTGCGCAACGGCTGGCTCCCCTTCTATCCCCAATTCGACCGGAACCCTTGCGAAGTCATCAAACAAGCGGAGACAAACGGGGCCAAAAGCGACCAGGAGATCATCGACTGGACCGTCAGACAGTTAACCGATAAAAAAATGAAATTTGCCGTTGAAGATCCCGACGCTCCGGAAAACTGGCCGCGGGTCTGGTTCATCTGGCGTGGAAACGCACTGATGTCGAGCGCCAAAGGACATGAATATTTCCTCAAACATTACCTTGGAACACACACAAACACGGTAGCGCCAGAAACCGCTGAGGGCTCTGTGAAGGATGTTATCTGGCACACGAACGCTCCGGAGGGTAAGCTGGATCTCGTGGTTGACATCAACTTCCGGATGGATACCTCGGCCGTCTATTCGGATATCGTCCTGCCGACCGCGACCTGGTACGAAAAGGACGATCTCAACACCACCGACATGCACTCGTTTATCCATCCGCTCCAAGAGGCCGTACCGCCTTGCTGGGAGTCGAAAAGCGACTGGGATATATTCAAGGGTCTGGCGAAAAAAGTCAGTCAGATGTCCGAGACCCATCTTCCCGAACCGGTCCGCGAAATCGTGTCTACCCCCCTTGCTCACGACACTCCGGCGGAAATGGCCCAGCCGGAGATCAAGGAGTGGATCAACGGCGAATGCGCCGCGATTCCCGGCAAAACCATGCCGGGCCTGACGGTCGTCGAACGGGACTATGTCAATCTTTATAAACGTTTTATCTCCCTCGGCCCGGGTGTCCGCAAAAACGGCATCGGCGCCCACGGCCTGTCCTGGCAGATCGAAGATTTCTATGATGAATTGATCAAAACCAACCCGACCGTCACGTGGGATGGCGATACTTATCCGTCGTTGGACAAGGCCAGGGATGCAGCCAACGTCATTCTCCAACTCGCACCTGAGACCAACGGCGAACTCGCCTTCCGGGCCTTTCAGGCGAAGGAGGAAAAGGTCGGTATGCCGCTGGTCGACCTGGCGGCGGATACCCGTGTGGTTCGCACCACTTTCAGCGATATCGATCGCCAGCCCAAACGGCTTCTGACCAGTCCCTGCTGGAGCGGCCTGACCAATAACGGTCGCGCTTATGCCGCTTACAGCCTCAATGTCGAGCGCCTGGTTCCCTGGCGGACGTTGACCGGAAGGCAACATTTTTATCTTGATCATGAAGGCTATATCGCCTACGGCGAACATCTGCCGACCTACAAACCGAAGCCCAGCCCGAGTTCGCTGCAGGATCTGGTGGTCAGCAAATCGGATGAACAGAGCATCATGCTCAATTATCTGACTCCCCACGGGAAATGGGGGATTCATTCGACCTATGGTGACAACCATCGGATGCTGACTCTGTCACGCGGCTGTCATCCTTTCTGGATCAACGACAAGGACGCGGAAAAAATCGGTGTGATCGACAATGACTGGGTCGAGGTTTACAACGATCACGGCGTTGTGGTCACCAGGGCGGTCGTTAGCGCTCGCTTGCCGCAAGGGATCTCCTTCCTCTATCACGCCCCGGAACGCACTATCGGCGTTCCCAAGTCGCCGTTACGTAGCAATAAACGAGCGGGTGGTCATAACAGCCTCAACCGGATTCGGCTCAAGCCAAATCTGATGCTCGGCGGCTACGGTCAGTTTACTTATGGCTGGAACTACTGGGGCCCTCCCGGCGCTAATCGCGACACCTTTATTTTGGTACGTAAACTCAAAGGGGAACCGAGCTGGTGATCCCGGCACGGCTATTTAAGGAGCTATGACTATGAATATACGTGCACAGGTATCATCGGTTTTCCATCTCGACAAATGTATCGGTTGCCACACCTGCAGCATCGCCTGCAAGAACCTCTGGACCGACCGTAAGGGGACCGAGTACATGTGGTGGAATAATGTTGAAACCAAACCAGGGACCGGTTACCCGACCAAATGGGAAGACCAGCAGCAGTACAAGGGCGGCTGGGAAAAAACCGGTTCGCAATTGCATCTAAAAATGGGCGGTAAAGCGGCATCGCTGGGCAGGATATTTCACAACCCGGATCTGCCAACGATGGACGATTACTACGAGCCGTTCAGCTTCAAATACCAGGACCTGACCAACGCCCCGGCCGGGACAGATCAACCGACCGCTCGTCCGGTGTCGATGGTCAGCGGCAAACCGATAAAAATTGAAGCCGGTCCCAACTGGGACGACGATCTTTCCGGGTCGAATATCTATGCCGCCAATGATCCGGGCGTCGTACAGCTGAGCAAAGAAGAACAGCAGCAGATGTTCGCCATCGAAAAGATGGTGATGTTCTATCTGCCGCGCATCTGCAACCACTGCCTCAATGCCGGCTGCGTGGCCGCATGTCCATCCGGCGCCATCTACAAACGCGGTGAGGACGGCATCGTGCTGATCAACCAGGACAAATGCCGTGGTTGGCGGATGTGCGTATCGGCCTGTCCCTATAAGAAGACTTATTACGGCTGGACCAGCGGTAAATCGGAAAAATGCATTCTCTGCTATCCGCGCCAGGAAGCCGGAGAAGCTCCGGCCTGTTTCCATTCGTGCGTCGGTCGCATCCGCTACCTTGGGGTTCTGCTCTACGATGCCGATCGCATTGAAACGGTCGCCAGGCTCGCAGACACGGAACTGGCAGCGGCGCAGCGCGACATGATCCTCGACCCTTTTGACCCGAAAGTGCAGGAAGAAGCGATTAAATCAGGGATCCCGCCCGAAGTCCTGGAAGCGGCACAGAAATCCCCAACCTACAAATTTGTCAAGGAATGGGGGATTGCATTGCCGCTTCATCCGGAATTCCGCACTCTGCCGATGCTGTTTTATGTCCCGCCGTTGCTGCCGGTCATTTCAAAAGAGACCCTGGGCGTTCAGCAACTGGCTGACGATTTTTTCAGCAGCTTGGAAAAAGCCCGATTACCGCTTAAATATCTTGCCAGCCTCTTCACCGGCGGAAATGAAGAAGAAATCAAGACTGTTTATCGCACACTGATTGCAGTACGGATCCAGCGACGTCATACCACCACCGGGGATATCTCTGCAGAAGAGGCAGAAAAAGCACGAATGATTGCTGGTGTCGACAGTGCAATGATCGAGGCCATTTTCCGCATGACCACACTGACCAGCATCAAGCAACGGATGGTGATTCCGCCAATGTTGCGCGAACAGGCTATTGAAGCCGGTATGGACCCCGAAAGCTATAAACAGGGCATGGGTTTCGGCAAACGACAGCCGCCCAAGAGACGCTGGTAATTATGATGAATTGTCAAATCAGTAAAAACATATGCCGTCAATTCTCCGCGTTGCTGAGCTATCCAGACTCAGGTGTAAAGCAAACAGCTGTTGCCTGTAAGGATACGTTATTCAAAACATGTCCGGAAGCCGCCGAAAAGTTAAATGGATTCATTGCTCTCGTGGAGTTGGCCGATCCGGCCCGGATTGAAGAGATGTACACATCAACCTTTGATCTGCAGCCGGTTTGCCATCCCTATATCGGCTATCAACTCTGCGGAGAAAGCCAAAAACGCGCCCTGTTCCTGATGAAGATGCAGCAGATCTATCGTGCACAGGGTTTTATTCCTGGAAATGAGTTGCCGGATCATTTAAGCGAGGTTCTTCGTTTCATCGGCACCGTAAACGACCCGGAGTGTTGTCGGGAATTGATAGACGATGGAGTTTTACCGGCACTTGAAAACATCATTCAAGCCATTGAAAACGATGATCATCCCTATAAAGGGCTTCTCAAAGCCCTGCAAAGCTTTCTCAATGAAAGCAACGCAGAAAATGGAGCATTATCATGATGGATTTGATTTTATTCGGCGTGTTTCCCTACGTGGCAATCGCACTCGCTGTTGCCGTTGGTACCTATCGCTATTGTTTCGATCGCTATTCCTATTCGTCACAATCATCACAGTTTCTTGAGAGTCGCGCTCTGTTCTGGGGCTCGGTTCCCTGGCACTATGCCATACTCCTGATCTTGTCGGCCCATCTGCTGGCGTTCCTTTTTCCGCCCTTCTGGGGAACTCTGCTCGGGGCGCCGGGACGTTTGTACCTACTGGAAGTCACGGGAATAGCTCTCGGGGTGATCACAATAATTGCCATGCTTATTTTAATTATCCGGCGTACCGGAAACGCCCGGGTCACCGCAGTGACGACAATCATCGACTGGGTTCTTTTGGTTTCCCTGTTGTTCCAGGTTGTGACCGGCGTTTTTATCGCCGTCACCATGCGCTGGGGTGGGTTCTGGTACATACATACCGTCTCTCCCTGGCTTTGGTCTCTGGTGTCCTTCAGTCCGAAAATTGAATATCTGGCAAACATGCCTGTTGTCGTCAAGCTGCATGCGGTCAATGCCTTTTTCATGGTTTCGCTGTTTCCTTTTTCCCGGCTGGTTCACGTTGCCAGTATCCCCCTAGGCTATATCAGCCGTCCCTATCAGGTGGTGGTCTGGTATCGGCAGCGCAACAACCAAAGTTGAAGGGGTGATTGAGCTGAATTTATCTGCCGTTGTTCCGATGTTGAACTGAACCCATCCCTGAAGGGTGTGATCATGCAAGAAGTTGCCACCGTAAAATCACACAAGATGCTCTTCCTTAACACCCTGGCATTCACGATCTGTTTCGCCGCCTGGATGTTCAATGGCGTGCTGGTGACTTTTCTGGTGGATAATCAGGTTTTCAACTGGGGACCCGTGCAGATTGGCTGGCTGATGGGAATTCCGGTTCTGACCGGATCGATATTCAGGTTGCCGGCCGGGATGCTGACCGACAAATTCGGCGGCAAACCAATTTACGGTACCTTGCTGCTCATCTGTGCAATTCCGATGTATTTACTCTCCAAGGCAGACAGTCTCACCACATTTGCTCTCTGCAGTTTCGGTTTCGGGCTGGCCGGGGTCAGCTTTTCCATCGGCATTGCCTTCACCTCTGTCTGGTATCCTCGTGAGCGGCAGGGGACCGCACTGGGAGTTTTCGGTGCCGGAAATGCCGGAGCAGCGCTGACCACACTGTTTGCACCTACCCTGTTGAATCGCTTGACAGATTACGGCACCAATATCGAGGGTTGGCGTCAACTACCTGTGTATTACGCGATTATGCTGGCATCAATGGGTGTTCTGTTCTTCATCTTTGCCGAGAACAAGAAACCGGCATCTTCAACCAAAAGCTTCCGCCAGATGCTCAGGCCGCTTTCGGATATCCGGGTCTGGCGATTCGGGCTCTACTATTTCCTGGTCTTTGGCTGTTTCGTTGCCTTCTCCCAATGGCTAGTCCCCTATTTCGTCAATGTTTATTACCTGCCCCTGGTAACCGCTGGAATTTTCGCCGCAGCATTCAGTCTGCCTTCCGGAGTCATCCGTGCGCTGGGCGGCTGGCTATCCGACCTGTTCGGCGGACGAACGGTCATGTACTGGGTATTGAGCGCTTCGGTGCTGCTCAGTTTTATGGTCATCATCCCGAAGATGGAGATCTATTCGCCTGGGCGCGGAGTTATGGCCAAACGTTCTGGGACCGTTACCGAGGTTACGGCGACCTCGATCAATATCGGTGCAACTAGTTACAGTCTCAAACAGAAACCGGAATCGCTTGACAATTTTGACAGCCAAATTCTAGTTCTTCCGACCAAACAGACCTGGCAAGAACCGACTGTCGTGGTAGGCCAGCAAGTTAAGAAAAAGGAGCTGCTGGCCAAGGGGGTTACGCGGATATTTTTTCAGGCCACTGTCTGGATTTTCGCCGTGATTGTCGTGATGCTCGGCAGCATCTGGGGAATCGGCAAAGCGGCTGTCTACAAACTGATTCCCGATTACTTTCCTGAAGAAGTCGGGGTGGTTGGTGGCATGGTTGGTGTCCTTGGAGGTCTGGGAGGTTTCTTCTGCCCAATTATATTCGGATATCTACTCGAAGGGACCGGGCTCTGGACCAGTTGCTGGATGTTTATGTTCGCCTTGTCGCTGCTCTGTCTGATCTGGATGCATCTCGTCGCGACAAAAATGATGAAAAACAAACACCCTGAAGATATGCAAAAATTCGAAGCCGGCAGCTAACCCGCTTAACTTGACCGAGGAGATACAGTATGTCCATCAACCTGGATAAATGGGACGTGGAAGATGAGCAGTTTTGGAATTCCACCGGAAAGAAAATCGCCACTCGCAACCTGTGGATCTCGATTCCCAAACTGCTTTGCGGCTTTGCCGTCTGGCTCTACTGGAGCATCATTACCGTCCAGATGATCAACCTCGGCTACCCTTTCAGCCAGTCGCAGCTGTTCACCCTGTCAGCGATCGCCGGACTGGCCGGTGCAACGTTGCGCATTCCCAGTTCGTTCTTGATTCGCATCGCCGGTGGCCGTAACACCATCTTCTTTACCACTGCGCTGCTGATCATTCCGGCATTCGGCACCGGCATCGCCCTGCAGAATAAAACCACGCCGATTGAAATCTACTACCTGCTGGCGCTGCTCTCAGGGATCGGAGGTGGCAACTTCGCTTCGTCGATGTCCAATATCAGTTTTTTCTTTCCAAAAAGGATGCAAGGCACGTCCCTCGGTCTGAACGCCGGGCTGGGCAATTTCGGAGTCACGACCATGCAGATTCTGATTCCATTGGTGATGACCTTCGGCCTGTTCGGCGGCAAGCCACAGACCTTGATCAACACAAGCGGCACCCTGATCGGCAAAATTCCGGCCGGCACCGAAACATACATCCAAAATGCCGGCTACATCTGGCTGCTCCTGCTAATCCCGCTTGCCGTCGTCGGGTATTTCGGCATGCACAACATCAGAACCGAGGCCGTCTCACCTGATGTCAATTCGACAGTCCATGCGTTTGCTAAAATCACTGGCCTGCTGATGATCGCCTTTGTCACCGCCAGCATCGGCCTTTACCTCCTATTGCCGGCACCAATCGGGCTCGGGCTGTTGAGTAAGTGGCTTGTCCTGCCACTAATTATTGCCGCCACGGTGTTCGGCATGAAATACCTGACTCGGGGCGAACTACGGGCTAACCTGGAGAGGCAGTACCGGATTTTCAATAATAAACATACCTGGGCAATGACCATCATCTATACCATGACCTTTGGTTCTTTTATCGGCTATTCGGCCGCTTTTGCCCTGTCGATCAAGGTCATATTCGGTTTCTCGCACCTCATGGTCGACGGCGTACTAACCCACAATACAGCCAATGTCAATGGTCCCAGTGCCTTGATGTTTGCCTGGATGGGACCTTTTATTGGCGCGCTGATCCGGCCGGTCGGGGGTAAAATTGCAGACAAATTGGGAGGCGCCATCGTTACTCAGTGGGTCTCTATCGTTATGATCATTTCTGCCCTGGGCTGTGCCTACTTCATGAAAGCGGCATATTCCTCGGCGACTCCGGAAAATTATTTCCTTCCCTTTTTGGTGCTGTTTATTATTCTCTTCGCCGCAACCGGCGTAGGCAACGGATCAACCTTCAGGTCGATTGCTATAATTTTTAACAAGGAGCAGGCCGGGCCGGTTCTCGGCTGGACCTCGGCCGTGGCGGCTTACGGCGCTTTCATCATTCCCCAGGTCTTCGGTGAGCAGATCAAAGCAACGACTCCAGAATATGCACTCTATGGATTCGCCATTTTCTACTTTATTTGCCTGGCCTTGAACTGGTGGTTCTATACCCGCAAGAATGCCTACATCCAGAACCCGTAATAAGAGTTTGAGGTGACATAATATTTAGCACAGAATCGACAACTATACAGACAGCCACCAATAAAGCATTACCGACTCCGACCGTTACTGGACAAGACAATTGTGATACCTAAAACTGCATAGCCGGTCCTGAAAAAATCGAATTTAGCCTGTCAGTGAACACAAATCAGGTAGGCTGCTCGGTGTTAGTTTTTTTGACGGCTGAAGGAGAAGCCCAGTATGGGCTTTCTGCTCCTGCTGCTAAAGCTTGCAGCGTATGAGATCTTTGAAAATTAGCCCCCAAATAGCCTCAAGAGCTTTCTTGTTTATTATCATCCAAACCCGCCACCTGTTCTTAAGAAAAACCATCCAGGCATTATTGGACAAACCCGTCCACCTGTTATTGCCCGAAACCCATCCATCCAGAATTGCCTGAAAACCTCCGGTGGAGAGGATGATAAATTCTAGGTGATGTAAGAATCTATTGCAGGACAAAATGCAAGACACCCCAACCCTGTAATTTCAGGTTGGGGTGCCAAATATTCAGAATTTAGTGACTTTTGAGATGGTGGTCTCCACGTTTAAAAGAGACCCAAGCAGACATTTGTTATTCACGATTATTCTTCCAGGCGGCCTCTTCGAGCACGCAGAGCGTTTTTTTCGGATTCTAGAACGACCAAGCGCTCGCGGAGGGGCCGGGTCGCATCTGCAATATCCGTTTCCGTGAACCTTGGTGTGATGTGCTGCGGACAGTTCCAATCGAATGCTTCTAACCTCAACCGGTATAGACGTTCCGGCTTTGCCTTGTAGCCGGAATCGGTCACGGCTGCGGTCAGTGCAGGATCGGCGTCGAGCGGAACAATATAGGCGTTCGCGTAGATTTTCAACCGCGTTCGATGCGGATAGTCCATCAGGAACAGGCATGCGCGGCCCGTGGCTTTGACATTGCCGGTACTGATGTATTGCCGGTTGCCGCGATAGTCAGCAAAGGCCAGGGTCCGGTCATCGAGGAGCTTGAGGAACCCGCGTAAGCCGCCTCGATGTTGCACATAAGGCCAACCGGTTTCGGATACTGTCGCCATGTAGAAGCTGTCGCGTTCAGCGATGAAAGCCGCTTCTTTTTCGGTGAATCGGTCAAAACTCCGCGGCCCCTTGAAGTCGCTCCACAGGCCATCGCTCCCCATCTCCGTTTGAACAGAACGGACGCTGGGTGTCACTGCAATATCGAGAAATCCATAAGGCATGGCAAACCTCCGTTTCGATGAAGCCGCTGGCCGGGGGCTAAAATCCCCGGCCAGCGGAGGGTCGTTCAGGTGAGATCAGCGGCACGTACGACCGGGAAATCAATGTCGGTCCGGGCGACTTCGTTGAGGTAGTTCGTAAAGCTGTTCTCGGCAACCAGGGCGATGATCTCAACGACCTGCGCGTCCGTGTATCCCGCGTCGCGCAACACATCAATATCTCCTTGACTGACATGGCCGCGTTCCCGCGCCACCTTCGCCGCGAAGCTGACGGCAGCACCGGCCTTGTCGTCGCTTGACTCGCCCTTGCGGTTCAATGCGATTTCTTCGGGGCTGATCTTGGCCAGGTTCAGACCGAGGTAGGTGTGGGCCGACAGGCAGTAGTCGCACCCGTTGACCTGGGCGACGGCCAGAGCAATGCGTTCACGGGTCCTGAGGTCGAGGGTCTTGGACATGGCACCCTGGAAGCCGGTGAACGCCGTAAGCGCGGCGGGGCTGCTGCCGATCAGGCGAAACAGGTTCGGGACAACCCCGAGTTGCTTGTGGACGCTATCGAGCGTGGCCTTCGAGGCCTCGGGTGCGGTGTCGAGGGTCGGAATGGATAAGCGTGACATAACGATCTCCTTTGGTTAGGCAGAACCGTGATTGGTTCTTATGCTGAGATCGTACTTCCTCCCAAAAAAAATGATAATAGTGTATTTTATAGAATAACCATCTCAAAAAATGGAAGATTGAATGGATCGCTTTGAAGCCATGTCGATGCTGGTCAAGGTCACCGAAACGGGCAGTTTCTCCGCCGCGAGCCGGGAGCTGCGGGTGCCCTTGTCCACGTTAAGCCGTAAGATTTCCGACCTTGAATCCCTATTGGGCACGCGTATGCTGACCCGTTCTACCCGTAAACTCACACTGACGGACGCTGGTATTGCCTACGTGAAAGCGGTACGGCGTATCCTTGAGCAGGTCGAAGATGCTGAACGCGAGGCTGCCGGGGAATACACCTCGCCCAAAGGGGAACTGGTTGTCACGGCACCGAACATGTTCGGCCGCTTGCACGTATTGCCGGTGGTGGCCGACTTTTTGGCATCATTCCCGGAAATCAACGTCCAGCTTATTTTGGCCGACCGCAATGTCGATCTTATCGGCGACCAGGTGGACATGGCGGTGCGGATCGGACGCCTACCCGACAGTTCGATGGTTGCGACCCGGGTCGGGGCAATGCGCACGGTGACATGTGCAAGCCCCGAGCTGCTTGCCGGTCAGGGTCTCCCACACGAACCGGACGACTTGCAGAGGCTCCCCTGTGTGGCCGTGAACACGCCGATGCCATCACCTTCCTGGCGGTTTCACCATCCGCGATCCGGAAAAGACATGGATGTTCCCATCCGTCCTCGTCTGGTCATAACGACCCCGGAGGCTGCTGCCGACGCCGCCTGCCGTAGCGTCGGAGTAGCTCAGCTATTGCATTACCAGGTGGTTGAAGCCGTTCGGAAAGGCCGGCTTCAGATCATCCTCGAGTCCTACGAACCCGAGCCGGTCCCCGTGCATTTGGTTCATGCCTCACCGGGGCAGATGCCGCTCAAGATGCGCCGCTTTCTTGACTTCGCCGCACCACGCCTCAGGAAGGGCCTGATGGAAATAAATTCCAGTGACAACGCCTGATTTGAAAACATCAGAACCTCTCCTCGTTCGTAAGTTCCGATGAAGAGCCTACTTCACTTCGCAATGTCCTGGATTTTGTTACAAAAGCCACACATGTAATTTTCCTGATAGCTCCAAGTCGGAAGAGTGTCCTGGATATTGTGCTTCTGCGTTCTACCGCCTATATCAGTCTATTATTTTATTGGTCTGGAATATCCTGCCTTATTGAAAACGCCTACGAATTCGGTATCCGTGGGCGTTTTTTCTGCTTGTTCATCAGCTCGTTTTTGGCATTTATCTCCATAAGAAAAAATCCATCAGCCTCCAGGCATTTTCTCCCAACTGTTTAGTCAAGAAATATGTCGGGTGCATGTTAATAGAAATTTTCTCTATATTGATCCAAAAAAATCAATGCTATAATCAATCCAAGTCTGGGGCTTTTTTTAAAATTTGGCTTAGTAATCCTTCTCTTTTTTCATCCCCCATTGACCACCGACTCCCATTTTTACAGGAGCATCGGTCCCCTAGCCTGTAAGTGGCTGCCAAGGTCGACTTGCAGGTAACTGAGAGGCATTTGCCTCTTGGAGACCAACGAAAATGCGGTTGTTGTATGCCGACCCCCAGGACGGCGACCGGGCTCTGCTTAAATCACACATTGAAAATGAAGGTGGACAGCTGCTTGAAGCCCGCGATGGCGCTGAAGTTCTGGAGATTCTTAAGACCCAGAAACCCGACTTGATTTTAGCAGCAATCTTGATGCCCAAAATGGATGGATTGGATTTGCTGTATGCTATCCGCAGTGACAAGGGATTAGCTTGCCTGCCTTTCGTTATTTATGACGGCGCTTTCAACGATCAACGGGTCACTCACTTTGCGTTCCGTCAAGGGGCGGACGATCTCATCAAAAAGCCGACCGATCTGAAAATTCTCTACCCGCGCCTGCAGGAAATCGCCAATCGGACCCTCCGCAGTCCTCCAAATTCCGACACCTCCAACGAACCTCATTGCCAGCTCTTCTGCCAAGTTCTTTCGGAAAAGCTACAAACGAAAGTGGAGGAGTTGGAGATCGAAACCTTGCGAAATCTGGGGCTGAAAAATGAGCTTGATCGCTTGACTTCCGATCTTAAGCAGGAAACCCAGGATCTTCATGCGCTGACCGAGATTACCAACAACTCCTTTTCTTCTCTCGAAATCAACGAGATGCTGCACTTATTTCTAAAACGGTTGGTGCAGACGCTGGCTGCCGATTCAGCAGCAGTGTATCTGCTCCATGCAGGTCATCTGCGGATCCGAGCCAGCATCGGACTTGAGAAGTCAGTTGCCAATCATTTTTCGGTTCCAATAGGGAACGGTGTCGCAGGCACTATTGCTCGAAAACGAGAGCCGCTGTTTTTGGAAGATCTCCGCGACAACACGCTGGTGGTCAATCCGGAAGTACGGGAACAAGGCTTAGTGTCCCTGTCAGCAGTGCCTATTTATAACAACTTAGAATTTCTTGGTGTTGTTCAGGTGGCTTGGCGTAAAAAGCGACCCTATAGCCCCCGTGAGACTCGGTTGCTCGAAATTACCGCCGAGCGCTGCGCTGTTGCTGTCAGCAATTGCCAGTTATTTGAACGCACCGAGGAAATCCGCAAACATCTCGACCTGCAAATCGAACGAATGCCTATCGCCAATATCGTCTGCGATCCTAATGGAATCGTACAATCATGGAACCCTGCAGCAGGGGAAATGTTCGGATTCTCCCCTCAAGAGGCCCTGGGTCGACACCTCCTTGAACTTATCCAGAAGGAGGGGCAAATTCCCCAAGCCGAACTCGGCCTAACTGGGGAACAGATGCTCAAGGGAATCCAGGAAACCCTCACCAAGGAGGGACGTTCCATTGTATGCGAATGGCTCAATGTACCCTTGCGGAAACCTGATAATACGATAATTGGAATCCTCTTTATGGCTCTGGACATAACCGAACAAAGAAAGGCGGAAGCGAAACTTCGTCAGGCGCAAAAAATGGAGGCCATTGGGAATCTGGCTGGAGGGATTGCCCATGATTTCAATAATATTCTGTCAGCAATAATTGGTTATGCAACTCTGGTACGAAAGAGACTTCCAGAGGTTGAGCGAGCGAATATTGATCAGGTCATCCTGGCTGGCAACCGAGCCACCGAACTAATCAAGCAACTTCTGACGTTTAGTCGCCAGACGGAGCAGAAACTACGTCCTCTTAGAGTTCAGCCGATATTAAAAGAAGCGCTAAAATTGCTGCGCCCGATCTTTCCTGCAACGATTCAGATCGAAGACCAGATCGATGAAAACTGCCCAAGCATTTTTGCTGATCCAACCCAGATCCACCAGATCATCATGAATCTTAGCACCAACGCCTTTCAGGCCATGCAACATACCGGGGGAACCTTCCGTGTTGAACTTAGAGCAGAATCGGTAACCGCTGGTGACCTGATTTTCCGTCGGGGTTTGATCCCGGGTGATTATGTTGTTCTGATTTTCAGTGATACCGGTTGCGGTATGGATGCTGCGACCAGGGAGAAAATTTTCGAGCCCTATTTCACGACAAAAAAGGATCAGGGTGGGACCGGGTTAGGCCTCGCCATGGTTCACGGAATTATCGTCAATAGCGGAGGGAGCATTTCCGTTTACAGTGAACTGGGCAAGGGCACAACCTTTCGGATTTTCCTTCCTGCAGTGAACGGAGGTCCAGATTTGGCGGACACTGAAAGGGTTGAAGAGGTGTCATTGCCTACCGGCACGGAACACTTGCTGGTGGTCGATGACGAGATTTCCTTGGCCAATCTTGAGCGTCAAATGCTTGAAGAGTTGGGCTATGACGTCACCATGGAAACAAGTAGCAATCGTGCCCTCCAGCTTATCCGCAAGAACCCTGAGCGTTTTGATTTATTATTGACCGATCTGTCCATGCCCGGACTCAATGGCCTCGAATTGGCACGAAATGTTCGAGAAATCAGGCTGGATCTCCCGATTCTAATGGCAACAGGATTCAGTGAGATTCAGCAGAAGGAAAAAGTGAAGCAGGTCGGAATCTCGCGATTATTAGGGAAGCCGATTTTGCTGACAGATTTAGCCGTAGCGGTCCGCCAAGCTCTTGATGGGGGAAAGCCTGAGGAGTAAGCAGCCTGTCGGGCTTAAAGATGACAGGCCATATGTTTTCTGCCCAACAGGGCTGTTGTTGAAAAAAGCTATCAAAAGCATCCTGGGCAATGATTCAGTCAGCTCCAGATTTGTCGTTTTGACGATAGACAAAGATATTCCTGGCGGCCTTAAGTCGCCAGAGCATGTAATCGCTTCAGATTCAAGGCCATGCAGATGAGATTCCACTCACCGCGGACGGACTCCACCCCGCGCAGTAGGAACTGGCGAAAACCCATAACGGCCTTGATGATGCCGAACACTGGCTCGCCCGTGCACTTGCGTTTCGCATAAAGAGCACGGCCGGTCTGAGTCAACAACCGATATTTCATCACTTCGACGGCATCGGCACCTTCAGCCAGGGGGGTCAGGTTCGGGAAAACGCTCTTTGAGATCTTGGTTGTGTTTGTCGCGATGAGCGCTGATAAAGGGAAGTATTTTCTCTTCCTGGCAGTTCTCGACGTTATCTGCGCTGTAGTAACCGGCATCGGCCAGCAAGGTATTCACAGTACCCAAGGATTCCGGTAACGCTTTTAACTGCTCAAGGGTGGGGTCAAGCTCCTGCTAGAACTACGGACAGGGGTCCAGTCGAGAACATGCAGCGCTGGCCCCGCGCTATCTTGGAGTACGGGCCAAAATTGTCAAAAGCTTCGCCCGTATTCATAAAGCCAACCTCTGTAATTTTGGAATCCTCCCCCTGACTTTCAAAAATCCTGGTGATTTTGAACTGGCTTCACAAGGAGCCCGGATCGAATTGCCGGATTTGCGGAAAACCATCGAACGCGGTGGAGAAGAGATTCCGGTTTTGATCGATCAGCAGGAAATTATCACGCGACTTGAGGTTTCAAATCGACAGCGCCAGCATCTATTGGCCGGTGGAGTGTTGAATTTCGTTAGAAACCAGATAAAAGAGGCCTGAATGGAAGGTCACTAGATCCTGGGGGGAAATACATTCGTTTCAATTGAGCAGCACTGTTTCGGGTCTTATGACGCCGAAACAGTGCTTATTTAGCTTCCATCCGGAAACGGCTTTTTTCCGCAGTAGCAGCGTCAATCTGCAGGCTTACTTGTGCGACGTAACGGTGTACGCCTCCGCGCAAGCCCTTGATGTCCTTGCCACAACGAAAAACTGCTCGGTTCCAATCTGAAAACTTCGTTATCCCCATCCGGTGTTTCCGGATGACAACTATTTAGCTTCTACGAGCCGTCAGGCTGTAGTCTCCCATTTGATGACATCGACGGGACAGACGCTGTCGCAGCTTCCGCAGTCGGTGCACGTTTCTTTGTCAATCACATGCACATCCCCCTGTTCACTGATCGCATCAACCGGGCAAACTTCAGCGCAAGCACCACAGTTGATACAGCCTTCGTCGATCCAATGAGTTCCCATTTTTCTCACCTTTCTGTAGATGTGTTTAAGTTATCGGTTCTGGTCTAGATCTAGAACAATTCATCGATAGAGTTATCCCAGGAAACCTCTGTGTCTAATTTCCAGAGAGTAATGAAAATAGTTTCCTTATTGCTCAACATTCCCAGAATCTCCCTGGCATTGGGAGGATATTGGGAAACTGACTGAATATTAAAATTTTTGCCTATTTCCCAAAGAGTACAGGAGGTCGAGTCGTATCTCCTGGCGCATTAGGGAAATCTTTATATAAATAGGCTTTTTCACCCGTGTCTAGCAGATGCCTCGCCTCTTCCATGAATCCGTTGTAGCGATGTTTGCACTCGTAGAATCCATGCCACCAGGCATAATCCGGAGCCATCATGGCTGTCCCCATACGAGCCCGTCGACCTTCATGGTGCCAGAGTTCGTAGAATTCCACCTCAAGGTGTTCGTCAAAAAATTTGGAATTATCGAGTAGTCCTTTACTGTACAGGTCATCCAGCATCGCTTTTGTCGGTTTAAAATAGACGTCATTATACTCCTGCACCACTTTATCAAGCTTGGTGTAGTGATCTTCAATCCAGTTACTGGCATGACACTGTTTACAGATATTTTTCACCTTATCCCGCTCAACTTTCCAATTGCTCTGAGCAGGCGGCGGTTTAAACTATTCGGGGCGAACGGTGAGAGGTGCTTGTAACTCCCAACTAAGCCGCTCAGTGACATCATGTGTGGTTACCTGATCGCCAGCACCACTCATGTGACACGATGCGCAGGTCGGAGCACGATAATCCATTACGCCGCACAAGAAAACCCGCAGATTGACACCGCCACAGCGGAAAAGGGCCGTTTCCAATCTGGAAACCAGCTAATTTCCCGACAGTTTACGTGACTTCAATCTTATCACTGTTAAGTGCAGAATCAATTTGACGAGACAAAACAAGCAAAGCCATTCCTGTTGGGAGGACGACTTTGCTTTCATGCTACAAAAGAGAAGTGTTACCTGAGAGAATGATTTTTTAGAAGTATTTTCAGACTTTTAACTGAGCGATTTCCTTCTTCAGTGCTTGCTCTGTTTCCCATCGAGATATGACATCACGCATAATAGCCACAAAATTGATGATCTGGCTGTTGTCATCGTGAATCATGACAATAGAAAACTCGCAGGAGAGCCGCTACCATCTTTTTGGAGAGCAGAAACGGCTAGAAGGTCGGTGCTGTAGCGATTAATAGCGGTTTATAAAACCTGGTGGTATGCTAGCCAATGACGACCGCGTAACTTTTCTGGAATAATAAGGTCAGGAGAGTAGCCCAGCACTTCTTCCTCAGAAAAACTCAAAATCTGTTCGACTCCTTTATTCCAGAAACGAATCATTCTTTCTTGATCCGCAAACAAAACGGCGTCCGGAGTGTCTTTAAGGATAAGCTGTGCCAGTTTTTCGAATGGAGCGGTTTCCGGGGACTGTCCAGAATGGCGCTAGTTTAAGCAACTTTGCAGTAAACTCGGGACTGTCCCCAGGGTCATCGGGGGCTGTCCCAAGAGTTTGCGAGCCATGAAACTGTCACGGTTAACACCGCAAAGACCTGGGACAGCCCCCGTGCGGGGACAGTCCCGGTTTTGCTGCCAGCGACTCTTAAACTGGCGCCATTCGGGACTGTCCATTGCCCATGGCGTTGCCTCGACGCTACCCGGCTGAACCGGGTAGCGCTTTTTTAAATATGATCATCCAAGAATCTGTTTGAGATCCTCTTCAGCAGTGGTAATCGGGCCGATATTGTAGTTTTCGACCAGGAAGTTGAGGACGTTAGGAGTCACAAAGGCCGGCAATGTGGGTCCCAGTTTAATATTCTTGATACCCAGGTGGAGCAGAGTCAGCAGGATTGCAACCGCTTTTTGCTCGTACCAGGACAGGACCAGGGACAATGGCAGTTCATTGACGCCGCATTCAAAGGCTTCGGATAATGCCAAGGCGACCTGGATGGCACTGTAGGCATCGTTGCACTGGCCGACATCAAGCAAACGCGGGATCCCTCCGATATTACCCAGGTCCATTTTGTTAAAACGGAATTTGCCGCAGGCCAGGGTCAGTATGACGGTATCCTTTGGAGCTTTTTCGGCAAACTCAGTATAGTAGTTCCGGCCGCTCTTGGCGCCGTCGCAGCCGCCGACCAGGAAGAAGTGCTTGATCGCTCCAGCCTTGACCCCTTCGATGACTTTATCGGCCACACCGAGGATAGCGTTATGGCCAAAGCCAGTGAGGATTTCCTGCCCCGAATTCTCTTCAAAGCCATCGCACTCCTGGGCTTTCTTGATGACTTCCGAGAAATCAAAGCCGTCAATATGTTTGACGTCAGGCCACTGCACCAGGCCCCAGGTAAACAGCCGATCCTTGTAATTGTCGGCAGGCTTCTGGATGCAGTTCGTGTTAAAGATAATCGCACCTGGGAAATCCTGAAACTCCTTGTACTGGTCCTGCCAAGCGCCGCCGAAGTTACCAGCCAGATGAGCGTATTTCTTCAGTCCCGGATAGCCATGGGCAGGCAACATCTCACCATGGGTATAGATGTTAATCCCCGTTCCTTCGGTCTGCTTGAGCAGTTCCTCCAGGAACTTAAGGTCGTGACCGGAAACGAGAATGGCTTTGCCAGCCTTGGTGCCAAGCTGAACCGGTGTAGGAACCGGATGACCATAGGCAGCAACGTGAGCTTGGTTGAGCAGTTCCATGGTCAGATAGTTGATCTTTCCTGTTTCCAGGGCCAGATTGACATTGGCCATCAGATCAAGGCTGTCGTCAAGTTGCGCGGCCAGAGCCTTGTGGGTGAAGGCGTAGATTTCATCCGCTTCCTTCCCCAGAATACGGGCGTGATCCGCATAGGCTGCATAGCCTTTGATGCCGTAGGTGATCAGTTCGCGAACTGAATGAATATCGTCATCAACGGTATAATCCTTGACCCCGTGCAGTTCACCAAGTTTGACCTGTTCGGCAAGACTCTCCGGAAGATTCCAGCCCTGAGCCGCTGCGGGGATTGTTCCTGCGACAGAGCCAGCCATTGCTTTGGCCTTATCGCGCAAACGAACTCCTTCAACGATAAAGCTGGAAACCGCCTCGGCAGAAAAATCAACATTGGTGACAGTCGTAAACAGACCATCGATCATAAAGCGATCAATTTCGTTATCCTTTGTGCCGTTTTCCCGGGCCTTATTGGCCCAGAAGGCGATCCCTTTCAACGTGTAAACCAGTAAATCCTGCAGGGCGGCAACATCAGGCTGTTTGCCACAAACACCGATCGCGGTGCATCCGGTACCTTTTGAGGCTTGCTCACATTGGTAACAGAACATCGACATGCTGTTATCCTCCTTTGGTTTAGGTGTGTTTTCCGGCTCTTTTTTGCCAAATAAGAAATCTAACCATCCCATTTCGTCTCACTCCCTTGTGATATGAAAAATTATTCTTGCCTGTGGCTCGTTACTAGTTGCCGGCCTCGTACGTTTCAACCATGTCCCGATACCTGTTCTCCAGATCTGGTGTTTTTAGCTCAGCGTCATTGTAGGCTTGCAACATGCCTGATCGAACCTCTTCGGGCAGAACCCTTTCGGCAAGGGGGTAAAGAACTGTATCCTCTTTTTCAATATGGCCTCGGAGCAGTGCTGCGTAGCCCTTTGCATTAGAAATGATGGCTGAGATCTGCTCCGTTTCACCTGCGATGACCTTTTGAGCTGCGACCTCAAGGTTGCGAACGAAGTCACGACCCTGATCGTGTTCGATGTGCATGGCTTCTATGGGGGATTGTTTCTCTGGCATGCCATTTTTAACTAATTCGATGAACAAAACATCTTCTTCCTTGGCATGATGAAAGCGGTCTGCAAAGTTACGAATAAAGTCTACAGCATCAAGGAAAAAGGTCCAGTTACTGAACGTTCCTTTTTCCACCAGGGCAATATTGTGCTCAACCAGGGCAATCATTCGCAGAATCAGTTGATGTTCTTCGATCATAACCTGGGTGACATTGGTCTTCATCGTTAGTTTCTCCTTTGACCATCCACACCGATAATGACAATCTCCAAAGGAACATCCTTGCCGGATTGAGCAATTGCCTGCTGGGCGAACATGGCCAATCCGCGGCAACAAGGGACTTCCATAATGATGACCGTCACCGACTGAATATCGTTCTGGGCAATCATCGCTGCTAACTTCTCAACATAAGGGCTGCTGTCATCCAATTTCGGGCAGGCGTTAACCAGGACACGGCCTTTGATGAAATCACGATGAAAGTCTGCGTAGGCAAAAGGAGTGCAGTCTGCAGCGATCAGCAGATGCGCATTTTGTAAATAGGGTGCGGTTGGCGGGACCAGATGTAACTGGGTCGGCCACTGACGCAGTTCAGAAGAAAGGCGCCCTGTTGATTCGTTATTGCTTTCAGCCTTATTTATTGTCCGGACCTGTGAGCCGGGACATCCACATGCTAGGTTTGCCATGGTTTATTCTCCTTTATCGTTCAGGTAATCGTTTATTTCCTGCTCGATCTTTGCTTCGGCCTCTGCCCCCAGGGCGTGAATCGTCACCACGTCCTTAACGAGGCAAATGCCGACTCCGCAGGTGACACAGCCGATGTCGTATTTCTGCAGAATCTCGCCGATGACAGGATGGGCTTCTATGGTTTTATTGATTGGTTGCTCACCGATATTGTTTTGCAGGTTCATTGGATCGCTCCTTGTTGTCTGTGTGATGTGCAGACAATACCTGAAGGAGGGAATGAAGAAATTGACTCAGATCAAAAAAAAGACAAAAAAGGTAACAGATAGAGGAATTATTTCGCCTCACCCTGCTCAAGTTTTCACATGAAGCCCAAGAAATAATTGTTATTATTAAGTTTCTAGGATGATTTTTCGCAGCAGCAAGGTTTGAACAGAAAGGTGTGATGGCGATGTCTATCAGCAAAGTTTGGCTATTCGGGAATATTGGCTGATATGAGGTGTTACCCACCCGTAAAGCTAAAATACACAGCGGAGAAAGTGACCGGGTGTTAATCAGCAAGAAATCTTGATCCTCTTATTCACTAAATCGGCAATGGATCAGTCATTAATCAAACCGGTGTCAATTGCCTGAGAAATGAAGAAAATCATTCAACTAGCCGGGTCAAAATTGGACGCTGATGGTGGGTCATTTTTCAATGCCGATTGAGACCTTGGCGTTTCACCGCGCACAATCAATCGGATTCTCACGCGTAATGATCTGACACACCGCAGAACCGGCAAATATGAACCAAAGGGAACGTATTATCCCAAACTTCCGGCGCTGCTGCCGAATCAAACCCATCAGATGGATCTGGTTGGTCCATGTTATTTGACCGGTTCGATCCGTTTTAGCTCCATAATAGAGAAAGTGCTGATTTCTCTTCTCCCAGATTTCCAGAAAATCTTTTCCCTGAAGCGGTGCAAAGGCGGCAGTTGCACCATGACGTTCTTCATCAAATTTATTCAATTTTATTTCTTTTCCATCCAGGCAAAACTGCCCCATCACTCAACCACGCGCAGCACCGCCCAAGGCACACCCAAGGCACGTTCACCATTATCCTCATACAACCCGGTCACAGGCACTTCCTCGAGCCAGTTAAAACAATTGGCACTGACTGGGTAATAGTAGCTGATCCGACCGATGGCACCGGCCTCAAGACCACTGTAATCGGTAAGAAGTTCTACATTTTGCAACCACAACCCGGCAGCTTTCAGATCTCTCTCATCTGCATCACGACGAAAAATGCCGGCATAGGGGGCCAGTGAATCAATTACCTTGCTGCGCACCTCTTTCAGCTGTTGGTGCATCTGCTCAAATAACTCTTGGCGCACATGGTCACGGACTTGATGCCAAGAGTAATAGTCATCGCCCTCCGGCAGATCTCCACTTCTCAGGCACAGCGGAACAACGACATTCCCCTGCAAATCAATCAGCCCGGTTGCGCCTTTTTCGTCGGCGACACGGAAATGATCCCGGTCAAAGGTCTCCATATCGTGCCATTGAGGAGAGATAATCATTCGTCCTGTTTCATCCACAACCCCTTTTTTGCCGGAATGATCCAACGCAACAATAGCAAAGCCGTTATTAAAAGGAGTCGCATCAACAAATTGCGGCTCAATGGTCACGTTACCCTGCTCGTCAACAAAGCCGTAGAGACCCGTGTTCGCACACTGCACCTGCGCCCCTCTGAAAAGGTGCGGCCCGCATCTTTTCCAACGTATTTCTCCGAGCAGGTTACCGGTCGTATCCATATAGCCATACAACGGTTGTGATCCAGCGACTTCCTGGCAGACCTTGACAATGTTTCCGCACAAACTGTCGGGAACAACTTTCACTCCAGCGGGGTTGATCTGTTCCCCTTTCAGAGTGATCAGATCGCAGGTTCCGCCATCAACCTCAACAGCGGCCTCAAGACACACTTCGTCTTGAGACACAGAACTCATCTTGCCAAGATAGGCATAACGGCAGGCCAGGGTAATCTCCCCTTGGACATTGATAAGACCTGACAACCCCTGTTCGTTAATCACCTGAAGATACCCATGTTCCCACCACAGTGGACCACAGTGGTAACGGTCATTTTTCCAGTCTGCCGGGAAAATCACCCTATTGTTCTCAACCAACAAAGGATAGTGCTCGCCACCATGGAAATGCCAGAGGCGGTCGGAACTTTTAGAATATAACTGCGGTGGATAGATAAAATGGAATTTCTCAATTCCAAAAAGGAGCTGTTTCAAAGTCTTTGCATACGGCAACAATTCACCAATGCTGGTGGTTTTTACGCTTATCCGCCGCCCTCTTTGCTGCCGACCCGGTTGTTGCAACAGGCCATAATAGGCCTGGGCTTGGCCGAGCCAGAAGCAGGTGGCCGCAACCCATTCGGTCTTTCCTTGCCAGTTCGGTTCTTTCTCCTTTATCTGCACCTGATATAAGATGGTTGCAGCGTAGGGTTCCAGCAGCTCGCGCATTCGGCAATGATAGTCAGCATTTTTGTAATCATCCGGCTGATAGTCGATATGGCAGGTTCCGCTGGGCAGCCCCTGCTGTTTGCAGTCGGCATCCACAGCAGATGCTTGCAGGGACAGCTCATATAAGTCTTTATAAAGAAGCGGTTTCATCTCGTGTTTTTTTCTTAGAAAATGCAATGATGTTTCTGAAAATCCATCAAGTTGCAGCTGTTTTTTTAAGGCATCCCGCACCGATACGAGCACCTCGCCCAACATTCGATTGATCCCGAGCATCATCGTCCTTGACGGCAAAACTGCCCGCGCACTCCTCGTACCCTTCAAAATAGTCTATTGTACGATTGACTGTCGATTCATAGTCCATCCTTCAGAGAGGTCCACACAAACACTTCAACCACGCAGATTTGTCCTGTCAACCCGTCACAGAAGCGACTCAGCACTATCTACTTGCCACAAGCAAAGACCACTCCAACCACAATCGGTACGATCAAAGCCCAGTATTCAGCCTTGATCCAGAAGAAGGTATGGCGATTTTGCAGGAGCAATCTCTCTCCTGTTTCTACATCGGTCACTATTCTGCCTTTGGAAGGATCGTTCAATTTCCGCCCGACAAACCAGACAATGACTGCTGACAGCAACAATCCCGACATCAGCGCCAGGTTATCTGTAAACCCGGTCGTCTGCAGACCCTCGCGCACTGCAACCGTAACCAGCAAAAAAATCACCGGTACCACAATTCCCAAACCGCTCCAAACCAACATTATGAATCTCCATCATTCAGTCAAAATCAGCAAATTCGCCAGGTTTCCAGATGGAAATTTCCTGTGAAATAGCGATTCCAGTAAGGCCCCCATTATGTTGTCATACCAGCAACGAACTCTACATGAAATGGGCAATTTATTTCTTTCAAGCAGGGCCAAGTCACTGCCTTCAAGACTTATGTATCCAACGAAGAGACATTACAACAGGCCAATCTAACTCGTTGTCATCCGGAAATACTAGATGGCAATCATTAAGTTTTCAGTTTGGAAACGAGCAGTTTTTCGTTGTGGCAAGAAGATCAAGGGTTTGCGCGGAGGCGTAGTGCTTTACACTGCACAAGTAAGTTCACAGATTGACGCCGCCACTCCGGAAAAAGACCGTTTCCGGATGAAAACTAACTCTGCTCCTGCAAAGCCGGGGGGCTTTCACACGATTGCGATTGTGCAGTTCCAGCGTGACCAATTCGGTCCTGTCCTTGCCAACAACCACGCTTTTTTTGCGTGCCTATTTTTCAATCAGCCCATCAGAAGGAAGAATGGCCTCTACGGTATAACTGCCTTCGTGAACTCTGATGTCCGCTCCATCGCCATTGTCAAAACTTGATGACCACAGATCCTGAAGGTCCCACGGATTATTTCTTTAAGCTATTTCAGCAAAAAACAGAAACGCTCCTTCATGAAAGCCATGCAGTTCATTGACTCAGGCTCAACCTTTCCCGTTCGCGAGTTTTGACCTTGTTATTGACCCGGCCCACCAGCCAGAAAACCGGCCGCAATACGATAACCAGCAGCAGGAGGATCTTCGCGACCACAGACAAGACTTCCACCACTGGATTGTCCATCCATAAAGCCAGCGCAGACTCGTCCAACCAGCCGTTAACCCCGAAGCAGAGCACAAACAGCCAGAACGCCCGATTCAGCCAAACCGCTCTCCTTGATGGCGGTTTGACGGAAATAGGGACGACTTGCCGTACCAGATCCACAAACAGCACTGAATCTGAAATAGCAGTCGTTGCGATCGTGACTGTCCTTCCGGGTAAAATGAATTCGATCTCGGTGGAGCCGTTCCATTGGCTGAAGCGCAGTGCCTCAACCCGCGCATTATCAAACAGCAGATCAGATTCTTTCAGGCTAATCGACTTTGCATTTCCCTGTAAGTCAAATCCGACCTCCTTGCCGCTTCGATAGATACCCTCCAGCTGCTGCCGTCTAAAGGTTTCGATTGCTGCTGCAAGATAATGCAACAAGCGGTAATGGTCCTGATGTTTGCTATCGACTTCGTAGATTTCTTCCGTCCGCCCGTCCATAAACCACAACTCTACTCGCAGGCAGGTTCCCTGATAAAACTGATTAACATAGTGCTCGGTTAACACGCGATAAAATGCTGAAACCTCGGCAAACAGAACTGTCTTACCATCGATGAAAAATCTGTCTTCTCCCTGGCGATAGAGCAGTTTCCGTGTTTTCAAGCTATCACTATCAAAGAACATTTTTTGCCCCCGGAGGACTTGGCATACCAGACAGGCTCCTGCCCCACAAAGCGAGCGGAAGCAGTAAGTTGAGCACCCCTGCGAAGAGGATTGACAGCAGGGAAGCATCTGGAAGTTTTATGCGAAGCGTCACAGAAACACCACCCACTAACAATGCATAAAGTATCACCACACCACCCGGAGAGATACTGCGCCCTTCAAGCAAGCAGAATCTGTTGCCGAACAACTTAAGAAGTAGAAACAGAGGAACCGAAAAGACATTCTGCCCGCCAACTGTCATCTTGAGAACCAAATAACAGAGGGTTGTCAGGAGGGAAACAAAAAAATTAATGGCGATATATTTCGACCAAACCTCATCCTCAACAGGCACTAGAACCGGGACAAGTATGGCAATGGCAAAAAACAGACAGGAGGCGGCACAGTACTGCTCCACGGCCTTGAATAACAATCCCGATAGGTATTTCGAATTAGCCATTCTCCTTCTTCTCTCCTGCAATCTGTCAACAACCACGGACAAAGGTCCAAATCGGTACAAAATACAAAACAATCGAGTTATTTTTAGGTACAATCTCTACCCCAAACCGTTTGGCGCTGAGGGTTTAGGAGGGGCGGCGGTTCACGATTTCAGGGTTCGTCCTCCCACCTTCGGCCTGGAAGTTCGCTGCCGGAGGTGGGAGGACTGTTTATCAGAATTTACCGAACTCATCATCATCAAGCGCGATCGACTTTTTCATGGCGATCTTCGGCTGCGGTTTGGCTTGAGTTTGCCCCCAAGCTCCGGAAGCCCCGCTGTCCTGTTTGACATAACTGACCTGGGCCACCTCGTCGCCATTGTTGAGCACGAATTTTTTGAGCATTTCACGCATCTGCATGGCTTGACCTGACAGCTCTTCCGCAGCGGCCGCGCTCTCTTCAGCACTGGCGGTGTTCTGCTGGGTGACCTGGTCGATCTGGGCAAGGCCGGTGGTCACCTGGCTGATCCCCTGGGCTTGTTCGTTGGAGGCTGTCGCAATCTCCTCGAGCAGGTCAGCAACTTTGTTAGTTCCCTCCATGATCTCCTTGAGCGCACCTGCCGTCTGCTGGGCCATCTGGTTGCCTTTGTCGGTCAGGGCCACCGACCCTTCGATCAGCTCAGCCGTCTCTTCCGCCGCCTTGGCACTGCGGGCTGCCAGATTGCGCACTTCCTCGGCGACGACCGCAAAACCTTTACCGTGCTGCCCGGCACGTGCCGCTTCGACAGCGGCGTTAAGGGCCAGCAGGTTGGTCTGGAAAGCGATCTCGTCGATCACCTTGATGATTTTGCTGATGTTCTGTCCGGCCTGATTGATCTCGTTCATGGCTGTAACCATTTCCGCCATTTGCCGATCGCCTTTTTCAGCAGCTTTCTTTGACTCGTAGGAGAGCTGGTTGGCGGTGCTGGCGTTTTCGGCATTGGTCCGGACCTGGGCCGCCATCTCGTTCATCGAAGAGGTCACTTCCTCCAGTGAACTGGCCGATTCGGTCGCGCCCTGGGACAAGGCCTGGCTCGCGTCGGAGACCTGCCCCGAGCCCGAGGCGATTTGCTCACCGGCCACCTGGATCCCGCCGACCATTTCACGCAGGCCTTCCAGCATAATTTTCAATGCGTTACCAAGTTGATCCCTGGAAGAAGCAACCTTGACCTGATGGGTCAGGTCCCCGCGGGCAATCGCCTCTGCCAGTTCACTGCGCCCCTGCAAGCTCTTGGCCATCCCGACCAGAACCGAACCAAGCTCGGTGATCTCGTCGCGTGCCTGGTAAACTTTGCATTCGCGGCAATCGCTGAAGGTGCCGTTGGTGAGTTTGACACAAACCGGGTTAGGTCCGAAGGTGCCGGTTTCAACCCAGCAGTGCCCTTCCTGTCCGAAACTGGGGCAGTCTTTTTGCCCGCAGTTGTTCAGGCTGGAACAATTGACCTTCTCGCCCATGGGCAGATTCTGGTCACTGGTATCGCCCTTGCCGTACTGGCCGACGACGGCGAAAGCCCGGTGCAGTGGTTTGGTGATGCTCCGGGTGATCAAGTAGGCAGCCGCCAAACCGATCAGGGTGGCAAAAATAAGACCGCCAATCATGGTGTGGCTTGCACTGCTCAATGCGGCCACGGCTCCATTGGCTATTTGCTGGGTCTCTTCCATTCCCGTTCCGGCCACAATCTGGGCCTGTCGGACAACCTTATCACCAATCTCGGCCCGTCTTTTCCCAAGTTCGTTGTTTTTAATCCAGTTGGTGAGATAGTTGTTCATGGCCGCCTGATAATCGTTGGCCGCCTGTTTAGTATTTTCAATGCGTTTGAGATCACTCTCCAAGTAAGTGATTTTTTTTAGGTCTTCAAATTTTTCCTGCATCAGGTCAAAGTTGTGATTTGCATCCCGGATAATCTGGGGATCCCTGCGGGCCTGAGATTTGAAGGCTGCTATGCGTGTTGCATTTCCGATGGTAATAACATCGTTGACAAGGGTAATCTTTTCCAGCCGCTCAAGTAAAGCGGCCTGAGTCGCTCCTTCGGCCATTTCACTTTTCATCTTATCATTTTGACTGGCCAGGAAATCATCGCAGTTGCTCATATACTGAGTTGCAGCATGATCAAGTTTCTCCTGGTCGGCGTTCATTTCGGCATAGACATTGATTGTCTCGTTAACGAGTTGTTGATATTCTGCGAATTCTGCGTCGACTTTCTCCACTGCCGGGCGTAAAGCTTTGAGATTTTCCGATTTGTCATCCAGAGTCTTGGCCACATCCAGACGTTCCTTGAGCATTTTCATGTGTTGCCGTGCGTTTGAAAGCATCTGTTCGCTGCCGGTAAAACCATACCCACGCATTTCGTACATGACTTCAAAAGAACTGCGCTCAATTTTATTGGCGATATCGACTTCAGGGACAAATTCTTGGTCAAGCATGGTCGATTGGATTTCAACCTTGTCCATATTGACGACAGCCAGAGAGCCTAATGAAATGGCGAGAACCAATAATAGACCAAACCCTCCCCCGATTTTTGTTCCAAGCTTAAGATTCTTAAACATTTTTTGATCCTTTTCCTAAAAAGTTGTTATGCGGAAACACTGGATGGCAATCATTAAGTTTTCAGATTGGAAACGAGCAGTTTTCCGTTGTGGCAAGGAAATCGAGGGCTTGCGCGGAGGCGTACACCGTTACGCCGCACAAGTAAGCCTGCAGATTGACGCTGCGACAGCGGAAAAAAGCCATTTCCGGATGGAAACTAAATAAAATAGTTAGATAGCGTCGACATCAAATGGCTTCTGCGGTTTCTGGCTCCCGCAGGTCTTCATCTTCAATCAGAGCTTCGATATCGATCAGAATCTTAACATTCTGGTTTAGTTTGCCCATGCCCTGGATATAGTGAGAACCGCCTTTTTGGGTGGCAGGTGGCGGCTCGATCTGATCCTTGGGGATATCGACGACTTCACTGACCTTGTCAACCACCAGGCCGACGGAATTGTCGTTGACATTGACAACGATGATGCAGGTCCGATCGTCATAGTCGCGCTGGGGCATGCGAAAACGCAGGCGCACATCAATGATAGGAATGACCTTGCCACGAAGATTGAGAACCCCAATGACATGCTCCGGCATATCAGGAATGCGCGTGACTGGTTGAATACCGATGATCTCGGTGACATGGCGAATTTCGAGACCGTAGCCCTCCTTGGCTAAGTTAAACGTCAGGTACATCCCCTCCATGCTGTCCTGGTCTATTTCCAGGGGTGAATGGGGCTTTTCGGCTGGTTTTGTCATTGATCCATCTCCTTTGTTGATCATATGGCCTCATCATTGAGGCAAACCAGGAGACAATCCGGAATGCTGTTCGGGTGACAGGTAATTATGTTCTCCTGATATACGGCTGAGACGTTGGTCTTCTCAAGATAACCAATGGGAATGAGTGCATCAGCAACCATGGAGCCCCTCAATATGAAACTTCGATCTGCCCCTGAACATTCATTGGTCAAGATCAGATCACAGGAAGTCATTTGCAGCCGAGCGGCTTGCAACCATTGCAA
This sequence comes from Geopsychrobacteraceae bacterium, assembly GCA_963668145.2. Taxonomy (GTDB): domain Bacteria; phylum Desulfobacterota; class Desulfuromonadia; order Desulfuromonadales; family Geopsychrobacteraceae; genus Seleniibacterium. The sequence goes on from CAXXJU010000044.1 coordinate 77,335, forward strand.
TAACTCAACTCTTGCCTCAGCGTTGGTAAAGGTGATATCGGCATCTTCAATGTCAGCACACGTTGCGCCGTCCTGTTCCGGTCAGGCTTGAAGACGAGAATATGTTTTATGATGTGGTCCCTCCTTATGGATATGAGATTTCATCCTTCATAGCATAATTAGTGCCAACCAATTACCATGTAATAAGTGCGCACTTTTATAGGATTCTTGGGTATTTTGATGGCCTAAACAGAAGTTCGTAGGAATGAAAGGGAAATTGCATGGGAAGCAATAAATTATTATATATTGCTGAATTTATTTACATTTTGAGGAATAGAAATATAAGTTTCTGTTGCAACTTTCATTGCACCTTTTTCCATGGGGGTTAATTTTTTGGTGATGCTGGTTCGATTACCCTGAAAAGATCTGAAGGTTTATTTTTGCCCCCCTCCTGCCAAAAGTCGGGACTGATAATGGGCTTGTTCTGATCGACATAAAAAACTACAATATCGCAGAGATTACCGTAGTTGGCCAGCTGAGCACACACCAGAATCCAGGTGAAAGCAAGGGGGATTTTCCATTCTTACTATTTGATATCAAGTAGTTGAAAAAATATATATGCGAATGGTTACCAAGAAATACGTCCAGGATCAGCGTCAATATGTCAAGAGGATCTGAACTTCCCCTTATCAACACTTTCGGCTTGAGAGGATAGTTATGGAAGATTTCATAATCGGTGTGGGCGCTGCCGCTATTTCAGGATTAACGTTCATCGCATATCAACATCCGGAATTATTTGAAAGAGAGTTCTCAGCTAAAATCACATACATCTCCATTGGCGTCATCTTGGCGGCCATTTTTCATGATACCGGGGTTTCTTCCGCGCAACATGAGTTGGCCCCCTTCATCAAAGATGGTGTCGGTCCGGCCGTAAAAGCAGCACTGGAAAAAGCGAAAACCAATGACTACATTTATCTGGCTTCTTTAGGCGCATTGTTTTACGGCATGTTCTTGTCATGGCTTGCCAAGCATGTGAAGGCTGAAAATCGCCAAGGCAGCCATTAGCTTGCGTCTCTGTCCTCTCGTCATTATCATGACCGCAAACTATCTTTAAGGAACCAACCAATGAATATTGCAGCTGCAAAAAAATCAGATCAGCAGCAGCTGCTGGACATTTGGGAATCATCAGTCCGAGCAACTCATGACTTTCTTGCCGAGGAAGATCTTATCCAGTTGAAGCCGCTGATTTTTGAGCAGTACTTCAATGCTGTTGATTTGACCTGTGTTAAGAACAATCAAGGCAAGATATTGGGCTTTTGCGGCGTTCATGATGGCCATATAGAAATGCTCTTTATTGCCCCAGAAGCCCGTGGTTCCGGCGCTGGCAGGTTGCTAGTGTCTCATGCTATTCAGCAGCAGGGAGCAACAGCTGTTGACGTCAACGAGCAGAACGAGCAGGCCCGAGGCTTTTATGAGCATATCGGCTTTGTGGTAACTGGACGCTCTCCTCTCGACGGACAAGGCAAGCCCTATCCCCTGCTCCATATGCAATTGGCCACCAATTGACAAATCAAGTCCGTTCCCAAAGTTTTCCAATTGAAGAAGCGCCGGTTACTTATTGTTGAGAAAAGAGTGAAGCATGGGCGGTTATTGATTCGCCAGCGCGGAAAAACAAGGAACACGTCCGAATCGCCATTTTAAGCAATTTTGCAGTAAACTCGGGACTGTCCCCAGGGTCATCGGGGCTGTCCCAAGAGTTTGCGAGCCATGAAACTGTCGCGGTTAGCACCGCAAAGACCTGGGACAGCCCCCGTGCGGGGACAGTCCCGGTTTTGCTGCCAGCGACTCTTAAACGAACGTCATTCGGACACGTCCCCTATTGTCTCTGGTCTCCCTGACTTGCAGACCTCAGAATTACATCTAACTGAAATTTCATATTGTCGATTCATTCTTCCGATCCAAACGGGCGACCAGTCCGAGTTACGCGGCGCAGGATACTTTCTGTGTTTTCATCACACTCCTGAACAAATTCAGCCTATTTTGCTGAGTCTGTTTCTTCCCGCCAGAATGATTTGCATGGAATGTTTTCAGGATTTATTAAAAAAATAGAACATGGTTTGTCTTGAAGCCATAAGCAGGTTATATTGTAGTGACTGCACACTTTTTTTCTTCATTTACAAGGGAGCATAATGAATGCGATGTCCATTGTGTAAAAGCGAAGAATCTGTAGAAGTGAACCTTCACGCTGATGGGTCGACCAAAAAGACCTACGAATGCGGAGTCTGTGGCGGAACCTGGAGCTATTCTGATGATGTCCTGAAAGTCACAAAAGGCCGAGTCCAAAAACGCCAAAAAGTCTGCACTGACTTCGTCTGTCCGACATGTAAACATATGGTCAGCTATGAAACCGAATTGAACGCTTTTCAGTTTCACGAAGAGCAATATGAATGCGCCATTTGTGGAACTATTTGTTCGGTAGCTCACGATCAAGTTGAAGTCGTTAAAGACTCACAAAAAAGCTCATTCCTTGATTCATCAGGAGATTCAGTGGAATCAGACGACTACAACATCATGTAGAGAGAAAAATTCTATTGACAGGTCGGCTTTTAGAGAGAGTCTCTCAGGGTGCCAGATAGCCCGAGATAATCCGTAATGGGGCATGTTAATAATTTTTGTTTATGGCCCGCCGGTTAAGAGTAGCGGCATCCGCCCTTCAAACATAATCGAAAACTGATTGAGTAAGGAGATGGGAGACGGACATACGGTCGCCTGCCATTTATATTAAAAATGGCAACTAAGAACCTGTACGAATAACGCCTTCCTGCGCCACAGAAGCGATCAAGGTTCCAACTTGATTGAAAAACTGCCCGCGAACAAACCCTCGGGACTGTCCGGTGCTAGAGCACTCCATCGCGTGCAACAGCCAGTCATCTACGGAAAAATCCCGGTGAAACCAGACAGAGTGGTCAAGACTTGCGGTAAAAACGCCCGGCTGCCGGAATTTCAGGCCATGAATCTCAGGTGCGGTCCACAAAAAACCGAAATCAGAGCAATAGGCCAATGATGCCTGTCGCAAAAGAAGGTTATCAGGAAAGACATCGAGTAATTTAAACCACCAGTATTTCTTATGATTCACTTCTGAGGCGTTTGCTTCAGCTGGAACCGGGCGGATGTCTACACGCATTTTTTCACGCGGAGGCCTATGTGGCGCTGAAGAGTCACAGGATTTAGATAATTCGGGAAGCTCATCGGGACCGATAACGTCCGGCATGTCAGATTGATACTCAAGCCCTTTGTCATCGGTTAGAAATGATGCATTCATGAGAAAAATCCGGCGCCCATTTTGCCAGGCGGTCACCTGTCTTGTCGCTAAAGAACGTCCGTCACGGATATGCTCAACACGGTAATCGATCGGCAGATCCAAATCACCGGCATGGAGAAAGTAACAATGCAAAGAATGAGCGGTCTGCTCGGCACAGGTATTTCCCGCAGCGACAAGCGCCTGAGCCACAAACTGACCGCCGAAAACCCGACCGGCTCCAAAAGAGAGGCTGTGACCTCGATAGCAGTTTTCTTCAATTTCATCCAATAACAAAAGTTTGTTTAATGTCATTCCCAACTCATTCTTCTCGATTGTCCCCGCGCAGTCTCAATCTTGCTCCGATGGGGGGAGGGCCGCAACAACAGCCCCAGCATTAATCAGAGTGGCCAATCAAACGGACACAGCCAGGTTCCAGCCCCCCCCCCTGTGATAATCAGTGAAGACTTACAAATCCGGCCACCCTATAAGGAAAAAAATAGTGTATGCTCCGACTGTTGACGACCCCGCTGCCAGCAGCGGGGTTGGTCAGACCTGAAAGGCCGGATTACGACAAAATCGTCAATACCTCTTCCACGGGCTTTCTTCCCCGATGCTTTGGTATGGCAGCAGGCTTGCCGATGGGAATAATTGCAGCTAATATGTCGCCATTTGATATCCCAAGCAATTGCTCCAATTCCTTCCTGGCAAACAGCGGACCTGTCATCCAGCACCCTCCCAAGCCTTTCTGCCACGCGGCTAAGAGAATCAGTTGCACAACCGCACCTATGGTCTGCATATCCCCTCGCCCTCTTAAATCTGAAACGGTCCACTGATCATAACCAGCCTCAGCCATAACCAGATCCATTTTGCTTTTAAAGATGCCATTTGCTGTTGCGACAACAAGAACAACAGGAGCATCCAGATAAAAGGTCTGCGGGGTGTAAGCAACCCTCTCGCCGCCTTGCACTTTTGCGGCCTCATCTAACAATAGGTCTGCCTTATTGCTTACAATCTCTGCAATTTGTTTTTTTATTTCATCACTTCTGATAGCTATAAATTGCCAATGCTGCTCATTGCCAGAATTACTCGCGTTTGTCGCTAGGGAAATAATCTCTTTGAGATCCTCATCAGAGATAGAATCGGAAAGAAATTGACGAACTGTGCGTCGGTCTCTAACAAGATCATTGAACTCCATAAAATCTCTCCATAATTGGCAACAGGTTATTAGTAAAACTCCTCAAGAACCTTGAGCAGTAACATCATGCTCGCATTCAGAAAGAGAAGCTATATCGTATCATTCTGGGATATTTTGCTTACTGACAAGGCCCGTCGAGATTGAATTCAACAGGCCACCGGAATGGCAAATAAGGCGCTCTTATTTTCAAAGAACCATGATATAAATAAAAAACATTCCATTAAACGAAATCAAATGCCGTTAGATAAAATTTAACCGGAATTCATCCGTCGGTCAATGAAATTCATATGAGCATCCCTACGCAGAAAGGCCTATGACCAATTTGGAGCTGCTACTCAAAGAAGAAGCCCTCCCTTCAGGCAAGTTTGCCACCACCGCTCTGATGATGAGTTGTGCCGGACTGATGACCTACAATCTGGTTCGCGTTATGGTGCAAGTTGGGCTGCTGGACAAAAAGAAGGCACACCGAGCCAAACTGCGACGCCGCCTCAAAATCGTATTGCAGAATCTGATGTATTTCGCTATCCGGTTAATCCTCCACGGGTATGGTCTAACATCGCATTTCAGTTACCACGCGACACAGCAAGCACCGGCTTTTTGAAAACCTACAAACGATTCGCCCATGGACAAAGCCGACCATAAACAGTTGACAGACAGAATCAGTACCGCGAGTATTGGGCGTAACCGTGTCAGCCACCCCAAAATCGGAAAGGACCGCAAACAACCAAAAAATAATCAGCTAAATTGCTAAAGATCGTCGCCGATTAATGGCAATGACTCCATTTTGACCAGGCACAATAGTCATTTCTCAGCAACAATGATTGTACGGAAAAATAACAGAGGTACCGAAGGGCTAATTCACTGATTCAGGAAGAAGTAAGAGTTGAAATTAATCACCGACAATCGTATGAAACAAAAAACAGCCAATCATGATGATAAATCGGCACAAACAGACTTTAAAAGATTTATCAAATCACATTTAGGCTTTGAAATAAAAGCATCATTCAAATGAATAATAGATAAAATATTTGATTCATCAAGATCATGAACAGGGAATAAATTCAGCTCTGACTTCCCATCGTTCAACTTATTTATTTCTTTTATACTATTTCTATACATTGACCAACAGAAACTTGCAGCAATATTTTGATTTGATATAAGATAAAGAATATCCTGATTAGTTGATTCCATTATTATATTTATATTAATATTTTTTTTCTCAAGAAGTTCATCTAAAACCCTTCTTGAATTGTATCCTTTCTTATTTGTTATAAATGGAACAAACTTGAAATCAGATAGCTCAACACCTTCATATTTTTTTTCTTTATATTCTTTCCAAGTATTTGGGAAATATTCCATCAGTAAATTATCTGATATAACAAGATATATACTCTCTTCAATAATTGGGTTAATTTTAAGCTTATTTGATTTTACATTCCTAGAGCTTGTCAAATAGATATCAATTTCATTATTTAATATTTTATTTTCTAAGGACACCGAATCCCCATAAATGATATCAAGTTGGGTGTTTTTATATAACAAATTAAATTCTTTGAGCAGAATAGGGGCCAGAATCCGATAACGCCCCTCAGTCAAACCCAACCTGATACCAGCGCCTCCCTCCGAATTAAGCTCTGCAATCCGGCTTGATAAATTCATCTCTATTTGATCGATTTTTTTGAGAGAATCCAACACCAGCTTTCCCGCGGAAGTCAGCGCCAGATTGGGCTTCCGATGAAAAAGTCTTACCCCGCATTCATTTTCTAAATTTTTTAGATATGCACTTAAAGCCTGATGAGACAACCGCAAGCGCTTTGCTGATTTTGAGATATTTAACTCTTGAGCCAAAACTAAAAAATACCTGTAGTTATTGATCATATCAGTTGTTCACCACGGCTTAAGATTGTGATTCCAGTCTAATTTCGGTCGTCCAAGGGCTCGACAGACTGTTTTTCAACAGCCCGATAGACAAAAAGGCGAATCATTAAGTCGTCTTTTTGACCTTCCCAGTGCTAAATAGAATCAAAAAATAATCCATAACAGCGTCTCTATTCCTGACAGAAAAAGAAACATAGAGCAAATTCATAATAACAGAACCTTGATTCAAGACTGCAATTTATTCTTACATTCATGCAAGATTATTGTGCTTTACCCATACCCGATCGAAAGGTCATTATTAGCTTAAAACAGCATTGTAAAAATTTGTTTATATTCGTCTTTCTCAAAAAAACGTCACCACTACTGAACCAAATAAAATTGGTTGCAGTCAAGGATGTCTTGACTGCCATTGAAGAACAATTCACCACAGGAAAGGAAGTAGGGCATGAGATTTAAAATTACAGTTTTGACATTGGTTGCGGGGGTTTGCCTAACAGCGTGCGCTTCATTTGCCCAACAAGAGACTCGAATTTTTGCTGACGGAGCTCAGCTTGAAGTCGTCTCCAGAGACGGTATCGGATTTAATGAAGGCGTTGTGGCAGCAAAGGACGGTAAAATTTATACTCTGGGAGTCACCTGGCTGAAAGAATCAATCAAAAATGGTGTGATCTACTGCTTCGACCCAGCCACTGGAAAAACCAGCGAATACATGAAACCGTCAGGTTCGGCACTTGGTTTGCATTTTGACAAAAACAACGATCTCATCATTGCATCCTCCGACACTCGTGGTGGTCCGCAGGGAATCAGAAGGCACAACCTAAAAACTGGCAAAACAACTATTGTCACCGACAACTATAAAGGAAAACACTATGTAGCCCCGAATGATGTTACCAGTGATTCCAAGGGCAGAATTTATTTTACCGATGCTCGTTATGGTGGAAAAACGCTCTCCTGGGAATTACCTAACGCTGTCTATCGGGTCGATACCGATGGCACAGTAACCCAAATTTCCACCGATATCTTCCGTCCCAATGGCATTGAAGTATCACCAGACGGAAAACATCTCTACGTTGCAGCAGCCAATGAAAAACGTCTGCTCACCAACCCAATTGGTCCTCTTGAAGATAAATTTGGTATCGAACATGGCGGCGTTGTGGCTTATGATTTGGATGAAGATGGGAACATCTCCAATGGTCATGCGATTTTCAAACACGACCATTACAACGTTGACGGCATGGCAATGGATACAGACGGCAACCTTTATCTGGCCATTCACAACGGAAAAACTCCCCCGGTCCCGGGCGAAATTATTGTCCTCGATCCAATCAAAGAAAAAGTAATCACAAAACTTATCCCGCCGGAGGGAACCAGACCAAGCAATGTGGGCTTTGGTCGCGGCGATGACGCAAACTCGCTGTACATCACAACAGGACTGGGCATGCCCTGGAAGTTGCTGCGCATCAAGACGTTGCATCGCGGCTTCTATCAAGAATAAACAAATTCAATATCTCGGCCTTCTCCGAGACACGTAACATTCAATCGCTCCCTCACCGCCAGTGAGGGAGTTTTTTTATTTGCCACATGCTTAGAAGCCGCATAGAAACACAATCCTCAATCGCCAGAAAACGCTTTTGTCCATGATCATTGGCGCCGATGATCACCAATGTCTCCGCACGAAGGGCACTCGGCCCAGAGGTAATCCCAGCGTTCCTTATCAACACTGGCTTAGCACCAACCTTTGTATTCTGCTGACCACCTCTGCTTCAAGCGAGCTTTAGTCGCCAGGGGTCATCGTTTCAGCTATGGTGAATCGCTTGCAAAATGTTTTTTGAGTGGGTTGGGTGGGCATGAATCATGACGCCAATCGGGCCTGTAAAGTTTATTGTGTAAATGGCCCGCCGGTTAGAGTAGCGGCATCCACTCTTCAAACATAATCGAAAACTGATTCAGTGCCGATCGCCAGTTGCGGATCGGCATTGTCCATTTTTTAGCAATATTCTGCAGCGCCAAGTACATTAGCTTGATCATGGACTCGTCGTTCGAGAACGAGCCCCGGCTCTTCGTCACCTTCCGTAGTGACATATTCACCGATTCAATGGCGTTGGTCGTGTAGATCGCTTTGCGAATCTCCGGCGGATAAGAGAACAACGGCGTGATGCGCTCCCAGTTGTTCAGCCAAGACTTGCCGATGGCCGGGTGGCTGATGTTCCACTTTTCCTCAAACCGCTCCAGTTGATACTCAGCCTCATAGACGGTCGGCGCGGAGTAAATCGCTTTCAAATTAGTGGCGACTTCCTTGCGTTGTTTCCAGGATACGTAATTCAGGCTGTGCCGAACCATGTGAACGATGCAGAGTTGAACTTGAGTATCCGGAAAAACTGTCTCAATCGCTTCGGGGAAGCCCTTCAGACCATCGACGCAAGCAACGAAGATGTCCTTCACGCCTCGGTTCTTCAACTCGGTCACAACCTGCAACCAGAACTTAGCTCCCTCGGTTTCAGCGATCCACATGTCCAGAACTTCTTTCAGGCCGTCCAGATTGACACCTACCGCAAGATAGACGGCTTTATTGATGACACGGTTGTCTTGCCGCACCCTGACGCGAATGGCGCCGAGATAGACGATCGGCCAGACCTCATCGAGCGGGCGGTTCTGCCAGAGGACAATTTCCTCTTGAACCGCCTTGGTCACCTGGGAAACCAGCGTCGGTGAAACCTCAACGCCGTACATCTCTTCCAAGTGAGCCTGGATGTCGCGGGTGGTCATCCCACGAGCGTACAGGGCGATGATTTTATCATCGAAACCGGTGAAGCGACTCTGCCCTTTGGTAGGATAGCCGAATCGAAGCTGGAATCGCGGCCAAGGGGAACGGAGATCTCGAGTTCGCTGAACTCCCCCTTGATCTTTTTCTGGTAACTGCCGTTATGAGTGTTGCCAGCATTATTGGTCGCGGGAGCATGTTTCTCGTAGCCGAGATGTTCGGTCATCTCGGTTTGCATCGCTCGCTCCAGCAGTTGTTTCAGTAGCCCGGTTTCCCCGATGAGGTCTTCAGGGTTCTTGTAATCCTTCATTAAGGAATCGAGCAGGTCGTCCGGTATGGTCATCAGTGGTTCCTCCAGTCGCTACGGGTTGTAACCGACTGAGACTATTTCCACAAAGTTTTTTACACCCTCAATGTCCGTATTATTGCGGCAACAAACCGAAAACTTAAAGAGGAGGTTTCGGCCGGAAATTTTCGGGAAGACCTCTATTTTCGACTGAATGTTTTCCCCATTTACGTGCCCCCGTTAAGGGAAAGACAAGCCGACATCGCCCCCCTAGCCGACCACTTCCTGAAAAGAGCCCTAAAGAACATGAACCTCCCCGAGATCAATCTCACCATGGGCCATATCGAAAAGCTGGAAAGCTATGACTGGCCAGGAAATTGTCGTGAACTGCAAAACATCATCGAACGCGCAGCAATTACCTCGAGAGGTCAAAGGCTCAACCTTGAAATACCCTCTGATCCCAAAAGCCAGGAAAAGGAAGTCAATGAGAAGTTCCTACTAAGCAACAGCAAAATCTTCACCGAGGACGAGCTCCTTAAACTTCAAAAGGACAATACCATCAAGGCTCTGGAGCATTGTCAATGGAAAGTTTATGGAGCTGGAGGGGCGGCAGAACTGCTGGGAATAAAACCGACAACGCTCAATACAAGAATCAAAAAGATGCAAATCCGGAAATAACAGCGTCTAAATCCTGGACCTAAATCTTCAAACCCTTTCAATAATCATAGCAACACCTTGTCCAACTCCAACGCACATGGTGCACAGCGCCTTGCGCCCCTTATTTCGCTGTAACTGATAAAATGCGGTGGTCACTAACCGAGCACCACTCATCCCCAAGGGGTGACCCAAAGCAATCGCTCCACCAAGAGGATTGATCCGCGAATCGTCATCAGCCAACCCCAATTCGCGGACACAAGCAAGGGATTGGGAGGCAAAGGCTTCATTCAATTCAATAATATCCATGTCGTCCAAGCTGAGATTCAGGCGCTGCAAGAGTCGACGGGTCGCCGGAACCGGACCAACTCCCATCACTCTCGGAGAAACTCCGGCAGCAGCCATGCCAAGAATACGCGCTTTAGGAACAAGTCCGTATTTTGAAGCCGTCGTTTCATCGCCAAGCAGGAGAGCTGCTGCGCCATCATTAACTCCCGAGGCATTTCCGGCAGTCACAGTGCCGCCCTTGAAAACTGGCTTCAGAGCGGCCAACTGCTCCAATGACGTGGAGCGCGGATGTTCATCCAAACAAACCTCAACGGGATCCGCCTTTCTTCTTGGAACCGCGACTGCGACAATTTCCTCTGCCAAAAAACCATGCGCCTGAGCCTGGGCCGCCTTGTTCTGGCTCCAAAGAGCAAAGCGGTCCTGGTCTTCGCGACTGACACCATAGCTGTTAGCAACATTTTCTGCGGTTTCCGGCATACTGTCTGTACCGTGAAGCTCCTGCAATTTCGGGTTGATAAAACGCCAGCCGATGGTTGTGTCATAAATCTCGGCAGATCTGGAGAAGGCACTGGTCGATTTGCCCATGACAAAGGGCGCACGGGACATGCTCTCAACCCCGCCGGCGAGTATCATTCCGGCCTCCCCTGACTTGATAGCCTGGGCGGCACAGCCAATGGCATTAAGCCCTGATGCGCACAACCGATTGACCGTCAAACCAGGAACCTGCACCGGAAGACCCGCTAACAACAATGCCATTCGGGCAACATTGCGATTATCCTCTCCCGACTGATTGGCGCAACCAAGTATGACATCATCCACCATCTCCCAATCGACAGAGGCGTTTCGCTGCATGATTGCCTGCAGAGGGATCACCGCAAGATCATCACTACGAACGGAAGAAAGTGCTCCACCGTAACGCCCGACCGGTGTTCTGATTGCATCAAAAATATACACCTCTTTCATCCTGACGCTCCTATTGTCCAGGGATCAATCATACTTTGCCCCTGCTGTTGAATCACTAGAAAAGACACAGCAGCAATACCAGGCTGTGGAAAAACAGCTTGCCGAGCCCAGGGATGGGCGATCAAAAGCAATGCCGCCTTTCTAACTCATTGATTTTGTAAGGTGGAGAAAATCGCACTTATCTCCACCGGGCTTGAAAAAGGCCAGGTATGCACTTTTTCAACAACCTGCTATCGTTCTGCCCTGCCGTCGATGAGGTCTCCAGAGGTTTTTCTGCGCACTTCATCGAAACCGACCCCTGGCGCCAACTCAACTACACGGAACCCTGCTTCACAAATATCAATGACAGCAAGGTCGCTGTAGATCCTGCTCACCACAGCTTTTCCAGTCAGCGGATAAGTACATTGTTCAACCAATTTTGGTTCCCCGGTTTTGGTGCAGTGCTGAGTAATAACATAGATTTTTTTGACCCCGGCGACGAGGTCCATAGCCCCGCCAACGGCCGGTATGGCATCTTTTTCTCCGGTTGACCAGTTTGCCAGGTCTCCCTGTGCAGAAACCTGCATGGCGCCAAGAACACAGATATCAAGATGGCCACCACGGATCATTGCAAAGCTATCGGCATGATGAAAAAATGCAGCTCCAGGAATGGCGGTCACCGCCTTTTTCCCTGCATTGATCAACTCAGGATCATGTTCTCCTTCCGCCGGAGCGGGCCCCATCCCGAGGAGACCGTTTTCAGTATGATAGATCACCTCGCGACCTTCAGGCACATACTGGGCTATCAATTCGGGAATCCCGATACCAAGATTGACATATGCTCCATCCGGGATATCCTGGGCGGCCCGCCTGGCCATCTGCTCCCTAGTCCAACCTCCCTCAGTTGAATGCCCTATGGACATGGATAAACCCTCCCTTCGGCGACGAGTTGCGATTCTACGGCCGGTTGTTCGACATGAACAATTTTATCGACAAAAATACCTGGCGTCACGATGTGCTCCGGATCAATGTCACCGGCCTCGACAAAATGACGAGCCTGAACTATCGTTGTTTTCGCCGCCATTGCCATTATCGGAGAAAAGTTACGAGCCGTCTTATTGAATGTCAGGTTCCCGTAACGATCGGCGCATTCACATTTCAGCAGTGAAAAATCCGCCACTAAGGCGGTTTCAAGAACATAATCGCGCCCATCAATGGTCCTGATTTCTTTATTTTCTGCCAAAGGCGTTCCGACTCCGGTCGGCGTATAAAAGGCAGGGATTCCGGCCCCTCCAGCACGCACTCGTTCGGCAAGAGTCCCCTGCGGGACCAGTTCCAGCTTAATCCCCCCCTTTTTGTATAATTCCGGGAAGACCTTGGATCCGACACTTCGGGGATAGGAACAGATCATCTTCCTGACCTGCCCATTTTCAATAAGTGCCGCCAACCCGACATGTCCGCTGCCAGTGTTGTTGTTGATGACGGTCAGACCACCAACACCACGGTCAATCAAGGCATGAATTAATTCTATCGGGCTGCCTGCCTCACCGAAGCCTCCGATCATAACACTTGCTCCCTCGAAAATTTCTGAGACAGCCTCCGCAACTGAACTAATCCGTTTATTAATCATGCATGCCCCTTTGAATAGATGATCATCATATTCAGCCATGGGAAAAAATATGACCGGTCTCGCCATCAACCGACATATACGGTTGTATGAATTTTTCAATTGATAGTCAAAGTCTTATTTATTATGATCTCCATAGATACCATCTATAGAAAGGTCACTTTGGAACTCCGCCACCTTCGATATTTCCTTGCCGTTGCAGAAGAACAGCACTTTTCAAAAGCTGCTGAGGATCTACATATTTCTCAGCCAACTCTTTCTCAACAAATTAGGCAACTTGAAAGCGAAATCGGCACTCCGCTCTTCAATCGCCTTGGAAAGCGCATAACACTGACGGCCGCCGGGATCATTTTTCAAACCTACGCAAAAAGAGCATTGCTTGAAATAAAGGTGGGGTCAGCAGCAGATCGATGAGCTCCAACAACTCCAGCATGGAACTCTTCGCATCGGGGTGATCCATACCTTCAACACATCCCTGATTCCCCCGGTCGTTGCATCCTTCTTTACCCGCTATCCATCCATTCAACTCTCCATCGAAGAAGCTTCTGCCAGAACGATAGAACAGGAACTTTTGCAGGGGAATTTGGATTTGGGTATCGCTTTTGCGCCTTCGGTTCTCCCGGAAATAGACGCAGAACCACTCTTCAATGAGGAATTTGTTGTTGCTGTTAGAGCAGGCCATGCTCTTGCTTCAGTTACCAGAATTACCTTTAACGATTTGAAGGATGTTCCCTTGATTCTGGTCAACGCCAAAATGGCCACTCGCAGAATGATAAATAATTTCTTCACTGAGGCCGGAACAGAACCCAACGTCCGAGTTGAAGCAAGCACTATCGAAGTTATCATGCAGATACTCTTGAGATGTGACCTGGCATCCATAGTACCGCAGAGGATACCCGCATTAAACTCTGGCCATTTTCACAGCATCCATATTGAGCAACCAATTCCCACACGCTGCGCAGCATTGCTACATCATCGGCAAAGTTATAGAACAGCGGCTGTTGAAGCGTTTATCAAGATATTCAAGGAATCGTTGCTATCCAGGGAAAACGAGGAGATGTGAAGATATGGGCAGGTCAGAATCGTCCAATGCAAGACCAAACTCATTGAGGAAAGGAGAAAGAGAACAACAAAAAGACGGCTCCATGAAGAGATAACCTTTTTCGAAGCAGCCCTGATAATCTTTTCGCATTAACAGGTTGCTGATCAAAGAATCAAAAAGAAAAAACGTCATCACAGATCCAGCTATGCAGAGTTCTCTTCCTTTGAACAGACAGACTCAATCACAACGAGCCGACATCCCACCATCGACCACAAGCTCTGTCCCAGTAATAAAGCGTGCTTCGTCAGAGGCCAGGAACAAAGCGGCATTGGCCGTGTCGCGACCATCTCCCATAAAACCTAAAGGGATGCGGGCCAAACGCTGCTTCAATAAGGTTTCAACATCACCACCGGTTCGCTGCCCGGCAAGCCTGGCCTCAACCATTGGCGTATGAAGCTGTCCCGGAACAACGGTATTAACCCGGATCCCATGAACCGCGTACTCAACGGCAACACCCCTGGAAAATTGAATAACCCCAGCCTTGGTTGCCGCATAAGCTGCCTGGGCAGATCCGGTCCAACGGATTCCCGAAGTGGACGCGGTATTGATAATGGCACCACTTTTCTGTTCGACCATGTATGGCAAAACATGCTTGCAGGTCAGGAAGACACTGGTCAAATTAAAATCTATCTGCTTTTGCCAGACCTCCTCACTCAGCTCAACAGGTCCCCCTTTTGCGGATCCCCCCACATTGTTAACGAGAATATCAATCCGACCAAAACGCTCAACGCATGATGCCATCATGGATTCAACCTGGCGAGAATCGGTGACGTCGCAGCCGTACCCTTCAATAATACCGCCGACAGCGGAGACCCGCTCGACAGTTTCCTTGAGAGATTCGGGGTTTAGATCAACGGCAAAAACCTTGCCCCCCTCTTCAGCAAAACGAACTGCTGCCGCCCGTCCATTGCCCCAGCCTGTCCCGACACACCCGGCACCGGTTATAATAGCGACCCGATTCTGTAAACGTTTAGCCATCAATCCTGTCCCTTTCGCTCTTGGTCAAAGTGGTATAATGCGGATGGATTGTTAACCAGAAGATCAGTCGAATGTTTTTCCGTTGGACAAATATCAGCGAGCAGATCAACCAGGACACCGTCATCAGGAGGAGCACTGCGATAGTTGGGATGGGGCCAGTCCGTCCCCCAAAGGACACGGTCAGGGAAACTTTCTACCAATTTTCGAGCAAACGGAACCGCATCAGCATAGGGTGGATTTTGTCTGGAAGCTCTTTCGGCAGCGCTCACTTTAACCCAGACATGAGGGCTCTCCATTAACTTCAGTAACGCTTTAAACGGAGCCTGGTTCATCCCAACCGAGGCATCGATCCGCCCCATATGATCGACAATGACGGGCAGCGGCAAGTTGCACAAGGTTTCCGCCATATCCGCGATATAGCTATGATCCATATGAATAACCAGTTGCCAGCCAAACTCCACCAGCCTTCTGGACATTGTCACCAGATCTTCTTTGTTCGGTCCCTTTTTCAGGTGGGCCATATAGCTGAAGCGGACGCCACAAAAACCTTTTTGAGCAAGATCCTTGATAACTGCACTACTGACATCGACCGGTAACAATGCAATCCCCAGTGAACTACGAGGCCGAGCGGCTATGGCATCGGCAATTGCAGAGTTATCATAGCCGTGACAACCTGGCTGAACGAGCACCCTGCGATCAATACCGAGCATATCATGCAAGGCAAACAGTCGGTCCTTTGGCGCATCTCCGGGCCGGAAACGGGCGTCCTCAGCATAAGGAAATTGGGCGACCGGGCCGAAAACATGGCAGTGGGTATCACAGGCTCCAGCAGGAAGGGAAAGTCTTGGTTTACTTGGAGACTGATGGTAGGTTATGTCTGCTTGACGTGTTTTCATAGCAAGCCTTTGAACAAATTATCCCAGCTCACACTGGTCAGGATTGAGTGGATCAACCTGAAAGACATTGATTGTCATCGAAATCAATCCGTAATAACCAAGCATCCCGGTCAGATCGACAACAGCCTCTTCGCCAAGAACGGTAACGGCCTGCTTGTAAAGCGGATCAGGAACCTGCCGGTCTCTTTGTGCCGCAAGCGCAAAAGCGTAGACCACAGCTTCATCGGCCTTGGCAAAAACCGGCTCCTGCCCACTCCGGATAGATTCAACAATTTCAGGATCAAGTCCTGCCGCAAGGGCGTGTTTTTTGTGGGCCTGCCATTCAAATTCTGAATTCCAGACCCTGGCGGTCACCAAAATAGCAAGTTCGGAGAGGCGCGGAGCAAGCAAAGTATCATAACGGCAATAGCGCCCCAAAGTCTGGGCACAATCGGCCAGATCCGGTCGGTGAAGCCAAACCGCAAGCGGACCGCGGACACCACCTCGCGGCGAAGATGCAATGGCTTCATAAACTTCGCGCTGTCGCGCATCAAGCTCTTCATAAGTTTTTGCCTTAATCCGGCTCATAAAATCTCCAATTCTGGGTTTGCCGTCGCATCAAATGCCGGCTCATGGGCAATAAAAACAGTCAGCCAGTCAACTAAAACTGGATACTGATCGCGCCATGGCACCTGCTTTCGCCAGTCCAAATACCCTAAAGCGCAAGCCAGGCTGATTGATGAAATAGATGTTATTTCGGGAGCCGGTAAAGATTTTTCGATGGAAGTAAGACCACGCTCGACCTTACCTCGCTGGTGGCGCAGCCACCGTTCCGACACCTGATCAACCTCACGAAATCGTGTTTCATAAGTCATCAACAGAGCGGCATCGGCGATACCATCGCAAAGGCAGGACAGGGTCAGGGCCTGGTATCTCTCCAACCCTGCCCGTGGGATCAACCTTGTTTCGGGAACAAGGCTCTGCAAAAACTCGACGATGACTCGACTGTCAAAAAGGGTCGTGCCATCGTCGAGAATTAAACAGGGCATTTTTCCCAAAGGGTTTTGTTCTCTTAAACTGTCATTTTCATCGAGAGTATTCGCCGGAATAAGTTCAATAATATTATTTAAATTTAACACATAAGCAGCCATTCTGACTTTCCTGCCAAAAGGCGATGTTAAGGTGCTGCGCAATATCATTCAGAAGACTCCAGACAGTTAAAAGTTTAAATTACCCTCTCATGTGCGCTGGCAGGAAAGTCGCCATGTCAGGGAATAAACATAAAAGCACCAGCATAACGAACCCAGCAAAAATAAAAGGCAGAAGCCCTTTAAAAATATCTTCTAGTTCAACACGACCATCTGATGCCGCTTGCACAACAAAACAATTAATTCCAACCGGTGGAGTTACAGCTCCTATCTCACATAACACAACGACAAAGATCCCAAACCAAAGGGGATCGAATCCAAGCTGCATCATAACAGGGTGAGTAATGGGCAGCGTAATTGCCAGCAAGCCTGGGGCATCCATCATCATGCCAAGAACCAGGTAAATCATGACAATAATAAAAACAATAACCCAGCGATTAACGTTAAGGGAAAGCAGAGAATCGCCTATGGCATCCGCAACAGTACTTAAGGCAAGAAATTTGGAGAAAATAAGGGCAGAGATAATAACCCCAAAAATCATTGCAGATGTGCGGATAGTATCCAACAATGTCTTAAGCAGCTCAAGATTCCGAAAACCGCGTTTACGAATCAAAGCCAAAACCATTGTCATCGTCGCGCCGACACCACCAGCCTCTGTCGGGGTAAATATACCGAGGTACAAACCAGCGATGATGGCAACAATAAGTAGCAACATAGGAACAGCTAGGCGCAAAGAAAATATTTTTTCGCGCAGAGTAAACTTGGTCGTCACCAATGGCGCAAGACCAGGATTACGTGCAACGGTCAAATATGTCCCTAAGCAAATTATAACCGTAAAAACAACCCCAGGAAGAAGGCCAGCAATCAGCAAGCCGCCAATACTCGAATCAGTCAAAATTCCATAGACAACAACAAGAGCGCTTGGCGGAATAAGAACAGCAAGAGTCCCTGCTATTGCAATTGACCCGGTGGCCAAGCCCTTATCATAACCCCTGTCCAGCATTTCAGGTAAGGCGAGTTTAGTAAATACTGTAGCAGTTCCAACACTTGAACCAGATGCGGCTCCAAACGCCGCAGCGCCAAGGGTCGTTGATATAGCCAACCCGCCTTTAATATTTCCTAACCACTTGGTTGTAGCCTCGAACATATCAGAGCCAAGACCGGCCCTCATTGCAAAATACCCCATCAAAAGAAATAAGGGGATAACGCAGAAATGAAAAGCATGCGATGTATCGTAAAAAACCGTAGCAAGAATAGAGGTTGCAGCCTTCACCCCGACCAGAGCCGCCAGTCCTGATGCACCGACCATACCGAGGGCCACCATGACATTCACCCCGGACAAAATGGCTGCAAATAGTAATATAATGCCGATAATCCCTATTTCAAACCCGCTCATATCGTTAACTCCCCTTCAACTTCTGCCCCTTCATGCAGACCGACCCCTAACAAAATGGCTATTGCATCAAATAAAAACTGAATCGATATGAGCATTAATCCACCAAAAACAATAAATTTCACGGGATACAGAGGAAAGCGAACAGACCCCCATTCCTGCTCATTCATAGCCAGAGATTGCATGGCGAACCCCCACGCAGCATAAGCACTCCAGGCAAAAAAGACCAAGCCCAGGACCACCCCGACGAGAGCAAGGGCTTTTTGCCAGCGTGGCGACAACCGCTTGGTAATGAGAACCACGTGAATATGTCCCCCCTCATATTGAGTCAGGGCAAGGGACAATAATATTAATACCGTCAGTAATGCTTCAGTAATTTCAAGGGTTCCGGGTATGGGCTTATTGATGATAAAACGGCCAACAGCGTTTAATACAACAAGAGCCATCATCAAGAATGTCGACACTCCTGAAATCACACCACAAAAATATAAAAATTTCCCGTAAAGCTTCTGAATTTTAATAAACGCGGACATTTACCTCTCCAACTCAATCAGACCAAACGTTAAACAGCTGCCTGTAATGATAAAGGCCAGAGTCATACAGTTATGACCCTGGCCTTGTAGAATTAGAATCTCAATTCGTCCGCAATAGTATCTCCCGGAACACCCAGGCTATTTGCCCGTTCGATCCATTCTTTACGTACAGCCTGAACCTTTTCGTTCTGAATGATCCCTTCGACTTCAGCCCGAGGGAAGGGAATAACTTCAACACCAATTTCCTTCCATCGTTCTTTGCTTGTCTTTTGGTCTGCCATCAGCATCCGGTTGTATTCAACGACATAGTCCTTACCTAACTGATCGACAATTGCTTTGGTGTCTGCATCCATTTTTTTATAGGAATCAAGGTTCATCGCAATAAGGTGCCCAAAAGACGCCCCAAGGGGAAATTCAATATAGTATTTGGCAACCTCATCATATTTCCAACCACGTGCCAGCGCCGGTCCGATAGGTGTGCAGTCAAGGATCCCACGCTCAAGGGCTTCATATGCTTCTGATGTTTTTATTGAAACAGGAGTGCCGCCGATAGCTTCAACCAATGCAGGATAAGCGAAGCCGTATGTCCGAATTCGCTTGCCCTTAAACCCAGCCATATTCTTGACTGGCTGAGTACAAAGGAATCCATAATCCTCCAAAGGACGGTAACTAACAGCTTTCAGATTATTACGAGCCAACTCTTCATCAAACTGGGGATAAATAGCGTGCCATTTTTCCATCAAATGGCCAATCTCCAGCGATGAATTCGGTTGCGGAATAAAAAAACCAACAGCATTATTTAAAACAAATTTATCTGGGAAATACGGTGTTACGATATCTCCAAAATCACCAACACCCGCACCAAGGGCCTCTGGGATTTCACCTGTTTTAGCAACACTCCCCCCCCAAAATACTTTGATTTTATGCTTTCCACCTGTGCGCCTGGCAAACTCATCGACGAACCATTGGGTTGATCGGGCCTGAGCATCCCCAGCCCCCTGCGGCTTGAATGTTATCCACTTGAATGTCTTTGCACTGGCAACATCAGGCATCAGCGTGAGCCCACTTACAGCTATCGCCATGACAATGAGCATCCCCAAAAACGAACCCGCATTTTTCATAATGATGTCTCCTTCTCGACACATTTGAATAGTGATCCAACGTCAACCAAAGTTACTGAAGTCCATCGACTGGCTCCAAAAGCCCCAGAAGCTTTTAAAGCTTTAAAAATAAGAGACTTACTGGGAAGAGATATCACCTCCATTCAATATTTCGTCAAGTGAAATATGCATCTACTGGACGGAATATAACAGCATTCCTTTCCAGAATCAACAAGATAAGAAAGACCTAAAAATTACTTATCCAAATACGCATTGTTGACAGCTCATCGAGCTACGCAAAACTTTCACTGAACGGCATACTCATTGCGCCTATTTCATTTTCCACCAAGGGAGAATCAATGCAGCGGGCACCCTTTACGCAACACACAAGAATATGTAATTAAAGGATTTATCTACTCAAGACCTATTTTCTCAAGAAACAGTTGAAGCTGAACAAAAATGTTGCTATATTCCATCTGGTGGTTTATTATTTTATTAAATGGAAATTTTGGCTTTCTGACAATATCCTATAGGGATGGAGCGATTTGATAGACACAACAAAACTACACTTGTGAGTCTGCTCTCCTCTCTGTTTTGTCAATTAGTGCAAATGTTGATGTCACGTAATCTATTGTTCTACACACGCAGCTCGATAGGCCAATGAGCAGATTGGAAAGATAAGCCATGGCAAAATCAGTAGACTTCAATAATCTGTACCATCGATATCCCTGCCTCCAAAACCAACCCATAAGCCGCCGTATTCTGTTTGAAAACATCATACGACATCAGAATATTTCTCCCATAAGCCAGGAAAAGTTGGTGGCGCTGGCAAATGGAGAAGCCATTGGAATTTCATTCCGGCCAGCCAGAGTGATTATGCAGGATTATGCTGGGATGCCAGCTCTTATCGATCTGGCCGCACTTCGGGACACGGTCCGGGACGCAGGGAACTCACCCGACAAAATCAACCCCCAAGTACCTGTGGACCTTGTCGTCGATCATTCTGTAATGGCTAAAGAAACCCGACACCCTGGGGCATTGGCCGCCAATTTAGAGGATGAGTTCTCGACAAATAAAGAGCGCTATTCTTTTCTCAAATGGGCATCCCAGGCATTTAAGGGTTTGCGCATCGTTCCCCCCGGACAGGGAATCATTCATCAAGTCAATACGGAATTTTTCGCCACCATCGTGACGGAATCTCAATTTCACGGAGAGCAGTGGCAATATCCCGACACTCTGATCGGCACCGACAGTCACACCACAATGGTTAACGGGATGGGAGTTCTGGGATGGGGGGTAGGAGGCATTGAAGCTGAAGCCGTGATGCTTGGAGAAGCTATCTCCATGATAGCCCCGGCAGTCATCGCAGTCTGGCTGGAGGGTAATATTAATGAAGGGGTCCTCGCAACAGATGTGGTGCTGACCCTAACAGAGTTATTACGTAAAAAAGGGGTCGTAGGAAAAATTGTTGAATTCTGCGGACCAGGCGTAAGAGCCCTTTCCGCAACGGACCGACTCACCATTGCCAACATGGCCCCTGAATTTGGTGCAACCGCAGCATTCTTTCCTGTTGATGAAAAAACCCTGGACTACCTTAAATTGACAGGACGTTCCGCAGAACACATTGCCAAAGTCGAAAAGTATCTTAAAAATGCCGATCTCTTCTATTCGCCGGATTTCCGCCCTGATTGCGAAGAGAGCGTTAGCTATAACCTTAACAATGTTGATCGCGTCGTGGCCGGGCCGAGTCGTCCCGACGAAAGAAGAACCTTAGCGGAAATCCCGGCGGTCATAGACAATATGTCTTTGGACGACAAAAAGACCGATCAAGGGCTGCTGGCACAAGGGGACCTTGTCATTGCTTCGATCACAAGCTGTACAAATACCGCTAATCCCGAAGCAATGATAACAGCAGGGCTATTAGCTCGGAATGCAAACCATCTTGGGCTATCGGTGCGTTCAACCATTAAGACATCTTTGGCGCCAGGATCGAAAGTTGTAACGGCCTACCTAAAGCGGCTTGGGCTTCTTGAAGATCTGGCGGCTCTGGGCTTTGACATTGTCGCTTATGGCTGCACAACCTGCGTCGGCAATTCCGGTGAACTGTTACCTGAAGTAACGGAAGCATTGGATCAGAAAGAAACGTTAGTTTCTTCAGTGCTGTCAGGAAACAGGAACTTTGAAGGACGCATCCATCCAAGAGTTAAGGCCAATTTTCTCGCCTCCCCGCCACTCGTTGTGGCCTATGCAATAGCAGGGACCATGAAGGTCGACCTCGACAATGATCCGATTGGAACAACGTCAGACGGGAAGAAGGTTTACCTAAAAGATATCTGGCCTACTCCGGAAACCGTTACTGAAGCCCTATATTCGGCAGTGACCAAGGATCAATTCTTAACAAGCTACAAAACGATCACCGAAGGCAGTGAAAATTGGAGCAAACTCTCGGCACCTATCGGTTCAGCCTTCAATTGGTCATCAAAAAGCACCTACTTACGGAAACCTCCGTTCTTTGAACAGAAATCTCTCTTCCAGCCTGGCGAAGCGATTCTCAATCACGCCAAGCCACTGGCTCTTCTTGGAGACTTCATAACTACAGATCACATTTCCCCCGTAGGACGCATTTCTCCTGGCAGTTCTGCAGCGCAATACCTGGAATCCAAAGGAGTTGCTGCCGAAGACTTTAATGCCTACGGTGCCCGCCGAGGCGAGCATGAAATCATGACCCGGGGAACCCTCGCCAATGTCAGATTACAGAACCGCCTGGTCAGTCGGTTAGGTGGCTGGACTCAACTTCTGCCAGATGGTGAAGAAATGACTATTTATGACGCATCCAGAACCTATCAGGACCGCAATGAGGATATCGTCATTATCGCTGGCAAGATGTATGGCGCCGGGTCAGCTAGAGACTGGGCGGCCAAAGGCACGAGGCTACTTGGAGTCAAAGCAGTTCTGGCCGGAAGTTTTGAGCGTATCCACAGGTCAAACCTGATACGCATGGGTATCTTACCAATTCAATTTGCTGACGGAATTTCAATTGAGGAGCTCAACCTGGGACCGCTCACGCGTATCTCAATTCAGGCAACTGTCATAGACCTCTCTCCTTTCGCCAAATTGAAAACAATCATTACAGATGCAAAGGAGGCCTCTCTGGAAATTGTTGTTACAGCTATGATTGAGACCGATGAGGAGTTGGTCTATCTGAATTCCGGTGGAATCCTGCCGTATGTGGCAAAGCAAATCACCAAGGAATAATTATCTGATTTTATATTCCAATTATCTATTTTGTATGTATGGAGGATCGCAATGAAATTTGAACCCCTTAAAAGATTCCGTGTTATTGACCTGACCAATGTCCTTTCAGGCCCCTTCTGTGGACACCTGCTGACCCATATGGGAGCCGATGTCATCAAGGTTGAAACGCCAAAATCTGGAGACTTGGCCCGCCAATTGGGCGCCTCCCCGGAACTCAATAAAAAGAAAATGGGTGTTTCCTTTCTGGCTCAGAATGCTGGCAAAAAATCAATAACCATTAATCTGAAATCGGAAGAAGGAAAAGACGTTTTCAAACGGTTGATTAAAACGGCCGATGTTTTAATAGAAAACTTCAGACCAGGGGTTATGGATCGGCTCCAACTTGGATTTGAGACTCTTAAGCAAATCAATCCATCGTTGATCTATTGTGGAATTTCCGGTTTCGGGTCCACAGGCCCGTTGAGGAACAGTCCAGCCTATGACCAAATCATCCAAGGCATGTCCGGGGTTATGAGTATTACAGGAGCCCCCGAGAATGCTCCTTATCGAGTGGGTTATCCCATTGCAGACACCATTGGCGGCATGAGTGCAGCATTTGCCATTACTTCTGCATTAGCCTCTCGAAATGGTGAAGAAGGGGAAGCCGTATTTATAGACGTGTCGATGTTGGCATCGACCATGTCGACAATGGGTTGGGTTGTATCCAACTATCTGATTGCCGGGAAAGAACCCAAACCGATGGGGAATGACAACTTTACCGCCAGCCCCTCGGGAACATTCAAGACCGGAAACGGTCTGCTGAATATTGCCGCAAACAAGCAAGAACAATTTGAAGCACTTTGCAAAGCCATTGGTCATGTTGAACTCGCCACTGATGAACGTTTTTCAGAACGGCAAGAAAGACTCAAATACAGAAAAGAGCTTCAAGCAATCATCGAAAAAAGCTTAGCTAAGAAAAGTGCTGCGGAGTGGGTTGAAATTTTCACTGCAGTCAATGTGCCCGCAGGTCAGGTTTTGTCTGTTCCTGATGCATTGAACAATCCCCACTTGCGTAGGCGCGATATGATTGGAACATTTGAAGACGTTGAGAATGTTGGGAAGGTCGAAATTTTCCGTCCTGGATTTAAATTTAACGGAGAAACCCCTTCTGTGGCCACTCCGCCGCCCTCTTTGGGTCAACACTCTCAAGAGATCTTGGAAGAGCTTGGTTTCTCTAATGAGGAAATTGACCAACTGAAAGAGAAATCAACAATTTAAAATAGATCATAAAGCACAACATGCCATCAATAAAGAAGAGCTTGAAAGATTCCTTTCAAGCTCTTCTTTTGACTATGAGTAGGCAGGCTCTAGCAGGTTGTGTCCTTATAGTGCTGTTAATTCATGATGCCATCAATACTCCCACCTTGGAGAATTGGTGTTGCGAAACATCAATCCGAAAAGAGAAAAAAAACCACGATGACCGATCATGAGAGCAATGCTCACAGCAACCTACCATCAAGCCATTGAATATCAACTAGAAAGAAAACAAGCAAAAGCGAAACAAAGCGATACCCATCCGCTGAAGCCGAACAAGGTACCTGGAGATGATGATCCTAGGCAGAACGGCTCTCTTCATAGCTAGGATGCCACCCCAGAGAGTAAGAGACATCACGAGCCGTTGAAATAATCTCTTCGGCAAATTCCGATAGACGAGAAAAGTCAAACCTAGCCGTTGGGCCAGAAAGGGACAGTGCGGCTATCACCTCTCCGAGAGAATCACGCACCGGTGCGGCAATACCATAGATCCCATCACCACGTTCATTGAAACTTGTCGCATATCCACTCTTGCGAATCTGCTCTAAGAGTGCCTTAGAAACAGTAGGAGAAAAAGATTCAATATCAAACCCCTCTTTCTCCGCCAACCAGGCAGTCAGAACTTTACCCCCGGCGCCGATATTGAGCGGCAGAATATCTCCGATAGGAATAACCTGTCGAAGAGTTTTACTGCTATCCACCCTTTGAATACACACACGTTGCATATTTGAAACAACATATAAAGTTATCGTTTCGTCGTACTTTGCATTCAGTTTCTGCATAAATGGCAAGGCGAGCATAGAGAGGCTGTTCATTTTTTGAGCAGCCGAGGTTAATCCTAATAGTTTCGGCCCGAGACTGTAACGTTTTGTTGCCTCATCCCTGCTGATATACCCCTTGTTTTCAAGCGTTCCCAGTATCCGCAATGCAGTACTAAGAGAAAGATCGACCTTATTTGCTATCGTGGTTAAGGGTATGGGCTCAGCAACCCCTTGAAAACAGGCAAGAATATCAAGCCCCCTTTCAAGAGCACGAACTCCGGGTTGTGAACGACTAGACTCTTTTTCCATATTAAAACAATCTCCTAGCAGGTCGTTGAAAAACTCATCGGGAGGCGACCTATTTACTCCCAATATGATTTATTTGCTCTCTGGCAATTTATGTTTCGTTGGTTTTAGATAGTTTTTCAGCCCTTACAAACCAATTTTAGAGATTAATCGCGAGACAATAACCGGATTTTCCTCCATTGTTGTCGCCCCCCTCCAAATCAGGTTCCGCATGTGATCTAGATTATATACGGCTGCCGCCAACGTAAATAACGATACAACACGCTCCAGGCCTCGGCATCGGTTTTCCCTCAGAGCATGCCCCAATAGCATCTTTCCCTTTGTCCTTTCGGTAAAGACGGCCATCGGGGTCCGCTATCGACTGCGTTTCGTTCTTGCGCTTCTGCCCCATGAAGTTGACTTCAGCATAGCGACCGCCAGCTTCTGCTGGGTCTTGATTCTGGCTATCTTTCGGGCGAAACCTTTCAGCTAAGCGCAGACTTCGGTCAGGGTTCCGTCGACAGAAAAATGTTCACTGGATAGCAAGGCGATAGCTTCTGCCTGCTGCCGAACAATCTGAAAGAACTGCGTCGCCACACCATGAGTAATCAATCCCGGTTCTTGGCGAAACTTGAGTGATTCCAGGCCTTGTCATCCATAGCTAAAACCAATGAAACAGCAGATCATTAATCCAGTTGTTCCACCAGCATCAGCTCACTGCAGATGGAGTAGAAAATTTACAGCAGCAGAGCCAGAAGAAGCTGCTCCGGCGGAATTGAAGGCCGACCGGTGTGAGAATACATTTCCCCGAACAAGGAAGCGAGAGTGACCAACGCGTTGTCGACCATGATCCGGATGGGTGGCAAGGAATGATCCTTGGGACCACTGGCTTCCGGGAGAAATAAGCTAAACATGGCCTGCTGATTCCGACCTTCACCGTGAATAACGATTCTCCCTAAATATCAATCAGTTACGCACGAGCCATAACAAAATACAAAGATGGCCCTCCCAGTAAAATCAAGGGGTTGTGCTAATAGTTTCGCAATACCCTGCCAGAGATAAATGCAGAGCAGAAATGCACCGTAAATTCATACATATCCCCTCATTGAAAAAGGGATACAGCAAAACTATATTTACCAATATCAACTTCGAATTATCATTCTTGAAAAGAATTAGGGGAATGATTATGGGCCCGTATCTTTCGTAAATGAATTACGTGGTACAATTTCCAACATTTCTCAATTTAACTTTATATTCTAAATGATTCTCCTACTTGCTGGCAAACAAAAAAGCATCTCGAATTCCTATTTCTGGGATACAGATGAAAATCAATGAGCAGCACACTCCGACATCTCTTGTCCTGACGCCCCATACCCAGCTCAAATCACTGCTGCCTCATAGTTTTAAATAAACGACAACGGCTTATCGCATAACGATAATTTCGATTTAAGTGGTGCAAATACCTCCATAAAATCGCGCCGTTCAAACAAATTTAGTTGTAATAATCACAACATCTGCGGCATGGAGTGCCACAGTTTCGATTGGGACTTCAGAAACGCTTGCACAGATAGACACAAGGAGCAACTCTCATTTGGGTCATTACGGGATTGAAAGACGTGCCTAGAGAGCTCTTAACGCAGAGATTCTGCCTGATCCATTTAAAGATCTGCCAACCTTCGTTGTAGAGCTGACCGACCGTTGCCGCCGGAAGATCCAGAGCATCGGACAAAAACTCATAGGTAATGCCGGTCTCTTCGTCCAGGTAGCGAACCCGACGGTAGTTGCCGGAAAACCCTTTGAGCTTATCCTCATCTGTTGCGGGGACTGGAGATCGACAAGCTTAATCAGGTAAGCCACCTCTAAAAAAACGGTCTGACAAAAAAGTAAACGTACAAACTTCCTGCCAGACCGGTTGAATTGAACCTGATAACAATGCTTGTTTTTTCTATAATTAACGGATGTAACAGGTCCCATCCATAATCAAACGTGCAGTCCTGCCAAGTTGTGCTTTCTTGACAGAGATAACACCATCATTTTCCGAGGTTTCAGCCACGACTTCAAGCACCCCACCAGGGTGACCAATTTTAACACTATAAGGCTTATCACCTTCATTACGTCCGGCATACGCCTCTTGTGCAACGGTTCCTTCAATGCCGCAGGCAATTCCGGTACCGGCAGAACCAGAACCAGGATATGCTTTGGAAAAGGCAAACCTAGCCAGAGAGCGAGACGTAATGTCCTGGCTTTCTTTATCGACAGTAAAATCATTGGTAGCGTTGTAGGTCGTAGGAGGTGCAACAGCGAAAATCAAAGGGTTCATACTGATTTTTAATTGTTCATCTGCATCCGGCCCGGTAATAAAACCGATTTCGTTGGATACAGCCTTGCGAACTGCTTCCAAACGATTAACCAACTCTTTATCTTCCTGAAGAGCATAGATAGAACGAGTTGGATCAAGACCAATATCTTTAGCACGCACAAAGAAGTGAAGATTCGCCATATCGACGACGCTGACGTCCAAAGGCCCGACCCCAGGAATATCGAAGCGATCAGTTGGATTCCCAGTCGGCAAAATATTTCCGCCTAATGCAGACCCCGCAAAATCGTAAAAATCCAAATCGAGTCGCGCGCCGGTACCGGGAACACCACCGATATTAAAATTTCCTTCAGTCTCAGGAAACTCATTTCTAAGGGGCACAAGAGCTCTGAGACGGCGGCCAGTATTGGCTTGATGGATGTAAATTTCAGCAGTATTACCGACAATTTTGCCTTTTCCGGAAAGGGCCGCATAAAGAGCTGCTCCAGCTGAAATATTACCACAGTTGGATTTCCAATCGATTTTAGGCATGGCGATATTGACCTGACCAAACAGATAATCGATATCGCAGTCTTCCCGTGTAGGAGGCCCCATGACGGCCAGCTTGCTGGTCAGCTTATCAGCACCACCAAGACCGTCAATTTGTCTCATATCCGGAGAACCGAAAATTTTTAAAATCACCTCGTCCCGCTCCGGGCCGGCTGGGGGCAGATCACGGATATCAAGGTGAATCCCCTTTGAAGAACCACCTCGAATAATTTGAGTACTATAACCTGTCATGTTGAAGCCGAATGAACGTGCCATAATTCTTTATCTCCCTTTGGTTAAAAGACTATATGCTAACAACTCTGTTTAAGCAGCCCCCCCGTAAATAACCGTACAAAGGGGTTATTTACAGAGAAAATATCAGACTGCCAAACCGCTGAACAAAGAGCTTGTTTTATGAAACTCAAGCCTTCGACTTGAAAAAGAATTTAAGCTGCGCAACGTTTAGCGGCAAGATTGAGCTCTCCACCAGCTTTGACACTCTCCAGTTCCCTCACGGAAAGATCATTGCGGACAGGAATCTCCCCAATACCTTCAACGCTGATGCTTAAGGGTTTCCCAATTTCAAGAGATGACAAGGGAATAGTCACTTTTTTGCCCAAAGTCAGCTTTGCATGATCCTCAGGGTTATCAAGAATCAGCGGTAAAATACCAAAGTTCAGAAGATTGGCACGATGGATCCGGGCAAATGACTTGGCGATTACCGCCTGCACCCCAAGAAATCTCGGCGAAAGTGCTGCGTGCTCACGAGCAGACCCCTGCCCGTAGTTTTCTCCGGCTACGATCACCCCACAACCTGCAGCCTTGGCACGCCCAGCAAATTCCGCGTCAACGCGGCCAAAGATATGATCTGAAACAGCTGGAAGATTGGAACGAAGCGCCATGACCTCTGACCCACCAGGTAGAATGTGGTCTGTGGTGATATTGTCCTCAACCTGGATGAGAACCGGACCTTCCAAAGTGTCGCCAGGTGCCGCCATGACTGGAATCTTACTGATACCGGGACCGTACAAAACTTCCACCTCTTTGGAATCAGTTGGTGGCATAACAAAAAGATGGCGGGTATGCGGTGCATCATCAGGCAGCACCGCAGTTTTAGGAGCTTCACCCCAAGTCGCTGGATCGGTGATTTTACCGTGAAGAGCAGCCATCGCAGCGACAGCAGGGCTAGCAAGATAAACCTGTGCATCCTTGGTTCCGCTGCGTGCTTCAAAGTTGCGATTAAAGGTTCGGATACTGACCCCCTTGGACACAGGTGAGCCACCAACACCGACACAAGGGCCACAAGCACATTCGAGCAGGCGTGCACCCGAGACCAAGAGATGCTCAAGCAGACCTTCACGGGCCAAGAGATTGACGACCATTTTTGAACCTGGAGCAACCAGGACGTCAAGATTCTGAGCGCATTGCTTGTCTTTCCACAGCTCGGCAACAAGTTTGAGATCAGCATAGGAAGAATTGGTACAGGACCCGATACCGACTTGTTGCACTTCGAGACCCGCAAGATCAGCCACACGAGTCACCTTGTCAGGCATATGAGGAGTTGCAATCAGAGGCTCCAGTGCTGACAGATCAACAACGATTTCCTCATCATATGATGCATCTGCATCTGCGCTCAGGGGGCTATAATCATCAGCACGTCCCATAGAGGTCAGATAAGCTTTCGTCATATCATCGCTTGGGAAAATGGAGGTCGTTGCCCCCAATTCAGCCCCCATATTGGTAATGATGGCGCGCTCTGGAACAGTCAAGGTTGCGACTCCGGGACCGGCATATTCGAAAACTTTGCCAACACCGCCTTTGACAGAAAGCATTCCAAGAAGATGAAGAATAATATCTTTTGCGGATGCCCAACCGGTCAACTGCCCATTGAGGGTAACGCGGACAACCTTAGGCATGGAGATATAGTAAGGCATTCCACCCATTGCCATAGCAACAGAGAGTCCACCAGCACCAATAGCAAGAGCGCCGATCCCTCCGGCTGTCGGGGTATGGCTGTCAGCTCCAAGCTGAGTAGCGCCTGGCTTGGCAAAGTTTTCAAGATGCAGCTGGTGACAAATTCCAGTCCCAGCGGGGGAAAAGATCATGCCGTACTTTTGTGACGCAGTACGTAGATATTGATGATCATCCGCGTTGCGGTAACCAACGTACAGAGTATTATGGTCTGCATAGTTTACGGAAACCTGAGTTTTCACCCGATCAAGCCCCATGGCTTCGAAGGACAGGCACGCAGGGACACCGGTTGTATCCTGTGTCAGAGTCTGATCAATCCTCAGACCGACCTCGGCTCCCGGCGAAGCGGGAAGGGTTGTGCCGGGCTCCAAATGAGAAGAAATAATTTTTTGAACAATGTTCATGTTAGGCGTCCTTTTCGATTCAGTAGTTTCGACCCATTGATATTTATCTGGGCATTTTCACCAAACTCAAGACATCAATTGTCTGCTCAGCTGAAGGCAAGCCCTTGACCAACCTTTCAAGGCACTCCATCTCTTCGGCGCTGTAAAATGTCGCGCAGGTATTACGGAATTTTTTGGGAGCAGCCTCATAATCTCCAGGCATACCGGCCAGCTGCGAAGTTTTATGAGAAAGCACGGCACCGCCTTTTAATGCAATCCGAACTTCCGCTCCACGGGTTTGCGGATAAAGATCGTTCCATTCCTTAGTCGAGTGGCAGGTAACCTGGTCCCCCAAAACACTCATTTCAGAACGAGAAATGGATTCGGCAGTAAAATCTTTAAGGCCAACAAACCCTTCAATAAGCGCAACAGCGACAAGATAATGCATACTGAAACGCGCCTGGGCGCTATTTTGGGGTTTTGGGTTCGGCGCTGTTGCCTCATAAGCGATATCAAAGGTATTGACTTCAATGGATTCGATATCGGAGATATCTTCAATCTGCTGGCGCAGAGCAAAACAGGCCTCGATAGCAAAATGAGTATAGCGACAACAGGGGTATAGCTTGGTGTAGGTGTCGTTAATCTGAGGAGACTCACCAAGACCTTCAGAGGCATGCTGCAATGATTTCGTCTTTAGGCAGATCAGAAAAAATGGTCAGCAGTCCGCTTTTCCCTTCAAATATCTGCCGTGGGGACTCAAGACCCTCCTTGGCAAGAAGCGCTGCGTTGATACCTCGCTCGGTCACATAACCAACCTGAATGGGCTTTGCCATCTGCCCTTCAGCGAGGGGTTGTCGAAAACCAGCGCTGGCCAGGCCGGCCAAGCCCAAGGCATAAACCATTTGTTCCTGGGACAATCCCAAAATCTTACCGGCAGTAATGGCGGAACCGAAAACACCGCAGGTACAACTGCCGTGATATCCTTTTTGAATATGAGACTTACCCAAAGCCTTCGCCAGACGGTATTCAATTTCGTATCCAGCTGTTATCGCTTTCAGAAGCGTTAACCCGGACGGATTATATTGGGGAATCAGAGCAAAAGCTGCTCCGATAACCGGACCAGTGGCATGGACCCCCGCCCATAAGTGCCCATCGTCGTAATCAAGAGCATGCGCGAATGCGCCATTGACAAACCCTGCGACATTTTGCAGGATAGTCCCGATAGTTTTTGACATGATGGCCGACAAGTCCTTTGGCATATGCAGTAATACGCCCTGCATAATCCAAATAATAGTCAGCGGCACTATACACAGTGATGTAATCGAGTATACGGGATTGGGCTTCGGCAATCGTTTTGCCATCATCTTCCCGCAAAACGTCTCCACAGGCATACGCTGCGAAGTGTTCAGAGAGGGTCATGCTTGTCCTCCAAAGCTGGTAGTTATTGCCCACACACAAATGACCATAAAAAAGTCATTGCTTATCGCTCACGAAGAGCTCTCATTTTTTTGAGATGGTTAAAAAAGGCCAACATCACCTAACGCACAGCTTGAAAAAGCAACCAGTGGGGCATCAACAGCAAAAGAAGGAGTCAGTGATCGACCAATTTCGCACTGCCATAGCATCAAGTCCTCCTTCGCGAGATCGATTCGACAAACCGCTGCACATCACAACAGGAGATCACTGCATTGCCATTCAATAAAATAAAAAACCACCTAATGGAATATAGCAATTTAATTCCTTTAAAGCAAGTAAGTTGCACACACGACCTGCCATAAAAAACACTGTTATTGCGCAAATTTAGATGGGCCCTCAAGAAAAGAGGATGAAATTATAGTTCTTTAGATGACAAAATCGCTTTTTGTTTCACCTACTGGAAGTCCAAGGCTCTTACTCCTCAACTTCAATAACTCAACATCCCCCTTCTTGCCTCTTCTTTTAGTTCGCCGCGATAGCACTGGTCGTCGCTGTTCCCATCGAAAGGAGCACCTGCCAGTTCTAGAGCAAGACGAAATAATGAAATGAACAACTGGCCGGGAAGCCTTTTTGCGACATGGCTCTAAACAGAACCAGCTATGTTTCCGATCGAGACAACAATATGAATCATTCAAAAAAAAACAGCTGATTGACATATCAGTCCCAAAAGCAGTCCAGATACGTCAATCAGCTGTAATAAAAAGAAAAATTTAAATTTTATTTAGTTGTTTTTCTGCTTTTCAGCCTTCTGCTGAACTAGATCGGCGTTACGCCCAGCGCGGAGAACATAACTCCCGCCCTCTCGCTCAAGTAAACGCCGAGCCAGACGTCCTGTTTCCATAGCCTTAACAAGATCGACACCAGTATCAATGTTCATTTCATGCAGCATATGAATAAGATCTTCGGTAGAAACATTACCAGCGGCACCGGGGATAAAGTTACAACCGCCAAATCCCGCAAAGGCACCGTCGAAAATCGTTATGCCTGCCTGAAGTGCTGCAAACGCACAGGCTAATGCCATACCCCTTGTATTATGTAAATGCAGTACCCATGTCACATGGGGAAAGGTTTTACGAAGATAACTGCCCACCTCATAAATTTGCAGAGGATTGGCCATCCCGGTCGCATCGGACAAAGACAGTTCAGTGATGCCAAGATCAACGAATGCACGAGTAATTTTTTCAATTTGTTGAATTGGAAATTTTACCTTCCCAAGCACACCCCCAAGCTGAGGGACATAGCACCGGAAATTTCTATGCCATTCTTGGCCGCAAAATCAAACACAGGGCTTGAACCCCTCCATTCATTTCCAATGGGCTCTGATTAAAGTTGGCCATACAATGAGTTTCACTGACACTGACAGTCAGCTTTGCCTTAGTGAGACCGGAATCATGAGCTCGCTCAAGGCCCTTAAGATTGGGGACAAGAACCCTGTATTCGACTCCATCCACACGCTTCATGCGCTTAGCCAGCTCACCCGTATCTGCCATTTGAGGAACCGCTTTAGGATGAACAAATGATCCGATCTCAATTACTTTAATGCCAGAATCCACGATGGAATCAAGAACCTCAAGTTTCTCATCAACACTCAACAGTTTCTTTTCATTCTGAATACCATCCCTGAGGCCCACTTCACAGATTGTAGCCGCTTCAGGCAACACACATTCTCTACTCATTGAAAAAACTCCTTTTTAATAGTCAATGGTTTTCAAATCAAACCCGACCAAGAATAAAAACATACGATGTTTGATAGCATATTTGCACAAGAGTTGATTCCGTTCAATAAAACTATTTTTCACCCAATGAAATGATCAGTCATCAACCGACAGAAAGGACAACTTTGGGTTGACAAAATAATGCCGGCAGCATCGCCACAATCGGATTTCTCAATCAAGCGTTCCCTATTGTTAAGCCGATACCTTCAGAAGTATCATTGCAGAAAAAAATAGTCGCCTAGCGATATCACCAGGCGACTATGGTACTTCATTTCATTCGGAATCACCCAAGCAGCCTGGGCTGCAAAGGAATCCAAACCACAATCAAATCACATTAATGCCCAATACCAATCTCTTTTACGAGGGCAGCCACGGTCTTGTCTTGCTCTGCGATAATTTTAGTGAACTCCTCTCCTGGAACGTAGGCCGGCGGCTCACCAAACAAAGTGGCACGCTCTTTATAGTCTTCACTGTTGACGATCATTCGCAAAACCCTTACGCAAAAAGTCAACGATTTCCGGAGGAGTATCCTTCTGAACAACAATACCACGCCAGCTGGTCAGAAGAGCATCGTAGCCTTGCTCCTGAAAAGTCGGGGCATTTGGAATTTCAGGAACACGCTCTGTGCCGCTTACACCAATAACTTTCAGATCGCCACTTTTAAGGTTTTCCAGAATGGCTGGGACAAAGGTACTGACGGCATTGATGTGGCCACCGAGAACAGCGGCAACCCCCTGAGCAGTACTTTTAAATGGAATACCTTTAACATCCTTGATGATCCCCATGCGGAACATGGCATCAGCACCAAGGAAGTTCAGGCTTGAACCAGCACCGGGGTGAGCCCAGGTCAGTTCGCCCGGATGGGCCTTTGCATAAGCAATAAATTCTTTTGCATTGTTATAGGGGGCATCCTTGCTGACAGCAATAACCTGGGCAATATTTGAAACCCTTGCAATCGCTACGAAATCAGAAACCTGATAGCCAACTTTGGCAATATGGGGGCCGATAGGCAGCGCCAGGGTAGCATACAGCAATTTATAGCCATCTGGTTTCTGCTTGGCGACATAGGTAGCGCCGAGGGAACCGCCAGCACCTGGCTTGGTCGTGATTTTAAGGGGTTGTCCAAAGACTTCTTCTGCACCAGGAACAAGAAGTTCAGAGGCGAGGTGAGAACCACCACCAGCACCGTAAGGAACAATCACCTCAATAGGTTTACTCGGGTATTTGGCCGCCATGACTGGGGTAACCATTGAGCTGGCCAGGAAACAAATTCCGATTGCAAGGCTTAGCACTAAACGTCTCATCTATGTCGCTCCTTCTGCTTGAGTTGAGGCAATGCGTTATACATTACCCAAAAAAGGAATTTTATTACTCAACAGGACCTGTATTGCCATTCTTGCGAGTCCGCTTATAGCCGGTCACAATTACAAAAATAAGGGTGGAAACCAGAAAAAATACGGAAAAAGGACTGGAGATAAAAATGCTAGGATCCATACTTGACACCCGCATTGCCTGTCTAAAGCTGGTTTCAAGCTCAATTCCCAAAATAAAAGCAATAACCACCGGGGTTAACTGGAACGACCCTGAGCGCAGAACAAAACCAACAACCCCAAAAACGACCATAACAAAAGGATCGAAAAGGTTGCCGCGCGCGGCATAGGTTCCCAATACGCACAGAATAAAGATAAATGGCATCAAGAGTGATTTTCTTACAGCGATTATTTTGACAAAAAAGCGCAACATGATCGTGCCAACAAAAAACAGCGCGATAACTGACAGGATGATAGCTATATAAATTTTATAAACTTCATCGATATGTTCAGCGAACAGCAGAGGTCCTGGCTTAACGCCATGGGCGATAAACGCTCCCATAAGGATTGCGGTAACAACATCGCCGGGAATACCTAACGTTAGCATTGGGACAAGGGCCCCACCACATACAGCATTATTCGCAGCTTCCGGCGCAGCAACACCATCGATGATACCTGTTCCGAACTTTTCGGGGTGCTTTGACCTGCGCTTGGCGTCGGCATAAGAGATAAATGAGGCCGTACTTCCACCTAAACCAGGAAGGATACCGATGAGACACCCGTAAATGCCCCCCAGAATACTGTTCTTCAACTGACTAAGATATTCCTTAAAAGTCAATCGATTGTCACCCATGGCCGCAACATCGGCTGGCTTATTCAAATCTTCCACACTGTTTCCGGTCTGAATGAGCAGCTCAGACAAGGCGAATGTACCTATGAAAAGGGGCAGAAGCTGAATACCGTCATACAGGTCCCCCAACCCGAAAGTAAAACGCTCGGTTCCATCAATCCGATCCGC
Organism: Geopsychrobacteraceae bacterium; assembly: GCA_963668145.2. GTDB lineage: Bacteria > Desulfobacterota > Desulfuromonadia > Desulfuromonadales > Geopsychrobacteraceae > Seleniibacterium. The sequence continues at coordinate 113,687 of CAXXJU010000044.1, forward strand.
ACCAATGGCGCCAAAAAAACAGGCCAAGCGCAACCAGAGAAAGCCCCTTCCAGAAATTATCACTACAAATCCCGGCAATCAGCACCAAAGTAAACAGCATAATACCAAAATATTCCGGGGGGCCGAATTTAAGAGATAGCTTTGCCAGCAAGTTAGCAGACAGCATCAAGATAATCGAACCTATCAGCCCACCGGTACAGGACGCAGAGAGGGACATCCCTAAGGCTTTTCCGGCTTGATTATTCTTAGCCATTTCATATCCATCCAGAACAGTCGCAGCAGCACTTGCTGATCCTGGAGTATTGATAAGAATGGCAGAAATTGATCCCCCATACATAGCCCCCATGTAAGCACCAATCAGGGCCATTAAGGCGTTGTTGGTCGAAAAATACAAACTCATCGGCAAGAGCAGGGAGATTGTCATACTTGGACTGATACCGGGCAGCGACCCACCCAGGATACCAACGAAGACCCCGCAAACCAGGTACAAAACCCCAACCCAGGTTACGGTCTCATTTACTACAGACAAAAAAACATCCATCACACACTCCCTACATCAAGAAAACAGTGAAAATTCCGGTAAAGAAACCATAAAAACAGTACTAAACAAGTAATAAGTTATCCCAATAAATACGGCGGCGAGCAGTATGTTCTTCAAGTGATTTTTTCTGGAGCCATATATATAAAAGAGTGATACCAGTGCGACAAATGAGGAGATGACATAGCCGAGGTAGTCCATACTAAAGATATAGGCAATCAGGAATACGACCATGAAAATTTGCTTGAGGTTCCGTTCCCAAAAGCCCTGGTCCAAAACCTGCTTCATTGTTAAAGAGTATTTTTTCTTAAAGGAGAAAAAACCACCGAGAGAGAAAACAAACAGCGACAGCAGAGAAGCATAGGGCCACATCCGAGGACTAAACTCGGTCTGGGTGCCCTCAAAAGCCCTCCCAACGAATACCGGAATCAATAAAGTAACAACTAGTGCAAAAATCGTTAACACCAAAAACAATCTCGCGACGGCCGCCTCTTTCAACATAGTCAAAACCCTTTCATCATTCTTTAGTTTTTACATCCCATTAATTCCGGCCAAACAGATTAGCAACATCTCCAAGCTACAAGAAGACTTCTTACCTCCTGCGGAACATGCCCTGCCAATAACTTTTACCAAACAAAATAAACATCCACCTAATGAAACCCATATTACCTATCTAAAAATCGGAGTCAAGATTTTTTCTTATTTTAAAACAATATTTGCCGCCTTGATTCATCCCTCCTGATAAGGCCCGAGAAACGCAGAGGTCAGACCACAAAACAATCAGGGGAAAGTCCCCCCCCCCCCCCCCCCCCCCCCCCGTTGACACCGCTACCTCCACATATTAACCATAAATCAGGCCGTGGAAGCTGCAGGTCCCAGAGGAGAACCAGCCTCAAAGCTCACTATTGGTTGCTTGCAGACCTAACCCAATAATGGGTCAACCAGCATAGGTGGGCCAATAAACTATGTCTAAAGGGGATTCTATTGAGTATTTAAAGGCTTGCCATTTAAGTAGCAATAATAGGAATGGTAGACAATGGATCCACTATAATATCGAGAAATAAAGCGCGGATCGCAAACAAGAGATAAAACCCGCCTAGTTTTTCAATCAACGACTGAAGAGCCAATAAAGCAATACCGATCCAAACTAAGGATCGGTATTGAAATTAATTTCGCTGAAAAACTATAAAGCAAAAAAACTCTCTTTTCCCAAAAAGGTTTATTTAAAAAATAAATTCCGAGACTTTTTCAATACTGTCAAAATTATGAAACATGGAAAAGACAATCAACAGACTCTTTTTGCTCCAAAGATTTTATAAATTCATAGCGTTCATCTCTTGAGGCCTCAAAAGGAGTCCCTTTGACAAGGTTTTTAAATTTAACACTCAAGTCATGCCAACCAAAGGGGGATTCGACATCGCCCTGAGCAACGGGAACCCAACGATCAAACTGACGGCCATCAATTGTATCCAAAACAATTTTTGCCGCGCAAAAATGTGTTGGATTGTTGGCAAGATACTGCTGAACATCATCATCTTTAACAACATTAATTTTTCTTGCCAAAGCAACAACGTCCTGATCAGCAATACTTTGCACCATCAACTCTTCAGAATCGACTCGACCATGCTTAAGTGCCACTGCTGAAGAGAATTGAGCACTGGCCTGCGCACCGACTGCAGTTGCAGGGGCGGGGTTGGACAATCGCAGGATAAAAGTCGTTGTGTGAATATTCACAGCCTTAATCTGCTCAGGAAGCAGGCCGCCTTCCTCACGAATATCCAGCATTCCATCGATAATAGCATGCAGCCCCCGCTGACAGGCATGACGCTTGAAATAAATATTGGAGATCTTGAAAGTACCCCCCAGATCAGTCAACACATTTTCCATGTTCAAATGACCGCTGGTCCCCTTGAAGGCCTGGAAGAAAGCCTGTTTCCCCTCAAGAGCAGCATTAGGCCCGGTATAGCCGCAGGTGGCAAGGGCATGAGCTCGCATTCCGGTCATTGCCCCCCAACCGCCGCAGAAAATTTTACCCGACGTGCCATCATTCTGATATTCGATCAGTCCGCCGGTAAACAGGGAAGAGAGTCCCATGGCGTTTTTTATGACCTCCGCTGACGAACCGGCCATTTTTCCAACGATAGCCGCTGAAGCAATGGCTCCACAGACCCCTGTTGCATCAAATCCACGTTCCCTGTACATAAATGGATTGACGGCTTCACCAATACGGGCATAGACATCATACCCCGCAGTAAGCGCCGTTATGATATCTGTCCCGGTACGCCCATACAGCTGGGCCATGGCCAGAACCAGTGGCACCAAACTTGACCCCGGATGCCCCATGGCATGGCGATAGCCATCGTCAAGATCTGAACAGCGGGCCATCATGGTATGTACAAACACTGCCGTCTGCTTATCTGACATACGACCAGCAGCATCAATCACCGACACTTTTGATTCAGAAATGGGTTCAGTTTCGGAGATCTTCAGATAATTCAAGATATCATCCGCGGCTTCGCAATGCCGGCCATAGATAATATTGCCATAAGAATCGAGAATACATTGCTTTGCAACATCTACCACTCGAGCCGGGATATCATCAAAGGATAAACCAGCGACATAATCGGCAAGTCCGTATACGAGATATTCCTTATTTTCCATCAAAAAAACTCCTTACATAGATATTATATATTGAGAGCCCCCCTAACAAAGACATCTGCGTTAGGGGGGCAAAAACATCCTTTGTCAACAATGCAGAATAAATTTAAATTTTCGCCACCAATTGCAAAAACAATTTTCCTGCATAGGGTTCTTCCTCTAACGAGGAGATTTCTTTCCAGAGCTTTTCAGAACCGTCAACGCCAAGGGTCTTTTGGCCCAACACCATAAATTTCTCCCGAATAACACCTGCCGGAAACGGGCTCTCCGGATCACCATCCGGGCAAATCTTGGTTTCGGTATACTCTTGACCATTTACCGTGCTCAGGACAACCTTAGCAGCCCCCCACAGACTTGAATCTTTCTTGGTCAGGTTGACCATCTCTTCATCTTTGATGACAGTCACCCGATCTGAAATAGCGGCAATCTCCTCGCTGTGAAGACTTTCATGAATAAGGTCGTCTGTGACGTCTCGATGTTTAAGATAAATGGCCACGGCGTATGGTACGCTGGTTTGGGCTTGGGCCATATCCTTGGGTCGATAGCTTCCAGCATCATAAAGAAATTGCCCACCCAGGACCTTAACCTGTTTGACCTGACTGACATCCAGTTTTTCCCGCTCGACAATTGTCCTGACCGCATCCAAAGTCGCATGAATTCGTCGCACGCAGGCGTATTGCTTGAGATAAACGTTCAAAATATCCCAGTTTAATGCCGGGTTCTGCATGTACTCAATATTGGGTTCTGGCGAAAAGGCGTTGCAGAAACCAAGCCGTCCTTCAAACACATGGCTGGGCCCCCCGAGGCCATATTTTGCAAGGTTCGCGGCAGCAATACCCAACTTTGCCCCCCAACCCGCAACCAGGTATTTCTGAGCCGAACCGTCAATAGCTGACTGATTAAGCCCGCCGGCCAGAGAGGCGGCCAAAGAGATAGCATCGGCAATCTGAGTTGAAGAGAGTCCCATCATGGTTCCTGCTGTAATCGCCGCAGCGCCAGCCCCACAAACGCAGGTTGCATCGACCCCGCGTTTCAAGTACGCCGAGGGATTGATAACACGCCCCTGATAGCAATAGACCTCATACCCTTTGATAATCGCTTCCAGCAGTTTTTTTCCGGAAACGTCCGGAAGAGTAATCGCCATCGCAATGGCCGCAGCATTGATGGCGACTCCCGGGTGAGCCATGGCAAAACGATGGCCATCATCAATATCAAGCATTCTGGCCGTACTTCCCATCCAGAGAGCGGCATCTTCAGCGTGAGTCATAATATACCGATCTCCCAAAGCACGTCTCAGATTAATAGATTCCGGCTTCCTTGTCCCCTCACTAAAGATGGCAACAAAATCGGCAAGACATTCCTTGGCTTTCTTAACGACTTCACTGGGAGCGTTGTCATAAGAAATCTTACACATGACGTTTACGAGCTTATCAAGGCAGCTTAAATCCTCATTTTGGCCGACAACCATAGTTTTATTCCTCCACACTGTTGTTTGATAACATCTATCCCGAAATTGCAGACATCGATCAAAAGAAGCCTTCTATATGAGAGTACTAAAACACCAAAAATCACTACCGTCTAGTAAAAATTAAATCCGCTATACGAAATTCATCAAAGTCAATACCGATTATTAAGTCATTAATAGCGTTAATTATGCCCCAATATCAACTAAATCACAATGATACCCACAAAAAAGCCTACTTAGCAAAATCATGTTTTGTCAGTTGAAATTTCATCAAAACTGGGATAAAAATAAAATCTGCTTTCGGTCTATTGAAATTAGGACAGCGACGATCTGCCTATCGGCCCTCAATGGGGATGGCCGACCGACAACAAACCTCCCCTCGACACTAAACAATCTCATACCTTCATAGGCTCCTCACATTATGAATGAAGACAATCCTGATTCACTTCCAAGTCGAATGATTCGTTTCGTTGCCGAGATTACCGGAGCAAGATTTTTTCCTTCATTGCCTTTACGCAAAATATTTACAGCGCTTCGATATCCCAACTTTCGCCTTTGGTTTCTAGGACAGGTCGTTTCACTTGTCGGCACATGGATGCAAACCGCGGCCCAAGGTTTTCTTGTTTTTGAGTTAACGCACTCCTCTGCTTATCTGGGTTATGTCGGCTTTGCAACCGGGGTTCCTTCATTTTTCCTGATCTTGTTCGGCGGGGTTTATGCAGATCGGATGTCACGCCGCAAATTACTGCTGATCACCCAGACAGTCATGATGATATTGGCATTTACTCTTGCGGGTATTACGTTTCTTGGCATCGTCAAACCTTGGCATATCATTATATTGGCGCTATTCGTGGGGCTCACTAATGCATTTGATGCCCCGACCAGACATGCGATAGTCCCTGAGTTGGTTGATCGCCAGGACTTGTCGAATGCCATCGCTCTTAATTCAAGTATGTTTAATTTAGGCGTCCTGGTCGGCCCCGCTGTTGCCGGCTTGGTCTATGTGAAATTCGGACCTGCCTGGTGCTTTGGAATAAATGGGATTTCATTTATTGCTGCAATCTCTGCCCTGGCAAAGATGAGGCTTAAACCTTTCATTTCCAAGTCCGATTCCAGTGCACCTCTCGACGACTTCAAAAAAGGGTTGAGATATGCCATGGCCCACCAAAACATTCGTATTTTGGTCAGCATTGTTGCAGTCATGTGCCTTTTTGGCACCGTTTATATGACGTTGATTCCGGCCTGGGCGGTCAGAGTCCTTGGAGGGGATGCCGCAACAAATGGTTGGCTGCTGTCCACACGGGGGATAGGCGCACTTAGCGGGGCGATCATGATTGCCGCCCTGGGGCGGTTTCAATTCAAAGGAAAACTGTTAACAGTTGGCAAGTTCATCTTTCCAATTATGCTGCTCATTTTTGCCAATCTCCGTTCCGTTCCTCTGTCATTATTGACCATGGTTGGTGTTGGCTGGGGTTTCATGATCACCTTCAACATGCTGAACTCATTAATTCAATCAGAAGTCGCCGATGAATATCGTGGACGTGTTGTCAGCCTTTACACGTTTTGTATATTCGGCTTAAACCCAATAGGAGCGCTTCTGGCAGGTTGGGAGGCAGAATTTTGGGGTGAGCCGATAGCCATTATTATCAGCGCTGGGATAACCTTGACTTATTCGGCATGGGTTTTTTATAAAGCACCGCAGCTTCGCCAACTCCATTAGCCTGAAGTGCTGGAACTGACAATTGACTAGCTGGTTGTTGAAAAAGTCCATCCTTGGGCTCGACAGGCGGGTTCTCAACAAGCTGCCAAGTCATTGAGCACCAAAGTATTATTCACGCAGGTTGCATATTTACTTTATTACCGGTGTGAACCAGGGACCTTGGGGGAGATTGTATAATAGGTGAAATATAGTGCTGGCAGATAGGGAACGGGAGTGAAAAGGGCTAAAGCGATATTTTTCCCCAAGCAGGTGGTCCTGCTTGGGGAAAAATTTAAGCGATCTACTGGGTAATTCCGGTAGCCTTAAGTTGCCTAAGAGCTATCTCGCTAGCTTTTCTGACAAAAGTATTGTACTCAGCAGGCCCCTTCCAATTATCACTGACACCACTGTTTCTTCTATAGTCTTGATAGCTTTCATCCTGCATTGCCTTTTTTACTGCATCGGCAATCTTGTTTTGGATCTCTATCGGCATCCCTTTCGGGCCGTACAAACCGCGGACCTGAACCCAAGAGTTATCTACGTGAACACCCTGCTCATCAAAGGTGGGAATGTCGGGGAGGCCTTCAAGACGTTCAGTATTGATGGTTCCAAGGGCCTTCAACCGTCCCGATTCAAAGAATCCTGCAGTAGGGCCCCCATTAGAAATACCAAGATCAAGGTGGCCACCAAGCACTGAGGTCACCGTTTCAGTTGAAGAATTAAAACCCAGCCAGTTAAATTCGAAGTCAGCTTCTTTGGCAAGCATGTTCATGGCGATATTGTACATTGCTCCGACAGGACCGTAGCCGCCAGCAGTCAACTTTCCAGGATTTTTCTTGGCATAATCAATAAGGTCATTAAGTGAATTAAAGGGTGAGTCTTTACTGACAAAGAAGATAACAGGATCTTTCTGAACTGCACAGACCCAGCTGAACCCATCAATGGAAAAGGTCCCTTTTAAGTTTGTCTGCATTGCGGTCAAATGAGTCAAAGTATTGATCGCAAGAGTCTGACCATCAGGTTTTGCAGATCGAACCTTGGCCATTTGGGTTGCGCCGCCACCACCCGGAGCATTGATGATAACAACCGGCTGTCCAATGACCCTAGAGAGGGCATTACCAAGAGTCCGTCCGAGAATGTCTGGATTACCACCGGGCTTGGAGTGCGCGATAATTTCTACAGGCCCGGTCGGCCAATCAGCCTCAGCAAACGCGAAACTGTTAAAACTTACGGTCAATGCAATGGCTACAAAAAATGCACAAATCAAATACCGAATTTTTTTCCCATGGTCCGATGTCATATCAGCTACCTCCTTTGGTCAGCAAGAAAAACAATCCGTTTCCAAACCTATCTTCCGGCAGAAGTCATATTCGAGAATTGGAAAAAACAGATCATGTTAGGAGCATCAATTCTTATAATTCCGTAAAGAATTAATTGTTCCTTCTTATGCACCGATTCCCTTTTCATCAAAAAACATTGACAGTGTTAAAACATTTCACCTCCTTTTTTTTGGTGATTGATTATCATTCGTATCAAATATCTGATCAAAATATCGAAGGCTCTCTGGACTGGCATTCAATTTGCTGAAGTGATTCCTGCAAACAGACACAGCACCAACATGAACTATCCGGATAAAATTGATTATTTTTTAAACTGTCGCCGCACCAGATTAAAAAACGGAAGAAGGAAAGTCACCACTGCGATGATCAGCAAAATCAGTGTCATTGGCGACGTGTAGAAAATGTCCAAACTCCCCTTTGAAGTGATCAATGCCCTACGGAAATTTGTCTCCATCATATTCCCCAGCACCAGTGCAAGAATGATCGGAGCAAGTGGGATTTGCACTTTCCTTAAGATATATCCAACAATTCCAAACGCTAAGGTAATATAAACAGGGAACATGGTGGTTTCCGAGGCATAAGCCCCAACGAGGGAGAGTCCTGCCACAATTGCGGCAATTGCAGGTCGCGGAATGTTAGCAACTTTAGCCCAGACTCGAGCCCCTGCCAGCCCGATGAACACCATAATGGGAACACCGATCCATAATGAGGCAAAAATTGTATAGGGAATCTCCGGATTACGGGAAAAAAGCAATGGCCCCGGTTGAATTCCCTGCAACATAAGTGCACCTATCAAAATGGCGGTTGTTGGCGACCCCGGAATCCCCAAAGCCAGCAGAGGGGCTAACGCCCCGCACACGGCACCGTTATTGGCGGCTTCAGAGGAAGCAATCCCTTCCACAGCCCCTTTTCCAAAGCGTTCTGGGGTTTTTGAGAGCTTTTTGGTGATCGCATAGGAGATAAAAGAGGCAATTGAAGCTCCCGCGCCAGGAATAACGCCAATGACATAGCCAACGATAGAACTGCGCGCAAGAACGGCCTTCATCTTGGACATACTTTTTAATGGGACACGAATCATTCCACCTACCGGCTTTGCTTGCAAAGTTTTGGCCGTGGCACCTTCTTCAATCATTATTATGACCTCAGAAAGAGCATACAAACCTAGCAACACTGGAACCAACGGAAGCCCTTCAAAAAATTCGGCGTTCAAAACAAACCGTGGCACCCCCGTTTGAGTGTCGAGTCCCACTGTCGCAAACATGAGGCCAAGGCCCATTGAAATCGCCCCTTTAAGGGCAGACCCTTCAGACAAACCGGCAACAAGACTCAAACCGACAAAAGCGAGAGCAAAATACTCTCCGGGACCAAAACGAAGCGCAAACTCCGACAAAGGCACCGCCGTGAATACCAAGAACAAGGTACTGCTAAAAATACCCAACCCAGAGGAAAGAATAGAGATGGTCAGTGCTTCTCCGACACGACCTTGCTGAGAAAGCGGATAACCGTCCCATGATGTTGCGACGGCAGATGCGGTGCCGGGAGAATTTATTAAAATTGCCGTGATGCCTCCTCCATATTCAGCAGCAGCATAAAGGGCAACCAGCCCCACGATCGCGACAACCGGATCCATACCATAAGTGAAAGGAATAAGAAGGGCCACACCAAGACTTGGCCCAAGGCCGGGAATGGCCCCAACGAGATAGCCTATAAATGCACAGCCAAAAAGGCTGGCCCACACCATGGGATTGCTGAATGCAGCGAAACCGGACAGAATACCTTCGAACATACCGAATCCCCTTATGGAAAATGAACTTTAAGACAAACTACAAAAACAACATAAATAAAGGCCGCAATAGCGACAGACACACCAAGCAGGTGTATGACACGACGCTCACCGCAAGCAAGCATGGTCAATAATGAGGCCCCCCAAACACAGGTAATGATCCCGATTTTTTCAAAAAAAACGGTTTCCAAGAACAGCACGGCTATCGTGGCCAGCACACCAAGGGGACGTTTTGTTGAAACGATACCGAAATGCTGTCCTCCCATAAACAAATGGTAAACAGCAATCCCAATCATCGGAAGCAGGCAGAGAAGCGTTCCAAATCCAAGCAGTTTCGGAAAGCCTCCTGCCCCAATATCCATAGCGTTCAAAGAGACGGGTAACTTATAAGCATTCATCAAATAGAAGATGACTGTCACCATACATCCAAGCCCGATGACCAATTCAAGAGCTGGCAAAGAAACGCGAACAGCAGGACCTTTCAGGTTCATTTCCGCTACCTCATGGTCATTTTTTTCCATTGTCTTCTCCTTGCAACTGTCAGGATATTTTTCTTTTACAATGGCATCCAACACGTTGAGCCTCCGATTACATGTATTGTCATGAACATTTTTTACTTAATTTTCTTCAATAAAACTTTAATCCCTCTCTAGATTGATCATTCAACCAAGAGGACAGAATCAGCAGTTCTGAGGCTCATGACAAACACCCCAGGGCAGCTATCACCGTGACATTCTGCCTTGCCCCTGCAAAAACGCTGTTCTTCAACAGAAAGGAAAGACCGCCTTGACAAGTCGATATCGTAAATTGATGCATTACTTTAAAATGGTTCATGATGAAAAATTCGTTTTAAACACGACTCGGACCGGCAAAGGGTTGTGGCTGGTTGGCATTGTCACAGAACTGACAACTAACAATCACCACACCATCAAATCATTGTTCTATCTAAGGCAAAATGCCCTAGTCATGGTCAATCGTCAATGCACTAATCCTCCATATTATGTTGAGAAAACATCAACAGATAATTAAAAAAAGAGATATTCCGGATGGCAACAATACACAAAACTTCTTTACAGAAAAGAGTTAATAATTATATAAGGTTACATTCATAAATGTTTACAATTTCTATTGGAAAAGTCCATTTGGAAGGGGAGCGAATCTATTGACTTTGAATCAATTCATTTTAGATAAAAAAGCCAACCCTCCCGCACCAAACCAGGTCACAAAAGCTGAGCTTCTCCCAGAGATATGAAGTGAAGAGGTAATTCGGAAAAATGGAGGGGTATAATAAAAAGTGTTTCATTCCCTGAAGGGATAACCTTTAGGAGAATCCACGCGGAGTTAACAGACTGTCGAGCCCACGAATGGGCAATCAACATCAATGACGGTTTCATAACTCATTGATATTGTAAGGTAAAAAAATCCCAGAATGGACTTTTTCAACAATCGGTTGACTTATAAATGAAAAAATACCCTGTATATCAACTTTTGTTTAGGAAACTAGCAAAATGAATTACAAACTGCCAAGCCTTAAAGCCTTAGCGGCATTTGAAGCGACTGCCCGCTTGAAAAGCGTCACTGCTGCTGCTAAAGCTCTTTTCGTGACACCCGGAGCAGTTAGTAGGCAGATTACACTTTTAGAGGAGCATATCAACCACCCTCTCATGCGACGCAGCCCTCAAGGAATCGCATTAACTGAGAAAGGAGAGGTCCTTGCTCATTCATTAGGAAAAGCTTTCGAAGAAATTAGCAATGCAATCCGGGAAGCGCAGAAGGATGAGACACACTCCATTGTCACAATTAATGTATACCCAACCTTCGCAATAAACTGGTTAATGCCTCGGCTAGCAGACTTCCACGCAACCTGTCCGAATATTGATTTGCGCATCAAAACATCACTGCAAGCACCAAATTTAAAAAGCGAAGACATTGACGTTGCCGTTATGATTTCGGAAAGAACTCCCCTTGGATTATCCGGCTTTCCACTGTTTGAGCGAGCCTTTTCACCCGTCTGCAGCCCCACCCTTTTAGCTCGCTACTCTGACACCCCCCTTAATAAAGTGCTGGAGAAGGAACATTTATTATTATCAGATATGCACATCAATCTGTGGCACCGATGGTTAAAGCTCATCGGAATATCCGATGATATACTCACGCGGGGAATTCGATTTCAAAACTCCACCCTAGCCTGGCAAGCAGCCAAAGAGGGTGCAGGTTTTGCGATGGGACAGGATGTGCTTCTTGAAGCTGATTATAAAGAAAACCGATTAGTATCACCTTTCTCCGAAACCATTCTGGATGAGCGTGTTTATCTTCTTGTCTGTCGTGAGGATGAAAGGGAAAACCCGGCCATAAACACTGTTCTCTCCTGGGTTCAAAAAAAAGTTGGCCGATGAAGAAACAAAGGCAATAGTCACAAAGTGTCTTCACCATTAAGCACAAGGCCGAATTCTCGCTGGGGAAGATGCGAATGACACGTTCTCGACGGCGGATCGCCTGGCTCAGCCGCTCTTTGGGGTCGGTCGTCAATAGCGAACACCCAAATTCCTTAAGCGACTCTTAGCCCTTTGAAATAATTCTGTTCGTAGGCAGTTGGCGAGAGATAACCGAGCCGAGCCTGTTTCCTTTGGTGATTGTAAAAGATTTCGATGTATTCGGTGATCTCTCATATCGCCTCTTGCCTAGTGGTATAGCGGCGGTGATGAACTAGCTCTTTCTTCAGCATGCCTCAACAACTCTCGATTGGGGCATTGTAGAAGTAGTTTAATTTGTAACTCATTGAGGGACGCATTGCTAACGGCCTTGCGTTCCTGTTCAACTGGGGATTTTTTCCACATCTCGTTAGTCTGCTCCCCTTTAAACGATACCCCCGGGAAACAATTTTTTCTTCAAAAACAAAAAAAGCCGCCCATCAATTGCGGCCAGTCCCAAACAGATCAAGCCCATCCCGATGAAATCTTTACCGGCCAAAGACTCTCCAAGAAATGCGACACCAAGAAGAATCGCACTAACCGGGATCAGAAAGGTCACCAGCAGAAGATTGGTCGCACCTGCCGTTGCCAGAAGACGGAAATAAATGATATAGGCCAGAGCCGTCGATACCAACGCCAGACCGGCGAGCGCAGCCCAGGCACCTAATCCAGGCATAGCGAGGGTCCAGGGTTGATCCACGACAAGAGTCAGCGGAACCAGTAAAAGGGTCGATGCCGTCACCTGTCCGGTTGCAGTCACCAGGGGAGCAACCCCCATGCCTTTGAAGCGCCGCCCGTAAACACCGGCAAAAGAGTAGGACAGAGCTGCGCCAAGTACCGAGAATTGCGCCAGAACGTTGGCCCCGAGTCCGCCCAGGCTATCCAGGCCGATAATCACCGCGACACCGACAAAACCAACCAGAATACCGACGACCCGTCCTCCGCTCATTTTTTCGTCTTTGGTAAAGATATGCGCAACGATCACCGTGAACAATGGGGTGGTGGCATTGAAAATCGACGCGAGCCCGCTGGCGATGTGCATCTGCCCCCAGACGATCAGGCAAAAAGGAATCAGGTTGTTGAGTAAGCCCATGCTGAGAAAGGCTTTCCAGTAAAGCCATTCGTTCGGCATCCGCAAACCGGTTGCACGGACGATCAGGTTGAGAGTGACCGCCGCCAGCCCCACCCGCACTGCGACAATGGTCAAGGGCGGCAAGACCTTGACGGCAACGCCGATAAAAAAGAACGATCCGCCCCAAAGAACGGACAAAATCAACAGCAGCAGCCATTCAAACGGTTCCATTTTCGTGTTCACTACGCCCATACTGATACTCCACTCTTGGTGTTTGAGGACAGCATAGGCATTGCGGCAGACTTTGCACCACCCGATTCTTGCTGCTGATTCTTTCCTTGCAGCAAGAATCGGGTGGTGCAGCTGTGATCATATCACTATGATGTTGGTAAGGCGGCAAGACGGAAATCTCTCAGTGACGACCAACAAGCCTGTCAAAACAGGGATTTTCCCAAGGAAAATGTTCATCATGGAGAAAATTCGATGGAGAACTCTGACTATAGGCGCATTGAGCAAGCGATTGGCTATCTGGAGCAACATGTCTTAGAACAGCCATCCCTTGATGAGGTTTCGGAACACATCGGCCTGAGCCCATATCATTTTCAGCGGTTGTTCAAATCCTGGGCCGGAGTCAGCCCCAAGCGCTTTCTGCAATATCTGACCATTGAAAACGCGAAAAAACTGCTACGCGAATCGGTCTCCGTGCTTGATACCGCCCTGGATGTTGGTCTCAGCGGACCGGGCCGCTTGCATGACCTGTTTGTCAGTGTTGAGGCGATGACGCCGGGAGAGTTCAAAACCCAGGGGAAGGACCTGCACATCAGCTACGGCTTCCATGCGACCCCTTTTGGGGAATGCCTGCTGGCGGTCACCCCGCGGGGGATCTGCAGTCTTGCGTTCGTGGATCCGGAAATGAAGCCGCACGTGCTTAATGAATTACGGGAAACCTGGCAGGAAGCGTTGCTCGTTGAGGACCCGCATGCGGGAAGAGAGGCCATCCAGCAGATTTTTTATCCACGTCACGACAAAGCGCAAACCCCGCTGAAAATATTGCTGAAAGGAACAAACTTTCAGATCAAGGTCTGGGAGGCGTTGTTACGCATTCCCGAAGGGGCTGCCGTCTCCTACGGCGCGCTGGCCGAGGCGATAGGACATCCCAGGGCCCAGCGGGCAGTCGGCACCGCTGTCGGGCAAAATCCCGTCGCCTATCTGATTCCCTGCCACCGGGTCCTGAGAGCCAATGGAGGCATCGGTGGCTATCATTGGGGAACAACCCGCAAACGGGCAATTCTGGCGCGGGAAGTAGCATGCTTTCAAGCAACCAGCGCCGCAGGGCCCTAGAACGGTTCAGAATCTATAGAGTCATGCGACAATAGTCATGGAAGATTCAGCAGACTGAAATGCTCGAATTGATCCTAGCGCCCATCAAAAGAAGAGTTAAGATGTTCCCCAATTGCTTTTCATCTGAAATAGATATCGATGGAAACAGCTGTTTGACTAAAAAATCATGATGAACTGATCAAGGCTCAGAAAGCCCCATCAAAAACGCCGGATTTTTCTTAACCATAATTTCAAGTGCGGCATAGGAAACGCCGTGCTCCAGAAGGATCTGCATATATTTCCGCAAACCTTCAACCGGCGGGTCATTTGATATCTGGCCAAAATCGGTTGAAATAATGCTGCAACTGTAACCAGTTTTTTCGATCTGCTCAACCATAGCCTGCGGAGGAAAAGCTGCGGCCCCCTTAACCGACATCTGGAAAAAGCACCGCTCAAAAAAAACTCCCATTTTGGCCAGTTGATTCTGCATCTCCAAGGGCATTTTGATCAGGCGTGATTCAGGGTGAGTGATAAGGACCTTCTTAACGCCACGCTGCATGGCGAGAGGAACGACTTTTGCGATTTCGGCAGCGGAGAGATGACCGGTTCCAAGAACGATATCAGCCTGAGCGATCAGGTCAAAGATATCGTAAAGTTGGGGTTGCAGGTGACCATCATCGTCAAAAACGGCAACACTTTGGGACAGGTCACGGTTACTGATTCTGGCTTGATTGACAGCAGATAGGGTCGGTAGCCAGATCTGCCTGGCACCCAGTTTGATCTCTGCCTCAACAGCAGCGACATTCAGCCCTCCGGCCTGACGGTTGAGGACTAAGCCACCAAAAACATGAAAATCACCACCGACAGCATCCTGGACCAGTCGAGCCCTGGATGCTGTCGGAGAAACATGACTTTTCACCAGAATTCCCTTCATTCCGGCATCTTTTGCGGCCTGTGCAAGTTCAAGATCGGAAGCAATCCGTTCGGTCACATCAGGACTGCCATGCATATGGCAATCGATTGCTCCGTTAATCAGAGTTTGGACATCTTCTGACATGAAATTTTCCTCGCACTCATCCACCGAAAAACATTCCGCAGATTGGGAATCCGGGTTACATAAGGATCTTATCAGGCACTTAATTTTTGACGGTTCACGATCCGATTCGGATCAACCTCTTCCCCTTCAACAACCTGAATAATGCCCATGACAGCTGCAACAGAGACACGCACATCAGCTTCAGCGGTACTGGTCCCGACATGCGGGGAAACAACAACATTATCAAGGCTCCAGAAAGGATGATCTGCCGGCGGGGGTTCTACGGCGAACACATCAAGTCCGGCCGCGGTCACTTTTCCTGACTTCAGTGCGGCTTCCAATGCTGGTTCATCAACGACCCCACCCCTGGCGGTATTGATGATAAACACACCATCTTTCATCATGGCGATACTGTCTGCGTTGATCATTTTAGCGGTTTCATGGGTCAAAGGACAGTGCATGGTGACGATGTCGGCTTTTTTGACTAGGTCTTCAAATGAGGTTTCCCGGATAACTCCGTATTCTTCAAAAACAGAGTCATCAAGATAGGGGTCATAGGCATGCACTTCAAGCTCAAGGCCTTTGGCGATTTTTGATACGGCACGACCGATCTGCCCCAAGCCAACAATACAGAGGACCTTACCAGAGACTTCAGTACTCAGGTGCTGAGGCTTGACCCATTGACCGCCACGCAGAGTAGTATCAAGCATCAAAGTTTTTTTGATGGTTGCCATCATCAGGGTAATCGCATGCTCAGCAACAGATTTGGCGTTGGCACCAAGAGCATTCAATACCGGCAAGCCGCGTTTGGTAGCGGCATCGATATCGATATTGTCGACACCAGCACCGAATTTTGACAAGACCTTTAACGATTTACCGGCATTGATAACAGCATCGTTAATCTGCCCAAGACGCACTAGGATACCGATCGGATCTGTTTCTTCTACCAGTTTGACCAGATCTTCCGGGGCTGTATAGGGGGGAGTAAAAACGGCCTCATAGCCACGCTGCTCAAGCACCTCAATGGCTTTGGGATTGAGCTTATGGCTCGTGATCAGAATCTTGTTACTGCTCATATTTCATCTCCTTCATTTAAAACACCATATTTAATAAGTGTAGGAATCAACCAGGGAGCCGAGATCCCGTCCAGTGGCGCGTCCTTAATGGCCTGCATGCGGATGTTTTCGGCATCCACTTTTGCTTGCGCTCCCTGAATAGCAACCTGCACATCTGCAGCCGGGACGATAATGACCCCATCAGCATCGCCAATGACCATATCGCCGGGATTGACAGCAACGCCACCGCAACAGGTTGGCATATTGACTTGTCCCGGCCCTTCTTTTCCGCCCCCCATGGGGTTAATGCCACGAGCGTAAATCGGCAGGCCTGATTCCATCAGTTCAAGACTGTCTCTGACAGCACCATCGATAATGATCCCGCCCAGTTTTTTTCTGACGGCGGTACTGCACAGCAGGTCACCGAAGACACCATTACTCAGGCAGCCTTGCGCATTGATAACCAGAACATCACCTTCCTGGGCAATCCGCATAGCCGCATGAATCATCAGGTTATCAGCCGGATGAGTTTCTACTGTGATAGCGGAACCGAACATCTTCAATTTGGGATTCAATGGTTTGATCCCGGCATCCATAATCGCCCGTCGTCCGTATCCATCACCAATAAGGGCGACCGGGTATTCTGCCAGTTTTTTTAAATCTTCAAGATTTCCACGCTCGATATCTTTGACCAGACAAAACCCCGGCTTTCCATAAATCTTTGCTTCCATATTTCATACTCCCTGTTCCCCGAAAGGTGACAATCCCTTACGATGGTCTGTAAGATTCACAGTCCTTTTTCAAAAATCTTAAATCATAAAAGAAATATACAAACAATTATCCTTATTTAAAAGCGATATAAATTAACATTATATTCAGATCCACTTATGTTAATTTATATTGTACCTGCTCTTGGAATGACTCTCAGAGGCTTCCAATCCGAAAACTTAACTATGTCCATTTGGAGTTACCGGATGACAACTAGTCAATAAGAAACGGCACAGAGGCGCGCCTGGCGATATCCCGTAACAACGCAAGCAGCGATCCAGGCAAGGGGATCCCGGTTCTGAGGCGCTGTTCATAGGTATCAAACTCCGGATCCCCTGCAACAAGAACCGGCTGAGCAGGATCAACAGGGTCGACACCATGCAGATACTCCATAAGGCAGGCGACCTGATCCTCAAACTGCCCATCCAGGCGAAAACATTCCGGATTGATCGCCAGAAAAAAATGGCCAATATTGTCTGGTTCACCCTTGCTAAGCGACCGATCCTGAAACGGCGAGAAACCACCGCCGCTTAAGGTTGAACTTAAAATCTGCACCATCATCGCCAGCCCATACCCCTTGTGCCCACCGTGTTGGCGGTCACCACCAAGGGGAGCAAGGCCGGCTCTTTTCTCCTTGTTCAGCAGCATGTCCCGCGCCTCATGGGCATCGGTCACAAAGCGTCCGGTCTCATCACACACCCAGCCAGATGGTAACGTCCGGTTACACAGGTCAAAAACTTTCACCTTATTGGAGGCAACGACACTGGTTGACATATCCAGCAAAAAAGGTCTGCCCGTGCCTGCCGGAGCGGCAAAGGCAATCGGGTTGGTCCCCAGTACCGGCTTGCGGGAAAACGTCGGGGTCACGAAAACACCCCGGGCAGAGCTGGTTACCAAACCGATCAGACCCGCATCAGCAGCCATTTTCGCGTAGATTCCGGCAGCGCCAAAGTGGTGAGAATTAAAAACCGAGACAGCCCCGATCCCTGAGGTCCGGCACTTTTCAATGGCTGTAGACATCCCCTTCCGGGCTACCAGATGCCCAAGACCGGCATCACCATCCAATAAAGCAGTAACCGCAGACTCCTTAACCAGATGAGGCTTGGCAACCGGATTGATGGTTCCACTGCTGAGCATTTTTTCGTAAAGCATCAGCATTGAAACACCATGGGAATCGATCCCGTAGGTATCCGTTTCAATCATGACCTCTGCAGATGCCGCAACCTGCTCCGCAGACATGCCCCAGGCGCTCATGATCAAGACGATCTGCTGCTTCAGAAGTGTTCGATCAACATAAAGGAGGTCTGTACTATCTGCTACGTCCATGTCCGGTTATTTCCCAACAGCACCGGAAAACATGGTCTTGCCCGGAGCATCCATCTGGTATTTCAGAATCGAGCCGGTATCAGATTCAGTGATGTACAAGCTTTCATTTTTCTTGCCACCAAATGCGCAGTTGGTTGTGCCAAGCCCTTCCGGCGCCCTGATGCCATAAATGGGCCGCCCCAGTACATCAAAAACCCAGACGGTACCAAGACCGGCATGACAGACAAATAAACGGCCGGATGCGTCGATCGCTAAACCATCCGGACCCGACCGACCACCAGATAACTGGATAAACAGACCGACCTTGCTGGTCCCAGATTTGCGTATTGGTATCCGCCAGATTGCATTCGCCCTGGTGACTGCGAGGAGCAGGTTCTTCTCTTCAACATCGAGAACCAGGCCATTAGGACTTGGGGCACAATCGATGAGACAATCCAACTGGTCACTTTTTTCATTCCAGCGGAATACGCGTCCGGAAGGGTCGGATAAGCCCGTCTGCCCCTGATCGGTAAAATAAAGGCAGCCATCAGCGGCGAAATGCAGGTCATTGCACCCTTTGAAGCCTTCTGAGTTATAGCCCTTCAAAACCGGTTGAACCGTCCCCTTTTCAGGATCGACAAGCATGATCCCATTCTTGTAGTCAGCGACAAAAATGCGGCCATCTTCATGAACTTTCAGGCCATTTGGCCAACCATCATACTCACAGATCAGGGTGAACTTGCCAGTCGGATCAATTTTGAAAATACGGCCAAATGGGATATCAACAACGTAAAGGTTCCCCTGCGTATCAAAAGAGGGGCCTTCGAGAAAGCAGTCTACTCCGGCCCGGTTGTAGCGAGACCATTCATTATCAACACCGGGCCGTCTGAATTCGTCAGGAAGCCGGCAGAAGACTTCGGCTGTGCACATTTCTGGTGGTGGGTAAAGTGACATGATAAATACCTCAATTTGTCATCAGGCGCGGGAACCAGAGAGCCAGATCAGGGAAGAAGATCAACAGGAAAACAAAGGCGACAATGATCAGATAGAACGGCAAAACACCCAACACAACTTCTTCGATGGATATTTCTTCCCAGGTACTAGCAACAACAAACAGGATAACTCCTAAAGGTGGAGTCAGTTGTCCAAGTTCCACGAGAATCACGATGTAAACACCGAACCAGATAGGATCAATACCGTAAGCAACCAGGGTCGGGTACAGGATCGGAACGGTGATGGCAATCATCCCCAGCCCTTCCATAAAACAGCCAAGAACCCCGTAAAAGACCAAGGCGCCGAACAAAAACTGATACTGCGACAGGCCCAGAGACTGAAACCAGTCAACCAAATCTTCTCCGACACCGGAACGTGCCGTCGCATAAGCAAAAATCATCGATACAAACACAATAAACAGAACGTTACCGCTCAGCACAAGAGTCCGCCGTAAAGCGGTTTTCATAATTTCAAAAGTAAAACTTTTATACATCCGGGCGATGATTATCGCACCAAAGGTTCCAATGGCACCGGCCTCTGTGGGCGTAGCAATACCGCCATAAATACTACCGAGAACAATAATGATAAGAATCAGCAGTGGAAGAATATCGAATAAGCACTGACGATAATTGACCTTCTCGTCAGAAACGCTCATATGAGCAGGTGCCAGTTCGGGCTGCAAAAAAGCCCTGATAGCAATGTAAACCATGTACAGCAGCATCAGCACGATACCGGGAACAACACCGGCCATGAATAATTGGGCAATGGACGTATCGGTAAACATTGAGTAAACGATAAAGGTTATGCTCGGAGGAATGAGAATCCCCAGTGTTCCCCCTGCCGCCAGAGATCCGGCTGCAAGTTTACGATTATAGCCTTTCTTCCCTAATTCCGGCAGTGCCACGGTCCCCATGGCCGCAGCAGTTGGGGCACTTCCTCCTGAAACGGCGGCAAACAATCCACAACCAACAACATTGGTATGGAGCAGCCCGCCAGGCAGTTTTCTGATCAGTGGCGATATCCCGCTGTAAAGCCTGGTGCTCAGACCACTGCCCAATAAGATCTCAGCCATAAAGACAAATAATGGGATAGCCGACAGAGTATAACTTTCAGCGGACCCCCAACTGACAATACCCAGCGCCTTCAGACCACCCAACCCCTGGATCAGGTAGATATAAACAACTGCGGAAACCCCTACGGCCATCTGAATCCACAGACCACTGAAGATAAGAGCAATGAGGAGTCCCATAACGATTGCGATTTCCATGATGAGCTACTCCTCGACCTCAGTGACAATGTTCTGTGATTTGCCTGCGCATAAACGAAGCCACGCAAAATCAAGAATAAAAACAGCCAGAATGATCAACCCTGCGGGAATAATCAGTTGGGGAATATACAGGGGGGTTTCCAGTTTACTCTGCGAGATGGTCCCCCGTGTGAAGGAGCTCGAAATCAGGAAAAATGCGTAATAGATGAGAACGCCACAAAATGCCAAAGACAAAACGGCGTGAAAAATGTCCAAGAACTTACGGCTTGTCCCGGATAGCTTCGCATAAAACATTTCCACCCTGAACAGAGCCTTATTCCTGAACGTGACACAGACCCCGAAAAAAGTTATAAGGACAACCAGATAGGACACCAGCTCGTCAACAAAGCCGAAAGAAAAACCGATGGTCGAGCGTAACAAAACTTCAAGAACAACCAGGCAGACCATAACCACGACCGCCACGGACGCAACCGTTTCCACAACATTATAGAGTGTTTGAACTGCCCCTCTATCTGACTGAGGCGGCATTTTAGGTGCTGACATATTTTCATTCCTTGGGTGCAAATTCTAGCTCTGAACCAATCTCTTAAAAACCGGGGCCATCCAAGAGGTGCAAGAATGGACCCGGGCAAAACCGTTATTTAGTTTCCATCCGGAAAAGGGCCCTTTCCAATCTGAAAACTTAGCCGATGCCCTTCGGAGTATCCGGATGGCGGCTATTTACCGATTGCAGCACGTACGGCAGCAAGAGCCTCAACAGCCTTAGGCCCCTTCCCTTCAGCCCACTGAGACCAGACTTTTACCATCGCCTTTTCAGCCGAAGCGACGTCAGCAGGATCCGCTTCGATAATCTTCATCCCTTTGGCAGCTTGGATCTTTTTCTGGGCTTGCTCATCGACCACAAAATTTTCAGTAATCTGTGGACCGGCAACAGCACAGGCTTTGATCAGTGCCTGCTGATTTTCCTTGGAGAGCCGCTCAAAAGCGTCCCGATTGGCGATCAGAACAGAGCTGCCATAATTCATGGCCAGCCGGTAGTTGGTCTTGAGAAATTCATTCCACTTCTTGGCACCACCGGCGCTGGCGGTAAGAACGCCGTCAACAACCCCACGCTGCAAAGCCTGCGGGACTTCTGCGCCCCCCATGGTTACTGCAGAACCACCGAAATGTTCAATCAGGGCAGCCTGTTCCGGAGACGTCACGCGCATCTTCTTCCCAAACAGGTCTTTTGCTGTATTCAGGTCAAATGTTGTAAAAATGGTCTGCTCCGGATAACGATAGAGCCCCAGGTAAACCAGCCCCTGAGCCTCAAAAGCCTCTTTCAGGTAAGGCTCCATGACTTTGATCGCTTTTTGCCACTCATCTTCAGTTCTGATCAACATGGGCAGAGACAACACACCACCGATCGGTACATTGCCAAGGTAGAAATAATCGGAGGCCATATCCACAATGCCGTCAGCAACAGCCTGAGTGATATTGGCCGCCTTGATGTGCAGGGTGCCACCAAGATTCAGAGCAATTTTGAAATTTCCTCCAGTGTCCTTTTCAATGGAGGAAATCATCTCATTGAGACCTTTTCCTGCGGCAGAATTGGCAACAGAAACATAGGTGTAGGCAGTCCAACGAACTTTGGCGAACACCGGATTGGCAACAAAAGCAAGGGCTAAAGTGACTAACAAGAAAACTGACATTTTCCTAAAAAGTTTCATACGACCTCCCGAGGTTTTGTTTTAAAACATTTTTCTACAGTTGCCGAAAACGATAAAACACAAATATACTTAACGGCAAGCAAATTAAATTGACATTAAAGTAAGTTTTCCTAAATATAATACAAGAAAAAACAACCCCCAAATTGTCGCAGGAAAGAGAGAAGATCATGAATTTAAGACAACTTAGAACACTTATCGCGGTTGCAGAACATGGCAATCTGGCCAAAGCAGCTGAAGCTATCGCCCTGACTCCATCTGCGGTCAGCCAACAAATGTCCAGCCTTGAAGATGAAATTGGTGTGTCACTATTTGATCGGACGACCAGGCCACCGACTTTGAACTTTCAGGGCTCCCAGTTGTTAGAAGCAGCCAGAGCGATTGTTCAGACAGCCGACAATATCCTCGACACCATTAAAGGCAAGAATATGTCCGGTGCTTTTAACGTAGGAGCGGTCCGTTCAAGCATATTCGGATTCCTTCCCCAGGCCATATCTGCGCTGAAAAAAGAATATCCTCTGCTAAAGATAAAAATAAGAATGGGACGCACGGATGACCTGATATTCGATGTTGCCGCTGGCAGACTTGATGTCGCTGTTGTTGCCGAACCCCAAACGATATTGCCTAAGCTTGAATTCTCCCCGTTTATTAAGGAACCACTGCTGGCCATAGCACCACCGGACAGAACCAGTCAAGACGTCCACGAACTGCTGACCAATGATGACTATATCCACTTCCCCAACAATGTGCCGTTGGCCCATATGATTGATACAGAGTTAAGAAAAATGAATATCAATCAGAAGCCAACCATGGAAATCGACAATATCTACGGCATTGTTCAATGCGTCATGAATGGGATTGGCGTGTCTGTTGTTCCTCATACGGCGACCATCAATCCGTTCCCCATCAAAGTCCATTCTCTGCCATTTGGTAACCCTGTCATTCACAGGCAAATGGGAACTGTCCATGAAATCAATTCGCCCAAAGATTTCCTTGTTGATGTATTGCATAACCTGCTGGCGACCTTGAGTGGCCCCTACGGAATCCATTTATCAAGCAAAGTGGAAAATGCCAAAAAGCACATATCTTTAGATAACCTTACTTTAAAGTAAGTTAAAATCGCTTTTTATTTAAGGTTTTCTGTGCTTAAATTTATAAGGCAGTATGACAAAAATAAAATACACTAATCCAATCAGTCAGTTACCAACCAGAGACAGGTCAAGAGACGAGAGATAGGAATCTTTTTATTTATATTGCAACGGCAGGGCATGGAGGGTGCTACCTGCTCAAATTAAACACTCTGAACCACTCAGAGGCTTAAAACGGAAGTGAGGAGATGGATCAATGAAGAACCTATTCAAGCTACTTGCCAGTGTCATGTGTCTGATTCTTTTAACAAGTGCTGTCGCTTACGCCGAATATCCTGAACGTCCCATTAAAATTCTCATCCCTTACGGAGCAGGTGGCACGACCGACATCGGTGTTCGCATGCTGGCATCGATTGTGGAAAAAGAGCTTGGCCAACCCATGGTGGTTGAAAACAAGCCAGGCGGATCCGGAACTATTGCCCTTTCTGCAGGGGCCAAGGCCAAACCGGACGGTTATACATTAACAGCCGTCACCTCCTCACCGTTTTTCATTACTCCTCACTTGCGGCGGGTATCTTATAATCCCCTAGAGGATTTTGTCGCCATCATGAATTATTCTGGACCTTATCACGGAATCATCGTACCAGCGTCTTCAGAGTGGAAGACATTTGAAGACCTGATCAAATTTGGCAAGGAAAATCCCAATATCGGAACTTACGGAACTGCCGGCACCTTCGGCGGTCCTCACATCAGTATGCTTTATGTCGAAAAGCTGACTGGTGCTAAATTTACTCACCTGCCTTTTAAAGGGAGTTCCGCAGCAACCGCCGCTATTCTTGGCGGGCACGTTAAGTTTGGTATCGTTCCCAAATATGCAGATAACGTCAAAGCCGGCAACTTCAGAGTCCTGGCAGTTCTTGATGGCACCAATGACCCAGACTTCCCGAACGTCCCCACCCTGCGTCAGTTAGGATACGATTGGGAATTTGCTTCAGTTGTCGGTTTAGTCGCTCCCAAAGGGACCCCTGACGCTATTGTGAAAAAGCTTGAAAAAGCTTTCATTGATGCAGCAAACACCGATGAGTTCAAGCAGTTCATGGCAAAAGCGGGTCTCCCTATTCGCATTATGAACTCCAGCGAATTCGCCACGGTTCTGGAAAAGAACTACAACGGTTACAAAGCGGCGATTAAAGAGCTGAACCTGATTCAGTAACCGAACTCTCCCGCGTCCTCTGTGAAGCGGAAGAAACAAACACTATACAATATGCCACAAGGTTCCCTTCACGACCAAACCAGAGAACCTTGTGGCTTTTTTTAAGACAGAGAATCAGAGGCGGCCGCCGATCTCGTGCCGGACTGTCACGACCAGTGTCACACTGCACAGCGCCCCTCTGAAGATGCTATTTAGTTTCCATCCGGAAACGGCTTTTTCCGACGTAGCAGCGTCAATCTGCAGGCTTACTTGTGCGGCGTAACGGTGTACACCTCCGCGCAAGCCCTTGATGTCCTTGCCACAACGGAAAACTGCTCGGTTCCAATCTGAAAATTTAATAATTGCCATCCCGTGTTTCCGGATGGCAACTATTTAATGTTGAAACCGCCGACCTCGCTCTCTCAGGAGGTTATGAGGTCGCTGCTCATTTATAAAGGCTTATGTTTATGCAGAAGATTAAGAATAAGATCACCAAAAAAGATTTTCTTACCGGGTTGATCTTTCTCGTGTTTGCCATTTTGATGCTTGCCGTCATTATTCCCTACGCAGTGCCAGTCAGCTTTGTTCCACCCGGCCAGATCAGCCCACGTTTTTTGCCAGAGGTTCTCACCGGAGCGATACTGGTTTTCAGCGCACTGCTACTGCTCTTGCCGCTACTGAAGAAATCTGCTCCGCCAGTCAAAGCCCCTGCGGCAGAAGAAGAACCCGCGGCTGAGAATGCGACGTTTCTGAAAATTGCCCCGTTCCTGTCCATCGCAGTTATCATCATCAGCTATCTGTTGTTGTTCTGGTTCGGCTTTATTGCCTGCTCCATTTTTTCCATGGCTGCCATCATGTTCGCCTTTGGTGAGCGCAATATTCCAAAACTGGTCATTGTGTCCCTGATTATCACGGCACTGGTCTGGTTATTTGCTGTCAAACTATTGAATATTCCTCTTCCCTGACAGTAGCTGCAAATATTACTGATTGCCATAGATCGACTTAGATGGAGAAATAAACATGTTTACTGATTTATTCGCAGGATTTTCCCTCCTGCTTAACTGGACTGTACTGGCGGCTAACATCATCGGCATTGTCATCGGAACTATTGTTGGTGCCATTCCTGGTTTAGGTCCGGTTATCGCTATCGCGGTGCTGATACCCGTTACTTTTGTCCTGCCAACGGTTCCGGCCATGATGTTGCTGCTGGGTGTTTACCAGGCAGGAATCTACGGAGGTTCTATTTCCGCCGTATTATTTAATATTCCAGGTGTTCCTGCTGCCGCAGCTACAGTTTTTGATGGCTTCCCAATGGCCCAGCGTGGCTTGGGTGGTCGGGCTCTTAAAATAGCCTTGTATTCGAGTACCTTCGGCAATATTTTCAGCTGCCTGGTACTGCTGCTGGTTGCAGCTCCCCTGGCCGCCATTGCCCTTAAGTTTGGACCAGCGGAAATAGCAACCCTGCTGCTGCTTGCCCTCACTGTTATCTCGGGCGTCAGTGGCGGTTCCATGATAAAAGGACTGATCGCCGGTTTCTTCGGTCTACTGTGCAGCACCGTCGGTCTCGATCCCATTTGGGGCACGTTCCGCTTTACCATGGAAATGCCTGAGCTGGAAAACGGCCTGGCATTGGTGCCGGTCCTTATCGGTCTGTTTGCCATCTCCGAATTGCTGATTCAGGTTGGCGTGCCAGATCCAGCCCTGAAGATGAAAAGTACCAATCCCGATGCCGACAAACAGAAAAATGCTAAGGCCAATCACGTATCGTTGCGTGATATGTGGAAAATGCGTGGCAGCATGCTCTACTCGGCTATTATCGGCCTGTCTTTTGGAATTCTGCCGGGTATTGGATCGACAACTCCTGCCTTCATGAGTTACGCCTTCGCCAAACAAAGATCAAAGCACCCTGAAAAATTTGGTACCGGTATCGATGAAGGGGTTGCAGCACCGGAATGTGCCAACAACGCCGTTACTGGCGGGGCCCTGATTCCGATGCTGTCCCTGGGAATTCCTGGAGATGCGGTTACAGCCGTTATTCTTGGCGCTTTAATGCTCCAGGGGATAACCCCCGGACCTTTTGTCTTCCGCGATAACGGAGTCGAAGTCTACGCCTTTCTCATCGGCCTGATTCTGTCATCGGTGCCGACCCTGATCGCTGGCCGTATCTTCCTGCGCTATGCCGTTAAGATCCTGGCCCTGAAAAGATGTTACATCTTCTCAACTGTACTGGTCATGTGCATCGTTGGTTCCTATTCTGTCAATAACAGCATCGCGGATGTCGCCATTATGTGCGTGTTTGGCTTCATCGGTTACGGTTTGCGGCTGCTGAATGTACCTCTGCCTCCGCTGCTCATCGGTTTTGTCGTCGGCAAAGGGTTTGAAGAAGCCCTCAGACAGTCCCTGCTGGTTTCCCAGGGCAGTTTAATGATCTTTGTACAGCGACCCATCTCGGCAGTTTTCGTGGCAGCTTCTGCTCTGGTTTTGCTCTGGACGATGCGCTCAGCGTTAAAAAAGAAAAAGGCATGAGCATCTCTCTGGAGCAGAGAACATAGCTCGTTTCCTATCTAAAAACCTAGCCGTTGCCCTCCGCAGTTTCCGGATGACAACGAGCTCCAAAAAACTACCAAATGACGGCAACAAAAAAGCTCTCCTGATTTTCCAGGAGAGCTTTTTTATTTAAGCAACCTTGCAGTAAACTCGGGACTGTCCCCAGGGTCACGGGGGCTGTCCCAAGAGTTTGCGAGCCATGAAACTGGTGCGGTTCGCACCGCAAAGACCTGGGACAGCCCCCGTGCGGGGACAGTCCCGGTTTTGCTGCCATCGACCCTTAAACGAGCGCCATTCGATAACAATCCCAATTCTTCACCATTTACAGAAGAGTTGGGATTATCGATGAAGCTTTACTTATTTAACAGTTCAAGCAATCCCTGAAGCGGGTGACGAAGCTTCTTTTTGTCAATCCGCTTGACCTGACTACGGCAGGAATAACCAGACACCAGACACCGTTCAGCAGGCAACTTGGCCAGCGTCGGCTGCCAGCTCATGGCATAGATCTCTTTGGATGCTTCGAGGTTCTTGGCCGCATGGCCATAGGTCCCGGCCATGCCACAGCAACCGACCGATAGCGGCTTGAGGGTGCCACCAAAATGTTTGAAGATTTTGGTCCAGTCGTCATGGGTCGAGGGTTTGGCCGTTTTTTCAGTACAATGCCCAAAGAGGTAGAAGTCCCCTTCCACAGCTGGCTTTTCCGGTACCTGATCAAGAACCGAGAGTAGCCATTCCTGGAACAGAAAGACCTTGAAATCCCCTCGCGCTTCTTGCAACGCCTTGACGTACTCATCGCGATAGCACAGCACCATCGCCGGATCCGGACCCACAATGGGGATATCCAGCTTTGCCACCTGGTTGAGGAATTGAGCTCCGCGCTGCGCGGTCCGCTCAAAACTGCCCAGGAAGCCTTTGATATGCTGCGCCTTCCCATTGGGGGTAAAGGGGAGCAGAATTGGTTCAAAGCCGAGTTTTTCAATGAGCAGAATCAGGTCCTCGACCACGGCAGCATCATAATAGGAGGTGAAGGGATCCTGCACGACCAGCACCTTTTTTGCCCGCTCTTCGGGGCTGAGTTTTTCCAGGGCGGCATAGTCATAGTCGTTGGCACGATGCCCGGCCAGACGTTTTTTCAAGTTCGGCTGAGTCAGCAGTGGCACATCAACCATGCCAATGGTTTTCTCGGTCAGTTTCTGGGTCACCCCCTGCTTTATGAAAAAATTGAAAAACCCGGGCGCTTTAGCCATGAGCGGCGCATAGCTTTCAACGGTGCCCACCAGGTAATCCTGCGGGTGGCGCAGATAACGCTGATAATAAAGGTTCATAAAGCGGGCCCGGAAGTCAGGCACATCGACCTTGACCGGACACTGACTGGAGCAGGCTTTACAAGCCAGACAGCCCTGCATGGCCTCCATGACCTCATGAGAGAAATCGTAATCGCCCTTCTTTTTGCCCAGGGTGTTAAAGACCTGCCCGACCAGGTCTTTGAGCCGCAGCCCTTCCTGACGCAACAAAGTCTCTTCCGCAAGGATATTCACACCGGCATGCTCCAGCTGGCGCAGCCATTCACGCATCAGCCCGGCGCGCCCTTTGGGGGAGTGGCGCCGGTCACCGGTCTGTTTGAATGAGGGGCACATGGGGGACGTGGTATCGTAGGAGAAGCACAAGCCATTGCCATTACAGTCGAGAGCGTCTTTAAAGCTGTCACGCACGACTTCCGGAATCTGGCGATCGAAAGTACCACGCTTGACGGCATCGACAGACACCAGTTCGTCATTCGATGCAATGGGGGTACAGATTTTACCGGGGTTCATCCGGTTTAATGGATCAAACGCTCCTTTGACCTTGCGCAGTTCAGCGAACAGCTCAGGGCCGAAGAATTCCGGACCGTATTCAGAACGAAAACCCCGGCCATGCTCACCCCACATCAGACCACCATACTTGCTGGTCAAGGCCACCACCTGATCAGAGATGCTGCGCATCAGCACTTCCTGCTCGGGGTCACACAGATCAAGGGCTGGGCGCACATGCAGAACACCGCTATCAACATGCCCGAACATCCCGTAGGCAAGGTTATTGGCATCAAGCAGATCGCGAAACTCCATAATATAATCAGCCAGGTGCTCTGGCGGAACAGCGGTATCTTCGGTAAAAGCGACCGGTTTTTTCCGCCCTGAGGTATTCCCCAGCAGGCCGACCGCCTTTTTGCGCATGGCATAAATGGCCTTGACACTGTCCAGGTCCTCACAGGTTTGATAACCAATGATCCCGGCCTCCCCTTTGGCCATGATCTCATCAAGCATCTGGCACAGGGCGGTGACCTTCTGCTGTCCTTCGGCAAGGGTCTGGTCGGCAAATTCCACGATATTCAGACCGAGCAGTTCTTTGTCAGGGACATCGGTAATCAGCTCACGCACGGAATGCCAGACGATATCTTCACGGGCCAGATTCAGAACCGTGGAATCGACGGTTTCAACCGACAGGGCTTTGGCCTTGAGCATAAAGGGGGCGGATCGCAAGGCCGCTTCAAAGCTGTCGTATTTGATATTCACCAGAATCCGACTGACCGGGATCGGATCGAGGCTTAATTTGGCTTCGGTGATAAAGCCCAGAGTTCCTTCCGAACCACACAGGAGACGCGCCAGATCGATGGCTTCGGTGTCCGGATCATAAACATGCTTCAGGTCGTAACCGGTTAAAAAACGATTGAGCTTGGGAAACTTCTCTTCAATCTCTGTGCGCTTGCCCTGAGCGGTGGCCCACACCTGGCGGTAAATCTCACCTTCACGATCCTGCTGCGCAAACTTGTTTTGCAAAGCTTCGCCACTTGTCGGCTGACAGTCCAGGCAGCACCCATCTTCCAGCACGGCCGTCAAACCCATCACCCGGTCGGAGGTTTTTCCGTAAACCAGGGAACCCTGCCCGGACGCATCGGTATTGACCATGCCACCAATCGTGGCCCGGTTGCTGGTTGACAGTTCAGGAGAAAAGAATAAGCCGTAAGGCTTTAAGGCATCGTTCAGCTGATCCTTGACCAGACCGGCCTCAACCCGCACCCACTGTTCTTCGACATTCACTTCCAGCACCCGGGTCATGTAACGGGACAGATCGACAACTATCCCGTCGCTTAACGATTGACCGTTGGTTCCGGTCCCTCCCCCGCGCGGTGAAAAACGGATACCCAGGAATTCTTTCTGAGATGACAACCGGGTCATCAATAAGATATCAGCGCTATGCCGGGGAAATACCACCGCCTGCGGCAACCATTGATAGACGCTGTTATCTGTCGCGACCGCCAGACGACTACCGTAAGAGCTTTCGATATCACCGGCAAAGCCTGCTTTCGCCAGCGCATTGATGAAGGCCAGATATTCAGGTTTTACAGAATCTTGCTGGGTCAATTTTGGAATCATTGAATTTCTCTTTCTGCTTCCTTGTGGACAATTGAATGACACGGGCGTACACCCGTGTCAACAGCTGGCCATCTTGCATAGTGTGATACGGTCTTTTAATCAGTTATCCAGCATCTGAGCTTAAAAAAGCAAATTGTAACCGGTGACACAAGGATATTACCATCCCCGGATATAGTTATTTCCAGCTACCGTTTACGTAACGTTCAGACACTCATTTATGCTCAAAAAGTGAACACAAACAGTCCAACTTTTCTTAATCCTCGTTGCACGGATTATTTCGGTCAAAATACAAAGACATCAGCAGAGAACCGACACTGAGGGCCAGAATAAACAAACAGATCGGGCTCAAAATAAAAGAAAAACTACCGCGTGAAATAAGCAACGCCTGCTGCAGGCTGTTTTCTGCCATAGGGCCGAGGATCAGGCCCAGAATCAGGGACACAGCAGAGTAACCGTTCTTTTTCATAAAGAAACCAAGAAACCCGAAGGCCATCATGATAAAGACATCGGTAAAATTATTATTTACTGAATAGGAGCCGATCACACTGAGCAGACAGACTGTCGGTGCAATGAATTTCATCGGTAGTTGCAAGGTTTTGGCAAAGTAACGAACACCAAGCAAACTGAGCGCCAGCAAGATAAAATGAGCGATAACCAACCCAATCAAAAATGGATAGATAACCAGGGAATGTTTGGTAAACAGTTCCGGGCCAATGGGCAGCCCTTGAATAATAATCCCGCCAAGAAAAATTGCACTGACCGCATTCCCCGGAACACCGAGGGTAATCAGAGGCACCAGGGAACCACCGACAACAGCGTTATTGGAGGCTTCTGAGGCGATCAACCCTTCGGGGCTGCCTTTACCGTACAGTTGCTTATTCTTGGAGAAGCGTCGTGCTTCATTGTAGGAAATAAGCGCTCCCATGGCCAACCCGGCACCAGGAATTATCCCGATTATGGTTCCGATAACGGATGATCTGAACAAATTGAACTTATTTGACAAAATATCTCTGAATGCACTGGCATAACTGAGCTTGCTGATACCGCCATCGGCCAGCGACATCTGCTTTTCAAGGACCAGAGTCAATCCTTCGGAGAAACAGAACAGACCGATAACACAGGGGATGAGATCCACCCCGCCGATAAGTTCAGGAATAAAGGCAAACCGGGGATACCCCATGATCGGGTCTTGGCCAATCAAGCCGATAGCAAGTCCCAATACAGCAGAAACGATGCCTTTGATCATCGCTCCACTGGAAAAACTGACGATAACCGTCAAACCGAAAATTGCGACGCAAAAATACTCACCGGGCCCAAACCTAAGCGCAACTTTTGCTAACGGAGGGGCCAGCAAGATGAGTACCAGGACACTGAAAATCCCACCAATGGTCGATGAAATTCCAGCTAAGCCCAAAGCCCTTGCCGGATCACCGCCCCTTGCCATGGGATAACCATCAAAAGTAGTGACGATATTCCCCGGTTCTCCGGGAATGTTAAGCAGAATAGCGGTGATTGCGCCACCATATACCGCACCAACATAAATACTCCCCAGAACAACAAGTCCAGTTACCGGACTCATACCAAAGGTGACCGGCACCAGCAGACCAACACCGACCGCCGGAGTCAGACCGGGCAAAGCCCCGATAACAATCCCTGCAGCCATAGCCAGGATCATGGCCAGCCACAGTTGAATATCCATAAAAACCATTAAATATTCCACGCGCGCACCCTCACCTGAAAAGCGTTAAATCTGCGAAAATCCCTTTGGGAAATTCAATATTCAAGAAATGACTGAAAATGACATTGAGCAGCGTCACTATCAAAATGCTAACGACAAAAGCGATAATTTTATTGTTATTTCTGATCAGGCTCGAACAGATAAAAACAAAGATAACCGCCGGAATATAAAACCCTAAATAATTGACCGACATGGCAAATAGAATTGTGATAATGGCAAAAGCTGTTAATTTCTTTGAAAAGATAAACTTGCTGCTTTTGTCATATTTCTGTTTGACGAGCTTGTGAATAGCAAGAATCAGATTCGCCACGGCGATAATCAGTAAACACCAGTAGACAATTTCAACGTAATGACTTTTTTTATTGATAAAATCACTTGATGAAATAGCGACATAGATACCAAGAATAAAAAGCAATACCGAAAAAATACAGTCATAAACCAGAACAGCCACATGACCTCCAAATAACCAGATGCATCATTTTGACAAATAAAGTTCAATCCCTCGTTCCATACAGATCATGTCTGCATGAGCCAAATCGGCATAATGAAGAATCACCCCCTCAATCAGTTGGGTATGCACAGGGGATATCGGAGTATGGGTTGAAATCAGGTGAGCCAGATCAACCGATGCCCCGTTGTTAAGAGAACGGTACGTTCCCCAGAAGCCATGCATGAACTTTTTGCCGATATCAGTCTTACGCCATGCGCCGTCAACAAATTCATATTCGTAGGCCTTGCCGAGGTCATGCAGTAAAACCGCGGCCAGCAGCAGGTCCTTATTCACTTTTGAATTCATTCGCGCAGCGAACACATCGGCCATGCTCATGGCAATTTCAGCAACACAACCAACATGCTCGACCAATGTGACATCCGCAGCGAAACCACTGAAGGGCAATGCCATGATCGCATCATATCCATATTGCTCCAGGTATTCATTCCAGGCACTGACGACAACCTGCTTAAGGTCCTCATCCTGAATGCGATTGATCTCCGGGAAAATGTCGAAAATTGTTTTCTGGGTGGTGCTATCAGACATAAAAAAACTCCTAAAAAGCCCCGGGGAGAGTCGCTCTCCCGGGGGCTGTAAAGCGCCTTACAGGCTAAGCTGTTTCCACAGAGCAGAATATTTGTCGATAAGGGAATTACTGTAGGTCTCCAATTCAGACGGACTCATGTAGTGAATCGGAATCCCTGTTTTACCCATCAATTCAATAAACTCAGGATCTTCAAGAGTCTGCTTGAGCTTGTCATGCAGGTAGTTCACGATGTCATCAGGCAGATCCTTGGGACCAGCAACGGCGCGGCAGGCAGCCATCTGCAGATCGATCCCCTTTTCTTTAAACGTTGGAACGTCAGGGAAATCTTTAACCCGCTCTTCAGACATGACCGCCAGCACTCTGACCTGACCTGAGTTCACATAGGTCTTTGCTTCTCCGACCTTCATAACCACGGCATCAACATGACCACCTAAAGCGGCAGTCCGGGCTCCGGCGGCACCTTTAAACGGCACTGGGCTGATGTCAATTCCGGCCTTATTAGCTAAATCAACAATGGAAATATGGGCATCGGAACCGACCCCGGCATTGGCAACTGTCACATATCCAGGATGGGCCTTGGCCTCGGCAATAAAATCTTCAATCGATTTGATCGGGCTTTCGCTAGCAACAGCTAAGAGCCCTGGGTCAAGGGCGACGTTGATAATGTATTTAAAATCGGTCCCCTGGTATCCGGTTTTACGTGACAGGGGTAACAAAATGGTCGACGGCTGATTGATAAAACCAATGCGATAGCCGTCCGGTTTGGCCTTGGCTAATTCAGTAAAACCGATTTCACCACCTGCACCGGGCTTATTCAGGACTGAAAGAGGTTGAGGAATATACTTGGTAGCAACTTTGGTGAGAATGCGTGCGCCGACATCCGTTCCGCCACCCGGAGAATAGGCAACAATAAACTCAATGGGCTTTTCAGGGTAAGAACCTGCAGTGGAAACAGACACTAGCCCAAAACAAGAGAGGGCCGATATCAAGCAAACACAAAACGACCTGCTGAGAACCTTACGCATTTTTAAAACTCCTCAATTAGAAATGAGGAACAATCCATTACGCTAATGAATTGTTCCTGTTATAAAGAGTAGGAAGAGCGCCCCCAGCTAATTTGTGGGAGCGCCCCTCTTTGAGCAGCTCAGAGCAAACTGAAGGATGACATGCCAGTGAAGTGATGCTAACGAGGTTCATCAGGAATTAAGCTGACACCTCTTTCCCTTTCTTAACCAGCTCATCTGCTTTACTAAGGGAATCAGCAGCAAATGCCTCCATGCGCTGAGTGAGCTTCCAGCCGGCATAGAGGGAGAAAAAGGTTAGAGCGATCAGGACCAGAGACAGTGGACGGGTAAAGAATGTCGTATAATCACCATCACTTATGAGCATGGCCCGCCGGAATCCGGATTCAGATATCGGACCAAGGATCACCCCAAGCAGAACCGAAGCCATGGGGTAACCGTAACGGGTCAGGAACCAGGCAACGACCCCAATCAAAATCATCAGACCAAGATCGAAAAACTGCTGGCGCACCGCATAGGCACCGGTAAAACAGATAACCAGCATACTCGGGGCCAGAATGATGGTCGGAATATTGGCAATTTTGCCAAAAATATTACTGCCATACCAGCCCATGACAAGCATAACGATATTGCAGAAGAAACCTGCGGCCAGGAAGGTATAGGTCGGTTCGGCATACTTGGTAAACAGCTCTGGTCCGGGAACCATGCCATGAATCATCAGCGCACCGAGAATAACTGCAGCGGTCGGACTGCCCGGAATGGACAGGGTCAACAGCGGCACCAGAGAACCTGAGCAGACGCCGTTATTGGCGGCTTCAGAAGCAGCGACCCCCTCAGGCACACCAGTCCCCAGTTTTGTTGGATCTTTTGCAGCACGCTTTTCTGCAGCATAGCTCACGAAACCTGCAATGGCCGCTCCGGCTCCCGGAATAATTCCAATAATAGTACCAATAACAGCCGACCGGGTCAGGGTTCGTCTCATCCCCCAGATATCAGATAAAGTCAGGGTCGAGGTATCGATATTATCGGTATTGATGTTGATCTGACTTAAGCCCTTGGTTACCAGATCTTCGGTAAACTTCAGACATTGAGGGAAAGCAAACAAACCAAGCAGCAGCGGTATCAGTGGCAGGCCGTCAAATAACTCAACATAACCAAACCCGAACCGCATCTCCCCCATGATCGGATCAAGCCCCACAGTTCCCAACATCAAACCCAGGGCACCGGCAATCAATCCTTTGAGGATAGATCCCGGGGAAACAGCAGCAATAACGGTCAGACCAAAAATCGCTATCAGAAAATACTCATGCGGGCCAAAAGCCAGGGACAAACGGGCCAAAGGTGGCGCTAAAAGCAAGAGAACGACAGCCGCAAACATACCGCCGATTGCAGAGGAAGATACAGAGGTCCGTAAAGCCTTCCGTGCCATCCCTTTTTGTGCCATGGGGTGACCATCAAAAACGGTAGCCGCATCAGCCGAGGTTCCCGGCACACCCAGCAGAATAGCCGTAATGCCGCCCCCATAGATCGCTCCAGCGTAAACGCCTGCCAGCATCGGAAGGGCAACCACCGGAGACATGGTAAAGGTGAAAGGAATCAGCAGGGCAATACCGATGGTCGCCCCCAAACCAGGCAGCGCACCACAGATGATTCCCCAGGCGACACCAGTGGACATCGATAGAAAAACCGCCGGACTTAACAGGTTAAGAAATCCAGTAACAATTTCCATGAATAAGACCTCGCTATGACAAAAATGGAAACAAAGGAAGTCTCAGATCCAGCAAGGTCCGGAAAACGACTCCTAAAACAACGGGAAGAACCAGAGCGACCCACCAAAAACGCTTCGCTTCGGAACCTCCAAGCATGATCATGCCACCCAGGATAAACAGAAAACCTGCTATCTCGAAGCCGATGACTGGCAGTAACCAGACAAACAACACGTTAAAAATGATAAAACCGACGAGAATCGTCATGGTTTTCGCATTCAGACTGCTGCCCGGGTTGTCATTTTTAGCACTGCTTGCCCCCGTGTTTTTTTTCTGTTTCAGGTAATTACTGATCATCAGTAAAACAACTAGCACCAACAGGCTG
The DNA here is from genome assembly GCA_963668145.2 of Geopsychrobacteraceae bacterium. Taxonomy (GTDB): domain Bacteria; phylum Desulfobacterota; class Desulfuromonadia; order Desulfuromonadales; family Geopsychrobacteraceae; genus Seleniibacterium. Next base: position 150,291 of record CAXXJU010000044.1, read on the forward strand.
ACAGCCATGGTTCGAGGAAACGCCCTGGCACTGTCGGATAATTCTTCAGAACTCATATAAACCAGGATACTGATCCCGATAAGTCCCACCTGCACGATGTATCTTTTAACAAAATCCATGTCATTCAGCCTTCTGCCCTTGAGCACCAATCAATACCCCGGTCGTTCCGGGGTATTGATTCGACCTACGTCAACAAACAAATTCATTTCATTTTTTCATGATAAGCAAAGATCACTATTTCTTCATTTGACCAGCCAGAGACTCTTCCATTGTTGCCTGCAGATCATTGAGATAGTCAGTAAATTCTTTTGCCCCAAGGTGAGCAATAGTCGGTGCAATACCGATCTTTTCAGCTTCTGCTAAGAACTCAGGATCGGCAGTAACCTTGGCAAACAAATCATCATAATACTTTATGATTTCAGGAGAAGCCCCTGCCGGTAAAGCAATGCCACGGTTGGAACCAAGGGAGATTTTATAACCAAGGTCTTTGTAAAGAGGGATCTCAGGAAGATCTTTCCATTGAGAGTCCCCTGCAGATGCCAGGATACGCACTTCCCCTGACTTGATCAGTGGGGCAAACTCACCAAGACCGCTGGCGGCAACATCAACGTGGCCACCGAGTAGTGCAGCAATAGCTTTGGCGCCACCATCAAAGGGGATATATTTCAGGTCTGCACCCGTCTGCTTTTTAAAAAGAATATGCTGGATATGATGAGTGCTATACATAAAGGTACCAGCAAAACTGAGTTTCCCGGGATTTCCCTTGGCAGCGGCAATCACGTCGTCCAGGGTCTTAAAGGGGCTGTCCGCTTTAACAGCCAGAACGGAAGGATCAAGCGTCACCCGGGCTACGGGCTGAAAGTTCTTTTTAAATGTGTAAGGAACATTTTTTCTGGTTAACTCATGGGTAACGATACTCATTGTGGAAATGGAGCCAAGAGTATAACCATCTGGCGGTGACATAATTGTTTTTGTGTAGCCGATCTGGCCACCGGCACCGGCAAAGTTTTCAACGACAAAATCAGCTCCGGAAATACGCCCGGCATGTTTGAACAGCAGCCGTGCCATGGTATCCACACCACCCCCGGGCGAAGTATGAACAATGACATGAACCGGCTTATCAGGAAACGCCGCCTGGGCAGAAACCCCTGGAAGAAGAAATGCACATGCCAACACCAAAGGAACACATAGACTCTTTTTCATCTTGCTCGGCAGACTCTCTCTTCCACTAAATAATGTTTTCATTCACTTCTCCTTTTTAGATGAGTATCGACTTACATCAACCAGCGTTTTAAAAGACTATACAGACAGTTTTACTATATTAAAAGCAATTATATTTTACTTTATATTCAACTTTTCTTAACTTGATTAGCTATGTTTCCCTTTGAGAAGAGTTTTCCAGGTTGCCAATAGGGCAGACTAAGGAAGTATGGTTAAGGAAAGGTTTTCTCCATAACCGACACGAAAAGAATCCATCAAAAGGATACGAGGACAGACAAGAATGGCGCTAGTTTAAGCAACTTTGCAGTAAACTCGGGACTGTCCCCAGGGTCATCGGGGGCTGTCCCAAGAGTTTCGAGCCATGAAACTGTCGCGGTTCGCACCGCAAAGACCTGGGACAGCCCCCGTGCGGGGACAGTCCCGGTTTTGCTGCCAGCGACTCTTAAACGAGCGCCATTAGGCATTGTCCACATTATAGCAGTCATTGAAACGCTCATTCTGCGACTGGGCCGGACAACGACTTTTTTCAACAATCTCTACCCGAAAGGAAAAAAATGGCCGAAAACAAAACAATCTGTCATTGCCATGACGTCGACTACCTGACCATCCGCATGGCCATGGTTAACCAGAATGCCCGTACCGTCGAAGAAATCCAGGAGATTACCGGCGCAGGAACCGGTTGCGGTGGCTGTATCCCTGATATTGAAGCGATCCTCGCCTCGGTCTGTGGCTGCAAAGGCACCTCTCTGCAAGAGGTGCTGGATGCGGTCAACGGCGGTGCCGATACCGTGGCAGCGATCGGTGAGCAGACCGGTGCCGGAACCGATTGCGGGCGTTGCAAAATCCTTATCGAGAATGTGATCGAAAATAAACGCTGAGCTGCGCAGCTAAAAAACAGGAGGCATGACAAGACCACGGACCTTTTGCGCCATCTTCAAAAGCGGCACATGGCCTGTTACAAAAGGACACTGACCCCGCCCAACTGGACCGGTTGCGAGCGGGATCAGTGTTGCAGGAGAAGGCTATCAGATTGCTGAAGAAGTCTGTTATGCGGGCATTTTGAATGCTATCTGTTCTTTTTCAAAAGCCGCTTCAAATTCCGGCAGAGCCGCGACATCGGCAATAAAGCGTTTAACGTTTTTCCCCAGCTCAATTTTGGTATCGGCGAAACCGGCATTCCAGCTGGAATAAACCGCAGCCATGTAGTCGACATGGGTCGGCTGGTCTCCAAGAATAAACGTCCTGGTTTCAAGGCGCTTATCCAGAATCGCCCACAGGCTGGAGACAGTATCGGCGAGCAGTTGCAGGGTTTCCGCCTTGTCCTTATCGCTGAGTTTGGCGCGATAAGCGATTGCGAACATCCTGCCATAGGCCGGATGCAGGGTTGAGTAATCGAAATTCAGCCACTGATAAAACTCGGATCTAGCCTCGAGCTCTTTCGGCAACATGGTATTGTCATGTTTTTCCATCAGGTAGAGGGCAATAGCCGCCCCTTCGGCGATAACCCGGCCATTCTCCGTCTGCAAAGCCGGAACCTGATTGGTTGGGACCATCTGCTGATAATCGGCGACATCGTTACGCTTGATCAGTTGATAGGAAACGCCGAGTTTTTCAAGCAAGACAACGATTCCGGTGGAACAGCTCCCCGGCAGAGTGTAAAGCGTGTACATGAAGATATATCCTTTCAGAAAAGATTGTCGAGAGCATCTGTAGTTCTTATCTTACTCCTAATGGCCAGCAAAAGGGCAACTGCCGACTTCAGGTATTTTTGATACAGCACAGGACAACTGCGATTCTTCGCAGGACATTGATGAAAGAACAAAAGGTGCGGATTAAAGCAGGGTGACGCTGTCGCTGTGCGCCATGAGGGCTTCAGTCAACTCTCGTTCCCGCCGGGTCAGTTCAGAATCGGCAAAGGAATCGCCATAGTAGGCGTTGATGATTCTGGTCGAGCTGTTTTGCAGGACACTGAGCAACCGCTGCAGACTGCCAGCCTGCAGATAGAGTGTGACATCGTTGAGAAACAGGATATTGCGCGGCTGTCGCTCCAGTTCGGCAAACAGGTTTTCGATGTTTTGCGCATTGACGCTGGCCAGGTGCTGGATCTCTGCCGCATCCCTGCCCATTAGCCGGGGAGCGGTAAGCTGTGCGGTCAGGTAGAGCAGGCCCGGCGGCTTCACAAAGGACAGTTTCCCGCCAATGCCCCGTACCGGGTCAGGCGCCAGGTCCAGTACCGCAATCTCCTGAGCGTATCCAGCCACTAGAAATTGTTCAAGGATTGCGGTGGTGCGGGTGGTTTTCCCCGAATTGACAGCGCCGGCCCAAACGGTTTGGCGGCCCAGATATTGGGCAAGTGCCGTAGTTGCCATTAGAGGATGCCGAATTTAGTCAGCAGAAAGCGAACCGCCAGGAAGGTGGTAACCAGAAAGGTGAGTCCGCCCATGCAATTCAGGAAAAAGGAGTTTCGTTCCCGGCATTCCGACCGGTTCAACAGATAGAGAATGATGGCGATGATCAACGGGGTGCCGGTCAGGCCCAGGGCCAGCATGAGCGGCAAGAGCAGGAAGAAACTGCCCTTGATAAATGGTCCCAGCATGCTGACCAGACACCCGGCAAAGACGGCCGCAGCAAAACCTTTATTGCGGACATTGAGCTCCCAGCCCATCTTGTCGGAGATAAAGTAGGCGCCAGCCATGAAGGTCGGTGAGAGGGTGGACAGGGTCGCGCCCCACAGACCTGCCATGAAAATCCTCATAGCATTATCGCCCAGCAGGGGTTGCAGGGCAAAAGCGGCATCGGTCGCTTTTTTTATGGTGATCCCGTTGGGGTTAAGGACCGCAGCCGCCACCAGGAAGATAGCGACGCTGTAGATTCCAAAAGCAAGCCCCATGGACGAGATGGTGTCAAAACGGGCCAGAGGCAGGTCCCGGGGCGTCCAGTTCCTGGCATTGGTGTTATAGGTGTGCATGCCGATAATGGTGATATGAACCGCACCGCCCATAATCGCGGCCATCATCAAAGCGGCATCGATCCCTCCCGGCAGATTGGGCAGCACCCCCTTGACAATCCCCGCTACGGAAAGATCCGCCATGAACAGGGTGGAGATAAAACAGAGGACCACAAAGATCACCAGGATCTTGCACAGCGTCTCGAATTTTCGATACCCTTTGCGCACCAGAAACAACCCGATAACGATACCGTACATGACTCCCCAATACGGACTGTCGATACCGCTGATCAGCGAGGTAATACCCGACAGGGCGCTCATCAGCACGATGGCTGCCAGCCAGGTCGCCAGGAGGGCATCGACGGTCAGCAGCCAGGCCCAGAATTTCCCCAGCCGTTGCTCGGTTGCGGCGATAATCCCCTTCCCTTCCAAAATACCGACCCTGGCGGCCAGGTACTGGGCTGTCGTGCCAAAAACAGCACTGAGGATAACCACCCAGAGCAGGCGGTAGCCATAGGTCGCACCGGCAATGGACACGCTGGCCAGGGTTGCCGGACCGCAGGCCACAGCACTGATAATCCAGGCCGGTCCCATTTCTTTGAGATAGGTTGAGAAAGTATTTTTCATCTTGTCTTATTTCTGGTTGTCTTGAAAAAAGCAATTCCGGATGAAAACTATTTAATTATTATCCGGAAACTCTGGATAGCAATAATTAAGTTTTCAGGTTGGAAACGAGTAGTTTTCCGTTGTAGCAATGAAATCAAGGGCTTGCGCGGAGGCGTACACCGGTATGCCGCACAAGTCAGCCTGCAGATTGACGCTGCTACAGCGGAAAAAAGCCGCTTCCGGATGGCAATCATTAAGTTTTCAGATTGGAAACGAGCGGTTTTCCGTTGTAGCAAGGAGATCAAGGGCTTGCGCGGAGGCGTACACCGGTACGCCGCACAAGTCAGCCTGCAGATTGACGCTGCTACAGCGGAAAAAAGCCGTTTCCGGATGAAAACTATTTAAACTCTTCAAGCCCGGAAAAGGACTCATTGAAAATTTCGAGCAGCTCCAGGTTTTGCTTGGAGATCATCATGGCGTTGCCAATGATGCCATAATAAAGAATGCTCAACCGTGTTTTCGAGATATTGGCAGTGATGCGTTCGGCCTGCTTCAGATTGAGCTCGGCGGCCAGCCGCCGTAACTGTTTATCCTGTTCTTCAATCTCACTGATATTGGCGATCTCGCCGTGGCTGAGAATCTCGGCAGCATCAAGCAGCATGGTCCGCAGTTTTTGACGCACGCCTTGCAGCTCGGCAATCTGCTCCGGAAGCAGCCCCTTGTGATGATTGCCAATGTGGGTATAGACCCGCAGGACGATATCACGATGACCATCCGAGAGCTTCTGCAAGCGGCGTACGGTCTGGGCGTATTTGTGACCGACCCGCCCTCCCTTTTGGGATAGCAGGCGCATCGCCTTGAAGATATTGGCGCTGATAATGTTGGACCATTGCTGGAACTGCCGCAGCCGCTTACGCTCGACCCCGATCCGGTCGAAACTCCCTTCGAAAGTCGCTTCCAGCGTCCTGTCGACCGAGTCAGCCAACTCCCGCAACAGCAGGCTCATATGCTCGAAGGTGGTGCCAATAGCGCTTTTGGCGTCCGCCACCGACTTGAGGTTGAAGATCAGCTGCTTCTGTGACTGCGCTTCAAACTGCCGGTGCTTGTGATGGCCGTTGTAGATCAGCAGTCCGGCGGCGGCCAGCAGAAACAGCACCCCGAAGCTCTTGCCGAAGAAGATGATCGTGGCAAAAATTCCCGCGAAGGTGAAAGCAATAACCGCGGTCATGAACCAGCCGCCAACCACAGTCAGCACCCCAGTAACCCGGTAGACCGCGCTCTCCCGTCCCCAAGCACGGTCGGCAAAAGTCGTGCCCATGGCGACCATAAAGGTCACGTAAGTAGTCGACAGAGGGAGCTTGTTGGATGTGGCATAGGAGATCACCGCGCTGGCCACCATCAGGTTGACCGCCGCCCGGAGCAGATCGAAAGAAGGTCGTTCCCCTTTACTTTGCTCCAGCGATACCTTCTCAACGTCGAAGCGCTCGGCAATCCAGCGCCGCAACGGAGCTGGAACCATCACCCTCACCGCGTCAAAGAATGCGAGCACCAGCCGCACAATGGCCCGGGACAGGCCAATCGATTCGAAGCGCTCGACCCCTTCTTCTTGTTGACTGAGTTGAATCGTGGTCTCGGTCACGCTGCGGGCTTTGCGCGAAAAACAGAGTGTCGCCACCATGATAATACCGGCCAACAGCAAATAAAAGGTCTCAGACGGCACCTGATGACCTAATGCACCCATGGTGGAATGCAAAGGGTCGGCAGTCGCCATGGCTGCCTTGTAAGCGTGCAGTCCGGCCATCGGCACACCGATGAAGTTGACCAGGTCGTTGGCGGCAAAAGCCAGGGCCAGGGCAAAAGTGCCAACAAGGATGATCGGCTTGAGGATATTCACTCTCATCAACTGCAGGATCTGCAGGACAATCGCCGCGACCACAAAAGTGCCCCCCATGATCAGGGGGCCGTGGGCCATGATCCAGGCAATGTTCTCTTTGGTCATGAAGGAGGCGCTTTTAGCCCCCTTGATGAGGATAAAGTAGGCAATGGAAGCCAGGCACATGCCACCCCAGAGCGCGCCATAGCGCTTCATCCGCTTCTGATATTCAAAGGTAAACAACAGCCGGGTCAGGAACTGGACAATTGCGCCGCAGACAAACGCCACGGCAACCGAGAAGAGAATACCCATGATGATGGCGATGGCCTTGGCCGTATTGATGTAGTCGCCGAGAGTCGCCAGGCTGTCACCGGCGGCGACGATTTTGAGGAGCGAGACAATCACCGCGGCGCCAAGCAATTCGAAGACGATGGATACGGTGGTCGAGGTCGGTAAACCATAAGTGTTGAATAAATCAAGCAGGATAATATCACTGATCATCACCGCAAGGAAGATGGTCAACAGCTCCGGCATGGTGAACACTTCGGGGTGGAAAATCCCCTTGCGGGCGACTTCCATCATGCCGCTGGAGAAAAGCACCCCGCAGAGCAGGCCGAGGGCAGCGACCCCCAGGATCACTTTGCGTGACGCCACCTTGGCACCGATTGGTGAATTGAGAAAGTTGACCGCATCATTACTGACACCGACAATCAAGCCCATTGAGGCCAAAAAGATCAGAATGCCGACGGCAATGACTAAAAAATCAAGACCCATTTTTTCTACTCCATAACCGCTGAGGTAAAAATGAAAGTGTATTTTGTGAGCAAGCGGAACTCTACGCACGACTTTATAGCAGAGGTCGGATCTCATGTCCTCTTTAAATGCAAATACTGAAAAAAGGTGAAGAATCAGACGATATTTTCCCCTCTTCCAGAAGTCGGAATTATTGACAAGGAAGCAAGCGAATCTGCGCCCTGAATATGGGGTTTATCTCGAATGGCGCTCGTTTAAGAGGAGATGGCAGCAAAACCGGGACTGTCCCCGCACGGGGGCTGTCCCAGGTCTTTGCGGTGCTAACCGCGACAGTCTCATGGCTCGCAAACTCTTGAGACAGCCCCCGATGACCCTGGGGACAGTCCCGAGTTTACTGCACAGTTGCTTAAACTAGCGCCATTCGGGTTTGTCCCGTAATTCCAGGCGAACTGATTTTTAAATAGTTGCCATCCGGAAACTCTGGATGGCAATGATTAAGTTTTCAGATTGAAAACGAGCAGTTTTCCGTTGTGGCAAGAAAATCAAGGGCTTGCGCGGAGGCGTACACCGGTACGCCGCACAAGTCAGCCTGCAGATTGACGCTGCTACAGCGGAAAACTGCCGTTTCCGGATGAAAACTAAATAGGGAAGGGAGTTGTAGCGGTAGCCTGTTCAGCTGAGGAATGCAACAGGCCTGACCTGAATTCCATAGGTTGGGCGCTAAATTAACGAAGCCATTCAGACCGGAACTTGTTTCCTGGAGCAGCATCGGCAAAGGAACATCCCGTTTAACCAGGGGCTCAAACCCAATTGCGGGCCAACCGTGCGTAAACCTCCGGGGTATCAATATCGATAAATTCTTCCGGATCGGCAAAGGGGACCGGCAACAGCCGCTCGGGATGTTCTTTCACCACAACGCGACCGCCGATGTCCCCCTGCAGGCTTTTCAGCTGGGGCAAACAGAAGCGGGGGAAAAAAACCGGATTCCGCGCCGCCCCGTTGACCTGTGGCATGACAATGGCCTCCGGCGCAGCGCGGCAGGTTTCAACCAGCTTGACGATGGTGGCGGTCTTTAGCAGCGGCTGATCGGCAACTAAAAACATGGTGCAGTCCGCGTCCTCACAAGCGGCGAGCCCAAGCCGGATCGACCCGCCCTGCCCGTCTTCAGGGCAACTGTTGTAAGCCAGAATGACGGGGTAGCGGGCAGCGATCTCCTTGACTTCCTGATGGGCATAAACGACGACAACCTGGTGAAACAGGGAAAAGGGAAAATGTTCCAGGATATGGGTAATAACCGGCTTTCCTCCCAGCGGAAGGAGCAATTTATTTTCACCAAAACGGCGTGAAAGCCCCGCAGCCATGATAACCGCATTAAGACGCAGCATAAATTTCCCCTTGGAACAGGCTGCCGATGACTGTCGCTATCGGCACTGAACGAGCCAGGGCGCTGGCCGCGCTCAACAGAGCTTCGCTTTCGGCTTTATTGATAAACAGAAAACGCCGCCCCTGCGCATACTGAAAAAGTCCATGTTGATGACACACCAGTCTGCCCAGGTGGTCTTGACTGACCCGCTCACCGAGGTGCGCACCGGTGATGCGGCAGAACAACTCCGGCCGATGGACCAAGTCTTCGCAAATGGTCTTGCCGAGGGTCTGAATATCCAATACGCCGATGGTGACCGTCGCGAACTCCGGGATAACCGGCTCGGTCGTTTTCCACCCCTTTAACGGTTTTCGCGCCGCGCCATCGGCTTCGATAAGGATCAGGTCGAACCGCTCAGCCCGGTCAGCCAGAACATACTCAGCCACCCCGCTGACTTTGGCTGCCTGCGGTTCTCCTGTCACACCAACATAAATCCCGGGAGCGAGCCTTTCCCGGTCAGAAAAAAGCCTGCCGGTTAGATCCAGAGCATCGTATTGATCGCAGGTCGGCATTTGCAGATGCGTGGTCGTAGTGACCAGCACCCGATACTCCAACGCTTTTGCTTCCTGCGCCAAGCGGTACAGCAGTGATGTTTTCCCGCCTGCCCCGCTCAAACAGACAATATCTTTTTTCGCGATTCTGAACGCGTTCACAAATGGTGTCTTCATCAGAAAATAACCTCAGGAATAACAACGGATCGGGCCACTCATCACAGTCAACCCTCAATGTATCCCGCTGAAGGAATTTGTCAAACTGTCACCAAATATATAAATAGTCGAAACAATATTTAGTAATTTATTCGCTGCAGCACTATACAATTTTATTGACAATATAAAATAAAATTACAAGAATAAACTATTGTGTATGATTGCTGAATAAATTGATATCAGATATCAATTTGCCCATCATGTCGGCGCCCCGAGCGAGCAGGCTCCGGCCAACTTCAAACCACAATGAGGAGAAGATCGATGAGGACGAATTCGGTTCACCCTGTGGATGAGCGCCTCCCGGCGCCGCGCCTGCTGGCGCTTGGACTACAGCATGTGCTGGTCATGTATGCCGGCGCCATTGCCGTGCCACTGATCGTCGGCCGAGCGCTCAAACTCGACCCCGAACACGTTGCCATGCTGATTTCCGCCGACCTGTTTTGCTGCGGGTTGGTCTCAATCATCCAATCCCTCGGTTTCGGGCGCTGGTTCGGCATCCGCATGCCGGTCATGATGGGGGTCACCTTCGCGGCGGTCGGACCGATGGTGGCTTTCGCCAACGTCATGCCCGGGATCGACGGCGCCCGCGCGATCTTCGGTGCGATCATCGGAGCGGGCGTCATCTCGGTGTTGATTGCGCCGGCCGTCAGTAAACTTCTGCGCTTCTTCCCTCCGGTCGTGACCGGCAGCATCATTGCCATCATCGGCATCAGCCTGATGAGGGTCGGTGTCGGCTGGGTGATGGGCGGCCCCGCGTTCCTCGCCCAACGCACCGATGTTCCCAAACTGCTGGAGATGGTCGACAAAGCGAAAGCGGCAGCGACCTCGGCGCCGGTCTCCCTGGGCAGAATTCCAATGGTCGACAATCCGGCTTACGGTTCCCTCAGCCAGATGGCCATCTCGGCCGCAGTCCTGGTGTTTATTTTGTTGTTAGTGAAATATACCCGCGGTTTTATCGCCAATATTGCAGTGCTCCTTGGAATCCTGGCCGGTTGTGTGGTCGCCGCAGGTTTCGGCCTGATGCATTTCGATAAAGTCGGCAAAGCCCCCTGGTTCGACATCGTCACCCCCTTTGCCTTCGGTATGCCGCATTTCGATCCCGTCATGATCCTGACCATGACCATTGTCATGATCGTCGTGATGATCGAGTCAACCGGCATGTTCCTGGCCCTATCCGATATCACCGGCAAAAAAATCGGCCAGGCTGATCTGGCGGCCGGTCTGCGCACGGACGGACTGGGAACCATCATCGGCGGCGTGTTCAACACCTTCCCCTACACCAGCTTCTCGCAAAATGTCGGTCTGGTCGGGGTGACCGGCGTACGCAGTCGCTGGGTCTGTGTCGCTGGCGGCGGCATCATGCTCGTCCTTGGCCTGCTGCCGAAGATGGGCGCTCTGGTCGAAGCCATTCCACAATTCGTCCTCGGCGGCGCTGGCCTGGTGATGTTTGGTATGGTCGCCGCGACCGGGATTCGCATCCTCTCCAATGTCGATTTCAACGGCAACCGCAACAATCTGTATATCGTCGCGCTGTCCATCGGCTTTGGCCTACTGCCACTAGTGGCCCCACGCTGGACTCAGCACATTGCTCACAGCCTGCATCCGCTGCTTGACTCAGGCATTCTACTCACCTCGGTGGTCGCGGTTCTGCTGAATCTGTTCTTTAACGGTACAAATGGTGACACAGCCGGTGCCGTGGAAGCAGCCAAGAAAACTGAGGCACATTAAACAGCCCGTTTCAGGAATAAAAATCGGCAACAACCTGCTGTTGCCGATTTTTCCGCTCAACCTAATTTGGTTGGCATAGCAAGAGAGAGTCTCAGGTCATGAACCCGTAGACAGTGGTCTTTCTATGCCAAAGTCAGAGGCTTTTCAACCTGCCACACCTTTGAAAAGGAGAACCAAAAGATGGGTCGTTATCAACTTGTTAAGGCTATTGCAATCGCTCTTGCCCTTGTCCTTACCGGAGGCTTTTCGGTCAGCGCCGCTCAGTGGAGCAGCACGAAAGCCGAATTCCTGTATGGCTGGAACTATGACAAACGCAAGGACAAAGAGGGGATGATCCTCACCCTGGCTAATGCCACCGGCTGGAAGTACGGCGACAGCTATGCATTCATGGACCTTGGTGATGCCGCTGACCGCGATGAGACGGACGGTATTCACCTCGAATGGGGTCCCCGCCTGAGCCTGCTGCGCGCTTTTGGCAAACAACCGCTGGAGGGGCCGCTCAAGGATGTTTACGTTATCGTACAGGCGGATATCGACGCGAACAGCTTTACCAACAAGGTCACCCTCATGAGCGGGGTCAGTGCCGACTGGAATGTTCCCGGCTTTGCCTTCTTCAAAACCCATCTGCAATATCGCGATGACCCGACCCTGGATGGAGACTCGGCACAGTTCACCATTGTCTGGAACATGCCTTTCACAATCAAAAACCAGAAATTTTCTTTTGAAGGTTTTATGGATTACACCACCCGCGAAGGCAGTGCCAAGAGCAACGTCTTGACCCAGCCGCAACTCGTCTGGCACATTACCGATAATATCGGCGTCGGAATGGAGTATCAGTACTGGAAAAATCGCCTGGGTCATGACGGGGTGGATGAAAGCCTTCCCCAGGCCATGCTCCGCTGGACCTTCTGATTCCCTTCGGCATAAAAGCGGTTGCACGGGAAATTGTTGCCCCTCCGGTCGAAATTCCCCGTGCCGACTTATGCAGTTGACAATGGCCCCGCTTTTGGGGCCATTGTTGTTTAACCCAAACCTTTCTGATGAGCGCGCTATGGATCTGGAAACGCAACTCTTATCCATTCTCGACACTGGTCAACGTGCGGTCCTGATCACGGTGATCGACAAACAGGGGTCAGGACCGAGACAACCCGGGGCCAAAATTGTCGTTGCCGAAGATGGAACTTTTTGGGGAACCATCGGCGGCGGCCGGGTCGAAAATTTAGCGGTCTCTGTTGCCAAGGATTTCCTGCCAGGTGACACCCGGGCCTCAATCACTCACTTTGATCTGCAACCGGGGCACGATGGGGAAAAGATCGATATGCTCTGCGGCGGCAGGGTTTCGCTATTATTTGAACTGTTCACCCCGGATCCGCCAACCAAAAGGCTGCTCAAAGAGTTCCAGGAGCTCCTGGCAACGACGGCCAAAGGGGTCTGGGCCATTGATCTGAGTCTGGTTGAGAGCGAGGGAACAGCGCAACGACACCTGGTCCCCCGAGCCACTCAGCAGTCGCAACCGGCGGCATTGAGAGAACTGATTTTCAAGCGGCTGCGGGGAATCCGGAGCAGTTGCCTGCTGGAGATTGACGGAGCAACCTGGTTCGTCGACAATTTCACCGCCGGTGGCCAGGTTGTGCTGGCCGGTGCCGGTCACATCGCTCTTGCCTTAGCCGGGTTGGCCCATGCGGCCGGGTTTGACATCGTGGTCTGCGATGACCGTGCGGAATTCGCCAACAGCACCCGCTTTCCCGAAGCCAGCGAGATCAGGGTCGTGGCAGATTTCGCCAAGATCTTCAGCCAGATTCCCGTGACCAGCGATTCCTATATTGTCATCCTCACCCACGGCCATGTGTACGACCAACAGGTTCTGCAGCAGTCTTTGCAGACCGAAGCCCGCTACATCGGCATGATCGGCAGCCGCCGCAAGAAAGAGACCATTTACGCCAATCTCAGAGAGACCGGCATCTCAGAGCAACAGTTACAGGCCGTGCATTGTCCGATCGGCCTCGCTATCGGCGCAGAATCGCCCTTTGAAATTGCCGTCAGTATTGTCGCTGAATTGATCAAGAAAAGAGCGGAATAGCCAACAAAGAAACCGGGCCGAAAAGAACAGCGGCCCGGTCAGGAGAAACTGAACAGAACTTACGCCAACAGCCGGGCGATACTGTCCGGCAAATCAATCGGCGTCGCGGCCACCACATCAGCCGTGGCGAGTTCATACGCAGCGCCGAACCCCCATGCGACCCCGATCGCGAAGATCTGATTCTCCCTGGCTGCGGTAATGTCATAATGGGTGTCGCCAACCATGACCGTTTGTTGCGGGCAGGCCCCGTGTTCGGCAAACAGCTGGCGGATCAACTCCGGCTTCGGGATCTCCGTCCCCCCTCCGTAAATGGCCTGAAAATAATCCTCCAACTGAAAGTGACGGAGGACATCACAGGCGATATCCGCTTTTTTCGTGGTCGCGATAAACAACCGGTAGCCCTCACTGGAGAGCTGGGTAATCACCTCGGCAATGCCGTCATACAGGGCGTTGATTTTATAGCCTTCCGCAGCGTAGTCGTCGCGAAAATGCGCGATCGCCTGCTCCAGGACCTCTTGCTCCCGGGTCTGCAGCAACTCGCTGAAAGATGCGCTTAACGGCGGACCGATGTAGCGCCCGACTGCAGAACGCTCGATTCCCGGCGCGTGCATCTTGCCGAGGGCGTAATTCAACGACCGGAAGATCCCTTCGCTGGAATCGCTGAGGGTTCCGTCAAGGTCGAATATGACTGTCTTCATTCTGCCTGCCTTACCTTGCTTATGCTAAAGATTGGAGTTGTTCAAGAACGGAGCGGTTAATCTGCCTGGCCTCGGCCAGCAGCTCCTGTTGATTGATGGTGGTCAGCTGCCGATCCTGCATCAGGATCTTGCCATTAACCACCGTGGCCTGGACATCGGCCGCGCGCACGGAATAAACCAGTTGCGAAACCACGTCCCTCCCCTGCCCCGGACTGTTATGCAGCGTCTCCAGGTTGACCACAGCCAGATCTGCCAGTTTACCGGGCTCAAGGCTGCCCAGCTCAGCTGCTTTTCCCAACGCCCGGGCTCCGCCCAGGGTCGCCATTTCAAAAACGGTCGCCGCGGGCATAGCCGTCGAATCGGCCAGCCGGGGTTTCTGAATCAGCGCGGCATGGCGCATTTCCGTGAACATGTCCAGGTTGTTACTACAGGGAGAACCATCAGCTGCGATGGAGACGTGACAGCCCAGCGCCAGCAGTTCGGGGATCTGGGCGATCCCTGAAGCCAGCTTCAGGTTACTGCTCGGGCAGTGAGCAATCATGGTTCCGGTGTCGGCGAGAATCCGTTTTTCCTCGTCGTCCAGCCAGATGCAATGGGCCAGGATCAGGTTCTCGCCGGTCAACCCCAGCTTTTTCAGGTAGGTGACATTGCGCATCCCGCGTTCAGCCTCGACCAGAGCGATCTCCTGCAGGTTTTCGGAGGCATGGGTATGAACCTTGAGGTTCATGCTCCTGGCCATCTCGCCAACCCGGTTCAGCAGCTGTTCGGTACAGGAGACGACAAAGCGCGGAGCAAAGGCGTATTCGAGCCGGCCACCAGCCGCACCGTGCCACTTTTCGGCCAGGCGCTCCGCTTCGGCCAGCGATGCGCCGGTCTCTTCCAGCAGGCCGCCCGGCACCCCCTTGCCGTGATCCATCATGCATTTTCCGGCCAGGGCCCGAAAACCGGTCTCGTCAATAGCCTGAAAAATCGCCTCGGTGTGGTTGACCGTCCCCATATCGATAATCGCGGTGGTCCCGCCGGCAATCAGTTCGGCGATGCCGAGCCGGGCGGAAAGATAATTACTCTCCCAGGTATGACCCGCTTCCAGTGGCCAGATCCGGGTTTTCAACCAGTCGAGCAAGGTCATATCATCGGCCAGCCCCTGAAACAGCCTTTGCGTCAAATGAATGTGGGTCTGGATCAGGCCGGGGATGACGGCGCAACCGCGAGCATCGATGACCTGGTCGGCGGGTTCGTTGATCTGTGCGGCCAACCGCTCAATCCGTTCCCCCTTGATTAGCAGATCACCCTGAAAAACATCCCGTTGGCCATTCATGGTCACCAGGGTGCCGTTTTTAATAAGCAGACTTTGCATGGTTTTTATCAGTTCTATCAAGATGTGAGGTTAAGAGCTTTGCTCCTGCAGGCAGCTTTCCACCGCACAGATGATCGTTTCATAACCGGTGCAGCGGCAAAGGTTGCCGGCATGTTCGCGGCGGATCAGTTCACGGTCCACCGCCTGCCCCTGGTATTTTTCGACGAACGCAGTGGAGGTCATGATAAAGCCGGGCGTACAGTAGCCACACTGAACCGCACCGGCATCAATATAGGCGCGCTGAACCGGAGAGATGTCGCCCGCACGGCTCTCCCCTTCCACGGTCCGGACCGTTTTACCATCCGCCCACAGCGCCAGGTACATGCAGGAATCCACCGGGAGATTGTCGATGAGCACGGTACAGGCGCCGCATTCGCCAACGCCGCAGCCCTGTTTGACACTGGTCAGCCCCTGCTCACGCAGCACCTCCAGCAAGGACAGGCGGATATCCACATCCAGGGTATAGGGTTCATTATTCAGGATAAATGAAATTGTTCGGGTCATCTATGCCTCCGCAACGCCGGCCGCGGCCATAATCACTCGGCGGGCCAGGGTTTTGATGATATGCAGGCGGAATTCTTTTGAGGCGCGCCAGGAATCCCGCGGATTCAGATCCTGCAACACCAGCGCAGCGATCTCATTGATCAACTCCGGGGTCACCGCCTGCCCAACGGCAAATTTCTCTGCGCTCAACGCTCGCATCGGTTTCGGAGCGGCGACGGTAAAGGCGATTTTCAAGGTATCAAAGCAACCGGCCTTGACCTTACAGGCTGCCGCGCAACCGATGGTCGCGATATCCATGGAATTGCGCATGGCATATTTGTAGTAGTGGGTTCCGTAGTCCCGATAGCTGACAGCGGGGATCCGAATCGCCCGCAGCACCTCGCTATGCTCCAGAGCTACCTGCCCTGGCCCTAGGTAAAATTTGCCAATCGGCAGGTCGCGGACACCGCTGACGCCCTCAATTTCAAGGACTGCTTCCAGCACATACAAGGCCGCCGCACTGTCGGCACTGATCGCCCCGTTACAGAGGTTGCCGCCGATGGTCGCCACGTTGCGGACCTGGGGACCGCCAACGGTTCCGGCAGCCTGAGCAACCAGCGGGAGACACTCCTGAATAATCCGATTGTCCATGAGCTGCGAAAATGTCACCCCGGCACCGATAGAAATCTCGCCCCCGGCCAGCTGTTGGACCTGCTGCAATTCAGCCAGGTCGTGAATATCAATCAGCTGGGAATAGCGATCATCCCCTTCCCGAAGCCGGATCAGGACATCGGTTCCCCCGGCCAGGACCCGGGCCTGGAGATTTTCCGCCAGCAGCGCGACGGCTTCGCTAACCGACTGAACTTTATTGTATGTCTCGATATTAAACATCGTCTTCCCCTGAACGGCAAAGCGGTGAGCGGGTCATCAAAGCAGACCGTTGGCGCGAAATAATCGGAACAAAGACTTCGGCGACATGGGCAACTGCGTGGGCGCAACTCCCGTTGCATCCAGAATCGCGTTACGGATGGCCGGTGCCGGCGAAATAGCCGGCGGTTCGCCAAGGGCTTTCTGGCCGTAGCTGGCGGTGGGTTCCATCAGCTCGACAAAGGCGCAGTCAAGATCCGGCATGTCGGTCATGGTCGGCAGCTTGTAATCGAGCAGGTTGTTATTGTAAATATGCCCGCTGACCTCATCGACCAGCAGCTCTTCGTAGAGGGCCGCACCAATGCTCATGCTCATGCCGCCGTGAACCTGGCCGGCGGCCATCAGCGGATTGATGATTTTGCCGGAATCGTGCACATTGAGGATCTCCCGGATGGTGACCTTGCACAGTTCGATATCCACATCAAGGGCAACAAAGGTGCAGCCGAAGACCGGGACGTTGGTCCGGGTTTTATAGGACACCTCGCTGGTGATCTGCCCGCCCCGGTCCTTGTGATAGTAGGAATCGACAGCCAGATCGCGCAAGCTGATCACCGTTGTTTGGGGATGAGAAGCATAGACGATACGATCGCCGGCAATGGTCAGCGCTTCTTTGACCCGCCCGGTGATTTCCTCGGCATAACTCAGGATCTTGTCGCGGAATTCCAGGCTGGCTTTGTACACGGCCTGGCCGTTGACATAGGTCTGCCGGGACGCATAAGCGCCGGTATCGAAGGGCGTATAATCGGTGTCCTGAGTGGAAATAACCTTGACCTGATCATAATGGACACCGGTTGTCTCCGCCGCCATCTGGGCAAAAGCGGTGTCCGAGCCCTGGCCGATTTCAGTGGCGCCGACGTGAACATGCACCGAACCGTCCTGGTTGAGGATCAGCCGGCAACCGGCAATCTCGACATTGCCGGGATAGGTTCCGGAGGCGTAGCTGAAACAGGCCACGCCGATCCCGGAGCGAACCGTCCCGCTCTTTCTGTCGGCATACTCGGCCTTCTTTTTATCCCACTGAAAAACTTCCCGGCCCTTGTCCAGGCAGTCCTTCAGACCATGATTGATGATCACCTGTTTATTGAGCGGGTTGACATCGCCGGACCGGCCGACGTTGCGCAAGCGGAATTCCAATGGGTCAATCCCGGCCTTGCGGGCCAGCTCTTCCACCAGGCATTCAACCATGAACGCGACCTGCGGCGTCCCATAGGCGCGCATGGCTCCGGCGGAAGGCATGTTGGCATACACCGTCCGGGCATTGTAGCGAATCACCGAACGCGGATACATGGCGCAGGTCTTGGCCCCACCGGCCAACGCAATGGCGTGGCCGTGGGAAGCATAGGCGCCGGTCACCGAAACGACATCCAGGTCAAGGAACTGCAGTATGCCCCGGTCGTCGATACCGCCTCGGATGTGACCATGAAAGGGATGGCGGGTCCGGGTGCAGGACATGGTTTCTTCCCGGGTCAGGTTGATCTGCACCGGCGCACCGTTCAGCTTACGGGTCAAAAACGCCACCATCGGTTCGACAACCACATCCTGCTTTGCCCCGAAGCCGCCACCGAGGTAGGGTTTGATCACCTTGATATTACCGAGGGGAAAGTCCAGGGCCTCGCTGATGATCCGGCGGGCGATATGCGGAATCTGGGTCGACGAAACGACAATAATATTGCCATCGTCCTCCATATAGGCATAAGCGATATGGTTCTCCAGGTGGCAATGCTGGACCATGGCCGTTGAATAACGAGCTTCGAGAACGATGGTGGCGTCTTCTTCGGCCTGCCGCACGTCACCGCCCACTTCATAACAGTGCGCGCCGACAATGTTTCCGTCGGGATGAATGTTGCGGGCTCCCGCAGCCAGAACCGCTTCCGGGGTCACCAGCGGCGGATAGCTTTCATATTCGACCTCGACCAGGCGGGCGGCGCGGCGGGCAATCAGTTCGGAATCGGCCACCACGACGGCAACCTCATCCCCTTCCAGGCGCACGTCCCGGGTCAGTAACAGCCGGTCTTCGACATCCCGGGCCGCCCGATCAAGGGCGTAAGGATGGCCGGCGGTGGCGAATTTAATCTGCGGCACATCCGCATAGGTGAAAACGGCTCGCACTCCGGGCAGGGCTTGCGCTTTTTCGGCATTGATCCGCACCACCCGGCCATGGGCGATGGTACTGCGGACATAGACCGCATGCTTCATCCCCTTGACCGCGAAATCTTCAGTATATTTCGCCCGGCCTGAGACTTTGGCCAGGGCATCCTTGCGTTCCGTCGAAATTCCAACTGCCATCGTCACCCTCTTGATGTCTCAGTTTTCCGCTGTCATAAACCGATGCAGGATAGCTTCCAGGACGCCGCCGCCGATCGCCCGCGATTTTTCCGAAACCAGGCTGCAATAGGCGACCTCGCCGCGCGGATCGACATCCCCCAGTTTCGTCCTTTTACGCACCGGTGTCTGCGTCCGCAACAGCCCACGGATCACCCCATCCAGCTGACAGAACACCGGGGTATCATCCACCATACCAAAGACCTCGCCCTGATGCACCCTGTCGCCGATTTCATGGTCGGTGGTAAACAGACCATCCTGCGGCGACCACAGGACCCGTTCGATACTGTAGCCGGCGATGACACCGGGAATGCCGGTATTCTCCTGCGCTGCCCCTGAATATATCGTGGAACCGAGGAAATGACCACGGTTTGTTTCCACCACGCAATGGACATCCCGCCCGGCGACAAATCCCGGTCCCAGGCCGATGACCAGTTCGGCCTCATCGATCCGGGTTCCCAGGTTCTGCTTGGCGAGAATGGCATCGATCACCACCGCGGGCTTGAGTTGCGGCAACAGCAGCCATTGCGGGTCCACCAAGACCGGGATCTCTCCGGCGTTCTGGATCGCGGCCAGAGCGCGCAGGTCGTCACAACGCCGCGCCGTCACATTTTCGACCACATGCGTTCCGTTGTAAACCGCTTCCGACAGACAGACCGTGCGGCGGACCGCCAGCGGGAAAGCCGTCTCCACCAGCACCAGCCGCCGGAAACCGGCCTTAAACAGCCGAACGGCGACCCCCGTAGCAAGGTCGCCGCCGCTTTTAATACAGATTGTCAAATCTTTTAATTTGCTCATTGTTCAACTTTTCAGCCCTCATGTTTTTTATTCAACAACAGGAAGATGGGGCCTGACAGATTTATAAAGTAGCACATATTCGGCAATAAAACCGAGCCCCATTCGGAGGCATTCCGGATCCTTGAAAGTCACCTCTTCGGCAGCCAGCGAGCTGCCGTTCAGAACCACCTCCAGCTGGCTGTCTTGATAATGGTAATGGCCGTTCTTCTCCTCCAGTACGGACACGCCTTTGTTCCCTTTGATCTGCATGGTCGCGGCGGAGAAATGAAAACCGAACTCGGCATTGGCAAAGCTCTCTTGACGCAGGTGAAACTTGGGCTTGTCCTTGTAGGGGTCACCGGCGCTGGGGCAGAACAGGGTACAGTTGCCGCATTCGTTGCAATAATCACCGATGTTGAGGACCTGATACGGCTGGTTGATGTTGACACTCCCCTCGCGCAGGATCTCCACTTGACCGTTATTGTTGACTGCGGTTTCCACCGGCAGCGTGACCGGCTCCATGGGGTAGTAGATATTGCTGCGGTTCGGGCAGACCGTGGTACAGATATTACAGACCAGGTCGCACTGCAGACAGCGAGACGCTTCCTCAATGGCGGCGGCATCGCTCAAGGTGTCCATGAACAGATTGAAATTGATGCGGTTCTCCGCGTCAATCTCCGGCAGGGCCGGTCCGAAACCGCGCCGGGCCTGCTTGATCTGCAGCGCCTTGAGGTCGGGCTGGCGCTGATCGAGGGGAGAGAAAAACCCCTGTCGCTCTTTTTGCGCCCGCTTGATGATTTGGAAAGCGACCTTCTGGCCGTCGCCGATGGCATTGATCAGGCTCGACGCCCCGCGCAGCGCATCCCCGCCGGCAAAGACGTTGTCCAGGGTGGTCTCGTAGGTGGTTTCATTCACTTCGAGCTTGTCCTGCGGATAGAAATCGAGGACCACCTGCTGACCAATGGCGGGGATGATCAGATCGGCTTCAATAACATAGTCCGAAGCTGCGATCTTCTCCGGCCGGGCCCGGCCGCTCTCATCCGGTGCGCCCAGTTTCATCCTGCTGACCCGGAGGCCGCTGACCTTGCCATCGACAGCCACCACGGCTTCCGGAGCGGCCAGTTCGACCAGCTTGATCCCTTCTTCCAGCGCGCCCCTTACCTCTTCCGGGTCGCAAGGCATTTCCCGCCGGGTGCGGCGATAGACGATGGTCACTTCGCCGTCGGCGCCGACCAGGCGCTTGGCGGTCCTGGCGGCATCCATGGCCGAGTTGCCGGCGCCGATCACAATAATCCTGTGGCCTTGCGGAAGATCCTGGTTGCGGCGCACCCGGCTCAGGAAACTCAGCTGATCAGAGACCCCTGCGCTGTCGATACCGGGGATATCCAGCGGCAGGCTTTCCTGGGCACCGACCGCCACGTAGACGTAATCGTTGGCCGCGCGGATCGCCTGGAACTTATCGGCCGTGATCCTGACATTCAGATGAACCTTGACGCCAAGGGCAATAATCCCGTCGATATCTTTCTGCAGACTGCCGTCATCAAGACGGAACACCGGGATGCCGTCTGCTGCCATCCCGCCGAGCAGGCCCTTAGCCTCATAAATTTCGACGCTGAACCCTTCCATGGCCAGAAAATGGGCACAGGACAGGCCGGTCGGCCCGGCGCCGATAATCGCCACCTTGATGCCGTTGTTGCACTCCGGTTTCGGCATATTGCGATCGAACTTGTCGGCTACAAAGCGCTTGATCTCACGGATCATCAGCGGCCGTTCGTAATTGATCCGGGTACATTTGGACTGGCAGGCATGATCACACACCTTCCCTTGCACATTGGGGAACGGATTGGTGGCGAGAATGGTCTGATAGGCCTTATCCAGCTCCCCCTTGGCGACATAATCGAGATAGCGCGGAATCTCCTGTCCGGCCGGGCACTCGCCCATACAGGGGGCTTCGGCACAGTCAAAAAATTCCAGTTTCCGGGCGGTCTTGATCGATTCGTAAGGATAATGAATTTTCTTGTAATAGGCCGCTTCCGTTACTTCGGCGGCGTAAGCCTCCAGGTTGGCGATCACCGCTTTCGCCAGGGTCTCTTTCCCGGCGCTTTTGAGGACGTAATCGTCAAGGGATTCGGCACCGGCCGCGCTCATGGCCGCGGCAATCACCGGCAAGTACTGGCTGATCCGACCGTAGCCGCCCGGTTTGAGCACATCGGAACAGAGGGTCACCGGTTTTAGGCCGCATTTGAGGATGTCGGCGATATTGAAGCAGTCGGCCCCGGCAGAAAAGGAGATATCCAGGGTGCCACCGAATTCTTTCTGCAGCCTGGCCGCCAGGTTGATGCTGATCGGATGCAGAGCGCGGCCGCTCATGTAGACCATCGCCTCGTTCTTCGGCAGCTTCTGGCGGATATTGGTGGTTTCCAGGGTATTGGTCAGTTTCAGATTGAAGCTGACCCCCGCCTTGGCCGCACTGGCGGTCAGCTCGCGGATCAGCTTGACGCCGGCCTCGTACTTGAGATCATGCTCGAAAGCGAGGTCCGGAACCTCGGTCGCAAAGCCCAATTTCTCATTGAGAATTTCCCGCAGCCGGTCCGCCCCAAGCAGGGTCGGATTGAGTTTGATGGTGGTATCCAGTCGGCGCTCTTCGATAAAATAACGACCGATCTTTTCCACCTCGTCCGGCGGACAACCGTGCATGGTGGAAATGGTGATGTTGCGGGTGATCTGCGGTGCGATCCGCAGCGCCCGGATGCGCGGATAAAAGGCGGCGATTTCATCGATCTTCGCCTGAAGCTCCGCGCTGCAATCCTCCATGCGGTCAAGAAAGTGCTGCACCGTCGGGCTGAGAATTCCTTCCAGGTTGTAACCGACACTCATATTGAAGATGAAGCCGCGCTCGGCCATGTCCCAGCCAAACTTGTCCTTGAGCACATGCAGCATGATCCAGGCGTTAAGGTATTCGTCAAACGACTGGTCCAGCTTCAGCTCCTGCGACCATTCGCAGTTGTAGCCTTCATCCGACATGTCGATGCAGGGCTTGGTGACTTCCAGCTCGTCCAGCACCTGGATCGTCTTCAGCTCCATGTAGCGGGCACCGGTCAGCCAGGCGGCAATGATATTCTGCGCCAGTTGGGTATGCGGTCCGGCGGCGACCCCGAGCGGGGTTTCCAGCAGCTGGCCGTAACGGGTCATGCGAAACGGATCAGCCGCGCCCGGAACGAAAAAGAGGTCGCTGGAAATGCCAAAGATCTCCTGTTTTTCGTCATACTGTCCGATCCAATCGAACAGGGTCTTCAAAGAACTGCAAACAAACTCGTCACTGCGCATAACTAGCAAGCCTCCAACCTTAGCAGGAACCGGCAAAAGGGGTTCGTTCCAGAAATTCGCCAAACCCCTTTTCCCCAAAAAAATCTCCGTTTTTGACAATGACCCGGCCTCTGAGCATGGTCAGCTCGGGCCAGCCTTTGACCTGCATCCCGGCAAACGGCGTATAGTCGCACTGCTGATGCAGGGTCGTCACCGTCAGCGTTTTTTCCAGCTCGGGATTCCACACCACAATATCGGCATCAGCCCCCGGCTGCAGGGCTCCTTTGCGCGGATACAGCCCCATGAGCTTGGCCGGGGTGGTCGCGACCAGGTCGACAAACCGGTTGATACTGAAGCGCCCCTGCCCCACCCCGGCGGAATAGCATAGCGGCAAGCGGGTTTCCACCCCCGGGCAACCGCCGGGGCACTGCCGGAAATCCTCTTGGCCGTATTTCACTTTATCCGTAAAAGAAAAGGAGCAATGGTCGGTGGCAAGGACATCGATACTGCCATTGCTCAGCCCGCGCCACAGGGCCTGCTGATCCGCGCTGCTGCGCAAGGGGGGCGCCATGACATATTTCAGGCCTTCAGGTTCCGCCTGCTGGTAACAGGACTGGTCCAGCAGCAGATACTGCGGACAGGTTTCCGCGAAGACCCGCTGCCCCCTGGCTTTGGCTCGTTCGATGACCGCCAGCCCCCTGGCCGTTGACAGGTGGACGATATAGACCGGGATGTTACCGCCCGCCCAGGCCAGCTCCAGAATCCGTGCGATGGCGTCCGCTTCCGTGGTATCCGGGCGGCTCAGAGCATGGTAAACGGCACTGCGCTTCCCTTCCCGGCCGAACTGCTCGCGCAACGCGCGGATGACCGCATCGTCCTCGGCATGAAAGGCGGTCAAGCCCTGGGCTTCCCCCATAGCCTGCAGTACCTGCGCGATCTCCGCGTCAGTCAGCATCCCGTCATAGGTCAGGTAGACTTTGGCACTGCTTATCCCGCTACGGATCAACCCGGGAATATCCCGCAGAACCTCGCTGTCCACGCGCTGAAACACGCCGTGAATGCCGTAGTCGATGACTGCCTCATGGGCCAGCAACTCCCGGTAGTAGTCCGGCTGGTGAAACAGGGAGCAGTCCGCAGGTCCCGTCTCCGGGTGGTCGACGATAGTGGTTGTGCCACCGAAGGCCGCGGCCCGCATCCCCTGATAAAAGCCGTCGCTGACCCGCCGCTGCCCCAGGGCCAGGTTGAGGTGGGTGTGCACATCGACACCGCCCGGCAGGACATAACGCCCGGAGGCATCGATCTCCGTGATCGCGGACCCGCCGGGCAGCCCGCGGCCGATTTCGGCAATGACGCCGTCAACGATCAGCAGGTCACCGCGGAAGGTCTTTTCCACCGTCACAATAGTCCCATTTTTGATCAGTTGTTTCATGCCTGTCCCAGCCCGATTCAGATCCGCTGCATCTTGCCCCAGAGTTTATTCCCCAGTTCCCGGGCCCGCCCCAGGATTTCAGTTTCATCCACCTGGGTCAAGTGACGGTTTTCAACAATGATCCGGCCATTGGCGATCACCGTGTCGACATGGCTGGAATCGATTCCGTAGATAAAATGGCCGAGAAAATTGTCGGTGGTGACTTCCGTCGGCGTATCATAATCGAGAATCACCAGATTGTTGTCGCCGTCCCCCTTGAACCCCTGCTCCGCAATATAGCGATGGACGTTCCTGAAGCGCCGGTAAATGGTATCCATGCCGACTCCTTCGATGGGTTGACCACTTAAAAATGCGGCCTTGGCGCTGCGCAGCATATCGCTGTGCATGCCGTCAGTGCCAAGCATGACCCGATCGGTGATCTGACCATAATTGGCCTGTCCGACATTATTGTTCTGGTTGCTTTCGATATTCTCGATCACCCAGTTGCCGCTCTCTCTGACCAGCCGTTTCTCTTCTTCATCCAGATGGACACAGTGGACCAGCAGACTTTGCGGCAGGTTCAGCACACCCGCATCGGCATAGCGTTGAATCACCCGCTTGCCGTAAGTCCTGAGGCAGCCGTCCTGATCGGCCCGGTCCTCGGCAACATGGACATGCAGACCGGTGCTGAACTTTTCGGCCAGGGCGACGGCACGCTTCAACAAGTCGTCCCCCACAGTGAAGGAGGCATGCAGGCCGATATGCCCCTGCCCACCAGCGGCGAGATAGCGCTCATGTTCCGCCAGCCCGGCCTCCGCGATCTCTGCGCCATCCCGGTCGGACAGCTCATAGCAGAGCAGGTGCCCCAGCCCCACCTTGTCAAAGGCCCTGGCGATGGTGTCCAACGAGCCCTCGACCGCAAACGGCGAGGCATGGTGGTCAATGACAAAGGTTACCCCGTTTTTGGCGCAATACATGGCGCTGGCCAGGGCACTGGCCTCGATCATGTCCAGATCCAGACACTTGTCCACCGTCCACCAGACATAGGTGAGGATCTCCTGGAAATTTTCGGGAATTTTCTTCGGCGCGGGCATTCCCCGGGCCAGGGTGGAATAGATGTGATGGTGGCCACAGCCGAAGGATTTGGTCACCAGCCGGCCGCGACAGTCGAGGACCCGGTCTTCGGCGGCCAACTCTGCAGGTTCGGGAATCTTGTCGATCACGACCAGGCTGCCGCTGTCCCCTTCGGTCACCTTGAGAGCAGAGGACCGTAAGGCCAAGGTCTGCCAGTCAAGAAATAATGCATTATTAAGATAAAGTGCCATGCCGGCCCTCCTGTTGTCACGCGCGTCAAAGCAGCCGGAGCTTGAACCGGCATCCAGCTGCAGGATCAGTCATTGTGCAAAAAGCTACTTCTTTAACCAGCCCATAGGCAGTTTGGTGCGTTTTTGTCCGTCAAAGCTCCGGTAAGCTCCGGCCACGGCCGCGGCGGTCGGAATACAGCAGATTTCGCCCACCCCTTTGGCGCCGAAGGGAGCATCCTCGTCGTAAATTTCCAGCGGCACCACTTCAATCTCCGGCACCTCGGTGGCCCGCAACAGACCAAGCTTGCGGAAGCTGTAATCGGTAATCCGGCCGTCTTCCATGGCCAGATCTTCGGTCAGGGCGTAGCCCAGCCCCATGACCACGCCCCCTTCGATCTGTCCTTCGAAGAGCTTGCGGTTGACGACCGTGCCGCTGTCATGGACGGCCCGGACCTTGACGATCGCCCCTTCGTCGTCCAGTTTCACCAGCTGAGTGGCAAAGCTGTAGGCGAAATGGCTGATCACCTCGCCATCGAAATCGGCGGGGGTCGTCCAGTCGCAGAGGTAGCTGCCATCGTAGACGCGCCCGGCCAACTCAGTCAGGGTATGGCTTTCCAGATCTTTCTTGAGCCCCTTGGCCGCTTCCAACACAGCTTTGCCAGCCAGGAAGGTGCCGCGACTGGCGGTGGTGCTGCCCCCCTTGGTTTCACTGTCGGTCATGACAATGACTTTGATGCAGTCCGTCGTTGCCAGCCCAAGATATTCACAGAGCATCTGCTGCACGACCGTATCCACCCCCTGCCCCATTTCGCTCCAACCGTGGAACAGCTTGATCATGCCGTCGGCCGTCACTTCAAGACGTACCTGACTCAATTCGGGGATGCCGTTGCCGAGCCCGCAGTTTTTAATCCCGCAGGCAAGTCCGACGCCTTGACCGTCCCCATAAGCATCCTTGACCAGCTCAAGGGTTTTCTTCAACCCAACGGTTTTCCTCAACCGGTGACCGCTGGTCGTCTTCAAACCTTGGTCAAGGGCGTTGAGATAACGGATCTGCCAGCGATCGAACCCGGCCCGGGCACAGAGTTCATCGATCACCCCTTCGATGGCAAACGTCACCTGGTTCACCCCAAAGCCGCGCATGGCCCCGGCGGGAACGTTGTTGGTGTAGACTGCCGTCGATTCCACATCGATATTGGGAATATGATAAGCCCCGCCGGCATGGGTCGCGGCCCGCTCCATGACCGGCCCGCCCACCGAAGCGTAGGCCCCGGTATCACCGACGATCCGCGCCAGCAGCCCGGTGAAGCGCCCCTCTTCATCGCAACCGAGGGTATATTCCATGGTCATGGGGTGGCGCTTGACCGACATCCGGATCGACCCGTTGCGGTCGAGCTTGACCTTGACCGGACGTTGCAGATGATATGCCGCCAAGGCGGCGTGCCCCTGGCAGGTCAGATCTTCTTTACCGCCGAAAGCGCCCCCCGCCGGAACCAGTTTGACATTCACGTCCTTGACATCCAGCCCCAGCAGCTCGGCGATCTGCTGCCGATCGCCGTAAATTCCCTGGCCCTGGGAATAGACCGTCAATTTGCCATCTTCATAAGCGGCGATACTGTTTTCCAATTCCAGATAAGCGTGTTCGATAAACTGGGTCTGAAAGCGCTCGGTCACCACATGGGCGGACTTTTCAAAGACTTTGGCGATATCTTCCCCGTAACGAATCACGGTCTCCTTGAGGATATTGCCCCCCGCGTGCACCCGAATGTCACTGGTCATGGCCGCAAAGGGATCGGTGACCGGTTCGAGAACTTCGTACTCGACCTCGATCAGCTCCGCGGCCCGGTCGGCGGTTTCCTTGTCTTCCGCAACCACACAGGCCAGCACGTCGCCAATACAACGGGTTATTTCCCCCTCGGCAATATAGACATCCCAGTCCTTGACGAGTTGCCCGACCTGCCTGCGGCCGGGGATATCACGGGCGGTAAAAACGCGAATGACGCCGGGCACGGCTTCGGCTTTGGACAGATCAATTTTCAGGACTCTGGCGCGCGGATGGGCGCTGAAGTGAAGTCCGCCGTGCAGCATCCCCGGGAGTTCCATGCCGCCGATAAAAAGGGGCTTGCCGATGGCCCGTTCATAGGCTTCGAATTTCGGCGCGGAAGCACCGACACCGTAACCGGAGAACTCAATCGGTTGCTGATTGCGTAATTTTTCCGCCGCCAGCATGATGGCATCGACGATTTTCACATAGCCGGTACACCGACACAGGTTGTGGCGGATGGCCTGGGTCACTTCGGCGCGGGTCGGATTGGGATTTTCGGTCAACAGCATTTTGGCCCGGAACAGCATGCCGGGGCTGCAGAACCCGCACTGAACGGCCCCTGCGGCCACAAAAGCGCGCCCCAGGGTCGCACGGAGCGCCTCCGGGAGACCTTCCAGCGTTACCAGGTTGCGCCCCTCCATGGCGGACATCTTCACTGAGCAGGACAGCATCGGTTTGCCGTCCAGTTCGACCAGACAGGCACCACAGGTTCCCTGCCCGGAACAACCGTCCTTCACGCTTTTCATATCGACAGAAAAACGCAGCCAGGCGAGTAGGGTCCGCGCCCCGTCCCCGTCATATGCCACGTCCTTCCCGTTGAGAGTAAATCTGACCATAGCCACCTCGTTTGCTCCGTGTCCGCACCAGCTTCCGGAGCGGGTTGAGTGATGTGCCGTAGTGGTTCTGCCTGCAGCGGTTAGCCCTGCGGTGCTCTCTGTCCCTGCAGGCTGCAATGCATGACTTACTTGACCGCGATTGCCTCCACTTCGACCAGAACGTTTTTCGGCAGAGTTTTGACGGCCACACAGGAGCGGGCCGGAGGATTTTCTGAAAAATATTCCTCGTAGACCGCGTTAAATGCGGAAAAATCAGCCATATCCTGCAAAAAGCAGGTCGTCTTTACAACATTCTGCGCCAGGCAGCCAGCTGCCGCCAGGACCGCGCCGAGATTTTTCATGACCTGTTCGGTCTGGGTCTTGATATCGCCGTCCACGACCGCGCCGGTCGCCGGATCGATGGGAATCTGGCCAGACGTAAAAACCATGCCATTCATGGTAGTCGCCTGACTGTACGGCCCGATGGCCGCCGGCGCATCTTCGGTATGGATAATCTCTTTCATAACGTCCTCTTCTGATTGACCGCACCCCGGCCCTTTGACCGGGGTGCGCCAAGACAGTGGTTAACGGATTCTCGGGGTGCCCTGTTCCAGCAGGCTCTGCAGCTTGTCCGCCGGATTGTTGAATTTGCTGAGGAAGATCATGGCCGCAATGATATAGGGCTTGTAGCTGGCTTCCTTGTAGAGCGGAACCCGATAGCGATCGAAGACCGAAGCCGCAACCTCGCCGGCCTGACAGGAAACACCGGAGATGTCCGCCGGCAGGCAGTGCAGGTACAGGGCCTTACCCTCTTTGGTCCGGGCCATCAACTCTTCGGTACATTCCCAATCCTTGTGATTGGCGTTTTGTGCCAGCAGCTCTTTTTCCAGCGCCTTGATGCCGGCATCGTCGCCTTCTGCATACAGATTGGTCCGCTTTTCCATGGCCGCAAACGGCGCCCAGCTCTTCGGATAAACGATATCCGCGTCGGCAAAGGCCTCCGCCATGCTGTTGGTCTTGGTGAACGACCCGCCGGATCTTTCGGCGTTGCGTTTGGCGATCTCTTCCACTTCGGGCATCACTTCGTACCCTTCCGGATGGGCCAGAGAAACCTCCATGCCGAAGCGGGTCATCAGCCCGATGATCCCCTGCGGGACGGAAAGCGGCTTGCCGTAGGACGGCGAATAGGCCCAGGTCATGGCAATTTTCTTACCCTTCAGGTTCTCCACTCCGCCGAAGCTCTGAATCAGGTGCATGGCATCGGCCATGGACTGGGTCGGATGGTCGACATCGCACTGCAGGTTGACGATGGTCGGGCGTTGCTCCAGCACCCCTTCACGATAACCGGCCTCAACCGCGGCCGCCACCTCTTTCATGTAGGCATGCCCTTTGCCGATGTACATATCGTCACGAATGCCGATGATGTCGGCCATGAAAGAGACCATGTTGGCCGTTTCCCGAACCGTTTCGCCGTGGGCAATCTGAGACTTGCCTTCGTCGAGGTCCTGCACTTCCAGACCCAGCAGGTTACAGGCGCTGGAAAAGCTGAACCGGGTCCGGGTCGAATTGTCACGGAACAGGGAGATGCCGAGCCCGCTGTCAAACACCCGCGGCGAGATATTGTCCTTGCGCATCTCCTGCAGGATCTCGGCAACATTGAAAATAGCCTGCAATTCCTGGTCGGTCTTGTCCCAGGTATGCAGAAAATCATTGAGGTACATATTTCTGGTATCCTGCAGGCTCAGCCTGCGAATCAATTCTCGGGTCAATACATTACTCACCTTATCACTCCTGTCGTTATTGGGTTATTCTTGTACCGATTTCGTAGTTCAAAGCCATTTTTATATATTCGGGCGAAGTAATGATGACTTCCTCACCGCCATTTTCCAGAAAGCGGATCGCCGCCTCTATTTTGGGTAACATGCTGCCAGCAGCAAAGTGTCCTTCCTCAACATAAGCCTTGATCTGCTGAAGCGTCACCTGCTCAAGCCGTTGTTCATTCTCTTTGCCGAAGTTGAGATAAACATAATCAACCCCGGTCGAGATCACGAAGCGCTTAGCGTCGATCTGGGCGGACAACAACGCCGAAGCCAGGTCCTTGTCGATCACCGCGTCCACGGCCAGGTACCCCTCGGGCTTTTTCACCACCGGGATACCGCCGCCACCGCAGGCCACCACCACATAGTCTTTGGCAATGACGTCCTTGATCAGTTCCAGCTCGACAATCTCGATCGGCTCCGGCGAAGGGACCACCCGTCGAAACCCGCGCCCCGCGTCTTCCATGAACTGCCACTCCGGATAGCGCCGTTCCAGTTCGGCCCTCTGTTCGGCGCTAAAAAATGAGCCGATCGGTTTGCTCGGATTCTGGAACTTGGCATCATTCTCATCCACCGCTACGCGGGTGACCAGAGTCGCCGTTTTTTTTGGCAAGTCCACGCTTGTTCATTTCGATGTCCAGGGCCTGCTGGATCTGAAAGCCGATAGCCCCCTGGGTATCGGCAACGCAGCTCGACAAGGGGACCTCATGCAGGCCGGCCGCTTCAAAAGCGATGGCGGAACGGCGCAGGATAAAGCCGACCTGAGGACCATTGCCGTGAACAATAACGACCCGGAACCCCGACTCGACAATATCGGCCAGATGTTTCGCGGTTTCCACCACGGACTCATACTGATCCCCCACGGACATGTGGGCGGCATCGCGAATCAACGAGTTCCCGCCAATGGCAACGACAATAATCTCACCCATGCGTCACCTCTCAGACCTTGGTCAAATAGATTTTAGGTAAGGCTGCATAAACAGCCGCACAGGTCACCAAATCTTCCTTCCAGGTTTTTTCGTTCGGCGCATGGGCTTGGGCTTCCTTGCCGGGACCGAAACCGACGGTCGGAATGCCGAACATGCCGGTAATGGACACCCCGTTGGTCGAAAAGGTCCACTTGTCGATACGCGGTTCCTTTTTAAACAGGCTCCGGTAGGCTTCTGCCACGGACTGAACGGCGACATGCTCCTCTTCAACCACCCAGGACGGAAAATAACAGTCAGTCGGGTAGACCAGGTCGGTGTAGGCCGGGCGTTCGTAGGTATACATTTCCACCTTGGCCCCGGCTTTTTGGGCTGCCGGCAGATTGCGAATCTGGTTCAGGGCATAGTCCTTGTCCTCGCCTTTGGTCAGCCGCCGGTCGATGGACACAGAGCAGCTGTCGGCAACAGCACAACGGGACGGCGAAGTGGAAAAGACTTCGGAAACGGTCAACGACCCCTTGCCGAGGAAGTCATCGGTAATCAGGTTTTTATGCAATTCTTCCAGCTCCTGAAGAATCGGCGCCATTTTGAAGATCGCGTTGTCGCCGCGCTCCGGAGCGGAGCCGTGACAGCTGACGCCGCTGACGGAAACCTTGATCTCCATGCGTCCGCGCTGGCCGCGATAGATTCCGCCATCGGTCGGCTCGGTGGAGATAACGAATTCCGGCTTCAGGCCCAGTTCCTTAATGATGTACTGCCAGCACAGCCCATCGCAGTCTTCTTCCATGACCGAACCGACCATCACCAGGGTATATTCATCTTCAAGTCCAAGGTCTTTGATGATCTTGCCGGCATAGACCATGGCCGCCATGCCGCCTTCCTGGTCGCTGGTTCCGCGTCCGCCGATGGTTTCGTCATCTTCATAACCATCGTAGGGATCGAAGGTCCAGTTGTCGCGGTTGCCAATACCGACCGTATCGATATGAGCATCATAGGCGATCAGGCGTTTGCCCTGGCCGATGGTGCCGAGCACGTTACCGAGGCCGTCGATTTCGACCTTGTCAAAACCGACTTTCTCCATCTCTTCCTTGATCCGCAGAACGACCTTTTTCTCGTCGCAGCTTTCACTGGGAATCCGCACCATATCACGGAGAAATTTGGTCATATCGGCTTTATATTCACGGGCCAGTTCTAAAATTTTATCGAAATCCTGCATTTTTTCCTCCCTAGCAACAATGTTTGAATGTCTTTTTGCGATATTTTTATTTTTTCGGTTTCAGATGTTTGCCGTACCAGACGATCTGCCTGAAGTTGACCGGATCGGTGTTTCCTTCGGTATTGAACAACAGCACCACGGAATCTGCCCCCAGGCCCAAGGCACTCTTCAATTCCCGGTAGTCCGCATCGTTCATGATCAGGTCAAGGACGCCAATGCCGATGGAACCCGACTCGCCGGCGATGACCCGGTCGTCGCCAAGCACCGGGCAGGAGAGAATGCGCATGCCGTTTGCGGCCAGGTAATCGTCGACACTCATGAAGCAGGACGAACTCTGTTTAAGAATATCCCAGCCGATGGGGTTGGGTTCGCCACAGGCCAAGCCAGCCATAATGGTCTGCAAATCACCGGTCACGGCATGGGGTAGACCGTCGCCGGCTGCTGCCGACTTGTACAGGCAGGCGGCATTTTTCGGTTCGACAATGACCGTCACCGGCGGATTGTTTTTATAGTATTCGACCAGTAAGCCCTGGACGGCGCCGGCCATGGCCCCGACCCCCGCCTGGATGAACACATGGGTCGGCTGTTGTTCCCCGAGTTGCCCAATCGCTTCCATGGCCATGGTCATGTAACCCTGCATGATCCAGGTCGGGATCTTGGTATACCCTTCCCAGGCCGTGTCCTGAACCATGTACCAGCCGTTTTTAGCGGCCTGTTCACAGGCCAGCCGAACGGCCTCATCGTAGTTCAGATCAGTGACGTGGACCGTGGCACCGTGCGCCTCAATGCTCTTCACCCGGGCGGCTGCCGAGCCCTTCGGCATATAGACCACCGCCTTCTGCTGCAGTTTTTCCGCAGCCCAGGCGATACCGCGACCGTGATTGCCATCCGTCGCCGTTACAAAGGTCATATCTCCGAGCTTCTGGCGGACCGCAGCACTGACCAGATAGTCAAAATCAACGTCACCAATGGATTTGCCAAGCTTTTCGCAGGAGCAGGTTGGCCACCGCATAGCTCCCGCCCAGCACCTTGAATGCATTCAAACCGAATCGGTACGACTCGTCTTTGATATACAGATCTTTGAGACCCCACACCTTGGCCAGCCTGCCGAGATGGGCGAGCGGGGTCGGTTGATAGCCGGGAATGCTCGCATGAAGCCTCATTGCATCCTGCGCTGCATCCGTTGAGAAGGCGGGAAATTCTCCATCGACAAGCGGATTGTTCAGAACATACAGCATATCTTTTTCGCACATCATTGTGCTCCTTTCCGTTCGTTCTACAATTTATTTTATATCATAAAATTTTTTGTTCAAGTCAAAACTTAATGTCCCTCTTAAAATTTTTCGTCAGCCTGAGCCGCACCCGCTTCAGCCGTCGCAGGCTGACAGGCCGGCCCGACAGCACCACCTGCCAGAGCGGAAGAACGTCTGCAACGGAAGCGTTCGCGGGGGAACTCAGCGCTGCCAAAGTGGACAGTTACCGCCAATTGACAAGCTTACCGTAGCACCAAGCAGGCGGCCTCTCGCCTGCGGAACATGCTCAGCCCCGGACAGCAGGAATCGGAGGAAAAGACAAGCGGAAGAGAGACAATCTGATCAGTTCAAAGAGGAATGCGTATTGTTTGTTGAAGTCTTACAAGTTTTTTTTATATTATCTAAAAAATTTCATAAGAGCCAAAGGATCAAATCAATGCTAAGTCGAATCAAAACCAAGCTGACGGAAACAGATCGAAAAATCCTCACAGCTCACGAAGATATTGTCGATGGCATCGCCGCTTTTTTAGGCAGCCATTGCGAAGTCACCCTGCACAGTTTTGAAGATCCGGAACACGCCATCATCAAAATTGTCAACAACCAGCACACCAACCGCACGACCGGTTCACCGCTGTCCGAGCAAGGGGCGCAGATCGTCCTTGACTATCTGGGACAACAAGCAACAGGACCGCTCCTGTTACACCACCAGCAGTGCCAAGGGAGAACCGATGCGCTCGCTGTTTACGGTTATTGTCAATAAAGACAAGCCGATCGGCCTGCTTGGCATCAACTTCAACATGACCATCCCCCTGACTGAATTCATCTCGACCTTCAGCCTGTTCCACGGGCCGAACAACGTACAGCCTGCGGAAAACAAAGAGCAGCTCAGCGCCAACAGCGTTGAAGAATTGATCCATAATGCCGTCAATGACGTGGTGATTGATATCAGCACCAACATCAACATCCCGAACCATGAAAAGAATAAATATATTGTCTACGGCCTGCATGAAAAAGGGCTGTTCGACATCAAAGGCTCGGTCCAGCTCGTCGCCAAAGAGCTGAAATTATCGAAATATACGATCTACAGCTATATTCGGGAGCTGAAAGACAACAACAATTAGCTCTGCCTTCATAACTTTTTCAAAGACGAAAAAAACATGACATTCGATTATCTCTGCACCGAATGCGGTGCCCGCTATGCGATCAGCCCGGAGCTCATGGTCTGCCCGGCCTGTTCCAGTCACCAGCAGCCTGACGAGCCGGTTCGGGGCATCCTCGAAGTCAGCCTGACCGGCACGGCCAGCGCCCAATTTTCCGTGTTCGATCTGCTGCCGGTCGAACAAAAGTATTTCCCGCCCGTCCCGGTTGGCAACACCCCCCTGTGGCAGCCCGGAAATCTGCGCAACAAGACCGGCTTTAAGCAGCTCTATATCAAGGATGACGGCGTCAACCCGACCTTTTCTTTCAAGGACCGTGCTTCTTTCCTGGTCTCGGCCTTTGCCAAAAAACACGGCATCAACGAAATCGTCCTCGCCTCGACCGGAAATGCCGGTTCATCCATGGCCGGGATCGGCGCCGCAGCGGCGCAGGACATTACCATTTTTCTTCCTGAAGCAGCGCCGCAAGCCAAGATTGTCCAAGCGCTCCAGTATGGTGCGACCGTCTATAAGGTTCAGGGCAACTACGACCTGGCCTATGATTTTTCCCTGGAGTATTCGCGCAGCAAAGGCGGCATGAACCGCAACACCGCCTACAACCCGATGACCATCGAGGGGAAAAAAACCGTCTCCCTGGAAATCTTTCAGCAGTTGCGCCAGGCCCCGGACTATGTCTTCGTTTCGGCTGGCGACGGCTGTATCGTCGCCGGGGTCATCAAGGGGTTCAAGGACCTGCTTCAGCTCGGCATCATCGACAAGATTCCGGTCGTCTACGCGGTCCAGGCAGCCACCAGCGACGCCCTTTACCGGGCCTGGGATTCCGGCCGCTTCGAAAATATTCCGACCCACACCATCGCCGACTCGATCTGCGTGGATGTGCCCAGAAACGGCTACCATGCCCGCAAGCTGCTGAAAGACCATCAGGGCCGGGTGATTCGGGTGAGCGATGAGGCCATCCTCAGTGCCCAGCATGAACTCGCCAGCAGCAGCGGCCTCTTTACCGAGCCCGCCGGAGCCACCGCCTATGCCGGGTTCCTGCAGGAACAGCACCAGCTGCCAGCCGCGGCCAGCATCGTCGTTATCACCACCGGTAATGGCCTGAAAGACGTCGCAGCTGCCCTGCAAGGGATCAAGGCACCACAACAAGCCATCAAATCAATAACTGAAATCTTATAAGGAGAACGCTGCAATGATCGATCTAGCAATCAATAACGACATCAGGGATAAGAACGCGGCCTACTGCCGGGAGAAAGGCATTCTGCTGCCGACCTTCGAGATGATGAAGAACCCGGAGAAAGTCCCGGCCAAAATCAGGGAAGCGCTGACCTCGATCGGCCTCTGGGAGGTCAACCCCCTTAACCTGTTCCGCATCACCTGGAAAAACGAGCAGAAAGAGTCGGGCGGCCTTTACGGCGGTGTCAACCATTTCGTTCTGCCGCCGGAGCTGACCGGTTGCAAAGCCAAGATCATCGTGCTGTCCGGCAAATGGTTCCCCACCGGTGCGCATAAGGTCGGCGCGACCTACGGCTGCCTGATTCCACGCCTGGTGTCCGGCCAGTTCGATCCCCAGACCACCAAGGCGGTCTGGCCGTCGACCGGCAACTACTGCCGCGGGGGCGCTTATATCTCTGCCCTGCTCGCCAATCACGCCATCGCCATTCTTCCGGAAGAAATGTCCCAGGAGCGCTTCGACTGGCTGAAGACCGTCGCCGGCGAAGTCATCGCCACACCGGGTTGCGAATCGAACGTCAAGGAGATTTTCGACAAATGCTGGGAGCTGCGCAATTCCGGGGAAAATTTACAGATTTTCAACCAGTTTGATGAGATGGGCAATCCCCTCTGGCATTACAACGTGACCGGCAGCGCCATCGAGGAACTGGTCGGGCATTACCTCGGCGCCGGGGACAATTTTGCCGGGTATATTTCCTCCTCCGGCTCTGGAGGTACCCTGGCTGCGGGCTATTACCTGAAGACCAGATTCCCGAAACTGCAGGTCGCGGTGGCCGAAGCGCTGGAATGCCCTACCCTGCTGCGCAACGGCTTTGGCGACCACCGCATCGAAGGTATCGGCGACAAACATGTACCCTGGGTCCACGACTGCAAAGATACCGACTTCGTGATTGCCGTGGACGATGAAAAAGCCATCCGTACCCTGCGCCTGTTCAACGAAACCCGAGGGCGTGACCTGCTCAAAAAAGAAGGCGTTGCCGCCGAGCTGGTCGACCAGCTCGACCTGCTTGGCATCTCCGGGATCGGCAACATGCTCGCGGCGATCAAATTCGCCAAATACAACGAACTGACGGAAAACGATTATCTGGTGACCATCGCCACCGATTCCATGCAGCTGTACGGCTCGCGCATCAAGGAGCTGGAGCAAACCAGAGGACAGTACAGCGGAGCCAACGCGGAGCGGGACCTGGAGCTGCTCCACTCCCTGACCTACGACAACACCAAAGAGCTCAGCTACTACGATAAAAAGGCCATTCACAATCTCAAATATTTCACCTGGATTGAGCAACAGGCCAAGAAACTGAGCGAGTTGAACGCCCAGTGGTACGATCATGACAATTTCTGGACCAAAACCCTCAACCAAGCCGCTGAAATCGACGAACTGATCAATGATTTCAACAGCAGGGTCGGGCTGTAAACAGGTTCGGGAGAAGGCTATCCAGGGACGTCGACAAACTGATTAAAAATTGATTCACCCTGGCCACAGGCTCAAGCCATGTGCGCTCTATAACAATCAAGCGGTTAGCCATTATTGGCTAGCCGCTTTTTACTGAAAGCCTCTCAGCGTGAAAACTCGTCACTGGTGCTGCTTGGCCATTCATCGCCTCGCCAGACGGTATGCCCCCCGCCGGGTAAACGTGACCATTAACTTCCTGCCACACCGGAAACCTGGCCAGTTCCGACCGGCGATCGGTGCCACCGTCAAACCAACCTCAACCAATAGCGGACAACATCAAGCATGCGGCTGGCATAGGCCCATTCATTATCGAACCAGACCATCATTTTGATCAAGTTGCCGTTGCCGACCCGGGTCTGGGTGCCGTCCACCACGGCCGAACGCGAATCGGTATTGAAATCGACAGAGGCATGGGGCTGCTCGCTGTAGCCGAGCAGATCTTTCAGTTCCTTCTCGGCCGCTGCGGCAAAAAGCCCGTTGACCATAGCGATATCGACATTCTTTTCCACATGGATGGACAGATCCATCAAAGAAACATTGATGGTCGGCACGCGCAGATGCAGGCATTCCATCTTGCCATCAAGATGAGGGAGAAATTTGGTGATCCCCCGGGCCAGGCCTGTTTTGACCGGGATGATCGAATGCATGGCACTGCGAGTCAGGCGCAAATC
This sequence comes from Geopsychrobacteraceae bacterium, assembly GCA_963668145.2. Lineage (GTDB taxonomy): Bacteria > Desulfobacterota > Desulfuromonadia > Desulfuromonadales > Geopsychrobacteraceae > Seleniibacterium. Next base: position 188,574 of record CAXXJU010000044.1, read on the forward strand.
GCTCCGGTGATAACGATCAATCACCGGCTGATCGTTCATGGCGGAATGGATTGTCGTGCTGAGGCCGCTGATAATATGGAATTCCCGATCCAGCAAATCCAGAATCGGCACGACACAATTGGTGGTGCAGGATGCGTTGGAAACGATCCGCTGGTCAGCGCGCAGAATCTGGTGATTAAAACCATAGACCACAGTGGCATCGATATCGTCCGCGGCCGGTTGCGAAAAAAGCAACTTACCAGCCCCGGCCCGAATATGCTTTTCAGCTGTCGCCCGATCCGTATAGCTCCCGCTGCATTCCATGACCAGGTCGACCTCCAGCTCCGCCCAGGGTAACTGGCTCGGATCGAGCTGGTTAAAGGTCCGGATCGGGTCACCGTCAACCCACATCAGCGTGCCGTCATTATTGACTGGAACCGGAAATCGGCCATGGGTGGTGTCATACTGGGTCAGGTAGGTCAAGGTATCCAGATCGGCCAGATCATTGATGGCAACCACCTTCAGTCCACTGTCCTGCCGGTTGCTGTACAGAGCCCTTAATACACTTTGTCCGATCCGTCCATAACCATTAATTGCAATACGATAGCTCATCATCCCATCCGTTTTCGAATTGTGGTCCTGGTGGATTACTGAACAGGTCCCCTCCGCAGCGTTGCCACCGCAATTTAAGCACAAAACATTTCCCGCAACCTAAAGATTCACCGCCAACAGCAACCCGGAAGGCAGCAAGACCTGCGTCGGCATTATTGTTTCCGGGTTGGAATCTAACCAAGACAAACAAAAGATTCAAGCTTGTTTGCGATAACCGTGGCAGAAACAAACCAGCCGACACTCCTTTCTTCTCAGCAAAAAAAACGGCAGAACCCAGGGTTCTGCCGTTTTTTCACCTACAGATCTTTTGACCACTAATCCGGAACATCGCCTTCTGTTTCACGCTGCTTAACCCGGAAAAATTTACCCAGAAAGAACGGCAGCACCAAGCCGGTAATGGCCATCACCCACAAGCCGATGCAGAGTGGGCTGCGCCACAAAACCGTCCAGTCGCCGTTACTGATATTCAAGGCCCGGCGCAGATTGTCCTCCATCAATTGGCCCAGCAGAATACCAAGAATGATCGGCACCAGTGGAACGTCAAGTTTGCGCAACAACCAGCCACCCACGCCGAACGCAATCATCATAAACAGATCGAAGGGGCTGTGGCTGATGGAATAGATTCCGATCAGACCGACAATCGCCACAATCGGCATCAGCACGTGGGACGGAACCATCAGCAGCTTGGCAAAAAAACCGACCAGCGGCAGGTTCAGCACCAGCAACATGAAGTTCCCGATAAACAAGGCCGCGATCAGCCCCCACACCACGTCCGGATGTTGCTGAAACAACAGCGGACCGGGCGTGATATTCATCGACATCAACATGGCTAGCAACACGGCGGTGGTCCCGCTGCCCGGCACCCCGAGGGTCAGCATGGGCACAAGGGCCCCCCCGGCCGCAGCATTGTTGCCCGCTTCCGGAGCAGCAACCCCGCGCGGGTCCCCGGTTCCGAACGTCCCGTCATGATCGACCAGCCGTTTTTCAATGGTGTAGGAAAGGAAACTGCCGAGGGATGCTCCAGCTCCGGGCAGCACCCCTGCGACAAAGCCGATCACGCTGCTGCGCAAGGTGGTCCAGGTCAGGGCGAACAGCTCTTTCCACTTCAACTTGAACTTATTGACCGTGACCTTGACGGTTGTGCCGGCATGGCTGTCTTCGAGAAAAAACAGGATCTCGCTGATGGCGAACAAGCCGACAATGGCAACCAGAAAATTGACCCCTTCGAACAGCTCCATCTGGTTCAGGGTATACCGCGGCTCCCCGGTAGCGGGATCAAGGCCGATCGTTGAAATCATCAAACCGATGGATGCGGCCAGCAGCGACTTGAATTGGTTTTTGCTGCTGATTCCGCCGATGGTGGTAAAGGCCAGGACAAACAGGACAAAATACTCAGCCGGGCCGAAAAACAGGGCAAATTTAGCCAATAATGGTGCAAACAGCAACAGTCCGAAGGTGGCGATCAGCCCCCCGACAAAGGATGAAACCGCCGAAATCGCCAGAGCCTCACCGGCCTTGCCCTGCTTGGCCATGGGGTAACCGTCCAGGGTCGTCATCAAAGCCGGTTCGTCGCCGGGAATATTCAACAAAATACTGGAGATACGACCGCCGTACATGGCCCCATAATAAACGCTGGTCAGCATGATCAGAGCGGTCGCCGGCGGCAAACGCAAGCTGAACGCCAACGGGATCAGGATAGCGACGCCGTTGGAAGGACCCAGACCAGGTAACGCGCCGATGATGGTGCCCAGAAAAGCGCCCAACAGAGCCAGCCCCAGATTAAGCGGGGTCAGGGCGACTTCAAAGCCCTGCATCAAATAACCTAAAGTCTCCATTTATATTAATCTCCCCAGAAGTCCGGACGGAAGCGGCAGCTCAAGCAGAATATCAAATAATGCGAAGACAACCAGAGAGACACCGATTCCGGTCAGCACAGCCGTTTTGATTGAGGCCCCAAGCTGTCGGCCAAGAACCGTTACCGCCAGCAGCGTTGCGATAATAAAACCGAGCCATTCCAGTAACCCGGCATAAGCCAGCAACACCGCGATGACCAAGACCATCTTCAGGAGAATTTTTGCCGGCGGCCAATGCGGAGAATCATCCGGACGGAGCAGGAGATAAATCGCGGTTACCGCAAGGACCGCCCCAAGCAGGTACGGAAAAGTACTCGGCCCCAAAGGGTCCGACATGAACCCGGGGTCGAAACCCCGGGCCGTCCAACTATATGTCGCTGCCAGCAGCAGCATAAGAGCACCAAAAATCCGATCACTCATTTGACAATACCAAGCTCTTTGGACAGTTCACGAATATCGGAAACCTGTTGATTGACAAAGGCATCAAAATCTTTACCTTTTTTGAAGAATGGCATAAGCCCGTTGTCAGTCATGATTTTTTTCCACTCGGCAGACTTGTAAAGGGTATCCATGGAGTTTTCCCAATAGTTATAAGCATCCGAGGAGATGTCTTTGGGAACATAGAAGCCGCGCCAGTTGGGGCCAAGGGCCTGAACACCCTGTTCGATAGCTGTCGGAATGCCACTCAGATCGCCAGGAAGGCGTTCTTCGGAAAGAATAGCCAGGGCCCTGACTCCACCGGACTCCAGATGCCCTTGAATTTCACTGATATCCCCGGAAAAAGCTTTAATATGTCCGCCAAGCAGCTGGGTAATTGCCTCGCCACCACCCTGGAAAGCAATATATTTCACTTTTCTCAGGTCTTTCATTCCGGCAGCCTTGGCGGCAATCAGGACCTTGAAATGGTCCCAGCCGCCGACAGCACTCCCGCCACCGATGGACACATTGGCCGGATCAGTTTTCAGAGCCTCCATAAAGTCGCCCAGATTTTTAAATGGTGAATCTTTGGCTACCGCGATAACACCGTAATCAGCACCGAGCGCCCCGACCCATTTCACCATGTCCTTGTCCATGCCCGGGAATTTGTTCTGGGCCAGGCGGGTCGTCGTCGAAGTACTGGCAGCCACCAGCAGATTGGGGTCGTTGTCCCGTTTGCTGACCACATAGCCAAAGGCAACGCCACCGCTGGCCCCCGGCATATTGGTCACCTGGACCGGTCCGGGAACCAGTTTCAGATCATAAAGGGTTTTGCCGACCTGGCGACAGGTAAAGTCCCACCCGCCACCGGGATTGGCCGGAGCAATACATTCGACATTGCCGGGATCAAAAGCAAACACAGGCGTTGTCAACCCACCACAAGCAAAAATCAGCAGAAGTAATACAGCAAGCCTTTTCATCACTTACCTCCAGAAATAAAAACGGGTTAGACATCCAATGCTCCCCTTGCCGGGGAGCGGGAAACGAATCCAACAACGAAATACCACCTGGAACATCTGAAGCTTGTCAATCGATCTTGCCGCTGCGACCCTGATTTTCTTATTCGCTCGGCCAGGTTACAGCTCTCCTATAAAGGCAAAGGCTAACGCGGACATAAAACACTGTAAACAATTGTGCCATAATATTTATTTCATTCATTCTGGACATTCTGTTCATACTGTTCACAGCTGCTCCCATCAGAAAAATCTGCCGACAATACGGCTTAGTAGTGGGACGACCAGGAACAAGGTAAAAATTCTGAAGGTATGTAACATCGCGACAATATCGGTCCGATACCCTTCACTTTGGGCCATCAAACTCATCCCCGACATCCCGCCCGGAGACAAGCCAAATAACGCTGTTGCAGAATCGACAATACCCAGGCGCTGCGCGACGTAGGCCATGAAGATGGTCAATATCACCAGGACAAAGGTACTGACCATGGCCAGAGGGATGATCTTGGGGATCAACTCCAGACTGGAACGATCAAAACTCATCCCCAGGGTGATCCCGAGGGTAATCTGGATTAGTGTGGAAATATGACTGGGAATCACAAAACGGCCGGGGATAATAATTGCAGCAAGCCCGGAGCCGAGCATGGCTCCGACAATGGCACCACCCGGAAAATGCATCCGTTGGGCCAGCAGCCCACCGCCGGAACCAGCCAGGATAACCAGTAATATCCGTTCCATCACTGCGCTCCACTATTCCAGATGACGTAAGGGGGAACCACCGTATGTCCAAAGATAATCACGCGGAATCGGTCCCTTATTCCTCCCCCCTTGCTGGGTCTGTTCCCAGGCATGGGCCAGGATACCCACCGAGCGCGACAGACAGAACAGGCCTCTGGCCAGTTTCGGTTCAAAACCGAGTTCCGCATAAATCACCGCGGTGGCACCGTCGATATTCATCGGGATTCGTTTCCCTTTGAGTTTGATCAACGCCGCCTCGACAGCGCGGCCGATCTCGGCAAACCGGCCGGAAACAACCCCTTGCGCGGCCGCTTCATCAACCAGTTCAAGCAAACGCGGAGAACGTGGATCAACAGGGTGGAAACGATGGCCAAAGCCGGGTGCGAAGATGCCCTGGGCCAACAGGTCGGCAATGACCGCCTCAGCTGCCTGGTCTAAGGGCGCACCATCAGCCACGGCCTGCTGGATCTTCAGGTACATTTCAATGGCCTGCTCGCCGGCCCCACCATGCACATCCCCCAACACATTGAGCGCAGAAGCCATAGCTCCATTGAGCCCGACGCCGCAGGTCGAAGCCATACGGGCAATTGCGATACTCGGGGCCTGGGGACCATGATCGACCGCCGACATCAAAGCGGTATCAAGCAACTTCACCACCGCCGGATCGGGCAGCTCGCCACGCAGCATAAGCCAGATCATCTGCGGAAAAGTGATATGACCGATCAGTTCTTCAATCGGATACCCCCTGAACCGAATCATCCCCGGTCGCATCTCGACGATATCCGTCTGCCACCAATCGCTGACTGCACTATCCCGAACTCTGTCCTCTGCCATAAATCAAATCACCCTTTCTGCTCGCAAACCAGCGATATCCTGCTCAGACAACCCCATTTTGCCAAGAATTTCATCGGTATGTTGCCCCAATAGCGGCGGCGGCGTAGCGACCTGAGGGGCGATACCGTTCAGACTGAAGCCGGGCCGGAAGATATCCACCTCGCCAACCTCCGGGACATCTTCAAAACGCCCGATGACCCCACGGCTGCTTAAATGAGGATGGCTCAACGCCTGTGGAACGGTCAACACCTGCCCGGCCGGCACCCCCGCCCGGTTCAATTCCCGTTCCCACTCGGCAGCGGATTTTCCCGCCAGTTCCCGCTCCAGTAATTCTTTCAGGTCTTGACGATTTTGCAAGCGCACCTGCCGCTCACAGAACCGCGGGTCTGCAACCCACTCCGGCTTACCGACCAGCCGGCACAGAATTTCAAACTGTTCCTGTTTGTTGGCCGCTATGTTGAGCAGGCCGCTGCCGGTACGAAAGGTCCCCGATGGGCTGGCGGTGAAGTTGTCGTTCCCCATGGGTTGCGGCTCTTTGCCGGCAATCAGGTAATTGGAAACCACCCAACCCATGGTCGACATGATGGAGGACAGCATCGACACATCGATGAAAACAGCCTCATCCCCTGTCCGACCACGCCCCGCCAGCACCGAAGTGATGGCAAATGCCGCACTCATTCCACCAACCGTGTCAGCCACCGGGTAGCCGACCCGCAACGGAGCCGAATCACTATCGCCGGTAATACTCATAATCCCTGACAAACCTTGAATGATCTGATCGTATGCCGGTTGATGACAGAGTGGGCCGGTCGCGCCGAACCCGGAAATAGCGCAAAACACCAGACGGCTGTTCACCTGTTTCAATTCCTCGAAGCCCAGGCCGAGACGGTCCATCACGCCGGGGCGGAAATTCTCCACCAGGACATCGGCGCTGGCGATCAGCTTCTTGAACAGGCTTTTGCCTTTTTCACTTTTCAGGTTGATGGTTATGGAGCGTTTCCCGGCATTCTGGGCCAGAAACGAAACGCCCATTTTCTTTTTATTCAGTTCCGGGCTGGCACCCAGTTGGCGAGCCAGATCACCAGAACCGGGGACTTCAACCTTGATGACATCGGCGCCCATATGGGCGAGCAGATGTCCGCAAAAAGGGCCGGACAGAACATTGGTCAGATCAATAACACGGATTTTTTCGAGAGGTCGGCACAACATGAGGGCTCCTGAATGCAAACAACGGGCATAAAGTTATTCTAAACAGAATCATTTTCTACTATACAAAATATCCAGGCAAACTCAAGTCAATATTGCATTAAAAAGAATTGTGTTCTATCCTACAGAATATTTACCTGTGAGGAGATCATGAACTATGCCGCAAGATCGTGTCGAAGCCGTTGAAAGAGCCCTGGAAATCCTCAACTGCTTTTCAGAAAACACACCGGTGGTCAGCCTCAAACAAATTTCCGAGGCAACCGGTTTTTATAAGAGTACAATTCTCAGGCTGGCTGCATCCCTGGAACGCTACGGTTATCTGACCAGGCAAGTCGATGGCCGCTTCCGCCTGGGAACCGCGGTCATCAGCCTGGGTGATATCGCCCGGCGGAGTTTCGATATCAGCTCCGTGGTCCGACCAATCATTGAAGAGCTGCGGGATCAGTTCAATGAATCGGTTGCCTTCTATACCCACAGCGGCAACAAACGGATCTGCCTGTATCGCGCCAACGCCAACCGGGCAATCCGCCATCAGCTTGAGGAAGGGCTTCGCCTCCCCCTCGATAAAGGGGCGGCCGGACGCATCCTGCTCGCCTATAAAGGTGAAGCGGGCGAGCCTTACGAGACGATCCGCAAACAAGGCTGGTATACATCTTTGGGCGAACGCGATCCGGAAGTAGCTTCAGTCGCCGTGCCAATTCTCGATAGCGACGGCAATATCCTGGCTGTTTTGGCAACATCCGGACTGATTTCGCGGTTTGATGAACAGCGCCGCCGGGAGTGTGCTTTAGCTTTACAGCAGAAAGCCGCAGAATTGGCGGGGCGGCTTGATCCGCTTCCGTTAAGAGAAATGAGCAAGAACGCCAGGTAGGAGAACAACGGTCGCAACCGCATCAACTAACTGACCGAACAATCCCGTTCAAACCGATGGGCAGGCTATGGGCTTCAGATTCGTTGTTCCATTCAGCAATCGCTTTTCCGCCAATCTCAAAGCCAGGATGATTTTGCTGGTCTGCCTGCTGGTGCTGACCTTGACCCTGGTTGCCGGCGGCGTGTACACGGTCACTATCGGAGAGGTCCTCGAAGAACAGATCGGCCGACGAGCGCTGGATGTTG
>CAXXJU010000045.1:0-21892 GCA_963668145.2 Geopsychrobacteraceae bacterium
GTGCACCCGCTGCTACTAAACAAATAATGGCCACTGCTACTAGGTGTATGCATCGTGTCATTAAACTACCCCTCGTGTGAATGGCCTTTGGCCATAGGCGGGCCCAGATGACAATCCAAGATCCTTATCTAGTTGCCATCCGGAAACTCCGAAGGACACCGGCTAAGTTTTCAGATTGGAAACGAGCAATTTTTCGTTGTGGCAAGGAAATCAAGGGGTTGTGCGGAGGCGTAGTCCTTTACGCCGCACAAGAAAACCCGCAGATTGACACCGCCACAGCGGAAAAGGGCCGGTCCCGGATGAAAACTATCTAAGACGCCTTTCTGTTTGTCATCCACCTCGCCAACATCCGTCCCATCAAACAAAAAAAACACCGCCAACCAGCTTTATACCGGTTCGGCGGCGTTCAGATTTAACTGACAGGTCTTTCTTACCACTTTTCCCCCTCAAGTAAAACTTGATCACAAGTTCACGTCATTCAAGCCATGTTTCGCTATTTTTTCAAGATTCCAGTAACAATCCACATACTTTTACCGCCACCTTGCCTAGGTTAATTCCAGGACTATTAATATTCGTAATATTCGCGACACTCACCAGGTTTCCTAGTGCAGAAAGGTCATTAGTTGCCACAGGCTATCATTCGTCTTCGTGTCCCACGGAGTAAACCGTTTCGTAATACGGGCAGGGTCCCTTGTTTTCCTAAAATAAATAGCCAAAAAGGAATTGTCCCGGTTAACTCTTTTCTAGTTCACGGAAGCATGACGCGCGTGGGATTCTTCACAAATGCGGTCCCGTCGCCCAATTGTCCCCAGATGTTTGTCCCCCAACTCCATAGGGAACCATCTGCTTTCAAACCGAGCCCATACGATTGCCCGCCTGCTTCGGCAACCGCCCAGTCTAAAGCTGTGTCTATGCGTGTCGGTGTAGAGAGTCCCGGCATGTCTGTATTCAGGGTGCCCACGTTATAAAGAGGAACACCCCAGTGCCACAAGCTGCCGTCAGCTTTTTGAGCAACCACGTACGAACTTCCAGCTGAAACGTCTTGCCAGTCGGAATCCGTACCAATTTGGACTGGAAGATAGCCTGCCATAAGTCGTACCTGTCACAAGCCGCCCTGCGTTATTTTTGCCCCAGGCCCACAAGGTACCGTCTGTCTTCCGCGCGACACTGAAACCATCACCGCCCGCACACTGGCTCCAGTCGGTATCACTGCCAACCTGGGTTGGCACAGTGTTGTCGATTAGCCCAGAACCTAATCCAAGCTCGCCATCCGTATTGCGCCCCCAACTCCAAAGAGACCCGTCAGATTTAATGGCCAACACATGTCCATATCCGGCATCAATTGCCGTCCAGTCGGTATCACTCCCAACCTGCACCGGGCTTGACTCCGCCGGAGTGTTTCCAATACCAAGCTGCCCAAAATCGTTTTCCTCCCCAGGCCCAGAGGCTGCCATCGGTTTTTATCCCAAGGAGATAAGAGGGGGCACCATGGCCCGCAGTCAGCAGGGTCCAGTCCGCGTCTGTGCCGATCTGAACCGGGCTACCATAGAAGGGCAAAGAGTTTAGAGGGTTTCTCCCCCAGCACCAGAGCGTTCCATCTGTTTTCGTCGCACAGGTGAAATCTTGTCCGAGGGCAAACTTGTCCCATTCGCTCTGGTCGATCAACTTGGACGGGAAATCTCTGCTCAAGTAGGTTCCATCACCTAATTGAGCATTGTTGTTTTTGCCCCATCCCCACCAGGAGCCATCCACTTGACGCGCAACAACATGCCTTGGTCCGGCAACAATTCGATTCCATGTGGATTCTGCGGCAATCGGCACCGGTACGTTCTTGCTCCCAGCTGTCCCCAGCCCCAACTGCCCGCTGTTATTGAAGCCCCAGCTCCAGATCGAGCCATCGGATTTCATGGCAAAGCAGGACTCCTCACCGGCGACAATATTGGCCCAATCGGTCGCGCTTCCAATCTGTATCGGGATTAAACTGGCTTTCTCCTGAAAATCTGCTAACTGGCGGAAACCGTTGCTTCCCCAGGCCCAGAGGCTGCCATCTTTCTTCAGGCCTAATGTATGGCCATAGCCTGCAGTAGCCTTTGCCCAATTACGGTCGCTGCCGACCTGCACCGGACTGCTGGTAATGCCCGTGGCTCCAACCTGACCGTACTGGTTCTCTCCCCAACCCCAGAGGGTTCCGTCCGACTTGAGCGCCATTGAATGGCTAAAGCCTGCCGAAATGTCGATCCAGTCTTTGGCAGCCCCAATCTGTACCGGGTCAGGCCGTTCGATTGATGTCCCGTCACCTAGCCGCCAGAAAATATTTTTGCCCCAGGCCCACAAGCTTCCATCAGTCTTGAGAGCAAGCGTGTAATCATCCCCAACCGCTACCCTCTGCCAATCTTGATCCGAACCAACCTGGACGAAGCCGTTGGTGTCCTTGGATTCCCAGAGGCTGCCATCGGTTTTGATCGCCGCAGCATGACTCCACTTAAGGTCCATTGTCGCCCAATCGGAGTCATTGCCGATTTGGGTCGGCAGAAGAATATCTGCCGTGGAACCGTCTCCCAGGAAACCTGATCGATTTTTACCCCAGGCCCAGAGTGTGCCGTCTGACTTCAGGCCCAGGTTGCTGAGATATCCGCTCGCAACCCGGCTCCAATTATTATCGCTGCCAACCTGGGCGATCGTTTCACGACCTGTCGTTGTGCCGTCACCCAGCTGTCCAAAGTCATTGGCACCGCTACTCCACAAGGTGCCATCGGCTTTCAGGAACAGGGCATGTGCCGAACCACCGGCCATCGAAGCAGCAGGCAAGGCTGTTCCTTCAGACATTTCTTTGCCATCACCACCACCTCCTCCACAAGCGAAAAGGGATACGCCACAAACGCAGAAAAGCAGGCACCAGACAATTTTTAATTTCAGCATGAACACCCTCCTTGCAGTAGCATTTTAAATTAAACATGAAAGTTTTAAACTTTAACCATTTTTGTAAATGTAATGATCATCGATGAAATACATCCTCTATTATGAAAGATCGCTTAATTTATCTAAAAAATATTTATCGTTATCTTTTTTAAGTTCATTGAGTATTTTTTTGTTTTCCAGGCAGGACTCAATAGACCTTGGGATAGCAAAAAAAATGATGATGAAATATAGAATAATTCCTTTTCCGCTATATTGATAAAGCATGAAAAATGAAAAAGCGATAAGAGATATCGACGATAGAAGGACTCTTTTTATTGAATAGTCAATTGCCCCAAAAAATATTATCGATATTGTAGATAGCACTGATAATGCTATGGCAAAAAATTTATAGGGAAAAAACAGGAGCGCAATAGACAACAGAGGGAGTAACATAAAAAAAGAAAAATAAAAAATTGAAAACCTTGGCGGGTTATTTTTTCTTGCGCTAACCCTTTCTTCGTCTACCGGAAGAGTCACAGCACTACGAATAATGATTATATTTGAGGCAATTAAAACGAATAGTAGCCAAATAATCCAAATTGGACCTGGGAGAAAACGAATAATTGCTGCGCCAAATCCCCCCCAAAATGGCCAGTATTTGGCAATGGAATATGTCATTTCACTAGGCTGATAAATTTCTTTAAGAATCTTCATAAAAAAACCACAGAGGACCAACTAATTTTTAGGTGAAAAAAGCATGTTTAAGCCTAATAATTGCCCTTTTACGGATTAACTCCTTTTATGAATTAACCACATAGCTAGGTCCACCTCCGTACTCTGTAACCTAGCGGCAAATGCCTTTACTTTTAGCATCATTGTAGGGTCTACAATCACCCAGCTGACATGCTCTTTTGTAGTCTTTACACGCATTATCATTATTTTTTAAATGCACGTAGGTTAACCCTCGGTTGTTATATGCAAGAGCATATGAATCGTCTATTTCAATGGCTTTAGAAAAGTCATCAAGGGCTTTGCTATATTCGTCGATTGTCCCATAAACCCATCCTCTACCATTGTATGCTTCGGCAATGTTCGGATCGAGTTCGATTGATTTTGTGAAATTTTGGATAGAAAGGTCGTATTGCTTCAGATTGTAGTAGGCAAAACCCTTGGTGTAGTAAGCTCGGCCATATTCCGGGTCTTTCTGAGAAGCCAGTTCTGCATATTTTAAGGCCAATTCAGGATCTGAATACTTTCCATTTTTCCAGAGTTTTACAGATAACTCATTAAGTTCTTGAACGCTCATAGTGTTGAGTGATTCAGGCGAAGGCTTATTTGTTGCTGCGCACCCGGCGAGAAAAGTAAGACAGACGAGCATAGTAGCAATTTGTTTCAAGGTTCCCTCCTGTATTTTCCACACAACGAGTCTGCAGAAAAACCTAAACGCCAATCATCCTACAGCTTAGACCCTAATTTTTGTTATGACCAATTACCAGCCGATAGGCTGGCCTGCTTTTCAGTCACAAGATTGATTCTTTCAGAAGGAATCATCCCATAATATCCACTTTATCTGATTTATCTCTGACTTTATCGACCTTTTTCCACCTTATTGTTCCAAACCAGTGAGCCTTGGTCAAATTGTGCAGAAGGGTCATTAGTTGCCACTGACTATCATTCGTCTTCGTATCCCACGGAGTAAACCGTTTTGTAATACGGGAAATGTCCCTAGTTTTTTCCTTGGTGAAAACTCCAGGATGGCGGGTTATGTCATGGTTAAATTCTCTGCAATGTAGCTACGGTCGACGATTACTCTCAGAACATTGGTCTAAGAATATTTGAGACACATGCTCGTAGATACATTCACCATTCAATACCTGTTTGATACGGCGCACCCTTTCTCTCGACGCTGCTGTATTTGGCCTGAGCCTGTTTGGCCCCGGGAGCATAGCGACTAATGATAAGTATTCATCATCATTTAATTCTGATAGCGATTTGTTAAACCAAGAATGTGCTCCCTGGTCAAAGCCAAACAGTTGCTTGCCGTCTTTTTCGCCCAAATATGCAGTAGACATAAAGGCTACAAGCTGGGTTTCCTTTGATATGTTGGGATTTACAACAAACCGAGCAATCAATGTTTGCTCTATTTTCTTGAAGCCTTTCGTAAATTTGTCAAAAAAAAGTCTCTTTACCAGACTTTGGGTGATTGTGGTGGTTGTTAGTGGACTAGGCCATTCTATACCGGTGTGATCAAAGAATGCAGGATCTTGGATTTTTATTAATATTTCCTGGCGCTTTTCATTTAAACCAAGATCCCTTGGTGTTACTGAAGCATAGGATAAAAGTTGATGATCAAGCTTTTTGTATGCAATTCCTACGGCATATGCTTCATATGCAACCAATGCCCCGCATAAAAGCGCCAATAAACATATCAGTTTTCGTCTCATGATAATTTTATGCCTAACGAGTCTGTAGGAAAAACCGCCCTACAGCTCAGATTCTCAATTTTGTTATAGCCGGGCATAGGCCGATGGACTCCCCTGCTTGTTCGTCTCGCTCCCTCATATTTTGCGCGATGGTCGAATGCGGCTCGATCAAGCGCAAATTTAAGCAGGAAATCCTGCTTGTGACATCGATGAGTGATATGCCAGACACGGCTGGACAAAAAATAACGATTCGCACGTGGCATTTCGTTTCCCCCTCAAATTTTTAGATAAAAATTGCATATTTAAGCGTGATAATCACCCTTTTACCGATTAATTTCTTTTATGAATTAACCACATAGCTAGGTCCGCCCCCGCACTAGCAGTCAGCTGATAGATCAGGCTGATCGCGGCGAACAGCACCCCGGCGCCGAACAGCACCGCGAGGTCGGCAACGCCGAGCGGGACGATTTTGAACATCGCCGCCAGCGGCGTGTACATCAGCAGCGCCTGCAGCGCTACCGACAGCAGGGCCGCCGCCCAGACCCAGCGATTGGCCCAAAACGGCACCTGGTAGCTGGTGCGGATGACGAAGGTCAGGATCACTTCGTAGAGGACGACGAAATTGAACACCATGGTCTGCGCGTGGACCAGCTGTACGGCAGGCTCGCCGGCGCCGCCGAAATAGAAAAACAGCAGCAGTGCCAACAAGCTGCCGACTGAGCCAAGCACCCCAAGCAGAGCCAGCTTAGCCGCCGGCAGAATCCCCTCGGCGCGCGGTTTGGGCCGCCGCGACATGATGTCGCTGCCATAGGGATCGACGCTGTAGGCCAACGCCGGAGCACCATCGGTCACCATGTTGATCCAGAGCAGCAGCACCGCGGTCAGCGGCAGGTTCATGCCGAACAGGGCCGCGCAGAAAATAATCAGCACCTCGCCGAGGTTCCCCGAGAGCAGCAGCATGATCGATTTCTGGATGTTGTCGTAAATTCCGCGCCCTTCCTCGATGGCGTTGACGATGTGGGTGAAGCTGTCGTCGAGCAGAACCAGATCGGCCGCTTCCTTGGCGACCTCGGTGCCGCTGCCGACGGCGACGCCGATGTTGGCTTTTTTCAGCGCCGGGGCGTCATTGACGCCATCGCCGGTCATGGCGACGGTGTTGCCCATCTTCTGCAGGGCGTCGACAATCTGCTGCTTGTGCTCCGGGGCGACGCGGGAGAAGATATTGACGTTCTCCTGCAGCGCCTGCTGCAGAGCGGTCGCATCCAGCCCGGCCAGTTCGTCACCGGTCATTGCCTGCCCTTCGATGCCGATCTCGCGTCCGATCGCCTTGGCGGTTTCGCCGTAGTCGCCGGTGATCATGATCACGCGGATTCCGGCTTGCCTGGTTCTGCGCAGCGACTCAACCACATCCGGGCGCGGCGGATCGATCATCGCCTGCAGGCCGAGGAAGGTCAGTTCCCGCTCCTGCAACTCTTTCGCCTTCGCCTTGCGGGCAAAAGCGAGGACACGCAACGCCCGCGACGCATAACTGGCGTTCTGTCGTTCGATCTGTTGCCGCCACGCATCGCTCAACGGCTGCTCCTGCCCGTCGACCAGAATCGTGCTGCAGCGATCCAGCAGCTGCGTCAGCGCCCCCTTGCAGTAAGCTGTCGCCCCCGTTTCATCGCCGACCAGCACCGACATCAGCTTGCGTTCGGAGCTGAACGGCAACTCGGCGAGCCGCCGCCGCTCGTCGCTCACCCCGACTTTTACGGCGCTGGTCAGCAACGCCGCTTCGGTCGGGTCGCCGGTCACCTGCCAGCGGCCGGATTCCAGCTGTAGCGAGGCGTTGTTGCAGAGCAGGCCGCAGACAAACAGCTCCTTGACCAGCAGGCCGTCGACCTCCCCTTCCGGCACATAGCCGCTGCCGGAGAGCGTTATTTCGCCGGCTGCGGTCCAGGCGTAGCGAACGGTCATCTGGTTGGCGGTCAGGGTTCCGGTCTTGTCGGTGCAGATCACGTCGCAGCTGCCGAGGGTCTCCACCGAGGAGAGGTTGCGGACCAGGGCTTTTTTTGCCAACAGGCGCTTGACCCCAACGCTCAAGGCGATCGTTACCACCGCCGGTAACGCCGTCGGTACCGCCGCGACCGCCAGACTGATGGCGATCAGAATCAACTCCAGCACCGCATGCCGGTCGAACCCGTTGGACAGATAGTCTTTGAAAAAGAATAGCGCGAAGACGATCAGGCAGATCGCGATGATGACATAGCTGAGTTTTCTGCCGAACTGGTCGAGTCGTCTCTGCAGAGGCGTCTGCTCCTCCTCGGCCGCCTTTACCAGCTCGGTGATTTTCCCCAGCTCGGTCTGCATACCGGTCGCCACCACCAGTGCCAGACAGTTGCCGGTCGCCAGCGTCGTCGCCGAATAGAGCATGTTGCGGCGATCGCCGAGCGACACCTCCCGCGTTATCGTTTCCGGAGCTTTTTCGACCGGGACACTTTCACCGGTCAACGCTGATTCCTCGACCTTCAGCTGCACGGCCTGGATAATCCGCAGATCGGCCGGCACACGATCGCCCGCCTCCAGCAGCACGACATCCCCCGGCACCAGTTCGCTGGCCGGAATCACCTTGCGCACCCCGCTGCGCACCACGGTCGCCTGCACAGTGCTGATCTTCTTGAGCGCCTCCAGCGATTTGTGCGCGCTCAACTCCTGATAGAAACCGATGATCGCGTTCGCCAGCAGAATGATCAGAATGATCACCGAGTCGACGTACTCGCCGATCAGCAGCGAAAATAAGACCGCGAACAGCAGGATGTAGATGATGAAACTCTTGAACTGATTGATGAAGACCAACAGCGGGTTGATAACGGTTCTGGTTTCCAGTTGATTCAGCCCGTAACGCTTTAGGCGACGTTCCGCTTCATCTTTGTCCAGGCCTTCAAGCCCCGATTGCAGATGCTGAAACAATTCGGCGTGTGTCAAGCGGTGGAAATCCATTCTGCCTCCTCCCGGTTGGTTTTGAAACAGACAGGAATGAATAAAGTTAAGGAAAAACTAGGGGCACCCCCCAGTTTTTCTGGGTCTCCCCGGCTTACGAGGCCTCAATGTAGCATTCAACTGATATTCCATGTTGTCAATAAAGTTCTCCGAGCCGAATGGACGCCCGGTGCGGGTGGCGTTACGCAGCTTGTTTTCCGCGTCCTCATCGCTGTTCAGAATGAATTCAGCATACCGACTTCTGTCTGTTTCTTCCAACCAGGACGGCTCCTGTAAAAGATCGTCCTGAGCCAGTTTCAAATGGGCTTTTGCGCTGGACCAACGATAATCCTCGGCATAACCCACCAGACCAACCTTGATCGGATTACGTTCAATGTACCGTGCCACGGTCCAAAGGTATTCGTCGTTTTCAACAATACAGGAGAAAAAACGATTTTGCCAAATACGACCGCTCTGATTCAGCTTACGGTTGAGATATTGCGTATAGACCTGATTGGTCAAACCCCACGGGCAAGCGCGTTTTCTTTTTCCGGGACAACCAACAGATGAACATGGCTATCCTTCAGGCAATAAGCCTAAATGTGTAAATGAAATGCTTTGCTGTACTTATCCAGCAATTGGAGATAGGTCTGCCTGTCCTCGTCGTCGAAAAAGACAATAGAGCGGTTATTGCCACGCTGGGTGACATGGTGAGAGTATCCGGGAGCAACTATGCGAGCGATTCTTGGCATGAGAGGAGTGTATCGGCATTGCAGTCTTAAGACGACGGCTAAATAGGGGCAGTGTTTGAATGCATAAGTAAGAAAGCGGAAGCCTCCAACTGGCGGACGGCTCATAATGAGCGGCAGGGTCGAATAAATCGCCCCGAGTCAGACCCAGAGAGGAGGCTTCCATGGAAAGTATTCACTACATCGGCTTAGACGTCCACAAGAAAACCATCGCTTTCTGTATTAAAACCCTGAGCGGAAAGAACGTTCGACAAGGGGTTGTGAACGCAGAACGAAACGCGCTACGACATTGGCTGGCGGAATTGTCTTGTCCCTGGATGGGGGCCATGGAGGCAACGCTGTTTACCGGCTGGATTTACGATTTTCTCAAGCCCCACGCCGTTGAGTTAAAAGTCGCGCACCCGGAAATGCTCAAAGCGATTACCGCGGCCAAAAAGAAGAACGACCGGGCTGATGCAGAGAAGTTGGCAGATCTTCTGCGCGTCAATCTTCTGCCGGAATGCCACATGATGTCCGAAGAGCTACGGGAATTGCGGCGCATTCTTCGCTATCGGAACATGGTCGTTCGCACGGCAGTGCAGATGAAGAACAAAATGGCCGGGTTGATGATGGAGGTCGGCGCGACCTACGACAAAAAACGGTTGTATGGGCGTAAATATTTCAACCAACTGATGGGGCGGGTAGACGATGTGCCCGATTCGGTCAAAGAGCTGTTACAACGTAAGCGTCCCACCAAGCCCCACCTGTTGAAAATATCGTAAATGTCGTAGGCTTGTGCCTATGACACCTACAAATGACCTGACAATTCTCAAAACCGATACCCTCGGTCGTCGTGAGCCGACCAGCCCGGAACAACGTGATGCGTGGCTGGATGCTTTTGAGCGGACCAGTATGAGCGGGGCCGCTTTTGCAAGGCTCCATGGTATTCGCTACACCACCTTCGCCCACTGGCGGCAGACGCGTCGGCGCCAACGACAAGCTACCGAAAATAAGTCCGCGACCTTTTTCGAGGAGGTTGAGGTTCGCTGTCCTGATTCCGATCCTGTCGGGTTGAGCATCTCTCTGCCTGGCGGAGCCAGCGTCACAGTCACCCGGCCGGAGCAATTCCCCCTGGTTGCAGCCCTGCTGAAATACCTGGACTGCACATGCTAAGCTTTGCCGGTGCCCTCAAGGTCTTTGTCGCCCTGGAACCGCAAGACATGCGCAAGAGCTTCAACGGACTGGCCGCTGCTGTTCAGGAGCACCTGGGTTGCGATCCATATCAGGGGGCCCTTTATCTGTTCACCAACAAGCGTCACGATCGTCTCAAGCTGCTGTTCTGGGACGGCACCGGATTATGGGTTGCGGCCAAACGCCTTGAACAGGGACGTTTCAGTTGGCCACGACCATCGCAGGCCGGTCAAAAACGGCTGTCTCTCACGCCGGAAGCATTGACGTTACTGACAGACGGCATCGATCTCAAGGGAGCTAGAATGCGCCCCTGGTATGAACGCGAATAAGTCGTCATGTGTCGACTTTTTTCTTCCGTAACCCGCTGAAATCATGTATCTTTAGGGCATGACTAAATCAGAAATCATAGCCCGTAAAGATAGAGAGCTCGAGCAGCTGCGCGAAGAGAATCGGCTGCTGCGCTTAAAGGTCGATGCCCTTGTCCGCCGAGTGTTCGGCGGCGGACAGAGTGAAAAACTGTTCGGCGATCAGCTGAGCATGTTTGAGGATCAAACGCCGGGGCAGTCTGAGGCTTGCGTTGAACTGCCGACAGAAACGCAAGCCTTAAAAAAAGCGCGTAAGCGCCACCCCCGTCGGCCCCGCTACCCAGAAGATCTTCCCGTCATTGAAGACATCCTCGATCCTGAGCCCGTCAAAGCCAATCCTTCGCTCTACCGCCATATCGGCGAAGAAGTCAGCGAGCAGCTTGATTATGAACCGGGGCGTTTCCTTCTGCGCAGACAAATTCGTCGCACCTGGGTGAAACGCAACGCTCCCGATGCCGCACCGATTACAGCTGTGCTGCCGCCGAAACTTCTTGAACGCGGCCTTCTGGCTCCGGGTCTGCTGGCTCATATCGTCGTCGGCAAATACGCCGATCATCTGCCGCTCTACCGACAGGAGCAGATCTTCAAGCAGCGCTACGATGTCCATCTGGGGCGCAATACCCTGTGCCGCGCCGTTGAACTTGTCGCCAACTGGTTGCAACCTGTTACCAGGCGCATGTTTGAAGATCAGCTGGCTGGCGGCTACGTTCAGCTTGACGAAACACCAGTACGCTACCTTGCTCCGGGGCAAGGCAGAACCCCTAAAGGCTACCTGTGGGTGAGCAACGCCCCGCGTGGAGACACGGTCTTTCACTGGGCGGCCGGACGCGGCTACGCACAGCTGCAGCGCTGGTTGCCCGCCGACTTCAACTGCATCATCCAGACCGACGAATACAAGCCTTACAACAAGCTCGCAAGCGACTTCGGGTGTAAAGCTCACGCGCACTGCTGGGCACACGTCCGCCGCCGTTTCTATCAGGCGCTCGAAGCGGGAGAGCATCTTGTACGCAACCGCTGGATTCTGCATCAGATCGGCCTGCTTTATCTGATCGAAAAGAAGCTGCGCGAACAAGAAACCACACCTGTGCTGCGCGCCGCCGTACGCTCATGGCAGAGTCGCCCGATTCTTGATCGCCTCTTTACCGCCCTTGAGCAGATGCTCGAAAGCGGCAGATACAAGCCGAAGTCACTGACCGGCACCGCCATCGCCTATGCCCTGCGTCAACGCGATGGCCTGCAGGTCTATGTTAAACACGGCCAGGTCGAAATCGACAACAACCTGATCGAGAACGCGATTCGTCCCGCAGCACTCGGACGCAAGAACTGGCTGTTCATCGGCGACGAAGACGCCGGATGGCGAAGTGCCGTCATTTACACCATCCTGCAGAGCTGCAAGGCACACGGTATCGATCCCTATAGCTACCTCAAAGACGTCCTCGAACGCCTTCCCCACATGAAAATCCAGGAGATAGGCCAAGTCACACCCGCCGCCTGGAGCAAAGCCAAATCAATCAAACGTGCGTCGTAAACGTTGTAGGTCTAAGCCTACGACGGCTACAATTTGCTGCCCTTGCAAGAGGTGCGCTGTGGAACGCTTACGTTACAACTGAGCCGCAGCAATCTTGAGCTGTTTACCGCCATCCAGAAGAAACTGGTTCGGACTCTTCGAGAGAATGAGCTGATTCGACGGAGGGTTGAGCTTTTGATGAGTATTGCCGGGGTTGGAGAGATCATGGCTTTGACCTGGGTGTTGGAGATCGGTGATCCAACCCGCTTTCACTCCAGTCGGGAAGCCATCAGCTATTGCGGACTCTGCAGTGCACAACGGGAATCGGCCGGGAAAGATCAACGAGGGCCACTCTCCAAAAAACGCAACAAGCACCTGCAGACCATGCTCATTGAAGCCGCTAAGCTAGCCCCACGATGGAATATTCAACTGGCGGAATTGCATGAAAAAGAGTTGACCAAAGGCAATCGCAACCGAGCCACTTTAGCTGTTGCACGCAAGCTGGTTGAATATCTGTTGGCCGTTGATCGACGTGGTACTGCTTTTGAGGAGAGACAATCTCAGGTCGCCTGAGTTGAAGAAAAACAGATAATCTTTACATCAAACGATCTTTCCGCCGGGCCTTGCGGACTAGGGACTACGTGAGCTTCGCTGCACGACATTGGGAGTGTTTCAAGGCTGGCGGGTTGGCCCAAACTCAATCTTCTGTGAAGGGATGATGTCCCGGAGACAGCACATGGATGTCTGGTCGCTGATTTAGCGGACCAAAAGAACAGATCAAAAAGATCGAAGGATGCAAGGGACAAGGAAAAACAGAGTCGCCACCGGGAGTAGGCCCGCGAGGTAAAGGGAAACCTCCGCTTTCCCCTTGACTTTACTTATCATGGATGTCCCTAGTTTTCCCCGGCCAAGGAATCAAACGGGAAGTCTTACGGCCATTCCGGCAAGCGGATTGGCAATGCTCACTTGCGCTGGGCCTTTGGAGAAGCCATCATTCTCATGCTCAAAGGAAATAAACCCATGCAGCAGCAAGTGCAGAAGATGGCGAATCGTCACGGTAAGGGCAAAGCTTTGGCCATTTTATCGGCCCGCTTAGGACGCGCCGTTTATTACATGCTGAAGAATCAGGTGCCTTTTGACCAGGAATTGTTCTTAAGGTCCTGATTCGGGAGGAGGCGGATCAGCCTGGCCGTCTAACTGGCGGAATCTGGTACCTAAGATCGTTCACAAGCCTAAGAAAATCATCTTCTGGTGAAATCAGCCGAGGACAAAGGCTTGGTGATCATGGATCGACCTTCAGCCGGTTTGCGTTGATTGGAGGTCCGTCTCGCTCCCTCATATTTTGCGCGATGGTCGAACACGGCCCGCGCCGGTTCTGCCCCTGACCCGATTCCGTAACTAACTGGGATCATCAGCACAACAGATGAAGCCCGCCCTTATTGACTGGAACGGCACCAGGGTCCGCACGTGTTTCCAGGTGGCAGAAGATCAGGACGCAACCAAAGGTCCGGCTTCTGTGGATAAGAGCCTCGATAAGTGTTTGGGAGCAGAATCGTGACTGCAGCCCGTTGCAAAGCCCAAGTCAGAACCCGGATGGTTGCGAGTAGATCAGTCGCTTGTCAAAGAACGAAAAGATGAATCTTTTACGTTAACGCTATTCTTTACTCTTGACGGCCGGGGGCCTGATAAGTGTTAGTCGTCAGATTTATTTAATTAGTTTAATTCCTTTGAAAATAGATAAGCTCTTTTTTCAAACCCAATCTTTTCATAAAATTTATGTGCTTGTTCTCTTGGAAAACCAGAATCAAGCTCTATTCTTTTATGCTTTGCTTTTTCTGATTTTTTTATTATTTCCTTTAATAATAGTGACCCATACCCTTTTCCTCTATACTTCTCATCGACAACCATTGCATAAACATATGATATTTGGCCCTCCTGCCACAAATTATTAACTATTGCATAAGCAGCAAAACCTATAATTTTATTATCAGTTTTTATACAAAATAGTTCATCATGAATTGAACCAATACCACGTTCAAAGACTGTACGTAGTTTTTCTGTATTAATTTTTTTATTTGGCCAAAGTTGTTTAAATAAAGGTAATATTTCTAAAAAATCTTCTTTTTCTACAGTATCAATTATTGTTTCCATATATTCTACTTATCTTCCTTTTTTGCCAAAGTGTCCGACTAACGTCGAAGTTCAGGGGCGCGCCGCCGATAGGCGGAGCGTCCCCTGCAACGACGGGTTAGGCGTATGGCGACAATTGATTGATGAAAAATTCATGAATTTCTCGGGTTGCCTCCTCTGCGGCTCGGAATATCTCGCTTCCAGTGAAGCGAAATACCTGAAACCCATTGGCCTGAAAATGCCGATCACGTCGTTTATCTCGCTGCGCCTGTTCTTTCGTACGTTCGTGAAAATCATGCCCATCAACCTCGGCGATGCACTTAACCAACGGCTGGATTTGCCAACTCGGATCGTCGTAATTTTCTTTGTAGCCCGTAATCATGAAGTCAGCCCTATACCGACGTTCTGACAATGAGATTGTGCGCTGCTGCCGAATTGCCACGGGAAATGATTGGGGAAAGAGATCAACGACTGAGCCCTGCAAATAGAGTTCTTTGCTCCACAAGTTCGGCTTTGCGTTAAACCATTTTGAAAGCCAAATCAGAAACTGTTGTTCAAGTGGCGATTCACAACTGGTAAGAATTCCCCGAAGGCGATCGGCTTCCTTGCGCAATAAACCAACGCGCTCATCGAAGTAGTCCTTCACATATTCATCGATATCGTACTGTGGTCGGGCCATAGTGATATTCCTGTCCGGTTCACATCATGGTTTACAGCCTAACGCCAACGCTCAGCGGCGCTTGATGCGGGGACCGTTTTTGCGCCAGCAAAAATGGGCAACGAGTCAAGCGTCCGTTGCAGCGTTTTGTTAGCTGTCATCACGGCATTCTCTCGTATCTTGCCGCATCTAGCCCGTTGAATAGCACACCATTCGCAAGATCGTGCTCGCCTGCAACCACACCGAGCGCGCTTCTGTAATCGGAGCCATTTAAAAACGTATTCTGCAAGTTGTTTAGTAACCTGCAATAAAAGACAGCAGACGTTAGCTCGCCTGATTCAATCACGGCATAAGCATTGTACTGCTGAGGTAAATACGTAAGGCGAAAGGTCTGCTGTATTTCAGGCGTTTGAAAAGCTTGAACTTTTGTGACAAAAAACTTTCCGTGAACCGCAACAAAATCCGGCAACGACGAGAAATCTTCGAATGTGTTCAGAAGAGCGATTACATCTTGGCCTGAGCCGAGCCCATCTTCGCTGTAAGCGTAGATTCCCCGATGTAGATGGTTTACATAAATCTTGGACAACTCATCCAAAGGCAACGTTTGCATTCGACCGATGTTGAGCAAGGGAGAAATGTCGGCAGGAGATGCCGCCTTTCTCTCCAGAACGGCTGTTTCGCTGCAACTGCTCCACAGCCGTGCGAAGAACCGCCTCCGAAAGCGTTCGCTTCACCTCAACTACCGCGTACGCTGAATCGTAAGCGAAGAACTCAACGCTATCAGTTTCTTGAGCTTTGCAAATAAGCGGGGCGAAATTGGTGCTGTCGTAGATAATCCAGTCGGATTGATTGCTCACGCGACCGGCGCGGTCAACCAAGTAACCGGTTCCGAATCCGTACCGGCTTGGAAAGTAATTGCGGAGAAAGCCTTTAAGCGCATTTTCGAGGGGCAGACCAAGCTCGAAGTTATGGTGTGCTACGGAATATGAAAACTCAGTATCGAGGTTAGCAGCTAGCTTTCTCGCCCCTTTACGTAGATGTACCTCCATAGCTACTCCTGACAGCTAACGCCAAGCTCTGCGGGAATTTGAGAGCGCCAGCGAACAAATTTTCCGTAGTAGCGTATTGTTAGATTTCATTTCGAGAACGAAGCTCTTGCAAAACCACGAGGTACTGATTAGCAATTAGCTCAATGGCATATCCAATTTTTAGAACGGGAAAATTACAGGTCTTTCCGAATACATCTTGAAATATTGCGTCCAGGCTTTTTCCATGCGTATCAAAGCTAGTAATTCGATAAACGAAATATAGGTAGTTCAGTCGATCACCATAGTCGTTTGTTGACTGAGCCATCATGCTGCTGACATCAAGCGCTCTCGGTAGAGTTGACCAAGAGGAATCAGCTGGTTCGAGTTTGTCTTTATGCGGAAGATGATTCTCGTTCAGAAGCTTCACATAGTCTCGCTTAAAGGAGTTCTTTAACTCATCGTATCGGTTACTTGTCTGTGCTGGGTCATCGAACAGGTAGATCGTCCAAAAGTAATTTTCTAGCAACGACCTGACGAGAATATGAGTGAAGTTACGCTCATCAATACTGGCCGATTCATCCAAGCGAAAATCACACCCTTCCACCAAGGTGCCAGCAATTGAATGAAAGCCGAAGCACCTCTTGCCCGAAGAAACCAAGATGACCACCTCTTGAAGAAAGGGACCGAAAGGCTTCGAGATCGCTTTTCAACTGTTCAAAGTGATTCGTAGTCACATACTCTCCTTGAAATCTAACTATAATTAGACAGGTCCGTATATCATCACAAACAAAGACACAAACCTGTCGGCCTATACCGAATACCTAAGCCTTCTCGACTAACATATAAACTTTTATTATTTAGATACTTAAATCAATCCAGAAAACTCAAACTGTCAGACATAGACAGACCTGCATAAACAGACAGAAATTCGAGAAATTCGGAACTCTCCCCGTATTTTAAAACAACATATTCTGGTCAAAAAAAAGCCGTGACATGCAGACTTCTCAAAAATCCAACAAACCACGGCCTTTTCATTTAGTTTCAACCAACAACTGTTAAAACATACATAAACTGTTGCTAATTATCAAGTATTCACCCCGAATAAAATTTCAACCCCACCAGCGAAAAAATCAGCACCGACAGGAAAAACATCCGCCCAACATTGACGGGATCGCCGTAGATGGCGATCCCGAGGATGACGGTGCCGATGGAGCCGATACCGGTCCAGACGGCGTAGGCGGTGCCCATGGGGATGGTTTGCATGGCGCGGGAGAGGAAGTAGAGACTTAAGGCCGCACCAAGGACCACGCCGATATCGGGGAGGATGCGGGTGAAGTTGTCCGAGGCCTTCAGACAGGTGGCGAAAAAGACCTCGAAAATACCGGCGATGATAATGTTGATCCAGCCCATGATGATCCCTTTCGGCGCCGTCAGCCCTGCTGCGCTGCCAGGTAATTGCGCCAGCCGCCCAAGTGGGTGATCTCCTCGGCGGCGGCAATGGCCCAGGGTTCACAGATAAAACCTTTCACTGTCGAGCCGTCCGCCAGGATCAAACTGCCGATCCCCAAGGGAGCTGGAACTTCTGCGGTGAATTCACCGAAAGCCTCGGCGGTCATGGTCCAGACTTCGACCTCCAACCCTTCCCCGCTAAACTCCGGATCACGGATCAGGCCGGGCTTGGCCGGTTTGGTTCCGGCCAGGGCGTAAAGCCGATAGTCGGCAGCGGTTCTGGTGGTGGCCTGCAATGTCGCCCCGCGACTGGTGAGTTGATGGTTGAGCGGCTGTCCGCTCAAATGAGCACCGACCACGGCCAGTTGGATCAGACTGTCTGCAGGGACAGCGCTTATTTTTGATTCTTCGGCCAGGGGATAATCGGTGCCACCGACCTTGAGGGGAGTGCTCCCGGCCCGATGCAGGCGGTCGGCCAGTTGCGCCAGGGCTGCGTCACAGAAGGCCGGAGCGATGAGGGTGACGCCGAATGGCAGGCCGTTGCTGGCTCGGAAACCGGCCGGGACAGCCACGGCACTGCAGTCGAGCAGGTTGACAAAGTTGGTATAGGTGCCCAAACGGCTGTTAAGCTCGATGGGATTGGCGGCCACCTCATCAACCCGATAAGTGGTCGGCGCGGTCGGCAGCAGCATCACGTCCATCTGCTGCCATTGTCGGGCGCAGACTTTGGCCAGTTCGCGCAGCCGGTACTCCCCTTTGAACACCTCCACCCCGCTGATCCGGGTTGCTCCCTTGACAATTGTGCGCACGGTCGGGTCCATATCCGCGCCATGTTCGGCAAAAAAATCACCGATGGCGGCGGCCCTTTCCGCAACCCAGGGACCGGAATAGAGTAGCTCGGCACTCTGCTGGAAGGGGCGATAATCGATTTCGAACCCTGCCCCGCCAAGGGACTGCAAAGCATTGATGCTGGCAGCGTAAAGCTCGGCGGCTTCGTCATCACCGAAGAATTCGCGCTGCTCCAGCGGCAGATAGCCGAAACGGAATCGTTCGAAAGGCAGGGAGCGCGCCTGCATGGGTCTTGAATAGGGATCGCTCTCATCCACCCCCTGCATGACCCCGGCCACCAGGTTCGCTTCACCGCAACTGGCGGCGAACACGGTGACGCAGTCGAGGGAGCGGCAGGCCGGAACCACGCCGCTGGTACTGAGCAGTCCCTTGGTCGGCTTGACCCCGACCAGGTTGTTGAAGGCCGCCGGCACCCGGCCGGATCCGGCGGTGTCGGTCCCCAGGGCAAAGCTGACCAGACCGGCCCCGACCGCCACGGCCGAGCCGGAGCTGGAACCACCGGAGACATAATCGGCATTGAATATGCAGCGCGGCGCACCGTGGGGAGAACGGGTCCCGACCAGGCCGGTGGCAAACTGATCGAGGTTGGTCTTACCGATCAGGATCGCCCCGGCAGCCAGCAGTTTGGCAACCACAAAAGCATCGCTTTCAGGCTGATAGGCATAAGCGGGACAGGCCGCGGTGGTGGCAAAGCCCTGACAATCGATATTATCCTTGACCGCAAAGGGGATGCCGTACAACGGCAGGCTTTCCGCCCCGGCGGGCTGGTCGGCCAGCCACTGCGCCCGGGCCAGCAATTGTTCGCGACTGGCGCGGCTGATCCAGACCGCCTGATCCCCATAGGCAGCACAGCGCTGCAGGACCTCTTCCACCAGGGCTACCGGACTCAAGCCGTTACGATAAGCATCGCGCAGCAGGGGAATTTCAAGACTGGCAATCTTCATGAGGCAATCTCCTCCAATATGGCCACGGCCTGCCCGGCCTGGAGCGCCTGCCCCGGCTGACAGAGCAGCTCGCGGACAATGCCGCTCTTGTGGGTTTTGATATCCAGTTCCATCTTCATCGATTCCACCACCAGCAGCGTGGTTCCGGCCGTAACCTGTTCACCGGGCTGCACCTTGAGCTGCCAGACATTGCCCGGCACCGCGGCCGGGGCAAGAAAACAGCCTTCGGGCACACTGATCGGTTCAACCTCGGCCACCGGGGTATCGGGCTCGGCGACGATCTCGCTCAGGCCCAGCTCCTTCCAGCGCTGGCGCTCCGCTTCAAAGGAGCTTTGCTGATGCTGCTTGAAGGCCGCGATGGACTCATGATTATCCGCCAGGAACCGGTTGTAATCCTTGAGGCTGAACTGATCCTCTTCAATGCGCACCTGGTATTCACCGTGGGGAAAACGGTCGCGGGCGTCGAGGAGTTCTTCGGCTGAGACCGGAAAGAAACGAATCCGATCGAAAAATTCCAGCAGCCAGGGTTTGCCTTGCGGGAAGACCTCGGTCGAACGGAAGCGATTCCACATCTGAATGGTACGGCCGACAAACTGATAGCCGCCCGGTCCTTCCATGCCGTAGACACAGAGATAAGCCCCGCCGATGCCGACCGCGTTCTCCGGGGTCCAGGTCCGCGCCGGATTGTACTTGGTGGTGACCAGACGCTGGCGCGGATCAACCGGGGTCGCGACCGGCGCACCCAGGTAAACATCGCCCAGGCCAAGAACCATGTATTCGGCCCCGAACACTACATCCTTGACCGCCTGCTCATCCGCAAGGCCGTTGATGCGGCGGATGAACTCGATATTGGACGGACACCAGGGTGCTTCGGGATAGACCAGCTCCTGGTATTTGCGGATCGCCAGGCGGGTCTGTTCGTCGTCCCAGGACAGGGGTAAATAAACGGTGCGGCTCGGCACCACGATCTCGTCAATGGCGGGCAGCTCCCGTTCAGCAACACTGAGCAGATCGAGCAGTTTTTGGCAGGGCAAGACCCGACTGTCGAAATGAACCTGCAGGGAACGGATTCCCGGTGTCAGGTCGATAATGCCGTTGATTTTCTGCTCCAGAATCCACTTTTGCAGGGTATGCACCCGGAAGCGCAGATTGAGATCGAGCAGCGCTTCACCGAACTCGACAAGAAGATAGTCGTCGCCGCAGCGCCGGTAACAGGTGCGGATCTCCCCGACATGACCATAGCGCAGCACCGGGCTGACCTTGCCGCTCAACGGAGTGATGACCTGGGGAACGGCAGGTTTCAGGTCAAGCAGAGCGGCGTCCTGTTTCTTGCGCAACGCGCTGGCATCAGCTTCACAGACCTTGACGAAACGGACCTTGTCGCCCGGCTTGAGCTGGCCGATTTTCCACAGATCGGCCTGGATAATGGTGGCCGGGCAGACGAAACCGCCCAGGCTCGGACCGTCCGGGCCGAGGATAATCGGCATATCGCCGGTGAAATCAATGGTGCCGATGGCGTAAGCATTGTCATGGATATTGGACGGATGCAGTCCGGCCTCGCCGCCATCCTCGCGCGCCCAGTGCGGTTTCGGCCCGATCAGCCGGACCCCGGTGCGGGCGCTGTTGAAATGGACTTCGTAGGCGGTGGCAAAGAAGGTTTCGATATCCTCGTCGGTGAAAAAATCGGGTGCCCCATGGGGACCGTACAGAACTTTGAGGGTCCAGTCGTTGGTCAGCTGGGGCAACAGCCCCTCAGCGCAGCGGGTCACCACCGGCGTCACGGCGCCTTCGCTGGCAATCCGCAGCACATCACCGGCCTTGAGCACCGCGGTGCCGTGGCCACCGAAGCGGCCGAGGCTGAAGGTGGCCTTGCTGCCCAGATAGGCGGGGGCATCAAAACCGTTGCGCACCGCCAGATAGCTGCGCTGGCCGGGACCATCGATCTCGGCCAGTTCAAGGGTCTGACCCGGCCGTACAGTGACCGGCTGCCACATGGGGAGAGGTTCGCTGTCGAGCAAAGCACGCATGGGCGCACCACCCAGAGCGATCACGGTCTCACAGTTGAAGCTGAGCACCGGTCCGGACAGGGTCATCTCCAGCCCGCAGGCCCCTTCGGCGTTGCCGACCAGGCGATTGAGCAGGCGGAAGGAATAATGATCCATGGGACCGCTTGGCGGTACGCCGACATTCCAGTAACCGAGGCGGCCCGGGTAATCCTGCAGGCTGCTCTGCGCGCCGGGCAGGACCACGTCGATGGTATTGGCGCGGTAAGGAAGCGCGTCAAGAACTTTGGTATGCACCTGCCCGTCACAAAACAGCCCTGTTTCACTGATCTGGGCCAGGTAGGCCAGGTTGGTTTCAATCCCGTAAATGGCGCTGTTTTTCAAAACCCGTTGCAGTTTGCCGACCGCGTCTTTGCGGTCAGCGCCCCGGACGATCAGTTTGCTGAGCAACGGATCGTAGAAGGGGGGAGATCTCACTGCCGGGTTTCGATCCAACCGTCCACCCGGCAGTCATCGGGAAAGACCACCTTGGTCAGGGTGCCGGAGCTGGGCTGAAAGTCCTTGCCCGGGTCTTCGGCATAAACCCGCACTTCGATGGCCGCACCCTGCGGTTTGCGCACCAGGGAGCTTAACGGCGGCAGTTCATCGGCGGCCTGCAGAATCATCCACTCCACCAGGTCGACGCCGAAGACTTCTTCGGTGACCCCGTGCTCGACCTGCAGCCGGGTGTTGACCTCAAGGAAGTAGACCGCATCGCTGGC
>CAXXJU010000046.1:0-17738 GCA_963668145.2 Geopsychrobacteraceae bacterium
GTCCTGCGCAAACAACTCGAAATTACGCTGCATCGCCTCGGCATATGGGGTATCCATTAAAGTGGAAATACGAAATTTCCACTACGGAGTCCGCCATGACCGCCGGCATCATCGTTATCAGGAGCAGTACTGCCAGGAGTAAAGAGAAGAGCATTTTGATTTTCCGACGCATAGAAAAACCTCCTATTATGTTTTGGAACCACAGGTCCTTTATCCATAGTATAGGAGAGTCAATTCCTTATGAATATGGTTGATTATGACCCATTCTTGGGTTCTTTGACGTTTATATGGCTTTTTCTATATTCAATGGGCGATATTCCCTCCAGGCGCTTGAACACCTGGTAAAAAAAACGCGTAGTCCTGGTACCCAACCTCGTAGGCAATGTCCGTCGCCCGCATATCGCTGTTGCGCAACAAGGTTTTCGCCTTCTCAATGCGCTTTTCCAGCAGAAGCTCCGTAAAGCTTCTGCCGGTTTCCGCCTTGATCAGGCGGCTGAGATATCCCTGGCTCAGGTTGAACTGCTCGGCAACCGAGGCGAGCTTCACATCCTCATGATACCCGACCTGAATATACTCCAAAAGTTTTTCCACCACCGGGTGATAACCTGTTTTGGCGACCTGCGACCTGAAGTCCTTGAGCGCCATATCGATGGAATCGGTGATCTGCGCCTTATTATCCATGATTTCAAGGTTTGCGATGATTTCGCAGTATTGCTGCGCCTTCTCCGGCTGACAGCTTCCAAGCAGGCGGACGATGTCGACCGCAATTTTGCGTACGCGATCGACATGATTGAATGGAAGGTCAAATTCGCCTTCATCCGAATCGCCGAAGGGATGCCCCTGAAGCGCTTTTTGCAGGGCCTTGATAAGGTCGGCGTTGCGGACCGGCTTGATCAGAAAATCAGACGCGCCCATCCGTACGGCGGCTTGCGCATATTCAAAATACTGATACCCGGTCAGGAAAATAATAATGCACTCCGGAAGCATGTTTTTAACCTGCGCGGCAAAATCCAGCCCGCTCATTTTCGGCATCCGGATATCGCTGATGATCACGTCCGGCGGCTCCATGGAGATATGCGCCAGCGCTTCCATGCACGTTGCCCGCCATACCGCACACGCGGCAGCCGACGCTTTCCCACTCCACGGTATGCGCAAGCGATTTGAGCAGCATTTGATTGTCGTCCACCAGCAGATACTTTAGCGTACATCGTCGTCGCCTCCCCATAACAGCGGGATGCGGATCTCTATCACGGTGCCGCGCCCCGGCTCGCTGATAATCCGCATGCTGGCGCTTGGCTCCGATACTGAATCTCAAGTCGTTTTTTTACGCTGTTCAGCCCGATTTTCAAATGGTTTTCATGCGGACGAGGAAGAGATCAGCTCTCCGGACCGCCAGCGCCGCAGCAGCTCAAGGGGACATGCCGGCGCCGTTGTCCGACACCAGGATGCGCAGCTTATCTCCCTGCGATTGCCGAAATATCAACACATATCATGCCTCCCATAGGGGATTTCTCAATCCCGTGCTCAATGGAGTTTTCAACCATGGGCTGCAGAAGCATTTTGGGTATCAGCGCGTTTTCACACCCGGGATTCGACGATCACGGCATATTGCAGCAGATCGCCCATATTCTGCTTGTGAAGATTCAGATAGCGTCTCAATATAGTAGGTCTCCTCCGTTACCGTGTGCCTGGTTTTCCTGCGCCCCCAAGAGAAACCCGCAGGAGTTCCGCCAGTGTGCAGATCGCTTCGCTCGTTTCATGCGCGTTGGCAAGCTTGGCCGAGCTGCCGATGGTTTCCAGCGTATTGAACAGGAAGTGCGGGTTGATCTCCGCCTGCAGGGCGTTGTATTCAAATTGCATGCTTCGCAGCTCCGCGTCCTGTTTTGCGAGTTTCGCATCGTATATCTCTTCGATCATTGTTTCCATCTGGTCACTGCCAGCGCATCAAAATACCCGGAAAGCTCGAAGAAATCATCGTCCGAGACCGGCAGCGGCTCCTGCTGTACACCTGACAACTGGCGGATATTGGCCAACAGCCGATCCATCTTGGTGGATACTGGCCGCGTCAGCAGGAAAAACAGGGCAATGACCCCGCCCAGAGCGCCCACGCTGGCCAGGCCGATCCATATCATATAGGTCCACAGCTCCTGCAGGATTTCCCGCGTAGGTACCAGCGTATACTGCATCAATCCATGATTTCCGATCGGGTCCGCAACAATCAGATATTCTTCGGACCCGACACGGATCATGTTATTTCCCATAGCGGCCGACAATCCCTGTACGGCCTGTGCGATTTGGGTTCGCTCCGGTTTGCTGGACCATACGTTGCCGTTTCCGTCCGTCAGGCAGATGATGGTGGCGTCACCCTTGTCAACGCTCAGCACATCCATATACTCCCTGCGCGGCATGATCTGAATATATCCGTAGATCTTCATATCATCCGGGCTCACCAGCACTCTACGCATCACCAGGCTGCCGTCGTCCAGCACCTGCCAGTTAGCCTTGCCCAACACCAGATTTTCAAAAAGCGACAGCTCCGGCGTGTTTTGCTGCCGTGAGATCGACACCATCATTTGCAGCGTATCGTCAATACGATAGGTATTATCGTCCAGTCCGATCAGGTCGATCGAGCTGATATATTTGGAGCAGTTTCCCCAGAAGCTGGAAAGTGCGGTGGTGATAAAGCGGCTGTATTCATCCTCGGTCTGTGCCTTTTCATGCGCCTGATACAGCTTTACGTTGACGAACGATTCATGCTGCATTTCCTCAATTGTGCTGAGGCGATTGCCCAAATTAATAGCGGCCTGCTCGCTGATTCTCTGGATGTAGCTTGTGCTGTTCAGCAAAATCGCATTTCTGGCCGTAATAGACGCCACCAGGGCAAAAATAACCAGTGCGGCAAAGCTGGAACCAATGCATATCCAAAAAAAACCGCACAATCATTCTGCGTCTGCGAACGGGTTTATGCTTTTGACCATCCAATTTCCGCAAGTTCAAATTTTGGCCCTCTCTGCCAGATTAAGTCAAGCGCAATCCGCACTTTTCCGGTCTTCACGCTTTGCGCTCTATAGCATATCACATCTTCCCGGCAAACAAAAAGTACCGAACCGGTACTTTTTTATTGCCGTTGCTTGCGCGTGATTAAAGATTAAAACCTGCGTTCCTTGCGTTTGGGTGTGGATTTCATATGATAATCCGGTGTTTTGGTCGTATTTGTGATGCCTGTGCGGCATTTGCCGATCCAGCATTGCTTAACCTCGGATTCAAAATAAATCACACTGCCGCGATCCATTTGATATGAGACGTACAGCACGGGCTTTCCATTCTGTTCAAACGCTTTTGGCGGTCTTGAGCAGGTATTCATGATCCTGCAAATAGGTCAGGTCGGGCAAGATCAGCACGTCCGCCTGCGCAAGCGCGGCGTCCAGGCCGGGCGTATCCGGCAGATAATATTTGCATTGCTGTAAATTATCGGAAAGGTTCAGCTGCTCCTGAACGGTATCGATGAAAATCTTTTCCGCGCCAAGCATAACCGTTTTTTTGATTCTTGCTGATCAGCGACAGCTTAAACGTGTGCTCATCATTAAGGTCCAGCGTTACGCGGACGATTTTATCCGCCTGCAGCGGCGCCGAACGCACCAGGGCCTCGTAGGGAAATTCCGTTGTGACGATCAAATCAAAATCATCGTCCAGCAGCTCGGGATTTTCCAGGATTTCGTTGATATGGAAGCTTTTAATCTGCACCAGCGGCACCATCGAAAGCGTTGGCTCGGTCATGCGCTGCACCTCGACGCAGCAGCCCACCCAGGCGGCGTGCACCTGCGTAAAGCCCCGCTGGCGGCGGCGGATTTCCTGATCCATGAGCTCCAGCACGTTGTTTTCCATGATGCCGACCATGGCGGCTTCCTGCAAAAGGGAGTCGATCTGGCTGCGGATATATCCCTGCTCAACATCGGTATGGATTTTGGTCACATAGGTCCCGCTGCCCCGTACGGTCAGCACCTTCCCCGTACGGGCCAGCTCCAGATAGGCGGCGTTGACCGTGCCGCGGGCCACGTCATACTGCTCGCTCATCGCCCGTTCGGTTGGCAGCTTGTCCCCGCCCCGCAGCACCCCGCTCTCAATCATAAATTCGATCTGATTGATAATCTGGCGGTGAATGGGCAATTTATCGTTTTTGTTGATGTTGAGCTTCATGCGGTCTATCCTTTCAGCAAAAATAGCTCGGGCGCCTTTGCCCCGCGCGTGGTAACCGGTCTGCCGCAACCGATCCGCCTGCGGCACACCACGGCAATTTAAGGGCCGTCGCGCAGCGGCCCGGCAATGGATGTCGTATCAAGTGAATACTCAAACGATTCGCGCCGGGAAGCGATTGTTCCTGCCGGGCACATCCAAAGCTTATTGTGTATCCGGGTTTCCGTATATCTCCCGGAAGGTCACGCTCTCCGGCGGAACGGATGGCCGGGCCACCCCGTCCGCGGCCGCATACCCCACCGGCAGCAGCGCGATCGCCTGCATGGTTTCGGGCAATCCAAGCGCATCGCTCATCTCATGCTCCCGGAAGCCGGAAATATAGCAGCTGGCAAGGCCAAGATGTACCGCACCGAGCAGCATGTTCTCCACCGCGGCGGAGCAATCCAGATACACGAGCTCGTCGAGCCCTTTCCGGCCGTAGCGCTTCATGGCGCAGCTCAAATCCGCGGCGACGGCGATCACAACGGGCGCTGTGGCAATCCAGCTTTGGGGATCGGCGGTCCTCGCTGTTGCCGCGGTAGGTGGCGTTGGCTAGCTTTTGCTTTCCCTCGTTACTGCGCACCACGATAAAGCGCCATTCCTTCAAATTGCCGCCGGACGGCGCGGCATGACCGTAGGCAATAAGCTTTTTCACCTGCTCATCCGTAACGTCCTGCTCCGTGAATTGCCTGATACTGCGGCGGGAAAACACTGCTTGTTCAAAGTCCATTTGGTCTCTCCTTTGCCTGAAATCAGCCGTTTTATCCCTGCCGTACCGCAAAAAGCTCCGTGAAGCTCTTCACCTTTCCGCTTTGCAGCTTTGGCGGCAGCGGATAGGCGGCCTTGGAATGGGTCAGCCCGCAGGCCACCATGGCCTCGGCATATTTCAAGCAAACAGGCGCGGGGTTGACCACCGGAATGCCCAAGGCGTCTTCTATTTCCTTGGCCACATCCAAAAAAGCCATCGTCATACAGCCGATCACCAGGGTATCCACAGCCTTTTGCTCCATTGCGGCTCTTGCGGCCCGCAATATCCGCTCTAATGTGACCTTTTTGTCCGTCATCATTTCGAGTACCGGCGTACGGATGGAAACAGCCGCGGCCAGCTTGTCCTTCACACCTGTCTTGAAGGCCAGTTCGAGGCTGGACTGCCACATATCGCCCTCGGGCGTCAGCACGCCGAAGCGATGCCCCAGCATGGCCGCCGCCAGAAACGATGCCGCACCGGGCCCGATCACCAGCATTTTGGTCGTCAGCTCGCGGATGGCATCCACGCCCGGATCTCCGGAACAGCCGATGATCGCGGCATCGTAAACCCTCCTGCTCCTTTTGCACTGCCAGCCTGGCGGTGGCCGGAACGGCCAGGAATTCTTCATACAGGGATTCGATGGAGTTCGGCCCCTCGCTCACGCAGGCGACATCCACCTGAGTGCCGGCGGCGGCCCAGGACCGCAGCATCGCCTCCCTGCGGCGGCATTCGGTCTCCGGCATCAATCCGGGAACAATGTAGACAATCTTCATACGCGTTTCCCTCTTCACTTCTTGTGCCGCAGCACGCGCCCAGAAAAAGCTTGCAGCGCTTCGCCGTTTTGCAGGACAGGCACGCCGTTGACCAGCACGCAATCAACGCCGGAGGCCATGGCGAGGGGCTTAAGCGGTGTGATTTCATCTTCGGAGGGAAACGCGTAGCTTTCCAGATCGATCACCGCTACATCGGCGAAGCGCCCCGGCGCAAGACGGCCCCGGTCCGTAATATCAAAGTGATCGGCCACCATGGAGGTATTGCGGCGGATGATCTCTTCCAGGGGCATGCCCATGCGGCGGTAACCCTGGATGAAGTTGGGCATCGCGCCCCGGCGCAATAACTCGTACCAATCGCAGGGCAGCTCGGGATCGCCGAGGATCTCGTCCGATCCGGCGCACACATAGGGATTGTTTCGGATGCTCTCCACATGGCTTTCCATGGCAAAGTCTTTTCTCCCGGTGCCGCCGCACCAAAGCACAAAGTCCCGCTCGCCCGCCAGCAGATCCAGCAGATATTCTTTGGCGTCCTTCCCCGCGATTTCCGCCAGTTCGACAACGCTCCTTCCGTCTATGGCAGGATCGCCCGTCATCCAAAGGGTGTTGAGCGATTGATCACGGTTCACAAAATACGGGTCCTTGCGCAGCAGCGCGCGACCCTCCGGCGTTTGAATCGCTTTTTTTGATTCCGTCCAGGCCCTGGTCGAACAGCTCGTCACAGGTGGACATCATGAACAAGAGCGCCCTGTCCCTGCTCTGGCAGTGGGCGGTGGTCGCGGGGATGGTGTCGATCAAAACCCGGCCGCCCGCCTTGGCGTAGTCACGCGCAACATCAAACGCCTCCGGGCAGCTGGCCTTCAAGTGGCTGACCTGCAGCTTCGCGCCGGAGCGCCTGCCGACCTTCCATGAATTCCTCGGTCGCTTCATTCACGCCGAGTGCGTGGCGCAGATGCGCGGCTACGACGCCGCCGTGTTTCGCGACCACCTTGGCGAAGCCCGCCAGTTCATCGGTATCGGGCGTAACGGCCCGGGACATAATCCAGCCCGAAGGACAGCCCGAAAGCGCCTTGCTTGAGCGCGGTTTCCAGCAGCCGCTCAATCTCCGCCTGTTCCTTTGCGTCGGGCTTGCGCTCAAACGCGCCGCCCATCACGGACCAGCGCAGCGTGCCGTGACCCATGAGGGTGCAGAGGTTCAGGTTCGTGCCCCTGGCCTCTACGGCGCATGCGTAGCCGTTAAAATCCATCCACTCCGGAAAGCGCTTTTTTGTATTCGGCACGCTGGCGCTCACTCATCAGGCCGTTGCCGTAATAATACTCAATATTATGATGCGTGGGGCCGGGCACGACCGAATGCCCGCAATTGCCGTTGACAACCGTGGTCACGCCTTGCCGCAGAAACAGCTCGTACACACCGTCGATCAGGCAAATCCATTCTTCATGCACATGCGGGTCGATCAGGCCGGGGATCACGAGCTTGCCGGTGGCGTCGATCACCTCCGCGCCGTCTTCGGGCAGCGCGGGTCCGACCGCTGTGATCCGGTCGCCGGAGATGCGCAAGTCTCCCGTATAGCCGGGCTTACCGGTACCGTCGACAATCCATCCGTTGCGAATGATATAGTCCATCTCCGTCTCCTCAATCGCGCCCGTGGCGCAGCAGCTTTCCGGCATAGGGACGCAGCAGCTTGCCCTTATCCAGCGTGATCTCGCCGTTGACGAGCACGGTGTCTACGCCCGAGGGCATGGTATCGGGTTTGCGGTAGTCGATCTCCTCGGGGGCGGGATAGCGGAACTGTTCCGGGTTCAGGATCACGATATCGGCCCAGTTGCCCACGGCCAGCCTGCCGCGGCCCGCAAAACCCAGGTGATCGGCAATCATGCTCGTGTTGCGGCGTACAATCTCTTCTAGCGGCACGCCGGCGTTTAGGTACATCTGCCAGAAGATCGGCTGCGCGCCGCGGCGCTGCAGCTCGTACCACTGGGTCATATCCTCCGGATCGCCCATGATTTCATCGGAACCGACGCAAACATAGGGATTGTCCATTATGCTTTTTGCGTGCGGCTGATTGGGAAAGTCGGGGCGGGACACGCCGCCCAAATAGAAGGTGTATTGCTTGTCGTCGCCCAGAAGGTCTAACAGCAGCTCGTCTGCATCCTGCCCGCGTTCGGCGGCGATATCGGCCACGGAGCGGTTCTCCAGCGCCGGATCGTCCGAGCATACGATGATCACCAGGTTGCGGTCCTCCGGGAACATATAGGCGTCCCTGAGCACGGTTTTACGACCTTCCGGCGTTTGCAGCGCCGCCTTGACGCCTTCGATCCCCGAATCAAACAGGGTATCGGATACCGCCATGATGAACTGCAGCATGCGGTCCTTGCGGGTCAAGTGCCCGGTGGAAACGGGGATGGTATCCACACACACCCGCATGCCGCCGTCGGCGGCCTCGCGGACGGCGTCGAAGCATTCCGGGTTGACGGATTTCAAATGCGAAATCTGGGTGCGCGCGCCCGTGCGGCGGCCCACCTCCAAAAACTCCTGCGTGCATTCCAGCATCCCCGATATGGTGGCGCAGGTGCGCCGCGGCAACCCCGTCGTACTCCCTGACGACCGATACCACATCGCATAGCTCGTCCGTATCCGCATAGCGGCTGGGCACGTAGCTCAGCCCGAAGGATACGCCCCAGGCGCCCTGCTCCATATTGTTGCGCAGGATGGCGTCGATTTTCTCTTTTTCTTCCGGCGTTGGCCTGCGGTCCAGCGCGCCGCCCATCACATGCCAGCGGATGGTGCCATGCCCCTGCAATACCGCCATGTTCATGTTGCAACCCCGCTGCTGCCAGTAATCGGCGTAGCCCGCAAAATCATCCCAATGCGGGAACAGCTTCTTGTATTTTTCGCTTTGCTCGGTGCTGAATAAGCCGTTGTTCCAGTAATAATCCACGGCGTTTCTCCATGGGAATATTGAACACGGCGTGGCCGCAGTTCCCGCTCAGGCAGGTGGTGACACCCTGGCGCATAAACAGCTCCATACCGCCGTCGATCAGGCATACGTATTCCTCGTGCACGTGCGGATCGATCAGCCCGGGGATCACGGTTTTCCCGGCGGCGTCCACCACGCGGGCCGCCTCCAACGTAAGCTTTGGCGCGATGGCGATGATCCTGCCGTCCTTCACCGCGATATCGCCGGTAAAGCCAGGCTTGCCGGATCCGTCGATCACAAAACCGTTCCGAATTAAAATATCGACCATGGGGACGCCTCCTTGTTGCTCATGTTCCGGATGAGCGCTGTTCTGTTGTTACACCCAAACCTGGTTGAGGACGCGCAGGGCGTTCCCGCCCAGGACCTTTTGAATATCCGCGTCGCCATACCCGTGCTTCACCAGCCAGCGAAGGATGTTGACGGACGCTTCGGTTGGGTTTTCCAGCCCCTTGACATAGGCGACTTCCTCGTAGGTCACGGCCCTGTTCCTGGTATCCCCCGTGGCGAGGCTTGCGGCAAACTGGCGGTGCAGGCCCACGTGATCGCCGTATAAGCCGTCCGTGCCAAACGAGACATGCTCGATCCCCGCGAGATTGGCGATATACTCAAAGTGCTCCATAAACGATTCCAGATCGTGCGTGCGATGGGTTTGGGTCATGGTGGTGTGGGGCGCGGCCTCAATGCCCAGCACGCCGCCGCTCTCCGCAACCGCACGGATTACGTCGTCGTTGCACAAGCGTTTGCTGTCCCAAAGGGCGCGGGCGCCGATATGGCTTACGATCAGCGGTTTTTTCGGAGTGTTTCACCGTATCCAGCGTGGTCTGCGGGCCCGCGTGCGAGCAATCGATCAGCATACCGACTTGATTCATACGGCGCACGGCCTGTTTGCCGAATTTGGTCAAGCCGCCGTCATTGTCCTCCTTGAGGCCCGAACCCAGCGCGTTGCTTTCGGAATAGGTCACGCCCATCATACGGACACCCAGGCCGTACAGCACATCGATGCGGTCCAGCTCGTTTTCAATCGGCGCGGCCCCCTCCAGTACGGGTACCCACGCGATGCGCCCCTCGCGGTGCGCGCGGTGGATATCGGCGACGGATTTGCACTGGATCAAAAAGTCCTGATGATGCAGATCGCACAGACGATGTCCGAGGTCAACCAGAACATCCTCAAACTTCCATCCGTTTTGGGATACGATATGGCAGGTGCCGTCCATCATATTATCAAAAACGCAGTCCCAGGTAGCTGTGGGAGAGCGCTTCATACGCGCAGCTTTCCCTGCCCTCCCTGTCCAATAGACCCAACTGCGAAATATCTTCCGTAGCCAGTGTCGGATGCTCATGCAATCCGATATAGACACAGTCCTTCGCCAGGCGCAGCACACGCTGTTCCTGCTCCTGCGTCAAAGGTAAACGGTATTGTCCGGCCCAGTCCCAGCGGGCCAGGGGAAAGGCGCGGTA
This sequence comes from Geopsychrobacteraceae bacterium, assembly GCA_963668145.2. Taxonomy (GTDB): domain Bacteria; phylum Desulfobacterota; class Desulfuromonadia; order Desulfuromonadales; family Geopsychrobacteraceae; genus Seleniibacterium. The sequence goes on from CAXXJU010000046.1 coordinate 10,191, forward strand.
GTCTTCTCCGGGAGTTAAATAGTCGTACGCCTGATATCCTCGATATCCTGTTTTCATGCCCATGGTGCTCCTTGGTTGCCGGTTCAACCGGAACCGGCCTTATATCAAATCAATTGGGTAAATACATTCCCCGGTAATCCGCTGAAAAAAGCGGATTACCGGGGACGCCGCAGCGTGCGGAAAGGAAGAAAACTACGGGATCAGGTGAACGTTGACCAGATCCTTGACGTCACACACGCCGTAAAGACCGGGCGTGGCGCTCCAGCCTTCGAACTTCTGCTTGGAGTAGCCGTATGCGTTCACGCGCACGAGCACGTTCACGGTGGGCAGCTCTTTGACAAACAGCTCCTGGAACGTCATCATGGTCGCCTTGCGGACTTCATAGTCCGGCTCCAGCTTGACGCTTTCGAGCAGCGCATCCATTTCAGCATTGTAATACTGCATGAAATTCAGGGTGCAGGCGGAGTGGTAGATCGCGTCGAGGCTCGTGTCGACGTCGTCGATCACGCCCCACTCAATGTAGTTGATTTCAAAGGTCTTGCTCTTGGTAACGGTATCGGTATAGGTGGCGGGTTCCACGATGGAGATGGTGATGTCGATACCGGCATCGGCGCAATTGGATTTGAAGATATTGGCGATTGCGTCGATATTGTTGGTGTTGTTGCGGCAGGTCAGGGTGAAAGCGAGATCCTGGCCGTCCTTTTCACGGATGCCGTCGCCGTTGGTGTCGACATAACCTGCGGCATCCAGCGTGGCTTTCGCGCCTTCGATATCAAAGGCAGGGAACTGCGCGGCGCCTTCGGACATATCGGCAAACACGGGTGAGATGGGAGTATACATCGGCACGCCGCCGCCCTGGATGGCAATGCTCACCAGCGCTTCACGGTCGATGGTCTGGGCAATCGCAGTGCGCACAACCTGATCCGCCAGCAGGGGATTGGCATAGCTGAAGCCGAAGTAGCCGTAGCCCAGCGAGTTAACCTTCGCCAGCCCGTAGAGATCGGGGTCGGCTTCCAGCTGCTGCTGTACCGCGACGGACAGGGCGTTGCTGCCGCAATCCACTTCGCCGGATTTAATGGCAAGCATCAGGGAGTTGGCGTCGGTGTAAATGCGCAGCGTGATGCCTTCCACATACGCGCCGATGCCGTCGTTGGCCAGCGCCCAGTTCTCCACGCGGGAGAAGGAGTAGTATTCGCCCTTGGAGTAATCGTCCAGTTTGAAGGGGCCGTAGCCGATGGCGGGGATATCGGCGTTGGCGAAATCGTCGATGCCCTCGATGAGGTGCTTGGGCATGACGTCAACCCAGAAACCGATGATGGTCATGAAATCGACCTGCGGCTCCTTGAGGGTATACTGGACGGTCAATTCATCCAGTGCCACGGCACTTTCGATATTGGCATAGTAGTCCGAACCGAAGTTCACGTCGTGCGTGGAGCAGTACAGGGCTGTGAAGGCAAGATCTTCGGCGGTGAATTTAACGCCGTCATGCCAGTACAGGCCGTCGTGGATGGTGGCTGTGAAGGTTTTCAGATCGTCGCTGACCTCATAGCTCTCCAGAACATACGGCACTTTCCCCGGCATTCTCGTCAAATACCAGCAAAGAGGGGTACAGGAGGTTTGCAACAAGCGCGGCGTTGAGGTCGTTGCTGATCCAGCCGTTTAAAGCATAGGGATCGCCAACCATGCCGATGACCAGTTGACCGCCAACCAAGCTTGCGTCGCCTTCGGCCGTTGCGGTGACCGCAACCAGTGAAAGAGCCATTGTCGTTACCAGTAGCAGTGCAAGGAAACCTTTTCATCGTGTCTCTCTCCTTTTAGTCCGTTTTATATGGAGAAATTCCGCTTCCGTGAGACGGAGTTTCCGCATACCGTGCAAAGGGTTTATTTCACCCAGACCTCTTCCAGAACCCGCATCACGTTGCCGCCGATCACCTTGGCGATGTCCTCGTCGCTGTAGTTGTGCTTCACCAGCCAGCGTACGATGTTGATGGAGGCTTCGGTGGGGTTCTCCAGTCCCTTAACGTAAGGAACCTCTTCGTAGGGAACGTCGTTGTTTCTCGTATCCTTGATGGACAGGTTCGACGCGTAGGCGTGGTGCAGGCCCACGTGATCGCCGTACAGGGAGTCGATACCGAACGACACGTGATCGATCCCCACAAGCTTGGCAATGTACTCGAAGTGCTCCATGACCGACTCGATATCGTGGGTGGCATTGGTGGCGGTCATCGTGGTATGCGGCGCGGATTCCACGCACACAACGCCGCCCTTTTCCGCCACGGCCTTGATGACGTAATCGTCAAACAGCCGCTTGGAGTTCCACAGCGAGCGCGCGCCCACGTGGGTCATCAGGATGGGCTTTTCGCTGGCGGCGGCGGTATCGAAGGCCGTTTTCTGGCCGCAGTGGGATACGTCGATGAGCATGCCCACCTTGTTCATGCGCTTGACCGCCTCTTTGCCAAACTTCGTCAGCCCGCCGTCGGTGTCTTCCTTCAGGCCGTTGCCCAGGGCGTTGGATTCGCTGTAGGTAATGCCCATAACCCGCACGCCGAAGCCGTACAGAATATCAATGCGGTCCAGCTCGTTTTCAATGGGCGTGGAGCATTCCAGCACTGGCACCCAAGCGATTTTCCCCTCGGCCTTGGCGCGTTTGATATCGGCCGTGGTTTTGCACTGAATCAGGAAATCCTGATGGTGCAGGTCGCACAGGCGCATGCCAATGTCGTGCACAACGTCGGTCCATTTCCAACCGCTCTTGCTGGTGATGTTGGCGGAGCCGTCCATCATGTTGTCAAACACACAATCCATATAGCTTTTCAGCCAGCGCGTCATAGGCGCAAAATTCACGGCCCGCGTTATGGTAGAGCTTGCTCTCGTTCATGTTGGCGGGGAAATAGCAGGGATGCTCGTGCGCGGCGATATAAACGTTGTTGGCAACGATATCCTTCACCCTCTGCTCCTGTTCTTCCGTTTCCAGCTCGATACGGTACTCGCCGGCCCAGTTCCATTTGGCCAGCTCATACACGGGGTAATCCTCGCCGGGCGTCAGGTAATCGAACGCTTTGTAACCTTTGTAGGCGGGTTTCATGATTCATCGTCTCCTTTGTGTTGGTATGTGATGAGGCAAGCCGCTTGCGCAAGCTTCCGGATCAGCGGGTTTTGGGGTTCATGGTATCGTTGATGGCGTTTGCCCAGAATGTTGAAGCTGACCACGTACGCCATGATCGCGCCGCTGGGCCACAGCCACCACCAGCTGGGATTGGGCGTTTTCACCAACGCGCCGGTATCCCACGCCTTTTTCAGGATCAGGCCCCAGCTCCAGGTGTTGGGATCGCCAAGGCCCAGAAAGCTCAGGCCGGATTCGCTGAGCACCGCCGTCGCCATGATCAGCGTCAGGTTGACCATCACCGGGCCAATGATGTTGAGCAGGATATGCTTGCTTAAAATCTTACGGCTGGGAATGCCCAGGCAGCGGGACACCTCGAATAAACGGCATTTCCGACGTGCGCAGCGTGGCGTTTCGCGTGACGCGCGCCAGGCTTGGCCAGGACAGGATACCGATGACGATGGCCACATTGGTCACCGACGCCCCGGCCACCGCAGCGATGACGATCATCAGCGGCATCATGGGCAGCGTCATGAAGATCTCGATAATGCTGTCGATCAGGCCGCCGATACGTCCCTGATGATAGCCGCTGATCAGCCCCAGCGGAATGCCGACCACCGCGGCGCACAGAACCGCCATCAGCGATACGTAAACGGACGTGCGCGCGCCCCAGATGATTTCGCTCATCACATCGAGGCCCAGGTTGTCGGTACCCATCCAGTGCTCGGCGTTGGGAGCGACTTCAATTTCACGGCCATATCCCTTGGGATAAGCCGCAAGCAGCGGTGCGCAAATGCCCACCAGCAGGATGAACAGCACCACGCAAAGCCCGATCATGCCCAGCTTGTTTTTGCGAAAAGCCTGGAAAAACGTACGCTGCTTCACGCTTTCGCACCTCCAAGCTTTACCCGGGGATCAATCCAGGCCAGAATCAAATCGGTAATGATATTGATGACGACGGTCGTGATGCTCAGCACCAGAAACGCGCCCTGCAGCACCGGGTAGTCCAGCGCTGTAACGCTGTCGAATATCAGGCGCCCGATGCCCGGCCAGGAATAGATGCTCTCCGTCATAATCGCGCCGCCGACCATGATGGCGACCATGATGCCGGTCGCGGTGATGGTGGGGATCATTGCGTTTTTCAGCGCGTGCTTGCGGGTGACATAACGGTCATCCCAACCCTTGGCAAGCGCTGTGCGGATATAATCTTCCTTCTGCACCTCGATCATGCTGTTGCGGGTGTAAAGGATAATGGAGGTGCAGTTGCCGATAAACAGGGTAAAGGTCGGGAGTATCGCATGGCGGAGCACATCCAGAACATAGGCAAAGCCCTCGGCCGGAGGCGGCGTATACGCACCGCCCGTTGGCAGCAGATGCAGCTTATACCCAAACAGGTACAATAGCGCAAACGACAAAAACGGGATGAAGATGGAGATGCCGACCATCGTGACGACGTTGATTATCTTGTCAAAGATGCCGTTGCGCTTCTTGGCCGCCTTGAGGCCCACGGGAATGCCGATCAGCAGCGAGAAGGTAATGCTCAACAGAAGCAGGAGGATGGTCCAGGGCAGCTTTTGCATCAGGATCGCACTGACCGCGTCCCGCGATTTGAACGACACGCCCAGGTTGCCGTGCAGCAGCTGACCCAGATAGATGACGTACTGCTGCAAAAGCGGCTTGTCCAGCCCGAACTGCGCCGTCATACGCGCTACGGTTTCCGCGCTCATTTTGGGGTCGAGCATCATCGTCACCGGATCCGCCGGGATCAGCCGCAGCAGGAAAAAACGTGATGGAGACGGACACGAACACGGTCATCAGGCCGCGGATCGCCCGCCTGGAAAGATATCTTCCCATCCTATTGCACCTCCAAAACGCTTTGCGTACACTGCTCATAGTATTGACAGCGCACGAAGTGGCCGGGCGCGATCTCCTCAAGCGCCGGATGCTGCGCCCTGCAGGATTCCTTTGCCATATAGCAGCGGGAATAGAAACGGCACCCTGCGGGGAGGTTGACCGCGCTTGGAATATCGCCCTCGAGCAGAATGCGTTTTCTTCTTGATCGTGGGATCGGGGTTGGGAATGGCGGAAATCAACGCGCGTGTGTACGGATGCCGCGGGTTTTCAAACAGCTCCGCCGACGGGGCCATTTCCATCATCTCGCCCAGATACATGACGATGATCGTATCGCTGACAAATTTAACTACCGACAGATCGTGGCTGATGAAGATATAGGTCAGGTTGAACTCTTTTTTCAGCTCGTTGAAGAGGTTAAGCACCTGCGCCTGCACCGATACGTCCAGCGCGCTGACCGCCTCGTCGCAGATGATGAGCTTGGGGTTCATGGCCAAAGCGCGGGCGATATTGATGCGCTGGCGCTGGCCGCCTGAAAACTCGTGGGGAAACCGGTCCGCCATCTCCCGCTGCAGGCCCACATATTCCAGCACATCGCCCACGCGCTTGTTGATTTCCGTCTTGCTGGCGTACAAATGATGCTCCTTCAGCGGTTCGGCAATGGCAGCGCCGATTTTCACCCTTGGATCCAGCGAAGCGTACGGATCCTGAAAGATCATCTGGAGCTCGCGGGGAATCATCACGTTTTTTCTGTTTTGCGGCGCAAGGATATCCTTGCCCTGATAGAACACCTGGCCGGAGGTGGCGAGGATCAGCCTGAGCAAAAGCCTTGCCATGGTCGACTTGCCCGATCCGCTTTCGCCGACGACGCCAAGCGTTTGCCCCTGAATGATATCGAAATGCATGTCGTCTACCGCGTGCAAAAGGGTGGGCTTCCCAAACCAGTTGTTGCTGATATTAAAATGCTTGGTCAGGCCGCGGACCTTTAAAAGCGGCTGCGTGTTTTTCATGAACGATCCGCCCCCGTTTCCAGATAGCATGCCACGCTGTGGTCATCGTTGAGCCGCGTTTGAACAAGCGCTTTTTCCCGGCAGGCAGCCATGCAATGCTCACAGCGCGGGGCGTACCGGCAGCCCTTTTCAAAATTGTGCACCAGCGGAACCGTCCCCGGAATGTTGTGCAGATGGCTGACGTTGGTCGTCAGCGTCGGGATGGCCTTTAAAAGGCCTCGCGTATAGGGGTGCGCAGGGTGCAGGAAAACCTCCTCGACGGTTCCCTTTTCCACGATCTGTCCCGCGTACATCACAACCATTTCATCGCAAACCTCGGCGACAACGCCCAGGTTGTGCGTAATAAACATCAGCGATCCGCCGGTTTTCAAGCGGCTCATCAAATCCAGCACCTGCGCCTGAATGGTTACATCCAGGGCGGTGGTGGCCTCATCGGCAATCAGCACCCTGGGGTTGCATGCGATTGCCATGGCGATCATCGTGCGCTGCCGCATGCCGCCGGAAAACTGGTGCGGGTAGTTTTTCACGCGCTTTTCCGGATTGGGGATCCCCACCTTTTGCAGCAGGCTGATCGTACGGCTCTGCAAATCCTTCTTGCTTAGGTTTTTCTCATGCCGGCGAAGCACCTCTTCAATCTGAAAGCCGATGGTGAGTACTGGATTCAAGGCAGTCATCGGTTCCTGAAAGATCATGGAGAGCGCTTTGCCGCGTATCTGGTACATTTCCTGTTCGGTTTTCTGGAGCAGGTCCTCTTCGCCCAGCAGAATACGCCCGCCGGCAATTTTTGCCACCGGAGGCAGCAGGCGCATAGCGGACAAACTGGTGATGCTCTTCCCGCATCCCGATTCCCCCACGATGCCCAGGGCCTTTCCCTCCCGCACGGAAAACGAGATATCATCCAGAAGGTTATATTGTTTACCGTTATCGTCCTGAAGATTCAAACGGAACCGGTCAAACCGCAAAACGTCCTGCATGGCATCTCCCCCCTCTCTCGATGAACCCGGGATTGGTCTATACTATTTCCATTCTGTGAAATAGAGTATACCGTGTGAACACAGGAACCTCCCGGCGTGTTCCTAATGGGGCCTGTACGGGTTTGTTTCTCGAAAAGGCTTTTATAGGCTATTTTGTCTATAAAAAGACCGAAGAATACATCCGTCCCCATTAACGTGCATTCTTCTGCTTCATAGTACCATAACTTTATACTAAATGGTCTAATCCAATTGTATTTATTTCGTATTTCTGAACGGCCAGGAAAACCTTTTTGCAATCCTGCCCCCGGCGTTGTGCCAAATGGAAAGACCGTCCATACGGTATGGCAGCGCAACGGGTGCTGGTGCAAAGCCAGGTAAAGCATTCACACCTGCCTTTCCCTTATCGTTGACGCAGCTCAAAAAGCAATCAAAAATCCTCGATGTTATAAAAATCGAAGCTATATCCTTTTGCCTTGTGGTTTACCCGCAAACGGTATAAGCCAAAAAAGAAACCCTTGATGGATAAGGGTTTCTATTTTGTGTTTCGCTTTGCTTAATGCGGCGGTCTGCGGGCCTCTGGCCATGTTTTTGGCGCGGGAGGCGTATGCCC
>CAXXJU010000047.1:0-14050 GCA_963668145.2 Geopsychrobacteraceae bacterium
AAAAATTGCTCGTTTCCCATCTGAAAACTTCGCTGTTGCCCTTTGGAGTCTCCGGATGAAAGCGAGCTATTGATCAAATAAATCGCCTATATTTTGCGTATTGAGAAAATTACTGATTGCCCGTAGTATTCCAGTGACTATTACAAGGAGGTAGTCAGCCCTCTGGTGAGGCTCACGGTCTTCAAAACCGATGGGGGGCGTATCCCGTCCCTGGTGAGTTCGATTCTCATCTACCTCCGCCAATTTAATAAAAACAAAAGGTTACAGCGATAAAGGCTGTGATCTTTTGTCTTCCCCACTAGCACAAAACACTCTTCCATGCCATAATTGGGACAATTTTGGGACACTCGCAGTTTTCCAGGGAGAGTATTTTGGCATCAATCAACAAACGCGGACCGTATCAGTGGCAGGTTAAAATCAGACGTCGGGGCTGGCCGAAACAAGGCAAAACTTTCGAAACATACGAAGACGCTGCTCGTTGGGCCAGGAAGATCGAAACGGAAATGGATGACGGTATTTTCGTTTCGAGGAAAGAAGCTGAAAACACCACGCTAGATGAAGCTTTAGATCGCTATCTGCGCGAGAAGACTCCACACAAAAAAGGAGCCGCTCAGGAAACCAATCGGATCAATCTTTTCAAACGCTCCAATTTAGCAAGTCGTTTTCTTGCCACCATTCGTAGTACCGATATTGCTCAGTACCGCGATCGCCGCCTTGCAGAAGGAAAAAGTCCTTATACCGTCAATAATGAGTTGATTCTTCTGTCCAATCTATTCAACGTTGCCCATAGGGAATGGGGGATGGAATCACTGGACAATCCAGTCGCTAAAGTCTCGCGTCCGAAAATGCCAAAAGGCCGTGATCGTCGTCTGTTGCGAGGAGAAGAAGAACTGTTATTGGGATCTCTTGGGATTACCCTGAAGCCACTCTTTCAACTCGCTCTGGAAACAGCAATGAGGCAAGGAGAGCTACTTTCTCTTGACTGGAGAAACATTAACTTGGCTCGCCGGGTTGCCTATCTTCCGGAAACCAAAAACAATGAATCCCGAAACGTCCCTCTTTCATCCAAAGCAGTTAACGTACTAAGCAAACTTCCTCGCAGAATTGATGGTAAAGTTTTTGGAATCAGTGGCACTCATGTCAGCAAAACTTTTCGAGAAACTTGCGAAAAGTTAAAAATTGAGAACCTTCGCTGGCATGATTTGCGACATGAAGCATGTTCTCGGTTATTTGAAAAGGGACTTAACCCTATGGAAGTTGCAAGCATATCCGGCCACAAAACCCTTCAGATGCTCAAGAGGTACACGCATCTGAAAGCGGAGGATTTAGCAAGAAAACTTGGGTGACAACAGAGATATCAAACGTTTTTGCCTTGAAGTTCTTTTGCAACTTTTAGCAGTTGTGAAATATCATCATCCCCAAACCGTTTATCTTTTATAAATCGCAAGAGATCCATAATTAAAGGCTGGCTATGCAGGAAATCAGCAACTTCAGGATCGGTCGAAGATGCCAACCGAAATAAAACATCGGGATCTGCTGCCAAAATCCTAGCTAATTCTTTTATGACTTCCGGTCGCGGAGGGCTCTCCTTACCACGCTCTATACGACTGAGATAGGCGGGTGAAATGCCAACTTTACTTGCAGCCTCACGTAGCCCAAGATCTTGAGCAACACGAAGGGCTCTAATTGTTTCACCAAAACTTTTCATACTTAAAGATATATTCCATTGTTTAGTGTTATGCAACACGAAAATAAATTGGCATTTTTTGCCTTTTTTTGGTAAATTTTGATGAAATTAATATGCTGCACTAATCCGATTCAAAAATATTTTGTCACCTTCGCACAAAAGAGGGGTTGAATGAGTAGTGAAGAAATTCTAAAACTAAAAGATGTCGCCGCATTACTTAAAGTTGGTGAAAAAACAGTCTATTCCATGGCCCAAACCGGTGAACTGCCCGCTTTCAAAGTCCGTGGCCAGTGGCGATTTTCCCGGAAAGATCTCGCCGCATGGATAGAACAACAGAAAAAACCAAGCCAGAATTTCAAATAATTAATTGTCATCCGGAAACTCTGGATAGCAATAATTAAGTTTTCAGATTGGAAACGGGGAGTTTTCCGTTGTGGCAAAGAAATCAAGGGATTGCGCGGAGGCGTACACCGTTGCGCCGCACAAGTAAGCCTGCAGATTGACGCTGTCACAGCGGAAAAAAGCCGTTTCCGGATGGAAACTAATTAAATATTTTCATTGCCACCAAACTATTGGGTGGATTTTTTTGTGAGCTCATAGGAGGAACATGCGAACCGAAACCACAATTCCGTCAGGCTACACGCTTGACTACGTTAGTGGCAAGCAAATCAAGGAAACTAAAAAGGAGTTGGTTCGACAGAGAGTAGTTCGAGCTTTAATCCATGAATATGGATTCTCTCCGGAAGACATGAAGCTGGATTTTTCCATTGGCGGCCGCAAGAAGGTGGACGTGGCCATCTTCCACCATGGCAAGGAACACACCATCGAAAACCTGGGTAGAGCCGTGCTTTGCCGCCAGGAGCCGAACGTCGGCAAAAATGCCGTGCGCATCCGAGATTTTGAGCAGGCCGCCAAGGACCTTGATGAAATCGAGACCATCATGAGCGAAGTCGACGCGGTTCAGTATGGCCTGTGGACCAACGGCATTGAGTTCTTTTTTCTCGAGAAGGAACAGAAACGTTTCGAAACCAAGTGCAACCCCATCGGTGACTGGCCGATGGCCGAAGAGTCGGTCGGCACTAAAGAAGTCATCTCCGATGCCCATACCCGCATCGCCGACAACGAGATGCTCAAGATCACCTTCCGCCGCTGCCACAATTACATCCATGGCAACGAGGGTATGCCCAAGGATGCCGCTTTCTGGCAGTTCCTATACCTTATTTTCTGCAAAATGCACGATGAGAATCTGCGCGGTAAGCAGCGCCAAGCCTGGAAACGCCGGTTCTGGGCTGGCCCGAAGGAGCAGTTCGAGCCTCAGGGCCGCACGGCTATCCGTGCTCGCATAGAAGAGCTCTTCACCGAGGTCAAGAAGCAATACAAGAACATTTTCAGGGGCAACGAAGAGATCGCCCTCTCCGACCGAGCGCTAGCCTTTATCGTTTCTGAATTAGCCAAATATGATTTCACCCGCACAGATGTTGATGCCAAAGGCGTGGCCTACCAAGAGCTGGTGGGCGTCAACCTGCGTGGTGACCGGGGGCAGTACTTTACTCCACGAGGTGTGGTAAAGCTGGTCGTGGAAATGCTTGCGCCAAAGGAAAGCGAGACGCTGCTAGACCCGGCCTGTGGGACCGGCGGCTTCCTGGTCGCCACCCTAGGGCACATGCTGAAGAAATTCCGCAAGGAGCAGAATACTCAGGTCGGGAACGAAAACACCACCGACTTTCTGAACGTCCACGAACGGCTGAAAGAGTATGCCGCCACCAATGTGTTTGGGGCCGACTTCGATCCGTTTCTAATCAGAGCAGCTCAGATGAACATGGTGTTGGCAGGTGATGGCCGTGGGCATATTTATAACATCAATTCACTGGAGTTCCCGCTGGGACATTTAGCAGATCTGCCCGCTGCCAAGCAGGAGATTCCACTAGGGTCGGTGGATATCATCGCCACCAATCCTCCGTTCGGCTCCGACATCCCGATCACCGACAAACACATTTTGGAGCAGTATGAACTTGCCCATACCTGGGAATCTGATGGCGAGGGCGGTTTCCGTAATACTGGAGTACTAAAAAGCAGTGTCTCTCCTGAAATTCTTTTTATCGAGCGCTGTATTAAATGGCTCAAACCTGGTTCTGGCCGAATGGGTATCGTTCTTCCCGACGGTGTTCTCGGCAACCCGGCAGCAGAATACATTCGCTGGTGGATCATGCGCGAAACCCAAGTACTTGCCTCCATCGACCTTCCAGTGGAAGCCTTCATCGCCGAGGCTAACGTTAACATCCTCACCAGCCTACTATTCCTACGTCGCAAGGATGACCGGGAGAAACATAGGGAAGCACTGGGAGGAGTTGAGGAATACCCGGTCTTTATGGCTGTGGCTGACAAAGTTGGCTTCGACCGGCGCGGTAACAAGCTCTATAAGCGGACACCAGACGGTGAAGAAATTGTTGAACCCATACAGTATTCAGAACGCATCCGTATCGGAGGACGATTCGTAGAACGCACTCTTACTCGGAGTGAAAAAATTGAAGACAATGATTTACCAATTATCGCCGAGAAGTATCGTGAATTTATAAAGGAGATTGGATAATGGGCAGTCCTGTCCAATATCATACTGGCAGTTTTCCACCCACGGAATTGAATTTAGAGAAACTTATTGGTTTAGTGGGAAAAGCTAATGCCGCAGTAGCTCGTTACGATGGATTACTTTCCGCAGTTCCTAATGCCTCTGTTCTTATGAGCCCTTTAACAACCCAAGAAGCTGTACTTTCTTCCCGAATAGAGGGAACACAAGCAACTATGGGGGAAGTCTTGGAATATGAAGCAAAAGGCGAATCTAGTGATTTTTCTTCTCCTAAAGAAGCTGATATTTGGGAAGTTTTAAATTATAGAAAGGCCATGCGCGCAGCAGAATCTATGCTACAAGAGCTTCCTCTTTCACAGCGCCTCATCCGAGAAACTCACAGAATCTTACTATCAGGCGTTCGTGGGCATAGTAAGTCTCCAGGTGAATATAGGAAGATACCGAATTGGATAGGCCCCCATGGATGTACCATAGAAGAAGCAAGATACATTCCTATCGCCGCCAACAAACTGTCTGATGGAATGTCCAACTGGGAACAGTTTATCCACACAGAGACTTCAGACCGTTTAATTCAATTGGCGCTGTTACATGCCGAGTTTGAATCTCTTCATCCATTTTTAGATGGCAATGGTCGTCTTGGAAGAATGATTATTCCTCTCTTTATGTATCAATCTGGGCTAATACAAAGGCCGATGTTTTATATCAGTTCATTTCTCGAAGCTAACCGTGACATATATTATGATAAATTGTTAGCGGTTTCTCGCGATAATGACTGGACTGGATGGTGCTCTTTTTTTCTTACCGCAATAATAAACCAGGCTGATGAAAATCTTAAAAAAGCAACTGCAATCCTTGAACTGTACAATCAAATGAAGACTCGTTTCGTAGAACTTACACACTCTCAATATTCAATTCATGCATTGGATTGGATATTCGAACGACCTATTTTTAAAAGTTCTGATTTTGTGCGTTCTCCAAACATTCCCAAACCCACGGCATCACGTATTCTTAACGTGTTAAAAAGCAACAAAATATTAATCGTCTTAGAAGAAGGAAGTGGTCGCAAAGCAGCCGTGTTAGCATACTCTGATCTATTAAATATCGCTGAAGGTCGCAACACTTTTTGAAACTCGTAGATTTGCTACAAAACCCTTTGCGTATCATATTTGCAAAATAACGAGACACAAAATGGTTTGTTGTTATTTGGTGAGACATAAATCTAAGAGGAAAAAATAAATGAGTAATAATGGCGATGCCATTGATCCTGCGCAGGGCTCCTCAGAAGAGAGCGGCCCGGATAACTTTTTCATCGACATCCTGACCGGTAGCAAGGAGAGCGCCTCAGCCAAGAAGCTGCTGGTGCAGAAGGTTCTACGTCAGCTCATCGAAAGCTACGGGTTCGACCGGGATGACCTGGAGGTGAACTACAATCCTCAGATCGCTGGTCAGGGTCGCAAGCGCATCGACATCGCGATTTTCCGCCCCGATGCCGAGCACAACAACGACAACCTGCAGCGAATCATTGTCTGCAAGAATCAGAAAAAGCGCGACAAGCTCCGTTCCATTACCGAGGCCGACGCCGACCTGCGTGAGCTCAAGGAGCTGCTGGAGCTGATCCCCGGCGCGACGCTGGGCATGTGGACCAACGGCCAGGAAGAGTTCCTGTTCCAGGTCGAGCGCACTCGCTTCGAGGTCCGTGCCAAGCCCCTGGGTGTCTGGCCGGTGCCTGGCGAACGAACCACCGATCTCGACCGCACCGGCGGTGTTATTCAGGTCAGCGCCGAGGCGGAAGACCTGGAAGACGCTCTGCTGCGCTGCCGCCAGTATCTGAACCGCAACCTGGGGCTCGATCACAAGGATTCCTTCAAGCAGTTGGCCGTGCTGATGCTGGCCAAGATCCACGACGAGACGTTGCCCACCGGCGAGCGCAAATTCTGGATCAGGGGCGACGAGCCTTTCACCGAGGCGGGCCAACAGGCCATTGCCCAGCGCATCAACGAATCCATTGCCGCCGCCAAGGCCTGGCAACCGAACCTGCTGACCCGTGGTTGGGATCTGACGCTGGAACCCCACGAGACCGCCCGCGTGGTCATGGAGCTGGCCCGTTATAACTTAAGCGAAACCCAGCTCCGTTTCCGCACCGGGGCCTTCCGTGCGGTCGCCCGCAGCGTGATGGACGGCCGCGAGGGCCGCTACCCCACGCCGCTCAACGTGGCCGAAATGGCGGTGGAGATGCTCGACCCGCAACCCGGTGAGCGCATCATGGACTGCTCCAGCGGCACCGGCACTTTCCTGGCCATGACCGCCGCGCACATCTTCAAGAAGAAACTGGCCGCCATGGGCACCACGCCTGAAGAGGCCACCAACGAACAGATCCGCCAGGCGCAAAACGAAACCGCCGCCTGGGCGGCCAGCAACGCGTTAGGCTGCGATATCGATCCCTTCCTGGCCGTCGCCAGCCGCATGAACCTGCTGTTCACCACCGGCAATCCCGGCCGCGTGTTCCGCATCGATGCCCGCACCTTCCCGGACGGCGATCTGGATGGTATCGAAGCCGCCCGCCCGGCCTTGTCGCTGGGCAGCATGGATATGGTTCTACTCAACCCCTGGTTCTCGACCCAAGACACGGTAAACGACACCTCCATCCTGGAGCGCTACGACCTGGGCAACAACTGGGAGCGAGACGAGGAAGGCGGATTCCGCAACACCGGCAATCTGAGCACAGGTGGTGTGCCGCCCGAGGTGCTGTTTATCGAACGCGCCCTGCAATGGGTGAAGCCTGGCACCGGCCGCGTCGGAATCCTGCTGCCCGATGGCCTGCTAGGCAATCCTGGCGATGAATACGTTCGCTGGTGGATTCTGCGCCACTGCGAGGTACTGGCCTCGGTTGACCTACCGGTAGAACCATTCAAGGTCACCGTCAAGGAATATGGCCTAACCCCCGCCTTGCCGAGCCTCTTGGTATTACGTCGCCGCAGCCAGGAGGAACTGATTAACACCGAACACCCAGAATACAAGGTCTTCATGGCCGTGGTGGATCGGGCCGGTATCGACGCCCGAGGGAATCTTCTGTTTCAGCGAGCCCCTGATGGTGAAGAGCTGGTTTTCAATGAGGAAGTGATCGAACGGGTTCGTGAAGGCGGTGAAGTAGAGATCCGCCGAACCACGCGCCGTAACCGCCGCGTCCATGATGAACTGCCGCTGGTGGCAGAGAAATACAAGGAATTCCGCGCAAACGGCGAGGTGACGTTATGAGCAGAACATTTCAGTGCAGAGCGATTCCAAGCACATGGCTTGAAAACAACGGCCGTCGTCTTGACTGCGGCCCCTATATGTCCGGTGCAGTTGAGGCTAAAGAGCTTCTTCGTAAACATCGTACAGAACCGCTTGGAAAACTAACCACCGATATATACCACGCAGGGCGGGAAAGCCGCATATGGGTTGAATCACCCGATTACGGTGTTCCATTCATGGGAAGCACCGATATCCTTGCGTCTGATCTTTCTTATTTGCCCTTGATATCAAAAAAGCAAATTGCCTCAAACCCCAGATTTACTATTGGTGAGGGTTGGACTCTCATCACTCGATCAGGGACTGTTGGGCGAATGGCTTATGCGCGTTCAGACATGGATGGAGTCGCCTGTTCTGAGCACGTGATGCGGGTTGTGCCAAACGATCATCTAATCAAGCCAGGTTATTTGTTTGCATATCTTTCCAGTCGGTTTGGAGTTCCAATAGTTGTTTCTGGAACTTACGGCGCGATCATTCAACACATAGAACCTCATCATGTATCAGACCTTCCTGTCCCACGATTGGGAGAGATTGAGGATCTTGCCCATGGATTAATCCAGAGGGCCGCAAATGCCCAAGTCGAGTCTGTCGAGTTACGGGAGCAAGCGGGAAGAATGATCAACGAAACCTGCGGGTTTCCAGCAAAGCTCGCTACTGCTGCTCGAGTCTTTGCCTATTCAGCAGCAAGCTCTAATTCTGTATTGAGGCGGCTTGACGCAACATATCACAATCCAATAGCACAACACGCCGAAGCACTAACTGAAGCTGCAGGCGGGATCTCTCTAGTAGACGCTGGTGTACGGGGATTTGAATCCAACCGTATGAAACAAGTCTTCGTTGAAGAAGGCTTTGGGACTCCGTTCACAACAAGTGGCGGGATTTTTTTGAGGACCATCACGCCAGAACGCTATCTGCGCAATCAACTCCTTAGGGAGGATGAAAGCTGGCGCATAAATGAATATGACACCCTTGTTGCGCGTAGTGGCCAGGTCGGCGGTATTATTGGCCGAAGCGTCTGGGCGGATTCCCGCCTGGATGGCTTTGCCGCATCCCCACACATCCTTAGACTACGGGCGACAAACGAAAACTTCCCGCCCGGCTATGTTTATGCCTTCTTGAGTCTGACTGATGTCGGATACCAATTACTGGCCAGAACAGCGGCGGGTAGTTCAATCCCGTTCTTGCCACTCGATGCTGTGTTGGAGATCAAAATCCCGACCACTCCTTCACCACAGCAGCGTCGGGAAATTGATGAATTGGTGAAGCGTTCCGGTGAGCTGCGCAAGCAGTCTCAAGAACTCGAAAAAGAGGCGGTTGCCCTCGTCGAGCGAGCTATCGAGGAGGGAGGTTGCTAATGGCGAAGGTCATACCCATTGGGCAACCCGCGAACGAATCTGAACGCTTGGCCATCGGCTTCCTTCGGGATCATCTGCCCAATGGTTGGCTGATCTTCCACAACTTTGAGATGCGTCAGGGGCAGGAGGTGTTTGAAATCGACATCGCTATCCTCGCACCTCACGCGGTGTATCTGGTGGATGTCAAAGGGACGCGGGGCAACATCGATGTGTATGGCTCCAAGTGGTATCCCGAAGGGCGGCAGCCGTTTTTCTCGCCGCTGGCCAAGCTGCGCAGCCACGCCAAGACCATGGCCACCATCATCCGCGAGAGCAACACCGGCCTGATCGAGCTACGCAAGGCGCATGTGCATGCCGCCGTGCTGCTCACCGCCGATGACGCCGCTGTGTTCGACCAGGCGGGCATCGACAGCCCGGACGTGACCGATTACAAGCACTGCCTGAAATACTTCCGCGACGCGAGCCGCATCCCCGACAACCGGCTGGATAACATCACCCGCTTCCACTCCCAGATCGCCAAGGCGATCACCGGCAACGCCAAGCCCAAGAGCGCGGCCCTGGTGTTCCGCGACTGGCAGGTGGAAGAGAAGCTCGGCGGCACCGACCGCTACACCGAATACCGCGCCAAGCACAACCTGTTGGGCAAGAGCGGTGGCAACGCCCGCCTGCGGGTCTATCAGGCCGACCCTTACCAGGACGAGGCCGCCCGCAGGGAAGAGTTCAAAAAGATCAGCAACGCCTATCGCGCTGTGGCGCACATGCCGACCCACGCCAACGTGCTGGCGGTGAAAGATCTGTTCGTCTCCGACGATGAAGATAAGGTGGTGCTGGTCACCGAAGACCTGCCAGGCCAGGCCCTGCGCCTGCACATCAACAAGGCCTCCCTTGCGCTAGACCTTTGATCAGAAGCTCCAGGTGATGCGCGACGTGCTGTCGGCCCTGGACCATGCGCACCGGCACGAAGTGATCCACCGCAATCTCACCCCGGACGCAATTCTGGTGACCAAGGGCGGTCAGACCCGGGTGACGGGTTTCGATTTCGCCCGGGTGGGCAAGAACCGCACCTCCACCATCGCCGATCAGATAGTGGATGATCTGGAAGCCGCCTACCAGGCTCCGGAGTGCTTTAAGGACCCGACCCAGGCCAGCATCGCCTCCGACCTCTATGCCGCCGGGCTAATTTTTTTCGAGCTTCTGACAGGCGAGCTTCCCTTTGAAAACATCGACCAGATGATGGAGGCCGACGGCCGGTTCCCGATGAAGCCCTCGGAACACAAGCCCGACCTACCCAAAGGGATAGACAAGTGGCTGCAGAAGTTCTGCGAGTTCGACCCCGAGGAACGGCATACCAGCGCGGCCATCGCCCGCAAGGCACTGGATGACCTGATTCTGCCCGAGGCCAAGAAGGACTCCGCCCCGGATATGAGCGGCCCGGCCGTGGTTGTGCCTCAGCTCCCCGATAACCTTCGTCAATTGCCACGGGACTTCGTTCTCGCTGATCGTTTTACCATTCAACAAAAGCTAGGTGAAGGTGGCTTTGGTGCTGCGTACAAAGTCTTTGATGCCTATGGTGATGTGGTTAGGGTTATCAAGATTATCGACAAGGATCGGCGAAGTGTATTTGAACGCCTGCGCCGCGAATACAAGACCCTGACCAATCTGCCCGACCATCCGCATGTGGTGAAAGTAATCTGGGCGGACCGCATGGCCGACGCCAAGCAGACCCCATACATCGTTTTTGAGTATGTTGAAGGTCTGGACGTCTCCGATCTGATTGATGCCGAAGCGCTCTCGCTGGAAGATTCGGTGCGCATCGTGCGTGAGTCCGCTGAAGGGCTGGGCCATCTGCACAAACACGGGGTTTACCATCAGGATGTCAAACCTTCCAACCTGCTCTGGACAGACAAGGGCGTTCGCATCATCGACTTCAACGTTGCGGTCACCGAGAAGGACGAGGCTCAGGGCGGTGGCGGAACACGCCGCTATCTGCCCCCGGACTACGACTACTCGTCCGAGCCGGATGCCTCGGATCGAATGGACCGCGACCTCTATGCCTTGGGCATCTCCTTCTATGAGTGTTTGACCGGCAAATATCCTTTCGACGAGCCCACACCGCCGATCAAAACCCAACCCAAGGACCCGAAACAGTTCAAGGGCTGTGCTGATTTGAGCAGTTCACTGGTCAATGTGCTGGTGAAGGTGGTTGCTCCCGAGAGAAAGGATCGCTTCGCTTCGGCTGAAGAGCTCCTGATCGCACTGGCCGAGGTCAAACGCCTGCGCTCGGTGCTGACCACCGGCGAGATTGGTGCCGGACCCAAGGTGGTGTCCAAGCTGGGCTTCGAGCCGACCAAGCCCAACACCAACCCCTTTGTCACGCATCTGCTGACTCTCTATAGCCAGAGCCAGGTGTCCAACGCGGGCACCCGTGGTCTGGACGAAGTTGGCAAGGCCACCTACGTGCCGACCTATCTGGACGAGAAGCTCAAGCCCGCGCTGCTCAAGGGTGAGTTCCGGCTGGTGATCATCAGCGGTAATGCCGGTGACGGCAAGACGGCCTTCATTCAGCAGTTCGAGGCCTTTGCCGAGAGCAAGGGCGCACAGATGCAGCGTGGCGCGAACGGTGCCGTCTTCCAGCTCAAGGGCCATACCTACCAGAGCAACTATGACGGCAGCCAGGATGAAGGCGACGAGCGCAATGATGCCGTGCTGCAGAAGTTCTTTGCTCCCTTCGCCGGCAAGGACGCCTCCGGCTGGCCCGAGAATCAGACTCGCCTGATTGCGATCAACGAGGGGCGGCTGGTCGATTTCTTCCTGGAGCACGAAGAGGAGTTCCCGCTGCTCGCCAAGCAGATCCAGCAGGGGTTGGCCGGAGCCTCTCCGGAAGGCGGTATCGCGGTCATCAACCTCAACCTGCGCTCGGTGGTCGCCGAACCCGAGGAAGGTCAGCCTTCGATTCTGGAGCGACTGATTGCCCGCATGACGCAGCAGGAATACTGGCAGGCCTGCGAGAAGTGTGACCTCAAAGGCAAGTGCTTTGCCTACCATAACGCCCGGACTTTCCAGGACCAGGTTGCCGGTCCCAAGGTGATCGAGCGCCTGAAGATGCTCTACACCATTACCCACCTGCGCGGGCGACTGCACATCACCATGCGCGATCTGCGTTCGGCGCTGGCCTTCATGCTGGTGGGCACCCAGGACTGCGACGGCATTCACCAGCTCTATCAGAACGGCGGTGAAGAGACCCAGAATCGCATCCTTGATGGTTTCTATTTCAACTCGTGGCTTGGCGGGGCAGAAGGCTCCAATGACCGGCTGATTGCCTTGCTGCGCGAGATTGACGTTGCCGAAGTCAGCAACCCCGATCTGGACCGCGAGCTTGGCTTCCTCAATCCCAAGACCAAGGCCATGAGCCGCTTCTCGTTCGCGGAGCGATCCGGGTATGACAATGAGCTGGTGGAGACGCTGTTCTGCAGTCTGCCTCGCGATTACTCGTCGAAGAACCGTACCCGATTGATCGCCAAGCATCGGAATTACCTCTCGCACATGCGCCGCCGCCATTTCTTTGAATGCCGCGATAGTCAGGAAAATCGTCCGTGGGAAAAGATGCTTCCATATGAGCATATTGATCCCTTTTTAATAGCCATCGAGGAATCTGGAGCGAAGAGTCAGGATGAGGTAACCACCATTCTCCGTGCCATCAACCGGGGCGAAGGGCTGAGCGATCCGGCGCGGCTGGGCAACCAGTTGGCGCTTCGCGTTCGCCAGGTGGATAAAAGCACCATCCGCAGTTATCGCCTCTTTGATGGCGACCATTTCACGCTCCGCACCGAGCAGGAAACCGCGGCTCATCCTTTCCTTGAGTGTCTGTCTCAGGCGCTGGTACTGCTTTACGACTCCGGCGACGGACACAAGGCCAGCCTGCGCATCAATCTCGACATCTATGAAATGCTGATGCGGCTCAACAATGGCTACCGTCCCAGCATCGAAGAGCAGGAAGGCTTCCTGTTGAGTTTATCTGTATTCAAAAACCTGCTCGCATCCGTGCCGTACAAAGAAGTGTTGCTGACGAAAACGGGTCACAAGTTCTACGAAATTGGTCGGGAGGACGATGGTCTGCTTGCAATGAAGGTTTCAGAAAAGGGGGCTGAATACCATGTCAATTAAAGGACGCGACAAGGAGTTCAGAATTCCTAAAGTCTCATATCTCGATTTCAAACATATCGAGATGGATCGTGTTTTAACGATGTTATTCCCGCGCCTCAAATATGATGGCTACGGCAGTCGTCGGCCACCACGTGGAGGGGACCTTTCTGTCGATGAATTTCTGGAAGACTTTCTAGAACATCCGGAATGGTTTGCTGGCTTTGACAAACACCCGGATATTGTCCGGGCCTGGATAGAGACTGACCTCATGGACTTGGTCAATCGTGGTAAGAGCAATCAGGCGCTTGCTGCTCCCCGACCACTGCATGGCAACACCTATAAATTCCGCAACGCCAAGCATACTCGTGATTACGGCGCGGCCGAGCAGATCTATTGGATGCTTTTTTATGCCCGTAAAGGCAAGGGTCAAGCTGCGCGAGATGCCTTGAAGCGCTTTTTCTTCCCAGGAATCGACCTGGTAACGGACCGGTACGATCCCAACGCGTCCGTGGATGTAGAAACGCAGGCCATCCTGCGTCTGGATCACCAGGTTACCCAGGACATGAAGGACTCCAAGGAACCCTCGCGCTTCCAGCCGCTGTGTATCGGCCAGGCCGATATTATGGCCGATGACATTCTGCGACTGTTGGCCTATGAGCCCTATATTCCGCGTTCGGTGCTGGTGGATTACCTTAAAACCCTGATGGCATTCCATCTGGCGCTTTACCACCTGAAGATATTGCAGATGCTGCCCAAGCTGGTGAAACAGCGCTCCGGCAACGATCTCTGCACCACCAAGGAATGCCCGATACATCCCGGCCTCGATAATGCGCTAGAAGGCTGTCCTTACCGTGTGGCGCTGGTCGTAGACATGGGGGACGTCAACAATCCTCATATGGTTGAATTGGCTCGCAAGTCTACTGACCGACTCTATCGCCAGATCCCTTCCTTTGTGCAGGCTAATTTCGTCGTCAAGAAGCTCGATGAGAT
>CAXXJU010000048.1:0-156301 GCA_963668145.2 Geopsychrobacteraceae bacterium
CAATTCGCGACTTGTCACTTTTGCAGGAGTAAATTTTTTTGGGAGAATCCAATTCAGTATATTATGATGGGTTCATCGAATGGCGCTCGTTTAAGCAACTGTGCAGTAAACTCGGGACTGTCCCCAGGGTCATCGGGGGCTGTCCCAAGAGTTTGCGAGCCATGAAACTGCCGCGGTTAACACCGCAAAGACCTGGGACAGCCCCGTGCGGGGACAGTCCCGGTTTTGCTGCCAGCGACTCTTAAACTAGCGCCATTCATGGGTCCCTCTTCAAAAAAATCTCAGCAAAATGGCTTTTGCTTCTTGCTTGGCATAAAAGGGTTCGCAATTATGAATGATGATCTAAAACCGGTGGTTCCCATCGTATCCTCTGAGCACCTCACCTCACCGGATAGCTGGCATCTTAGCGAATTTGAATACGGCATCATCATCGCCAATCATGCCTTCACGCGTTGGATGGTGCGCTGCATGAATGCGGCGGGCTATCCGGATTTCAGCCCCCTGGATGTGCTGGTGCTGCATAATGTCAACCATCGCCAGCGTGAAAAAAGGCTGGTTGATATCTGCTTTGTCCTGCATGTCGAGGACAGTCATACGGTCAATTATTCTTTGAAAAAACTGATAAAGCTTGAGTTGATTAAGAAAGAAAAACGGGGCAAGGAAATATTCTATTCAACCACTCCGGAAGGCTGCGAAGCCTGCCGCTCCTACCGCCAAGTCCGCGAACGCTGCCTGACCTCGGTCTATCGTAACCTCGAACGGGACGGTTCGGAGACCAGTGAAGCGGCCTCCCTGTTGCGCTTGCTTTCCGGTCTTTACGACCAAGCCTCTCGAGCGGCGGCATCTTTATAAGGAAGGAATTCTTTCCTCAACCACCCATCATGTCTGGCAATAAGGTGACAATGGAAGGGAATACAACGATCAGGGCAAGGGCAACCAGCAGCAACAAGAAGAAAGGGATTGCTGCGTAGGCTACACGCAGAATATCAAGGCCGGTCAGACCCTGAATCACAAACAGGTTGAATCCGACCGGTGGCGTAATCTGTGACATCTCAACCACGATGACAACGAAAATACCGAACCAGAATGGGTCGATTCCAGCCTGTTCCACCATCGGCATAATCACTGAGGTGGTCAGCACGACGACGATATCCCATCCAGAAAACATCCCAGAATGACGAAAAAGATCGTCAATGCCCCGAGCAGGCGTAATGAGACAGGTTCAGAGCCGCTATCCAGCTGGCCAGCATGCTTGGAATACCGGTAAAGGCCATGGCGACGGTCAGGAAGGCTGCCCGGCGAGGATGAAAGCAATCATGCACGAGGTCTTGGTGGCTCCGAGTAAGCCTGCGAGGAACGTCTGGCGGTTGAGCGTCCCGGTAAACTTGGAGAGGACCAGAGACAGAGCAACACCGACTGCCGCCGCATCGGTCGGCGATGCGATGCCGGAATAGATCGAGCCAATGACACCAGTAATGAGCAGGATCACTGGTATCAACCGGCGGGAACGTTTAACTTTTTCGCCAAACGGAACTTTTTCCTCCCCGCCCGGAATCTCCCCGGCATGCAGCATGGACCAAATCACCACGTAACCCATGAACATCACAATCAGCAGCAATCCAGGCAGGACCCCACCGATGAACAGGCGAGCAATGGACTGTTCCGTCGCCACTCCGTAAACAATAAGGATGATCGACGGCGGGATCAGTAAACCAAGCGTCGCTGAACCGGCCAGGGTACCGATGATCATACTTTGCGGATAGCCACGCTTACCAAGTTCAGGAATCGACATCTTGCCGATAGTCGCAGCCGTCGCGGCTGAAGATCCGGAAACGGCGGCAAAGATACCGCTGCCAAGGATATTGACGTGGAGCAGTCGTCCGGGCAGATGTGTCAGCCAGGGTGAAAGACCGGCGAACATGTCTTCGGACAGGCGCGATCGAAAAAGGATTTCCCCATCCAGACAAACAGGCGGCAGCGCAGCCAGTGACCATGAGTTACTGGCACCCCAGACGGTGGTGGCAAGGACTTCACCCAAAGGAGCGTCGGTAAAGAGGGCCATCCCAATCAGGCCGACGCCGAGCAATGAAAAGGCGACCCAGATGCCACTGCCAAGCAGCACGAACAAGACCAGCAGCAGGAGCAGGGTCATACTTATTTCTGACATGGCGGATGCTCCGTTGCTTCGGTATTGACCGAAGCAGACCCGTTAAGAATCGTGCTGATAAGGCCGTCAATCAAGGCAATGGCGAGGACAATCAGTCCTAGTAGCATAGCGGACTGTGGTATCCAGATCGGCACGGCGATCATGCCGGGTGACAGGTCATGGTACAGGTACGATTCGCGAACCAGCAAGAATGTATACCAGCTAAAATACAGCGTGACTCCGCCAGCCATGAGCAGTCCCCAGACATCCAGCAGGTGTTGTACCTCGGCCGGCAATGGGACAAAAACAAGGTGACCCGGATGTGTTCGCCCTGGCGAAGAGTGTAGGCCAAGGCCAGGAAGGAAGCCGCCGCGAGGAAGAAACCAGTAAAATCAGCATAGGAAGGAATGGTCAGACCGATGGCTGTCCCAGTCAGCAAACCGCTGATGCGGTCAATAGCATTCAGACTGACCTGGATGAGGACCAGCAGGCAGATCAAGCCGATACACGTGGCCGCAAGCCAGCCACTGACGAGGTAAAGACGCTCCAGGTTACGGCGGACCACTGAAGTGTTCTGTGCTGTTTCAAGGTTTGCCATGATCGTGACTTCGCCCTCGGTGGAGACCTGAACGATCTCCACCGAGATGGAATATAGTTCGTTTTCAATATGAAAACTTAAAGATTGCCCTCCGGAGTTGATCCCGCTACAGGATCAGTTCTGGTAGGCCTTCAGCAATGTCGAACCTTCGGCTCCGGCAGATTTTTCCCAGGTCTTGAGCATCTCAGCACCGGCTTTCTTCAACCCATCCATCAGTTCCGGACTTGGAGTGACGATGTTGACGCCGTTTTCCTTGAGAATCGCCGTCTTCTCTGCGGTCTCTTTCTTGCTCATT
Source organism: Geopsychrobacteraceae bacterium (assembly GCA_963668145.2). GTDB lineage: Bacteria > Desulfobacterota > Desulfuromonadia > Desulfuromonadales > Geopsychrobacteraceae > Seleniibacterium. The sequence goes on from CAXXJU010000048.1 coordinate 3,040, forward strand.
GCCCAGCCACGCTGTTCGGCTGCAGCCGCGGCGGTCAGCACGGCCTGCTGAGTTTTCTTATCCAGCTTGCGGAAGGCGCGCTTGTTGACGACGACAATGTTCTTCGGCAGCCATGCCTGAATATCGGTGTAATAGGAGAGGTAATCCCAAGCTTTTGAGTTGGCCCCGGTGGATGGTGAAGTGATCATCGCTTCGACTCGCCCGGTGGCGAATGCCTGTGGGATATCGGGCACTTCAACTGTGTTGGGGCTGCTCCGACGAGGTTGGCGAACGCCTCCAGCGTTGCATTGTAGGCCCGGAACTTGATCCCTTTCAGGTCTTCGACTTTGTTGATTGCCTTCTTGGTGTACAAGCCTTGGGGCGGCCAGGGAACTGCGAATAATGGCATCAGACCCTGAGCATCGAGCAGCTTTTCGACGATTGGTTTCTGAGCGGCCCAGAGTTTTTCCGCATCGGCATAGTTCGTGGCCAGGAAAGGCTGGGAGTCTGCCCCGAATACGGCGTTTCATTGGACAGCAAGGAGAGGAAAAACTCACCGATCGGGACTTGTCCGCCACGGACGGCATTTTTGATTTCCGGGTGCTTGAACAGGGATCCGGCAGAATGGATCTTGATTTTCAATTCACCGCCTGTTGCTTTCTCAACATCGGCGGCAAATTGGCTGATATTCTGGGTGTGAAAGGTTTTGTCCGGGTACGGGGTCGGCATATCCCAAGTGGTTGCCGATGCGAGTCCGGAAAAAAGGAAAAAAACTAAGAAACTGGCACAGGTCAATAGAAACTTGAGTCCTCTGGTTTTCATACAGCTCTCCTATCTCTCGTAAATGAATGATCTGGAACTGGAACTGAAACAGAATAACGCCACGACGCTGTGACACTGGTACTACAGGGAATTTTCCACGACTTTGTCAACGATGACAAGGCAGTCAGCTTTATCTACTGATTAAAAATCACAAAAACTCAGCTGAGATTGTTGACATTTTTTAGGACTACTGACAACATTTTGTTTATTTTGATAAAATATCGATAAAAAATCAACATTATATTTCTAATTTATCCTTGATGACGTCGATGACGCTGGAAGAACAGCTCATAGATAGAGTTCAAACCCGATGGAGAACAGCAGGCAATGAAAAAATGGCAGATCTGGATCGATCGTGGCGGCACCTTTACCGATATCGTTGCCAAACGCCCTGACGGCAAGCTGGTGACACATAAGCTGTTATCCGAAAATCCTGAGCATTACCGTGACGCGGCGGTTCATGGGATTCGCCAGTTACTGGGCCTTGCAAAAGATGATCCGATCCCGCTCGGGGCGATTGAGCATGTCAAAATGGGGACGACCGTGGCCACCAATGCTCTTCTTGAGCGCCAGGGGGATAGAACTCTTTATGTGACGACGCGTGGTTTTGGCGATGCGCTGCGCATCGGCTATCAAGCACGGCCACGGCTGTTTGACCGACATATTGTCCTGCCGGAATTGCTTTACGAAAAAGTATTGGAAGTGGATGAGCGGTTGGACGCCAAAGGGCAAGTGCTGCAGCCATTGGCTGTCGAAGCTGCCCGGACGGGTTTGCAGAATGCTTATGCTGAAGGGATCAGGGCGGTTGCCATTGCGCTGATGCACGCTTATCTCAATCCGCTTCATGAACAGCAACTTGCTGATCTGGCGGAAGAGATCGGATTTACCCAGATTTCACTCAGCAGTCGGGTCAGCCCGTTGATGAAGCTGGTGGCGCGCGGTGATACCACGGTTGTCGATGCTTACCTTTCGCCGATTCTGCGGCGCTACGTTAACCAGGTAGCCGAGCAACTGGGCGATGGACCACGGTTGATGTTTATGCAGTCGAACGGTGGTCTGACTGATGCTCATCTCTTCCAGGGCAAGGATGCGATCCTCTCCGGTCCGGCCGGGGGGGTGGTCGGCATGGTACAAACCGCGGCAATGAGCGGCTACCACAAGGTCATCGGTTTCGATATGGGGGGCACATCGACCGATGTCGCTCATTTCAACGGAGAATATGAGCGCAGTTTCGATACCTTGGTGGCCGGAGTCCGGATGCGCGCGCCGATGATGCACATTCATACGGTTGCGGCCGGGGGAGGTTCGATTCTTCATTTCGATGGCTCGCGCTATCGGGTCGGACCTGATTCAGCTGGAGCCAATCCCGGTCCGGCCTGTTATCTGCGTGGCGGGCCGCTGACTGTCACCGATTGCAACGTCATGCTCGGGAAAATCCAGCCTCAGCACTTTCCTCAAGTTTTTGGCCCCAATGCGGATCAGCCGCTGGACACCGCTATTGTTCGTGAAAAGTTCACTCAGTTGGCGGAGGAAATCGCCCAGGCCACCGGCACACCGAAACCGACTCCTGAAGAGGTGGCCGAAGGCTTTCTGCGGATCGCGGTCAACAATATGGCGAACGCCATTAAGCAGATCTCGGTTCAGCGCGGTTACGACGTGACGGAATACACTCTCAACTGTTTCGGTGGCGCAGGTGGCCAGCACGCCTGCCTTGTCGCCGACGCACTGGGGATGAAGCGGGTCTTCCTGCATCCTTTCGCCGGAGTTCTGTCTGCTTATGGCATGGGGTTGGCCGATGTTCGTGCCATGCGCGAAATTCAGGTCGAGAAACCTTTTGCTGAGGATGCCGCCAAGCAGGTTGATCTGGCCGCTACCGCGCTGGTCGAAGAGGCCCGCGCAGAAGTTCTTGAGCAGGGGGTCGCTCAGGATCAGCTTGAAGTGCGCGTTCGTGCTCTGCTGCGGTATCAGGCGACGGATACCTCGCTGGAGGTGGATGCCGGCAGTCAGGCTGACATGCTCACCGCCTTTGAACAGGCTCATCGTCAGCAGTTTGGTTTCATCGTTCCGGATCGACCGCTGGTGATCGAGGCCGTCAGCGTTGAAGCCATCGGGGCAACTGAGGTAGTGACCGATCCGGAAAACGCTTTGGCTGATCCCCATGGCGTTCCACCCGCGGTTGATGAGGTTTCGTTATCCAGTCTGGGGGTGACCACAAAGGTTCCCCTTTATCGGCGTGATGACCTCAAGCCCGGCCATCAGGTCAAGGGCCCGGCAGTTATTACCGAATCCATTGGCACCGTGGTGGTTGAGGATGGCTGGCGGGCCGAGCTCAACAGTCGCTCGCATCTGGTTATGAGCCGCTATAAAGAACGGCCTAAAATCGAAGCAGTCGGTACTCATGTGGATCCGGTCATGCTGGAGGTTTTTAACAACCCTCTTCATGTCAATTGCCGAACAAATGGGGACCACCCTGGCGAAAACCTCTTATTCGGTCAACATCAAAGAGCGGCTCGATTTCTCTTGCGCCATCTTCGATGCCGCTGGGCACCTGGTCGCCAACGCTCCGCATGTGCCGGTCCACCTCGGCTCCATGGGAGAATCGATCAAAACGGTGATTCGCGAGAACTGCGACAGTATGCGACCAGGAAACGTCTACATGCTGAATGCTCCCTACAATGGTGGTACCCATTTGCCCGATGTGACAGTCATCACCCCGGTGTTTGACAAAGAGGGCCAAAAAGTCCTCTTTTACCTTGGCTCGCGCGGACATCACGGCGGACATCGGTGGCCGCACCCCGGGGTCATCTCCCCCGATTCAACCCATATCGAGGACGAAGGCGTATTGATCGACAATTTTCTATTGGTCGATCAGGGGCAGCTGCGCGAAAAGGAAACTCGCGCATTGCTCGGCTCGGGAAAATATCCCTGCCGGAATATCGATCAGAACATGGCAGATCTCGCTGCCCAGGTCGCAGCCAACGAGACCGGGCTTCAGGAACTGCAGAAAATGATCGATCATTTCGGCCTTGAGGTCGTCCGGGCCTACATGGGACATGTCCAGGACAATGCCGAAGAATCCGTGCGCCGGGTGATCGACCGCCTCAAGGACGGTGAGTTCAGCTATCACATGGATGGTGGCCGGCTGATCCAGGTTAGAATCAGTGTCGATAGGCAGCAGCGCGAGGCCACCATCGACTTCACCGGCACCTCACCCCAGGACCGGGGCAATTATAATGCCCCCACGGCGGTCTGCAAAGCTGCGGTTCTGTTATGTGTTCCGGACCCTGGTGGGGGATGAAATTCCGCTGAACGAAGGTTGCTTTAAGCCGCTGCGAATTATCATTCCGCCGGGCAGCATGATCAGCCCAGCCTATCCGGCTGCAGTCATTTCAGGCAACACCGAGGTGTCGCAGGCCATCACGGACTGCCTGTTCGGGGCTGTGGGAGTCCTCGCCTCGTCGCAGGGGACTATGAACAACTTTGTCTACGGCAATGCCAGGTATCAGAACTACGAGACCATCTGTGGTGGCACTGGGGCCGGGCCGGATCATCCCGGAACCAGCGGCGTCCATTCGCACATGACCAATACCCGCATGACTGATCCCGAGGTTCTGGAATGGCGATTCCCGATCCGGGTCGAATCCTTCTCCTTACGTCCCGGCTCCGGCGGTCGCGGCCGTTACAACGGCGGGGATGGCGTGATCCGTAAGCTGCGTTTTCTCGAACCGATGACTGTAACCCTCCTGACCTCCCACCGAGAGACAGAACCCTATGGTCTGGATGGCGGTGAGGCGGGGCTGCGTGGTGAAAATAGTGTGATTTACAGTGACGGAACGGAAAAAATCCTGCGCGGAAACGATGAAATTAACCTTGCAGACGGTGACATGATCGTCATCAAAACTCCTGGCGGAGGCGGGTTTGGTAGGCCGGAAAAGAACCTGTGAGCAAACGTATTTCCTGAATACAGGTTTGGCATACACCGTCGTTATTTCTGGGCGATCATCGTAAAAAAGTAAGCATGACTCAGGAATAGAAAGGGCCGCAAAAGATTTGTTTGCTTCGTGGATATTTGCTATGGATCGGAACGTATGGTTCCAAATGGGCTGTTGAAGATTGTCCTAGCATCAGCACCCCGTATTGACCCGGATAATTGGCTTTTTCATGCAATAAATAAAGTATTTGACATTTTTAGAAGACAGGCTGACTCAGTGCTGTTTTAGTCGAATAAAGGGACAAGGTTGCTAGCTGATCAACTCCAAAGGAAGATTGTGTGGAAGACAGAAAAAATCAGAGGGCTATGGCTTTATCTCCATAACCCATTGATTTCATCTGTTGGCGGAGGTAGATGAGAATCGAACTCACCAGGGACGGGATACGCCCCCCATCGGTTTTGAAGACCGTGAGCCTCACCAGAGGGCTGACTACCTCCTTGTAATAGTCACTGGAATACTACGGGCAATCAGTAATTTTCTCAATACGCAAAATATAGGCGATTTATTTGATCAATAGCTCGCTTTCATCCGGAGACTCCAAAGGGCAACAGCGAAGTTTTCAGATGGGAAACGAGCAATTTTTCGTTGTGGCCAGGAAATCAAGGGGTTGCGCGGAGGCGTAGTCCTTTACGCCGCACAAGAAAACCCACAGATTGACACCGCCACAGCGGAAAAGGGCCGTTTCCGGATGAAAACTAGCTAAGAGCTGTTCCGGGGCCAAGGATCTGGACATCGATCTGCTCACCGCAGTCGAAAAAGTCCTTATCTTCCGGAAGTATGGTTAATCCTTGCGTCGCCGCCAGAGTACTGAGAATCCCGGTCCTTTGGTCACCGGCTCCGGTAGCGCAGAGTTCGCCATGCGCATTGATACTGAGAGTCAGGCGGATAATCTGTACCTGGCCGGCCTTTTTGCTGATGGGAGCGGTCAAGCGGGCCTTGAGGGTGGTGCGGAACAGTTGCTTGTGCCCCAATCATCTTCAACAAGGCAGGGCGAACCAGAACTTCGAACAGCAGCATGGTAGCAACGGGGTTTCCGGGCAGAGAAAAGACCGGAGTCTGGTTGGCCAGGCTGAAGGCGGTCGGTTTGCCGGGGCGGGCTTTGATCTGCCAGAATTGCTCTTTGACGCCGCATTCGACCAGAACTTCACGGACCAGATCGCGGTCACCGGCCGAGACGCCGGCTGAAGTGATCAGCGCGTCGGCTTTGAGGCCCTGGAGGATTTTTTCTTTCAGGCTGTCTTTATTGTCACGAGCAATCCCGAGTAACAGCGGGATGGCGTGGATTTCCTTCAATGCTGCTGCCAGTCCCCAGGTGTTGCTGTTGACGACCCCGCCGTTGAAATAAGGCTCTTCCAGTTCCTGCAGTTCGTCGCCGGTGGCCAATATCGCAACCCGGGCACGGCGGTGAACCGGGAGGGTGGACATGCGCAAGGCGGCCAGCAGATTGACCTGGGCCGGGCCTAACACCGTACCTGCGGACATGACCTTCTGGCCGGGCAGGACATCTTCACCCTGGTGACGGACGTTGGCACCGGCCTTGACCGCTTTGAGGATGGTGACCCGCCCGTCCTGCTCGCGACAGTTTTCAATCGGTACAACCGTGTCCGCCCCTTTCGGCAAGGGGGCACCGGTCATGATTTTGCAGGCGGTTGCGGGACCGAGTTCGGAGCCCGGCAATTTCCCGGCCGGGATATAGCCGCTGACGGGCAGGGTGTCGGTGTCGCTGATATCGGCATAGCAGAAGGCAAAACCATCCATGGCTGAATTATCAAACGCGGGTAACGCATGATCGGCGATCAGGTCATCCGCGACCGCCCTGCCGACCACATCCAACAACGGGTCTTTCTGCGCGGGCAAGGGGGAAACGGTTGACAGTACTTGTTGAATTGCTTGTTCAAGGGACAGCGACATGGTGGCTCCTGCGGTGGGGGAATTACGCTTTTTAAAACTGTAAAAAAAGAAATCTGCTCTGAATATTATCAGAAAATATGCTCAAGCGGCCATGATAACTTGTCCTTGTGGCAGGCTGCTGAAAAACGGCTTGCCGAGCCCGGGGTTGGGACATCACAAGCACTGATTTGTGGCAGGTCGGGAATCGATTCTTCCGGACCAGCGGATTATTGCAGACGCAGCGAGGCACGCGGGAGTTGCACCGGGTCGCAGTGGCTGGCGTTTAAATCCAGCCGAGGAATTTCCACCAGAAATAATCGAGGGGCAACAGCACCAGCAGTGTTGCCAGCACAATGATGATCAGCGGCCGGACCACCCTGGCCATGCCTTCGCCGGACAGTTGCATGGCGACAACGATTGGCGGTGCCTGGTAGGGCAGAAGGACCGTGGAAAAGCTGATCACCTGCATCATCAGCACGGCCTTGACGGAGAATCCTGTGGCCTGGGCGATTTCTCCGGCAAGGGGAGTCATGACCGCCGGGATGCCCGGGAGGGTGGTGAACAGACCAACCGTGGACGAGGCAAAAACAAGGGACAGGAAATTGACAAAAGGGCTGCCGCTGTCAAAGGGCAAGGCCGCAATCAGCGCGCGGCCGAGAGTATTGCCGAGTCCGGAATCGGCAATCAGGCTGCCCAGGCCGAGAATCCCGGCAATGAAAAACAGCGAGGCATAATTGATCTGGGTGTTGAAGGATTTTCCTTCCACAATGCCGACTTTGGGCAAGAGCAGAAAAACCGCACCGGCCAGGGATACCCAAGCCGGTGAAATATGATGGATAAAGTCGCTGGCCCAAAGAGCGACCAAGACAATCAGGGTGACCGCCAGGATGCGTTGGTTCGAGGTCAACCTGTTTTGTCCTGCTGCGGACTGGCTTTCAGAAACGGCCGGGAGTCTGTCCGGGTACAGGCGCAGAATCGTGACACTGATAATCGCCAATTTGAGCAGCCCGAGGATAGGGAAATGGAGCAGCAGGTACTCGCCGAACAGAATTTTTTCATGAAATTGAGTTTCGGCGAGGCCGGACAGCACCATGTTGGGAACATTGGCGGGCAGAATGGAAAAAGCCGGGATAAAAGAACTGAACACGGTCGAAAGGACGATCGCAGTACGGCCATTAGAGCCTTTCTTGAAACCAAAATGATCGGCCAGAGCCAGGGTGATAGGGGTGAGCAGGATGATCCGGCCCATGGAGGACGGCATGATGATGGCAAACCCGAAGCCGACCAGGCCCATTCCAAAAATCAACAGGGCGTAGCTCCTGTTCAGCCTGCGACTCAGCCGCTCTGCAATCAATTGTCCCAGGCCGGTCTGGCGGATGGCTACGCCCAGAATCAGGCCGCCGAATACCAGCCACAAGGCTGTTGATTGGAAACCTGAAAAAATCACCTCCGGCGCGGCAATCTTGAACAACATGGCGAGCAGGAAAAACAGCAGCGCCGTCAGATATTCGGGCAGCCCGCCCGAAGCGAACAGGCTGATGGTAATCAGTGCCAGCCCGGCCGCTTTGCTCTGCCCCGGGGTCAGAATCAGAGCGGGAAAAAGAATCAGCAGCATGCCGCAGATCAGCGTCGGGACAAGCAGGAGCCGGATGAGGTCCCGGGGGGACGGTTTCATGTCTGTCTCTCGTATTGGAGAATTGTTGCCTGGGTGTGGTCAGTTAATAAGCTCAATCATGTCGCCCGGCTGGAGCACGCCGCCTTCCAGAACCTTGGCAAAAATACCTTCCTTGGGCATAACGCAATCGCCGGCTTGATGATAGATGGCACAGCGGTTGTGGCATTCCTTACCGATCTGGGTAACCTCAAGCAATGCTTCGCCGATCCGCAGTTGCGTGCCGATGGGCAGGCGGGGCAGGTCGATCCCCTCCGTGGTCAGGTTTTCGGCAAAATCACCGTTGTCCACATCCAGTCCCAGCGCACGCATTTTATCGATGCTTTCCTTGGCCAGCAGGCTGACCTGACGGTGCCAGTCCCCGGCATGGGCATCGCCGACAATGCCGTGATTCGGGCGCAATTCCACCTGGGAAACCGGAGTTTTGCGTTCCCCTTTGTTGTGACTGATGCAGACCGCGCGTAGTTGCTGAAGCATTTTATCCTCCGATACTTGCCATACTGAATGGGCATTGAGAGCGCTCATCGATGGCAAAATGATGTTGTGACGGTTTCTCGTTAATGACGTCCTGCAAAATTGCTCGCAGCTGGGCAACCGGCAGTTGCAGGAAGGGTTTTAGATCGACGGCCCGTTCGCTGAGCAGACAGCTTTTGGCCAGACCGTCAGAAGTGACTCGAATTCGGTTACAGGAGCTGCAGAAATGATCACTCATGGGGGTAATGATACCGAGGGTTCCTTTGGCCCCGCTGATCCGATAGGGTTTGGCCGGTCCGCAATAGCGGCCGCCGGACAGTTCCTCCAGCTGGTGATGCTGACGTAACAGCGCCAGGATATCCGCCCCGCTGACCAGGTGCTTGCGCCAACTGGTTTCCCTGATGGTCGGCATATATTCGATAAAGCGGATCGACCAGGGGTTCTCCAGTCCCAGTTCGGCAAATTTGAGAATCTCCTGATCGTTGACCCCGCGCATAACGACCATATTCAGTTTTATTTTTAACCCAACCGACTGGGCTTTTTCCAGGCCGGTCAGAACCTGATTCAGAGAGCCGCCGCGAGTGATGGCGGCAAACGTGTCCTCCTCCAGGCTGTCAAGGCTGACGTTCAGGGTATGGATGCCCGCCCGTTTCAGATCTGCCGCATATTTTTCCAGTAGCAGACCGTTGGTAGTGAGGGCAACCTCCTCAATGTGTGGCAGTTGTGCCAGACGGGCGATAAAATCAAGAGCACCTTTGCGCACCAGAGGTTCGCCGCCGGTCACACGAACTTTGCGAATCCCCAACTCGGTTGCCGCAGTGACGATATGCAGCAACTCTTCATAACTGAGAGTTTCGCTGTGGTCTTGATCCGGAACTCCCTCTGCCGGCATGCAGTAACGGCAGCGGAGATTGCAGCGATCGGTAATGGATAAGCGCAGATAATTGACTTTGCGCCCATATTTATCCTGTATCTCGGCCATCTGCTTTCAAACCTTCCTTCACCAAAATAAAAGGCTTTGCAATGTTCGCTTTCCACCGGTTGCCAAGACCGATAGGGAGCTGCTGGAAAAGAGACGATCAGCGAATCATACATTGATTCCCGCTGCTAGCCAAGATCTGATCATCCCCTGCGAGATGGCCCGAGGCATGTTGCTTGGCAACGCTCATCAGGGTTCCTTATCGCATAAGAGCTTTTGGGGGTAATTTATTGTTCCTTAGCTATAAGAGAAATTAATAAAGCCTGTTGACGATCTGTTTCCTCTGTCCTGGTTGTCCGTGAATTACAGCTAGAAGTGCGTCATTTACGGTCCTGATTTTACCTTTCAAAAACAATGCAACATATCGAAAATAATACTAAACATTGCATATAAGAAAATCTTATGAGGGTATGAGTTGTGTATATAATCGTTTTTTCTGAATATTACGGTAAAAAGCTATTGAAATGAAATTGATGCAATGATACAGAAAGATCGATATCTGAATATTTATATCACTAAAGATATTAGAAGACACATGTATTGTGTCAAAAATCCATCAATGGAGAAGGAGTAGTGACCATGAACTGGAAAAAGATTTTGCTGGTAAGTTTGATCCTGTCTGCTTTCTGCATCAGTAGTGTTATGGCCGTTGAAGGGGGCAATTCCCGTAAAGGTAAACACCTCTTCAAAAAGAACTGTAAGACCTGTCACGATACCGGAGGAGAAGGCGGCGCTCTGACTCCATTGACCAAAACCATGTCGCAATGGGATCGCTTTTTCAAAAAGCAGGACCATCCCGGCGATCTGTTCAAATCGATGTCCGAAAAAGATCTCAAAGATATCAACCAGTTCCTTTATGACCATGCGGCTGACTCACCGTCTCCGGAAACCTGCGGCTAATTTGGGAGGTTAAACACCAATTCTGTTTTTTAATTTTGCTTTGGAGGATTTCTGCATGAAGAAAAGAATCGTAGTACTGCTGACGATCCTGCTGGTCGTACCCAACATGTTGCTGGCTGCCACGCCGACGATCGAGGAACTTCAGAAACAGATTGCCGATATCGCTCAGGAACTGGATGAGCTGTCATCGCGCGTTGATAAGCCGGAACGGCACGCTGCCCTTGACCGGATTAATTTTTACGGCGACCTGAGGGTCACTGCAGACGGTCTGCATTACAAGGATGTCACCTATAACCCAGGCATCAAAGTCGATTTTGACGACTTTGCCAGTAAAGCCATGTCCGGAGCTTTTGGCGACCCAAGCGACCCTAACTCTGCCCTTGGGCAAATGATGAGCCAATACCCTGATTTGGCCGCTGCTTTCATGGCTGGGCAATTGTCGGGGGTTGGCCCATTTGCCATGGCCAATGCTGCCAAAACTTCCAATATCAATAACGATATCATGTACACCACCCGGATGCGCCTGGGTATGAAAGCCAGAGTCGCTGATAATATGGACTTTTCCGGCCGGTTGACCATGTACAAAAACTGGGGCGATTCCACCACATCCAAGGTATTCGATTCCTGGAATGCCTTTACTATGGACGGCACTGACGGCGGCAGCACCTCAGGAGACTGGTTGCGGGTTGAGCGCGCTTATTTTGATTGGAAGGATATCGGCGGCAGCAACTTTTACTTGTCCATTGGCCGGCGTCCTTCAACTTACGGGCCGCCCAGTCAATATCGCGAAAATGAACTGCGTGGCGGCACTCCGACCGGGCACCTGGTTCATTTCAACTTCGACGGGATCACCGTTGGTTATCACTTGAGCGAACTGACCGGTGTCGAAGGTCAGACCCTGCGTTTCTGCTACGGCCAGGGATTTGAGTCTGAATGGGGTAACGGTACTCTGTTCAATGATGATATCACCAAGAATCTTGCAGATACCCAACTGGGCGGCTTTAACATGGATGTCTACAATGATGGGCAGACCTTTATTCAGGCTACCTTGTTCCGTGCCCAGGATGTTGTTGATGGATTCAAGGGGACTCTGGCATTCCCGACTCAGTATGCTCAATTGTTTGCTCCGACCATGTATGCTGACTTGCAGAAATTCCCGACTTTTAACTTTGAAGTTCGCTATACTCCGACGACCGTGATCGGTGATATTAACTTGGCTGCCCTCGGTTTTACCCGCGAGGAAGATAACGGTTTTGTCTGGTTCGGCTCTGTTGCCATGACCCAGTTGGAGCCTAATGGCAAGGCCGGCATGTTCGGCGGTTTGGGAACGGATGCTGTCTACGAAGCAACTCTGAGTGAAGATGGCAGTGAAATCTACATGGTTCCGGCACGGGCTGAAAACGACGATACCCAGGAAGGCTACGGTGTTTATGTCGGTGTGCAGATTCCGGCACCGATGGGCAAACTTGGTCTCGAATACAACTATGGTTCGCAATACTGGACACCGTTCACCCAGGCTCAGGATGATCTGCTTGGCAGCAAGTTGGCAACACGTGGCCATGTCGGCGAGATCTACTATATCTTTGATATCAACCCGAACGCCTTCATCAAGATCGGCGGACTCTATTACGACTATGAATATACCGGTAGCGGTTCCCCGGTGGGCAAACCGGTGAAAGTCGCAGATGTTAAAAAAGGCGACGCTTATTCCTTGTTGCCGGTGGTGGATACTGCCTGGGATGTCTACGCCAAGATGACCATGAAGTTCTGATAATCGCTAGACCGATGCAGCTTGAGGGGAGAGGTCTCCGACTTTCTCCCCTCTTTTTAGAACTTAATATATCTTAAAGTCTGAATATTTAATTAATCATATAAGGGTGGATTATGAAAAAGATATTACTCGCAATTTCTGCCATCATGTTGCTCAGTGTCACGGCATATGCGGCGGACCACAGCAAGTTTCTCAAAGGGGATTTTAAAGACGCTACTGAGGTCACCAAAGCCTGCCTTAAGTGCCACAAGGACGAAGCCGTTGATTTCATGAAAACCCCTCACTGGACCTGGGAGCGCGAGCAGGTTGTTGACGGCAAGAAGGTGAAACTCGGCAAGATCAATGCGATCAACAACTTCTGTACCACCACCTCCAGCAACAGGGTTCATTGCAGCGAATGCCATGCCGGCTACGGCTGGAAAGATGAAAATTTTGATTTTTCCGATAAGACCAGGGTCGATTGCCTGATCTGTCACGATACCACCGGAACCTATCACAAAGACGGCGACAATTCCGGCTGGCCAAAAGAAGAAGTCAAGCTTGGGGATGTGGCCCGAAATGTCGGTTTGCCGGTGCGTCAGAACTGTACTTCCTGCCATGCGCTGGGCGGCGGCGGCAATAACGCCAAACATGGTGATATCGGCCTGGTACTTGATTACCCGGATCGCTCTGTTGATATCCACATGGACTCGGACGGCAATGATTTCCAATGCCAAACCTGCCATGAAGCTGAAAAACACAACATCTCCGGCGCCGATATGGCGACGTCTCCCGATGGCTTCAATGCGATCGGTTGCGACAAATGCCATGGTGAAGAACCACACAAAGAGTCACGGCTGAATGCCCACACCGCACGGGTGGCCTGCCAGACCTGTCATATCCCTTATTACGCCAAAGAAGATGCGACGCAAATGGATTGGGACTGGTCGACGGTCGGTCTTGACAAGGCTCCTGCCGGAGTTGATGGCAAAGTCGTCAGATACAAAAAATCAGTAGGAACCCAGGTCTGGAAAACCGACCAAGTGCCATCCTATGCCTGGTTCAACGGCAAAGCCGGAGTTTCTTTGGTCGGCGAAAAGATTGATCCGAATGTGGTGACCAAGTTGGCTTATCCGCTGGGTGATATCAACGATAAAACGGCCAAGATTCATCCTTTTAAAATTCATACCGGCAAGCAGGCCTACGACACCAAATATAAATACTTTGTTGCAACTCATGTATACGGTGAAGATGGCTTGTGGAGCACCTTTGATTGGGATAAGTCGATCAAAATCGGGATGAAAGTCAAAAATATGCCTTACAGCGGCAAGTACGATTTTGCCCCGACCGAAATGTACTGGCGCATTGACCATATGGTGGCTCCGGCTGATCAGGCTCTTGGCTGCCTCGATTGCCATGGCGACAATGGTCGGATGGACTGGACCGCTCTGGGTTACCCGAGTGATCCGATGCGAGGGATGGCGGCCAAATAGGCTGTTCCAGGACTGGAGAGAATTTAGGATTGATTGTTATGGCAGGGCCGTTTTTGACGGCCCTGTTTTTTTTGGGCTGATTGCACCCACAACAGTAGCTGTTCACAGTGGCTGTTGCCCGCCAAACCTTGAAAGCCCCCTGAAACCGACTCATCAGCAAAGCTGCTATAATAAAAAGTACTTGTGATCAATTCACTGAGAGTCCGGATGATCCACAAGACTTCAGATAAGGAGTCCGTTTGATTCCTGATCCACACAATAATTGCGGGGCCCGACCATGAGTCGAGCCACATATGAGTTGTTCTTTGCGGTTCGGTTGCGTCTGCTGGGGCATTTTCTTGGTCTCTTTCTGCTGGTGGCAGCCGTACTTACTCTGGTACCTCTGCTGGTTGCACTAATTGCAGGTGAACAGCAAATTGCCCTTAGCTATATTGTTCTGACCGGCGCTTTGCTGTTGGTCGGAGTGCTGTTTAAGAGGATTCGATTTCAAGGGCAGATGCAGCTGAACGAGGCTATGGTGCTGGTGGCTTTGATCTTTATTCTGCTGCCTGTGATCATGACCGGTCCGCTGGTTGTCCAGGGAATCCCCTTTGCCGACGCACTGTTTGAAACCATCTCCGCAGCGACAACCACCGGGTTAAGCACCTTGGGTGCGATTGAGCAGTACCCGGTCACCTTCCGTTTCGCACGGGCCTGGATGCAGTGGTATGGCGGGTTAGGGATTGTTGTTTTCTCGCTGGCTCTGATCGTCAGGCCGGGGATGACGGCCTTACGATTGTCCAGTCTTGAAGAACCTGACGATCTGGTTGGCGGAACGCGCGCCCATGCCCGCCGGGTCCTTCAGGTTTATGGGGCGTTGACTGCCGCAGGGTTCATTCTTTGGCTGGTCCTTGGCGGGGAGCCGTTTGCCGGATTGTTGTATATTCTATCGGCGGTTTCGACCGGCGGGTTTTCCCCGACAGGGGGGAGTTTTGCCGATTTGGATCACCTTCGCCTGGCTTGGGTGGTCACCCTGGGCAGCCTTGCTGGCGCCATCCCACTGGCCCTGTATCAGCAGTCCTGGCGAAAAGGCTGGCGGACCCTGCTGCAAAATTTGGAAATGAAGGCATTGCTTGCGGCTGGGCTAATCTCTTCCCTGGCGTTGGGGATCTCCATGCTGGGGCAGGGGATGCCCATCGATTTTGCGGCGCGGCATGCTCCTTTGATGGCTTTTTCCGCACAAACCACGGCCGGGTTTTCCAGTATGGATGTCGCTGTGTTGAGCGCAGGGGGGAAGTTCATCCTGATCTTGACAATGGCGCTCGGCGGCAGCATCGGCTCAACGGCAGGGGGCTTCAAGCTATTACGTCTGCTGATTCTGGTCGGTGTGATCTTTCATTCCGTTAAACGGATGACAGTTTCTCGCCATGTCGTGACGGAACAGCGCCTTGGTGGCGAGCGTCTTGGCCTGCCTGAAATTCAGGATGCCCTGATGATTATTCTTCTTTTTATCATCACCGTCCTTCTGTCCTGGATACCGTTTCTGTTGTACGGGTATTCTCCCCTGGATTCATTGTTTGAAGTCGTCTCTGCAACCGGTACGGTCGGCTTGTCGAGTGGCATCACCCGCAGCGCAATGCCGGATTTTTTGAAGGGAATTCTTTGCTTTGATATGCTGTTGGGGCGCTTGGAGTTTGTCGCCTGGCTGGTCTTTTTCTATTACCGGACCTGGTTCGGAAGAAAGCGAGAACAGTAAATGAGAATTGTGTTTATCGGTGCTGGAGAATTGACCGTGGAAGCCGCGACTTTATTAATTGGCCGTGGTCATGAAGTTATTATCATCGAATCCGATGAAGAGCGGATTAAGGAATTGAGTGATTCTCTCGATTGCAGTTTCCTGCACGGCGACGGAAGTAAGCCGAATATCCTTGATGAGGCCGGACCTGAGCACGCCGATTTCCTGTTCTGCCTGACCGAGAACGATCAGTACAATATTATTGCCGCCCTGGTTGGCCGTTCGCTGGGTTATGGTCAGGTTGTGGTGCAGATCAGGGATAGCGACTATCTCAATATCTGCCAGGAACTCGGCCTGGAGCACAGTATTACCCCCTCCAAAACCATTAGTCGTTACCTTGCCGACATGGTTTCAGGAGTCGATATTCTGGAGTTGTCTTCGCTCATCAAATGCGAAGCCCGCTTTATGATGATCATCATCGATAAGCAGACCAGGGGCCGGGTCGAAGAGCTGGAACTCCCTGCGGAAGCACGGGTGATCGGCATTTATCGCGCTGGCCAATTCATGCACGCCGACCCGGAAACCACTTTGAAAATCAATGATGAGGCTTTGATCCTGACCCACAGCAAACATTTGCCGGAATTGACGGAACGATTCCAGGCTGAAGCCTCAGAAGATCATAATTAGTTGCCAATCTGAAAACTTAATTCGTTGTCATCCAGAGTTTCCGGATGACAACGAATTAGGCAGAGAGAAAATAGTCGAAGCACAGTGGCTGATTGCATCCGCTGTGCTTCGGTATTGCCGAACAGACCCCTGTTTTTTGTCCTGGCCTCAGGACAACGCGGCACCGTCAACGAACCCCACCTCCATGCTCAAGGGGTCGACCCCTTCCAGGCAGCCAGCGTTGACCCGGGTTGCCGCCGGATTGGAACGCGGATTGTGGTGAGTATACACGCCGCAGACTTTGCAAAAATAATGGTTGGCCGTCATGGTATTGAACTGGTAGCGGGTCAGGAACTCTTCCCCGCCGGTGACTTTGAACTCTTCGGTCATCACCATGGGAAATCCCTTCCGTTTGCACAGGCTGCAGTTACAGCGCACTGCCGTGGCCAGATCGGCCTTCACTTCAAACGTCACTTGGCCGCAATGGCAGGAACCCTGGTAGGTTTTTTTAGCATCCATCTTGATCTCCTGGGAAAAAGTATAGGAACCGCGGTCAACAGCCACGTCCCGGACTGCACTCGACTGACTGGACAAAGATGTTATTTTAGCATTTTTTCCGGCTGATTGGGCAAGGGCACCCTAACTATCAGTTGACCCTACCTGGTTACATCAGTAGCATGAGTGGGTTGCTTGCAATCAACCGGAAGGTGTCGTGATTCTGACCGCCTCCAGACTCAGCCAGAGGGAATATCCTGATGCCGACCGCCAGAATGCTGCTGCCGATCCTGTCCGTTTTGCTGCTGAACTCTTTCCCGGCCCGGGCGGATGTGGATGTTGCCTTTGGCAATGGCTTCTTGTGGGGGTACAGTCAGTACCAGATCGGAGGCATGGTCCATGAGGATAGTGGTAGCACAGACTACCATTTTCCGATTAGTGAATTGAGATTCCCCCTCGATGCGGTGATGTTCAAAACCACGCTGAGCGCAGATGTTGGCAAAAACTGGCGGGTCAGTATCAGCGGCGAAACCAACCTCAGCGACGACACCGGCAAGATGGAGGATTCGGACTGGGGCTATTATAGTGGGTCTCCTGCTGATCAGCTGGATATCTATTCGGAGAGCGATACCGATATGGAGGCCTGGTTGTTCGATGCCAACGCCGCCTATACCTTTTTTACCAGCTCAAGGCGATGGGCAGATCCGGGGCAGGGCGCGGGTCGGGGCAGGCCTTTTTTTTCTTCAGCGGTCGGCATCGGTTTCAAATACCAGAGGTATGATTTTGATGTCTATGACCTCGACCAGTGGTATCCGTCCACCCCCCATGCTTCGCATACCCGGATATCCGGACTGGTTTTGACCTACGCGGCCGAATATCAGATCCCTTATCTTCAGCTCAGTCTGGATATGTGTCCAACGAAGGACTTTTCCTTTGCCCTCAGTTTTGCCTATGTCCCGATCCTCGATTTTCAGGATGAGGACAATCATCTGCTCCGTTCCAGAGTCCTGAAGGCTGATCATAACTGGAACGGCAGTGGCGGGTTTATGCAGCTTCATGCCGATTATCGTCTGCCCCGCAACTGGTTTTTGCAGGCAGAGTTGGAAGGGCAATATCTCCGATCAAGCGGCCGGGCAAGCGGCTATGTAGACGGCCAATGGGCCTATTCCATTGAGCATAAAGTTCAGTCCGAGCAGTATCATGCGCTGGTGCAACTGGGCTATTCTTTCTGACCCGGGTTGCCCGGTGCTATCCTCCTAACACAACCGTCACCCGGCAGTTTCCCGCACTAATAACTCCCTTTTTTCCAGGGCCAGCATCTGGTCGCGCAGTTCGGCCGCCCGTTCAAAGTCGAGATCGGCGGCCGCCTCAAGCATCTGTTCCTTAACGGTGGTGATCTGTTTCTTCAACTCATCGGGATGGAGGTATTCCGTCTGACCTTCGGCAACCAGAGGAAGGTCGACATAATCCTTGCTGGACAGATCATCCAGAATGGAGCGCAGCGATTTCTTGACTGACTGCGGGGTAATGCCGTTTTCCTTGTTATAGGCCAGCTGTTTTTCCCGGCGGCGGGCCGTTTCATCAAGACAGGCCTGCATGGACCGGGTGATCTTGTCACCGTACATGATGACCCGTCCGTCAACATTACGCGCGGCCCGGCCACAGGTCTGAATCAGCGAGCGTTCGCTGCGCAAAAATCCTTCCTTGTCGGCATCAAGGATTGCGACCAGGGAGACTTCTGGGATGTCGAGGCCTTCCCGCAGCAGGTTGATACCGACCAGGACGTCAAATTCACCTTCCCGCAAACCGCGGATAATCTGCATCCGCTCCACGGTGTCGATGTCTGAATGCAGGTAGTTGACCCGAATATCAAGTTCCTGCAGATAGCTGGTCAGATCCTCAGCCATCCGTTTGGTCAGGGTCGTCACCAGCACCCGGGATTTTTTCTCTATGGTTATGCGGATTTCATCGATCAGATCATCGACCTGCTCAGTGGCCGGGCGGACTTCGATGGGCGGGTCGACCAGCCCGGTCGGCCGGATCACCTGTTCGACAAAGACTCCATCGGCTTTTTCCAGTTCGTAATCGGCCGGGGTTGCCGAGACATAGACCGTTTGCGGCTGGCGTTCGACAAATTCTTCGAACATCAACGGCCGGTTATCCAGGGCGGAGGGCAGGCGAAAACCGAAATTGACCAGGGTTTCCTTGCGTGAACGGTCGCCGCGGTACATGGCGCCGACCTGGCTGACGCTGACATGACTTTCATCAATGAACATCAGTGCGTCATCCGGCAGGTAGGAGAGCAGGGTTGCCGGCGGATCGCCGGTCTGGCGGCCGTCCAGAAAGCGCGAATAGTTTTCAATCCCCTGACAATAGCCCATCTCCTCGATCATTTCGATATCGAACAGGGTGCGCTGTTCGATCCGCTGGGCTTCCAGCAGCATGTTGCGTTCCTGGAAATAGGCGATGCGCTGCTGCAGTTCGTCCTGGATCTCCTTGATGGCCCGCTCCAGGGTGGGCTTGGTGGCCACGTAGTGACTGGCCGGGAAGATCGCAGTCCGTTCCAGGCGATCGATAACCTGGCCGCGCAGCGGGTCGATTTCGCTGATGGCGTCGATCTCGTCGCCAAAAAATTCGATACGAAGAGCGCGTTTTTCTTCATAGGCGGGGAAAACCTCGACACTGTCGCCGCGGACTCGAAAAGTGCCGCGGTGAAAGTCGATATCGTTGCGCTCATACTGGATTTCCACCAGGTTATGGAGAAATTTATTGCGATCCAGTTCCATCCCGGTCTGCAGGTTGACCAGCATCCCGTAATAGGCTTCCGGTGAACCGAGGCCATAGATACAGCTGACCGAAGCGACGATCAGAACGTCGCGCCGTGACAGCAGCGACCTGGTGGCGCTGTGGCGCAGCTTATCGATCTCCTCATTGATGGAACTGTCTTTTTCAATGAAGGTGTCTGTCGAGGGGACATAGGCTTCGGGCTGGTAATAGTCGTAATAGCTGACAAAGTATTCAACGGCATTGTTGGGAAACAGCTCTTTAAACTCGCTGTAAAGTTGAGCCGCCAGGGTTTTGTTGTGAGCCAGGACCAGGGTCGGTCGCTGCAGGCGGTTGACCACATTGGCCATGGTGAAGGTTTTACCTGAGCCGGTGACGCCGAGCAGGACCTGATGGCGGTCGTCACGCAAAATGCCTTCGGTCAACTCGTCGATGGCCTGCGGCTGATCACCGCAGGGTTGATATTCTGAAATCAGTTCAAATCGGGCCATGTGTTTTATCGGTCACTGTAAAAAAGTTGGAAAATAACTTGAGGAAATGCTAGTCCGCGTGGTTCACTTTTTAATGTTGATCATATCTTCAGGAGGATAAGGCATGACTGAAGCAAAAATCAAATTCGCCTATACGATTTTTTGGAACAGCGGGTTGATCATTCTCGGCTCCCTGATTCAGGCAATTGCGTTGAAAAGTATTTCGACCCCGCACGGTTTTGTCCCCGGCGGTATTTTCGGGGTCGGTTCACTGCTCTACTATATCACCGGCTGGCTCAATCCCGGGATTTTTTATCTGTTCCTGAATATTCCGCTGTTTATCCTCGGCTATATTTTCATCTCCCGGCGCTTTCTCTGGTACAGCGCTTTGGCGATGGGGGTGATCTCGCTGTTCTACCAACTGGTGAACTTCGAGATTCATATCGGCAATCAGCTCTATGCCGCGCTGGTTTTTGGTGTGCTGTTGGGAACCGGGGCCGGGATGGTGTTGCGCTCGTTGGGGTCCAATGGCGGGCTGGACGTTATCGCCATTATCCTCAATCAGAAATACAACCTCGGCGTCGGCAAGATTTATTTCATGTTTAACGTCCTGCTGTTTTCCATCAGTTTCATCAGCCTGGATAATGACCTGGTCATTGCATCGATGATTTCGGTGTTTGTCTGCTCAATCACCGTCGATTATGTGCTGTCCATGTTCAATCAGCGCAAATTGACGTTTATTATTTCCGGCAAGCCGCAGGATGTTGCTGATGAGGTCATGGCCAAGCTGAAGATCGGTACCACCATGCTGCCCGCCATCGGCGCTTATCACAAACAGAATCGGACCGTATTGATGGTTGTGATCAATAATATTCAGCTCAAACGTCTGGAAGAGATTGTCTTTACCCAGGATGAGCACGCTTTGTTTATCGTGGAAAATACCTTCAGCGTGCTGGGATCGACCTTTTCGCGGCGTAAACTTTATTAAGTTGATGGAGAAGGCCGTCCTGGCCTTCTCCAAGCGCGGCCGGGAAAATGCGATTTCCCCGAATGGCGCTAGGGTAAGCAACTTTGCAGTAAACTCGGGACTGTCCCCAGGATCATCGGGGGCTGTCCCAAGAGTTTGCGCGCCATGAAACTGTCGCGGTTTGCACCGCAAAAGCCTGGGACAGCCCCCGTGCGGGGACAGTCTCGGTTTTGCTGCCATCTCCTCTTAATCTAGCGCCATTCAAGCGATTTTCCAGACTTTACCGGATCCGCAACAACACCCTGTTGCTGAGCTTGGGACTCTGCAGGCAAGTCTTACTTCGTGGGCATGGGGGGGACCAGCAGGGCCGGGTCGAGGTGCTGTTCGAACCAGTTGATGCGCCAGTCCAGGTGCGGTCCGGTCACCCGGCCGCTGGCGCCAACGGTGGCGATGAGCTGCCCTTGCTCGATCCTATCCCCCGGCTTGACGAGAATTTTCTGCAGGTGGAGAAAGCTGGAAAACAGCCCCAGCCCGTGATCGATGATCAGGGTCCGCCCGGAAAAGAACATGCCCGGATGGGCCAGGCGAACGATCCCCCCGGCCGGTGCCCGGACTGGCGTTCCTGCCGGAGCGGCAATATCCACCCCGTAGTGAGGCCGACGCGGCTCGCCGTTGTAAATCCGGCGACTGCCGTATATCCCGCTGATCCGCCCGGTGACCGGCCAGCGGAAGGTCTCCAGGAAATTGCTCTGGCTGCCGGTCTGTTGCCGAGCTGTGACAATCTGCTCTTTTTCGTCGGCGATCCGTTGCAGGTCTTCCGCGCTGGGGTGCATCAGCTGTGGTTTGATGCCATTGACGTGCTCAACCTTATATTGCCTGGAGGTCAATAAAATCTCCTGGTGTTGTTCAGAGCCATCTCCGCTAATAATTTTCAGCTGGTGCCGCAGTTGTGCGTCGCGACCGAAGCCGATGATGAAGCTGCCGTCCCGGGTGACCTGGAGCGGTCGTTGGTCCAGCCACAGTCGGCTGCCGGGGCTGACCTGACCGATCAACAACCCGCCTTGTGTCGCCTGGCCGGTCAGCCGGGCCATGGCAAATGCCGGCGAAACGATTGCCGTGCTGAGCAGCAGGGCACAAGCCAGGGCGGTGATGGTGTTTCGCACGCTCAGGCTTGGTTTCTGGAATGTCATGAACAACCGCAAGTCCCTCCTTTATTTACTGCTGATGCCGAACTCAACCCGGCTGGCCGGGCCACTTTTAGGGGTTTGGAAAATATCTGTTTCCTTTAAAAATATTCGCGGTTTCAGCGGCTCGGCAAGCTTGATCAGGGCATCCTGTACCGCCAATGCCCTACGGCGGGCCAGTTCTGCGAGCTCTTCATTGCCCGCGCGAATGTTGGCGAGCAACAACTTTTGCATCTCTTCCGGTGGCAGATCCTTGAGCATGCCGACAATGTTGCGCGGCCGCGGGAAATCGGCTTCCTGGTAGACGATTTTTAACAGCTGCGGATATTCTTCCGGAGATATTTGGAGTTCGTCTCTGGGGATTGTTGGCGTTCCCTGTTCGGTCAGTTGCCGCCATTTAACGTCCAGTAGCAGTTGGTTGAGCCGGTTTTCGCGATAGGCTTCCGGGTCTTTGTCTTTATCGGCAAAACCGCTGACCTCGAGAATCAGCCCGGGACGGTTGGTCAATACCTTGGCCAGTTCCTGCAGTTTGCGGTTCTGCTCTTCGGTCAGTACCGCAGTCCCGGGTGGAAATTCAACGCTGCTGAAGTCTTCATCGCCGCCCAGCATGGAGGCCAACAGGGAAAACGGTGAGGTCGCCGCTTTGACCAGCAGGTTGCGCAATACGGTGAAAATAGTACCGAACAGGCTGAAGTCGGGGTCGTTTAAATTGCCCGAAATCGGAATGTTCAGATGGATTTCGTCGTTACGGTCTTTAAGCAGACTGATGGCCAGGGCCACGGGCAAGGATGTTGCCTGCTGACTTTGCACTGTGTCACCAAAGGTGAACTGATCGATCATCACCCGGTTGTCGGCGCTGATCTGCTGATGTTCAATATGATAATTCAGATCGAGATAGAGTTTCCCCTTGTCAATGGCATAGCCGAGATAGGTGCCTGAATAGGGTGTCAGCGGGGACAGGTCGATATTTTCAAAGCGGATTGTTAAATCGGCAAAAAGATCTTTGCTTAACGGGTTAATCTTCCCGCTGACCGTCAGCGGGGAATGGTTCTCCAATTGGCCGCGCAGATCGACATCGGCCTGCATCTGTTCGTCTGAAGACATGCCGGAGACCCGGCCGCCGAGCTGATACATGGTGGTGGCAAAGGTGCTTGGTAAATGGCGGTCGGTGAATGATACGGTTCCGCCCTGCAGAGTTAGCGCGTCAATGCGGATGTCCGGCACCGGTTTGGCGGACGCCTCAGTTGTGCTGTCGGGTGGCTGCGGTTTGGGAGGCTGGTCTGCCGCCGCAGCGGCAACTGCCGGCGACTGCGCAGTGACACTGGTCAGGTTGACCTGCCCGTCCGGGGCGATTTCGATGTTCGCCAGGTAATTACTGAGCGCCACATCTTTGATATGCAGGGCAAATGGAGCCAATGTTCCGTCGATACCGGCCAAGTTGAGCGTATCCCAGGTCAGCATCTTGCCGTCACTCAACGGGTCGCGCAGGCTGAAGCCGGTGACATTGAGCTTGCCCGCAAAGTTCCCGCGCAGTTGTTCGTTCTGCTGGGTCAGGGTCAGGGCCAGGTTTGAGTTCAGCTGCCCGGAGGTCAGCCGCAGGTTGAGGTTGGCGGGGATGAACTTGTTGAAATCAGCCAGCGCCAAGCCCTGGACGCGTGAATTGGCCTTGACCTGCAGCGGCGTATGGACGGCACTTCCCTCCACGGCGATATGCCCCTTGCTGCCAACCTTGGTTGCCAACTGAAAGGGGCTTTTCAGTGCCTCGGGATAATGGATGTTTTCGCTGTGGAAGTGCAGCTCGGCAAGGTTCAGGGTCGGTTGCCGATCCAGCACCTGATCCTGGTATTCGATATTGAAATGATTGAGATCGATACTGTCGAGCTGTACCGTCCATGCTTTAGCCGGCGGGGTCTCTTGTGCTGCAGCAGGCTGGGCTGCCGGCTCCGCATGTTCCGGAGTGCGCAATATCCGCAGCGGGGTGAGCGTCCCGTTGGCCAGGCGGGTGGCTTTGATGCTGCCTCTGTCCAGGCCGACAGCTGCCAGGTTGATCTGCTGCCGGTGCAGATCAAAAGAACCGCCGTTCATGTGGAACTCGGCCAGGCTGAAGTGATCTTCTCCGCCAAAGGGGATCAGTAGGTCGCGCAAGGTTAGCTGGGTTTGCAGAAGTTGCACATTGCCATCTGCCGTGTATCTCAGTTGGCCGGCGAAATTGGCCCGCCCCTGGATCGCTTCGGTCAGCATCGGCTGCAGGTAGGGATAGTAGGGTTGCAGGGGCAGGCCGTTGGCAATGAGATCAAGCTGTGCGCTCAGCGGCACAATCCCCAATGTCCCGGCCACGGAAAGACTCAGCTCGCGATCGGTCAGGAGGCTGAGATTAAGTTCAGCCAGCTCTTCCGGGTGGGTGGACAGGTTGCCGAGGGTCAGGTTCAGATGACGGAGTTCTTCACTGATCGGCGTTGCAACACTTTCATCTCGAAAATGGATCTGTCCTTCGTGGATGTTGGTGTTTTCGATTAGCACCAGGGGAAGCTTGGACGCCTCCGACGCTTTGGGCGGCGGCTCCGTGCTCGGTGCCGCACTGCCTTGGGGCGGACTGAACAGTTCTACCAGATTCCATTGACCATCGGATTTGCGGCTGATGGACAGCTGCGGGTCGTAGAGCTCTATAGAAGAAAGATTGTAGTCCTGTTTGAAAACATCGGCCCAACCGAGGCTGACCAGCAGGGTCCCTAAACTGAATAGGGGCTTGCCGTTGGGCTCGCGCAAATCGAGGTCGCTGACGGCAAATTCTCCCCCGAGCATCAGCTTCGGTTCTTCACTGCGGGAGATTCGGTACGCCAGATCGAGCTGGAAATCGAGGGTGCCTTGGGTGACTTCAAGGGGGAGGGTAACGGGCAAATGAGATGCATAAAAGGGCAGATCAACCGCGTGGATCGTAAAAAACAGATTGGTTTCAAGGGAATTGTGAAACGGTTTCAGCCGACCGTTAACGGCCAGCTCGGAGCCGTTGAGCAGCAATGACAGTTCGGGCTGGACAAAGTCGTCCATCATGTAAGGAATGTTGCCGATGGACGGAACCGTCAATAAGAGCTGGCGGATTTGATGGTGAGATTGGTTGGCCGAAGCCAGGTCGCTGAAATCGACAGCACCGTTTTTCACCATGATATTGTTCAGAGAAAAATGAAATGTGCTGGTGGCGGTTTGCGGCGTGGTCTCGGCGGAACCGTCTGTGGATTGAAGAAAGTCCGCGAAGTTGAACTGCCCCGGAGCGAGCAGCTCGATATTGACGTAAGGATCATCCAGCTCAACGCGGTCAAGGATCAGAGCCAATTCCGGGAGGGAACGAATACTGACTGAGGCCACCAGCTTCGAAAAAGAAACGAACGGCTGGGTGCTGTTCGGTTCGGTCAGTTTAACCCCTGACAGTTCCAGAGTCAGGGTGAACGGATTAAAAAAGACTTTCTTCAGGCTCAGAGTCCGTTTGGTATTTTCGGCGATCCAAGCCTGCCCCTGTTTTTTGACCTGCCAGGGGACAATCAGCATGGACAACAGCATCAGCAATAAGATAACACCAGCGACAACCAGCGATCTTTTCAACCAGCGTGACGACATAGCGGCTCCTCTGGATGACAACTAGCTTAAGAGGAGATGGCAGCAAAACCGGGGCTGTCCCAGATCTTTGCGGTGCTAACCGCGACAGTTTCATGGCTCGCAAACTCTTGGGACAGCCCCCGATGGTCCTGGGGACAGTCCCGAGTTTACTGCAAAGTTGCTTAAACGAGCGCCATTCGCGGCTCCTCCAGAAACATTTGAAAGTTTAGCATAAGGTCTTTCTGAGGTCTTTTGAAGAAGCTGTTTTGAAAAGGGCGGATAAAGCAGGGGATTTTTTAATACTTCCTCTCTTCAGGCCGACAAAGGTCCGAAATATGGCCGGTATGGCATAATTTTTCTTTGCCTTGAACGGGGCCTTGGGATAA
This sequence comes from Geopsychrobacteraceae bacterium, assembly GCA_963668145.2. GTDB lineage: Bacteria > Desulfobacterota > Desulfuromonadia > Desulfuromonadales > Geopsychrobacteraceae > Seleniibacterium. The sequence goes on from CAXXJU010000048.1 coordinate 29,248, forward strand.
TATTGGTCTAAATTAATTTTCTAGAGAGCAGCGCGGTGCCTATGGAGGAAAACAACCTGCCATTGCAGAAGAAGAGCAAGGGGAATTATCGAATTCTTATAATTACTCTGCTTCTGGCTGTCCTGATGAGTAGTGTCCTGCCTGTGTATAATGCCATGGTTTCTTACCCGGCCATGGTCAGATTCATGCAACAGGGGGTTGAACAGGGTGCGCTCAATGCCGCCCGCCATATCGTGACGGAGTTTTCCGGATTCAATTCGGAAACCTTTACGGAACAACTGTCTTCTGCGCATGAAAAATCGCTGCGCGCCTTTGCCTCCCAGTATGGAATGATCAGGGCCAGAGTCTACAGCCCGGCCGGACGGATCATTTTTTCCACCCGCCAGGAGGATCTTGGCACCGTCAATCAAAACCGTTATTTTCGCGATGTGGTCGGTCACGGCCATCCCCTGACCAAACTGGTCAACAAAAAACAGCGCTCGATGGAAGGGGATGAACTGTCCATTGATGTTGCGGAAGTTTATGTTCCGGTCATGCTCGACGGATCTTTCTGCGGAGCATTCGAGTTTTATTTCGATGTAACCGGGCAGAAAAAACAGATCGATGCTGTTTCCGCGTCCTCACTGAGGGTCTTTCTATTGACCAATCTGGGCTTTCTGACCCTTTTCATTGTTGTCGCCTTCAGAATGAGGCAGGCGATCCAGAAACAGCAGGCTGCCGAGCAGGAAATCATCCTCATGGCCTATACCGATACCCTGACCGGGCTGCCAAATCGGCGGTTGCTCACCGATCGGATTGATCAGGCGCTGAAGCGGGCCAAACGCCACAAGCTGATGCTGACCCTGCTGTATATCGATGTTGACAATTTTAAAACGATTAACGATACCCTTGGACATCAGCAGGGGGATGAACTGCTGCAATATATTGCCGAACAGATCAGGCAGCATATTCGCAAAAGCGACACCCTGGCCAGGATCGGCGGTGACGAATTCGTCCTGCTGGCAAGTGATTTAAGCAGTGCTGAAGAGGCCAAAGTGGTGGCGCAGACCATCAGCCGGATTTTCGAGACCCCTTATCTGGCCAGGACCGGGCCGGTCTCCGTCTCCTTGAGTATCGGCGTGGCTGTCTTCCCCAAACATGGTCAGGACTCGGAAACCTTACTGAAGAACGCTGATGCGGCGATGTATGAGGCGAAAAGCACAGGGCGCAACACGTATGTTGTCTATCGGCCTGCAGAGGCTGCAGCGAAGAGGGCGAAGAGAGGTGGCCCCAGTTGACTGGACAGGTTGGCGGCGGAAATAAGGTGGAAAGCCGTTTCCGGATGAAAACTAGGTCGTTTGTTTGCGGCCGGGCAAGCGACCGTCCTGATACCATTTCTGGTCTCCATACATTTTATCGGCGCAGGTCCGGCAGAGGCCATGGCTGAATTTGACATCGGCGTGTGTCTCAATATAGCGTTCCAGTTGGTTCCAGGCCCCTTTGTCGTCTCTGATCTGCTTGCATGAAGAGCAGATCGGCAAGACCCCCTGCAGCGATTTTATCTCGCGCAACGCCTGTTTCAGTTCCTCAATCAACTCTTCGTTTTTTTTCTGGATGTCTTCTTTTTGCCTGATCTCCTCCACCAGTTCGCCGTTGGTTCGCTTAAGGTCGGTGAAGATCAGCCGATAGGGTCGCTCTATCCCGGTTTTGATAATGCACAGATAAATCAGGTAAAAACTGAAAATTTTAAAATAGTGACCGACTAAATTCGATATTCCGTAATTGTTGATATAGAACGTAAAAGAGAGTTCGGAAATGATGGTGCAGATGATGGAGAGCAGGATGAGCCGGTAAACTTCCCGTTCAAAAAATGATTTGTTAAAGCGGAGAAAAATTATTGCTGCCAGCAGAATTAAACAGATCAGGTATTCGCTGTATTTTTTGAACGGAGTGAGGCCGCTGCCATCGACAAAGCAAACCGGGAAAATTTTCCACTCAAAAATGGCCGCGATGATGAGATAGGTCACAAGGGCATAAGCGGGAATAACATAGGCAACTTTCAGCTGCTTGTTCTCTTTTAAAAAGAGAAATGCCAGGGCCAGGGTGATACTCTCCAGGTAGCGCGCGCCGATCCATAATTGATTGGCATAGTAGTCGTAATCGGTAAAGATGGGCATTCCTTTGTAAGACAAGGTATGCAACAGGTCGAGCAGGGAGATAAACAGATAGGCGATGCCGATGAAGAGCAGGTAGGGATTCTGGATGTAATGCCTTGAATGCCAGGCGATGACAAAGATCGTGACCGCAACCACGATACTGAAAAATTCGGCAAGAGTGTGAAACAGCAGGTAATTGACCCAGCTGGTGAAATAAAGCCCCAGAAGAATCAGCAATAAGCCGCAACTTTGGATCAGCGACTTGGGCGGATTGGGAGTGTCGAAAACCTGAGGCATGATCTGCACAATTCCGTTTCATGGCGACAGCTTCTGTTTGCCCGCTCCGCAATGGATCTTGGAGCGGATTTTCTGGACCATCGAATTTAACACACATGGTCCGTAAAAAAAGCAAGTTTCCATTCCCAACCCCGTTTAGCTCGATCCTGAATTTTTATCAAAATCGATGGCTTGAAACCGCTGCATCGGGCTTGCCGTGGATGATTTTTAAGCGCAGACGGGAAATAAAACAAACTTCCTTTTTCAGCGCCTGACGATTCATTAAAGTTGTGCTAAGCTCTTAATTTATGGAGAAGTTAGCAGGCTGGTGCGGTGCAGTGACCGGGTATTCTGTTTGCTTGATCGGTTCCTTGAACTCTGCGGATTTTGGGAGTCGGCAGCTCATGCCAGCTCAGCCTGGGGCTGAATTTTCAATCTGAAAGCTTAATTAGTTTTCATCCGGAAACAGCTTTTTTCCGCTGTAACAGCGTCAATCTGCAAGCTTACTTGTGCGGCGTAACGGTGTACGCCTCCGCGCAAGCCATTGATGTCCTTGCCACAACGGAAAACTGCTCGTTTCCAATCTGAAAACTTAATGATCGCCATCCAGTGTTTCCGGATGACAACGAGCTAAATCAGGGCCACAACACAGTTGGCGACCAGCCGAATCGGAGTGAACGGATGGCATCAAACAGGTGCAGCCCCGGCAGGAGGTTGGCCGGGAATGGCTATTGCGCTATTGACAATTGATTTGCCTTTACTATAAGTTTTTTCACTTGGGTCAAACTCACGAAATTGGTGATGGCAATCGGGTTTGGCTTTTCTATCCTTAACGAGAAGGAGACTTCAATCCATGCGAAAACGACTGCTCCCCCTGTTGGCAATGCTGTTCCTGTTCATATTTTTTGGCCAGGCTCAAGCCAAAACCCTGGTTTATTGTTCGGAAGGAAGTCCTGAAGGGTTCAACCCGGTTTTTTATACCGCGGGCACCACCTTCGATGCTTCTTCCAAGAATGTGTTCGAGGGGCTGACCCACTTCATTCGCGGGACTACCGAGTTGGAACCGGGCATGGCGGAAAGCTGGACCATCTCTGATGATGGCAAGGTCTACACCTTTCATTTTGCGCAAAGGGCGTCAAGTTCCATTCCGCCAAGCATTTCAAACCCACCCGCGACATGAATGCCGACGATGTCATCTTCACCTTCGAACGGCAGTGGAAAAAAGATAATCCCTATTATGCGGTCTCCGGCGGCAACTATGAATACTTCAACGGCATGTCAATGCCGGAACTGCTCGATCGTATTGAAAAAGGTCGACGACTATACAGTCAAGTTCTACCTGACCCCGGCCGGAAGCACCGATGCTGGCGAACCTGGGGATGGATTTTGCAGTCATTCAGTCGAAGGAATATGCCGACGCAATGCTGAAAGCCCGGGACCCCGGAAGAATTTGACCAGTGGCCCATCGGCACCGGGCGCGTTCCAATTTGAAGGTTATAAAAAGGATGCTCAGATCCGTTATACTGCCTTTAAGGATTACTGGAAGGGAAAAGCCCCCCATCGACAAATTGGTTTTCTCCATCACCCCGGATGCTTCGGTTCGCTATGCCAAGCTTAAAGCCGGCGAATGTCAGGTTATGCCGTTCCCCAATCCGGCAGACTTGGCGGCCATGAAGGCGGATCCCGATATTAACCTGATGCAAAAAGAAGGGTTTGAACGTTGGTTATTTGGCCTACAACACCCAAAAAGCTCCGTTTGACAATGTCAAAGTGCGCAAGGCCTTGAACCACGCCATCAATAAACAGGCGATTATCGACACCGTGTTCCAGGGTGCTGGGAAGCCGGCCAAAAATCCGATTCCGCCGACCATCTGGTCATACAACGATGCCGTTGTCGATGACGCTTACGATCTCGACCTGGCCAAAAAACTGTTGGCCGAAGCCGGTTATCCGAACGGTTTCGAGATGAAACTCTGGGCTATGCCGGTCCAGCGTCCCTACAACCCCAATGCCCGGCGCATGGCTGAAGTTATGCAGGCGGACTGGGCCAAAATCGGGGTCAAGGCGGAGATCGTTTCCTACGAATGGGGTGAGAGTATCTCAAGCGTTCCAAGGATGTCAATCGTGATGGCGCTGTCCTGCTTGGTTGGACCGGCGATAACGGTGATCCGGACAACTTCCTGGCCGTATTGCTCGGTTGTGATGGCTCGTGGGTGGTTTCCAACCGTTCACAATGGTGCTATAAGCCATTTGAAGATCTGATCCAGAAGGCCAAAGCGGTGTCCGATATCAAGGAACGGACCAAGCTGTATGAACAGGCCCAGGTGGTTTTCAAAGAGCAGGCTCCTTGGGCAACACCATCGCTCACTCTCTGGTTTTTGAGCCGGTTAGCAAAAATGTTGTCAACTACAAAATCGACCCTCTTGGCGGCCATATCTTCTATGGTGTCGATCTGAAGTAATTCACTAGCGAATGTTCTCTCCCGGGCCGGGAAGGTTAGTCTTCCCGGCCGTTTTTCTGCGGTCTAGTTAGCCTATGTTGAAAATTTATTCTGAAACGGATCAGCGTGGTGATTCCGACCTTTATCGGTGTCACCCTGTTGACCTTTGCCCTGATCCGGCTGATTCCGGGCGACCCGGTCGAACTGATGGCTGGCGAGCGCGGGTGTTGATCCGATCCGTCATGCCCAGCTGCTGCATCAGATGGGACTGGATCAGCCAATCCTGGTGCAGTACTGGGATTATCTGGTCGGAATTTTTCATGCCGATCTGGGAACCTCGGTGGTGACCCGGGCTCCGGTGATCAAGGAGTTTTTTACCCTGTTCCCGGCGACCCTGGAACTGTCCATCTGTGCCATGATCATTGCGGTGGTCGTCGGCTTGCCGGCCGGGATCATCGCTGCGGTGCGACGCGGCAAGTTCACCGATTATTCGGTCATGGGCCTGTCCCTGACCGGCTATTCGATGCCGATTTTCTGGTGGGGATTGCTGCTGATCCTGTTGTTTTCGGTCAGTCTCGGCTGGACTCCGGTGTCCGGACGGATTTCCGCGACCTACTGGGTCGACGAAGTGACCGGGTTCATGCTCATCGATTCCCTGCTCTCCAATGAAGCTGGCGCCTTTCTGTCCGCAGTGCAGCATCTGATTTTGCCGTCCATTGTGCTGGCGACCATCCCCCCTGGCGGTGATCGCGCGGATGACCCGCTCGGCCATGCTCGAGGTGCTACGCGAAGACTATGTTCAGGTCGCCCGTGCCAAAGGGTTGGCCATGCCGCTGGTGGTCTGCGTCCATGCTCTGCGCAACGCGTTGATTCCGGTGATCACCGTCATCGGCCTGCAGGTCGGGGTGCTTATGGCCGGGGCCATCCTTACGGAGACGATCTTCTCCTGGCCGGGCATCGGCAAGTGGCTGCTTGATTCCATCTACCGACGCGACTACCCGGCTGTGCAGGGGGGGGATTCTGCTGGTGTCCTGTATTGTTATTCTAGTCAACCTGACGGTCGACATTTTCTACGGCGTGGTCAACCCGCGTAGTCCGTCATAATCGTTAGGAGGCCGCTGATGAGTGAACCAATTCAGGCAACAGCTGCGCATTGACGAGATCGCCCCGCACCGGCCCCCTGGCGCGAATTCTGGAGCTATTTCTGTGAAAACCGCGGCGCGTTGATCGGTTTCGGATTTATTGTCCTGGTTTTGCTGGCCGCCCTGTTTGCGCCGTTATTGACCCCTCATTCTCCTTTTGAACAGTACCGTGACTACATTCTCTCACACCGCCGGCCTGGCAGGACGGTGGCACTGTGGCGGTTCCCCTCTGGGGACGGATGAAGTCGGTCGGGATATCCTGACCCGATTGATCTATGGCGGTCGGTTTATCCCTGTTCATGGGCATGATCGTTGTCTCCATGTCCCTGGTGCTCGGGACCCTGATTGGCCTGATGGCCGGTTATGCCCGCGGCGTCACCGATACCCTGGTGATGCGGGCCATGGACATCATCATGGCCCTGCCCAGCCTGTTGCTGGCCCTGGCCATCGTGGACCATTTTAGGGCCGGGTTTGATCAACGCGGCTATTGCCATCGCCATTACTTATCTGCCTCATTACGTGCGGATCACCCGGGCTTCGGTGATGGCGGAAAAGCTCCAAGGGACTACGTTATTGCCTCTCAGGTTAGCGGTGCCGGAGTTGATGCGGCTGGTGCTTATCACCATTTTGCCCAATTGCATGGCTCCGCTCATCGTCCAGGCGTCCCTCGGTTTCTCCAATGCCATTCTCGATGCGGCGGCCCTCGGCTTTATCGGCTTGGGCGCTCAACCGCCGAGTCCGGAATGGGGGGCCATGCTCTCCGGGGCTCTGGAATTTATCCAGCGGGCCTGGTGGGTCGTGACTTTCCCCGGACTGATGATCCTGATGACCGTGCTCTGGCCTTTTAACCTGATGGGCGACGGATTGCGCGACGCCCTTGATCCGAAGATGAAACGCTGATGTCATTATTGGAAATTAAAGATCTGACCGTAGAATTCGGGTAGTGAGGCGCGGCCGTTTCGGGCTGTGGACCAGGTCTGCCTGAGGTATCGACAAAGGCGAGGTGGTTGGTGTGGTCGGCGAGTCCGGTTCCGGCAAATCGGTCACCTCCAAGGCGATCATGGGCTTGATCGATTGGCCCGGCCGGGTTTCCGCGGCGCAACTCGAATTTGCCGGCCAGGATTTGCTGACCCTGAGCGACAAACAGCGCCGACGGATTACCGGACGCGATGTGGCCATGATCTTTCAGGAGCCGATGACCAGCCTTAACCCCTGCTTTACCACCGGCTTTCAGATCTCCGAAGCGCTCAAAATCCATGAGGGCGGCAGTCGGGCGGTGCGCCGGGCACGCGCTCTGGAGCTGCTGGAACAGGTCGGTATCCCCGATCCCAAAGCCAGACTCAAGGCTTTTCCTCATCAACTTTCAGGAGGAATGAGCCAGCGGGTCATGATTGCCATGGCCATTGCCTGCAATCCCAAGTTGTTGATCGCCGACGAGCCGACCACCGCCCTCGACGTGACCATTCAGCGCGCAGATCCTCGACCTGCTCCTCGACCTGCAGCGCCAGCGCAACATGGCCCCTGATGCTGATCACTCATGACCTGGCCCTGGTTGCCGAGGCTGCTTCACCGGGGTCGTCGTCATGTACGCCGGGCAAGTGGTCGAGACCGCGTTGGGCCGGTTCCGGCGATTTTTGATCATCCGCGCCATCCCTATACCGCTGCATCTGCTCGAGGCCCTGCCGGAGCGTTCGGTCGGCCAGGAGCGCTTGCAGACCATTCCCGGGGGTGGTGCCGGGTCTGTTCGATCGGCCGACCGGCTGTCTGCTCAATCCGCGCTGCAAATTTGCTACCGACTACTGCCGGGCGCCAGGCTCCGTTGCTTGAGACTCTGGCTGATGGCCGTCAGGCCCGTTGTCATTACCCGCTGGACGAACAAGGACAACCGCAGAGAGAAGGAAAACCCCAGTCATGAGTGCCGAACCGATCCTCACCGCGCCGCAACCTGACCCGTTTTTACGAAGTGTCCCGGGGGTTGTTTCAACCTGCGGCCTGTGGTCAAGGCCCTCGACGGGGTCAGTTTTACAGTCGCTCCCGGTAGAACCCCTTGCCCGTGGTCGGCGAATCCGGCTGTGGTAAATCGACCCTGGCCCGCCAGGGTCACCATGATCGAGCGGGCCCACTGGGGGGGAACTGGAATTTGACGGTTTTGATCTGGTCCAGGCGACCGATCATGAACTGAAAGCTGCCCGGCAGCGGGTGCAGATGATTTTTCAGAATCCCTTCGGGTCCCTTAATCCGCGCAAAGAAGATCGGCACCATCATTGCTGAACCCTTGGTCATCAACCGCGACCTGCCCAAAAGCCGAACAAGAAGAGCGGGGTTCGTGCAATGATGGACAAAAGTGGGGCTGCGGCCCGAATATTACAACCGCTATCCGCATATGTTTTCCGGCGGTCAGCGCCAGCGCATCGCCATTGCCCGGGCACTGATGCTGGAACCCAAGCTGGTGGTGGCCCGATGAGCCGGTCTCGGCCCTGGATGTTTCGGTCCAGGCCCAGGTCCTCAACCTGCTCATGGATCTGCAACAGGAGATGAACCCTGGCCTACCTGTTCATTTCCCATGATCTGTCCGTGGTCCGGCATATTGCCGACGAGGTCATGGTCATGTATCTGGGGAAGATAGCCGAATACGGCACCGCCGAGCAGATCTTCTCCCGACCCCGTCACCCCTATACCCAGGCGTTGCTGGCGTCGACCCCGCATCTGAACAGTGCTAACCGGCAACAGCGAGTGACCTTGAGCGGGGAGTTGCCCTCACCGCTTGTCACCACCGAGTGGCTGTGTCTTTCACACCCGCTGTCCCTTTGCCAAATCGCGCTGCGCCGAGCAGATCCCGGCGGCCCGAGAGAGTTCGACGGTCGCCCTGACCGCCTGTCTCCGGGCGGCCGAGATCGCTGCCGAACAAGATTGAATAACAGGCCCGATCAGCTTGCAGCTGACCGGGCCTGTTATTTTTTTGCCGAATCTTTTCTCGCCGGTCAGACTCTGGCTATTTTTGGTTTTTGGGGCCAGGCGGTTAATAGATCGATTGTTCACTGGCCGCATCAAAAATATGCAGGTGGGGTCAGGTTGAGAACCATCTCCAGTTTTTCCTCCGGGGTAAACAGGCGGCGGCCTTCGACTTTGGCGACCAATGCCGCGCCGCGCAGATCCAGATGCAGGTTGGTTTCGTTGCCGAGGGGCTCCACGATCCTGACCGTGCCCGGTACGGCAAAGTTGAAAGGGTTGTACCTGCGCCTGCGGCTGGGTGCCGTCGGCAATCGCGAGGGTCTTCCGTGCGCTAGCCCCATGAGCACCTTTTGGCTCGTCGCTGAGAGCGGGCTGAACTGCGTTCCGGAATCGGAATCTCGAGCTCTTCGCTCAGTCGCAGTTTCTGCTGGTCTGCGCCATTGACAATAACCGCGGGCACCAGGTTCATGGGTGGCGAGCCGATAAACCCGGCCACAAATGAATTGGGCCGGTTTCTGGAAAATTTCCAGCGGATTGCCGACCTGCTCGATATAGCCGTCCACGCATGACCACGATGCGGTCAGCCAGGGTCATCGCTTCGACCTGATCATGGGTGACGTAAATGATGGTGTTTTCAACCTGCTGGTGGAGCTGCTTGATTTCCAGGCGCATCTGGGTGCGGAGTTTGGCATCGAGATTGGAGAGGGGTTTCGTCGAACAGGTAGACCGCCGGGCGGCGGACAATGGCCCGTCCCATGGCGACCCGCTGGCGCCTGGCCGCCGGACAGACTCATGGGGCTTTCTGTGCAGCAGTTCCTGCAATTCCAGGATCCCGGCGGCCTCCTTGACCCGTTGTCGATCGATCTCCTCTTTGGGCATCTTGCGCAGGTGTCAGGCCGAAGGACATGTTCTTGTAGACGTTCATATGTGGATACAGGGGCATAAATTCTTGAAACACCATCGCGTCGGCATCGCGATCCTTCGGAGCCAGCTTGTTGACCACCCTGTCGCCGATCTCAATGGTTCCGGCGGTGATCTCTTCAAGCCCGGCGATCATTCTCAGTGCCGAGTTGATTTACCGCACCCCGAAGGACCGACCAGGACGACGAATTCCTTATCGATAACATTCAGGTTGATACCGTGGACAACCTCCAGCTTGCCATACTTTTTGACAACGTCGCGCAGAATCACATTGGCCATGAGGATCACTCCAGTGGAAGCGGGGGAGAATGAATCAAACCGGGTTTCTATTATAGCGTAGTTAGGCGATAATCCCTTTATATATAGCGAGGATTGTTTTTTTTTGTAAAAGACCGTTGACGAAGTCCTGCTCTTGGTCTTTACTTGAGATGGAAAAACAAGGGTTCAAGGGGTCTCGAAATCATCTCACTGTGCCTAATTCATCCGCAGCTTGCAAGTGTTTTGTGTTGAATGCAGGACCAAACAACTTGAGGAGGTCAACATGTCAAAGGCGAAATGTTTATGGCTTTTCCTGGGATTCTGTATGCTGATCGGGTCGGCAAATTCCGTTTTTGCCAAGCCGATCGAAATTCACTGGTGGCATGCCATGCGCGGGGCCCGGGGGGAGGACGGTACAAAAGATTGTCGACAGCTTTAACAACTCCCAATCCGAATATAAAGTCATCCCCACCTACAAAGGCGAATACGATGAGGTGGTCAACGCCGGGATCGCCGCGGTACGGGCCGGCAAGCAACCGCATATCCTGCAGGTCTTTGAAGTCGGCACCCAGACCATGATGCTGTCCGGGGCCATTTATCCGGTTTATCAACTGATGGGTGACCAGGGCTATAATATCGACTGGTCCCAGTATCTGCAACCGGTGCTCTCCTAATTATATGAACGCGGACGGCAAACTGATGTCGATGCCGTTCAATTCATCCACCCCGGTCATGTATTACAATGTCGATCTGTTCAAGAAGGCCGGTCTGCCCATGCTCTCCAAAAGATAAGCCGGTGACCTGGGATGAAATGGGCGAAATCACCGCCAAGCTTGGTTTGCATCCGGGGTCGAAGGCGGGTTTGGTGGACCGCCTGGCAGTCCTGGACCCAGGTGGAGAATTACAGTGCTATTCACAACCTGCCGTTTGCCAGCAAGGCCAACGGTTACGAAGGTCTGGATACCGAACTGCTGATCAACAACGATAAGGGTGGTCAACCATATCGCCCGGCTGAAAAGCTGGATGGCCGATAAGCGTTTTTATTACGGCGGCCAGAAATACCAGGGACCCAAATCGGAGTTCATTGCCCAGAATGCCGGGCTTTACATCGATCCCATCAGCGGAATCGCCAAGCTGCAGTCGCGCGGTCAAGGACTTCACCTGGGATATCGCCCCGCTGCCCGTTGAATCCTGGATGAAAGAACCGCAGAACAGCATCATCGGCGGCGCTTCCCTGTGGGTCTTCAAGGGCCTGCCTGAAAAAGACTAATGCCGGAGTAGCCGCGTTTTTGAATCATCTGGCCGGGACCGAATCACAGGTGCTCTGGCATGAGGAGACCGGTTATTTCCCCATTACTCTGGCGGGCCTATAAGAAGCTTAAGGCGGACGGCTACTATAATAAGTATCCTTATCAGGAGGTCGGCATCAAACAGCTGACCCGGCGGGAGCCGACCAAGATTTCCCGCGGCTTACGGCTGGGGCTACTTTATTCAGATCCGCAACATTATCAATGAAGAGCTCGAACTGGTCTGGAACGGGACCAAGACTCCGCAAGCGGCGATGGACAGCGCCGTGGCTAGAAGTAATGAAAAATTGCGCGAATTTGAGCGAACCTATAAATAGTGGCCAAAGGGGCTGTAACGATCTATCTCTTCTGCTGTTAGACCGTCCCGGGGCCGCCGTGAAAGCAGCGGTCCCGGGCAGAAAAGCGGATTCTCCCCATGATCAAAAAAACGCTCCTATTTCAGGACCCGGTCGCTACCCTATCTGTTGATTTTGCCGCAGATTCTGATCACTGTGACCTTTTTCTACTGGCCCGCGTTGCAGGGGCCTGGTGGCCTCTTTCCAGCTCAGCGATCCGTTCGGTTTACGGACCCGCTTCGTCTGGTTCGACAACTATGTGGCGCTGTTCACCGATCCCCTCTACCTGAAATCGATTATGATCACTTTGCTGTTCAGCGGGTCGGTGGCGCTGGTCTCCATCTGTGTCGGATTGTTCCTGGCAACCATGGCCTAACCGGGCTTTGCGGCTGACCGCCGTGACCCGGACTCTGCTGATCTGGCCCTATGCCATCGCCCCGGCCATCTCCGGGATCCTCTGGCTGTTTCTGCTCCATCCTTCCTATGGGGTGATCGCAATCTTTCTGGAAAAAATGGTTCGGTCTGGCCTGGAACCCCGTCTTCTGGAAGGCTCTCATGCCATGCTACTGATCGTCCTGGCCAGTTCCTGGAAGAACATCAGCTACAATTTTGTTTTTTTTCCTGGCCGGACTGCAGGCGGTGCCGCATTCTCTCATCGAAGCCGCGGCCATGGATGGGGGCCGGGCCTTTCCGGCGTTTCTGGACCATCACTTTTCCGCTATTGTCGCCGACCATGTTCTTTGTCACGGTGATGACCATTATCTTTTCGTTCTTCGAGTCCTTCGGCATCATCCATACCGTGACCCAGGGTGGGACCGGGCGGCGCGACCAATATCCTGGTCTATAAGGTTTACCAGGATGGTTTCGTCGGCTTGAATCTCGGTTCGTCCTCGGCTCAGTCAATTGTGCTGATGGCACTGATCATTCTGATTACCAGTTCTGCAGTTCAAATATGTGGAGCGTAAAGTCCAATATACCGGGTGACGCTATGATGGTTGAAAAAGACACCGGCCCTTGATCTGTTCACCTATGGGGGCGTTAATTGCGGGGATTGCCGTGGTCGGCTTCCCGATCTTCTATGCCATTGTTGCCGCAACCTTGCCCCTCGAAGAGGTTTCGCGCGGGTTCCCATGCCGCTGATTCCGGGGGATCAGCTGCTCACCAACCTGGCCACGGCCTGGAACCGCGGTGACCTGGGGACGCAGCTGCTGAACTCCTTTATCATGGCGGGGCGGGCATCACCTTCGGGAAGATCGTCGTCTCACTGTTCGGAGCCTTTTCCATTGTCTATTTTGATTATCGGCTCCGGGTGGTGGCCTTCCGCGACCGTCTTCTGCACCCTGATGCTGCCGGTGGAGGTGCGCATTCTGCCGACCTACGAAATGGCAGCTAATCTGTTCGGTCCCCTCCAGCCGCTCTGGGATGCCCTGGGGCTGAACGGACTGGTCAGCTGGTTCGCCGGACATGATATTTCGGTTAAGCTGGAATTCAGCCTGCTCGACAGTTATGCCGGATTGATTCTGATCGTTGACAGCATCCGCCACCTTGTACCTTTCTGTTCCGACAGTTTTTTCTGACCATTCCGGAAGAGCTCTGCGAAGCCGCCAAAATGGACGGTGCCTCGCCGATGACCTTTTTCTGGAAAATCCTCGTGCCGCTGTCCAAAACCAATATCGCCGAGCCCTGGTGGTGATCGAGTTCGTTTACTGGCTGGAATCAGTATCTTTGGCCGTTGCTGATCACCACGGACCCGAAGATGACCACGGCGGTGATCGGTCTGAAGCACCTGCTGCCATCTCCGGAAGATCCGCCAGACTGGCATATCGCCATGGCCGGAGCACTGATTGTAGTACTGCCGCCGGGTGCTGGTGGTGCTGGTGATGCAGCGCTGGTTTGTCAAAGGTCTGGTGGAAAGGGAAAAATGACGATGGTCAACATCAATAATCACCCCTTTATTATCAACCCGCACACCGGGGCTGAGCGGTTGTACCTGTGGAAAGCCGCATCCCGCGCCGACCGCAACCCTTTACTTGGGTGCCGATGCCGCCCGGGTTATGGCCGACGATTGCCGGGGCGGTTTTTGCCGACCAGCCGGTTTTGCTGCTCAGCGATCCTGATGTTCAGCGCGTGGTCGGTCATACCCTGGAGGAGCAGCTGCGGGGCAGCCGGCGTCAATCTGACCAGTTTCCTCCTTGACGCCGACCCGGTGGCTGATGATCAAACCGTTGCCAAGGTCCGCATGCTCAGTGCCGACAAAGGCACTAGTGATTTCGGTCGGCTCCGGAACCCTCAACGACCTGTGGAAAATATGCGGCCAGCGAAGACGGCAAACCGTTCTGGGTGTATGCCGACGGCACCCTCCATGAATGGTTACACCTCCGGGATCGCCGCGATCAATGGTCAAGGGGGTCAAAAGAACCCTGCCCGCCACCCCGCCGGAGCGTTTGTATGTGCTTCCAGAGGTGATTCGAAACGCTCCCCTTAAGCTGCGTCAGGCGGGTTTTTGTGATGTCCTGGCCAAAGTGGTGTCGGATATCGACTGGCAGGCGGGAATCGCTGCTGTTCAGTCAAAGTTACTGCGGTTTGCCGGCAGGCCATGATGGCCGGGGTGGAGAAGGATTACAGTGAACAGCCCGAAGCTATCGGCCGGGGGAAAGAAAAGGCGGTTATGGGGTTGTTCCATGGTATTGCTGATCTCCGGCGTGGCTATGAGCCTGGCCGGGTCCAGTGCTCCGGCCTCGGGCGTGGGAGCATCTGATGTCGCACTTCTGGGACATGCGGGAACCCTTGACCGGTCGCGTACCGGAACGGCACGGCCTACAGGTCGGGCTGGGGATCATTCTCTCGGCGGCCTGTTATCAGCTCCTTGCCGTGGCTGGACAAAAAGGCTCTGGCGCCCCGTGCGGAAGCGGAATTTTCCGCCACGGCCGCGCGTATCCCGGAGATCTGGGGACCTTATGCCGCTGAGGTTGCCGGCCAGTTTGCCAACAAACGGGACGTTTTGGCTGCCTTTGATGAACAATTGCCGCGGTATTGGGAAAAACTTCGCCCGCTGTTCGGCCAGGTGCGGCCGCCGGAATATTTTGTTGAGCTGTTTTCCAGAGTTGGTGCGCCTTTTGGGCTTGAGGCGTTCAGGTTGTCGGTGGATGAATTCCTGCTGGCGGCCATGAACAGCCGCGCCATTCGGGAGCGGATCACCGTGCTCGATTTTGCCGCCCATGCCGGTATCCTCGAGCAGGCCGCCGCGCGCGCCCTGGCCTTGATTCGTGGCTAACAGACTGGAACGACGGGCAGCTCAACAACCATGTTGAGCTGCTGACCTGTTGGCTTGGTGAAAGGAGGAAAAGGATATTTTTCCTGCTTGAAAAATTTTCTGTCCAGCTTTTATTGTTCCAGTACGCTAGTTCAAAACTATGGACTTTCAGTCCAAGCCTTTCAGGCTCTATGAATTGATTCCTTCCCCCTTGATGGGGGAAGGTTAGGATGGGGGTGGAAATGCAGGCCTGTTCCCCCCTCAGGGGCTATCTTAGGGATTACTCGGTCGGCAGCGGCAGGCCGTGCTGACGCAGGAATGAGAGCTTGTCCCAGTAGCCGCGTTGAAAAGCGATCTTGCCCTGTTCGATACGGAAAAATCCGCAGCCGCGCAGGCCGAGGGGATCTTTCCATTCAAGAATCGCCCAGTCGCCGTCGGCAAACAGGTTTTCGACCAGACAGGTCATGTCGGCCCGGGCAAATTCACGGGCGAACATCTCTGCGATGGCCTGGCGGCCGACCACCGGCTGCTCGGCAACCTGGTGATTGACTGCATCCTCGCTATAGAATTCCGCCAGGCGCAACGCATCTCCGGTGTTGAACGCCTCTACCCACTGTTCGATCAGTTCCTTCGGAGTCATGATGACTTCCTGTCAGGTTGCGGTTTCGACCCGGTTGCGGCCGCCGTTTTTGGCTCGGTAAAGGGCCTGGTCTGCCCGCGAAATCAGCCGGTCTGCTTCTTCATCCACTTGCAATTCGGCTGCTCCCAGACTGACCGTGACCTGGATGGTCGCCTCACCGCGATAAATCGCCTGCTCCTGGACTCTGCTGCGCAGTCGTTCCGCAAGGACCCTGGCCTGGTCAATACTGCAGTCGGAGAGCAGGGCCAGAAACTCTTCGCCCCCCCAGCGGAACAGCATATCATCGCCGCGCAGGGTTTCCGCGAGGGCCTTGGCCACCGCCTGCAGCACCTGATCACCGGCCGGATGGCCATAGGTGTCGTTGACATGTTTGAAGTGGTCGATATCAATGATCAGGATGGACAGCGCGGTTTTGCGGCGCAGATTGGCTTTCCAGGCCTGCTTGTAGAGGAAATCGAACATCTGCCGATTGGTCAGCCCGGTCAGTTTGTCGGTGGTGGCCATGGCTTCCAGGCGCTTTTGGTAGTTGCCGATAGTGATTCCGGCGATGATCAGCACTACCGTGGTGATAGCCAGGCTGATGGCAATGTTGATCAGCAGGGTTTTCTGGATGCGCGCTTCTCCCGCCGTCTCTTTTTCCAGGACGATCAGGTACCAGTTAAAATCTTCCACCAGACGACTGTTGAAATAATAGGTATGGTTGCCCTGCTGAAAGGTCAAGGACGTACTGGGTGTGGTCAGGATCTGGGTGGCGTAGATATCCAGCCCGGGGATATCCCTGATGCTATTCGGCCCGTCGTATTGACTGCCGACCAGAGTGACCTTGCCCTGCCGATCTGTGAAAAATATGCTCCGGCCATAGCGTTCCTGATAGGTTTCGATGAGTCCTTTGACCGATTTAACCCCAAGGCCGACCCCAATGGTGCCGATGTAATTGCCGAGGTAATCGTAGACCTTGTAGTTGATGAACACGGTCATACTGGTCAGGTCGGAGGTGTCCCGATCGATATTGACCTGGTAGTCCTGCAGCACCTTGGGCATATTGAAATACCACCGATCCTGCGGATCATCTGGGGAAACTGTTTTCAACACGCCGCTGGAATGATAGTAGTGGTGGCTGTATTCGGAGACGAAAAAACTGGTGACCGTACCGTAGCGCTTCTGGATTTCCCGCAGGTAACGAACCATTTTTTCGGGCTCGGTTTCCCCGGCCAGAACCCAGTCACGGACGAAGGTATCATGGGCCATCAGAGAAGAGATAAAGATCGGCCGCAATAGATCCTGTTGAATTTCGGAGTAGATATTGTCGCTGGTCAGGGGCAGGGTGCTACCGGCAATCTGCTCCGCCAGGGTTTTCTGGGCGACAAAATAACTGACAATGCTGGTAAACAGAAAGCCGACCACCAGCAAAACGGTCAGAATGGTCATGAAACGGAATTTGCGGGTCACTTGCGACAGATCCTTCCTGAGGTTATCAAGCCATAACTAGTCGATCAGTAAGATTAACAAAATCTAGTTTTTTGGCAAGTACCGAAAAGCAAAAGGACCAGTTGGGAACAAAAAAACATCAACCCGTGTCGCGCGGGAGTTGCTCAGCTTGCCACTTCAACCCGGTTGCGACCATTGCTTTTGGCCCGGTAAAGAGCCTGGTCAGTGCGCGCAATCAGGGCCTCGGCCGATTCGTCCGGTTTCAGTTCCGCGGTTCCCAGGCTGATGGTGACCTGAAGAGCGGTTTTCCCCTGGGAGATGGTCAGATTCTGGATTCTGCTGCGCAGACGTTCTGCGAGGATCATCGCCTGCGAGGCATTACAATTGGGCAGCAGGGCGAGGAATTCTTCGCCGCCCCAGCGGAACAGGCAGTCATCCCCGCGGATAATATCCTTCAGTGTTCCAGCGACCGTCTCCAGGACCTGGTCACCGGCCGGGTGGCCGTAGGTGTCGTTGACCCGTTTGAAATGGTCGATGTCGATGAGCAGTGCAGAAAGGGCGGTGTTGTGACGGCGGCTGGCTTTCCAGGCCTGCTGAAAGAGGAAATCGAACATCTGCCGGTTGGTCAGGCAGGTCAGTTTGTCGATGGTGGCCATAGCCTGCAGTTTTTTCTGATAATTGCCGATGGTCATCCCGGCAATGATCATGACGATGGCGGTAATTCCAAGGCTGATGGCGATGTTGATAACCAGGGCCTTCTGGACTCTGATTTCACCGGGGGTTTCCTTTTCCAGGACGATCAGATACCAGTCGAAATCGTTCACCAGGCGACTATTGAGGTAGTAAGGATGATTATCCTGCTGAAAGGTCAACGAGGTCCTGGGAACGGTCAATAGTTGGCTGACATGGCTGGCCAGTCCGGGAATCTTTTTGAGGTTGTCCGGTCCCTGGTACTGGCTGCCGACCAGGGTGACCTGGCCCTGCCGGTTGGTGAAGAAGATGGTTCGGCCGTAGCGTTCCTGATAGGTTTCGATGAGTTCCTTCACCGAGGTCACCCCAAGGCCGACCCCGATAGTGCCGATATAGTTGCCGACATAATCATAAACCTTGTGGTTGATGAACACGGTCATGCTGGTCAGGTCGGCGGTATCCCGGTCGATATTGATCTGGTAATCCTCGATCACTTTAGGCATATTGAAATACCACTGATCCTGCGGATCGTCCGGGGAGACGGTTTTCAGCACTCCGCTGGAGTGGTAGTAATGATGACTGTTGTCGGAGATGAAAAAACTGGTGACCGTGGCATAGCGCTGCTGGATTTCCCTCAGGTAGCGGACCATTTTGTCGGGGTTGGTTTCGCCGGCCAGGACCCAGTCGCGGACAAAGGTGTCGTGGGCCATCAGGGAGGAGATAAAAATCGGTCGTCGCAGATCCTGTTTGATTTCGGAATAGATGTTGTCACTGGTCAGGGGCAGGGTGCTACCGGCAATCTGTTCGGCCAGGCTTTGCCGGGCGACAAAATAACTGATGATGCTGGTGCACAAAAATCCGACCACCAGCAACAGGGTCAGAACTGACATAAAACTGTATTTGCGGTTCACTGCAGACCGATCCTTTCAGGTGTGTACTGGTGTTTGGTCGGTTTTGATGACGGGAAGAACCTGGATGTTCAAGGAATCCGGAAATAATGCCAGCAACGGAATGGAAACTCCACAAAAAAGATGTATTTTCAAGATTCTAAGCGAATTTTTCAGCGAGCCCGACAGGCGTTGACGATCAAACAAGGTTCGGAGGAGAGGCCTTTGTCCGCCAATTTCCAGCAGTGATGAGGTTCATACAATGATTGAGCAATTGAGTATTCGCACGCCGGACGACTTCCATGTGCACTTTCGCGATCAGGAGATGCTGCCGGAAACCGTTGCTGCCAGTGCACGCTGTTTTGGCCGGGCCGTGGCCATGCCCAATTTGGTGCCTCCCCTTACTTCGGCAGAGGCTGTTCTTTCCTACCGCAAACGGCTGCTTGCCTCCCGCCCGCAGGGAAATTCTTTTGAACCGTTGCTGACCCTGTATCTCACCGATCAGACCTCGCCTGAGACGGTTCGGCTTGCCCAGCAGGCCGGGGTTGTCGCAGCCAAACTTTACCCGGCCGGGGCCACGACCAACTCGAACTCCGGGGTGACCGCTCTGGAAAAGATCTATCCGGCCCTGGAGGAAATGGCCCTGCTGGCCATGCCGCTGCTGGTTCATGGTGAAGTGACCGCTGCCGAAGTGGATGTTTTTGATCGCGAAAAGGTGTTTATCGAGGGCGTCCTTGGCCCCTTGGTTAAGCGATATCCCGAGCTGAAGGTGGTGATGGAACATATCACCACGGCGGATGCCGCCCAGTTTGTGTTAGCCGGCAACGAACGCATTGCGGCGACCATCACGCCCCAGCATCTGCTACTTAACCGCAATGACCTGCTGGTTGGCGGCTTGCACCCGCACAACTATTGCCTGCCGGTGCTTAAGCGCAACACCCATCAACAGGCCTTGCGCCAGGTGGTGAAAAGCGGCTCGCGAAAATTTTTCCTCGGCAGTGATTCCGCGCCCCATGAACAGGCCCGCAAAGAGTCGGCCTGCGGTTGTGCCGGCTGTTACAGCGCCTGGTCGGCTTTGGAACTTTATGCGCAGGTGTTTGATGTCCTGGATTGCCTGGACAAACTGGAGGCGTTTGCCAGTGAAAACGGGGCGGATTTCTACGGTTTGCCACGTAACCCGGGGACGGTCACCCTGCAACGCGAAAATTGGACCGTGCCGGAGCAGATCATCCTGCCCAACGGGCGGCCGATTGTGCCGTTTTTTGCCGGCTGCCAAGTGGGCTGGAAAGTCATGGGCAAGGGGGATTGTTAATCACGCTCCTTTGTGTTGAGCCACACGCCTCAGGTTGCTGGGGTTACTGCCAGAATTTCTTTTCAATCTCCTGGCGGACCTGATACTCGGACAGGCCGATATCCCGCAGCAGGTATTCCGGCAGCGCCGCAAGCTGTTTTCTGGTCTTTGCATTGCGCCGCCATTTCTGGATCCAGAACAGCAGCCCCACGGCATAAAGGCGGAATTTCAGACTGAGGCTGCCCGAGGCAGCATCTCTCCATTGACCGACCAACTGTGATTTTCTCATCATTGTTGCGCTCCCGTGCTTGGCATTGTGATAGCGGTTATGCTACATCTTTTATCTGGACCGAAACAGATTCAGAATGGTGATTTGTTGATAGGAACAGATTGGAGAACTACTGAACTGTACTGGTTGTTTTTCAGGAAACTGTATTGGTGGAAACGATGGAAAACCTACTATATGCTCAGCTCGCAGATAAAATGACGGAGCTGATCCGGACCGGGGCGATCGCCGTTAATGAACGGCTGCCCTCCGTCAGGCAGCTGTCCAAGCGGGAGAATGTCAGTGTTTCAACGGTACTGGCTGCCTACAATTTGCTCGAGGAGCAGGGTTGGGTGGCGGTGCGGCCGAAGTCGGGATACTACGTGCGCCGGCGGGTTCGTGAATCTCTGGCCGAGCCCAATCCCCCTGATTCGCAATCCTGGCCGGTTCTGGCACGGACGTCGCGACTGGTCATGGAGCTGCAGCAGGAGGGAACCAGTCCCCTGGCGGTCAGTTTCTGTCGGGCGGTGCCGGCGACGGATTTTCCCATCATCAAGCATGTCGAGCAGACTTATACCCGTCTTTCCAGAACCCGGAAACATTTGGGGCTCGGCCATACCAACCCCGAAGGTCCGTATGAACTGCGCCAACAGATTGCCCATCATGCCGTGGATGCCGGGGTGGCGGTTTCGCCGGACAGCATTGTCACCACCGGTGGCTGTTTGAATGCCTTGGGCCTGTGCCTGCAAGTGCTGACCAGGCCCGGCGAGGTCGTGGCCATTGAATCCCCCTGCTATTACGGTATCCTTCAGCTGATCGAAGCCTATGGTCTGAAAGCAATTGAAATTCCGGTTCACCCAGAGACCGGACTGAGCCTGGAAGCCCTGCGGCTGGCTCTGGAACAATGGCCGCTGCGGGCGGTGTTAACCGTATCGAGCTTTTCCAATCCACTGGGCTGCAGCATCCCGGATGAGCGGAAAAAAGAGCTGGTGGCCATGCTGGAGCAGTACCAGGTGCCGCTTGTTGAAGACGATATCTATGGCGATCTTTACTTTGGCGAGAGAAGAAGCAAAGCGATCAAAGCATTTGACAATCAGGGGATGGTGCTGCTCTGTTCCTCACTATCGAAAACCATTGATCCGTTGCTGCGGGTCGGCTGGATTCTGGCCGGTCGTTATTACGATCAGCTGCTGCACCGCAAATACGTGAATATGCTGGCGACGCCGCTGCTGCCGCAACTGGTCGCGGCGGAGATTCTTAGCCAGGGGATCTATGAGCGGCATCTGCGCCAGGCTCGGGAAGCATACCGTCAGCGATATCTCCGGTTGGTCGATCTGGTCACGGAACATTTTCCCCCTCAAACCAGAATCAGCCGCCCCCAGGGCGGTCTTGTCGCCTGGCTGGAACTGCCACGGAGTATCGATTCGACGGAGTTCTATCATTATTGCCGCGCGCAGGAGGTGTTCATTGCCCCGGGAGAGATGTTCTCCTTCAGCCGGCAATTCAAGAACTGTTTCCGGCTGAATTTTGCGCCCCGCTGGACCCCGCAACGGGAACAGGCGCTCCGCCGCATGGGGGGCTGGCTGGCGGAGCGTCTGGCCCAGGGACCAACCGATGGTGGAAACGAGCGGCTCTCGCGCTGATTGTCCTCTTGATCTCAAGCAGGCTGTCGAAAAGTCCATCCCTGACCTTGTTCAAACTCGGTGGAGAAAAGTGCTATTTCTTCCACCTTACAGAAGCAATGCCTTAGAAAGGCGTCATCGAGTTTGATCGCCCATTCATGGGCTCAGCAGGCGGCTTTCAACAGACCGTTAAAGCGACTCGTCCCGGAACATTTCATCAATGGCCGCAATATCTTCCTCTTCCAGCACCAGGTCCAGCGTCTGCAGATTTTGCAAGGCCTGCCCGGCGCGCTTGGCACCCGGGATCAACACGTCGATGGCGGGACGGGTCAAATACCAGGCGAGGACCAGGTAAGGAACGTCTGTGGCATAGCGCTGGGCCAGTTCCCTGAGCTGGTCGACCTTGGCGATGATGGCGGGGAAGACCTCCGGCTGAAAGTGGGGACGCTTGTTGCGGTGGTCGCCGGCGGGCAGGACCGTGTCCTTATGATATTTTCCGGCCAGAATGCCCATGGCCAGTGGGAAGTATGGCACAAAGGAGATCTCCTGCCCCTCGCAGTAGGGGAGAATATCCTGCTCGACGCCGCGGGTCAGCAGGTTGTAGTGCCCCTGGAAAACATCGATCCCGCCGTACTTATTCCCCTGCTCCAGTTGGTCGAGGGAAAAGTTGGACACGCCGATAGCCCTGATTTTGCCGGCCTGCTTGAGTTCTTTGAGCATGCCGACCGCCTCGTCCTTGGGCGTTTCCTCATCCGGATAGTGGATGTAGTAGAGGTCGATATAGTCGGTCTGCAGTCGCTGCAGGCTGCTGTCAACCGACTGCCTGAGGAACTCCGGCCGGTTGTTGAATTTGACTTCGCCGCTGGACAGATCGTGGGCGCCTTTGGTAGCGATGACGACATCGGCCCGGCGGTGCTGTGTTTTGATGACCTCACCGATCAGTTCTTCGGAACGGCGCGGACCGTAAATAAAAGCGGTGTCGATGAAGTTGATGCCGCCGGTCAAGGCCTGCCGGACCAGCTCGCGGCCAACCTCTTCATCCAGATCCGGATAAAGATTATGCCCGCCGACGGCATTGGCCCCCAGGCCGATGGGATTAACGAACAGGTCGGTTTTGCCGATACGGACTGCTTTGTTCATTATGAGGGGTCCTTTTGGTGAAGTTTGTTTGAAGGTCGTAAATTTCCCTGGACGATAAGACGGAAAATTCAAAAAAAGGATACCATCTTCCCTTGCAGCTGGAAACCGCTGCTGATTCCGCAACCTTTGCCCAGATCGACAATTCATCCGCAAAACCGCCCGCTGCCGGGCTCTCGACTTTCCTTGCCGTGCACTGTATTGTGAAACTTTGCAGGAAAGGTTACTGAAAAAAACCTCAGGAAAAGCATGCTTTCCGGCTGAGTGAGTTGGGTTGTTAAGCCGGATGACAGGGTGGGACTTGATCAACGGAGTTGCTGATGGAACCTGTATTTGCTGACTTGGGTATTCCCCGCTATAGTAAAAGAAATCTGCCGGCATATCGACATCTGCCGTTTTGGAACCCGAACCCGTTTCATGACCGGGACGGACATTCCTATGGTGAAAAACTTTCACCGCCCCAGTCGTTTAATGTTGAAACCTGGTGGGATTGCGATGATTATCTCTATAGTGTCGATCTGTTCAATAACGGGTTCTGGTGGGAGGCGCATGTTTATTTCAAACAGCTGTGCCTTGCCGCCGGGCAGACTTCCCAGCCGGGCCGGTTTATTCTGGGGTTGGTGCTGATTGCGGCGGCAATGCTCAACTATTACCTGGCGGAACCCGAAAGCGCAGCAGTCCTGGCTCAGTTGGGTCTTGAAAAACTGCAAAGTGCTGAGGATGCTTATCTCGGCATCGATGTCGACGCATTGATTCAGGACATGCAACAATGCCTGCGCAGCGATCTGCCGGAATATCCGCGGATCAGACTGATCTGGAAAACCGGCCTCGGCAGCTAGCCGAGGTGCTTGTGAAAGAAAGGCGCCAGTCCGCAATTATGCAGAAAACTTTGCTCGTTACCGGGTTGCTCATCGTTCTGGCCGGAGTGCTCTGGCCCTGGTTGGGCAAACTTCCTTTCGGCCGGCTGCCGGGCGATATCATGATTGACAAACCCGGCTTTAAACTGTTTTTTCCCATTACCAGCATGCTGCTGGTCAGTGGCTTGATTTCATTGATCCTGTGGCTCTTTAAAAAGTAGGTGAAGCGTGCGACGTTCTGAAAAACAAATTACGGAAAAGCGGCAGATTGAGGAGATCCTCCGTGCAGGCAAGGTCTGTCAGCTGGCATTCAATGCCGAGCCCGCACCTTATATTGTCACCCTCAACTACGGGTACCATGGCGGGGCGCTTTATTTTCATTCCGCCGCGACTGGGCGCAAAATGGAGTTAATGGCAGCCGATCCCATGGTGGCCTTTACTGTGGCCATAGATCTGGGGATCCTGACCGGAAAACTGGCCTGCAACTGGAGCAACCGGTTTCAGTCCGTGGTTGGCCACGGGCGAATCCATTTCCTGAAGACTGATGTGGAGAAACGTCAAGGTCTGGACCGGATCATGGCCCAGTACAGCGATCAACCGTTCAGTTTTCTGCCCGACTCTGTGGCTGCCACCGAGGTCTATAAGCTGGAAATCCTCAGCATGACGGCCAAGCAGTCGCGGGTAGAAGCATGACCGAAAGTTCGCCGGAGACGTTTTTCGGCCTTATCTTCACTGGATTGCGCCATTCCTTTAAAGATGCCCTGGTCATTGCCTGGGAACTGTTCCGGATCATTATCCCCATCAGTATTCTGACCCGTCTGCTTCAGCAGGCCGGAGTGATCGATCATATCGGCCATTTTATCGGCCCCCTGATGCATCTGGTTGGCTTGCCGGGCGAAATGGGGCTGGTCTGGGCGACGGCCATGGTGATCAATATTTATTCGGCCCTGATTGTTTTTGCCTCTCTGGCGCCGGGGCTTGGTCTGACCATGGCTCAGGTGACGATTATCACCACTATGATCCTGATTGCTCATGCTCTGCCCGTTGAGCTGCGCATTGCTCAAAAGGTCGGCACTCGTTTCCGAGCCATGTTGCTGTTGCGGGTTGGCGGCGCTTTCCTGCTCGGCTGGCTGCTGCATGTGCTTTATCAGGCGTCCGGCACCCTGCAGCAACCGAGTCAGGCACTCTGGAGCCCGCCCGCCGCCGGACCATCCTGGGGCTCATGGCTGCTCGCCCAAGGGCAGAGCCTGGTGGTGATCTTTGTGATCATCTTCTCCCTGGTGATGCTGCTGGCGATCCTGAAAAAATGCGGTTTCAGCGATCTGATGACCCGTCTGCTGGAGCCGCTGCTGACCTTTCTCGGCATGAGCCGCGAAGTCGCGCCCCTGGCCATCATTGGCATGACTCTGGGGATCAGCTACGGCGGCGGTTTACTGATCCGCGAAGCGGAAGCGGGCTATCTGTCCAAAAAGGATATTTTCATTTCCCTGGCGCTGATGGGACTCTGCCACAGTGTCATTGAGGACACCCTGGTCATGCTGGTGTTTGGCGCCCATCTCTCGGGCATTCTCTGGGGGCGCCTGGCCTTCACCCTGCTGGTGGTGTTCCTGTTGGCCCGCCTGATCAGGTGGGTTCCGCAGGTTGTTTTCGATCGCTATCTGGTGCGGAACATTGCTCCCAGGAATAGTGATCCGAAAGGGGTCTCCTGTTGCTGATCTCGTTCATCGTGGCGATGGCCCGCAACCGGGTCATCGGGCGGAACGGGCGGCTGCCTTGGCAGGTGTCGGAAGATTTGCAGCGTTTCAAACGACTGACCATGGGGCATTGTCTGCTGATGGGGCGGAAGACTTACCAGTCCATCGGCCGCCCCCTGCCCGGGCGGCGGACCATCGTGGTCAGTCGGCAAGCGGGGCTGAGGTTGCCCGGCTGCACCGTCGCGGGCACTCTCAGCCAGGCCTTGACCCTGGCGGAACCGGCCGAGGAGCTGTTTATCTGCGGTGGCGCGGACGTGTTTCAGCAGACCCTGGCTTGGGCCGAGCGCATCTATTTGACCGAACTGAACCTGGCCGTTGCCGGGGACAGTTTCTTCCCGGAATTGCCGGAGGGAGCCTTTCAAGTGCTTTGGCAAGAGGATTTCCGAGCCGAAATTGATTACCGCTTCTCAATTCTGCAACGGCCGGAAAACCCTTTGGCGTTGACTCAAATGGTAAAGGATAAGCTATGAAATACAACTATCTGTGTGCTTTGTTCGTCCTCTTTACGCTGACCGCCTGCGTCCCACAGCCCGTTTTCTATGGGACCGGCAATCCGCAACCCGTTCCGCAACTGGTGGTGCAGGCCGATGCCGTCGTCGAAGTGATTCCCGATCAGCTGGAACTGCGGCTGGGGGTGGTGACGCAACAGGAGACTGCCGGACAGGCGTTGCAAGATAATAACGAGCGGATGAGGGCGGTCATGAAACAATTGGCAGACATGGGGATTGCCGTCAGCGAGATGCAGACTGGGCAGTTCCAGATTCGGCCGGAATGGAGTGTCCCGCCGCGGCCGACTCCGGCCAACTGGCAGCGGCGGATCGTCGCCTATCAGGTCAGTAACGAACTGCAGATCACCACCACCCGCATCGACCTGGCCGGGGACCTGCTGGGGATAGCGCAACAGGCTGGTGCCAACCAGATCGGCAACCTGCAATTCTCCTTGGCCGACCCGGAAACAGCGCAACTCAAGGCGATTGATCTGGCGACGACCAAGGCCCGGAACAAGGCCCACACTTTGGCCACGGCCGCTGGGGTACGCTTGGGTGAACTGCTCTCTTTGTCCCTTGATAATTCAAACGGCTTTACAGCCCCCAAAATGATGTTCACCGAAGCCCGGACCGCCGCGGTCGATAGTGTTCCGGTTGCCACTGGCAAGGTCGATATCCAGGCCGCGGTGACGGCAATTTACCGGCTGCAGAATACTCAGCCAGCACAATGACAAAGGATATTTCAGCAATGAAAGACAAGCACAGTCGGACACAAGCGGGGCAACATGCACTCAGCTCCTGAACATCCTCTTATCTCCAGCCTGCTCGATACCGATCTCTACAAGATCACCATGCTGCAGGCCTATTACCATGCCCCCGAGTTCCGGTCTGTCCACGTGGAGTGGAAGTTTGCCTGCCGCAACCGCAACGGTTTCAATTTGGCCGCTCTGATTCCGGCCATTCTGGAGCAGCTTGAGCATATTTGCACTCTTTCCTTCAGTGATGAAGAGCTGCTCTATCTGGCGCGATTTTCTTTTTTTAAACCGGATTTTATTGAGTTTTTAAGAATTTTTCGGCTCGATATGCGGTTTGTTCATCTGCAGGCCGACGGGGATGATATCGATCTGCGCTTTCGCGGTCCGCTGATTCATGTCACCCTGTTGGAGATATACGCTCTGGCCATTATCAGTGAGCTGCATACCCGGATCAACTGTGGTGGCATTGATTTGAACGTCGCCCGCGGGCGGTTGCAGGAAAAGATCGAATTTCTGCGCAATGAAGGCGACCTGCCCGGTTTCCGGTTCACCGATTTCGGCACCAGGCGCAGAGCCAGTCAGGCCTGGCAGGAAGAGGTGCTGACAACCCTGGTCCGGGAAATTCCCCAATACCTCTTCGGGACCAGCAATCTTGATCTGGCCCGGCGCCATAAGCTGATGCCCATCGGGACCATGGCCCATGAATGGTTCCAGACCTGGCAGGCCGTGACCCGGTTGAGCGAGGCCCAGAAAGCGGCCCTGGAAGGCTGGGTGCGGGAATACCGTGGCCGACTGGGGATTGCCTTGACCGATTGTTATTCCATGGATTCCTTCTGCCGCGATTTTTCCGATCCCTATTTTGGCAAACTCTATGACGGGCTGCGGCACGACAGCGGCTCCCCTTTCGAATGGGGCGAGAAAGCCATTTCCCTGTATGAACAGATGGGGATTGATCCGACCACCAAGACTTTGATTTTCAGTGACAGCCTGACCTTTCCGCGGATGATCGAGATTTACCGCTATTTCAAGGGGCGGACTAAAATTTCTTTCGGCATCGGCACCAACCTCACCAACGATGTCGGGAACAGGTCCCTGGATATGGTGATCAAGCTGGTTTCGGCCAATGGCAAGCCGGTGGCCAAGATCTCCGATGAACCGGGCAAGAGCATGTGTGAAGATCCGAGTTACTTGAAATATCTGGCCTCGGTTTACGATATTGATCTGCCGGTTGCCGTCTGATGAAACAATTTGATGTTATTGTTGTGGGCGGCGGACCGGCCGGGATGTTTGCTGCCGGTTTCGCGGCGTCGCAGGGCGCACGGGTGCTGCTGCTGGAAAAGAACCGGCGTTGCGGAGCCAAGTTGCTGATCACCGGCAAAGGGCGCTGCAATTTGACCTGCGGGGAAACCGATCCACGCAAACTCAGTGAGCAGTTCGGCGCTGCGGGCAAGAGTCTGCTGACCGCGCTTTACGCCTTCGGGGTTGAGGACACCATTGCCTTTTTTGAACGGCATGGCCTGCCGACCAAGGTCGAGCGCGGCGGCCGGGTTTTCCCGGCTGGGGGTGACGCTGCTGCGGTGCAGAAAGTCCTGGAACAGTTTCTCGCCGATAGCGGTGTAGAACTGCGGAGCAGCTGCCGAGTCCTTTCCTTAACCCATCGTGATGGCCAATTGCAGAGCTTGGTCACCAGTCAGGGGGAATTCAGCGCCACGACCTTTGTCATTGCCACCGGTGGTCTGTCCTACCCGGAAACCGGTTGTACCGGCGACGGTTACGCTTGGGCCGTGGCCAGCGGACACCAGCTGGTCAAACCGCAGCCGGCCCTGGTGCCGGTGTTCCTGGCCGAAGACTGGACTGCGGAGATGGTCCATTTCAACTTGAAGAATGTCCGTCTTGAGGTCCGCCAGCAAGGGCATAAGCTCGACGAGCGTTTCGGGGAGGCTTTTTTTACCCGCAACGGGATCGGCGGCCCCATCGTCCTGGACATGAGTGCCGCCATCGGTGCCGCCTTGGAGCAGGGACCGGTCACTTTGGTGCTCGATCTCAAACCCGCCGTGGACCGGGAACTGTTCGATAAGCGCCTGCAGCGGGAATTGGTCGCGCATAACAACCGCGCTTTCGCGAATGCTCTGGGCGGGCTATTGCCCAAGGATATGATCCCGATCTTTATCCGGCTGTCCGGAATCGATCCGGCAAAAAAATGTCATTCCGTGTCGCGGCAGGAACGTGGCCAGTTGCTGAAGCTGTTCAAGGAGCTGGAGATGACGGTGACCGGCATCGGCGATTTCAAAAAGGCCATCGTCACCGCCGGTGGGGTCGCGCTGGGGGATATCGATATGCGAACCATGCGGTCTAAAAAGGTGGCCAATTTGTTTTTTGCCGGGGAGATGATCGACCTGGACGCCCCGACCGGTGGCTACAACCTGCAGCTGTGCTGGTCGACCGGTTATCTGGCCGGCACCTCAGCCGCCCAGGCCTCCTTTGGGTGAGCTGCCGGAAGGATTGTTTGAAACATCGGCAGGGCGGTTTTTGAGGATTTTTCAGTAAATAACTTGACAGTTGACGCGCCAGTTTGATAGAAGAAGCGCCGCAGTTGATTGCAGGCACGTAGCTCAGTGGGAGAGCACTACCTTGACACGGTAGGGGTCGGCGGTTCAATCCCGCCCGTGCCTACCAGCTGATAAGCTGGATAAGACCACCGTTAAAAAGCACCCTTGGGTGCTTTTTTTGTTTCAGCTGACTGCGTTTTCCGTGACCGGAATGGCTTTACTGCGGCCTGCCCCCATTCAGGAGTCGCCCGCCAGCGCCACAGAGTCCTCCTCAGTTCTCCTCCCACCCGTTTTTAAACCAGACCGTAGCAAAAGTTACCCCCCCCCCATTGCCTCTTGACAGCTTATGGATTATTTTATTAGATAGCTATTTAATAGTTGGCTATCTAGTTTCCCTCCGGAAATTCCGGTGGGGTACTGTAACGTTTCTGATCTGGAAACCAGAAATTTTTCGCAAGGTCAAGGAAATCAAGCATTTGTGCGGAGGTGTAGTGCTTTACGCCGCACAATCAAATGCGTAGATTGACGCCGAGATTACGGAAAAGGGCGGTTTCCGGACAGAAACTATCTAAATTTACGAAGGGTATTGATCATGACTATTCCCAGGACAGAACAGGAACAGTTCGGTTTTTTGATGGGGCGGATCGTGCGCCACTGGCGTGCGGAAATCAACCGCCGCTTGGCACCCCATGGGCTGACGGAATCGCGCTGGATGACCCTCCTTCACCTCTCCCGGTTGCCCGAACCCGTGACCCAGAAAGAGCTGGCCTGCTCCGTCGGCGTGCAGGGGCCGACCTTGGTCAAGACCCTCGATTGGCTGGAGGGCGAGGGGTTGATAGAGCGGCGGGCGCTGCACGCTGACCGCCGCGCCAAATCCATTCATCTGCAGGAGAAAGCGGCCTGCAACCTCAGTCAGATTAAGGATGCGGT
Source organism: Geopsychrobacteraceae bacterium (assembly GCA_963668145.2). GTDB lineage: Bacteria > Desulfobacterota > Desulfuromonadia > Desulfuromonadales > Geopsychrobacteraceae > Seleniibacterium. The sequence continues at coordinate 59,560 of CAXXJU010000048.1, forward strand.
CAAAAGCCTGCGGGCGGAAATATTTGCCGATATCGATGATGCGGAGCTGGAGGTCTGTCTTCAGGTCTTTGCCAAGATCAATAAAAAATTAAATACCCTGCACGGCTTTCAATAAGCGAGGATTCTTATTTTGCAACAGGAAACCGATTTTAAAAACACTCCTCAAACTCCTCCGGGCCAGGAACAATCAGGGCGGACTGCGCCTCGCCGAATTAGGCCCAAGGGGCGTATTCTGCGGCCAAAGCGTTCTGTGCTGCTGGTTGTCGCAGGGGCGCTGATTCTGTTCGCCGGTGGCTGGTGGCTGGTTCAGCAATTTACCCACGTCTATGTCAATGACGCACGCATCGCGGCGGACATGCTGGTGATCAGCAGTCGGGTTCCCGGCTGGATCACCGAGCTTCCGGTCCGCGAAGGGAACAGCGAACCCAAAGGGACCCAGCTGGTGACCATCGACAGTCGTGACAGCCGGCTCAAGGTTCAGCAGCTGGAGGCCCGCCTGGCAGGGCTGGCTGTGCGAAAGGAGGAATTGCTGGCCCGCATCCACATGATTGATCGGCAGACCTCCAGCAGGATTACGGCGCGGCGTGCGGCCGTGAAGGAGGCCGAAGCCGATCTTGCCACCATTGCTGCGCAGCAGGATTTTGCCCAGCGGGAAAACCACCGCGCTGAAGAACTGGCGCCCATCGGCGGCATAGACCGCTCGCAGCTTGATCAAACCAGGACCACCCTGAGGGCGCTGAATCACAAAATGGAAAGAGCCACAGCCGCTCTTGATGAGAGCCGGGCGGCTCTGGCTCAGGCCGAATCTGATCGTGAAGAAATCCAGGTTCTGAAACAGCAGCAGGCTGAACTGGGGCCTGAGGAAGACCAGTTGCAGGCCGAACTCGCCAGCGCCCGTCTGGATGTGCAGGACCGGGTGTTGACCATGCCCTTCGCCGGTGTCATCGACCGGGTGTTTGTCGAAAAGGGCGAGTATGTCACGCCCGGCCAACGGCTGATGATGGTGCATAATCCGAACCGGGTCAGGGTCGAGGCCAATGTCAAAGAGACCGATATCCGCTATTTCAAGCTTGGCAGCACGGTAACGATCACCATCGATTCCCTGCCGGGGAAAACTTTTAGCGGACAGGTCGATAGCGTCGGCCAGGCCGCGACCAGTGAATTTGCTCTGTTGCCCAATCCCAATCCGAGCGGCAATTTCACCAAGATCGCCCAGCGCCTGCCGGTGCGGGTGAGCCTTGAGCAGGACAACGGCCAGCTCAAGCCCGGCATGATGGCGGAACTGGAAGTCAGCACCCATGACTGAGACGGTGGCACTCAGTCATACTGACCGGTTGTTTGAGCGCTTTGGGCCGGCGTACCGCTGGTATGTCTCCGGCACGGTCATGCTGGGCACCATCTCCACGGTGCTGACCGCGACCATTGTCAATGTCGCTCTCCCCGATATCATGGGAACCTTCGGGATGGGGCAGGATGTCGCCTCATTGCTCTCGACCGGGTTTCTGGCCGCCATGACCGGAACCATGCTGCTGAATGCCTGGATGGTCGAGTCCTTTGGCCAGCGCGTCACCTTCATCTCGGCCATGAGCCTGTTCCTGCTGGCGTCGATCATGGGCGGACTGGCCCCGGGGCAGGAACTGCTGATCCTGTCCCGGCTGCTGCAGGGGGCTGCGGCGGGCATTTTGCAGCCCCTGTCCATGCAGGTGATCTTTCAGGTCTTTCCACCGGAAAAACGCGGCTCGGCCATGGGGATCTATGCCCTCGGAGTGGTCCTGGCGCCGGCTTTCGGGCCGACCCTGGGCGGGGTTATGGTAGACGGCTTCAGTTGGCGTTACGTGTTTTTCCTCTGTGTCCCGCCCGCCCTGCTCGGTCTGCTGCTGGCAACGTTGTTCATGCCCGGTCGGGCTGCCGGAGCCCGCATCAAGCCGTTCGACTGGATCGGTTTCGGGCTGATGTCCCTGTTCTTGATGAGTCTGCTCAACGGCCTGTCCAACGGTCAGCGTTACGGCTGGCACTCTGACTGGATCGTCGGCCTGTTGACGCTGGCCCTGCTTTCGGTCATCGCTTTTCTGCTTTGGGAGCTGTATCATCCCGCGCCGATGCTCAATTTGCGCCTGTTTCGCTCGCGGGGGTTTGCCGGGGCCTGCCTGGTGGCGCTGATTTTCGGTGCGGGCAATTATGGCACCGCCTACCTGGTACCCCTTTTCGTCCAGACCATTCAGGGCTACACCCCGACCCGCTCCGGCCTGCTGCTGATGCCGGCCGGACTGATCCTTGGATTGGTGTTTCCCATCTCCGGACGGCTGGCCGATAAAATCCCGGCTTATCTCATGATCATGGTCGGCCTGGGCCTGTTTGCCCTGTCCTCTTTTCTGCTCACCGGGGTTGATCCGCAGAGTACTTTCTGGGCTCTGGCCGGCTGGATTATGATTGGCCGGATCGGTTTGGGAACCATGATTCCAAGCCTGAACGCGGGGGCATTACGCGCCTTGCCCAGTGCCTGGATCGGCCAGGGCTCGGGAACAATCAACTTTGTTCGTCAGTTGGGCGGGGCCTTCGGGGTGAATCTGCTGGCGGTTATGCTGGAACGTCGGACCCAGCTGTATGTGGCTGCTTTGACCGCCACCCAGGATGGCAGCGGCGCGGCAACGCGGAGCCTGCTGCAGGGGGTTGGTCAGCTGCTCAGCAAAGCCGGGTTGCCCACCATCCAGTTGCGCGGAGGAGAGCTGACCTATCTCGGCCGGATGATCTATGCCCAGGGCAACCTGCTGAGCTATCGCGACAGCTTCATGATGGTGGCGGCGATTTTTGTACTGGCCTTGCTGCCGGCGCTGCTCATGCGGCAGGCGCTTGGGGAGCAGGGGTTGAAATAGCATAGAGAGTAATGCGGCAGCCTGCCGCATCCGGACGGGCTGCCTGGGGAGTTGCCTGTGCTGCTAAGCCGGGCTCCAGTAGCAGCGTTTGGGCGAAACAATCTTCCCATCCGCTTTTAATGTCTTCATCGCTTTGTCGACCTCCTTGCGGTCGATGCCGCCAAGTTCGGCAATTTTGCCAGCGTTGAGCGGTTCACCGGCATTCTGCATAACTTCCAGAACTTTGTCTGTCATCTCCATGGGATCCTCCCGGATGCAATAGGTTAACGGGAAACATTGCTGAAAATATCCAGTCAGTTTAGCAGATTTTTGTGAGCTGATCCGGGTGGCGGGAAAAATTGCTGTGGTTTTTTGGTCAGGCAGTGGCGATCTGAAAGCCGGCATTGCCACTTTCAGATCGCCACCGAGGTTCTTCCCTGCTCTTACGCCCCTATTTCGGTGCAAGCAGTATTTTACAGGGCCTTGACCAGGCCCCCATCAACCAGCACCGACTGGCCGGTGATGTAGGTGTTGGCTTCGGAGCAGAGGAACGCCGAGAGCTTGCCGTACTCGGCCGGTTCGCCGTAGCGGCCCAGTGGAATGGTTTTGAAGGTGTTCTGCTGCAGCTGTTCCACCGAGATTCCCGCCTTGTCGGCACGGATCTGGTCGAGCTGGTCGATGCGCGCGGTGCCGATCCGCCCCGGGGCGATGACATTGACCAGGATGCCGTCCTTGCCCAGTTCCTGGGAGAGGGTCTTGGCCAGGCCGACCACGCCGCTGCGGAAGGTGTTGGAGAGGATCAGGTTGTCGAGCACCGCTTTGATCGACGACGAGGTCGAGCAGAGAATCCGCCCCGTGCCCGCAGCGCGCATATGCGGCAGCACTTCGCGGACCGCGCGGACATAGGAGAGCAGGGTCAGCTCATAGGCTTTCTGCCAGGTTTCGTCGTCAAAGGCATCGAAGGTTCCGGCCGGCGGACCACCGGTGTTGTTGACCAGGGCGTAAACCCCGCCGAATTTGGTTACGGTCGTTGCGACCAGCTGTTTGATGTCCTCGGCCTTGGTGATATCGCCGACAAAGTATTCCGGGGCGTTGCCGGTTTCCGCCTTGATCTCAGCCTGGGCTTCCTTCAGCTGATCTTCAAAGGGGCTGAAGAGCATGACTTTGGCCTGCTCACGGGCAAATTCGCAGGCAACTGCTTTGCCCAGTCCCGAGCTGGAGGCCATAACAATGACTCCCTTATCTTTCAATCCTAATTCCATGAGTTTTTCTCCTTTTATTGAGTGATGTCCGGAATGGCACTCGTTTAAACAACTTGCAGTAAACTCGGGACTGTCCCCAGAATTCTCGGGGGCTGTCCCAAGAGTTTGCGAGCCATGAAACTGTAGCGGTTAGCACCGCAAAGACCTGGGACAGCCCCCGTGCGGGGACAGTCCCGGTTTTGCTGTCATCTTCTCTTAAACAAGCGCCATTCGAGTGATGTCCGTGGAACATTAATTATTGTCCCGGAGGGTTTTCTTGTCGATGACCGGGCACTCCAGCGGTGCGAAGCCGTCGATGCGGCAGGCGACCTGATCGCCATGGCTGATATGGACTGCCCGCGGGGTGCCGGTGGAGATGATGTCGCCGGGGTACATCTTCATGACCTGGGAATGGAACGAGACCAGAAAATCCGGGGGGAAGGTCATGTTGGCAACGACGTTCTCGGCGTGGACCCGGCCGTTATGGATGGTCGCCACCTTGAGCTGCATGACGTCCTCGATCTCGTCCGGGGTGACCAGTTGCGGCCCGAAGCTGAAGAAGCTTTCGAAGCTTTTCGAGAGGGTCAGGTAGCGCGGGTTGCGCCTGAGAATGTCTTCCGCGGTCATATCAATGATGGTGGTGAACCCGGCGACCACGCTCAGCCAGTCGGCGCGTTCGACATCGACGCATTCCTTGCCGAAAATCACCCCCAATTCCGCCTCGGCTGTGGTGCCGTTGGACTGTAGCGGGATTTTGATGGCATCGCCCGGACCGATGATGGTGGTATCCGGCTTGAAGAAGCTGGCCGGTTCGGTGCTCGGGGCCTTCTCCGCCAGGTCGGCGGCATGGTCGACATAGTTCAGACCGATGCCGAAGATCTTTCTGGGGGTGCGGTAGAGCGGCGCGAAGCTGGCCTCGGTCAGGGGGATGGCGTCCCCGGACAGACCGGCGATCTGCTCCTTGCCGCCAGAGCGATACCAGGCGTTAAGAGGATCGAGCTGGTCCTGCTGCAGGAGAACGAGGATGTCGGTTGGCCAGCTGGAACCAAGCCGTTCATTGATGCTGGCCAGGGTGGTGACCAGATCGTCCTGCACAATGGCCGCGGTCTCCAGACCTTTGATTCGGATGGTGGCTAATCTCATGGAACCTCCTTGTTGCTAATACGCAATGATACCGGGGCGGCAGTCGGCTTCACGCCGCGTTATTGGTGTTGCCCAGGGCTCGTGCCACGCAGAAGAGTTCGTATGAGGACAACTTCTCCGCTGCGGTGAGCCGGCCATTGGCGACCGCCATAACCATGTCAAAAAGCTGCTGCCCTTTTTCTTTGATGGTGGCCTCACCACTGATAACATCTCCGGTATTAAAATCGAAGTTTTCATTCATTTTTTCAAACATGAAACTGTTGCCGGTCAGTTTGATCACCGGGGCCAGGGGGAAGCCGGCCGGGGTGCCACGCCCGGACGTAAAGGCCACCAGCTGAGCGCCGCAACCGATCATTCCGGTGACCACCTCGCCATCGTGGCTTTCATAGTTCATGAGAAACAGACCTTTCTGGTCCGGGCATGGTGGAATGGCGTATTCGAGGACATCCGTCACCGGGGCGGTGCCTCCCTTGTAAACTCCACCAAGGGCTTTTTCGACAATATTGCTGACCCCGCCATCGTAGTTGCCGGGGGAAATCAGTTCATTGCGGCCGGCATAGCGTTCGTCGCAACCGGAACGCAGCTTGTCTTCAATTCCATAGATGGCGGCGTAGACTTTGGCGGAGATTTCCGGGGTTATGGCTCTGGCCGCCAACATGTCTTCAGTGCCGATCAGCTCATTGAGCTCGGACAAAATGGTGCTGCCCCCCTGAGCGACCAGCAGGTCGGACATGGCGCCAACAACCGGATTGGCCGCCAGGCCGCTGGTGGCGTCCGTTCCACCGCATTTCACGGCAATCGTCAGCTCTGATATATCGCATTCAACGCGCGGGTGGTCGGCCTCCTGCTGCACAAAACGGCGAGCGATCTCGACCCCTTTGGCGACGGTCCTGGACGAACCGCCTTCCTCCTGAATCACCAGCATTTCAACCGGTTTGCCGGTTTTTTTGACGGCCTCGTACAGTTCTGTCGGTTTGAAGCGCTCACAGCCCAGGCCGATAACCACAACCGCTGCGACATTGGGGTGATTCCCCATGGCAATCAGGGTGCGGGCGGTCAACTCCAGGTCAAGGCCGACTTGAGAGCAGCCCACCGGGTGGCGCAGAGCAACGGTTCCCTCGACCTGCCGGGCAATGTTTTCTGCCACATTATTGGCGCAAAAGACCGAAGGGATAATGGCGATATGGTTTCTGATGCCGATTCTGCCATCAGCGCGGCGATAACCCATGAATTTCATTTGATCAGCTCCCTTCTGACTTTTCCCCGGTCGCAGCCCATATTGTGGCCATGGATCCAGCTGCCTTTGGCAGTGTCCGCCAGCATATAACCGATCTGTACTCCGTATTTCATGACCGGATCATTTTTTACGGTGTCTTTAATCAAAACTTTATGCGCAAAATCGATATCTTCAAGAAGCTCAATCTCTTCGTCCGCTACGTTGATTTTATCGCCCTGACTCCCTTTTTCCAAAAGAACGGCGACGGAATCTTCCGGATTGAGGACAAGGGACCTTAGTAGTTTTCCCATTGGATGAATACTCCTGTTCACTTTATGGAGAAGACAAGAAAGCTCAATAAGTCAATTCTTGTGTTCTTCGTTAACTGCTCCGTGTCCCGGCGCTGACTCCCTTTCAAACGAAATCCGCTGGCATGGTTTCGTAAAGGTGGGGCGCTAGAACAGATTGCCATTTGTATCGAATGACAGAGGATAGGGCTCCGATATGATTTCGATGAAGGGGCTGCCTTCGGCCTCCTTCATCAGGCTTGTGGAGATTTCAACCTCGTTCATTTCATTGGTATTTTTGATTCGCATCAGTCTGACCTGGCTTTGATCGAAAACATTACTGGTCCTGATTGCGGCCTGAATGGCATGACGATCATTTTCCAGCACCATGGGTATCATAACGCTTAAGGGGACGGTGGAGGTCAGTGCGTTAGGATAGGTTTTCTCAAAGCTGAATTTTTCATAAGCTCGCCTGGTTGTCATGTCGACGATTCCCAGGCCGTTGCCATTGCCATGACTCCGGGCCGTAATATCGAGAACCGCCACTCTGGTAATCTGCGGACCGCCGCTGATGAACGGTGTGTGATAGCGGCCGACGATATTGGTATCGAAGCCGGTTCCACTGATATCCTTGCCGATTTCATCCATGATCAGCACGTCCAGCTGGTCGAAGGCCAATCTAGCGCAGAGCTGCTTGGATTCTTCCTGCAGGGCCGGCTCCCGGTCCAATATGTCCGCAGTCGGGATCACTTCGATTCGGGCAGTTTCGTGATAGGCATTTTCGAGCAGACCGATGCCAAACAGAATATTTGCTTCGACAATGACTTTTTTGGCGATGAGCGGGATATTTTCGGCCATTTTTCCGAAGCCCAGGCGATGACAGGCTTCGGCTCCGCGCTGCTTGCCCAGGCCGATGGTGATCATTTTTGCCAGGCCGCTTTCATAGGGCCCGCGAAATGAACTGTGCGGTTTGATTCGATTTATAATAATGATGCCGTCGGCTTCATGGGCGAATTTGTCAATCTGCGCCGGCAGTCCGGGAGCTGCTTCACCCAGAACAACCGTTTCCATCGTTGCTCTGATCGGGGCGTCCATCGCTGCGGCGGAGACCCCCATCCCTTCCAGCATCTCCTGCTGGCCAGGGGCGGTGGCCCCGCCATGCGAGCCCATGGCGGGGATGATAAAGGGGCTGGCGCCGAGCTTTTTAAGTTCGGCAACCAGGGCTCTGACCAAGAGTGGCTGGTTGCTGACCCCCCGGCTGCCGACCGTAATGGCAATCGACATCCCGCTTTTGACACGGCTGAGAACCCCGCTACGGTGCAGTTTGTCCAGAAACTCCGCCTCGGGATCGCTGGACACCGGCCGCGGATAGGTTTGTCTGGCCCTGACCATCTTCGGAATGGGAATCGGATCGAGCAGGGTATTGAAAATATTCATTGCGGACTCCTCAAACTCTTGACCTGTCGTTACCGGAACAGCCAGGCTGCTCCTTCTTCCGAGCCGGCAACTCCCTGACGATAAGCCTGCAGCGAACCTTTCACCTCCCGTTGCGGCTTAATGACCTTCTTCAGCCGTTCGGCAATTTCCTTTTCCGGCACATGCAGGGTGATGGAGTTATTAATGAGATCAATCTCAATAATGTCGCCATCTTCGACCGCAGCTATTGGCCCGTCATCCCAGGCCTCCGGAGCGATATGACCAACACATGGGCCTTTTGATGCGCCGGAATAACGACCGTCGGTAATCATGGCCACCGAGGTATGCAGTCCCATCCCGACCAGCATCGCGGCCGGAATCGACATTTCACGCATGCCGGGTCCGCCTTTCGGGCCTTCATACTTGATGACCAGGACCGATCCTGGTTCCACCGGTTTGGTCAGCATGAAATCCCGGACGTCTTCCTCCGAATTGAAAACCACGGCCGGGCCCTGGTGATGGTACATTTTGGGATCAACCCCGGTTTTTTTGACGACTGCGCCCAGCGGAGCGAGGTTTCCAAAGATGATGGAAAAACAGCCCCCTTCAGCGAGAGGAAGACTGATGTCGCGGATGACCTCCCGATTGATGGGGCCCTGGACACTATCGACAACCTCTTTCAGGGTGGTGCCGTAAAAGGCCATCTCGGTATCAAGGTTTAAAAAGCTCTGAATCGTCTTCAGGACTGCGGCGACCCCGCCGGCTTCGTCATAGTCATTGATATTGTATTGGGACGACGGCTTGAATTTGGCGATGACCGGGACCGAAGCCTGGACTTCGTCAAATTTATGCAGCGGCAAAGAGGTTTCCAACGCTTTTGCGACCGCAATCAGGTGCAGGATGGCGTTGGTTGAACCGCCCGTGGCGGAAATGTACTTGATGCCATTTTGCAGGACATCATCGGTAAAGTAGGAGCGGAAATTTTTCTTTTCCTTGACCAGATCGACAATCCGTTCTCCAACTCCGCGTGCTTGCCAGACCTTGGCGGAAGAGCTGAACAGCATGGTTGAGGAGCGCAGCGGGGCGATTCCGGTGCTCTCAAGAAAAGAGCCCATGGTGTTGGCTGTGCCGAACATGGAACAGGTACCAGAAGAACTGCACATTCCGGTGATCCAGCGTTCCATGGTCGCATCGTCGATATCACCGACCCGATGTTTGCCCATGGCTTCTTTCAGGTCGCAGGTCACATAGACTTGGCCCTGTTCTTTGTAGGGCTGCATGGCTCCGGCGGTCAGAAACAGTGCGGGTAGATCGATGTGGGCCGCGGCCATGAGCATGCCGGGGACGATTTTATCGCAGGAGCAAAGGAACACCAGCCCATCAAAACCGTGCGCTTTCACCATGGATTCAATGGAGGCGGCAATCAGATCACGTTGGACCAGAATGTAATGCATGCCGACACCTTGGGCCATTCCGTCGCAGGGCGCCGGAACATTGAACTCGACCGGAGTCCCGCCGTTGGCCCAGACTCCTTCGCGAACGTGGCCGGCCAATTTAGCCAGTGGCTCGTGGCCCGGATTGACATCGGTCCAGGAATTGACAATGCCGATAATGGGTTTGTCGATGTCCTTGCGCCTGAACCCGCAAGAACTCATCAGGCCTGAGTAATAGGCCTCGGTAATATTGTTAATGTCGCCGCGCTTACTGGACATGAAAACTCCTCAAAAACAACATCTTTGGGTGCCGCTCTCCTGCACCAGGGGCAACAGGATGTCGACCGACGGGCAGAGGTGATGCAGGAGAGCTCGCAGTTATCGTGGTGAAATCATCTTGGCCTGTTTCGCGCTTGAAACCATGATGATCACCACCGGCTCTTGTTCGTAAAGCCATGGCCAATTCTCCCTGAGTTTCATTGCAAGCTCGGGTGAAAAGCTCTGGATGAACTCACAGAACCGAGACATTCAATTCTCCGATCTGGTCGATGTTTGCTTTAATGACATCGCCGCTTTTGATCTGGCTGACCCCTGCCGGGGTCCCGGTCAGAACGATATCTCCGGGAAGCAGGGTGAAATACTGAGACGCTTCAGAGATAATCTGCGGAATTTTGCGCATCATCAGCGCGGATGATCCGTTCTGACGGATCTCTCCGTTAACGGTCAATGTCATTTGCAGATTATGGGGATCGGCGATTCTGGAGGCTGCGACAAAATGGGAAAGTGGGCAGGAGGTGTCGAAGCCTTTGGCGATCTCCCAGGGGAGGCCCTTTTTTTTCTGGTTGCTTTGGATGTCGCGCAAGGTCAGATCGATCCCAATGCCGTATCCTGCGACACAGCTCATGGCGTCTTGCTCGGCAATTTTCTTTGCGGTCTTGCCAATCAGGACCGCCAGCTCGAGTTCATGGTGGCAGTCTTTCGAAACAGGGGGGATCTCGATCCGGCCGCCTTCGCCAATGATACTTGTCGCCGGTTTGATAAACAGCACCGGCTGGTCCGGGATCTCGTTATCCAGTTCTTTGATGTGGTCAAAATAGTTTCTGCCGATGCAGACAACTTTGCCCAGTGTATAAGTATCTGCCGATCCTTCAGGTTGAACTTGATACATAAACTCACGTCCTTACCGTAAAATAAGCTTTGAATAAATGCAGTTCCGGATCCTGGTCAGGGTTAAGGCTGGCCGGAATCTCAATTCATGGTTTGCTAAAAAGTACCCCGCCGCACGCAGTGGGGCGAAGAAATGCCTTACGGCATCACCACAAGAGCTATTCATCCAGAGGAGTAAGGAGTTTACCCCTCTGGATTTCGGCTTACTCACTGACATCCTTGATTCTTTGCTTACTGGGGCGAAACTTTAGCAGCCTGGGGATCCAGGAAAAAAACGGGGTGCATTGCAGCAGTGAAATCAGGGCAATGGCCAGCAGGGTGGCCGCAATCGGGCTCTGCATGAAAATCATCCAACTGCCACCGCTGATCAGCAACGACTGATGCAGGCTGACATTGAGCAGATTCCCCAGGATCAAACCGACAACCATGGGGGCGGCCGGAATTTTGAGTTTGTCCATGGCATAACCGAGCAGGCCGAAAGCGAACATCAGCATGACATCAAAAATATTATTGTTGATGGAAAATGAACCGATAACGCACATGACGATGATCATTGGCGCCATGATGGTGTCTTTGACCTTGGTCACAAAAATACTCATGCGGGTCATCATCAGGCCGACGCCAAACATGGCGATATTCGACAACATGATGGCCCAGATCAGGGTATAGGTGACATCGGCATAGTCGGTCATCAGGGTCGGTCCGGGCATGATGCCATGCACCATCAACCCGCCCATCAGCACCGCCGCAGAGGAACTGCCGGGGATTCCCAGCGATATCGTCGGAATCAGCGCGCCCCCGACTACTGCGTTGTTGGCCGATTCAGCGGCCGCAACACCTTCCATATAGCCGGTGCCGAATTTCTCCTTATGTTTAGAAAACCGCTTGGCTTCGTTGTAGGAAAACCAGCAGGCAGTATCCCCGCCGGTGCCGGGGATCAAGCCGGTAAAGATGCCGATAAACCCACCACGCACCATGGTCACGGCGATACTTTTGAATTCATTCCAGGTCGGCAGCATCTTGTCACTGATGCTGTTGACCACCGATTTGCGATTCGGATCATCCTTTTTCTCGATCAGGCGGATCGCCTGGGGTATTGAGAACAACCCGATCAAGGCGACAACGAAAGATATCCCGCCGAACAGATTGATGTTGCCAAAAGTAAACCGTGGTACTCCGGTGATATTATCCATGCCGACCATGGCGAGCAGAGCGCCCATACTTCCGGAGAGCAGCCCGAGAATCGTTGAGCCACGAGACAGCGAAGCAATAATCGTCAGTCCCAAAACGGCAACAGCAAACAGCTCAACCGGACCAAACTGCAGGGCGACCTGCCCAAGGATCGGGGCGATGGTCAGCAGGGCGATGCTGCTGATGACCCCACCGATCAACGAAGCGGTCAGCGAGACCCCAAGCGCTTTGCCAGCCTGCCCGTTCTGGGCCATCGGATACCCGTCAAGAACGGTTGCCGCTGCGGCCGGAGTGCCCGGAGTGCGTAACAGTATCGCGGCGATGGAACCGCCGTACATGGCGCCCATATACAGGGAAGCCAGCATGCTCAAGCCCGAAGCGGGTGGCAGCGGAAAGGTCAGCGGCAGGAGCAGGGCGATGGCCATGGTGGCAGAGAGTCCCGGCATGGCCCCGACAAAAACACCGATCATTGTCCCAACCACCACCAACAGAAGATTGAGGGGGTGAATGACATCCATGAAACCTGTCAGGACGGCATCATAAATCATGACAGAACTCCTTACTCGAACTCAAGCAGTCCCATAGGGACCGGCAGGTTCAGAAACAGCACGAACAGCAGATAGACAAAAATGGTGAAACCGACGGCAATTGCTATGGCCCAATAGGCTTTGGTCGATTTGAGGTAAACCAAGGTGCCGAACAAATACAGCGGGGTGGCAATGAAATATCCCAGCGGCTTGATCGTCAGAATATAGGCGGTCAGGGCGCCGACAAAAAATGCCCTTCTGATATTGCTGTTACGCTGTTCTTCTGGGGTAAGTTGTTCTGCTTTGGCGACTTCAGCCATGATTGTTTCGAGTTCATCTTGTTTTTCTTTTACCGGCTCCCCTTTTCGCAATTTCCAGAGCTGTTCCAGGATCATCAACGTGGATAGGATGGCCAGGGCCAGGAGCAGCAGGCGCGGCATCTGATAAGCCGCTTTGGGCATATGCAGAGTTTGGATGAAAAAGGCCACAATCATCACATCAATCAGCCCTGCAAAGGCAAAGTACGGATACAGCTTTTTCATTCAGGTTTCTCCCGAAAGAGTCCCGATGCGGGAATCCCGCATCGGGAAAACATGATTAGTGCGTATATTGGTCTTTCACTTCCTGCCAGATTTCGCCAAACATTTTTTCCTGCTTTTGCAGATAGGCTTCGTAGTCGGGGCCGTATTTCAGGTCCAGGGTCAACGCTCTTTCTTCTGCTGTTTTGTGGAAATCCGGATTATCGCCCATGGCTTTAAATGCCTTGATGAGAGCTTCCTGGGCTTCTGCAGGAATCCCTTTGGGAGCGCTGTAGCCGCGCGAGGAACCGGAGACGACATCGTAGCCAAGCTCTTTCAGCGTCGGGACGTCGGGAATGTTTGGATTGCGCTCATCGGCGAAAAGGACCAGCGGGCGCAGGTTACCGGCTTTGATCTGCGGAAAAGTGATGCCCAGGTTGTTGAAGCTGGCGTCGATTTTTCCGCCCATGGCGGCTTGCCAGGAGGGTCCATCCCCCTGGAAGGGGATCATCTGGAATTTCAGACCGCTGGCTTTTTCAACAATCAAGGTCGTGAAAAAGTCGTCGCCACCGATGCCGGAGTTGCCAACGGTAATCTTGCCTGGATTCTTGCGTGCAGCGTCAAAAAATTCCTGGGCAGTTTTGTAGGGGCTGTCTTTGCTGACGACAACAATGCCGGGGTCGGTGACAACGTTGGCGATCGGGGTCAATTCCTTGATGTTATAGGAAATCTCCTTGTTCATGATGTAGTTGGTCATGAGCATAGGGGTGTTGGTGATGGAGATGGTGTAGCCGTCGTTACGGGTCGTTTTTGCTAACTGGGTCCAGGCAATGGCGCCGGTCGCGCCGGGGATGTACTGATTAACGAAGGTCGTCCCGATCGATTTTTCCAGGAAAGGCTGGGTCAACTGGGCCAGCGCATCGCTGCCGCCGCCCGGTTTAAATCCCTGCAGGACATTGATCGGTTTTTTGGGATAACTTGCTGCCATGGCCGTTGTCGCCAACAGCCCGACACTCACCATGACTATCAAGATTGTTGCCAGGATCCGTCTAACTCGACTCATCGAAAAACCTCCTCGTTTGTGGATCTTCGTCATGAAGATCGGGTTGATTCCTTTGCTGCGAAACGCTGGCGAGGCAGAATTTGTCGCAGGGCAGAGGATTAAATTTGAAGCTTTCCTGAACTAATCCTTTAAAAAGAACAGCAACTCCGAATTTTTATTTTTCCTTTCATGGCAGGAGGAAAAAATTGAATTCGGTTTCATTGATTGCAAAAGTTTTCAAAGGCTCAAGGACGAGCACTCTCTTCCTGAACAACGGGATAATCTGTTTGATGGTTTCCGATTGATGCTGCGAACACTCCTTGCATGAATATGATGATTGAACCCTAACTAACATGGGCCTAAAGCCATGTCAATGAAATTATCAATAATTTTCTTGATAAGAATGTTGATTGAATTTCCTGCGTCTCAATGTTGAGCATCGGCCCTGCTTCTTCGCTGATCAGCAAACGGGAGTGAGAATTTTCCCGCATGTGAAAAAGGCTTCCAGATTGGCAATAGCCAGCTGAATCATGGCTTGACGCGTTTCTGTTGTTGCGCTACCGGCGTGGGGAGAGAGCAGGACATTGTCGAGTTTCAGAAAACGCTGATTGATGGCCGGTTCGCTGGCATAGACATCCAGGGCTGCTCCTGCGATCCCACCCTTTTCCAGTGCCGTGAGCAAAGCCTCTTCGTCAACGACTGAACCACGGGCGATATTGATAAAATAACCTTGCGGACCAAGGGCTCTCAAAATTTCGGCATTGATCATATGCTTGGTCTCTGGGCCTCCGGGAACCACTGCGATGAGAATGTCAGAGGTGCTGGCAAGCTCCGTCAGTGATGGAACATAGTGCCAGGGAAGCGGTTTCTGCTGGCGGGAGAAATAAGCGATGGCGGTTCCGAACGGCTCCAACCTAAGACCGACTTCTTTGCCGATCCTGCCCATACCGATAATACCGACCCGTTTGCCGGCCAGGCCTCTGGTCAGGGGATAAGCCTGCTGCAGCCAAAGGGAGTTGCGCATAAATTGATCCGCAGTGTGAAGCTGCCGCATCAAGCCGATCAGCATGCCGACGCAGAGTTCTGCAACCGCGGCATTAAGAACCTCGGGCGTATTGCTCACCACAATTCCCCGGTCGCGTGCAAAGGAGACCGGGATCAGATCATAGCCGACGCCGCAGGAAGCGATGATGCGCAGGTTGGGTAACATTTGAATCAGCTCTTCGCTGATCTGGACGTTACTGCGGGTAAGCAGCCCCTGGACCTGTTGTTTCAGCTCAGGTCTGGCGGCAAGGTCCTGTTCCGTCCAGGGAATGACCCGTTCGGTGATATCGTGCTGCATCAGCTCTGGGAAAGTGCCTACTTGAAGGATACTTGTCAGCATTATGACTCCTTGTGGTGAAACATTCTGCCGGGGGTGCTGATCTTTCTGCTTGACAATATTTCAACGAAACCTAATATTGTCAATTATATTATCAATAATAACGGCACTCCTGTTTTATTTACCTGACGGAGGGATCATGTTAATTAAGAGAAAAAATGAAAACTATGAGGGGAGTTCACAATATGACCTTCGCGGCTCAAAAATCTGAACCATGCGCTTCGGAAGAAAAGGTGACCCGGGTGGAACAATTGACTAGCCAATTGGAAGAAGATATCGCTCTTGGACGGCTCAAACCACGGGAGCGACTGATTGAAGATGAACTGATGGTACGGTTCGACGCCAAACGCAATGTGGTCCGCCAGGTGCTGTTCGAACTGGAGAAGCTAGGGCTGGTGGTCCGAGCCAAAAACAAGGGTGCTTTTGTTAAATATTTTGAGCCTCGGGAAGTGGAAGATATCTATGTTGTCCGGGAGTTGCTCGAAACCAAAGCCATTGAGCTGATTCCGTTGCCGGTTTCAAAAGCCATGATCGAAGAGCTGAAGGTGATCCATCGGGAATACATGGACGCCAAGAAAAAAGGGGTGTTGTCGGTTGTTTTCAGGAAAAACATTGCCTTCCATAAAACAATTTACCGAGCTTGTAATAACCCCGCTCTGTTTGAAGCCATTGAACTCTATATGATGAAGTCCCACGCGATTCGCTCTTACACCTTTATCAATCCGCAGTTGGTCGATCAGATGGCAACGGAGCATTTAGCCATGATTGAAGCCCTGGTCAACGGGGATCTGAAGCTTTTGAAAAATCTTATGCTGGAGCACCTCAAACCGGCCCGGGAGACCTACTATCTGCTAAATAAACTGTGAAAAATTAATCACCCGGACACTTCTTTTTGCTGTGGCCGCTGTTCCGCATCTGTTTGGCCGAGTCCCATTTCAGGGCACAGCGCCTTGCTGCTGCCTGTTTTGTTAAACAGCGTCACGCCGGTGATTTGTGGTCGTTCTGGTCTCTTTATGGTTGTTTTTCTGTCATCATTCAAGGAGCAATTTCCCTATGGAACTCAAAGGAATCTATCCGATTGTCCCGACCCCGTTTCTGGATGACGGTGCGGTCGATTACGCCAGTATCGAACGCTTGATCGACTGCATGGCCGCGAAAAAAGTCCACGGTCTGGCCATCATGGGCGCCCTCGGCGAAGGGCCGAAAATGACCGACGACGAACGGACCCAAATCATCAAACTCTACCGGAAAAGGATGCCCACCGAGATGCACCTGGTGGTCGGCACTCGTGCTCCGGCTACCGATCCGGCCAAGCTGCAGGCCGCCAAAGCCCGCGATCTGGGGGCGGACGCCCTGCTGCTCGGCCCCCACGGCATTCAGAAAGACAAGCCGCTGCTGGAATACTATCAGCAGGTTGCCGATGCCGCGCGAATCCCCTGCATTATCCACGACTACCCGGCGGTGACCGGCATCACCATGTCGGTGGAGTTGATCACGCAGATGTTTGCCAGCGCGGAATATGTTCAGTACATCAAGCTGGAAGATCCGCCGACCGGGGCCAAAATGCAGGCCCTGCAGCAGAGTGTCGGCGAGCCCCTCAAGGTGTTCGGGGCGCTGGGCGGCAACTATGCCCTCGAAGAGCTGCAGCTCGGCGCGGTCGGGATCATGACCGGGTTCGTCTACGCGGAACTGCTGGTGCGGCTCTACCACCACGTCCTGGCCGGGGAATGGGATGCGGCCAAGGAACTGTTCTACGATTTCTTGCCCCTGACTCGCTGGGAGTTCCAGCCGGGGATCGGCATTTCCCTGCGTAAGCACCTGCTTAAACGGATGGGCGTGTTTACGACCACCAAAGTGCGCCATCCGGGGATGAATGCCGATGCCAGGACGGTGGAGCAGATGCTGCAGATTGTCGAGCATTTGAATAAAAAAGGCTATGAGTTGGTTTACTGAGCCAGCATTGTGAATCTCAGCAGTCGCCCTGTCTACAGACAGGGCGTCACTTAAGACTTGAAATCGCGCACCCTCATTTCAATCCTCGTCCCTATCTGAGGGGCGACGGCGTTTCGATCGTTTTCCCCCTGGCCTTGTTCAGTTTCAATCCACGCCCCTACCTGAGGGGCGACGCAGCCGGGCAGATTTAAAAATTTTGCCCCTGGGTTTCAATCCACGCCCCTACCTGAGGGGCGACGGAACAGTTGGAGATCCTTGACAACCAGGAAATTGTTTCAATCCACGCCCCTACCTGAGGGGCGACTGTATGCTTTAAAGGGCATGTTTTTACAGTGATTATTTTACTGTTTCCGCGAACCCTGGCCGGTTGGCACCGGCAAACTCTGAAAAATTATAACACAGTCGAAAAGCTTTTAAATTTCAATCAGCTTCCCGTGCGCGAAGCTGCCGGGGAAATGGCGGTCGCTTGGGGTTCGCGGAGGGGCAGCGGTGGCATTAGAGCAGCAGCATGATGGCTGGCAAGGTGACCAGGCTGGCGAGCAGGGAGAGCAGGACGGCGGAGTTGATGAAGTTCGGAGCGATGCCGTGTTCTTTGGCGACGATAGTGGCCATGACCGCCGTGGGCATGGCGGATTGGAGGATGCCTGCGGCGTACTGGTCATGACTGAGGCTGAACGGAATGGCCACCAGAAAGGCCAGGGCCGGGGTCAGCAGCAGGCGCAGCGATGAGGCGAGCAGGACATCGGCGGAGAGGTGCAGGGTTTTCTGTTCGGAGAGTTGCAGGCCGAGGGAAAACAGCATGGTTGGAATCATGGCCCCGGCAAGCAGTCCGATCAGCCGTGAAATCATCAGCGGCAGGGTAAAATCACTGTCGGCCAGCAGCAGGGCCGGAACCACCGCCCACAACGCCGGGGTTTTGACCAGTCCGCCCAGGGCTCCGCGACGACCGCCGCGTGCCCAACCGGCGGCGGCGACACCGATGACCAGCTGGATAATCGACATAATGACGTAATACATGGTGGCCGGGCCAAGAGCCGTGTCGCCAAGACGAAAGTGGATCACGGCGATCCCGTAGTTGCCGACATTGGCGAAGACCGTGACCATGACATATGCGGCGATCATCTCCCTGGTGCGACCGAGAAGACGCCCGATGAAGCCTGCGGCAAATGCAGCCAAGCCCTGGGTTGAGACGATGAAACCGGCCATGCTGATGGCATCACCAAGGGCGATGCCGGAGTTGCCGACCGCCTGGAAAATGTAGGCGGGGACAAAAACATAAAATGCCGTGCGGGTCAGGGTCCGGGACTGCAGTTCAAGGCGGTGGCCGAGCAGGTAGGCGATGACGACAACACCGAACACCGGCAGGAGGACATTGGCGAAAATAGCAAAAAAAGCGATCATGATTGAGTCTCGTCGAAAGATTATGGGCAGTAAGAAGAACTGCTGACAAGGCGTGCCAAAGCCAAGTCGAGAAGGCAGAACGTAGACAGCAGTAAAAAGGGCCAGAATTGGACGATAGAACTCGTCGCACAGAACGCTCGTTTAAGCAACTCTGCAGTAAACTCGGGACTGTCCCCAGGGTCATCGGGGGCTGTCCCAAGGGTTTGCGAGCCATGAAATTGTCGCGGTTAGCACCGCAAAGACCTGGGACAGCCCCCGTGCGGGGACAGTCCCGGTTTTGCTGCCAGCGACTCTTAAACGAGCGTCATTCGGACTATTCGGTTGTCCTCAGACTGTGCAGAATCCGTTTATAGGGGAGCTGCCGGAAGTCGATACTGAGCCGTTTTTGGGTACTGCGCAGGGTAAATCCCTGCTCCAGCAGGGCCTGTTCCAGACCTTTCATATGCAGGGCGCCCCAGGGGATCAGCAGTGTGTCATAGCGCTTGAGGGCCTGCGGAAGGTAGCTGAGCAGAGCCCGGTTCCGCTTGTCGAGGAGGTCGTTCATAATGATTTTATCGATATTTTCCGGGGCGTTTTCACTGGCCCAGCGGTTGAAGGCGAAATATCCCTGCACCGGGGATGGCGCGTTCAGGACTTTGTCGGCCAGGGTGTCGAGGACTTCGATGGTCCGTGGATCGAATTCGCTCAGATCGATATCCGCGCGCATGATATCCGGTCCGCTTTGCACGGCCGGGGCCGGCTCGGCCAACTCGGTCGGGTTGATGACCCGCCCTGGCAACTGCAGCGCGGATTGCGAAGAGAGCCCGAGAAACTCGGCCAGGTTTCCATAATCAAATCTGTTTTTCAATAAGCCCTGATTGTCGGTGACCCCCTCGGCCAGGATCAGCGTACCGCTGCGGGGAATGGAATCGACCAGCTCCGCATAGTAATCCGGGCTGGCCAAATGCACCATGGCTGCCAGCCTGATCTCTTTGTCCCCCCGCCGGTAAATCTTTTCACTCATGTAGATCCCCTGCGGTTGCAGATCGACAAAACCCGCCGTAGTCTGCGCCACGAGGCGATCGGCTGCGGAATAGCCGAGCAGAAGCAGGGCGACCGGCATGATGACGATATTCAACGCGATGAAGATCAGCAGGTTGCGGGCGCTGAAGGACGGTCCGGTGAACTGGCTTGGAACCAGCCAGGGGCTGACCTCATTGTCACGGCGGATGTGGCGCAGCAGGGCCAGAATCAACAGCAGCTGGACCAGGCCGATGATCAACCGGGCAGAACTCCCGAGCAGGTCCGGCACAGGCCAGTAACCGAGCATGTCCCAGAACAGCCAGAGCAGCAGGGGTAACAATACCCGTTTGGGCAGATGCCGGTTGAAGGCGAGGGAACCGTACAGCACCGCTCCGAGGATCAGGCAAATGCCGTGCAGCATAGGCCAGAACGACAGCAGGCCGGGCAGCGGCAGGACCAGATCGCCCAGTCCGAGCAGAATTGTGGCCAGGGCCAGAAGCAGGAACAGGGCCAGAAACAGGTTGGTCAGTTGTCTCATAAATCTCTTCGGAAAATGGCGATGCTAGGGGAGTCACCGCCCGACGATATTGACTTTTGGGTATTTTCCCCACTGCTCCAACCTAGGGATATTCCCTCGGCTTGTCAATTGCGGGATGAGCGCAGCTGGTATTTTCCAGGCGCTAAGGGCGGTTGCAGAGCGCTGACAACAGGATATGCTTATTCACAGACAGTCGATTTGCAGCAGATCTGTTACCTCAGGTTCCGAACTTTCTCAGTACCAGACAGCGGAGGAGAGCATGAAAGCATTATTGAAGCTGATTATCGGCCTGCTGGTCGTTGTTGTCATCGCGGTTGGCGGGGCCTATTTTTATCTTGATTCGATTGCTAAAAAAGCCGTCGAGCGGGGTGGCGAGATGGCCCTCGGGGTACCGACCACGCTGGACAACATCCATATTTCCCTGTTGGGCGGGGAGGCCTCCTTGAGCGGGCTGCGGATTGCCAACCCGGCCGGATTTTCCACCCAGACCTTCATGGGGCTGGGTCAGGGGGATGCCGCGGTATCCCTGAATTCACTGCTGAGCGATACCATCGTTGTGCCCCGGGTGCGGTTGAGCAATATCCAGGTCAACCTGGAGCAGAACGGCCAGAAGAACAATATCCAGCCCCTTCTGGCCCGGGCCAAGAGCATGTCCGGTCAGGGCCAAGGGAAAGAGGCGCAGCCCGCTGCAAGTTCGGAGAGCGGCAAGAAATTCATTATTGAATATTTTTCCCTGAATGATGTGCAGGTCAATGCGGATCTCAAGGTGCTCGGGGAAACCTCTAAGGTCAACATGGTGCTGCCGCAGATCGAGTTGCGCAACTTGGGGAGTGCCGAAGGCGGCCTGCCCATGCCGGAGTTGATTCAGAAGGTGGTGCAGGCCGTGCTCAGCGCTGCGCAAAACAGCTCCGGCCAGTTTTCACCAGCGCTGGCCCAGCTGCTGTCCGGCCAGCTCAACGGTCTGGAAGGGGTGAAGACCGAGGTGGTCGGAAAGGCCAAAGCCGAGGTCGAAAAAGCGGTTAAGCAGCTGCAGGACAAGGTCAATCTGCCGCCGGATGCCGAAAAAGCCCTCGGTGAAAAGGCCGGCGAGCTGATGAAAGGAATTCTGGGCGGCGATAAGAAGTAACTTTATCGGATCCTGCTGAAAACTTTTACTTTTCAGCAGGATCCAGTTGACACAAGATCTTCTGATGATTAGTATTGAAAATCGTTTTCACAATACTAAAAAGGAGAGTGTCAACAGATGGCAAAATATACCGGACCGAAGGGAAAATTGGTACGCCGCTTCGGAATCAATATTTTTGAGAATCCCAAATATGACCGCTTATTGGAAAGGCGCAGCAATCCTCCGGGCCAGCATGGTGAAAAGCAGCAGCGCCGGAAAATATCCGATTACGGTTTGCAGCTGATCGAGAAACAGAAGCTGAAAAACAGTTACGGGCTGCTGGAAAAGCAGTTCCGCAACACCTTTAAAAAGGCCACTCAGCAAAAAGGAGTCACCGGCGACAACCTGATGGCCCTGCTCGAATCCCGCCTTGACAACGCGGTGTTTCGGGCCGGTTTCAGCATTTCCCGGATGCAGGCTCGCCAGTTGGTCAATCATGGCCATATCCGGGTGAACGGGAAGCGGGTGGATATTCCGTCGTATCAGGTGCGCAGCGGCGATCTGGTCAGTGTCAAGGATACGGAGCGCTCGCGCAGCATGGTGGAAAAGAGCCTGGCGGAAAGTCCGCGTTTTCAGCACGCCGGCTGGCTCGCCGTCGATACCCAGGCTTTGAGCTTCAGTGTGCAGCATCTGCCTGAGCGGGATGAAATCAGGTCTGAAATCAACGAACAGCTGATTATCGAGCTGTATTCGAAGTAAGCTGTCTCAACCGCAACCAGGGTGTTTTTCTGCGTGCACCGCCTGGCGGGAAACAGCCGCGACAAGTCATTGCTTACAAAATGCCGCTCGGAGGGAGGGGGGGAGCGGCATTCATTTATTTATCCGGCTTGTTGGTCCTCTGCCGTAGACGGGTTGGTCTGCAGGAAGTCCTTTCCCCACTGACACATCAATTGCAGGATCGGCACCACGCTCTCCCCCAACTCCGTCAGTGAATACTCCACCCGCGGGGGCACTTCGGCATAGACCTGGCGATGAATCAGGCCGTCCCGTTCCAGTTCGCGCAATTGCTGGGTGAGCATCTTCTGGGTGATTTTGGCCAGGCGGCGTTGGAGCTGACTGAAGCGCAAGGTCTTGAAACTCAGCTGCCAGAGAATCAACGATTTCCATTTGCCACCGATGATTTCCAGAGTCACCGAAACCGTGCAACGATAGTTTTCCCGATCATTCATTTGCGTCATCTTTTTTCAATAGTATCCTTTCAGATACTACGATACAAAAAAGTAGGTACTTGTGCTTTTCGATGGTAATGGCTAGTTTTAAGTCCATTGTATGTGAATGTCAACTTTTACCATTCCCGGACCGGTTGATTCGGGAATAACGGAGGCTTAAATGGCAACAGAGTTCAAGGCTTTGCTGGTTGAACAGCCCGAAAAAAAAACCTTCACCCGTTCCATTGTGACGCGCAGCCTGGAAGATCTGCCGGCTGGCGAACTGGTCGTCAAGGTGCATTATTCATCCCTCAATTACAAAGATGCCCTGTCCGCGACTGGTAACCCGGGGGTGACCCGGAATTTTCCCCATACCCCGGGCATCGATGCCGCCGGAGAGGTGGTCTCCTGCAGCGACGGCAGCTTTGCGCCCGGTGATCGGGTCATTGTCACCAGCTACGACCTGGGCATGGAGACCGACGGCGGTTTTGGCCAGTTGATTCGGGTGCCGAGCCAATGGGCGGTGCGGCTGCCGTCCGGTCTCAGCCTGAAAGAGAGCATGATGTTCGGCACCGCCGGGTTGACCGCAGCTCTGTCGGTGCAAGAACTGGTTGAAGGCGGAGTCAAACCGACGGACGGACCGGTGCTGGTGACTGGCGCCACCGGCGGCGTCGGCAGCCTGGCCGTGGCCATTCTGGCCACTATCGGCTACCAGGTGACGGCAGTGACCGGTAAGGAACAGGAGACTCCCTACCTGGAAAAGCTCGGTGCCAAACAGGTGATCAGTCGGGAAACCCTGCTGACCGGTAATGAGCGGCCGCTGCTGAAAACGACCTGGGCTGGAGTGGTTGACTGTGTCGGTGGTGACCTGCTTGTCGCGGCCCTCAAGTCGACCAAATATGACGGCGTAGCCACCTGCTGCGGGCTGGTCGCTTCGGCGGATCTGAATATCAATGTTTTCCCCTTTATTCTGCGTGGTGTCCGGCTCATCGGTATCGATTCCGCCCAGTGTTCCCTGGAGCGCAGAACCCGCGCCTGGGATCATCTGGCCGGGGATTGGAAGGTTGCCGGGCTGGCGGAGATGGTTGAAGAGGTCACTCTGGCCGGGCTGGAAGAGAAGATTCAACTGATCCTCAAAGGCCAGCTCAAACGCCGCGCCCTGATCAACCTGCTGGAAAGCTGAGCACTGCTGTTTCAAAGCCTGTCGATCATGACTCATCCCCTTCACCCCTTGGTGGGGAAGGGGATGAAAAGAACCTGGCCCCAACGGGTTATTCTCCTTCCCCCTTTGCTGGGGGAAGGTCGCATGGGGGTGAACTAGCCCCCCAGCTTGTCTCTCACCCACAATGGGGCTCCTCTCTCCGTCCCATTTTGCTATCCCCCGGCCGGAAACTTTTGCTACCATGCGGCGATGCTGCCGCTGATCGATACCCACATCCATCTTGATTTTCCTGCTCCGCTTGCTGGTGGAGCGGAACGGCTGGCTGCGGCCAGGTCCGGCGGGGTCGGGGGCTTTGTCATCCCGGGCGTCAAACCCGCAGGCTGGGCTGACATTGTTGCGCTGGCCAGGCAACAGAGCGATATTTATGCCGCGCCCGGGCTGCACCCTGCTTATGCCGAACAATGGGACGCGGCCGCCGCAGAGGAGTTGGTTCGGCTGGCTGAAGAGGAACGGGTCGTTGCCATCGGTGAGATTGGCCTGGACGGAGCCGTCGGTCCTGCCTTTGAGATTCAGGAGCGGGTCTTGCGGGAACAGCTGGCCATCGCCTTTGCGGCTCAGCGTCCCGTCCTGCTGCATGCCAGGCAGGCCACCGGGCGGTTGTTGGAGATTCTTCGCGAACTTCAGGTGGGCCTCCGGGTCGGCGGGATCTGGCACGGTTTTTCGGCCAGTTTGCAGGTTGCCCGGCAACTGGTTGACGAGGGGTTTTTGATCGGTGTCGGACCGATTCTGTTGCGGGAGAATGCGCGTAGATTGCCCCAGATCGTGACCGAGTTGCCTTTGACCCGGCTGGTCCTGGAAACGGATTACCCGGATATGACCGCCGATCCGGCAGTCTTGTTGCAAGTGGCGGAACGCATCGCTGTACTGCGTGAAGAGCCATTGGACATCGTCTTGACCGCGACCACCGCCAATGCCCGACGATTGTTGGGGTTTGACCTTGCTGCCGAGGGCGTTGGACAATAATTTTTACTTTATGGAAGGCTTGGCAGCCAATGCCGAGCCCTTTGGATCAGGCATGACCGAATTACACAGATTGACTCGCATGGAACTGCTGCTCGGCAGCGCAGGAATCACTAAACTCGCCAACGCCTCGGTTGCGGTGTTCGGGGTCGGCGGGGTCGGCAGTTATGCCGTTGAAGCTCTGGTACGGGGCGGGGTCGGCCGCTTGACCCTGGTCGATTTCGACACTGTTTGCGTCTCCAATATCAATCGGCAGATCCATGCCCTGGAAAAGACCGTCGGTCGGGTCAAGGTCGAGGTCATGGCCGAGCGCTGCCGCGAGATCAACCCGCAGGTTGAGGTTGTTGCAAGGCAGGCGTATTACGAGGCTGAGACTGCCGCGGAACTGCTCGCCGAACCCTATGACTATGTACTTGACTGTATCGACAAAATCACCTCGAAGATCCACTTGATCCAGTATTGTTACGAACATGGTCTGCCGATCATTTCCGCCATGGGGGCAGCCAACAAGCTTGACCCGACCCAGGTGCTGGTCAGTGACCTGGCTCAGACCGAAAAATGTCGTCTGGCTAGAACCATGCGCCGGGAACTTCGCAAACGTGGGATCAGCAAAGGGGTCAAGGTGGTTTATTCGACGGAGGAATTCCGACCGTTGACCGGTCCCGATGCCGCTGAGCGCAAACCGGTGTTGGGCAGCTCCTCCTACCTCCCCCCCATCTTCGGGCTGATCATGGCTGGCGAGGTCATCCGTCAGCTGAGCGGCTGCTGAAATCACTCATTATCCTTCAACCAGATCCTGCCTGACGCTAGCTGGTTTTCATTCGGAAACGGCCCTTTTCCGCTGTGGCGGTGTCAATCTGCGGGTTTTCTTGTGCGGCGTAAAGGACTACGCCTCCGCGCAATCCCTTGATTTCCTTGCCACAACGAAAAATTGCTCGTTTCCAATCTGAAAACTTAGCCGTTGCCCTTTAGAGTTTCCGGATGGCAACGAGCTGGTAAATCAAAGTCTGCTGACCCCACGAATGAGCTGCCAAAAGCAGTGGAGATTTTCTAAGTTTATTGATTTTGTGAGGTTAGAAAATTACAGCTTTCTTCATTGTGCATTGAAAATGTCCCGAAAGGGGCTTTTTCACCCGCCTGTTCGGCCTGACTTATTCTGAGGTTAGAAAAACTGACTATTTTACGCATGTTTCTTTACAAAAATCTGGAAGCTGATATAGAATCAAATAATTAAAAATTATAAATTTTAGTACACCAAGTTACCACTTCGGTTTTTGGGGGCCTTCCGGGCTGAGCCGGTCCCGGCAATTCCCTTCTTCAAAGGTAAGAATGGAGAGTTGTGATGTGCAGTATTAGTAACTTGCGAAGCTTAACGGGGATCATTTTGGGGGGATTGATCCTGTCATTGTGTAGTGCAGAGCCTGGGTTTGCCGCCGCTGACTGGTCGTTGGCTGCGTTGCAACAAGAGGTCGCTGAGGCGAGCAGGATCAATCCGCCCTGGGGCGGCCCTCGCAACGGTCCGCCCGGGCAGCGGGATAAAAAGATCGCCGTCCTGTGCGAGGATCTGCGGAATGGGGGGATTTTAGGGGTCGCCAAGGGCGTCGAGGAAGCGGCCAAAGAACTGCGCTGGCAGGTGAAGATTTATGATGCCGGCGGCAGCCCGTCCGGGCGCGATCAAGCCGTTGCCGCGGCCTTGGCAGCAACTCCTGATGGTTTGCTGCTGATCGGCACCGATGCCGCGGCTTTGGCAAAGCAACTGCGGCTTTTTGAGCAGCGGCGGATTCCGGTGGTCGGCTGGCATGTCGCAGCCGAGGCCGGGCCGCTTCCGGGAACCCCGGTGGCCATGAATGTTTCGACCGACCCCCTGGTGGTTGCACGGGTGACCACAGCAGCTGCGGTGGTCGCTGCCCAGGGTCGAGCCGGGGTGGTGATCTTCACCGACTCTAACTTTGCCATTGCCACGGCCAAGGCTGATGCCATGGCTGCAGTGATTCGGGCCTGTTCGGATTGTTCCTTGCTGGAAATCCGCGACCTGGCGATTTCCGACTGCGCCGAACAGATGCCGAGGGCAACCAGCCAATTGCTGAAAACCTATGGGCCGCGCTGGACCTATGCGCTGGCCATCAATGATATTTATTTTGACTACGCGACCCCGGAACTGATTACGGCCGGGGAACGTGCGGATAATCTGCATTTTTTGTCGGCTGGAGATGGTAGCAGCGCTGCCTTCATGCGCATTGCCAGCGGGATTTACCAGGTTGGCACCGTGGCAGAACCTCTTAATATGCATGGTTGGCAGCTGGTGGATGAATTGAACCGCTTGTTGGCCGGACAGCCGGTCAGCGGCTACATCTTTCCAGTTCACCTGGTGACACCCGAGAATGTCGAATTCGATGGCGGAGCGCAGCACCATTTTGACCCGGATAATGGTTACCGGGATATTTATCGGCAGATCTGGCAGCACTGAGTGCAAGGATAAACTATGTTCCTGTTCTGGAAACATCTGCCCCGGCCTAAAACCCTCAGGCAAAAGTATTCCCTTGCCTTGTGGCTTCAGGCGTTGCTGGTTGTTGCCGGTGCTTTAACCGCGGTTTATTCGTTGCGCGTTTCCGCTGAGCTGAGTAGCCGGTTGGCCGATGAGCGGCTGGGCCAGTTGCAGGCGGCCCAGGAGCTTGTTGAAACGACCCTGCTGATCGAGCGTGAATCCTATCGGTTGCTCAAGGCCGCCTCGCTCACTGAACTGAGTGCCGGTTATACGAGCACCCTTTTGCAGGTGGAACGGCTGGACGGGTTGGTGGAACGGCTGGGCCGGGAGAGTAATGACGTTCAGGTCCTGAACTTGCATCAGTCCGCGCAGCTGTTTCGTAACAGTTTGAATATCTTGGTTAAATTGTTGGAGAAAAGCCTGCGGCCGGAATCCACAGTGGGGAAGCAGGCTGACATTTCGTCACGACTGCACCGCCTTCATGAACAATTGCAGGGGCAGTCGGTCAACATGGTCAGTGCGGCAAATGAGTTGTCGATCCGCTTTACCGCGAGCTTTGATCAGACCGTTGAGGAGCTTAATACCACCTCAAGAAAAGAGCAGAGCATCATTCTTGCTTTGCTGATCGGCAGTTTGCTGTTGGCCTGGCTGGTCGCGCGGTATTTTTTTGGTCATCATGTCGTCAGGCGCTTACTGCATATCAGCCACTATCTGCGTTCCGGACACAGTGAGGGACTGTCAGCGCAGATCCCGGTGCAGGGCAATGATGAAATCGGCGAGATGGCGCGTGTTGTTGAACAGTTCCTTGAGAATCGTCGGCAGCTGGCATCAACCAAAGATTCCCTGCGTCAGAGTGAGGAGGTCCTGCGCACGCTGATTGATTCGGCACCGATCGCCATCGTTGGTCTTGATCTGCACGGAAAGGTTGAGGTGGTCTGGAGCCGGGGGGCCGAGCAGATGTTCGGCTGGCGTGCCGAAGAGGTCATGGGCAAACTCCTCCCCACCGTGGCGGAATACAATCTGGCTGAATTCAGAGGTCTGCACGAACAGGTTTGCAGCGGGATGGTTCAGGAGGGAATTGAAGTCCAGCGGCAGCGGCGCGACGGGTCACGGATCGATTACAGTATCTATGGCGGGCCACGACGGAATGTCGGGGGAGAGATTGTCGGTACGATAGCAGTTTTTGCCGATATCACGGCGCGCAAAAAACTGGAAGAAGAGATTGTTCAACGGAACAGTGAACTGGAGAGCAGCAACGTCAAGCTGGAACAGGCTTATGCCAAACTGAAAGCGACCCAGTCCCAGCTGCTCCAGCAGGAGAAGATGGCTTCCATCGGCCAACTCGCTGCCGGCGTGGCGCACGAGATCAATAATCCGTTGGGATTTATTCTCAGTAACCTGCGGAGCCTGGAGCGGTATTTTGCCAAGTTGAGCGAATATCAGCAGGGCCAGCAGTTGGCCTTGGGCCAGGCCGCCCAGGGTCGCATCGACCTTGCGACGGCCTGCGCCGAGGTCACCGAACTGCGCAAGCGCTTGAAGATCGATTATATCCACGAGGATCTCACGGATTTAATTCAGGAATCCATCGATGGCGGTCAGCGGGTCAGGACAATTGTCCAGAACCTGAAAGGCTTTGCCCGGATTGATGAAGAACAGTGGCAGGAGGCGGACCTGAATGAGGGGTTGGAGAGCACTCTCAATATCGTCTGGAACGAAATCAAATACAAGGCCGATGTTCACAAGGATTACGGTCAATTGCCACTGCTCTCGTGCAATGCCGGGCAACTGAATCAGGTGTTCATGAACCTGCTGATCAATGCGGCGCAGGCGATTGAGGGCCATGGGGAAATCCGTATTGTCACCCGTTGCGACGGCGATGAGATTTTGATTGAAATCACTGATAACGGCTGCGGCATCCCGGCGGCTGACCTCAGCCATATCTTCGAACCATTTTTTACCACCAAGGAGGTCGGAACCGGAACCGGCCTGGGATTGTCCATCGCCTACGATATCATCATGCAGCATAAAGGGCAGATTGCCGTTGCCAGCGAACCGGGCAAAGGGACCAGTTTTACCATCCATTTGCCCCTTCCCCAGGCCAGCGCTCTGCCTGCAGTGTAGCTTTTGTAGCGTAGCCCAGCGCCGCCGCGATTGGCAAAAGCGACTCCTGTCGTAAACCGCTGCACAAAGACATTTCAGCAACATTATTGATCTGGACGACCGGTCGCGGATAAGGCATATTAGCGCCTTTAATAGTTAATTTTTCATTGACCAGAGGGTCGCTGAGAGGTTTTTCCATGGACGCTTACGTATGGCAACTTCCCCTTCTTTTCGCCGTCGGTATTATAGCGGGTATTCTTAACGTGCTTGCCGGCGGCGGATCTCTGCTGACCTTGCCGTTGCTTATTTTCATGGGCCTGCCCAGTGCCGTTGCCAACGGGACCAACCGAATTGCCATTTTCTGTCAGAATGTTTTTGCCGTGCGCGGCTTTCGGAAACGTGGAGTGATGCCCATGCAGCTGGCGTTGCTCTGTACTCCGCCGGCGCTATTGGGCAGCTGGCTGGGGGCTAGCATGGCGGTGAATCTGGATGATCAGATTTTTAATCGGCTGCTGGCGATCATCATGCTGGGGGTGATGGCTTTTACCGCTCTTGATCCGATGAAGCATTTCCGCAGGGAGAATGTCGTGTTCGGTTTCTGGCGCAAGGTGGTGCTGGTGATCACTTTTTTCGGGGTTGGCATTTACGGTGGTTTTGTCCAGGCCGGTATCGGTTTTATCGTCATCACCGCATTGCTGGTCCATGGACTGGATTTGGTGCGGATCAATGCGATCAAAGTTTTTGTTATCTTCGCTTATACAATCATCGCCCTCGGCGTGTTCATCTATCATGGCCAGATTGATTACGTGCTGGGGATCGCCCTGGCGGTCGGCAATTCCATCGGTGGCATGATCGGGCCGAAACTGGCGGTGGCCAAGGGGCATGACTGGATAAAGAAGATGGTGACGGTCACGGTGTTCGTGTTTGCCCTCAAATTGTTGCTGTTCCCGTAAGCTGCTGATAGAGTTTGCGGTGTTTGCCGAAAGACGATCCCGGTCCGGGCTCGTCCATTGGTTGACGGTACAACGGATCACAGGGTAATATGAAAAGAGCCTTCTTCTGAAGGCCTTTTCTGTATCAATAAACCATGACAGGACGAACTGTCGGAGAGTTGAGAATGGCATTACGTAAAATAATACACTATCCCGAGCCGCTGCTGAAACAGAAGTCGGCTCCGGTGACGGAGTTCAATGATGAACTCAAACAGCTGGCAGACGACATGGCGGAAACCATGTACGCTGCCCCCGGGGTCGGTTTGGCCGCCCCGCAGGTCGGTGTGCTGCAGCGGCTGATCGTGCTCGACTGTTCCCCCAAAGACGCGGAGAACGATCTGATTATCGCGGTGAATCCGGAGGTTATCTCCGGCTCGGGTGATTCTCTTGAAGAAGAGGGCTGCTTGTCCGTACCCGGATACTACGCCAGCGTCAAACGCTTCAGCGAAGTGACCATGCGTTATCAGGATACCGATGGTCATGTGCATGAGCGGCAGGCTGATGGACTTCTCGCCATCGGCATTCAGCATGAAATCGATCACCTCGAAGGAATCCTCTTTGTAGACCGCCTGTCACCTTTGAAACGGTCGATGTTCAAGAAAAAATACCTCAAGATGCTGAAGGAGCGGGAAGCGGAAGATGTCGCCTGAAGAAATACGGACGGTTTTTATGGGAACCCCGGAGTTTGCCCTGGCAACTCTGGACGGATTGATCGCAGCCGGGTGTCACATGGTCGGGGTTTATACCCAACCGGATCGGCCCAAAGGGCGGGGGAAAAAATTAGCTGCCTCACCGGTCAAGGAACGGGCGCTGGCCCATGATATTCCGGTTTTTCAGCCGCTCAAATTGCGTGATCCGCAGGCGGTTGCCGAACTGGAGGCGCTCAGGCCGGACCTGATCGTGGTGGTTGCCTACGGACAGATTCTGCCCAAGGCAGTGCTGGAGATTCCTCGTTACCACTGCATCAACGTCCACGCTTCGCTGCTGCCCAAATATCGCGGCGCCGCACCCATCAACAAGGCGATTGTCGATGGCGAAAACGAGACCGGGGTGACCACCATGCTCATGGATGTTGGCCTCGACACCGGCGATATGCTGGTCAAACGCAGCCTGGCCATCGGCCCCGACGAGACCGCCGGACAACTGCATGACCGTTTGGCACTGCTGGGCCGGGAAGCCATGGAAGAGACCCTGCGCCAGCTCTGCGGTGGGACCCTGGCACCGGAAAAGCAGGATGACGCACTCAGCTGTTATGCGGGAATGATGAAGAAAGAGGATGGCCTCATTGACTGGTCGCGGTCCGCGCAGGATATTCATAACCAGGTCCGGGGGCTGGATCCCTGGCCGGGGGCCTATACTTTCCTGGAAGGCGAGGTGCTGAAAATTGCCGGGACCAGCCTCGACCAGAACCTCTCTGGTGAGCCCGGAACCATTCTGCAGGCTGATAAGAATGGCGTTCGGGTGGCCTGCGGCCAAGGGGCGCTGGTAATCAGTGAACTGCAACTGCCGGGCAAAAAACGCCTGGCAGCGGTGAACTTCCTCAGCGGCCGACCACTGTTTGGCGGTAGTAAGCTGGGCTGAAACGGGTTTGTAGTCCGGGAAAACTGTGCTCCGGACCGGTTGCCGTCAAGTGGTGGCAACCTTTTCAAGCTCATATAAAGGAAGAAAGAAACCTATGAATACCATGCGAACCGTGCTGTTAATGACTTTGCTGACCCTGGTGCTGGTCGGTGCCGGGGGTGCCCTCGGCGGACAGGGCGGGGCGTTGTTTGCCCTGATCATGGCCGGGGTTATGAACCTCGGCAGTTACTGGTTTTCAGATAAAATCGTCATCAAGATGTATCGCGGTCAGGAAGTGCAGAGCGGCCAGCTTCATGAGGTGGTCAGCGAACTCTGCCAGCAGAACAATCTGACCATGCCCAAAGTTTATGTCCTGCCGCAAAGCACGCCCAATGCCTTTGCGACCGGGCGTAATCCGCAACATGCCGTGGTCGCCGCGACCCAGGGAATCATGCAGATTCTCAGCCGCGAAGAACTTAAGGGGGTCATGGGGCACGAATTGGCCCATGTGCAGAATCGTGATATCCTGATCGGTTCCATTGCCGCAACCTTTGCCGGAGCCATCAGCTATCTGGCGCACATGGCGCAATGGGCGATGATTTTCGGCGGCCGAGACAACGAAGACCGTAACCCGTTGGCGATGATCGGAATGATGATTTTGGCGCCGATCGCCGCTATGCTGGTGCAGATGGCGATTTCCCGGTCGCGGGAATACGGGGCCGATGAAAAGGGCGCACGGTTTGCCGGAAATCCACATTATCTGGCCAGTGCGCTGCGTAAACTGGAGCTGGCGAATAAACGCGCACCGATGACGCAGGTCAATGAAGCGACGGCCCACATGTTTATCGTCAGCCCGTTAAGCGGAAAAAACATGGCCAACCTGTTTTCCACTCACCCAGCTGTTGAAGAGCGGATCCGCAGGCTGGAAAATATGCAACTCTGAGCGGTTGCTTCAACCGCTGCTCTGGTCCATGACCGGGAGGCCGGCTTGCAGAGAGTCGGCCTTTTTTATTGTTCCGGGACACTATTTCAAAACTATGGACTTTCAGGTTCTATGAATTGAGCCCTTCCCCCTTGATGGGGGAAGGGTCGGATGGGGGTGGAAATGCCGGCCTCTCCTCCCCCAACCCAACCCTCTCCCACGAGGGAATAGGGTGCTATTTGTAGGGGCTTTCAGTCCCGTCAAAACCTATGTACATTCAGTGCAGAGTGGTTTCGTTGTCAGTTTGGCAGAAAAAGCTTGATTGCTCTGTCTGCGAAAACTCTGCTAATCCATCGTAACCTCCCCTTGCCTCGTCCGGCACAGGTGCAGAAATCCCACCATAACGACAACCCACCGGCCGAAGCCCTCGCAGCGGCTATGATTTGAGCATATGTCTGAATCAGAACTGTGCTTTCCCGTACTTGACGGCACCCCTTTTCTGCGATTTGTTTTAATGAGCAAAAAGAAAATCTTTCGAATAAGCGAAATGATTTTTTTGGTTTTTTTGATTATTGCAGGTCAGCCCTTTTGGTACGGCAAACGTGCAAAAGGCAGTTCCATTGAGGTAACCATATGAGTGTCACAAATTTAACAGAAGAGGTGGTTCGGGATACCACGGCAACAGAGCTCCTCAACCAGCTGGAAACCGGCAGCCAAGGTTTGTCAGCTGAGGAAGCGACCCGGCGACTGAAACAGTTCGGCCCTAATACCCTGGAGGAAAAAAAGGAAAATTTACTGCTCAAGTTTTTAAGCTATTTCTGGGGGCCGATCCCCTGGATGATCGAGGTAGCAGCCATTCTTTCCGGAATTCTCGGCGAATGGCAGGATTTTGTCATTATCCTGGTCATGCTGATATTCAATGCCGGAGTGGGGTTTTGGCAGGAATTTCAGGCGGCCAATGCCGTGGAAGCGCTGAAAGATCAGTTGGCTTTGTCGTCACGCTGCTTGCGGAACGGTGCCTGGCAGACCGTTCCGGCTGCAGAATTGGTTCCGGGTGATGTTATCCGCCTGCGCGGAGGGGACATTATCCCGGCCGACGTAAAACTGTTTCAGAGTGGCTACCTGAGTATCGATCAGTCGGCCCTGACTGGCGAATCGCTGCCTGTGGACAAAGCGGAAAATGACGTCGCCTATTCCGGGACGATCGTTAAACAGGGAGAGATGCTGGCGCTGGTGGCGGCAACCGGCAACCGGACAAAATTTGCCAAGACCGCCCAGCTGGTCGAGAAGGCCGGGGCGATTTCCCATTTTCAGAAGGCAATCATGCAGATCAGCGATTACCTCATTTTTATCAGCCTGGGGCTTGCTGCGGTGCTGGTTGTCGCCCAGTTGATCAGGGGTGATTCCTTCTTAACGGTCTTCCAGTTTGTCCTGATTCTGGTGGTAGCGGCGATTCCGGTGGCGATGCCGGCGGTGCTGTCCGTGACCATGGCCCTTGGTGCCAAGGCGTTATCCGACAAAAAGGCCATTCTGACCAAACTGCAGTCGATCGAGGAGGTGGCCGGGATCGATATCCTTTGTTCCGATAAAACCGGCACCTTGACCCAGAACAAGCTGACTTTGGGCGAACCTTACCTGGTCGCCGCCCAGACCGCACAGGAGCTGATCCTGGAGGCCGCGCTGGCATCAAAAGAGGAAAACCAGGACGCAATCGATTTGGCCGTGATCAATGGCCTGGAAGACAAAGGGAGCTTGACCGCTTATCGGCAGCTCGATTTTCAGCCTTTCGATGCCGTCAGCAAGCGGACCGAGGCCAGCATCGAGCAGGATGGTAAGGCGTTCAAGGTGACCAAAGGCGCGCCGCAGGTCATTATGGCGCTCTGTCAGCTGGATGATGGACAGAGGCAGCAACTGGACCAGGCGGTCAACGATTATGCCCGTAAGGGCTTTCGGACGCTGGGCGTGGCACGGCAGGATTCGCAGAACGCCCAAACTTGGATCTTTCGCGGGGTGCTGCCGCTGTTTGACCCGCCTCGGGAGGATTCGGCGGAAACCATTCGCCAGGCTGGCGAACACGGCATCAATGTGAAAATGGTCACTGGCGACAATCTGGCCATTGCCCGGGAGATTTCCGAGCAGCTCGGTTTGAAAAACAATATTCAGCCGGCTGAAGAGATGCTGGCGAAGCAGTCCAATCTGGATCAGCTCGATCCTGAAATTGAACGGAAAATTGAAGCGAGCGATGGCTTTGCCCAGGTTTTTCCGGAACATAAATACGCCATTGTCAAGGCGCTCCAGCATCGCGGCCACCTGGTGGCCATGACCGGAGACGGGGTCAATGATGCTCCGGCATTGAGACAGGCGGAAGTCGGGATCGCGGTCTCTGGCGCCACCAGCGCCGCACAGGCGGCCGCCAGTCTGGTGCTGACCGCGCCCGGGCTGTCGGTCATTATCAATGCCGTTGAAGAGGCCCGGAAAATTTTCGAGCGGATGAATAATTATGCCGTTTACCGGATCACCGAAACCATCCGGATCATGATTTTTGTGGTGCTGGCCATGGTGGTTTATAATTTCTATCCGATCTCCACCATCATGATCATTCTTCTGGCCCTGCTCAATGACCTGCCGATCCTGACCATCGCCTACGACAACGCCCCCCTTGCCAAGAATCCAGTGCGCTGGAAAATGCACCGGGTGCTGACGGTGGCTACGGTCCTCGGCGTCATCGGTGTCTTTGAAACTTTCCTGCTGTTGATTCTGGCTGAGAATTTTATCCACCTCAGTCCGGCTCAGCTACAGTCGCTGGTCTATCTGAAACTGGCGGTATCAGGGCATTTGACCCTGTTTGTGGTGCGTTCACGAAAAGCGTTCTGGGCTCCGCCATATCCGGCCAAAGTTTTGTTCGGGGCCATTTTGGGAACCCAGATCCTGGCTGCGGCCATTGTCGGTTTCGGCTTCCTGGTTGCTCCGGTGTCCTGGAACCTGATCGGTTATGTGTGGATTTACTGCCTGTTCTGGTTCTTCATCGAGGACCGGGCCAAACTCTTTCTGTATAACCGGCTGGACGCGGGGCAGCAACATTCCGCAGGGGTTGTCGGGAGCCCCAGGGAGCACTTTTCGTCCTGAGCAAGCAATGAACCGGGGTCCTGCGCCCTGTTCCCGCACGGCGCAGGATCCGTAACTGTTATGGAGGAATGTTATGAATGAATTGAAACAGGTTTTAGTCGTCTGTCAGTCAACCCAGGAATGTCGTAAGTCGGTCCGTTTTGGCACCATGATGGCGGAAAAATTCGGCTCGGAACTCTCGGTCCTGCATACCTATCATAATGTGTTTGGTTTGGAGGGTTGGAACCTGCCGATCCCCAAGCAGATGGTGGAAGATGGCTATCAGCAAATGCTTGACGAAACCAAGAAGAAGATCGACCAGATGGTCAAGGCGGCCCGGGAAAAGGGAGTTAAGGTCGAGGTGCTGGTCCGCGAGGGCAAGTTGATCGATGTGCTGTTCAAGCTGGTCGAAGCGGAGAATATTGATCTGCTGGTGCTTCCTTCCCATCCGGAATGGCGCCTGGAACACTTCTTTTTCGGGCGTGAGAATGAAGCTATCCTGCGCAAATTGCCCTGTTCCATCACCTTTGTGAACGAACAACCAAACCTTGCCTGATCGTTTGAAAGCCGCCTTGTCCCTTTGCCAAGCGGTGGGCGGAAAAATAAAAGAACCCTAGCCTGCATGGCTATCGGTTCTTTTATTTTTTCCGCTGCTGTGGTTAACTTCAGAACACTTTCGCCAGGACAGTATTCCGGAAAGATGTTCAACCCTTTCGGTAGCGACCAATTGAGAAGAAAGACCATTGACCTTACGACCTGATGACAGCCCGAGACGGGCAGCGTATGAAATTCTCCTCCGGGTGGCCGACGGAGCTTATGCAGACATGGTGCTGGATGCGGCTCTCAACCGTTCCACTCTGGACGGGCGTGATAAACGCCTGCTGACTGAACTGGTTTATGGGATTCTGCGGTTGCAGGGACGGCTTGATTTCGCCCTGGCTCAATTCTGTAGCCAGCCCCTCAAACGTTTGCAGCCGGAAGTGTTGTGGCTGTTGCGGCTGGGCAGTTATCAATTACTGGAGCTGGACCGGGTCCCGGCCCATGCTGCGGTCAGCTCCACGGTTGACCTGGCCCGCGAAGTCGGTTTTGAGCAGGTGACCGGACTGGTCAACGGGGTTTTGCGTGCCCTGGAACGGGGACGGGCGGAGATCCCCTGGCCGCCGCCGGGCAAGATCAAGCCTTATCTACAGCATGTTTGCAGCATGCCGGTCTGGCTGACCAAAGAGGTCATGCGCCAGCTGCCGAATGCCGAAGCGCAGGCGTTGGGGGAAAGCCTGACTGTCGCGCCGCCGCTGACCCTGCGGGTGAATACCCTGAAAATCGACCGGGATGCTTTTCTGCAGGCCTTGCAGTCCGCAGGGCATCAGGCGCGGCCCTGCCATTATGCCGGTGCCGGGGTAATTGTCGAGCAGCGCGGCGAACAGCCGCTGCCGGGGGATGAGCAAGGCTGGTACCAGGTGCAGGATGAAGCGAGCATGTTGACTGCCGAGCTGCTCAATGCCCGGCCCGCTCAGCGCATCCTTGATGCCTGCGCCGCACCGGGCGGGAAAACCACCGCGTTGGCCGCCTTGACCGACAACCGGGCCGAGATCATCGCCCTTGACAAATACCCGCAGCGGGTCGAGCTGATTCGCCAGGGGGTGGCAAGGCTGGGTTGTCCGACGGTGACCGCGGCCGAATGGGATCTGACCCGGTTACCGGAATTCCTGGATCCGCAGAGTTTTGATCGGGTCCTGCTCGATGCCCCTTGCAGCGGGCTGGGGGTGCTGCGGCGTAACCCGGAAGGGCGCTGGAACAAATCCTCGGCCAACCTCAGGGACCTGGCTGCGTTGCAGCAGCAGCTGTTGCACAATGTCGCCAACCTGGTCAGACCGGGCGGTTTGCTGCTGTATTCGCTTTGTACTTTCAGCCACTGCGAGACGGATGAGGTGGTGGAGGATTTTCTCCTCGCGCATTCTGACTTTGAGCTTGAGGATCTGCGCACCGAGTTTCCGGCCTGGCAGAACTTGTTTACCGCAAAGGGGACCATGCGGACGTATCCTCACCGGCATGACGGTATGGATGCCTTCTTTGCGGCACGTTTTCGCCGTTGCAATTAGCGCCTTGCGCGCGGTAGAAATAGAGTTGTGTCCGGATCGTTTTACCTGGTTGCGGGCACCGGGTCCGCCGTGGTCGGGCCATAGACACTTTTCCAATCGGATAGGCTCATGATTAAAATAGCTCCTTCTATTCTTTCCGCTGATTTTGCCCGCCTGGGGGACGAGATCAAAGCCATTGATCGGGCCGGCGCCGACTATGTTCATATCGATGTCATGGATGGTCATTTCGTCCCGAATATCACCATCGGGCCGCTGATTGTCGAAGCTGTCCGGCCGGTGACCGAACTGCCCCTCGATGTCCACCTGATGATCGAAAATCCGTCCCGCTACATTCCTGATTTCGCCAAGGCCGGCGCGGATCTGATTGTCGTTCATGCAGAAGCGGAAAAGCATCTGCATCGTACCGTGCAGCTGATCAAGTCCCTCGGCAAGAAAGCCGGGGTGTCATTGAATCCGGCAACGCCGCTCTGTTCTCTCGACATGATCCTGCCCGACCTGGACCTGGTGCTGCTGATGACCGTGAATCCGGGTTTTGGCGGACAGTCGTTCATCGACAGTTGCCTGCCGAAAATCACCCAGCTGCGGCGTCGGATCGACGAGCTCGGACTGGCGATCGAGTTGGAGGTGGATGGCGGGGTCAAGACTGATAATATCGGCAGCATTGCCGCCGCCGGGGCCGATGTCTTCGTGGCCGGCAGCGCCGTGTTCAACAGTGCTGACTATGCGGCCACCATTCATAGCTTACGAACTTCCGCCGAACAGGCACATCCCTGACGGCTGACCAGGAGCTCCGATGTCTTTGCGTCATGTTCTGCTGTTAATACCGCTGCTGCTGGGTGGTTGTCTGCCTTCACCTAAAATCGGCGCCGATCTGCCGGACCTGCTGAAAGGGTTCAGCGAGTCGATGCGCTGGAAAGATTATCAGACGGCGGCAGGCTACCTGGCCCCATCGGCCAGGGAAGCGTTTCTCAACGACTTTGTGGACGACAAGGATCTGCAGGTGGTGGGCAGCGAATATAAAAATGTCAATATCCAGGACGATGATCAGAGTGCCCTGGCCACCTACGTGCTTGAATATTATCACCTGCCGTCGCCCCGCCTGCAGGAGTGGCGCTGGCGGCAACATTGGATACATCTTCAGGAAAAGGGGGGTAAATCAGGGACTTGGGTGATCGAAGAGGCTCCTGGTGAGCTGCCTTGGAAACGTTGATATTGTCCTGGTTTTTAACTCCTAACAAGTTGTTTTTTCTTATCTTTATTCGTTTTTAGCGAGGTCCGTTCGGGGAAAAAATAGCCTTGATTTAAAACCTTTGTTTGTGGTATCTACCTGCATACTGTATACGATCCTGAACGTACTAAAATTGCCAGAGTATCTGGTTGATCTCCCCGTTTGGGGAAATTTCGACCTTCCTGCCGGGAAGGTCGAAGCAGGTCAGAGGAGGCCGGTTTGTCACAAGTTGCATTTTCCAGTTGGGGACGGCAGGTTATCGATAATCGTCAGGGCGGCGCGGCTGAAGTTGAAGTTGCCATGAAAAAACTCCCGGTAACCTTCGACGGCGAAAAGCAAATTGCCGCTTTCATGGGTTGGGACGGATTTATTCTCAATGATCCCTCCGTCGATGTCGTGGCCATGGCCGCTGAATATGCCCGTCGGGTCCAGGAAGATTTCTGCTGCGCAAAATGTTCACCGGGGAAAAAGGGAACCCGCGTCATGCAGGATACCCTGGCGCGGATCGTTGCCGGAGAAGGCACCGAGCACGACCTGGAGATTATCGAGAATATCGCCGAGCTGCTGCAAAATTGTAAGTGTACCCTGTGCCAGACCTCGGCCGTGCCGATCATCGATACGGTCAAGCACTTCCGGGACGATTACCTGATGTATATCAACGGGACCCCGGAAGAGGCCAAAGTTGTTGATTACAAAGTTAAAATGACCGCGCCCTGCCAGGATAAATGCCCTGCCCATATTGATATTCCCGCCTACGTGGAAGCGATCAAGAATCGCCGTTTTGATGAGTCTCTTTCCATCATTCGTGAAAGCATGCCCCTGCCCGCGGTTTGCGGCCGGGTCTGTCCCCACCCCTGCGAGACCGCCTGTCGGCGTGCCAATGTCGATGAGTCCATCAATATCATGGTGCTTAAACGGACCGCGTCCGATTACGAATGGCAGCACCATCATCAGCCACCCATGCAGCCGAAACCGAAAAAGGATAAGACCGTTGCCATTGTCGGGGCCGGTCCGGCGGGACTGGCGGCGGCTTATTACCTGGCAATGGAAGGCTATCCCTGCACCATTTACGAAACCTTGCCGGAGGGTTTCGGTGGCGGCATGATCGCCGTCGGTATCCCGGCCTACCGGATGCCGCGGCATATCCTGCAACGCGATATCGACATTATCAGCTCCATCGGAGTGGAGATCGTTTACGACACCCGGGTCGGCGAGGATATCGGCCTGCTCGAATTGAAAGAAAAATATGATGCCGTGCTGGTCGCTCCCGGGGCGCATAAATCCAAACCGATGGGGGTCGAAGGGGAGGATGAAGGCTATCAGGGTTTCCTGGCCGGAGGGATCGAGTTCCTCCGCGAAGCCTACATGGGCAAACCGACCGGTATGGGC
Source organism: Geopsychrobacteraceae bacterium (assembly GCA_963668145.2). Classification (GTDB taxonomy): domain Bacteria; phylum Desulfobacterota; class Desulfuromonadia; order Desulfuromonadales; family Geopsychrobacteraceae; genus Seleniibacterium. Next base: position 100,243 of record CAXXJU010000048.1, read on the forward strand.
AAAAAGGTCTGCGTGGTCGGCGGTGGTAATACCGCCATTGACTGTGTCCGGGTAGCCCTGCGCGAAGGGGCCGAGGAATCGGTGCTGCTCTATCGGCGGACCCGCAAAGAGATGCCTGCTGATAGCTGGGAGATCGATGGGGCCGAGGAGGAAGGCGTCCAGTTTGAATTTTTGGTCCTGCCGAAGAAGATCATTGTCGACGAGCAGCGCCAGGTGACCGGCGTTGAATGCGTGCGCATGGAACTCGGTGAGCCCGACGACTCGGGTCGGCGGCGGCCGCAGCCGATCCCCGGCAGCGAGTTCGTCGTCGAGTGCGATACCCTGATCCCGGCCATCGGCCAGGATCCGGATCTCTCCTTTATTACTGAAGAGAGCGGTATTTCCATCACCCGCTGGAATACCGTCGTCACCAAATTCGTGCCGCTGAAAAACGCTGCCGACCGCAGCCTGAACGATGTCATGGGCAATCCGCTGTCACGGACCCTGATGACCGATCTGGACGGCGTCTTCGCTTCCGGGGATGCCGAAATCGGCCCGTTGACGGTGGTCGCCTGTGTCGGTAATGCCCATCGGGCCGCCCGGGTCATTCAGCGCTGGCTGGAGGAGGGCGAAGCCTACCTGACGGACGAGGATTTTCACGAGGACATTCTCAGCCACCTCGGGGTTTACGACAAGAATGAGCCGGTCTCCTGGCTGGATGCCGTGCAGCGCTTCAATCAGAAAGAGGTCCATGGCAAGGAGCGCGCCAGTAAAGGGAATTATCGTGAAGTCGAACTCGGCTTCAGTGACAGCGAGGCAGTGCGGGAAGCTGAGCGTTGCCTGCGTTGCTATCGGGTGTCGATGATTGCTGTTTAACGGGATGAAATAATATTAAGAGGTTGTATCTGCAGTTGTTGCCTGCAATGGTCTTAAGACCGGATTCAGCCAGGATTTGAGGTGAGAGGAATATGGTCAACCTGACGATAGATGGCAAGACGATAAGCGTCCCCAAGGGAACCACAATTCTAGAGGCGGCACGGCGATTGGATATTCATATCCCGACGCTGTGCTGGCTGGAAAAGATCTCGACGACCGGGGCCTGCCGAATCTGTGCCGTGGAGATCGAAGGTGTCGACCGGCCGATGACGGCCTGCAATACCCCGGTCAAAGAAGGCATCAAGGTCACCACCCAGTCCGAGCGCCTGACCAGAACCCGCAAGCAGATCATGGAGCTGATCCTGGTCAATCATCCCCTTGATTGTCCGGTCTGCGATGCGGGCGGCGAATGTGACCTGCAGAATACCTGTTTTGAGCTGAACGTCACCCGCCAGGAGTTCAGCGCCGAAGATGTCCAACCGCCGCCCATTGACCATTGGCCGCTGATTCAGCAGGTGCCTTCCCGCTGTATTCTGTGTGAAAAATGCGTCAAGGTCTGCCACGAAATTGTCGGTGCGGATGCCCTTTTTGTGAATTCGAAGGGGGACCGCGCCTATATCGATAAAAACCTGGAAAAGTGTATTTTCTGCGGGAATTGCGTGGCGGTCTGTCCGACCGGCACCATGATCTCCAAACCCTTCAAGTTCAAGGCGCGCCCCTGGACCCTGCGCAAGGTTCCGTCGGTCTGCACTTATTGCCCCAGTCAATGTGAAATCGACATCAACGTGCAGCACGATGAAGTCTATCGGGTGACCTCGACGGACGGCGAAACGACCAACAACGGGACCCTCTGTATTGGTGGCTTTTTCGGCCATGACTACATCAACAGCAAGCAGCGACTGCGTGAGCCCAAAGTGGAGCAGAAGCCGAGCAGCTGGGACAATGCCTTTGACCGGGTGGTCAGCGAGATTCGGCGGATTACTGAGGAAAGCGGCGCGGGGGCGATTGCCGGGCTCGCTTCGCCGCGGCTGAGCAATGAGGAAAATTACCTGTTCCAAAAGTGTTTCCGGGCGGCTATCGGCAGCAACAATATCGATAGCGAAGCCCGTTTTGGCGCCATGCGGGCGTTGCGCGCCCTGGATAAGGGGCTTGGTTTGCGCGGCGCCAGCAATCGGCTGGACGCCATTGGCAGCGCAGATGCGATCCTGTTGTTCGGTGCTGACCCGACTGCGGAAGCACCGGCTGTCGAATGGCAGATCCGTAAAGCGGCCGAGCACAACAACGCCAAGCTGGTGGTTGCGAATATGCGGCAGGTTCACCTCAGTCCGCTGGCCAATACCCAGTTGACCTACCGACCGGGGAGTGAAATCGCCCTGGCTGCCGGTCTGGGACGGTTGCTCATGGACCGCGGCCACCTCGATATGGAGGCCTTGGAGGGGAGTGTCAACAACCTGACCGAACTGCAGGCGGATCTGGCCGCGGTCAATCTGGAGAACGTGGTTGCCGTAACCGGGCTCAGCCTTGCGCTGTTGACTGAAGCGGCCGACCTGATCGGCAATGGCAAAAAAGTCGCGGTTATTTTCGGGGCGGATATCTGTAAATCCTCCTTTGGAACCTCCACTTCGGCAACGGTGGCCAATCTGGCTATACTCAGTGGTGCCTTACATGGCGGTGGTGGGATTTACCCCCTCGCTGAAAAGGGCAATACCCAGGGCGTTCTCGATATGGGGGTCTACCCCGAGTCCCTGCCCGGCTATCTGGACTACAGTGAGCACAAAGAGCGTTTCGGAAAAGCCTGGGGTTGCGAACTCCCTGACGGCGGACTTGATGCCGACGGCATCCTGCAGGAAATCGAAGCGGGCAAGATCCGGTTGCTTTATCTGGCCGCAACCAATCCGCAAAGTTTTCCCAACAGCGGGCGCTGGCTCAAAGCCCTGGAAAAGGTCGAAGTCCTGATTGTCCAGGATATCTTCCCGATCGAGGTTGCCCGGTTGGCAACGGTGGTGTTGCCGGGCACTTCTTTTGCCGAGAAAGCCAGCAGTTTCACGTCCCTTGATCAGACGGTGCGGCGGACTTCCCCGGCCATTCGCCCGGTCGGCGAAAGTCGGGAGGACCTGGAGATCTTTGCAGAACTGTTTGGTCGGTTGAGTGGTTCCCGCGTTTCCCTCAGTAAAGCGGAGATCTTCAAAGAGATCAATGAACTGACCGATCTGTACAGTGGCGCCGAAGTAGTCAATGACGAGCGCCGGACCTGTTATAGAAAGGCTTATGCCGTGCCTGCGGGCGGTCTGAAATACCAGTTGATCAGCGTCAGTGAGGAGGCTGCCGGACTGCAGCTGTTGAGCGGCCCTTCGCGGAATCATTTCGGCACCACCTCCCTTTGGGCCACCGCGCCTCTGGAGGTTGAAGCGGAAGGGTTGCTCAATCTCAACCCAGCCGATGCCGCCGCTGCCGGCGTCAGTGAAGGCGATACCATCAAAGTCAGCAGTAGTACCGGAGCGACCCAAGGCAAAGTCAAACTGAGCACAGATGTTCCCCAGGGACTGATCTTTGCGCCGTATCACTTTGTCGCGCTCGGTATTCAGCAACTGATTCCGGACAGTGCCAACCGCACTGCGGTGGAGATTGCCAAAGTCTGAAAAACCTTTTTGAAAATTGACTGATATGTCATTCGCCCCGGGAACTTCCCGGGGCGTTTTTTTTGCATCGAAAATGGGTTGGCCGCAGAGTGATGGCAATGGCCCGACTGTGGAAAAGTGCCTGCTTATCGTCGGTGCAGCTGGTATCTGCGGACTGCGGCGTTATGTTCGCGCAGGGTGGTCGAAAACTGATGACTGCCGTCGCCGCGCGCCACAAAATAAAGATAGCGGGTGGTGGCCGGTGCCGCGGCGGCCCGCAGGGCGTCCAGGCCCGGACTGGCGATAGGGCCAGGGGGCAGGCCGCGAATCAGATAGGTGTTGTAGGGGGTCGGGGTGGTCAGGTCCTTGCGGGTGATGTTGCCATCAAAATTCTTGATGCCGTAGATCACTGTCGGGTCGGTCTGCAGGGGGATGCCGCGCTTGAGCCGGTTGTGAAAAACCGATGAGATCAACGGCATTTCTTCAATTGCCGCGGTCTCCTTTTCGATAATCGACGCCAAGGTGACCAGCTGGTGCAGGTTCAGGCCGTGGTCTTTAGCCTGTTGCAGCAATTGGTCATCCAGATGGGCTCGGAATTGGCTGGTCATCATCTGCAGCAAGGTCCGTTCGTCCACACCCGGAGCGAACAGGTAGGTTTCCGGAAACAGGTACCCTTCCAGGCTGTCAGCATCGATCTGCAACGAATGAATGAAATTCCGGTCATGAGCTAGCTGGTCGAGAACTTCGGCCCGGCCGTAACCGGCCTCGGCAATCCGGGCAATGATCTGCTGCAGGGTGAAGCCTTCGGGAATGGTCAGGCTGACTTTTTCCACGTCCCCTTTGATCAGCCGCTCGAGGATCTGCTCCGGACGAGCTGCCGATTGAAAGCGATAGGTCCCGGCCTGGACCTGGCTGGCACGCTGTTCCCAGCGGGCCAGGAGCCGCAGTGCCAGGGCATTGCGAATAACCCCGGAATCTTCCAGCTCGCGGGCGATTTTATGCAGACTGGTCCCGGGGGCGATGGCGATGGACACCGGTTTCTCCGGTGTGACCGGCACCAGCAGTAACTGGTAGCAAAACAGGGCCATGGCGGCTGTAGCCACGACCAGGACAAAACAGCAGGTGATAAGTATTCGACGCATGATGAACTAGAGGTTAAATCTGTTTTCGGTACCGGCCCGCAAACGTTCGATATTGCCGCGGTGGCGCCAGATCACGATGGCCGCAATGACCAGGGTGGCGATGAATAGTGGCACCGAGTGGGAAACCAGGATGACCAGCAGTGGAATAATCGCTGCCGCCGAGATGGAAGCCAGGGAGATAAAGCGCCACTTCCAAAGGACGACGATAAAAACCAACAAAGCCCCCAGAACGGCCAGTGGCGAGAGGACCAGAAATATTCCCAGCGCGGTCGCCACCCCTTTGCCGCCTTTGAAGCCAAGGTAAACCGGAAAACAATGGCCGATAAATGCGGCAATGGCCACGGCAGCCAGACCGTTGCCGGTCAGGCCGAACCATTGCTGGGCAACCAGCACCGGGACAACCCCCTTCAGGCAATCACCGAGCAGGGTGATGAGGCCGAGTTTGCGACCGGCAACCCGATACACATTGGTCGCACCGATGTTGCCGCTGCCGGCTCTACGGATATCCTCGCCGCCAACCAGGCGAGTGAGGATGACGCCGGTGGGAATTGCACCGATCAGATAGGCGGCACAGATCAGAAGAAAATGGATCATGACGGTTCTCCAGGTCTATTGTCGTTAACCGGACAGGGGGAACGCGAACTATCCATCCTGCCGATCCGGCGGAAAGGCTTTCCGATATTCGGTGATGGCTCCCCTGATCGCCCCTGCTGCCATATTGGAGCAGTGCATTTTTTCCGGTGGCAGGCCACCGAGGGCCTCAGCAATCGACTGGTCGCTGATCTGCAGAGCTTCGTCAAGGCTTTTCCCCATCACCATCTCGGTGGCGATGGATGATGTGGCAATGGCGGCGCCGCAGCCAAAGACCTTGAACTTGATGTCAGCAACCCGGTCATGCTCGATTTTCATCGTCACCAGCAAGGCATCACCGCAACTCGGTTCCCCCACCTGGACCAAAACCGTAGGGTCTTTGATAATCCCGATATTGCGCGGATTATTGAAATGCTCGAGGACTTTTTCAGTATACAATGTAGCGTTCCTTGTCCGCCGCCGAGATCACGGGCGGCAATCTGTTTTTGCCGCGCCAGTTTAACGTTCCTGGCCGGGTGAGAGCAAATGTAATTTTGGACAAGGCGGGGAAAATGCCCCATTCGGGGAAGGGCGTGGCGCAGCCAGGGAAATTTCTGCTATGCCATGGGGTGAGCGGAATTGCGTTTGTTGCTGCAATTCTCTGGCAAAGGTCGGGGACTTTTTGTAGCAACTATAAAAGCAGCCGCAAGGGCTGCTTTTATAGAGGTGTTTCTACCGGGCAGGGTGCGGGTAGAACAAACAATCAGTACTGCGCACCCCAGCGTGAAATCAGATGGAATTTATCATCATTGTTCAGCCAGTGTGCATTGACAATCCGGCTTTCATCTTCCCAGCTCTTGGAGCCGGTATTGCTGAACAGAACGACGGGAACCAGTACGCCCAATGTGATTAACAAGATTAAAATACCCATCATATCCTCCCAGCGCCATTGCTGTTAAAATCCGGATTGGTCAGGGGTATCCCGTTGTTTTCCGGACAATCTGTTTAAAAAATCTTCATTTGCTTGAATTGTAAAGCTCGGCTATGTATAAGTAAAATCATTCTTTATGAAGTAATGGATAGGCTGTGCTTATGTTGCCGGATTTGAATCGCCTCAATGTCTTTTTTCATATCTATCGGGCCAATAGTATTGTGGCCGCGGCCCGGGAGCTGAACCTCTCGCAACCGGCAGTCAGTCAGCAGCTGCAGAAACTGGAAGCAGAGTTGAAAATGCAGCTGTTCACCCGTTTGCACAAGAAGCTGGTTCCGACTGCGGCCGGTGAGCGGCTGTTCCAACTGGCCGAACCCTTTATCAATCGGCTGGAAAAAGAGCTGCCTTTTATCCGCCAGCCCCTGGAGCGGCCGAGCGGACTGCTGCGAATCGGTGCCCCGCGGGAATTCGGCAAGGAATACCTGCCCCGCTTTTGCAATGCCTTTCGGGAGCGTTATCCGGATGTGGTGTTCCAGCTTAAATTCAAGGAATCGATCCCCCTGTTGACCATGATCCGGGAAGGCAGTCTCGATTTCGCCCTGGTCGATGTTTATTTCAATCAGGGGGAGCTGCCGGGATTTCCCGACATCTTCAGTATTGACCCGTTGCTTCGGGAGATGATGATCCTGGCCTGTGCCCGCTCTTATTACGACCGGCATGTCAAGGGCGATCACAGCTATGCCAACCTGGTTGGTCGCGAATTCATTACCGATGAGGACGATCCTTCGATCCTCGACCTGTGGTTCAAGCATCATTTCCGGAAGGTCCCGGACCAGCTCAATATTGTCATGACCCTCGATAGTCATGAGGCCTTGATATCAGGAATCAAACTGGGAATGGGGCTGGGGGTGGCGACTGCGCACCTGATGTGGGAAGAGTTGCAGAGTGGGGAACTGGTCCTGGTGCGGACCGCGGCCGCCGATATGGTCAACATGATTTCCCTGGTACAGCTGCAGGATAAGGTTCCGACCCTGACCGAGAAAACCTTTCGCGATTTCATGCTGGCCGGCATGCGCCAGCCGGAAATTCTCGAACGTTTCCAGGCGGTCAGCCATCTGTCTGATGATTGACCGCCTACGTACTTTTATCCAGCGTCTGTCAGTTTATCCAGGGCCTGGGTAATCGCCTGCTGCATCATATCGTCAAAACAGACAAAGATGACCCGCTCCAGGCTGGCGTCGCTTTTCAGGAAGGCAGCGACTTCGGTCACTGCAATCTGCGCGGCCTGGCCAATGGGAAACCGATAGACCCCACAGCTGATCGCCGGGAAAGCGATGGATTTGAGACCGTGCTGCACCGCCAGCTGCAGACTGCAGCGGTAGCAGGAGGCCAGAAGTTCCGGTTCGTTATCATGACCGCCGTGCCAGACCGGGCCAACGGCATGGATGACATGTTTGGCGGGCAGCCGATAGCCCCGGGTGATTTTGGCTTTGCCAGTCGGACAGCCGCCGAGGGTGCGGCATTCGGCCAGTAATTCAGGTCCGGCCGCCTGATGAATGGCTCCATCCACGCCGCTGCCACCGGCCAACCTGTTATTGGCAGCATTGACGATGGCATCGACCTCAAGTTTAGTGATGTCGCCAAGGACAACTTCCATGCGTTTCATGACTCCTCCACAACAGATGTTTTTCATCGTAGCATACTCGGCCAGTCGGCCTGAATTCAACCTTGGCAACGACTGCTGGTCGGCGTATTGCCGCACCATGTTACGCCATTTATCAAGAGCGGTGAGGCGCTGAAAAATACCGGCTCATTCCCGCCAGGAGCATTTCCGGAAAGAGCGCTTCTACAAGTCTTTGATAATGAAACCCATATTGCCGATCATCACTTTTTGATTTTTATCGCCCAGCCACAGGCGGACCGAACGCTCGCCGACCATTTCAAAGCGCATCCGGTTGTCTTCAATGGAGGCAACCTTGTTGCCGGCTTCGGTGTAGACCTCGACCACCCGATGGGTGCCGATGGTGTCGGCTTTGAGGTCATAGGCTTTTTGCTGGGTGCTCTCGCAGCTGGCCAGGAGCAGAAGTGTGCTCAGCAGCAGTAAGATCTGGGTTGATTTCATTCCTTGGTCCTTTCCTGAGACAGAGTAAAAAATAGGTGTTCCGGTTGGAAGCCAAGCTGGCAATCACACTGTCGCGATGACATGTCGATTCGCAACAATGTGCTTGGACCACATGCTTTCCGGGGTTGTTTGATGAACCAATTTAACACAAATTTTTTGGTTTTTTGGGGAGTCTGTCGGGAAAACGCCGGTCAGGGAAGAGAATTAATCCAAACATTTGGGGCAGTAGCAGGGGTAGAAAACCTTCAGGTTTCCCACCCCTGGCAAGCGAAGTTCAGCCCTCCGCCGGATGTGATTGCACATCAGCAGGACGCTTGCCGCTCTGCGCTGAAGGGCAAAAGAGGCTAGTTGGCCGGTCGTTCAGCTGACCACAACGCAGTTGCGGCCGGCATTTTTGGCCTCATAAAGCAGGTTGTCTGCTTTGGATACGGTCTTGTCAAAGGTCTCGCCCAACTGGGTGCAGACGCCAATGGAGACCGAGGCACGAATTTTGGCTCCGTCTGACTTGATAATATGGTTGGAAATCCGCTCCCGGAGTTCTTCAAAATGCTGCTTGATCCTGGAGCTGTCCATATTGCTGGTCAGGATAATAAACTCTTCACCGCCGAATCTGGCCACGATATCCGAGGAGCGGAAGCTGTTCTTCAGGATTCCGGCCACGTGGCGGATCGCAACATCCCCGCAGCAATGTCCGTAGGTATCGTTGATGGCCTTGAAATGATCGATATCAATCATGGCGATGCTGATCTGCAGGTTTTGCCGCCGGGCATTTTCGAACAGCTTGTCACCGACCTGAAAAAAGTAGCCGCGGTTGTAGAGGCCGGTCATCGAATCCACTATTGCGGCTTGGCGCAGTTGCTCAACATGAACCAGCATTTCAACGTTCTGGTTTACCCTCCAGACCAGCTCTTCTTCAAAATACGGCTTATTGAGGAAGTCGCTGGCGCCCCGCTTGAGAAACTGGGCGGAAAGCAGGGGGTTGCCGTAGGCGGACATGCCGATGACCGCCAGCTTGTCCATAGGGAAGTTCTTGCGGATTTCTGCGGTGAGTTCGAAACCGTTCATCTCCGGCATGTTGAAGTCGGTCAGCACGACCCTGGTATCCTGGTGTTTGCGCAATTCCAGCAAGGCGGTCTTTCCGTTGTCCGCTTCGATGACTGTGAATTGCTGTTTTTCCAGGATGGTTTTGGTGCTTTCCCGGACCAGCCTGGAGTCTTCGACCAGCAGGATCTTAATGTCCTTGTTGCGCAGAAAGCGGCTGATGGTTCCAGAGAGCAGATCGAGGGTATGAGGACCCTTAAGGATATAGTCGAGGACCTGTTTTTCAAGAATACTGTCGCGGGTCAGGTCGTCCATACGACCGGTCACAACGACGATGGGAATGCCTTGCGTCTTGACCAGATCGACAATCTCCCCGTCAGGAGAGCCGGGCAAAGTCAGGTCGAGAATAGCCAGCAGGTATTCATGTTGGCCGGAAGCGAGCAGTTCAGCAGCCTCCTGGTAACTTTGGCGAATAACGCATTCAATCTGGAAATCCCTGCTAATTCGGTTTTGTACCAGGTTGATAAACATTTTACTGTCTTCAACAAGCAGAATCTTTTTCATCGAAATACCTGAGGAGATAGGAAAAAAACAAAGAAAATAAATTAACCCAAATTAAGAATTGTTTCAATCATTATTATCCCTTTCCGCTGTGGAAAATGCCGCGCAGCGAACTGATTGAAAAGGGTTGACAGGGGGGATTGCCGGGGTAATATGACTGACACGTCAGTCATATTACCCCGGAGAAGGAACCATGCAGAACGAAGCAGGAGAGAAAGATACCAGGACGCAGTTGATCAATGCGGCCATTGACATGTTTCATGAAAAGGGCTTTCAGAAAACTCGGGTTTCAGACATTGTGGCCGCGGCCCGGGTGGCACAGGGCACTTTCTATCTCTATTTCAAGTCCAAGGATGATGTTTTCCTGCATATCGCAGCCGAGTTCAAAGGGTTGTTTGCCGAGGTCATTGAAGGCGCGGACAATCTCTTTGCCGGGACCTCTGTCGATGAAATCAGAGCCAACCTGCTGGTTTTCCTACGCGATCTGGTGCGGCTCTATTCGGAGAACAAAAAAATGGCCAAGCTGCTGTTTTACGAAAGCGGTCAGCATGACTGTTCATTCCGGAATGCCTGGCAGGATCTTTACCTTGATTTCATCGATATGACTCGCCGGCAGCTGGAGCAGAACCGGGATTCAGCGTTCCTCTCTTTTGAGGATGCCGAAACCGAGGCGGCTTTTCTGGTCGGCCTGTTCAGTCGCAGCCTGTTTTATTTTATCGAACTCAAAAACGATATCGATATTGAAACCCTGAGCCGGCGGATGACGGCGTTCGTCCTCGGCGGGTTAAGCAAGCAATCAGCCAGCGGCGGAATTTAAACCTGAACCGGCCGCAAGTTCAGGGCGGGAATGGGAATGGTCGCCCGCCCGCGCCACCCCCGTAGCGCACGCAAAGGATAAATGTATGAGATCCATTTCCCCTCATCCCATTTGGTCAGGAACCGGCCTTCGGCAGCAGCAGCGCTTGGTTCTGGTTCTGTTGCTATTACTGGCTATGCTCGCCGGCTGTTCGGATGAACAACCGGCGGTAGCACCAAGCGCTCCCCCGATCCCAGTCGCTGTGGGGCAGGTCAAACATGTCCGGGTGCAGCGCAGTATCCCGGTCAGCGGTAGCGTGGTTTCCCCTTTCGCACCAACAAAGGTTTCGTTCCTGGTCGCGGGGCGGGTCGAGAAAGTGGCGCCCCGGGAAGGGGATTTTGTCAAGGCGGGGCAATTACTGGCCAGCCTTGAACCTCTCGATTATCAGGCGGCCCTTGACGGAGCCAGCGCTCAGGTTAAACAGGCTGGGATTGCCGTGGAGCGCAGCCGTGATGAGTATAAGCGAATGGACTATCTGTATCAGCATCACAGCCTGGCCAGGAATGATTTTGAAAAATACCGGGCCGCCTATCAGGGTGCGACTCAGCAACTGGAGCAGGCCCTGGCCGCAGAAAAAATCCAGCACAAGCGGCTTGCCGATACCAGGCTGCGTGCACCGGTGAGCGGGTTTGTTTCCAAACGCCAGGTGGAACCCGGCCAGACCGTGGCCGCAGGCTCGCCGGCGCTGGAGATTGTCCGTCTTGATCCGGTGGAAATCCTGGTCGGTGTGCCGGAACGCGACATCCATCTGGTTGCTGTGGGGCAGCAGGCGGAGGTGACCCTGCCGGCGCTGCCGCAGCAGCAATTCAGGGGTACGGTCCGGGTGGTCAATGTCAGTGCCGATCCGGGGACGCGCACCTATATGACCCGCATTGCGGTTGCCAATCCGGATTATCAGTTGCGTCTCGGCATGGTGGCGAAAGCCGCCATCATCGGCAATGATCAGCTGGATGCCATGACCCTGCCGACGGCGGCGATTGTGCATGACCCGCAGGGGGCGCCGCTGGTCTACATCTATTATCCGCAACAGCAGCGAGCCCATAGCAAACGGGTGACCATCGGCAATCTGATCGGGGACCAGGTCGAAATCACCTCCGGCTTGGTCGGCGATGAGCAGATCGTGCTCGCCGGGCAGGATAAACTGCGGGATGGAGCCGCTGTCACCGTTGTAAAAGCCGGTGAGAGCCAGTAGCAAGGAGCAGCGCGGTGAACCCGATTAAAAGCACCTTAAAGTATCCGGTGGTCGCCCTGTTTTTTGCGGCCCTGCTGTTCCTGGCCGGCATCCATGCATTTTTCAACATGCCGAAGACCGAAGATCCCTCCATTACCATCCGCACCGGATTGGTCCTTGCCCAGTATCCGGGGGCGACCGCCAGCCAGGTTGAGGAGCAGGTCAGCAAGGTGCTGGAACGGCATATCTTTAAGTTCCCGGAAGTCCGTAAGGATAAGACTTTTTCCACCAGCCGTCACGGACTGGCGGTGATCAATGTGGAGCTGGAGGACAACGTCAAAGAACCGGACGTGTTCTGGGACAAGCTGCGCCATGAAATGCTCCAGACTGCTGCGACGGAGCTGCCGGCCGGAGTTCGGGGACCGTTGGTGAAATCCGATTTCGGAGACACCGTCGCCATGCTGATCGCGATCCACGGCAAGCGCTACGGCTATCGGGAACTGCAGGATTATGTCGAGCGGATTGAAGACGAACTGCGCAAGATTCGCCAGATCGGCAAGATGGCCAGCTACGGCGAGCAGACCGAAGAGGTCTGGGTGACCAGTAGCAGTGAACGGATTTCCCAGCATGCGGTCAACCCCGCCCAGGTGATTCAGGCCCTGCAGCAGCAGAATGTCATTACCAGTGCCGGCAGTGTCGACTCCGGGAGCCTGGATGCCCCGCTCCGGGTGACCGGGGCCTTCGATACCGAAGAGGATATCCGCAATGTGCTGCTGAACGTGTCTCCCGGCGGGCAACCGGTTTATATCCGCGATGTTGCCGAGGTCACCCGCAGGTACCAGGACCCGACCTTTCTGGTCCGCAGCAACGGCGAACCGAGTGTGATGTTCTCCATCGAGATGCAGAAAGGGAACAACATTGTCCATCTCGGGGAGCGGATCGCCCAGGTGTTTGAACGTCTGCACGCGGTGCTGCCGCCGGACCTGTCCCTGGATATCATCGCGGATCAGCCGACCGTGGTCAAAACCCGCATCAACGACCTGAGCCACGAGTTTCTCCTGGCCATCGGTTCGGTGATTCTGGTCACCCTGTTGCTACTGCCCATGCGGGTGGCGCTGGTGTCGGCCGTGGCCATCCCCATTACCCTGGCGACCACCCTGGGGATCATGGATGCTTTCGGTATTCAGCTCCACCAGGTGTCCATCGCCGCCCTGATTGTGGTGCTCGGCATCATCGTCGATGATGCCATTGTCATTGCCGACAACTATGTCGAGCTGCTGGACCGCAAGGTCCCCCGCGCCGAAGCGGCCTGGCGCTCCGCAACCGAGGTGGTGGTGCCGGTGTTCACTGCAACAGTCACCATTATCTGTTCGTTTTTGCCGCTGTTGATTCTGAGCGGGTCGACCGGAGAGTTCATCCGCGCCCTGCCGTTGACCGTGGCCACTGCGCTAAGTGTCTCCTTTGTGGTGGCGGTGATGCTGACGCCGATTCTATGTCGGTTCTTCGTCCGCAAAGGGCTGCACAATCATGATCAGCCAGTCAGAAAGAAGGGCAAAAAGCACATTTCCTTGCTCGACCGGCTGCAGGCGGTATATGCCCGCTGCATCACGTTTCTGATGCGTCGGAAACTGGTCGCCGTCGTCCTTGGAATTGTTGCCATCGTGGCTTGCGGGCCACTCTTTAAACAGGTGCCCCAGCAGTTTTTCCCGTCTGCAGAACGTGATCAGTTCGTGATCGATGTGTGGATGCCCCAGGGCAGCCGGATCGAAGCGACCGATGCGGCGATCCAGCGGATCGAAACGGAACTGGCCGGGCGGGCCGATATCGCCCAGTATGCCAGTTTTATCGGGCAGAGCGCCCCCCGCTTTTACTACAACGTTAATCCCCAGCAGCCTGATAGCGCCTATGGTCAGCTGATTGTCAACACCCGTTCGGTTGAAGCAACCCCGACGATTGTCGAGGAACTGAGCGGTAAACTGGCCGGGCTGGTTCCCGAAGCCATGGTCGTGGTCAAGGAGCTGCAGCAGGGGAATATTGTCGAAGCGCCGGTGGAAATTCGGATCTCCGGCGATAAGCTCGATGAGCTGAAGCGGTTGGCGGCCAAAGTGCAGGGAATCGTCAGTGCGGTCCCTTATGCTCGCTATGTCCATCAGGATTACTTTAATGACGCCTTCATGGCGGATGTCAATGTGGACAGCGAGCTGTCCAAGCGCCTCGGATTGACCAACGCTACGGTGGCCAGAACCCTGTCCGGCGCCTTCAGTGGTTTACCGGTGAGCGTGTTCTGGGAGGGCGATCGCCCGGTCACCATTGTACTCAAGCTGAACGAGGACGAGCGGGAAAATTTCGACGATGTGGAGGACGCCTATGTCTCCTCCTCACTGACCGGCGCCAGCGTGCCGGTTCGTTCGGTGGCCAGGCTGGCCCCGGAATGGGAAACGGGCCGTATCGTCCGGCGCAACGGGGTGCGCACCATCACCGTGCGCAGCTTTGTCAGGCAGGGGCACTATGCGTCGGAACTGCTCAATGCGATTCAGCCGCAGCTTGACGATCTCAAGCTTCCGGTCGGTTACCGGCTGTTCTACGGCGGGGAAAAATTCAATCAGGAAGAGACCTTGCCGACAATGGTGGCGGCGCTGGGAATCAGTCTGTTGGCCATCTTTCTGGTGCTGTTGTTCCAGTTCCGCAACCTTCTTGAACCGCTGGTGATCATGTGCTCCATTCCGCTGATGCTGCCCGGAGCGGTGTTCGGCCTGTATGTGACCGGGAACGCCTTTGGTTTTACCGCCTTTGTCGGGCTGATCAGTCTGTGTGGCATTGTGGTGCGAAACGCCATCATCCTGGTGGATTACATCAATGAAAAGATTGCCGAAGGCCATTCCCTGGACCAGGCGGCCACCGAAGCCGGCGAACGCCGCTTGCGGCCGATTTTCCTGACCACCATGGCCGCTGCAGTGGGGGTGACACCCATGATCCTGTCCGGGTCCAGTCTGTGGAGTCCGCTGGCCAGCGTCATCGCCATCGGGCTGATTTTTTCCATGTTCTTTACCCTGCTGGTGGTACCGGTCATTTATGTCCTGGTCTGTTCACGACTGAAGAAAAACCGTGCCGGTGCCATCGCCGCGGTCTGTCTGCTGGCTCTTTGCGGCCTGCCGTCCATGGCCCGGGCCGCTGCGCCGGTGCAACAGCTGACCCTGCAGCAAACCGTTGCGCTGGCGTTACGGCAGAATCCCGCTCTGAAGATAGCGGCGGCCAAGGTTCTCGAAAAAGGTTACCAGGAGGATGCGGTGCAGGCGGATTACTATCCCCAGCTGTCCGATGATCTGCGCTGGACCTACCTGACCGCTAGCCAATTGGTTTCGATTCCGGCGGGCTCTTTGGGGAATATCGAAGGACTCGGCTCTTTCCCGGCCGAGAAGATGGATATCTCCCAGGGTTCGCAGAGCACCCTGCTCAATACCCTGACCGTCAAGCAGCCGCTCACCCAGCTGATCAAAATCCGCGATGCCGAGCAGGTGGCGGCCGCTGACCGGATGGTCTCGGAGGCGGAATTGCGCCAGGCGCAAACGGAAGTGGTGTTCGCGGCGAAAAAACTCTTCTATGGCCTGCTGCTGGCGGACAAACAGCAAGAGAGCGCCCGCGCCGCCATCGTTGCGGCTGAGGCCGGTCTGCGTGAGGCAAACGATGCGGCAACCTCCGGGGTGGTGCTGCCGACGGCGGTCAGTGGGGCCAGGGTCAAGCTGCTGCAGGCGCAACAGGCGCTCCTGAACGAAGAGATCCGTAGCAGCGATCTGAGTGCAGAACTCAGCCGCCTGATCGGGTTGCCTTTGGATAGCGATTACGATCTGGTTTATGCCGCCAGCGAGTCTGCTGAGCCGTTGCCGCAGCAAAGCTACGTCGCTACCGCTCTCGTCAGCAATCCGGAGATCCTGGGCGCAAGGAAAAAAGTGAGCAAGGCACAGGGCGGAGTCGCTGCCTCCCGCCATGACTATATTCCTGATGTCGGACTTTTTGCCAGCTACATGCATCAGGAGGGGGTCTCATTTCTACAGGACGATTTCGGTGTCGTTGGCCTGCAGATGACCTGGGATATCTTCGACTGGGGAAAAAAATCCGCCAAAGTCAGGCAGCGCAACATGCAGCTGGTGCAGGCAGAGCGGAATCTGGAGCTGATCAAGCAGCAGGTGGAAGTTGCGGTGGGCAAGGCCTATCGAAAACTGGAACAGACCAGGATGATGATGGCCGTGGCCGAAGAGGCCCTCAGCCTGCAGCAGGACCGCTTGCGCCAGGGGGACGATCAACTGGCCGTTGAGACCATTACCGCGGCAGCCCATGATGAACTGGTGGCAGCCGTAAAAACCGCTGAATATAATCAGCTCCAGGCCCGGGTTGCCTATCAACTGGCCCTGGCGGAACTGGACCAGGCGGTGGGAAGCAATGCGGCTGACTGAACCCGTGGGATCTGCTCAGGCCAGCAGGTCAGCATACTCCTGATGGCGTTCGATGTATTTGGCCACAAACGAACACTTGGCAATGACTTTCAGGTCTTGCTGTCGGGCGTAATCCAGGGCGCTGCCGGCCAGCCGGCTGCCGACCCCTCTGCCCTCCAGAGCGGACGGAACTTCGGTATGGAGCAGGGTTAAAACCTTCTCCTCCAGGGTATAGGTCAAAAACGCGCTGATCCCTTCGACGGTAGTTTCGAAACGTTTGACCTGTGGGTTGAGCTGAACTTTGATGTCCATGCGCGGTGTCTCCTTGCCAAAAACTTATCAACGATTGCCATTCATTATCTCACAGCCCGCGCGGTTTTGCATGTTGCCCGCAGGTTACTGCGGCGGATCCACAATCCAGCGACATTTCGGGCCGACCACCAGCATACTGTTGGGGAGGTGGTGTTGCACCTTTTCCATGGTACTGCCGAACAGGGTTTCCTTGATATGACCTTTGCCGTAGGCGCCAAGTAGAACCAAACTGTCGTGGGGAATGTTGAACAGCCGCGTGGCTGTATCGTGACCGGTCAGGAAATGCCAGTCCAGCGAAGCAATCTGTTGGTCGCTGAAGCCCTGGGAACGCAGCTGCTTTTCGAGCTCCTGCTGATCACCGCGGGCGAAGAGCTGTAGCGGCGCGTTGCTGCGCTGCTGAATCTTCAGGGCCAAACGCAGAGCACCGGCGGCATGGACCGAACCGCCATACAGCACGGCCAGTTTATCCCAGGGCTTAAACACCGGCGCCGGCAGAAAAATGGGGAACGGGGCGGTATTAACGATGCGCCGTACCTTCAGGCCGATACTGCCCAGGGCGATTTTGCGGGTATCTTTGGTCATGGAACGCGGGCAGGTCATCACCGCAAAATGGGTTGGTAAATCCGGCAGGGTACTGGCGCTTTTGCTGATTGGCCGGATTGGCGTGTAGTCAAGCTGCTGCAGGTTGAGAATGTCGCGGATATGGTCTTCGGCAGATTCAGGGTTGGTCAGGTAGCTGCCGTCAAGGTCGATCTGCACCACATCCGTGTCAAAGTAAAAGAGAAAACTCTTGAATTCCGGGCGATAAATCGACAGTGGCAGCTTCAGGCGCCGGCAGAGATAAGCCGATTGCAGTAAAGTTTCACGGCCGAACGGGGTATTGCGAAAGATATGCAGTAACGGTTTTTTCATGATAACTCCAATGACGGGTAAAACGGCATCATAGCTCCGGTATCGCTCTCTTGCAAATTTGCCGGGATTTTTCTCAACGGAGCTGTTAAAAAAGACGGTGCAGCAATCGGTCTGAACCAAGGGGGATGATGTTCTGGAATTAATAAATTCAACCAACCGAGGTCGATCATGTTTTCACATCAATACAATTTTTCCACGAAATTGTTATTTTTTATTTTCATCTCAATATTAATTCCTTTTTTTGCTCTATCATTCTTTTTAAAAACAGAAATACAAGATGATATTTTTGAAGAAAAACAGGATAAACTTTTCGGCTTGACAAGACAGTTGGATCATTATCTTGACGGAACTTTTGCAGACCTTCTTGCAAGGGGAAATGCTCTTTCGTCAAGTCGCGACGAACAGATAAATTATCTGAATCGGGAATTAAGAGCGATAACGGATTTTGTTGCTTCAGGAAACCCAGGAGTTGGCGTCGGTTACTATGCTAAAGATCTGGATGCTGTCCTGACTTACGGTCCGAGCGGCGAGTTTCAGCATACTGTAGGGATTTCAATAGAAAAGGACCATGAAGGTCTCGTTGCCATGGCGACTGGAGAAGATCGAGTACAGATAGGACAGCTCGTGCGTGGCAATATCATGAACTGTATGCATCCAATCCATCGTGAGGGCAGAGTTATCGGATATATCTGGGCAAATGAAACGGTCAGTAAGGTGCAGGCTCAGCTTTCTAAAATAATGAAAAGAGTTTATCTTCTTGTAATCATTATTTTTGCGGTCATTTATCTCTGTGTTTATTTTATTTCAAAAAACTTTCTTAGGGGAGTCAACGTATTAAAAAAAGAGATTGAAAATATTATTGATAAACCAACATCACGTCTTCCTGAAATATCAGGAGATCTAAACATAATTGGTAAAAAAGTTAATGACCTTGTCGATAATAATGGCTACATGAAGTCACATATAAGATATATTCTTGATGCTGTTGTCAGTGGTGTTCTTGTTGTTTCTAATGATGGTTTCATTACTCATGCCAATCAAAAATTTTATCAACTATTTAAACATACTGATAGCGATGTGTACGGCAGACAAGCGCGTGATATTTTTGGAGAATCCGTCAGGACTGTCATTGATGGAGGCTTGCTTGAAGATAAATGCTACGATGGTGAAGAGCTGAATCTGGACAATCAAATCATTAGAGTTCTGAGTAACTTTGTTATTGATGAACAGGGGGAAAGACTTGGGTTAATTCTTATTTTTCAGGATATTACACTTATTCGGCAATATCAGAGTGATCTGCAAGAGAAAGAAAAAATAGCTGCACTTGGTGAGATGAGTCTTGGTGTTGCTCATGAGATTAAAAACCCACTGACTTCAATTAAAGGGTTTACGCAAATGCTTCAGCGTCCGACCCTGAACGAAAACAAGCGGGTTGAATACCTCCAGATAATGGACGAGGAATTGAATCGGGTGAACCGCTTACTGAACGATCTCTTGTTGTATGGCGGGCAAGCCCCTTTGAAAGTGAAGGCTGAGGACGTTCTGGGCATTCTTGATGATCTGCTGGCGGGGCATCGAACGGTTAATCCGGAGATTGTCTTTGAAAAGAAAATTTTACAAGATGGTAATTTTGTTATACCCCTGGATAAATATAAAATAATTCAGGTTTTTGAAAATATCATAAAGAATTCAGTGGATGCTCTTGATCACGTTGAAAATGGAAAATTGACCGTGGGTCTTGTGGCTTCTGAAAAACATGTCCGCATTAATTTTAAGGATAACGGAAGAGGAATCAGTAAAGAGAACCTTCATAAAATTTACAATCCCTTCTTTACGACAAAGGACAGCGGAACTGGTTTCGGCTTGCCGATCTGCTACAGAATTATCGAAAAACATGGTGGGAGTATGGCCATTACCTCGGAAGAGGCAAAATTTACCGAGGTGTCAATTACACTAAACAGGACAGTAGGTGAATAGATGAAGGGCAGCATACTGATTGTTGATGATGAGAGAAACGTCAGGGTCTTTTTGCGTGAGCTTTTCGAGCAGGATGGATACGAGGTTTTTGCTGCAGGAAGCATTGATGAAGCAAAGACCGAAATTACGAAGAACAGTCCTGAAGTCGTTGTCCTGGATCTCGGTCTTCCTGATGGCAGTGGCCACGATCTGATTCCGTTTATAAAGAATAATAAGAAAAACACGGAAGTCGTTGTCATAACCGCAATGGGAACAATCGATAATGCTGTTGATTCAATGCGGCTTGGAGCTTACGATTTTATTTCTAAGCCGTTTGACACGGAAAAAATACTCATTTCATGTGAGCGGGCAGTGAAGTTTGCAAAGGTGAGCCGCGAAAACACTGCTTTAAAGCGTCAGCAGAAAAATCACATCTATTTTGAAGAGTTTATCGGCGAGTGTCCCGAGACCAAAAAACTTAAAAAGCTGATTCACAAGCTTGCCTTTGTGGATGTCCCGATCCTGATTACCGGAGAAACGGGAACAGGTAAAAATATCCTTGCGAAGCAAATACACTTTACCTGTGCAGATGAAAATAAACCCGTTGTCTATACAAACTGCTCAAGCCTCCCGGAGACTTTGTTCGAGTCCGAGCTGTTCGGTCACGAAAAAGGAGCATTTACAGGCGCCAGCGCCTTGAAGAAAGGGCGGGTCGAGGAAGCTGATGGTGGGACGCTGATTCTTGATGAAATAACCGAAATTCCTTATGAGCTTCAGGCCAAGTTGCTTAATTTCATTCAGGAGAGGTGTTTCTATCGGGTTGGCGGGAATCGGCATATTTTGGTCAATACACGAATTATTGCCCTTTCAAACAGAAATATGAGCGAGGAAGTTGAGGCGGGGAGATTCCGGAAGGATCTCTTCTATCGATTGAATGTCGTGCATATGAAGGTTCCGCCTTTGAAAGAAAGGGGCAGCGACATTGCCCTGCTGACCCGACATTTTATGGATATCCTTAAAACGAAATATGGAAAGGATAAGCAGCTTTCGCCCCTTGCTTTTAAACTGTTACAGACCTACTCCTGGCCGGGAAATGTCCGCGAGCTCAAAAATACCTTGGAGCGGGCATTTATTTTTTCTGAAGAGGATGTGATTAAAGAAGGCGAGATCGTTTTCGAAGGAGACGCGACCAGCAGGGAGCAGGGGGATCTAAAAAGTATGCTCAGTGGTTTTGAAAAGACTCTTATTATCCAGACCCTGGCCGCTCAAGGTGGAAATCGGGCCAATACTGCCGCGGAACTTGGAATTTCCCTCCGTAATCTTCAGTACAAACTCAGTCGATATGACCTCATAGACTGAATTCAATGTGCAAGATATTGCATGTGGGCATGAAAAAGCTGGCACATTGAACCTCTTTCTTATCTCAATAATTCTGTTCGAAATTACAAAAAATCTTCAATAAGTCCATAAAACCGACTGATCCTATCCGCTAAAGCCAAAGATCTTAACTTGGTATGATTGCTGCTCTATCCCCTCCTATCTAGTTTTCATCCGGAAACGGCCCTTTTCCGTTGTGGCGGTGTCAATCTGCGGGTTTTCTTGTGCGGCGTAAAGTACTACGCGCTCCGCGCCCCCCCCTTTGATTTCCTTGCCACAACGAAAAATTCTCGTTTCCAATCTGAAAACTTAATGATTGTCATCCAGTGTTTCCGGATGGCAACTATCTATTATCCTTTCATCAATAGGAGGTACAAATGGTACGATCTCTCGGTACATTCTTTTCCAAGATTGCAAAGAAGTATCTGCCGGATGCATTTATTTTTGCGGTCATTCTTGCGATTATTGTTTTTGTATTGGGAATGGTTATAGAGGGGGCCTCCTTTGTTGAAATGACCACCTATTTTGGTGGTGGAATGTGGAAGTTCTTAGCCTTCTCAATGCAGATGGTTCTTATCCTGGTAACAGGGAGCGCTCTTGCAACCTCAAGGCCTGTTCATAAGGGCCTTAAAAGTTTATCGACTATCGCCAAAACTCCTACTCAGGCCATCGTTCTTGTCACCGTCGTCATGATTGTCGGCTGCTGGCTTAACTGGGGATTCGGCCTTATCGTCAGTGCGCTGGTCGCCAAAGAACTTGCTAAAAATATCAGGCATATTCATTATCCGCTTCTTGTCGCCAGTGCCTATTCCGGTTTTGTTGTCTGGCATGCCGGTTTTTCAGGGTCTATTCCGCTCAAAGTGGCGGGTGCCGACACCATCATGAAACAGTTTGCGGATGGGGCGATTATCCCAACCGCGGAGACGATTTTTTCCTGGCCGAATCTCCTGCTTGTTGCCGTTTTTCTTGTCACCATCCCTATCATCAATATGCTGATGAGCCCTAAACACAAAGATGAAATTCTGGAGGTTGATTCCGCTCTCTTTGAGGAGGAAGAAGAAACTCCGCTTAAACCCAGACAAGACATGACCCCGGCTGAAAAACTTGAGAACTCCTGGATTCTTTCAATGATCATCGGGGTCATCGGTGTTGCTTTCATTATTTCCTTCTTTGTCAAAGGGGGCGGGCTTGGTCTGGATGTTGTCAACTTCATCTTCCTGATTCTCGGTATCATTTTACATAAGACGCCAATCCGCTATGTGAATGCAGTCAACGACGCAATCAAGAACTGTGGCGGGATTGTCCTGCAGTTCCCCTTTTATGCAGGAATCATGGGCATGATGATCAGCTCAGGTCTTGCGGTCACCTTTTCTGAAGGTTTTGTCGATATCTCCAATGCGACAACCTTCCCGTTTTTTACCTACCTCTCAGCAGGCCTTGTCAACTTCTTCGTCCCCTCGGGCGGAGGACAGTGGGCGGTCCAGGGGCCAATCATGATGCCCGCGGCAAAGGCGATTGGGGTTTCTTACTCAACAACAGCAATGGCTATTGCCTGGGGTGATGCCTGGACCAATATGGTTCAGCCGTTCTGGGCTTTGCCTTTGCTGGCCGTTGCCAAACTCAATATCCGCGACATCATGGGATATACGACCGTCGTCCTTATTTTTACCGGGATAGTGACTTCTTTGTTCATGCTGTTCGTTTTTTAAATAACAGCAGCTATGAGACGGCGCATCGTTTCTTAGCGAAATTCAGTTCCCGACTATTTTGACAGCATAAGGAGTACCGCATGATTGAGAAGAAAATAATCAGCGCTGAAGACGCAGCCGCATTAGTAAAAGATGGAGATACTGTCATGCTCAGTGGTTTTATGGCCTGTGGATCTCCCCCCGATATCCTCAACGCTCTTCATGAAAAAGGGACCAAGGGGATGACCCTCGTTTGCAATGATACCGCAATCTATAATCCCAAGAACGACTACATGAATGGTGTGGCGCCTTTGGTCCTGAAAAAGCAATTCAGCAAGATGGTCGTCTCTCATATCGGGACCAATCCCGAGACTCAGCGGCAGATGAATACCGGGGAAGCCGAGGTTGAACTTGTCCCACAGGGAACCCTCGCCGAGCAGATCCGTGCCGGTGGTGCCGGCCTCGGTGGGATCTTGACACCGACAGGTGTCGGGACTGAGGTCGAAGAAGGCAAGCAGGTTATTGAAGTTGACGGAACAAAGTTCCTTCTTGAAAAGGCCCGGAAGGGCGATATCGCTCTAATCAAGGCCGGTATCGCAGACAAGGCCGGAAATCTGACCTATGCCAAATCCTCACGGAACTTTGGGCCGCTGATGGCGACTGCCTGCAAGACAGTTGTCGTAGAAGTTGATGAGATCGTGGAGGTCGGCGAGTTGGATCCTGAGTGTATCGTGACCCCGGGTTTCTTTGTTGATTACCTTGTACAGACAAAGGGGGCAAAGTGATGGAATATACGCCGAATAAAGAAATCATCGTCAAAAGAATAGCGCAAATGTTTAAAAACGGTGATCTGGTCAATCTTGGAATCGGTCTGCCAACCCAGGTTGGAAATTATCTGCCTGATGACGTGACCATCATTCTCCAATCGGAAAATGGGTTTGTCGGGCTCGGCCCTGCACCGGAAAAAGGCCATGAAGATCCCATGCTTGTGAATGCCGGGGGCGCCCCTGTCACCCTGCTGCCCGGAGGAGCCTATTTTGATTCGGCAACCTCCTTCGGCATTATCCGTGGCGGTCATGTCGATTATACGGTTCTTGGCGTACTTGAGGTTGATCAATACGGCAACCTGGCGAACTACAAGATTCCCGGCAAGATGGTTCCGGGCATGGGGGGAGCCATGGATCTTACTGTCGGAGCCAAAACGGTTATTACGGCGACAACACATTTTGAGAAAAACGGTGATGCAAAACTCAAACGCACCTGCACACTGCCACTTACTGCGACCAATGTCGTCGACTATGTGGTCACCGACCTGGGCTTTTTTCAAATTGCTGAAGGCAAGTTCGTTTTGAAGGAATACTTTGCTCCCTATACCGTGGATTATATTCTCGACAATACAGAAGCAGATATCTTTGTGCCTGACGACTGTAAGGAGGTAACGCTATGAGTAAGGTCAGTATCATCGGCGCCTATAATACGCAGTTCGGATCCTTCGTTAAAAAAGATAAAGAGACCAAGCAAATAACCGATCTCAAGTCCATCAATGAACTCTCCTATGAAGCGATCAGGGGGGCTCTGAAAGATGCCGGAGTAGAGGGTTCAGATATCGATGCGATCTGGGTCGGGACCTGCGCTCCCGGACTTTTTGCAAATCAGGAGCATATGGGGGCACTGGCCGTAGACGCGGATCCTGGACTGAGATATAAGCCCAGTACCCGCTGTGAGAATGCCTGCGCGTCATCATCTGTGGCCCTTTATGATGCGGTCTACGCTGTTGAGGCCGGAAGATGTAAGACGGCCCTGGTTCTTGGTGTCGAAAAAATGAACCTGCTCGATACCAAAGGGGTCACGCATGCTCTTGCGACCTGCTCACACTGGGACTCGGAAGGGGCCAATGGCATGACTTTCCCCGGTCTTTTTGCCGAATATGCCAAGGGCTATCAGGCCCATTACGGGATCAATGACGACCAGCTTAAAAAGATGCTGGCCTATGTCTCGGCACTCGGCTACGCCAATGGTGTTGAGAATCCATTGGCGCACTTTGGCGTTGGTGGACCTTCCGACAAGTTGAAGCTATTCAGTGCTGACGCTATTTTGAATCTTCCGGATGAGAAAAATCCGATGATTGCCCCGCCTTTGAGGCTTCATGATTGTTCTCTGGTGACTGATGGTGCTGCCGCCCTTGTTATCACCACAACCGACAACGCCAAAGCGATATCCAACAGGGTCGTCGAAATCGCCGGTGTCGGTCATGCCAATGAACGGTTTGCCATCAAAGACAGAGATAACATGTATGAAATGATTGCCGGAAAAATTGCCAGAGAAAAGGCTTTCAAGGAAGCCGGGATCACCATTGCCGATGTTGACCTGGCAGAAGTTCATGACTGTTTCACCATTAACCAGATTCTCTGTACCGAAGCGCTGGGACTGTCTGAGGACGGCCGGGCCGGCTATGATTACATTGACGGAAGATTTACCCGGGATGATATCTGCCCGGTTAATATTTCAGGCGGGCTCAAGGCAAAGGGGCACCCTGTGGGAGCAACCGGGGCATCAATGCATACCCTCATCTACAAACAGCTTGTCGGCGAGCCCATTGGCGTTAAACCGACTAAGGGACAACCCGAGATCGGTGTGACCTTGAATGTCGGCGGGTCCTCTGCCACAAACTGTGTCTCTGTCCTGCGCAGATTGAAGTAGTGATAACCTGACCAAGTGCTGACTACCGGTCAGTCTTTGATGCCCCAGATCCGTCGATGCTGGGGCATTTTTTTTCAGAAACACATCACTTCAATTTTAGACGGTCAACCATTATGGCTAAGCGCGATCGTTGAATCGTAGCAACGCAGAAGGGGATTGTCTTTCTCCGGATGATGTCTTGTGCTATGGATGTTCTGTTTCTTACCGACTTATCCTGAAATCTTAAAGCGGAACAGTGCTATAGTTTTTGCGGTCAGCTGTCCACAGCTTTAGTTCCGAAGGCGAAGGTATAATGAGATTATTTGATACCGTTTCACTCAAATACTTTTGTGCGGTCTGTAAAGAGGAAAATATTGCCCATGCTGCGGCCAAACAGGCCACGGTCCCTTCTGCGGTCAGCAAACGGATCAGCGCCATGGAACAAACCATCGGCACACCGCTGTTGCAGCGTGGCTCCCGTGGCGTCAAGCCGACACCTGCGGGGCTGGTTCTCTGGCGCTATGCCAATGAAATCCTTGAGCTGATGGCGCAGATGGACAAAGAGTTGAGCACCTTTGCCGATGATGTGCGGGGGAAAGTGCGGGTCTGCGGACCGTTCTCGCCGGTTATGGAACTTCTGTCAAAAGACATTGGCAACTTCATGCGCCAGTATCCGCATGTGCAGGTGGAAATTATCGAAAAAGTGACGACCAAGATCGTGACCTCGGTCGAAACCGGGGATGCCGATATCGGCGTCTGCTGGGAAGCTGCCGATTTGGATAAACTGCAGTGCCGCCCCTATCGGCATGATGATTTGGAGCTTCTTGTTCCGCGTTCCCACCCCCTCGCGACCCGCGATGTCGTCACGGCTGGCGATATCGTTGATTATGATGTGGTTGATATCTTTCCGGGCAGCCTGGTTTCGAATCGCTTGGGGCAGGAAGCCAGCAAACTCGGTAAAACCTATAAATGTCGCGTGCAGGTTTCGAGTATTGAAAATGCCTGTCGGATTGTTTCAGATCAGTTGGGGATAACCGTCATCCCGCGGGGTGTTCTGCCCTCCTATGAGGGGCTGGTGACCATTCCTGTCGGGGATGCCTGGGCGCACCGGCTTTTTATGATATGTGCAAAAGATTTTGCAAAGCTTGCGCTACCCGCACGTCTGCTGGTGGACAGTTTGTCCGCAAGTGTTGCGCATGCTGACCGGGATGATCAGCCTACGGAGGCATAAGCATAAAAATTCTCAGGTCGCAACAGCGGCCACTCGCTGAAAGGCACACCTGACTGAACTCTCTGCACGGTCATTGTCTGACCCTGAAATGAACAAAGCCGATCCTTAAGAAGGATCGGCTTTGTTACAAGGTACGGTCAATGTTGCCAATCGGACAAGGCGACATCAATCCTCTTCCTGCCAGGTGAACAACGGGCCCATGCTGGAGCGGCCATAGCCACTGAAGCACACAGATGAACTAAATAACTGAAAAACAAAAGAAACGGCATTTTTGAAAGAATGCTTTTTGGTTGTCGCCATGCGGTTTCTTGTCGGAGCCAGAGTTTCCATCGGTATTGTTGTCATAAGTCTTCTCTCCATTCTCTTTGGTTATGTCCCACAGTTGCAGTGGGTTTATTTAAACTCAAGTTGCCGATCAGCTTTCACTTGAGATGAACTGATAAATTAACACTTCAAGCTTAAGCGAATCTGAATCAGCCTTGAGATGATGATTTATTTATATTCATATTAACATGAATCGACAAGTGGTGATAATTCACCCTTGTCATGCCGAATGGGAATGGCTGGGGTTGGGTTGGCTGGACAGAAATGGTGAAAGGGAATAGCAGAGAGCTACTTTTTGGGGGGCTGGTTTTCCTTTCTTGCTTATTATCATCCAAACCCGCACAGGTGCTTAAATAAACCCATCCTTCTTTCATGGTATTCCCCCATCACAAACAATTGCCCGAAAGACTCCGCTGGTTGTGGATGATAAATGCTCGGAGATGTAAGACCCTATTGCAGGACAAAATGCAAGACACCCCAACCCCTTGATTTCAGGTTAGGGTGCCGAACATCCTGAATTTCTTAATTTTAGAGGCACGAGTGTTCAAAAAACTAAAAGTGATTTAGTCCATAATTTTATTTCACCCTAGTGTCCTGTGCGGTTAGTTGTTTGTATAAATTCTGAGTCATTTTTTTCTGCTGCCAAGGCGTACCGCCGCAGTCCTGGCCAAAGCCAAGCCGAGAAGGCAGAACGTAGGCAGCAGTAAAAAGGGCCAGAATTCGACTATAGAACTAACCGCACAGGACACTAGGTACTGACTTTATCTTCTAAGCGTTGCCAGCTGTTGCTGACTTTTTGGAAGATCCCATGTACTTTCAGCGGTGCACGAGTGGTTCGGGGGTCAAGTTCGTGAATCATCGGCAAGCTGAAACAATACAACCTGGTTTCTGCTCCGAAACGTAGACGGCAGACTGGCAAACCACCAAAATTGTCAACTTGGTACTCAGGGGTGTCTGCCGATGAAATTTTGTGGTTTTTATGAATAAGAACTGATGAATATCCGAAGCTAAATGATTCCTGCGTGGGGAGTCCTCTTGTTTCTTTAGAGCTATTGCAAAACACGGTGATGGCATTACGAACTCCAGGTGTGTACTGCATATATTCACCATAAAAGCCATTAACTACGTCACGAAAGGCCGCATGTTCGGGCTTTGGATTGCATTCCAAAACCATGAGCAGATCAAGCTTTTGGCGAGTATTAAAAAACAAATGATTAGCTTTCTCGACAATTACACTGATGTTCGACTGGTAAAGGTCGCGGTAAATATAGTCGAAACAGATAAGGCTCATAAAATTAAAGCTGGACGGCTGACATTGCAGCAATGGGAAAACTTTCCCCCGGTAAAGATTATGCTGAGAATCAAGATGCTCCTCACCGCCATAAGGATGACTTTTGGCCTGCATGAATACCCTCAGCCTGCCATCATTTTCCTTGACCGCAGTAATGCTCCAGTTGGTTGGGAGATCCTTGCTTTCACCGCTATCGAGATCCTCATTGACTGAAGCCAGTCCTTCAGCGTTGTCATCAGAATAGCGCTCCAGAAACTCCCGATAGGTCTCAAGTGGCACATGGTCTACACCAAAAAAAGTCACTGAATTCGGCCGAAATCTCTCTTTTATAAATGTCAGTGCACACTCTACATATTCGCCAGAAATGGCTGCTTCTGGAAGAGCTAGAAAGTGACATTTTTTCAAGTTGCCTTCACCTGTGGCAACAAGTTCGAAAACCGTCTTGACTTCCTCCCACTTATTTTTAGGATTTGCCAGACGACAGGAGAAATCGGTCAAGCCTAAATGATTGGGGATCTGGCAAAGCATGTAGTGCAAAGGGTCGCCGAGAGGCAGGTCGACATTGATTTGTTTTTCTATGATCTCAAACATCACAAAATCTCCCGATCAGACATAAATTATTAGGAAAGGCCACAGCTTTCTAAGCAGGTATTTGTTCCAAGCTTAAGCGAAGAACACAGTCTAGACTGCCCTATCCTCAACTTTAAACTCAGAAAAATCCTTTTTTCCCCATTCACACATTAAAGTCAGGATCTCTGACAAGCTCTCTCCTTTGGAGGTGAGTGAATATTCAACCCGCGGGGGCACTTCTGCATACACCTCGCGATGAATCAGATCATCATGTTCCAGTTCGCGCAATTGTTGCGTCAGCATCTTTTGCGTTACTTTCGGGATGCGCCTTTGAAGCTGACTGAATCGCAGCGGCTTGTTTAACAGGTGCCAGAGAATGACCCCCTTCCATTTCCCACCGATCATTTCCAGCGTCAGGGTGACACCGCACTGATAAGATTCATTCTCCACAGATATTCCTTGACCTTACCCCACGGATAGCTCCATCTCGTGGTTAGTGATTTCGATCTTTGAATGCCGATTAAAATGTGCTGCGAACTCTTCCGGCGTCTGTTGGTTCAGCGACCGATGTGGTCGATTTTCATTGTAGTCCTGTCGCCAGGTCTCGATCTTGTGCTGAGCATCGTGCAGACTGGTAAACACATGCTCATTGAGACATTCGTCTCGAAACTTGCCGTTGAAGCTTTCGATGTAGGCGTTCTGCGTCGGTTTCCCCGGTTGAATAAAGTGTAATTTGACGCCGTTCGCATAGGCCCAGGTGTCAACTGCTTTACTAACGAACTCCGGCCCGTTGTCGACGGTAATGACGTCGGGTAGGCCTCGCGTCAGTGAAACTCGATCGAGAACCCGTGTGACGCGCCGCCCGGTCAGCGAGTGATCAACTTCCAGCACGGGGCACTCTTTGCTGAGATCGTCGACCACAGTGAGAATGCGAATACGACGGCCGTTGTGCAGGCTGTCCGATACAAAATCCATGGACCAGTGCTGGTTGATCCGCTCGGGAACCGCTAACACAACTCTTAGATGACTGCTCCGTTTCCTGCGCCGCTTGAGTCGAAGAGATAACCCTTCCTCGCGGTATAGACGCTCGGTGCGCTTGTGGTTGATCAGCAAGCCCTCACGCCGCAGCAGAACATGCAGGCGGGGTGCACCGAACTTGCGTCGCTGCTCTGCAAGTTGTCGCAGTCGGGTGCGGATCTCCGTATCGTCTGTGGGTTTCGCCTGGTACCGGCAACTGCTCCGGGACAGCCTGACAATCTTACAGGCCCGTCGTTCACTGACATGGTGATGTTCCTTCAGGAACTCAACCACACAGCGACGAGCGGCAGGCGTTACCACTTTTTTGAAAGAACGTCTTTGATCGCCTGGTTCTCAAGCATGGTCTCAGCCAGCATCTGCTTGAGCTTACGATTCTCCGCTTCGAGAGTCTTCAGGCGCTTGGCCTCGGAGACTTCCAGGCCGCCGTACTTGGTGCGCCAATTGTAAAAGGTGGCATCGCTGATACCGTGCAGGCGACAAAGGTCAACGATCTTCATGCCCGATTGTGCCTGTTTCAAAATGCCGATGATCTGCTCTTCGGTGAACCGTTTCGATTTCATGCCTATCTCCTGTTTGAGGATGAATAGACCGAAATCACTAACTTTGCAATGGCTCAGTTTTTAGGGGTAACGTCATCCTCACAATAGTTTCCTTTTTGTATGTACAGTACTAAAAAGTATGTACTTATTATTTTGTATAGTAGAGGTTATGTTAACACCAATGGTTAAACTTAGGCAAATCGTAAATTGAAAACATTGTTAAATCCGCAGCCAAAAGGGAAAAATGGTGTCAGCGAGCTGCTCTATGTAACAACCTTTACCAGCCAGGCTTTGACCAGTGACAACACGATGACGGTTCCAGCCTGGGATGTGGAGATTTTAGACCCAACCTAATAGGACACTAGCCCATGAGCGGCCGAGAAATGATATTCCTGGGGCGAGACAATACCCTTGACTGGCAGCTCCAGGCCGATGGTGTTGCAGTTGATCTGTCCAGTGTAACCAGGATGAAAGAGGTGGCCCCAGTTGACTGGACAGGTTGGCGGCGGAAATAAGGTGGAAAGCCTTCATGGTTATGCCGTCATTGGGATGAGCGGACCGGCGTAGCCGGGCCGCGGTTTTTGCCAATATGCCTCATCCAGTGTTCTGTCGTCCAGGCTGGAATGAGGACGCTGGCTGTTGTAACGATTGATCCAGCGACTGATTCCTTGCCGAGCCTCGCTCCCGGTTTCGAATGCGTTGAGATAGATGCATTCGTATTTGAGAGACCGCCAGAGCCTCTCGATCATGACATTGTCCATCCAGCGTCCTTTGCCGTCCACCGAGATCTTGATGCCGGCATCCTTCAGAACGCTGGTGAACGCATAGCTGGTAAACTGGCTGCCCTGATCGGTGTTGAAGATCTCGGGCTTACCATAACGTTGCAGGGCCTCTTCCAGGGCGGCAACGCAGAAATCGGCATCCTGGGTATTGGACAGCCGCCAGGAGAGAACCTTGCGGGTGGCCCAGTCCATGATTGCCACCAGATACAGAAAACCGCGCCGCATCGGAATGTAGGTGACATCAGTGCACCAGACCTGATTCGGCTTATCAATTGTCAGCCCCCGCAGCAGATAAGGATAAACCTTGTGCTGTGGATGCGGTTTCGACGTGTTAGGTTTCTGGTAGATGGGCGACAGGCCCATCAGCCTCATCAGTCGACTGATCCGCTTGCGACCGACAGCGTAGCCCTGACGACGCAGATGCCGCGCCATCTGCCGGGCTCCATAGTAAGGCGTTTCGAGAAATTGTTTGTCAATCAGGCGCATTAGCTCCAAATTGAGCGGGTTCTCGCCGGTCGCTTCGTAGTAATAGGACGAGCGACTGATAGCTAACAGTTCGCATTGCCTGGCAATGCCCAAGCCGGCAGCCTGGTCGGGTTCAACCAGGTTTTTCCTTCGAGCGTGGCTCAGCGACCGAAGGCTTTGGCTAAAAAATCGCGCTCAACGGTAAGCTGGCCGATCTTGGCGTGCAACTCTTTGATCTGAGCTTCATCCACCTCTTTGCTGCGATCTACTTTACTGGAAAAGGTTTCAGCCATATTGTCGATGGCCTGACGTTTCCAGGTCGAAATCATATTCGGATGGAGGCTCTATTTCGCGGCCAGTTCCGCCAATGTCTGCTCGCCCTTGATCGCTTCGAGGGCAACCTTGGCCTTGAACTCTGCTGAATACCGCTTCCGCTTGCTTTTGCTCATGGGTGAGTCTCCTTCGTCAGTGTCTGGCTGTCCACCTTACTACACTGTCCGATTTTTGGGGACCACCTCAATGGCAGCATTAGGTCATCTCCTTAGAAACAAAGGTTTCAGCAGACCTTGTTCTGCTGTTGTCTGACTTAATATGGAGTTCTTTTATATCGTTCGGTGTTAAGACTTTTCCTAAGTTGTCAAAACTTAGCCCATAGGCAACAGATATGCGATGATAGTCGGGCAGTGCTAAACCAGGGACTTCGAGATTATCAGGCTTAGGTAATTGCAGTGCTTCGGTTCCAACCTGAAGAAATACAGTTCCTGATTTAAGAAGGCCCTTATAGAGGGAATTGGTAGAGCCACCACCCGCCAGGATAACTGGATAGTTGCGTCTACTGTTTTTGAATCCTGGATTAATCTCGGTAAGCACATATTTAAGCTGTTCCAGTAAACAAACCTTTTTAAGTTTATTTAAAAACTCATGATCAAAAGTAAATTCACTAAATTGAGCTCCCACCAAATAGTCCTCAATGCGATCAGGAACCATCCAAAATTTGCTTGTGGAAGAAGAAATCCGGGCCTGTAAAGAATATTGTGTAAATGGCCCGCCGGTCAGAGTAGCGGCATCCGCTCTTCAAACATTATCGAGAACTGATTCAGTGCCGATCGCCAGTTGCGGATCGGCATTGTCCATTTCTTGGCAATGTTCTGTAGCGCCAGATACATCAACTTGATCATTGACTCGTCATTGGGGAATGAGCCTCGATTCTTCGTCACCTTCCGCAGCGACATGTTGACCGACTCGATGGCGTTGGTTGTGTAGATCGCCCGGCGAATCTCCGGTGGATAGGAAAACAGCGGCGTGATCCGCTCCCAATTGTTCCGCCAGGATTTGCCGATGGTCGGATGACTGGCGTTCCATTTCTCCTCGAACAGTTCCAAGTGATACTCGGCCTCTTCGATGGTAGGCGCGGAGTAAATCGCCTTCAGATCTGCAGCGACTTCCTTCCGCTGTTTCCAAGACACGTAGTTCAAACTGTGCCGGACCATGTGGACGATACAGAGCTGAACTTGGGTGTCCGGGAAAACAGTTTCAATCGCCTCAGGAAAACCTTTGAGCCCATCGACGCAGGCAACAAAGATATCCTTGATGCCACGGGTCTTCAGTTCGGTCACAACCTGCAACCAGAACTTGGCTCCTTCGGTCTCGGCGGTCCACATGCCGAGAACTTCCTTCAGGCCGTCCAGATTCACGCCGACAGCCAGATAAACTGCCTTGTTGATGACGCGGTTGTCCTGCCGAACTTTGACGCGGATAGCATCGAGATAGACGATCGGCCAGACTTCATCGAGCGGCCGATTTTGCCAAAGGATGATCTCCTCTTGGACCGCCTTGGTCACCTGTGAAACCAGCGTCGGTGAAATATCGACACCGTACATCTCTTCCAGGTGAGCCTGAATGTCGCGGGTTGTCATGCCACGGGCGTACAGGGCGATGATCTTATCATCGAACCCGGTGAACCGGCTCTGCCCCTTTGGTAAGATGACTGGCTCAAAGCTGGAATCACGGTCACGAGGCACAGCGATATCAAGTTCGCCAAACTCACCCTTGATCTTTTTCTGGTAGCTGCCATTGCGGCTGTTGCCAGCCTTATTGGTCGATGGAGCGTTTTTCTCGTAGCCGAGATGTTCCGTCATCTCGGTCTGCATCGCTCGCTCCAGCAGTTGCTTGGTCAGTTGTTTCAGCAGCCCGGTTTCCCCGATGAGGTCTTCAGGATTTTTATAATCCTTCATCAAAGAATCGAGCAGGTCGTCCGGTATGGTCATCAGTGGTTCCTCCAGTGGTTACGGGTTGTAACCGACTGAGACCATTTACACAAAGTTTTTTACACCCTCAGGTCAGGTGGAGTCATTGGCCGAGTATTATCCCGATAGCAAGTGGCAGCGCTGCATGGTGCACTTTTATCGGAATGTCTTCAATGCTGTTCCCCGCAAGCGCGTCAAAGACGTCGCCGCCATGCTCAAGGCGATTCATGCGTCTGAGGATAAGGCAGCTGCCCGTCAGAAAGCGGAGCAGATCATTGAAAAGCTGGACGGCCTACGCCTGAAAGACGCAGCGAAGAAGGTTCGGGAATCGATAAACGAAACCCTGACGTATTACGACTTCCCCCGGAGTCATCACAGTCGGATACGCACCAACAACGCTCTTGAGCGGATTATGAAGGAAATCCGGCGTCGGACCAAAGTGGTCGGTGCTTTTCCTGATGGCCATTCGGCCTTAATGCTGTGCGCGGCCCGGCTGCGTCACATTGCCGGAACAAAGTGGGGACAAAAACGCTATCTGAATATGGAGCTGCTCAAAGAGCAGGATTTTGAACAGATGATGGAGGCGGACGCAAGCTAAGCCAGTTGGGGCACTGTCGGAAAAAGCGAAAGATTCTTTACACTACCAGACTCACTTGGCGATTGCGATTGCTCGGCAGATTGTTCGCAGCGGCCAGCGCTGCCGTTACTTCAACTTGGTCGATCTGGTCAATCAGCTTGAGCAGGAAAAGCTTCTTGGTAGAGGCGGCAGACTCGCCGCCAGTCTGGCCAGGGTCGATCTGGTGGTACTCGATGAACTCGGCTACCTGCCGTTCTCCAAGAGCGGCGGCCAACTCCTGTTCCACCTGATCTCAAAGCTCTACGAGAAAACCTCACTGCTGATCACCACCAACCTGACCTTCGGCGAATGGCCGCAGGTCTTCGGTGACGGCAAGATGACCACGGCTTTACTCGACCGGGTGACACATCACTGCGAGATTATCGAAACCGGGAATGAAAGCTGGAGAATCAGAATCAGAAAAAACGATCAAAACTAACCCGCTGAAGTGGGTCAAAATTGGACGCCGATGGTGGGTCAATTTTCAATGCCGATTGACAATAAAGTTTTTACCGGCGCGGTTTGCAGCGAGATCCTCCTGCTGAAAGCGCTCAAGGTCTTCTGGATGAATGAGCCTCCAGACTAGTGCCATGTCTTTCAGCAGTTCATCAGGATTTAATTCGAGAATTTCACGACATGGCTTGGGGGCTACATACAAAAAACGGCTGGTGCCATCTGGATCAAGAACGGAATCATAGAGCATGACTGGGATGGTATTGGTCATGCGCTCAAGTCTTTTCTGGCTTTGCATAGGCTCCTTTTTCACCTACTTATTTCATCTAATCCATTTACATTTTTCAGTGAACTTTCCATTAAATCTTTTACCATACAGCCGCTGACAAGTGAGCATGTATTAATTTAGCGCGGGTTGCAGTCTGCCGGTCATGACTAATCTATATTCCAAATATGCTGGAAATACTTTTTGCGTAGTCCGGCCAAACTGGGTAAGTTTCACCGGAATACGCATTTTAGATCAGAATCGGCCAAATTCAGTATCATCAAGCTGGATTGACGACACCTTTCCCTTTTTTTCCTGCCATACAGGCTGCCTCCCCTTGTTAGAGTAATTAGAGGTTGCAGGAGTTAATTGAGTCCGGGAATGTGATTTGTCGCCGGCAAGAACAAAACGCGACAACATCTGCTTCAATTGCGCGGCCTGACTTGATAATTCTTCTGCGGCCGCTGCCGATTCTTCTGAGGTGGCAGTATTTTGCTGGACAGCCTGATCGATCTGCCCCAGCCCCTGATTGATTTGGGACACTCCTTGAGCCTGCTCATTGCTGGCCGCCGCTATCTCGCCGACGAGGTCTGTTACCCTGCTGATTTCAGTAACAATAGCTTCAAGTGCAGCAGAAGTTTCTGTGGCTATTTGGCTGCCATTCTGGGTTTTTTCGATAGATCCCTCGATTAAGGATGCTGTTTCTTCTGCTGCCTTGGCACTGCGAGCTGCAAGATTGCGAACTTCCTCGGCAACGACCGCGAAACCTTTGCCGTGCTGACCGGCCCGGGCCGCTTCAACAGCAGCATTAAGGGCCAAGAGATTAGTTTGAAAAGCGATTTCATCTATTGTCTTAATTATTTTTGAAATGTTCTGTCCAGATTCACTGATATCTGTCATGGCCGCAACCATCGATTGCATCTTCTGATTTCCATCATCAGCGGCTTTACGAGCATTGCCTGCAAGAGAATTAGCCGTATCCGCGTTTGAAGCACTCTGCGTTGCCTGAGCAGCGACTTCACTGATCGAACTACTAATTTCCTCCAATGAAGCGGCAGTTTCAGTTGCACCTTGAGAGAGGGTCTGGCTTGAATCAGCTACTTGGGCACTGGCTGAATCGATCTGCTCACCAGCATTTTGAATCTGACTGATCAGAGTATTGAGATCTTCACTAACTTTTTTTATTGAGTTTCTCAGTTTGTCGTTTTGATCGACAGGAATAATCGAAAAGCTTATATCCCCATTGGCAAGCTTCTGTAATGGATCAACAATCTCAGTCTGAAGGCTACCGGCAAAGTCATCCATGGTCCGAGCCATCTGACCAATCTCATCTTTACGATTAATGTTCAGACGAATATCAAGATGCCCTTTCGCAAGCTCTTCAATCATGGTCTTTGTTTTCTCGATAGGATGAGCGATGCTGCGGGCAACGAAATAAGAGATCACGCTCCCTATTGCAACAAATGCACAGCCTAAAATAACCATTAACCATAACAGGTTGTAGAGCGGTTTAAACATGGCTTTTTTAGGGGCAGTGAGTTGAAGGTGCCAACCCGTTGATGGGATCCCAGAAAAAGAGAGAAGCTTTTCTTCGCCCTTAAATGAATACTCGAAAGTTCCCTCACCCTCTTTCTCTATTTTGTCCTGAATGGTTTTTAAAGTCGCATCCATGTCGGCAACTTTTTTACCAATAATATCTTTGTTGGGATGAACCAGAATAGTGCCATCGCTATGGGTAATCAGGGCATAGCCGCTTCCAGAGAGTTTTGTATTCAAAACCATATCGACGATAAAGTTAATAGCTATATCGCAACCGACGACCCCTATCGCGCGGCCCTCTTTTATTACCGGAGACGCAAGAGAAATAATCATATCGCCCGTATTGGCATCAACATAGGGTTTTGTGGCGATGGTTTCTCCATTATTTTGTTCAATAGCTTCTATATACCAAGGTCGTTTCCTGGGATCAAAATCTTCAGGCGCCACCCATCCGGAGGACTCATAAAAGGAACCATCATCAAGCCCCAGGTAAACGCTCATGAGATCGCCACCAGTTGCAATCAATGCAAACTTTTCTACTGTTCTTTCCGGGTCTTCTGGGTCAAATTCTGTTGCAGCAGCGGCCGTAGCAGCAACCATTCCCATACGAACCTCGAACCACTGATCAATTGTTTCTGCAGTCTTATTTGCAAGATCAAACTGACGATTCGTGATTTGATCCGTCAACATATTTCCCGAGTTGAAGTAGGACAGCGCGACAAAGCAAATGGAGCACAACACGAACGTTCCCGCCACCAGAAAAATAATTCGATTCTTGAGTTTCATATCATTCTTTCTTCATAGAGAATTTTTAATAAAATTTATCTGTTAGGATTCATGAAATATAAAATGGCTCTGCTAAACACTTCCTCTCAGCACTGCAAGCCTTTTCAAAGTCTTTGGGTGTAAGTTTAATAATTTTCATGAAAGGTTTTTAGCACAATTTGTGCCAGAATTAAATTCAATCTTAAGTGTCTGTTATTTTTGAATTTAGACAAACCAGAGCTACAAGAAAGAGGAGCAAGATTTGTTGATAAAAAAAGTCTTTTCAATGTAAGGCTTTTTAATTGTTAGGCTTTTTTTATTTAAAGCGAAGTTTAAATATCAACTTAAGTTGCACCCTTTTTGCTTAAAATATGTGGCTCGTCAGCAGAATCTGTGGAGATATTCAGGTTCCGGCAATTTGCCAAGCTCATGATATAGCGCGATTTGCCCTATGTCTTAACATAGATGTCGCCTCAACTGATGAGGAGACACATGAGATACACACGAGCAGTCAAGGTCGGCATTCTGAAGAAAGTTCTGCCACCTGAGAGCCGAAGTATACCGGAAGTCAGTCGAGAAACCGGTGTCAACGATCAAACGATCAGGAATTGGATTAAGCAGTATAAATCTGGTACTTTTGACGATGTGAACTCAGAAAGCTGCCCTCGCTTTATGACAGCCAAAGAGAAGTATCAAATTCTGCTTGAGGCTTCTGGTTTGGTTGAAGACGAGCGTGGTCGTTTTCTGCGTGAGCGAGGAATCCATGATTCTTCAGGAGGAATCGGAAGTATCTCCTGACGGCTTGTCAAATATGGCTGTCAGGTCAAAAATCCCTCTCCCCCTACTATCAAACGGCTACCAAACGGCTACCAGATTTAATTTTCCATCAAAAACACAAAAGGCTGAGGAAATTTCCTCAGCCTAAGTGTATAGAATTACTGGTCGGGGCGAGAGGATTTGAACCTCCGACCCCCTGCTCCCGAAGCAGGTGCGCTACCAGACTGCGCTACGCCCCGATACCTGGTATTTTCTGAAGTACGGCGGACATATTTAGCATCGTTGCAGAGGAAAAGCAAGGATTTTTGCGGCTGCTGCGGGGGAATATTGTTCGTCTTTATTTTTGCGGAGTTAACTGGTATATGCAAGGTGGCGCTGTGAGTGATTGTCAGTCTGGAGGTTGTTTTGACCTGGCTTGTTCTGTTTTTTGCTATCCCCTTGTTTGTGGTTCTGTCTTTTAAAATGAACTCGAGCTCCGCGGGTTCTTTGCCTCCCATATCTTGTACCAAGCAACAGGTTTTTCTGTCTTTTGCCGAACGGGATGTGCTCGGCTTGCTGGAGCAGATTCTGGGTCCCTCTTACCGTATTTTTGTCAAGGTCCGGCTGGCCGATCTGGTGGTGATCAGGCCGGGGCAGGATCCGCAGCAGAGATCTGTTGCGGCCGGGATAGTGGCCCGCGAAACCGTCTCTTTTGCTATTTTCGATCAAACTCAGAAAGCCATTGTTGCCGTCATTGATCTGACCGAAGGCAGCGATCAAAATAAGCCGCGCAATGAATTCGTTGATCAGGCCATGGGCTCGGCGGAAATTCCCTATGGGCGGATTCCTCTGCAATTGTCCTATTCAAGGCAGGAGATCGAAGGGCTGGTGAATGCCCTGCTGAAGGTTGAAGGCCGGGCCGTGGTTGAGAATGAAGAACATGTCAGTCTCAACCACGGCACTCACTAATAGAACTCTTGCGTTGCGGGGACGATAGCTGCTGAGAAGAATCGAATCAGTTCGTTTGGGCCAGTTTTATCCCCAGTTGGTAGGCTCTGCGGCAGTCTTCGGGAAAAGCTTCCGCCTTGCGTTGTTTCTTGTAGCCCGGGTCGGCATACTTCATCACCATTTTGGAAAAGTCGTCAACCTGACAGGTATCGTACGCACAAAAGGTTTCGGCCGAGCCAAGGATGCGGGCAAAGTAGTCCTCGATAATCTGGAACTGGACTGGGTATTGACGTTCAATGCTGCCCTGCTCACTGAGGTTCATGGTATAGATCAGCGCGGTGTTGAGTTTTTTGGGAAACCGGGAGCTGGGTGGCTTGGTATAGACCATGGGCGCAAACAGCAGGCGCTCCATGAAACTGCGGGCTTCGCCGGTGACACTGGCAAGATAGATGGGTGAGCCGACCACCAGGGCATCGGCCTGGTCCTCGATCTTATCCAGGACCGGAGTCAGGTCGTCACGCATGGCGCAGTGGCCCTCTGATTTGCCGTTCACGGTTTTGCAGGCCAGGCAGCTGATGCAGCCCTTGAAGTTGAGGTCGTAGAGGTGGATCAGCTCGGTTTCGGCACCTTGGCTGGCGGCTCCTGCCAGGGTTTGTTCGAGCAGGGTTGCGGTATTCCATTTTTTGCGGGGACCGGCGTTGATGGCGATAATTTTCATGATTCGTAACCTTTTTGCTGGTGATAAGAATTCTGCGGAGTAAACTTTTCAGGTTCACGGGTTCGCTTCGGGATCATAACCAGCCTCGGCATATTTTTCCAGCTGTTGTCAAAGCGATTCTGCTTGCGTTTGTCCTTTTTATCTTGTTTGTGCCTGCTGCCTGGAGATGACTTTTTTGAACACCTCAGCGTCCTCATTCCCTCTGTTTCGTCTGCTGTTCGGCTCTCTTTGTATCAGTTTTTCACCTGTCTTTATCAAAGTTGCGGCGGTAGATCCGGACCTGGCCGGGTTTTATCGGATGCTGTTTGCGGTGGTCGGACTGCTGGTGCTGTTACTGCTGCGCCGGGAGCTGCCGCGCGTGCCGGGGAAAATCCTCTGGCTGCTCGCCGCTTGCGGAATCGCCCTGGGTTCGGACTTCATGTGCTGGCATCGCAGTATTGAGCTGATCGGTCCGGGGCTGGCCACTCTACTGGGGAATTTTCAGGTGTTTTTTACGGCGTTTTTCTCCTGGCTGGTGCTGAAAGAGAGGATCAGCGGGCTGTTTATCGTGGCGGTGGTGCTGGGCGTGACCGGACTGTTTTTGATCACCGGGGTCGATGCGATCGTTTTATCCAGTGACATCAGGCTCGGGTTGCTGTTGGGGGTGTTCACTGCGCTGGCTTATTCGACCTTCATCATGCTCATGAAAAAAGCCGTGACCGGCAACAAGCTCAGTGGCGTTTCTGTCATGCTCTGGATCAGCCTGTTTTGTATGACTTATCTGGCCGCGATCTGCCTGTCCAAGGGAACTTCATTTGCTGTGACCGAAACGTCTTCCCTGCTGGCTCTGGCCGGGGTCGGCATTTTAGGCAGTACCATCGGCTGGTCGCTGCTCTCCTCTGCCCTCAAAATCGTACCGGCCTCGATTGCCGGCTTGGTCATGCTATTGCAGCCTGCTTTGTCTTTTGTCTGGGATATCCTGTTGTTCAAGCGGCCGACGGGGTGGCTCGACTATGTCGGGGTGTTGATGATCCTGACGGCGATCTACCTGGGAACCCTGCGTCACCAGACGAAATAATTTTCATCCGGAAACGGCCCTTTTCCGCTGTGGCGGTGTCAATCTGCGGGTTTTCTTGTGCGGCGTAAAGTACTACGCCTCCGCGCAGCCCCTTGATTTCCTTGCCACAACAAAAAATTGCTCGTTTCCAATCTGAAAACTTAGCCGTTGCCCTTCGGAAAGCTTGGATGGTAATAATTAAGTTTTCAGATCGGAAACGAAATAGCTCCCGGCCATTCAGTTGGGCCGGGCTGTTTTTTCGTCTTCAAGCTGATGACGGATTCTGCGGGTGATGAAAATCGGCAGATAGGAGCGGATGGTGGCTTCCGGCAGAATCTCACTCAGCTGTTTCTCATAACGGGTTCTGATCAATCC
Organism: Geopsychrobacteraceae bacterium; assembly: GCA_963668145.2. Taxonomy (GTDB): domain Bacteria; phylum Desulfobacterota; class Desulfuromonadia; order Desulfuromonadales; family Geopsychrobacteraceae; genus Seleniibacterium. Next base: position 141,421 of record CAXXJU010000048.1, read on the forward strand.
ACACCGATCAGGGAACTGATCACAGAGCACTTCAATGGCATTTTCGTGCTGGTTTTTTTCCACGTCGTTTTTAAACAGGATCGTGTCCATTGCTGACTCCTTGAGTACGAATTCCAACTCAATCTTTCTAACAGTGGATTGTTAGGATTATGTTAGCGATTTAATCGAAATCAAATAATTCTTGCTCAGAGGTCTTCCGGAAAGCTGATCTGTCCGGCACTCAGGTCGGTTAAGCGGGTTCGCAGGGCGGCCAGATGCTCCTGGGCGACGCGGATATGCAGCACGACCTGGGCTGTGAACTGCTGTTCGAGAATGGTGGCTTCATAGTCGGGCAGCAGCCGTTCGATGCTGCTCAGAAGGGGGTAGGCGCAGCTGAAGCTGAGTTCTTCCCAGGCGATTTTTTCAGCGACATCCAACTGCTCAAGAGCGCTCTGGGCCGCTTGGGTGTAGGCTTTGACCATCCCTCCTTTACCCAGTTTGATGCCGCCGAAAAAGCGCGTCACCACCACGGCGAGATCGCCCAGGCCGCTGTGTTGCAGGGCGGTGAGCAGCGGCTTTCCGGCTACGCCGTGCGGTTCGCCGTCATCGCTTAAGCCGATCCGCTCGCTGCTGCCGGGCGGTCCGCACAGGTAGGCCCAGCAGTTATGATTAGCGGTGGGGAATTCCTGCTTGAGGCGGGCGACAAAATCCTGGGCCTGATCCGGGGTTTCGACCATTTCGATGCTGGCGATAAAACGACTGCGAGTGACTTCGATTTCACAACGGCAGGGAGCTGCCGGGATGGGATAGCGAGTCTGGGACATGGTGTCTTCAGTCCCCCCTCCTCCCGGATGGGAAGAGGGGGCGCGTGAGGTTAGGGAGTTGACTGCTGCTTGCGTTGTTTTTCTTCGTGCCAGGTGCAGAGCAGCATAATGCCGACGCCGATGCAGATGGCGCTGTCCGCGACATTGAAGGCCGGCCAGTGGTGGCTGTACCAGTGAGCGTCCAAAAAGTCGATCACCTCGCCGAAGCGCAGCCGGTCGATCATGTTGCCGACCGCACCGCTTAGAATTAACCCTAGAGCGGTCAACTGCCATTGTTTTTCGGCGGCAAGCCGCCGGCTGTACCAGAGGATGCCAATGATGGCAATACTGGAAATGACGAGGAAAAACGGCAGCCGGAAGCCACTGTCGGCAAGCATACCGAAAGCCGCACCGGGATTGCGGACATAGGTGATATGAAAAAAGTTCTCAATCACCCGGTGCGACTCGCCGATGGCAAAATGGGTATCGATATAGCCCTTGCTCAGCTGGTCGAGGATCAAGCTGACCACGGCAGCCAGAGCAAAATTCCGGTATTTTTTCATGTCACTCCGCGGCCAGAGCTGCTGCACACCGGGCGCAGACAGTCGGATGTTCAGCGGTTTCGCCGACCGTTGTTGCATAGTTCCAGCAGCGGTCGCATTTTTCCCCTTCGGCAGCCTGAATCAGGATTTTCAGATCCGGGATCTGCTCGGCGGCGTGGCCGTCGTCCAGCTGGTCCCGCAGCTCAACCTGGGAGACGATGAAATAGGCCGGGAGCAGGTCCTGATACTGAGCCAGCAGGGCTTGCAGGTTGGCCGGAACCTGGAGCACGACTTTGGCTTCCAGGGATTGACCGATGCGTTTTTCCGCGCGGGCTTTTTCCAGCTGGCGGGACACTTCCGAACGCACCTTGCGCAGCTGCTCATAGCGTTCTTCCAGCTCATCATCAATGTAGCCCTTGATGGTGGCGGGAAATTCGGCCAGATGGACGCTTGCTTCGCGCTCGCCCGGCAACCGCTGCCAGATTTCATCGGCGGTAAAGGTCAGCACCGGGGCAATCATCCGGGTCAATGCATCTAGAATCCGGTACATGGTTGAGCGGGCGCTGCGGTATTCGATACTCGACTTCGGACTGGTATAAATGCGGTCCTTGAGAATATCGAGGTAGAAGGAACTCAGGTCGCCGCTGCAGAAGTTGTGCACCGCATGATAAAAGGTGTGGAACTCATAGGTATCGTAGGCCTTGGCGACCCGTTGCCCAAGGCGTTCCAGGCGGGCCAGGGCCCAGCGGTCGAGTTCAAGCAGGTCGGCGTCAGCGATCATGTCCTGGTCTGGATCGAAGCCATTGAGGTTGCCGAGCAGATAGCGGGCGGTGTTGCGGATGCGCCGGTAGGCGTCGGAGAGCCGCTGCAGGGTTTCCTGACCAAGACGGATATCGTCCCGATAGTCGGTGGCCGAGACCCACATGCGCAGGATTTCAGCCCCGTATTTCTGGATGATTTCTTCCGGAGCGATGACATTGCCCATGGATTTCGACATCGGTCGGCCGTCCTTGTCGAGGACGAAGCCGTGGGTCAGGACTGATTTGTAGGGAGCCCGATCCCTGGTGCCGACTGATTCGAGCAGGCTCGAATGGAACCAGCCGCGATGCTGGTCGGAACCTTCCAGGTACAGGTCAGCCGGGCTGCTCAACTCCTCCCGGTGCTCACAGACCGCGGCGTGGGACACTCCGGAGTCAAACCAGACATCGAGGATATCGGTTTCCTTGGTGAATTTGTCATGGCCGCAGGCCGGACAAACGGCCCCCGGCGGCAGCAGTTCGGCGGCATCCTTTTCAAACCAGATGTCGCTGCCCGTTTCTTCAAACTGATCGGCGATGTGGTGCATCACTTTGCCGTCATTTAGTGCTTCGCCGCACTTTTCACAATAGGCGATGGTGATCGGCACTCCCCAGCTGCGCTGCCGACTGATACACCAGTCCGGCCGACCGGCGACCATGTTGTAGATCCGGTCACGACCCCAGGACGGGATCCACTCGACCCGGTCGATTTCAGTCAGGGCTTTTTGGCGCAGGTCATTATGATCCATGCTGATGAACCATTGCTCGGTCGCACGGAAAATAACCGGTTTTTTGCAACGCCAGCAGTGCGGGTAGCTGTGCTCGATCGCGCTTTCGTAGAGGAGGGCGCCGACTTCGGTCAATTTTTCGTTGACCGCCTGGTTGGCGTCCTTCAGTTTCATCCCTCCGAACAGCTCCAGATCTTCCCGGTAGCGGCCGTAATCATCAACCGGATTGTAGATCTCCAGGCCATATTTGAGGCCGACCAGGTAATCGTCGTGGCCATGCCCCGGAGCTGTGTGAACACAGCCGGTGCCGGCTTCGAGGGTGACATGGTCGCCGAGCATGATCAGCGAGTTGCGTTCATACAGGGGGTGTTTGCAGTTCTTGTTGTCGAACAAGGCGGCCTCAAAGGTGGCGGCCACCTGGTAATCCTCAATAGCGAGGGTCTTCAGGACCTGTTGATAAAGGCCTTCGGCCATCACCAGCCGCTCCGCGCCGGTGTCGACCGCCACATAGGTCAGTTCCGGGTTCAGACAGATCCCCAGGTTGGCGGGAATGGTCCAGGGGGTGGTGGTCCAGATCACAAAGCTCAGCGGCTTGTCGCCAAGTTGCGCCAATGACTCCGGCAGTTCGTCGACATAGGGAAACTTGACGTAGATGGACGGTGAACTGTGATCAGCGTATTCCACCTCGGCTTCGGCCAGGGCGGTGACGCAGGAGGTACACCAGTGGATCGGTTTCTTCCCTTTGAAAAGCGAGCCTTTTTCTGCCAGTTTGGCCAGCTCCCTGGCTGTGGCCGCCTCGTAGTGGGTGGTCATGGTCAGGTACGGATCCTGCCAGTCGCCGAAGATGCCGAGGCGCTGAAATTCCTCACTCTGGGTTTGAATCCAGACCTTGGCATATTCGCGGCATTCCCGGCGGAAGTCGGCTTTGCTCAGCTCGCGCTTTTTCTTGCCGAGCTTTTTGTCGACCATCAGTTCGATGGGCAGGCCGTGGCAATCCCAGCCCGGCACATAGGGGGTGTAATAACCCTGCATGCGCTTGCTTTTGACAATAATGTCCTTGAGGATTTTATTGAGTGCATGGCCCATGTGAATATGCCCGTTGGCATAGGGAGGGCCGTCGTGCAGGATGAAGCTCTGCTTGCCTTGGTGGGCTTTCTCCAGTTGCTCGTTCAGGCCGATCTGTTGCCAGTGGGCCAGGATTTCCGGTTCCCGGTTGGGCAGGTTGGCGCGCATTGGGAAGTCGGTTTCGGGAAGATTTAAAGTCTCTTTATAGTCCATGCCGTTCTCTCCGCAGGGATGGGTGATTCAGAGTGAAAACTAATCCGGCAGGCTAACAAATGCGGCCTTGAAGTTCAAGGGGAAAGGCCCGAAACTCAGGCGTTAAGACCTATTTTTTGCGGGTTTGAGACTTTCCGGCAGGTCAGTTGTCGGTTGGGCTGTCTTTAATTTGACCCATGAGTCTGGCCCAGAGCAAGCCGAGCTTCTCATGGACCCAGTACTCGGTGTCGGCCAGGGTTTTGCTGGAAGGGAAGGTCCACCAGCTTTTGATCGGTTTGCTCAAATGCTCGGTCGGAGCCGGCTGGGGATCGAGGCCGGCACCCCGGAACAGACCGAGCGCCCTTTGCATGTGCATGGCCGAGGTCACCAGCACCAGTCGCGCCACCGGGAAGACCCGGGCGATCAATTGGGCTTCTTCAATGGTATCGCGCGGGCCGTCAAAGGTCAGAATGTCATCGTCGGGGACCCCGAGTTCCAAGGCCAGCTCGCGCAGCTTGGCCGGATAGGAAATCGCATCTGTCGACGTGGCGCTATAGCCGGTAAAGACCAGTCTGCTGCCGGGATTGAGGCGATAAATGCGGATGCCTTCTACCAGCCGGACAATACCGTCCGGACTGATTTGGCTGGTCAATGGCTGGTCTGTGGTGGACTGGTGCCAGCTGCCGAGAACAACGATGTAGTCGGCCGGGAGATTCTGTTGGGAATAACCCGGGACGCGATTTTCAAAGTCGGCGAGCAGCCGATGACTGAGCGGAGCATAGCTGCTGATAAAGAGCAATCCGGTTGCCACACAGATCAGCAAAATGCCGAACCAGCGGGTCTTGCGCCGCAGCATGAAAAGCAGAGCGCCAAGCAGCAGCAACAGGGTAAGGGGAAGCGGCAAGAGCAGGTTGCCGAGAAACTTTTTCAGCAGGAAGAGGTAGTGGTTGATCATCGCTGCGTCCGTTTAGGTCAGAATCGGTAAAAAGGGAATAATCGGCACCCTAACGCAGAATTCTCAATAGATCAAGTTAACGCTTTGGGATAACAGCACAATTCGGCCAGGGGACAAGCCGGGCAAAGGGGCCTGGTGCGGCAGAATTGTTTGCAGTGCTGCACGATCAGGGCGTGATATTCATTGTAGAGTTCGACCTCGGCCGGCAGTTTGGCCATGAACAAGGCCCTGATCTCAGAATATTTTTCCGCTCCTTGCAGGATGCCAATACGGCTGAACAGCCGCCTGGTATAGGCATCGACCACAAAGGACCGGTGCTGCCCGGCATAGAGCAGAATTGAATCCGCAGTTTCCGGACCGATCCCTTTCAGGTTGAGCAGTTCGCTGCGCAGGTGATGACTGTCCTGCTGCAGCATGGCTTCGAGGTTGCCGCGGTAGTGTTCCTGCAGATGACGGCAGAAGCCTTGTAGCCGCTCGGCTTTCTGACGAAAGAACCCGGCCGGACGGATCAGTTCCTGTACCTCGATGGCAGAAAGGCGTAGCAGCGCCGCACAACTCAGCGCATCGGCCTGGCGCAGGTTGGTTATGGCTTTTTCCACATTGCGCCAGTTGGTGTTCTGGGTCAGAAACGCGCCGACTACCACCTCAAACGGCGAATCGGCTGGCCACCAGTGGCGCTGACCGTAGGTCTTGAATAGGATTCGGTAGATCTGCAGCAGCTCGGGCATGACAAGGCCTCCCTCAAAGCAGCAGCATAACAACCGTATCGTTGAAAAGGCTGCTTTCGGATGAAAACTATCTTGCAATAATAGGTATGTTTCTCACGGGGTGTTGAAAAAGGTCATTGCGGCAGCAGTTGCAATGCAGACAAATTTTCGAATTTCTGGTCGCCATTCAATGAGCTCGTCATGCTGTTTATAGCAGCCTGCTGGCGTCAGTAATGGTAGCGGCATTGAGCAATGATCACCGCATCATCCGTCACTTTGTAGACCAACCGGTGCTCCCTGTCGATCCGTCGTGACCAGTATCCTGACCAGTTGTGCTTTAACGGCTCCGGATCGCCAAGCCCTTCAAACGGTTGACGCTTAACCTCCTTGATCAGGGTATTGATCCGCTTCAATGTCTTCTTATCAGTTTGCTGCCAGTAGAGATAATCTTCCCAGGCGTTTTCAGCCCATGCGAGAATCATTCGTCAACCAGGTCATGAGGCTTGAGCTGCCCTTCTTCAATTTCGGTAATTGCATCATTGAGGCGCGCTGCATTCTTGGGGCTGGCCATCAGGTAGGCGGTTTCCTCATAAGCATGGAAGTCATCAAGACTGATCACCACCGCAGGTTTGCCGTTTTGACGGGTAATCAGAATTGGCGTGTGGTCATCGTTCACCTTGTCTAGTGCTTTTGCCAAATTGCTTCTGAAAGCCGAATAATTCATCGTCTCCATAACCTTCTCCTTTGTCGAATCCGGCTTTATTGTATCCGTACTGATTATTGTACGCAAGTGATTGCTTTGTTCTGTATCGTAAAGATCCGGAACCCCGGATTCGAATGGTTTATGTGAAATCAACTGGTTTCAACCTGGATACGGGTTCTTGCTGTGCCGCAGCAGAGGTTAATAGGCGGTTTCGATCGCTTGACATATATTCGCTGTATTTATCACCGTTTTTGACTGCGTCGTTGATGATTGCGACAAAGGGCTCCACCGGGTCGCCCATCATGAAACTGCCCCCTTCGACAAAAATCATGTCGTTGAAGGTTTTGTCGATAAGTTGCTCTACCTCGTTAGGGCCTGGGCGTTGTGGTTCTGCTTTGCTGGTTTCGGTCTGTTGAGGTTGTCCCTGTGAGCAGGCGGCCAGCAGCAAGAGGAATAGGCTAAAAATTGATGTTTTCATTTGTTGGGTCTTTATCGGACTTTATTTCTTTGACAGCGGTTTATCAGTATTGATTCCACAACGAAAACCCATTCCGGGATAGTTTTCAGTTAAAAATGATGATTTTCCTCTGGCAACAGTTGTCCCATCCAATTCGCTGTCAAATCCCCCCCCCTGGTTACTTTATAAGTTCCTGATTCTGGGCCTTGTGGATTATGCTCGGGCGAATGCTCATAATAATCTTTAGCGTACCAATCTTTGACAAACTCATGTGCATTGTCACTCAGGTTGTAAAAGCCCATAGGAGTTGGTGCATAAAGTCCGACCTCTTCTGGAAACCTTGCAAACACAGGAATGTCATCACGGGTAAAGTTTCGTCCTGGTTCTAAGAGGCCTGTATCTGTTGCAAAGACGACATTTTTTCCGCGGTTACGGGCCGCATATTCCCACTGGGCTTCGGTAGGTAGATCGAATGGTAATTTGGTTTTTTCACCCAGCCACTGGCAATAATCACGTGCACCATTCCAGCCAATACCGACAGGGCGGTTTGGGCTGTATCTGACTGGATCTGTGCGTATGTCTTGACGAACTAACGGTTTACCTTCAGCACGTGTATAAATATCGTAATCGGAAAAAGTGACCTCATAGGCTCCCATATAGTAACTGTCGAGGGTCACTTTATGAACGGGGCGGTTCCGATCACTGGACATATATTTACTATATTTATCACCCTTCTTTACGGCATCATTGATAATTTTTACAAAAGGTTCGACAGGATCACCCATCATGAAACTGCCTCCTTCGACAAAAATCATGTCGTTGAAGGTTTTGTCGATAAGTTGCTCTACCTTGTTAGGGTCTGGGCGCTGTGGTTTTACCTTGCTGGTTTCGGTCTGTTGAGGTTGCCCCTGTGAGCAGGCGGCCAGCAGCAGGAGGAATAGGATAAATTGTTTCATAGTCAGTAATACACGGAACGCGGCAACGTCGAGAAGGAAATCATTTATTCTGTCGGTAGTGGTTTGTCGGTGTTGATGACGCAGCGTACGGTGAATCCTATGATATCTTCATTAAGATCTTTTCCTCCTTTTTCTCTTGCAACTGTAGTGCTATCAGGAACCCCTCCTCCCCCCCGTAAAACTTTTACCGTACCTGTCTCAGGGCCTTGAGGATTCTTCTCTGGAGAATGTGAATAATAGTCTTTTGCATACCAGTCTTTGACCCATTCAAAAGCATTTCCACTTAAATCATAAAATCCCAGAGGGCTTGGAGGAAATTGACCAATTTCTATGGGGAAATGTATAGGCGGAGGAAAATTGACCCCTCGTTCAATCTTTCCAGTATTGGTAGCAAAAACAACAGTTTCCCCCCGATTTCTAGCGGCATATTCCCACTGGGCTTCGGTTGGTAAATCAAAAGGAAGCCCTGTTTGTCTGCCAAGCCATTGGCAATAGCTGCGGGCACCATTCCAGCTAATACCAACAGGCCTTTGTGGTGAATATATGTGTTTGATTTGTCTAATGTCATTGTTAACTAAAGGTTTGTTTGTCGCTTTAGAATAAATATCATAGTTATTGTAAGTAACTTCATAGCTTTCCAAATAGTAGCCATCTAAAGTCACCTTATGTACAGGGACATTGCGGTCAGACCCGAAATACTGTGTCCACGCATCCTTTCCTAGAGCATCAACAAAAGGCTGCCCGGGATCACCCATCATAAAACTGCCGCCTTCAACAAAAACCATTTGTTTAAGCGTTTTTTCTATAAGAGATTGCACTTCGGGTGATTTGTCGGATTGGGCGGAGACACCAGTACATGAGAATAGAATTAGTAAGGTGATACTCCATAAAAAGCATTGCATTTAATTTTTCCTTTTAGGTCTTTAAGCGATGTCTGTAAGGCCATTGTTTTTGACGACAGCGGTATTGATTTGAGCATGTTGCGGCAGATCATTCTTATTACGGTTGAGGCCATAACCTTAATTTTTTGAAATCATACTCAATAGCGTCAAGGCCATCGATAACTTTATATATTTCTCTTTCTCCTGTCTGCCAGCGATTATCGTTTACCTTGGCTCCTGTTTCTGTACAGTGAGACATTACCTCGACATATTCGTGCCATGTCTGAATTGTCCGCATAATTTTAAGAATGGCCAGTTCCTGCTTGACTTCAAATGATTTCCAGCTGGTTGGGCTCAGGTTGTAGAGAAGTTGCCCCTTACTTTCTGGGGGCAGGAAGCTGACATCTAGATCGCCATAAAGGATTTCATTTGCAAGCGCGGATGCTTGCTCCTGATTTTTTGATGTCCTGCTGCAAAAGGTAAAGTTGTGTATTGATAAACCTTTCCATTCTTCGGATAGCTATAGCACCTTCTTGGTATACTTGGATTAATGCCTCTTTCGTCATTGCCATATACGTGACAATGGTCCTGTAGTTATTGAATGCTTCTTCACTCAAAATATCCACAAAATGAAAATCTTCATTTTTCAACTGGTGGTAAACGAAGGTACAGAAATCAACGATGGTATCGGCACCGATGGTGTAGGTGAATTCACCACCGGCACCACCTCCCCAGCAGGCAAATGCCTTGGCTCGGGCGACAAATTTTCCGTCGAAATAGGTAATGTAAAAGTTAAAACTGGCACCGGCTCCAAAGCGGACATTGCCACCGCAGCCGAGGCTCATAAGGGTGGCCCAGTTATGGTTTTCTTCGGGGTTTTGCCATTCAAAGGCTCCGGTTGCCTCACCCGTTACCATCAGGCCTGCAAAAGCCTCACCACCAATCCCGGCGATAGAATCATCGGAATTGGCGCTGTTTTTGGTGGCTCCTCGGGCTTGTACTTTTCCGTCTTTGACCTCAAAATAAATGCCTGCGCTGGCCTGGAAACTGGCTCCGGCAAAGCCCGCCAGGGCTAGGGTGAGATGGCTTCTGACGCGGCCGAAATCAAAGTTGTAGACTTTTCCGGTGTGGGGACCGTGATCAACGGTATGCTCGAAGGTCATGTGGTATCCTTCGGCATTAGGGCCATAGATGTCGGTCCCGATTTTTCCTTCAGCGATGGCAAATGATCCATTGGTTCCGGCCTTGACGCCAAAGGTTTTGTCTTTAAAGGAAAAATGACTTTTTACTGATGCACCATAGGCATAACGTAAGATTTGGGCACTTTTACTGGTATCGTAAATGCGATCCGGAGGGAGATCTTTGTTGTCGCTGAGAAGGTCTGCCCAATTTCGGTTAACCCCTTCGGCCCAGTCATTCAATGATCCGGAATGGGGATCGGTTTTGGCCCAGACAATCTCGACCTTTTTTTCGATACACTCGTCTTTGAACTTCTTATAGTCAAACTTTCCATCGTTGAAAATGCGTTTCTTATCAAGCTCACTATCGAGCTTATAACTACGCCAATGGTTTTTCTTTGTTTTCGGTGTGACGTAAGTGTGTTTTTTACCACGAAATCCGATCAGTTCTGTTAGGGTCGTGGTTTGATTGCCGGCATCAACCAGGGGAGCAATAGTGGCATCAAATTCAGCTTTAGCCTGGTTGACCTGTTCCTCGTCATTGCTTTGATGGGCCTGTTCCAATTTGCTGATGACATTATCAAGGGGGGCAATATCTTTCAGGAGTATTTGATACTGGGCCTCATCAAATAGGTAAAAGGTCCTGGTCTCAGGTTCATAAAAAATTTCACCAAATTTAATCTGCTCCGGCTTGATCGTCACTTTGATCGAGTGGGAAATTCCATTCTCCGTCACGGCACCAATGGTGTACTCACCATAATCAAGGCCGCTGATTTGGTCCTGCCAGGGAATGTTTTCCCCTTTAGCGGTTGCCTTGGCTGCGTTCTTCTTGCGCGTTTCGTTTTTAAAAAATTCGTGCCAGTCGACCTGATAGGTGCTGCTTTGGGTGACAACACCATTGACCTGAACGGTAAACCGGGCCATCCGGATTATCATAGCTTAAGGCTTCGTCGTGTCCGACGCGTAAAAAAGCATGATTGACCGGTTCCAGGATGGTTATTCGATCAGGATGGGCGACAGCTGGTTCTGGTTCGTAAGCGTCTTTGATGTACTCCGCCCTTAACGGCGGGCCTCCTCCTGAAACCTTTGGTGGTGCTGGCTTTTCACGAAAGACAAAGTATGGTTGGCTGGGTCTACCTGTCTGAGAGAAGAGACCTTGTCGAAGCTTTTACTATTTTTAACGATAATGGTGGTTTTTGCTCCCGGATTGTTTTTGGAATATTCCGGATGAGTCAGAATCCATGCGGACCAATGTGGTTTTAACAGGTTTTTAATGGCTTGCGGCATGGTTTCGGTAGAGATATCCCGCCACGGTTTAACAACGTCTTCACTGTTCTGCGCTGATTGCGGATGATAGGTTTTGCTGAAGGTAATACGGTCGGCGTTTTTCAACACCGGATATGAATCATCTGACACTGGAGCCCCCCTCCGTTAGATGGATATTTTTAGAATTGAAATTGTTATCTTAATGGCTCGCCCGGAAAAATCAAGGGATAGCAACAATAAAAGCAGAGATAGAATTTCCTTTCCGGCTTTTCTTCCACTATAATCCCGACCCATGCTTGATTATTTTTCCCCTGACAGTATCGACCAGATCCGTTATGCCATTGCCCAGGCCGACGGCAATGAGGTTTTTGTGCTCGGACAGACCGATGCCGAGCGGCGTATCGTGCAGGTCGAGGTCCTGGCTCGTGGCTCCGAAAGTGCGGTTCCCGCCATTTTGCAAACCTGTGGATATGGGGATATCGTTATCCACAACCACCCTTCCGGGGTCCTTAAACCCTCTTCTGCGGATATCGAGGTTGCCTCTCAATTCGGGGCTTTAGGGGTCGGTTTCTACATTGTGAATAACTCTGTGGATAATGTGTACAGGGTTGTGGAAGCCTTTGCCGACAAGGACCGGGAGCAGATTACTCCCGAGGCGGTCGGGCAACTGCTCGGCCCCGACGGGATGATCGCCTCCAAGTTGCCGGACTACGAAGAGCGGCCCGAGCAGCCTGCGCATGGCCTTTGCGGTCAGCGAGGCGTTTAACCGGGAGCAGCTGGCGGTCATCGAAGCCGGAACCGGAACCGGCAAGAGCTTGGCCTATCTGGTCCCGGCCCTGCTCTGGGCGCGAGCCAATCGCGAGCGGGTGGTGGTTTCGACCCGTACCATCAACCTGCAGGAACAACTGATCCGCAAAGATCTGCCGTTTTTGGGGCGGTCCACCGATCTTGAGTTTTATGCGGTTCTGGTCAAAGGGCGCAGCAACTATTACTGCCTGCGACGCGGTGAAACTGCTGGCCGGGAGCCGGGTCTGTTCGATCAGGATCTGGTCGAAGAGTTTCAGCAGATCGCCCGGTGGGCGGAGACCACGGCCGATGGCTCGCGGGAAGACCTATCCTTTATTCCCAACTATCAGGTCTGGGAAGAGGTCTGCTGCGAAGCCGATCAATGTGCCCGGGTCAAGTGCGCACACTACAGTCGCTGCTTCTTCCACAAGGCCAGGCGGTCAGGCGGCGCGGGCCGATATTCTGGTGGTCAATCATGCCTTGCTGTTGTCGGATCTGGCCCTGCGCCAGCAGACCGATAACTATTCGGCGACCGCGGTGCTGCCACCCTTTGAACGGATTCATCCTTGACGAGGCTCACCACCTGGAAGATGTCGCGACCAGCTATTTTTCATCCCAGGGTGACCCGCTTTACCTTTGCCCGGGTGCTGCATCGGTTGCGTCATCCGCGCAAGGCCAACCAGGGGCTGCTGCCGCGCTTCTTGGATCAGCTCTCCAAGGAGCTGCCGCAGACCATGGACGAGCTGTACCGGCCGCTGCATGCCGAGATTGAATCCCTGCTGGTCAAGCGCCAGCAACTGCTGGAAGAATCCCTTGATGAATTACAGGGGATCGGCGAGTGGCTGCCGGGCGTCCTCGGCAAAAAGGTCTCCGACAAATTTGAACTTAAGCATCGGGTCATGCCCGATTTTCGGGAAAGCCATCTTTGGGTGGAACTGTGTGAACGGGTCGAGCGGTTGCGCAAGGGCTGTCATGAGTTGGCCGAAAAACTGGTTGGCCTGCTGCGCCTGTGTGAGCCGTTGCCGGATGCCGTTGCCGAAAAACTGAATTCGACCATGGTCGATCTGGGCGGCATTGCCCGGTCGCCTGGAAGGCCTGGCGGCCGACCTCGGCTCATTTCAGGCTGCCGCTGACACCAGTTGCGTGTGGATCGAGATTCGCGAAGGGCGGGTCGGCCGTGGCAAGGGGCTGATCACCAGTCTTTGTCAGGCGCCGCTGGAAGTCGCCGACAGCCTCAACAAGGCCCTTTATCAACGTTTTCGGACCCCTGGTCATGACCAGCGCAACCCTGGCCGTGGCCGGAGCCTTCGGATATTTCCATTCCCGGGTCGGTCTCGACCGGGTTGAACCGGGGCGGTTGCGCGAGCTGGCCCTGGAATCTCCCCTTTGATTACCAGCGCCAGGCCCTGGTGGCCATTCCCACCGACCTGCCCGAACCGGGGGCGGCCGAATTTTTGCCGCCGCCGTTCGCGACGCGGTGGAAAAGGCGGTACTGTGCAGTCAGGGGCGCAGCTTTGTGCTGTTCACCTCCTATGCCCTGTTGCGCCAGGTGCATGATGAACTGGCCCCGGTGCTGCAGGCGCAGCGGCTGCATTGTTTGCGCCAGGGGCAGGAAAACCGGCACCGGCTGCTCAAGCGCTTTGCCGAAGACGAGACCAGCGTGCTGTTCGGGACCGATTCCTTCTGGGAAGGGGGTCGATGTGCCGGGACGGTCCCTCGAGCAAGTCATTATCGCCCCGCCTGCCTTTTAAGGTGCCGACCGAGCCGGTCCTTGAAGCGCGCGCCCAGGCCATTGAACAGCGCGGCGGCGACCCGTTCATGGAATACACCGTGCCCCAGGCGGTGATCCGTTTCAAGCAGGGGTTCGGCCGGCTGATCCGCCACCGCAATGATCGTGGCGTGGTGCTGATTCTCGATACCCGGGTGGTCAAGAAAGGCTACGGGCGGATGTTTCTGCGCTCTCTGCCCTCCGGCTCGGACCATACGCGGCGACAGCCACGAGGTGTTCAGGGCGATCGGGGATTTTTTCAAACCGGAGCAAACAGACTGATTGGCGTCGCGACAACGGAAAAGAGCCGTTTCCGAATGGCAATAGACAAAGGGGGTGCTGATGTTGAAAAAAGCTGGTTGGACTGCTGATCGGGGTGCTTTTGCTGAGCGGACTCTGGGCCTGTGACAACAAGCAGCAATATCTCACGCCGTTGCGTCCGAATGACGTCATCCTGGCCTTTGGCGACAGTTTGACCAAAGGAGTGGGGGCGGCTCCGGAATTGAGCTATCCCGCCCAGTTGAGCCGGCTGATCGCGCGCAAGGTGATCAACGCCGGCATCTCCGGGGAAACCAGTGACGAAGGGGCAACGCCGTCTGCCCGGATTGCTGGATGACGTAAAACCGGAGCTGGTGATCATTTGCGAAGGCGGAAATGATATCCTGCGTAAGCAGGACCGCGGACAGTTGCAGGAGAATCTGCGCCGCATGTACGAAGCGGCCCATCAGCGGGATATCCAGGTGGTGATGATCGCGGTTCCGCAAATGGGTCTGCTGGCCAAGGATCTGGAGCTCTACCGCCAACTGGCCGAAGAACTCAAATTTCCCCTGCTGGAAGATCGGTTGGGTGAGCTGCTCTTTGACCGTACCTATAAAAGCGATGCCGTCCATCTCAATGCGCAAGGATACCGGAAGCTTGCGGAAGCCGTGCCGATCTGTTGAAAAGTCGCGGCGCAATATAGCTCCGAAAACGGTCAACCTGTTGTGGTGAAAGTGACTCAAGTTCAGTGGGTTAAGTGATTGACAAGCGGCTGGGCTCGGCTATTTTTAAAGGAAAGAAAGTGCTGAGCAACCTTTGCACAAGGAGGGCCCTATGCCGCAGGAGTTCATTCATCAAGA
>CAXXJU010000049.1:0-9896 GCA_963668145.2 Geopsychrobacteraceae bacterium
CGAAGGCGGTGCTGGCCAGGAACAAACTGAGAACCATAATCAGAAGAATACTTTTCTTACTTGCCATATGACCTCCTTGTAGTTGTTGTCGCGGTACGTAGCCCGTCATGAGCAACGCACTTGAAAGCAGGTGGACACACCGAAACCATGTTGCATGACGAATCTCTTTGCCTAGTGTCCTGTGCGGTTAGTTCTATCGTTCAATTCTGGCCCTTTTTACTGCTGTCTACGTTCTGCCTTCTCGGCTTGGCTTTGGCCAGGCCTGCGGCGGCACGCCTTGGCAGCAGAAAAAATGACACAGAATTTATACCAACAACTCACCGCACAGGGCACTGGCAAAGTCATCCGTGCGTAACAAGTGTGGTTATATCGATTCTTTGAATGACCAGGAATAACCTTGTTCTATTTTACCTTTGGCATGAGTCAGGTTGCAAATAGAATTTGCCCAAAATAGATTTTAATTAGTAAATATAAGCTCTTGCTTCTGCGTTATAAATGGATGAGATGGGTGGCCTGGTAACCCCGTTTCCGGATCAGGCCAGATATTTTGCCACCAGGGCGCCGTTCTCATAACTGCGGGCTCCGTCCGCTCTTTCCAGGATGGCGCATTCCTTCGGAGCGCCGACTCTCAGGCCGACCACTTTGTAGCTGAAATTACCCCGTTCAAAGCTCTTGCCAAGCCATTCGGCCCGCATGCCGAAGCTCTCGGCATAACAGAGAAAGTCTTCTTCCTCTTTCTGGCTGGCCGCGGTCGCTTGCCGTTGCGGGACCGCAAACTGACAGCGGGCTCCGAAGGTGGTTCCGTCCGGGTAGAGGTTGCCTTTCAGCATTTCGAAACTGAGACCGTATTCTTCGGCCAAGGGTTGGAGAGCCGTTGAGATTTTTGTTTCTATTTCCTGACAGAGGGGTGGGGTGAGTTTTTTGATTGGGGCCATGTGCGACATCCTCCTTTATTTGTTGAAACAACAACCGTTCAAAAGAAGAGAATTCCGTGGAGGACGTCATCGGCCACCAACTGTCCCGCTGTAGCGATAAATTGTTACAGCAGTAAGGCAGGCTCAGATAAGGCGGCTGTCGTAGCCGTCTTTGGGACTGAAGTTCTCATGCAAACTTTTAACCGCCGCACCAGATGGTGTTGGAAAGGCAGCGGTTTGCTTTCACAAGATCCCTGTATCATAGCACTTTTCCTGCCGGCCACAAGAAGAATTTGTTCGTATGGTCGACGAGCCAAGACGGTCAGCTTTGGCGGAAAGGGCTGATGGTCAGCGCAGCAACAATAACGGCTGACGAGTTTTGAGTAACATTTTTACCGTGAAACTGCCAATAAGCAGATCCCGGATTCGGGTATGGCTGAAGGCGCCCATGACCGTCAGGTCAATTTTTTCCTGCTGCTGGTAGTTGCACAAGGTCTCCTGAGGGGGGCCGTCAAGTTCGGCGACCGTAACGGTGACGCCGGCCCGTTTCAGGCGCTCCACAGCTTCTTCCAGTCGCCCGCCGGCACGCCTGGACTGGTTGACATTGGCCAGGTGACAGGGGAGTCCCTTGAGCAGGGGACGGTCGGTAATCATGCGTAAGGCTTTGAGAGAGCCTTCACTGCCATCAAAGGCCAACATGATCTTCCGGGGTTCGGCAAACTCTCGATTCACGACCAGGATTGGTTTGTACAGAGCTCTCGAGACGCTTTCCAGCTGATCACCAAGGTGATCGTTTTGGCCCTTGTGGTCAAGACCGCGAATCCCCATGACCAGAATTCGGATCTCTTCTTCACAATCGATCAGCGTGTCCTGCAAGCTTCCCCGGCGTTGTCTCAGGACCGGCTGCGGATGCCCCGCCGTGACCAGGCGTTCGCTGATACCGGCCAGCAGGGTTTTGCCTTCCTGGAGTAGAATTCGACTCCGTTGTTCTTCCAGGCTGACCAGCTCTTCCAGCAACTGTTCGCGAGAACCGAGGCCGATGCTGCCGCTAAGATCAGCCAGCGCAGCCGGTCGTTCCTCAATGGTATGAAGCAGTTTCAGACCGACGTTAACCCGGTCTGCAGCCCAAGCGGCATAATCACTGACGGCATTGGTAAAGGGTGAGCCGTCGACACAGGCGACGATCATGGCATGAGGGTTGATCTGCATGGTTAATGCCTTCCCAGGACTTTGTCCAGTTCTTCCGGTTTGTCATAACAGCCAAACCGGTCGATGATGGTTTCGCTGGCTTCGTTGAGGCCGATAACCTCGACATGGGTTCCATTCCGGCGGAATTTGATGACGGTCTTATCCAGTGCGCCAACTGCGGAGATATCCCAGAAATGGGCGCGGCTCAGATCGATGGTGACATCATCAAGGGCTTCGCGAAAATCAAAGGCGGCGACAAATTTTCCGGCCGAAGCGAAAAAGACCTGTCCCACCACCCGATAGGTGCGCCGGTTGGCGGTTTCCTCAAGGTCTGAGCGAATATACATGAAGTGGCCGATCTTGTTAGCAAAAAAGAGTGACGCCAGGAGTACGCCGGTGACCACCCCATAAGCCAGATTGTGAGTCCAGACCACCACGATGACAGTGGTCAGGATAACGATATTGGTCGACAGGGGGCGTTTGCCCGCCAGTCTGATCGATTCCCAGTTGAAGGTGCCGATGGACACCATGATCATCACTGCGACCAGGGCAGCCATCGGGATAATCGACACCAGGTCGCTCAAAAACACCACCAGCATCAGTAGCACCACCCCGGCCACCAGGGTTGAGAGTCGTCCCCGTCCGCCGGATTTGATATTGATGACCGACTGCCCGATCATTGCACAACCTGCCATTCCCCCCAACAAGCCGGCACCGATATTGGCGAGCCCCTGACCGGTGCATTCGCGGTTGCGGTTGCTGCCAGTATCGGTCAGATCATCGATGATGGTCGCCGTCATCAGAGATTCCAGCAGGCCGACCACGGCAAGAGCAGCTGAATAAGGGAAGATGATTTTCAGGGTGGTCAGGTTCAATGGGACATCCGGCAATAGAAAGACCGGCAGGGTGTTGGGCAATTGGCCCATGTCCCCAACGGTACGGATGTCCAGGCCCAGCCAGCTTGAAACAGCAGTCAACAGCAGAATACAGACCAGCGGGGACGGAATGGTTTTGCACAGCAGGGGAAAGGTATAAATAATGACCAGCCCTGCAGCGGTGAGAACATAAACGTGCCAGCTGACATGGGTTAGTTCCGGCAACTGGGCCAGAAAAATCAAAATTGCCAGAGCGTTAACAAATCCGGTGACCACGGCGCGGGAGACAAAGCGCATCAGTTCACCTAGATGCAAATAGCCGGCAATGATCTGCAGCACCCCGGTCAGAATGGTTGCCGCCAGCAGGTACTGCAGCCCGTGCTCTTTGATCAGTGATCCCATCAACAGGGCCATGGCGCCCGTTGCCGCAGAAATCATCCCCGGCCGGCCGCCGGTGACCGCCGTAATGACTGCAATACAGAATGAGGCGTAGAGTCCGACCTTGGGGTCAACACCGGCAATGATGGAGAACGCGATGGCCTCCGGGATCAGCGCCAAGGCAACGACGCACCCGGCCAGGATATCGGCCCGGACATTTCCCAGCCAATCTTGTCTTTTTGAAAATAGTAACATCAGTTCTTTCCTTGGTGAAACAACATGGTGCCGCAACAGTGCGCGCTCCGCTTGAAAGCGGATTGGCCGAGGCATTGTCCCAGTCATCGGGCCTGTCTGGTCGAGGTATTAATTGAGCCAATGGTTTTTTCTGGTGAGATCAGCAAACAACTCGGATGGAACAGGTGACTTACCGCGGAGACGGGGTGAAAAAGTCGCAAACTCTACAGGCCCTGCCCGCATAAAGCAAACGAAAAATACTTTTTCACGCAGAAGTACAAGGGAAAAAGGACCAATTGCCGGCAAATGGTCGGTTGGGCAGTGTCGCTGCTGCCCTGTTTAGATAGTTGTCATCCGGAAATACTAAGATGGCAATCATCAAGTTTTCAAATTGGAACTTAAATAGACTCGTGGTTGGACTCGGAATGGCTGGTGGCAATCTGTTGATGTTCAGTGTCCCGACTATTCATCAACGCAGTCAGCTCGGAAACCCGCGCACTGAATTGTGGCAGTTTGGCTTTGGGGATGCCTGCGGTCATGGGGATCTTTGCTCTGAGCGGATTAACGACCCGGCCTTTGACATGCAATTCGTAATGGAGATGGGCACCGGTTGAACGTCCGGTGTTGCCCGACAGGGCGATCCGTTGTCCTCTTTTCACATGTTGCCCCCGTTTGACCATGATCCGGCTCAAATGGAGATAGCGGGTCTGGTAATTCCCACCGTGCTGGATTTCAATATATTTCCCGGCGAAAGGATGATTCTTGACCCGGGTGACTACGCCGTCACCGGCGGCAAGCACGGCGGTGCCGATGGGCATGGCAAAGTCGGTACCATTATGCGGTGATATCCGGTGTGTAATCGGATGCAGGCGTCTGGGGTTAAATGGTGAGCTGACTCGATAATGGCCGGCAAAGGGGTAGCGCCGGAAGGCCCGTGCCAGGCTTTTTCCTTCATGGTCGTAGTAGTTGCCGTCATCGAACAGGAAGGCATCGTGATGATAGTTGCGACCGCTGATGCGTGCCCCCAGGATCTGACTCTGGCCGCTGAACTCACCGTCGACAAACTGGCGGCTGCGGACGACTTCAAAGTGATCACCGGCCCTGATTTCGCGGCAGAAATCCAGGCGGCTTTCAAACATGTCGGCAATGTTGGCGGCTTCGTTCTCGGTCAGCCCGGTCGCCATTGCGGAGAGATAAAAACTGCCCTTGATTTCACCGCTGAGCAATTCCTGCTCCCAGACCCCAGGCAGGTTGATCTCTTGATATTCGAAATTCTCGTCATCGACCCGCTGGTAAATGACCTTTTTGCCGGGATGGATGTATAACTCCATCGTCAGCAGCTGGCGGGTGGTTTTGTCCAGGGTAAAGGTCAGCTTATTTCCCGGACGCAGCACGTCAAGGGCCAGGTACGGTTCGTCCGTTGCCAGGATCTGGTACATGGTGGTCTGGTTGATGCCGAACCCGTCGAAAATCGAGCTCAGGCTGTCCCCGTCGGTAATATCCTTGGTCAGAATATTATCCGGTGCTGCAGTTTCCGGTTCAGGTTCCGTCGGCTGCGCCGCAAGTTGTTGCGCTGCTTCCGACTGTTCTGTGGGGGTGGTTTCCGGTTCGGGATAAGAGGGGATATAGGCATAAACCGACAACGCCAGGCTGACCAGAATCCCAGCGAGCAAAAGCTGGCGGTTGCGGCGTTTTTTTCGTTGTTGTTCCAGGGTCGGTTTCCAGATGGCATTCATGATTGTCTGCTTATCATTTGGTTGGTTCCGGTTCGATTCAAACGTGCTAATCACGCCCCAAAAGGGGCTCTTTTGTCAAGTCGGAAATTTGTAAAAGCGACATAACGATTGTTCGGGGAAAGATCGGTTTATCGTCTTGCAAACTGTCTGCCGGTGATGAGGTTGTCCTGGGTTTTGAGACCCCAGCAACTGCGATCCCGTGATTTTTCTCTGTCCTCCCCGGTGGCAATCATGCCTGCTCCACGCCCTTTTCTTCATCATATTAAAGTAATTATCTAATTTGTATCTAACCTGAATGTTACAGAAAGGCATACGCAATATGGATTGTTTCTTCCTGTTTTTTGCGCCATGCGGAACCTCTTCCGGGCTCTGCTTGCTCAATTTGGAACAGTAAAGAATGACTGCTCCAGTCAAATGGCAAGCTGACAGGGCGTGTCAAAGTTTCTGGATGGACTTTTGTGACAAATTTGTTGGAAGAGGAGGCGCGTATGAATTTATAGCTGATCCTATCCCCTGGATAACGAGTGTCCTTGGGGTCGTTTACGGCAGTGGTTTAAGGCCTGTAGAACGGTAAAAAAATGACAAATTTAACTGATCGCCTGTTGCTATTCGTCACTGGAAATATTGGGAGGTAAGATGAACATGTATTTTTGGAAGTGGAGAGGTTTTCTTCTGTCTTTATTGCTTTTGGTTGGGTTGACTGGCCTGGCTGGATGTGGTGACAACAATGATGATAATGATGAGTCACACCATGCCGTTGATCTGCGGGTTATTCATACCAATGACCATCACTCATACCTGGACAGCTCAAGCTACGATCTGACCATCAATAATGTGCCGACCCGGGTGGATATGGGCGGCTTTTCGCGACTCTCCACCGTTATTGAGGAGGAACGCAACGATCATAGTATCGTTGTCAACAGCGGCGAACTGAGTGGCACACTGTACTTTTCTTTGTTCAAAGGTGAGCCGGATTTTAAAATCTTTAACGAGCTTCATCTGGATGGCTATACGCTTGGCAACCATGAATTCGATGAAGGCGACGGCAGACTTGCCGAGCTTATTGCCATGGCCAATTTCCCGATCCTTTCCTCGAATATGACCCCTGAACAGAATAGCCCTCTCTATGCGGTCAAAGACGACATCAAACCTTATGTCATTAAAAATATCGGCGGAGAGAAAATCGGTATCATCGGGGTTCTGAAGGTCGAAAAGACCAAGAATTCTTCGCTGGTCTCTGATGATGTCAGCTTCACCGAAGAGATAACCGCTGCAAATCAGGCTGTCGCTGAGCTTGAAGCGCAGGGCGTCAATAAGATCGTTCTGGTCAGCCATGTCGGCTATTACAACGATATTGTTTTTGCGCAAAATGTTCCCGGTCTGGATATTATCGTTGGCGGCGATACCCACTCCCTCATCGGCGCTGAAAGCGAACTCGAACAGATCGGTCTCAGCAGAGTCTATGCCAACGATCAGACCGGGCCTTTTGCAGGATACACCCATGATGGCATTGCCAAACTCGATACGATAGGGGCCTATCCGACTCTGGTGACCGGACCTGAAGGGGACCCGGTCTATGTTGTCACCGCCTGGAGCTATGCCCGTGCCGTCGGGATCCTTGATGTGGGCTTTTCTGCTGAGGGCATCGTTGAAAACATCAGCGGCAACATTGTTATTCCGATCGGCGATACTTTTCAGCAAAAAGATGCCAGCAACGCTTATGTCGAGGTGTCTGATACGGTGAAAAGCGAAATTCTCGCCGCCGTGGATGCGTCTCCCATTTTGCGGGTGGCGGAGGTCAATCCGACCATCGAAACCATCCTTGAACCTTACCGGGAAGAGATGATCGCGACCCAGGAGAAGGTGGTGGGATCAGTCTCCGAGACGATGAGCAATACCAGGATTCCCACTGCGTTTGCCGCCGGGGAAGCACCGACCGGAAGTTATGCCGGGCAGGTTGTTGCCGATGCTTTCAAGAGAACCAACGTTGCGATCGATGTGGCGATTCAGAACGCCGGTGGGGTCAGAGCCAATCTGCTCGAAGGGGATATCACCCTGGGGCAGCTTATAGAGGTTCTGCCGTTTTCCAATACGGTTGTCATGATCAAGATGACAGGCTCGGATATCGTCAAGGTGTTGAACGAAGGTGCCTACTACTCGCTCAATTCAGGTTCGACCGGTGCTTTCCCCTACGCTTCGGGGCTGCGTTACGATGTCAATCTCAGCGGCGACGAGACCCATGTCATTACCAATGTCGAAGTTCAGGACAGAGTAAGCGGGGTCTGGTCGGATATTGCCGCCGATACCGTTTACACTGTGGCAACCAACTCGTTCACGGCGCAGGGCAAGGATAACTATCTGACCTTTGCCGCCGTGAGAGAAGCTGATTCAACTGTGTATGAGGATACTTCCATCCTCTACTATGTCCCACTGCTGGATTATTTCGAAAGCCTGCCGGATCACGTCCTGCCGGCGCTTGATCTGAGTGAATATTGTCTCAAATCAGTGGCAGAATAAGCTGATACAGAACAATCGACAGCGTTGTGGGCCGCTGCTGATCGTAGCCCTCTCAAGAATTGATCTGGCCGGGAAAATTACGGATAACTTCTGATTTTTCCCGGCTTTCCCTTTTTAGGTTAAGCAGCACTGCAGTAAACTCGGGACTGTCCCCGCACGGGGGCTGTCCCAAGAGTTTGCGAGCCATGAAACTGTCCCGGTTTTGCTGCATCCACTCTTAAACGAGCGCCATTCCAGATATTCGCCCCCTTTTTGGATTTTGGCGACGGACAGAGCATTCTTGACGGTATACTTACCGGTCGGTATAGTCGTAAAAAATAATCTGATCAACGAAATACGGGAACAATGGATAACCAAACCAAAATACTGTCATCGGCTCTTGAACTATTTGCCCAGCACGGCTATGACGCGGTTGGGGTGCAGCGTATTGTGGCAGCGGCAGAGGTCACCAAGCCCACCCTGTATCATTATTTCGGCAGTAAAAAAGGGTTGTTGCTAGCGCTGCTGGAATCCAGATTTAGCGATCTGTTTCAGGCTCTTGAAGAAGCGACCGCAAGACACGGGGACTTGCCGGAAAAACTCAGCAGGGTTGTCTCGGCATATTTTTATTTTGCCGGAAAAAATCCGGATTTTTACCGCTTGCAGCTGTCCCTGTGGTTTGCCCCTGCACAGAGTGAAGCCTTTGGTGCAGCATTGGGGTTTAGCCTCAGGCAGCAAGAGTTTTTGGAAAAGATTTTTGTCGATGCCGCAGGGCAAAACAAAATTATGGAGGGGCAGCATCAGGCCTATGCCGCAACTTTTCTGGGCATGACCAATACCTATATTGGCATATTTCTCAATGGCTTTGCTGAATTAAACCAAAGCCTGATTGACCGCACCGTGCGCCAGTTTCTGTATGGGATTTTTTTATAAATTTTAAAATAATGATTTTCCACAGAATACTCATCATTGGCGCTGGAACCATGGGGATGCAGATCGCTGCACAATTAGAAAGGCGTGGATTTCTTGTTCATGGTTAAGGATGCATTTAATATACAACCGTCGGTTAACCACTGCGGCTGAAAACCGACGTTTTCACACATGCACCGAGAAAGACAATATGACTCTGGAAAGAACAGTAGCGAAGGTATTCCGATTGACCGACGAGAATTGGATGAAACATTCCAATCCGTGGAGTGTCTGGACACGATATTCCGTCCTTCCCTTGATTGTGATGGGATTCTGGAGTCGAGCTTGGATCGGCTGGTGGTGTTTAGTTCCGGGAATAGTGTCCATTCTCTGGATCTTTTTTAATCCTGTGTTTTTCAATAAGCCGAAATCCACCAAGAATTGGGCCTCAAAATCTGTATTGGGAGAAAGAGTTTATCTCAATAGAGATCAGGTTGATATTCCAAATATTCATAAAACCCCACTGATTGGCATTCTCAATGCGATTTCTTCCATCGGTATGGCGCTGGCGATTTGGGCCATTGTCTACTATTCAGTTTGGGGCGCAATCCTTGGCATCGCCTTGGCCTACCTTGGAAAAAGTTGGTACTTGGACCGCATGGTTTGGTTGTATGAAACAATGAAATATAAACATGAAGAGTATCAAAATTGGGAATACTGAAGGTGAAATGGCGAGCGTTTTCCCCATAACTTGGCGTTCTTGAGGGGGAAATATCACCTTTAAGTGCGGCTTTTGAAAGAAATTGTAAAAATTTACTATCACATATGTGCTGTTATTGCCGATGAGAGGTTTTTGGGTAGGAATCTGCTTGTTGTTTACCCCTGCTGCTTATCGCTAAAAGGAAACAGCGCAGGGAAACAGTCAAAAATGAACAAGATCATCTTTTGAAAGTAATAAAGCCAATTAGTTTCCATCCGAAAACGGCTTTTTCCGCTGTGGCGGCGTCAATCTGCAGGCTTACTTTGTGCGGCGTAACGGTGTATGCCTCCGCGCAAGCCTTTGATTTCCTTGCCACAAGGGAAAACTTCTCGTTTCCAATCTGAGAACTTAATGATTGCCTTCCAGAGTTTCCGGATGGCAACTATTTAATGCTGTATACGATAAT
>CAXXJU010000050.1:0-142182 GCA_963668145.2 Geopsychrobacteraceae bacterium
GACGGATGGGCAGCTGTGGTTGTGCTTACCGGATGTCGTGAAAATTACGAGGGAATAGGCTCCAGGACAAGATGGTCTTGCTGGAAATGACCCGCACAAACGGTGTCCATCATAGGCGGGCAAATGGCCAAGTCAAGAAAATATCTCTTTGGTGGTCTGATTGATAGCCTATATGGTAGGAAGATAGTGCAAAGCGGTTTGTTGCAGATAAAAACGCCCCGCAGCCTTTAAAATTGTGTTTAGGGCTACAGGGCGTGTCGATTGGCCATGGGTGCTCGGGGTTTTCTTGGGTGATGCAGGACCGGGCGGCTATTGATCCACCATCAGTTCGCGTGCTTCTTCGGTCATCTCGCTACTCGGAAATTCTTTGACCAGCTTATCCAACAGTGACTGCGCTTTTTGGGGCTGGCCTGATTCCTGATAGGCTTTCAGAAGATAGAAATACGCCTCATCGCGATAATAGTAGTCGGGGTAGTTCTGCAAGACCTTTTCAAGTCGATGGATGGCCGGTTTGAACTGCTCCTTTTTGAGATAAAAACGACCGACGTAAACTTCATGGTCCGCCAAGCGTGTTTGGCAGCGCAGAATCAGGTTTTTTGCTTCCTGAACGCGGGCATGATCAGGATAGCGGGCAACAAACTGCTGCAACGTCTGCAGCGCATTTTCCGTGTAGGTCTGATCCCGGTCTGCGGAGAGGATCTGATAGTAATAGCTCAAGCCCAGCCGGAACATGATGGAGCCTTCGCGCGGGTCGTTCGGATGCTGGATCAGGAAATCCTTGTAGGCCGAGGCGGCTTCCGCATAGCGCTTGGAAAGGAAATACGCTTCGGCGATCTTGAGCTCGGCCAACATGTTCAGTTCGGGGGAATAAAAGGTGTCCCTGGCCTTTTCCCAGGAGGCAATGGCGTCATCGTAGAGTTCGCCTTCGAAGTAACGTTCTCCCTGCTGAAAATATTTTTGCGCATCATCCTGCGGTTTGACTTTTGATCCGCCGCAGGCAGCGAGAAGAGCGCAGATGCCCAGTAAAAAAGTGTATCTGATGAGTTGTTTCATTCTTGATTCCTCTTCTATGAGTATTGAAGGCTCACAAGAAGCTACGGAATCCGCAGGTTTTTGTCAATTGATCTTGCTGGAACAAAATGGGAATGACCAATTTTTCCCTGTACTTCATTGTTTAAGCCCGTTCATGCTGAGGCAACAGCTTTTTTCCTTTTCCGGTTGCTTTTGGATATTTGTGCACAGTTTTGCTTTTTTTTCCGGCACTCAGGGATCTTTCTGGCGGGGTTTGCCACGCATCGGCAACGCCTTATGCTCTGACTGCGGGCGGGGTCTGGTTCACTACGTAATTGACAGTTGTTCCGGCCTCATCAATAATAAGATGATTTGGTTTTGTGCTAGGAACGGGAAATGACATGCAAGTAATTTTTATTGGTGTTTGCGGCGGGTTGGGATGTATCGCCCGTTATCTGGCGTCCGGCTGGACTTACCAACTGGTTGGCCGTTCGCTTCCTTACGGGACTCTGCTGGTGAATGTCCTCGGGTCTTTCCTGCTGGGGTTCCTGATGACTTTTGCGTTGCGCAGCAGTCTGTTGTCTCCAGAGCTCAGGGTTGGGATGACGGTTGGGTTTATGGGGGGATTTACCACTTTTTCGACATTTGCCTATGAGACGATGCGGCTGATCGAAGAGGGAAGTTTCTGGCAGGCCGGGGCCAATATCCTGCTGAACCTGACATTCTGTCTGGTCTTTGTTTTCGTAGGGATATGGCTGGCCCGTCATATGACAACACTATGAGCGAGGGTCTTATGCAACGACTGGATGGTGAACAGAGTCTGATGAGGGTGTTTATCGGGGAATCGGATCGTTACCAGGGCAGGCCGCTGTACGAAGCTCTGCTGGAGCTGTTCCGGAAAGAAGGCTTCGCAGGAGCCACGGTTCTCAAAGGAGTTGCCGGATTCGGAGCCAGGTCGCACTTGCATACGGATCGGCTGTTGCGTCTTTCGCAGGATCTCCCTCTGGTTATTGAGGTTGTTGACAATGAGGAAAAAATCGACAAAATCATTCCTCAGTTGGACGGGATGCTGCAAGGCGGTATGATTACTCTCGAAAGGGCACGTGTCATCCGCTACAAAGAATAACGGATTGGGTTATGTTAAAAAGATTGCTACAGGTTTTTGCGCCGGAAGAAGCAGAGGAAGAGGCGCGGCAGGAACGGATTCCTCTGGCCGCAGCGGTTCTTCTGTTGGAAGTGGCCCATAGCGATGGAGAATTTCATCCCGCGGAACAGGCCCTGATTGGCGAATTGCTGCAGAAACATTTTGCCGTATCCGAGGATTCCGTGAGCGGACTTCTTGAATTCGCAGAGATCACCCGGCAGAATAGTACCGATCTGCATCAGTTTACCCGTGATATCAACTGGGCTTTCTCTCAGGAAGAGAAAGAGCGTATTATTGAAGCGGTCTGGCAACTGGTTTATGCAGACGGTCGCCTGGATCGATTCGAAGAAGCGTTGATGAGACAGTTGGGATCGCTGATTGGTCTTTCACATCGGCAACTGATCGAAGCCAAGTTAAAAGTGGCGCATTCGTGAAACCCAGCCTGACCAAGGTGATTCAGTGGGGGCATGAACTGCTGGCTGAAGTTGTTGGTGCCGGGGATCTTGCTGTTGATCTGACTGCCGGAAACGGATATGACACTCTGGCGATGTTGCAGATGGTCGGGCCGGCCGGCCAGGTTGTCGCATTTGACATCCAAACCCAGGCCTTGAGCGCGACCGCGGATAAAGCCAAAGAACTGGCAGTTCCCGTCCGTTTTCACTATGATCGGGACGAACCACTGACGCAAGCCGCCGGGGTCGACCTGGTGCTGCTTGGGCACGAGAACTTCGCCCGGGTTGTCAACGGAACTCCCAGGGGGATCATTGCCAACCTGGGGTTTCTGCCGGGCGGAGCCAAGGACATCATCACCCGGCCGGATTCGACACTCGCCGCTCTTGACCAGGCTCTTCAGGCCTTGGCGGTCGGTGGTCGACTGGCCGTTGTTGTTTATCCGGGACATCCCGGCGGGGCTGAAGAGGCCGCCACGGTTTCGGAATTTTTGAGTGGGCTTGGGGAAAACTCATACCAGGTATTGCAGGTCAGAGTGGCCAATCGTTCCCAATCCCCTTTTCTTTTGGTTGTTGAAAAAAGAGATTGAGCCGCCGAGAGGACTGATTTCATGTTATACCGCATCCTGTTTTTAACCTTATTGGCTTTCACGTTCTGCATTGCGGGCGTGTCGGCCGCGCAGCCGGATCCTGCTGTGAACGTTGCGGCAAATACTCGATCCGGAGCCGGGTTTGACGATTTCGACGCTGCTTTCTCTGAGGATTTCAGCTCCGGCAGACCGGCAGATGAAATCCTCATCAATGACCCTTTCGAGCCGCTGAATCGCGGGGTCTTCTGGGTCAATGACAAGCTGTATTTTTATCTGTTTAAGCCGATCGCCAAAGGCTTCCGGCTGGTGTTGCCGCGGCCGGCGCGGGCGTCTGTCCGTAATTTTTACTCTAACCTGGCAACTCCGATTCGGGCGGGGAATGCTTTATTGCAGCTGAAGTTCCACGACTTTGGTACTGAGATTTATCGATTTGTTATCAATTCCACCTTTGGGGTACTGGGCTTTTTCGACCCTGCGGAATCGGTTGCCGGGGTCAAGCAGCGGACCGAGGACTTTGGGCAGACCATGGGATTTTATGGGATCGGGCATGGTTTCTACCTGGTTCTGCCCATTGTCGGACCGTCCAGTCTGCGCGACGGAATCGGCAGCTTTGCCGACTCATTTGCCGATCCGCTGCGCTATGCCGATTTCAGGACCATGGAATATCTTGGTGTAAAAGGGGTCGATGTGGAGAACCGTTTGTCCCTGGATCATGATACCTACGAAGGGATCGTCCAGGATTCGCTTGATCCTTACCTGTTTATGCGCGGGGCCTACGCCCAGCGGCGTAAAGCACAGGTTGGCAAAGAGAGCTATAATATGAATATTTTTGAAGGTCCTGTATTTGACAGCGATCTATTAAATCCTTTTGAATGGTTTGGGTTTGACTGATGAAAAAACTACTTTTGAGCTTGTTATTGGTGTTGCTCTGTACCGCGACTGTTTTTGCTTTGCCGGATCCGCAGAAGGAAGTCGCCAAGATGGTCGATTCTGTCCTTGAAGTCCTCAAGCGGACCGACCTTGATGTTGCCCAGAAAAAAGCTATGGTCAGCGGTCGGGTGCAGAAGTTCCTGAATATTCAGTCCATGGCGGAGAGAACCCTTGGCCCCTATTGGGCCGGTGCCACCGCAGAGCAGCGGCAGCAGTTTTCCGACCTGTTTCGCAAGGTGCTTGAGGGAACCTATCTCAACCGGATCGACGACTACTCCAACGGGACCGTTAAATACCTGATGCAGCGGGTCAAAGACGACAAGGCGATTGTCGATACGTCCATCGTTCAGAAGGACCTGGAAATTCCCGTGCAGTACAAAATGATTTACGAAAACGGCTCCTGGCAGGTTTTCGACCTGGTTATCGAAGGGGTCAGCCTGATTCGTAATTATCGTTCGAGTTATGGCGAAATTATCCGGCGTGATGGCTATGACGGGTTGCTGGCGCTGATGCAGAAGAAAGTTGCCGAGATGGAAAACCGCAATTCCGTGCAGTAACCGTTTTAAAAGAAAACGCAGAAATAAAAAGCCAGCCATTTGTCGCTGGCTTTTTTTTGATTTTACGGCCTCGGTAAGCTTGCTCTCTGGATTGTTCTTCATATACTTAATCAGGCGCTGGAGGCGCACTGCTGTTGCCTTTGATGACACAGGCTGACCAAAGACTCCGCCTGCGTCTTCCGGGGGTATTTCGCGAATCAACACATAGACCAAAAGAAGGAGCCATAAGATGAGGACATTGTTTTTGGGAATCCTATTGAGCACGTTTTGCTACGGAGCGATTGTCACCAAGGCTCAGGCCAAAGATACGTGGCATCAGCTGTCTGTACAGGATGCCAAAGAGAGCGCTTTGGGGCAGGAAAAGTTACGACCGGAAATCGGACTTTACATGAAAGGGCAGAATCACCCCAAGGTGATGAAGACAATGGGGGAGTATAAAACCAACCAGCGCACCAACGGATTCGGAAAATCAGCCCAGCAGGCCTGTGACAGGGCTTTTATCTCAGCGCTCATGGCCTTGCAGGATCGGGCCGCAAAAGAGGGTGGAAATGCTGTGGTTGATATTTATACGATTACCAAAGATAAGAAGTTTGAAAGTGCTACTGAGTATTCCTGCATCAAAGGCGGTTTTGTCACCAATGTCGCCCTGATGGGGACGGTGGCGAATATCGCCAAATAGGATTGACCGGGAGGGAGGCTGTTATTGAGAGAACGGCGGGATTGCTTCGGTCGGTGATCGCCAGTCGGTCCATCCGGCGTGGCCTCCGGGCTGACCGCGTACTTACCAAAGCTTCCCTCCTGGTTTGAATTCCCTGCTTTCAGGGTATTTATCGCTGCGCCGACCAGGGTAAGCCCGACGCGTAATCCCTCGTGCATAGGTTCGGCGGATCCCTGCTGATAGCTGTAATCCATCACTCCAAAAACATGCCGCGGATTGGTCACACGAACAACATTAACCTTGACAGGAGTTGTCGATGATAACCTTGGCTTTTGACGTTTATGGAACCCTGATAGACACGCATGGGCTTCTGGCCGAATTGGAAGAGCAGATCAGCGAAAAAGCTCCGGCATTTTCGCAGACCTGGAGAGAAAAACAGTTGGAATACTCCTTTCGCAAAGGGCTGATGCGGAAGTATGAACCCTTTTCCGTATGCACCCGCCAAGCTCTTGATATGAGCTGTGCCATTTACGGTGTCACCTTGAGCCCTGAAAGGAAAGCGGATCTGCTGCGCCGGTATCGGTCTCTCCCGGCGTTTGCCGATGTTCAGGATTGCCTATTGCGTCTGAAGGCGGCGAACTTTCGCCTCTTTGCTTTTTCCAATGGAGAGCCGTCCGCGCTCGAAGAGCTCCTGACCAATGCCGGTATCCACGACCTGTTTCAAGGAGTTGTCAGTGTGGATGAGGTTCAGTCCTTTAAACCGAATCCGGATGTTTACCGTTACTTTCTTGACCAGGCCAACTCAGCACCGGAAAATGCCTGGCTGATTTCGAGTAATCCGTTCGATGTGATTGGTGCAATCTCCGCAGGGATGAATGCTGCCTGGGTACGGCGTTCACCGGCTGCGGTCTTTGATCCTTGGGGAATGGAACCAACGCTGACCGTCGGTGGTTTGGGGGACCTTTATTCCAAGATTGCGCGAGTATGATGTTCTCTCCTTGGCAAAGGAAGAGCTGCCGGCGGCCGTGCCCCTTAAGCAATTGCGCCGTTTGACAAGGAGTCCGGGATATTCAGGGATCGCCAACGAATATCTCAGGGGAAAAACACGCCAGCTGGCCGGAAGGACCAGATCAAAGGCGACAGTAATGAGCCTTCGCAGAACGGTCACCGCACCTGCGCGAGCAGCGTCGGCTCCCCGCTCTCGCTGCCGCAGCCATCCCTGACTGCTTTTCTGACATTCAGTCAGCGCTCGTTTTGCTTCGAATCCTCTTTCGGGCTATAAACAGAAAAAGGGCCGGCTTACAGCCAACCCTTTTTTTGTTTAAATGGTCGGAGCGAGAGGATTCGAACCTCCGACATCTTGGTCCCAAACCAAGCGCGCTACCAGGCTGCGCTACGCTCCGAAGGGGCATATTGGTACCACGGTGCTGAGAAGAATTCAATCTTTTTTTCTCTTTATCTTTAATCAGCCGCTTTTTACCAAGCCCAACCGCAGAGGATCCAGGAGCTTAAGTGGATAAAGTTGAACTCCGCTACGGAATCGGCTATGGTCCCGTTGCTCCGTTTATTGCACCTGGGTGATGAAAATATGGTGCTGACTGGATAATTGTGACCGGGTCGGCTATCATTCTTTTTACCTCTTTATTTTTATTCATTCTTTTTATATTGGGCTTTTGTTATGACACAGACAATTCTTACCCCCGGACAGACCCTGCATGGGTTTATCGTTGAACAAATTGATGCCCTACCGAGCATCAATGCTTCCATGATCAGACTTCGGCATGAGCAAACGGGAGCGCGCTTTATGCATCTGGACAGAGATGACGATAATCATCTCTTCTCCGTTGCCTTCCGGACTCCGCCGGATGACTCGACCGGGGTGGCACACATTCTGGAACATACCGCGCTGTGCGGTTCGAAACGGTTTCCGGTCCGCGATCCTTTTTTCTCGATGCTCAAGCGCAGCCTGAACAGCTTCATGAACGCCATGACCGCGAGCGATTGGACCATGTATCCGTTTTCCAGTATGAACCGAAAGGATTTCGCCAATCTTCTTGAGATTTACCTGGATGCGGCGTTCTTTCCGCAGTTGACGGAACGGGATTTCAGCCAGGAAGGGCATCGGCTGGAATTTTCCGAAGCCGATAACCCCGCATCCCCCCTTGAATACAAAGGTGTTGTCTATAATGAAATGAAAGGGGCGATGTCTGACCCGTCTTCGCTTTTGTCCCGGCGGATGGACAAGCATCTCTACCCAACGACCACTTATGGCCACAATTCCGGGGGCGAGCCGGAAGATATCCCCAACCTGACCTGGCAGCAGCTCAAGGATTTTCATGCCAGTTATTATCATCCGAGCAATGCCTGGTTTTTCTCTTCCGGCAATCTGGATTTGCCAGCGCTGCTTGCGGTCGTTGAAGATCGGGTGCTGCGGCATTTCAATAAGCTCGAACTCGATTCGCAGGTGCCCCTCGAGACCGGCATGACAGAGCCGTTGCGCGTTACCGAAACCTATCCGCTCGATGCGGGGGAACCCCTGGAAAAGAGATCGATGGTGGAGGTCGGCTGGCTGGGGGGCGATATCAATGACAGCTTCGAGCAGCTGGCTATGTCATTGCTGTCTACCTTGTTGCTGGGCAACCCGGCTGCTCCTTTGTACAAGGCATTGCTCGATTCAGGCCTGGGCGCAAACCTGGCACCGGGCAGCGGTTATCATGACGACAACCGGACCACCTATTTTGCCGCAGGTTTGCAGGGGACCGATCCGCAGCAGAGTGCTGCCATCGAGGAGCTGATCCTGAAAACACTGGCTCAGGTTGCCGAACAGGGCTTTGCCCCCGAGCGCATCGAAGGAGCCATCCATCGTCTCGAATTCTCCAACCGTGAAGTGACCGGCGACAGCTATCCCTATGCGCTGTTGCTGCTGATGCGCCTGATCGGCCCCTGGATTCACGGGGGAGATCCGTTGACGGCGTTAAATTTTGAGGAGAACCTGGCCCGTTTGCGGCAGGAACTGGCCAATGGGCCCTTCTTTGAAAACCTGATCCGCACCCAGCTGTTGAACAATCCCCGCCGGGTGACGTTGGTGCTGAAGCCCGATCCCGAACTCGGTCCGCGTCAGGAAGCCGAGACCCGGGCCCACCTGGATGAGATCAAAAATCGACTCAGTGATGATGAAAAATCCGCTTTAGTCAAACAGGCCGCGGAACTCAAGGCGGCACAGGAAGGCCCCGAGGACCTGTCCTGCCTGCCGACCCTCGAATTGATTGATATTCCTGGTGAAGAACGGATTGCTTCCCATGAAACAGCAACCGTCAACGGGGTGACGCAGTATTGGTTCGATCAGCCGACCAATGGTATCGGGGTTGCTTCGTTGCATTTCAGCCTGGATGGGTTGACTGCCGAACAGCGCCAGTATCTGCCGATTTTTGGCAGTTTGCTGACCCAGGTCGGCGCCGGCGGTCGGGACTATCTGGAGATGGCCGCAAGGTTGGAAGCCGTGACCGGGGGAGTCTCTGCACGAACCGCGCTGCTTGACGATCCAACCGATCTGGGCCGGAGTTTCGCCGGGTTCGAAGTGAAAGGCAAAGCGCTGGTGCGTAATGTTGGCCCGTTATTTGAGCTGATGAGAGATTTTATCTGTACTCCGGATTTCACGGATCTGCAGCGGCTGCATACGGTGTTGAACCAGTTGCAGGTTTCGCTGGAGAACTCGGTCCCCCAATCCGGGCACACCTACGCGGCACGGATGGCGGCCTCCAGCCTTTCGTCCACAGCGTTGCAACGCGAACAATGGTCGGGGCTGTCACAGATTGCACTGGTCCGGGAGCTGGCGGCCACGCCGGTTGCAGAGCTGAGCGGGCTGGCCGAGTTCATGACCGGCATCGCCTCGGCCCTGTTTTCGACCGCTTGCCTGCAGACTGCGGTGACGGTTGAAGCAGCGAACTTTGGCCCCTTTAAAGACGCTCTGGCCGAAGTTCTGGAGCAACTTCCCGCGACCGCCCCGGACCTGTCCGGGAATGCGGCGGCGTTTTCTCCGCAGCCGTCTCAACAGGGGCTGGTCTGGTCCCTGCCGGTCAATTATGTCGCGCGGGTCTTTCGGGCGGTGCCCTTCAATCATCCGGACAGTGCTGCTTTAACAGTCCTTTCCAAGCTGTTGCGGGCCGAGTTTCTCCATCGCGAGATTCGGGAAAAAGGGGGCGCTTATGGTGGTCTGGCCAACTATAACAATGAGTCGGGCCTGTTTAGTATGCTCTCTTACCGCGATCCGCAGCTGAAGCGGACCCTGCAGGTTTATGATGATGCCGCCCGGTGGGCGGCGGGTGGTGGATTCTCTGACGAGTCGATCAAGGAAGCGATCCTGGCGGTCTTCAGCGATCTGGATAAGCCACTGTCCCCGGCTGGTGCCGGAGCCCATGAATTTGCCAATATCCGCCAGGGCATGACCTCTGAGATGCGTAACCGGATGCGCAAAGATCTGCTGGCCGTCGACCGGACCGCTTTGCAGAAGGTGGCCCGAACCTACCTGGAAGAGGGAACGAGCTCGATCGCGGTGCTGGCTGGTGAAAATGCCCTGCTCAAGGCGAATAAGGAACTGGGATCAGCTGCGTTGGAGATTCGGAAAATCTGATTTTCAGAAAGTTGCCGAAGGTGCTAAAATGCCCGGGGACGGAAACTGCTTCCGTCCCCTTTTTACTGTTGGAATTGATATCTCATGAAACATGTTTTTTTTGCAACGGCGGCCCTCGGGCTTGAGCTCTTGCTGGCAGACGAATTGTCCGCTTTTGGTGCCCAAGAGATCAAACCGGAACGCGCCGGAGTCAGTTTTGCCGGAACTCTGGAAACCGCTTATCGAACCTGTCTCTGGTCGCGCTTGGCCAGTCGGGTGCTGCTGCCCCTGGCAACCTTTCCCGCCGCAGATCCCGATGACCTGTACCAAGCCGGGCTGGGGATCAACTGGTCCGAACAACTGAGTCCGGATGGCAGTCTGGCCGTTCATTGTACCCTGATCGACTCCAAGATTACCCACTCGCGTTTTGCTGCTTTGCGTATCAAAGATGCTATTGTCGACCAGTTTCGCTCCCGTTATGATCGCCGTCCGTCGGTCTCCCTGGAACAGCCGGATTTGAGTTTGAACCTGCACGTTCACCGCGATCAGGCAACCCTTAGTCTGGATCTCTCGGGGGCAAGTCTGCATCGGCGCGGTTATCGGATTGACGGGGTGCATGCCCCACTCAAGGAGAACCTCGCCGCGGCCATTCTGATTCGCGCCGGGTGGCCGGCCATCTGTGCCGCTGGCGGTGGGCTGGTCGATCCCATGTGTGGTTCCGGGACCTTGCCGCTGGAAGCGGCCTTACTGGCGACCGACACGGCCCCTGGACTGTTGCGCGATTATTACGGATTCAACCGCTGGCTGGGGCACGATGGGGCGCTCTGGGATGAACTGCTGGACGAGGCCCGGCAGCGCCGCCAAGCCGGGCTGGCCGCCAAGACTCCGCCCCTGATCGGTTACGATGCCGACAGTCGCGCCGTAAAAGCGGCCTGGGACCATGCTTATAAGGCCGGACTGGACAAAAAAATTCACTTTGAGCGGCGAACCGTCCGCGAGCTGGTCGCGCCAGCCAACTGTACCAGCGGATTGCTGGTGGTCAATCCTCCCTATGGCGAACGGCTCGGGGAGCAGAGTGAACTGCCGGCCCTGTACAACCTGCTCGGCGAGAAAATGGCCCAGCATTGCCAAGGCTGGCGGGCGGCGGTGATCACCTCCAATTTGCAGCTGGGGCGGAGTATCGGGCTGCGGGCTGGTAAGAGTAACGTCCTCTACAATGGCGCCTTGAAGTGCAGCCTGCTGCAGTTTGAGCTGGATGAGACCAATCATTGGCAATCCCTGGCCGACGGAGCCGGAAAATCCGTTAAACGCAAGCTCTCGCCAGGCGCGGAAATGTTTGCCAACCGTTTGCTGAAAAACCTGAAAAAACTCAAAAAACAGGCGGATCGCGAACAAACCGACAGTTTCCGGGTCTATGACGCTGATCTGCCGGAGTATGCGGTGGCCATCGATCTGTATGGTGACGAAGTCCATCTGCAGGAGTATCAGGCCCCAAAAACAGTTGACTCCCGCAAGGCGGCGCAGCGGCTGGAGGATGTCCAGGCGGCTTTACCGCAGGTCCTGGATCTCCCCGAGGCGAATATCCATCTGAAGGTTCGGCAACGCCAGAAGGGGCTGCAACAGTACGAAAAACAGGCCCAGCGGGGTATTTTCAAGGAAGTCCATGAAGGGGATTGCCAGTTTCTGGTGAATCTGACCGACTATCTCGACACCGGTTTGTTCCTTGACCATCGCCTGACTCGCAAGCTGGTGCAAGAGCTGGCGGCGGGAACCCGTTTTTTGAACCTGTTCGCCTATACCGGTGCGGTGACCGTACACGCGTTACGGGGCGGAGCGCGGGAAACGACCTCGGTCGACATGTCCAAAACCTATCTGCAATGGGCGGCCAGGAATATTCGCCTGAACGGATTTGCGGCGGAACGACAACAGTTGATTCAGGCGGATTGCCTGCACTGGTTGGAGACGGCAAGCGGGGAATATGACTTGATTTTTCTCGACCCACCGAGTTTCTCCAACTCCAAAAGCATGACCACGACCTTCGATGTCCAGCGCGACCATGTCAGCTTGCTGAGGCGGGTCAGCGGTTTGCTGGCGCCTGGAGGGACGCTGGTTTTTTCCAACAACCTGCGTAAGTTCAGCATGGAGAGTGCGGCGTTGCCCGAGCTGGAGATCGAGAATATTTCAGCCAGGACCATCCCCTTTGATTTTCAGCGCAATCCGCGAATTCATCATTGCTGGTTGATTCGCAAACCCTGAGGAAGAAAATTCGCTCCGGCCCACGTTGCGCCGGGCTGGAGCGGTATAACAATCTTTTACCAGTTCGGAGGTTCGAATATGAAATCATCCTTGCGGTTGTTCTTGTTGCTGTTTGCCGTATCTCTTCTGTTACTGGCCACGGGCTGTACCGGACGAGTGACGACCCGTGAAGTGAGTCCGGATGAAAAGGTCATTTATGACGAGGGTTATCACTTTTCCGACAAGAAAACCATAGTTGCCGACATGGTGAAGTCCCTGCTCACCAAATATCCCCTGGATCGGGCCACGGATCGGCCGGTGTTGATCGTCTACGGGATTGCCAACCGGACCAGCGAGCACATCAGCACCAGTGCGATCACCGACGATATCCGTCAGGCTCTACTGCAAAGTGGCCGGGTTCGTTTTGTCAACGAGACCCAGCGGGAAAATATTCAGCATGAAACCAGTTATCAGTATGGCGGCAATGTCGCGGCGGAGACGCGGATTGCCAGAGCCCGTCAAGTTGGCGCGCGCTATATGCTCAGCGGAACCCTGCGCTCCATGGAAAAGGACCAGCCCCGCCAGTTCCGTTTCAAAAAGAAAACCCTGATGTATTACAGTCTGAATCTGGAATTGACCGATATCCAGACCGGGCTGATCGAATGGGCTGATAGTGCCGAAGTGATCCGGGAAGCGTCCAAACCGTTTATCGGTTGGTGATGACGGGCCGCTGGTGCGGAGATCTTCGCTGATGTGTTTTTCGTTGTTTGCCAAGCGGACTGCTGGCGTCCGGCTGTTGTTCGCCATAGGGCTGCTGGTTCTGCTCAATGGCTGCGCCGGGCGACTGAACAAAGCCAGCCAGGAGTATTATGCCGGCCAGCCCCGGGAAGCTTTGGCCCTGCTCGACAAAGGAGAAAGCTTCGGCAACCGCAATGAACTTCTGTTCCTGATGGAAAAGGGGCTTGTCCTTCATCAGTTGGGCAACTATCGACAAAGTGCCGAACAGTTG
Organism: Geopsychrobacteraceae bacterium; assembly: GCA_963668145.2. Lineage (GTDB taxonomy): Bacteria > Desulfobacterota > Desulfuromonadia > Desulfuromonadales > Geopsychrobacteraceae > Seleniibacterium. The sequence goes on from CAXXJU010000050.1 coordinate 13,193, forward strand.
TTGCAGGCCGCCCAGCTGATTGATCAGTTCTACTACATCAGCCTCAGCGAACAGGCAACCGCGCTGGCCGTCAACGACTGGCTGACCCGTTACAAAGGTGAATACAGCGAACGGCTCTGGGTGCATAGCTACCTGATGATGGACTTTCTGCTGCTCGGCGAATACGACTCCGCTTTGGTCGAGGCCAAGCAGGCGCTCAAGGTGCTAGGGCGTCACCAGGAGGCGTTAAAGGACGCTTATTTCACCCGGGCATTGATTGCGCTCTGTTTTGCCAATCTCGGGGAAGATAACGATGCCTATCTGGAATATCGCAAGCTGGCCCAGGACCTGCCAGATCCAGCCCCGGTGGCAAGGGATATCGTCAACCTGGCCGGCCGGCTGGGCATGCCCGACGAGGTGGAAAAATACCGCCCCTATGTGACCGGCTCCATTGCAGCAGAAAGCTCTGAGTTGGTCCTGTTTGTGGCCAACGGCCGGATTCCGCGCAAGCAACCCGGCAATTTCGTGTTGCCACCGTCGATCCGTTTTTCCTTTCCCTACTATCAGGAGCAGCACACCATCCTGCCCTGGCTGCGAATCGAACCACCTGCCGCAGGGACTCTGCAACCGCTCTCCAGCGATCTGGGGCTGGTCGCGCAAGCGTCTCTGGAGGCCCGCCGACTGGAGATTGTCGTCCGGGAAACCGCTCGCGCCGCGGCTAAAGAGGCCGCTGCCCAGTCGGTCGGCAAGGATCACGGGAGTGCGGCGGAAATCGCGGTCCGGCTTGGTCTGCTCCTGCTTGAGGAGCCCGATGTCCGTTGCTGGCAGACGCTGCCGGGACGGTTGACCTTGCTGCGGATTCCACTGGCGCCCGGCTTGCATCATTTGACTCTGCGGGTGAGCGGCGGCCCTGGCGGAGACCGGGAAATCCCCTTGCCGGACATCGAACTACGCGCCGGGCAACGGGTATTTCGCTCCATCCGCTGGTGATTTTTCAGAGACTCTCTTTTTTTATTTGACCTGTCTATGGCTGCAGGGTTTATCCCTTTCTTTGTGACGTCACGAAGGTCTTGCGAACTCATCATCGAAAGGAGCTGAACAGATGCAGAACAATGTCGGAAAAGAACAGTGGATAGCCATGTTCAAGGAGATTGGGCTGGCCGAAGAAACCATGGACCAATGGCATCGGCTGTTTGAACAACGCCATCCCCAAGGACATGAGAGTTTTTTGCAGTGGCTGGGGCTGTCCTCTGCCGAGATCGCCCGGATCAGGGCCAACAGCCGTTAGCCTCTCAGCGAAAAACGGCCCTGTGCCAGTTGGGGCAGGGCCGTGGCAAAGGAGAATCCCCATGCCCAGTTGGACCATTTCCGAACTGGCCGGCCGGTTCGGTTTGTCGCGCACGACCTTGCTCTATTATGAACGGATCGGATTACTGCCATCGGCCCATCGTTCCAGCTCCGGCTACCGGATTTATCATCAGGATGATCTGGAGCGTCTGGAGAAGATCCGTCTTTATCGGGCAGCCGGTTTGCCCCTGCAGGATATTGCCAAGCTGCTGGAGGAACCGAGATCGCCACGGGCAGCAGTCCTGGAGCAGCGACTGGCGGAACTCGGCCGGGAGATCCTGGCCTTAAAAGCGCAGCAGCATCTGCTGGCAGCGCTGTTGAAGGATAGCGGGCAGGAACCGGCGGAGCTGCCCATCGACAAACAGGGTTGGGTGGCCATGCTGGAACAGGCAGGCATGAACGAGGCGGCTATGCGCCGCTGGCATGCGGCTTTTGAGCGACGCGCTCCGCAGGCCCATCTTGAATTTCTGCTGGCGCTGGGGATCGGGGCCGAAGAGGCCGAAGGGATTAGGCGTTGGGCGGTGGCTGACGAAGTGAGCTGAACAATAAAAAAAATCAGGCCGGGGGGATATTTCCTCCCGGCCTGAACGCTTAACGTATTGTTGGCGATAAAATCTTATTGCCGGGTCAAAGACCGATACCGGATCCGGTGCGGCTGATCGGCATCCTTGCCGAGGCGTCGTTTGCGGTCCTCGTCGTATTCGGAATAATTCCCTTCGAACCAGACCACCTGGGAGTCCCCTTCAAAGGCCAGAATATGTGTGGCGATGCGGTCGAGGAACCAGCGATCGTGGCTGATGACCACGGCGCAGCCGCCGAAGTTTTCCAATCCTTCTTCCAGAGCCCGCAGGGTATTGACATCCAGGTCGTTGGTCGGTTCGTCCAGCAGCAGGACATTGGCTTCTTCGCGAAGCATTTTGGCCAGGTGGACGCGGTTACGCTCGCCGCCGGAAAGCACGCCGACTTTTTTCTGCTGATCCGAGCCGGAGAAGTTGAAGCGGGCTACATAAGCGCGCGAATTGATGGATTGCCCACCCATCATGAAGTTGTCCTGCCCGCCGCTGACCTCTTCCCAGATGGTTTTGGACCCATCCAGCTCGCGTCCCTGATCGACATAGCCGAGCTTGACCGTTTCGCCGACCTTGAAGGTGCCGCTGTCCGCTTGTTCCTGACCGGTGATCATCTTGAACAGGGTGGTTTTACCGGCGCCGTTGGGACCGATGATGCCGACGATACCACCAGCCGGAAGGTTGAAGCTGAGATTGTCGATCAGCAGGCGCTCGCCAAAAGCTTTGTTGACCTGCTCGGCTTCGACCACGATATTCCCCAGTCGCGGTCCGGGCGGAATATAAAGCTCAAGGCTTTTCTCCTTTTCCAGACCGGCATTGCCGAGCAGTTGCTCATAGGACTTGATCCGCGCCTGGGACTTGGCGTGCCGCCCTTTGGGCGACATGCGGATCCATTCCAGCTCGCGTTGCAGGGTTTGCTGGCGCTTGCTCTCCGCCTTTTCCTCTTTGCGCAGCCGCTCCTGCTTCTGTTCCAGCCAGCTGGAATAGTTCCCTTTCCAGGGAATGCCGTGACCACGATCCAGTTCCAGGATCCAGCCGGCGACATTGTCGAGGAAGTAGCGGTCGTGGGTGACTGCGATGACCGTGCCCTGATAACGCTGCAGGTGCTGTTCCAGCCAGCCGACGGTTTCCGCGTCCAGGTGGTTGGTTGGTTCGTCAAGAAGCAGGATGTCGGGTTTCCTCAGTAACAGGCGGCACAGGGCGACGCGACGTTTTTCGCCACCGGAGAGAACCTTGACCGGGGTTTCCGGAGGTGGGCAGCGCAGGGCTTCTTCGGCCAGTTCCAGGCGTGAATCGAGCTCCCAGGCGTCGGCGGCATCAAGCTGGTCCTGAACCACGGCCTGGCGGGCCAGCAGCTTGTCCATGTCGCAGTCGGGATCGGCGAAGGCGTTGTTGATCTCTTCAAATTCGGCGAGCAGGTCGACAATCTCCTGAACCCCTTCCTTGACCACCTCGCGGACGGTTTTGCTGTCGTCCAGTTGCGGTTCCTGCTCCAGGTAACCGACGCTGTAGCCCTCGGAGAGGACTGCTTCGCCGTTGAATTCTTTGTCGACGCCGGCCATGATCCGCAGCAGAGTCGATTTCCCCGAGCCGTTAAGGCCGAGCACGCCGATTTTAGCGCCATAGAAATAGGACAGAGAGATGTCCTTGATGATCGGTTGCTTGTTGTAGCTCTTGCTGACTTTCATCATTGAATAGATGATTTTTTTAGTATCTTCGCTCATATCTGTCCTTTTATCGGTTTTTTAGCAGTCGCCGGAGTTTGCGCCTGTATAACATCGCTGTAAGGCCCGTCGCAAGAGGCAGTTGTCGATAAAATAAGCTGAAATGTCGGTCACGCAGTGCTGGCAGGACGTTTGGGTGCTGTTTTTCCGCCGGTTGCCAGGTGGCTGCCGCGAAATCGCTCAAGGGGCGACCGGGAGCAATTCCTGTTTGTCCAGGCTGGTGAGGATATGGAGGAAATTGTAGGTCAGCTGCGGATGTAGCTTGTTGCCCGCCAGGTTGAGCATGATGGAAACAATCTTCTCCAGATCCAGAGATTCTTCATAAGAACGATGGGTGCGCATGGCGTCATAGGTATCGGAGATGGCCGTCATCAGTGAGCACAGGTGCTGAGTCCAGGGTTTTGAGGTTTGCGGATAACCGACACCGTCGTAGCGCATATGGTGCTCAAAGGCGGTAATCACCGCCAGCCGAGGGACCCCGGGAGTATTGAGCAGGTATTCTGCCCCGAGGCGGGGGTGCTGTTGCATAATCTCCCATTCCTCCTCGGTCAGCTGACTGGTTTTGCCGAGGATATCCGGCGAGATGAACATTTTGCCGACATCGTGGAGCATGGCGGCAATGCCGATATCGTTAAGCAGCTGCCCTTCGATACCGAGGGCCCTGGCCTGAGCCAGATTGAGCAGGCAGATATTGGTCGAATGGGTGTAGGTGTATTCGTCGATGGCGCGCAGCGGAGCCAGGGCCAGAAAGGCTTCGCTTTGGGTGCTGAAGGAGTTGATGAAGCCGTTGACGATCTGGCTGATTCCGGAGATTTCGATTTTTCGTCGGCTACGGACATCCTGGTACAGATCCATGAACCGATCGGCCTCATGGTCGGCAATTTCCTCCAGGCCGAAGGCGGCCAGCTGATTGACCTGCGGCTGGCGGTAGCGGACTTCCACCTGGCCAAAGTGGATATTTTCACTGTCGGCAATCTCCGGGTCTCGATCCCGGTTTTTGCTGAGCACCTGAATCAGACCGAGCAGCTCTTCTGCGTACACACCTGCGTCGATGCGCAGGTAACTGATTTCCAACCGGGTCATGGCGGCCAGCAGCCGCTCTACGGACATGCTGGAAGCGACCGGGCTGTTGACATGAATCAGCTGTCCATCGATCAGCTTCAGGGTGAGGTCCCCATGCAGGTTCAATAACTCCTGCAGTACGACAAGGGCCTGCTTGTTGAAGCGCAGGACCTGGCGATGCTCCGGATGATAAAGGGCCGCATTGGCTGCGGCCGTGGTCAGCAAGCGGATGAAATGCTGCAGGTTTTTTTGCGAAATATTGTTCATGGGCGTTCCTGAGCGTTTAGTTCCTGAGCGGCTTGCAACTGTTTGCGGAAGCGACTGCGGGACAGTTCCTGGAGCAGTTTTGCGGCCAGTTGGTGCGGGAAGCGCGGCAGGTTGAGCAGGACTTCCCGTTGCAGCTGTTTGACCCGGCGCGGAGCAAACAGCCCCTGATTGAATAGAATCCGCCGCAGGACCGGCAGGCTTTCCCGCTGCCCCATGCGTGACAATGTGGCGATGATCTTTTTCTGCAATTCCAGATCCTCGTCATCGGCTGGAGCATGCTCCAGTCGTTTATGCAACAAGGCCAGGATCGCGTGATCTCTGCTCAACTCCGCCAATTGTACCGCCGCTTCCCGGGCTGCAGGGTCTTCGGCCTGGAGCTCTTTGAGCAGATAGCGGTTGGCGGTGGCCGGATTGCAGCCGAACAGGTTGCGAATCGCTTCCTTGCGGACCTGCGGGTGGGGATGATCGCAAAATTTCAGGCTGTTCTTAAGGGTCGCCTGATTGCGCTCTTTGCCCAGGGCGATCAACAGGTTGCGGATCAGATACCAACGCTCATCCTCCAGAGCGTGGATGATTTTTTCCTGGGCCACAGGAGCGATCTCTTCAAGAATTCCCAGCCAGCGCAGCCGTTCCTCCTTGTGTGCCGCCTGTCCCAGCCGCTCGATGACCAGGTCGGTATAGATCTCACCGACCCGGACGATATACTCTCTGAGCGCATCGTGAACCTCTTCGTCCCAAAGTTCGAAGCCATCCAGTACTTCCGTCAGGAAAGTCAATTGAGTGTGGGCGGCAAGGACTTTCTCGCCGAACAGGTCCACCCCGGCGCGGCCGCTGTTTAGATATGTCGACCAGTTCACATAGCATTCGCGCAGGCTGACAAAATCGCCGGTGTCGAGAAAAAAACGGGACAATTCGAGGAGATGACGCTGAACCGCGACTTCCTGTTCCTTGTCCAGGGCGTGGTTGAGCATCTCAAAGATGATCGCTGCGGTCTGGCGTTCAATGGATTGTTCTTCCAGTTGTGCTTTGAGTTCCAGTTTCGCTTCTTCGGGCAGCGGCGTTGCGGTCCCGCTGGCCATAATATCTTCCAGCGCACTCTGGTAGGCACCCGGCAGATAGCGTTCCTGCTGTTCTTCCTTGAACAGCTCATTTAGGCGCGCGCGGACCACGCTGCCAGACAGGTTCTGCGCCGGCCTTTTTGTCTTTCCCGGCCGCCCCTGGCCGGTGTTGTCGGTGAAATTGCGGACCAGATTGACTAGCCGGGAGGAAATCTGCAGCTCTTCGCGGTTGAGCAGAACCAGTGCTTCCTGAAAATGACGCGGGTCGATGCCGGGAAGAATGTTGCGGGCCGGTTCGGGGTGCCGATCAAGAGCTTGAAGAGTATTTTTGAGAACGTCCTGCCGGGCTGTCGGGGTGAGTTTTTCCAGCAGCAGGTTCAGGTTTTCCCCGGTTCTGGTCTGCAGCAACGGTTCGGCGGCGCTGACGACACTCTGTTCGACGAAGGCTTCCACGGCGGTCTGGTATTGACCGCCATCTTCCCGGGCCGTGGAACTTTTCTGGTTCAGCAGCTCGGCGATGGCCGAGATGTCGAGTTGCTCCCCGCGCTGGCCGAAATCGAGGATTCCGTGCTGCAAGCCGTGCAGGAAGGTCTCCCAGAGAGCGCCGGTGGCCTGGGGATGGTCGGGGTGGACCCGGCCATTGGCCTGGAAGGCATCGTAATCGATGGGGATGACCTGGATATGCTTAATCTGCTGTTGTTCCAGCAGTTGCTCAAATCCGCCTTGAGCTTCCAGGGTATTTCGGTCGCTACGCAGCAACTGGTTGAAGCGGATCAGCTCAGTACTGCTGACCCCGGCGGAAAAACTGACGGTGGCTATGCCGAGGGCCGAAAAGAAACGGGCAAACTCACGGGTGGCGGCATCTTTTTGGTCAAGCCAGGTTTCTTCAAAATAGATCGATTCGGGGGCAATGCCCAGGGTCACCACCCGGTCGGAATGGAACAGTTCATTGAGCAGAGCAAGGGTCTTGTCGATACTGGCAGTAATCCGCGGATGTTCCGGGGGGTAGAGGTTCAGGTTGCGCCGGGCAATGTTGAGCTCCTGGAGAAACAGGGCTAACAAGGGCCGGTCGGGGTCTGTATAAACAGGGTGTTCGGTATCTTTTGACAAAGTACTTTCCATTCTCATCCCGGGAGGGTAATCGTTTGAAACGATTATAACAAAATTCGTTGCAACAGGGGTGACCGAATAATGGGCCAAGGTCTATTGCATTCCATCCTTTTTGGTGCTAGATTTTCCAGCTAGATATGAACATATGGACAACGAATTGCTTATGAGCCCGCGCGAACGATTTGATGTTGGCGATGCGGCTTTGGCTGCACAGCTGTTCGGCCAGCAGAATAAGCATCTAAAACTCATTGAAAAAAAACTCGGTGTGCGCCTGGGGAGCCAGGGGACCGTCATCAGCCTGTCCGGAGACCCGGCACAGGTCCAGGTGGCTCTCCGCCTTTTTGAGGAGCTCTGTTCCCTGCTGCGCGATGGTATGCCTCTATACCCGACCGATATCGATTATGCCAGCCGTATTCTCTCCGCCGATTCCTCTGCTTCCCTGAAGGATATTTTCTTCGACACGGTTTTCGTGTCTGCACGCAATAAGATAATTGCGCCGAAAAGTCTGGCCCAGAAAAGCTATATCGACCATATCCGCCAGAACCACGTGGTGTTTGGAGTCGGCCCGGCCGGGACCGGGAAAACCTACCTGGCCATGGCCATGGGGGTGGCGGCCTTGATGCGCAAGGAAGTCAGCCGCATCATGCTGGTTCGTCCGGCCGTGGAAGCGGGTGAAAAACTCGGTTTTCTGCCCGGGGATCTGGCTGAAAAAGTCAACCCCTACCTGCGGCCGCTTTATGACGCCCTCTATGATATGGTTGATTTTGACAAGGCCAAAAACCTGGTTGAAACCGGAGTGGTCGAGGTCGCGCCGCTGGCTTTCATGCGTGGCCGTACGTTGAATGATGCTTTTGTCATTTTGGACGAGGCGCAGAATACCACTGTTGAACAGATGAAAATGTTTTTGACCCGGCTGGGTTTCGGCAGCTGTGCCGTGATCACCGGGGATGTAACCCAGATCGACCTGCCCCGGGAGAACCGCTCCGGGCTGCTCCATGCCATTGACGTCCTGGTCGGTGTTCCAGGTATCGCGTTTACCCATTTCAGTGATGTGGATGTGGTGCGGCATCCCATCGTCCAGGCTATTGTCCAGGCTTATCAGCGTGCTGATCGGCGGGATGTCGATCAAGGGCGGCGGACGAACAGCTGATATCTGTTGTTGACTGAGAGGTTATGACCAAAGAAGAGAAAAACAAGGCTCTGCACGGGCGGGCTATTTTTTTCGGCTGTGGAGTGCAGGGGCTGCGTCCCAAAGACCGTAGCCAGCTGGCCGGTTGGCTGTTGCTGGCGGTCGCGGTTTTACTGACCCTGATTGTCGTTCCCAAAGGGGGCCTGATCCCTGTTTATCGTACACCTGGGGATATTGCTTCCCGCGATATCAAATCGCCGCGGGATCTGCTGGTTGAAGACGCTCCCCTGACCGAGGCCAAGCGTGATGAAGCGGCCAATGCGGTCCCCTTTGTTTATGATCTCGATGCCGCTGCCGGAGCACAGGCCATTAAGCGGATCAGAAGTGGGCTGAATCTGCTCCTGCAGCATCAGCAAACGCCCATCCAGGCTGAACCGGAAGAATTCCTGCGCCAATTGGAAGCCGACTTCGGGGTCCCATTGACGGCTGAGGAATACCGTCCGCTAATTAATATGCCTCTCAGCCAGGATATCGCCAGTTCTACCACGGTGTTGCTCAAACCGGTTTTTGAGCGGCCCATCGTCGCCAATCTACAGGCCTTTAAAAATCATCAGCAAGAGGGACTGCAGCTGTTTGATCGCAATGAGGGGAAAGAGCTGCCCTCGCAATTGCTCAGTCAGGTCACGGGTCTTAACGATGCCTTGGCCGAGGCCAAACAGCAGCTGGCCCTGCTGGACGTCTCCACTGCGCAACGGCAGACCCTGCTGAAGGTCGTACAACAGCAGTTGCGCCCCAATCTGGTGTTTAACGAGGAAGCAACAGCCAAACGTCGTCTGGAAGCGCGGGCGCAGGTTGCCCCGGTGCTGTTTCAAATTAAAAAAGGGGAAATGATCGTCCGTGAGGGCGAACGGGTGAGCGCTGACCAGATTCTTAAGTTGCAGGCGATCCGGGACTCCGGCCGAGATAACCGCAACCTGCAGACCGTGGTTGGTCTGCTGATCTGTACCTTGCTGCTGATTTATGTTTGTTACCTGTTCGGTTATCGTAATATCAGCAAGTTTCGGCCTGACTCGCGCGATCTGCTGTTTCTGGCAGCGGTCTTTATCGTCCTGTTTGTGCTGATCAAGGTCTCCATCTTCATTGCGACTGGGGTGGGGAATACCTTTGCCTATGTTGATTCTTCGGCCTATTTCTACGCGATCCCGTTTGCTCTTGGGGCAATGCTGGTCCGAATCGTGCTCAATTCGGAGACGGCTTTTCTGTTTGCCGTCTGTTGCTCGTTGCTGGTCGGGGTTTTGTTCGGCAACAGTCTGATGATGACGCTGTTCGCGTTAACTGGCAGCCTGGTCGGTGCTCATGGGGTGCGCCACTGTCAGCAGCGGGCCACCTTATACCGTGCCGCCCTGTGGATCGGCCTCACCAATATGGTGCTGCTGCTCGGCATCCATTTTCTCAGCGGACGCAGTTTTGAACTGCAGCTGCTCTGGAAGCTGGGTTTCGGGCTGCTCGGCGGACTGGCGAGCGCGGTTGTCGTCAACGGCACGGTGCCGTTGGTCGAATCCGTGTTCAAGTACACCACCGATATCAAACTGCTGGAACTGGCCAATATGAATTCACCGGTGTTGCGGCAGTTGATGATTGAGGCGCCGGGAACCTACCACCATTCGATTCTGGTCGGTAACCTGGCCGAGTGCGCTGCCGAGGCCATTAATGCCAACCCACTGCTGGCCAGGGTGGCTGCCTATTACCATGATATCGGCAAGATCAAAAAACCCCTCTATTTTATTGAAAACTCCGGAGGACAACGCAACAAGCACGACAAGCTGGCGCCGTCCATGAGCGCCCTGATTTTGACCTCCCATGTCAAAGACGGTGTGGAACTGGCCAAAGAGCATAAACTGGGGACGGAGTTGATGGATATTATCCAGCAGCACCACGGAACCACCCTGATCAAGTTCTTTTATGATCGCGCCAAAAGCCAGGCCGACCCCGGCGTCCAGCAGGTCTCCGAGCGCGATTACCGCTATCACGGGCCAAAACCCCAGACCCGGGAAGCCGCGCTGATCATGCTGGCCGATGCCATCGAGGCGGCCAGCCGGACCCTGACCGATCCGACCCCGGCGCGGATTCAGGGGATGGTCCAGAAGCTGATCAACAATATTTTCATCGACGGACAGCTTAACGAATGTGATCTGACCCTAAAGGATCTCAATCTTATTGCCCGGAGCTTTAATCGGGTTCTGTCCGGTTCATTCCATCACCGGGTCGACTATCCGGAACCGGTTCACATTGTCAGAGAAAAGACCGAAGTTGCCGACAAAGCTCCGGTGAAAGATAAAGCAAGGATAAAAAGTGCGAATTCAGATCGAAAATCAACAGACCCGGCACAAGATTCTGAAACGACAGTTGCGCAAGATAGCCCAGAAGATCTTAAGCGTCTCGGGATTTCCTGACGCCGAACTGTCGATTCTGATTGTCGATAATTCCGGTATCCAAGTGATTAACCGGGATTACCTGCAGCGGAACCGGCCGACCAATGTGATCTCTTTTGCCATGCAGGAGGGGGAAGGTGGTGGCGTTCAACCGCAGGTTCTCGGTGACGTGGTCATCTCCGCCGAGCGGGCTGCCAGCGATGCCGCCGCGGCCGGGATACCCTTTGAACACGAGCTCTGGTTCCTGCTTGTTCATGGCGTTCTGCACCTGCTTGGCTATGATCACGAGCGGGGCAGCGCCAGCGACGCAGAGCTCATGGAAGCTAAGGAGCGGGAGGTGTTCAGTGCCTTGCTCCAGGAATTTCCGCTCGACGAAACCTTGTCAACCAGATAAAAAGATAAAAGGAGAACATCAAACCGGTGGACACCGAACATTCTCAGGAGCCTGACAGTTGGTTGAGACGCTTATCGCGTAAACTGGCTCAAAGGCCGCAGGCCTGTAGTGAAGAAGACCTGCACGAGTTGATCGATGCATCTGAACAGCAGGGCATCATCGACGAAGACGAAGGGGAGATGCTGCAGTCGATACTGGAGCTGGATGAAACGATCCTGCGCGAGATCATGGTTCCGCGCACCGACATGGTCTGTGCCGATGCCGATGCCCCGTTGGGAGAGGCTCTCAAAGCGATTCTCGATTCCGGACATTCCCGGATTCCGATTTATAAAGGGAACATTGACAACATCATCGGCCTGGTTTACGCCAAGGACCTGTTGCAGTTCTGGGGACGACCCATCGATGATATCGCCCTGGCCGAAGTCTTGCGCCCACCGTATCTGGTCCCCGAGTCAAAACAGGTCAGCGTCCTGCTCAAGGAATTTAGGGAAACGCGGGTCCATATCGCGATTGTTATCGACGAGTACGGTGGCACTTCGGGATTGGTGACCATTGAGGATCTGATCGAAGAGATTGTCGGTGATATCCAGGATGAATACGATCTGGAAGAGGACTGGCTGGTTGAGGACAGTGATGGCTCTATTGTTGTCGACGGGCGGCTGTCCATTGAAGAATTTGAGGAACACTACGATATCGAGGTCGCCAGGGAGAAGTTCGACACCGTCGGCGGGTATATCGTGGAGCAGTTCGGGCGGGTTCCTGTGACCGGGGAGCGGGTCCGCGTCAACGGCCTGGAGATGCTGATTGAACAGGGCGATCAACGCGCGGTCAGGAAAATCCGTATTTTTCCACCTCAGGAATCTATTGCCGCCCAAGATGATAGTTGATTTCGATGCCACGTATTGATCGCGTTGTGCTGAGTGCCGGGCTATCCGGACTGCTGTTGGCTGCTGCCTTCCCCAGGCCGGATCTTTATCCATTGGCCTGGGTGGGGTTGCTGCCAATGCTGCTGACCATGCGTCGGCGCCCCTTTGCTGCAGGCTTCACCTGTGGCTTGTTTTTTTTTGGCGTGGTTCTCTACTGGCTGAATATCGTGATGACCACTTATGGTGGTCTGGCGCCGATCTTTTCTCTGCTGGCCTATTTTTTTCTGCTGGTTTACCTGGCCCTTTATTTTGCCGTGCCGGTCTGGCTGTCCTGCCGCTGCGAAGACTTGCTCAACCTGCCGGTGCTGCTGACCTTGCCGGTTTTTTGGGTGACCGCGGAATATTTACGCGGCCTGCTGCTGACGGGTTTTCCCTGGGCCTTGCTCGGGTATTCTCAACAGAACTTCGCCGTCGCGATCCAGAGCGCGGATGTCACCGGCGTCTATGGTGTCAGTTTTTTACTGGTGCTGGTGAATTGCGCTCTCGCCTGGGGCATCAGCACGCCGCGTAGCCGCCGAGCCTGGGTCGGATTCGGGCTGGTTGTTCTGGTCTGCTGCAGTCATTTCGGTTATGGCTTCTGGCGGCTGTCGCAGCCCCTGGCCAAGCGGGCCGAGACGCTCAAAGTTGCCCTGATCCAGGGGAATATCGATCAGGCGCAAAAGTGGGATCCTGCTTTTCAGCGCACGAATGTTGAAAAATATCTTCATCTGTCAGCGCAGGCCGCGCTAAAGCACCCGGACCTGGTGGTCTGGCCGGAAGCGGCGACCCCATTTTATCTGCAGGACCCGATTCCCTTGGCCAAGCGGGTGAAGCGAGAAGCGCAACAGTTGGGCAGTGCGTTTTTGATCGGGAGCCCGGCTTATCGGGCCGTTGGGCCGGAGCGGTTTGAGTATTTCAACAGCGCTTATCTGATCTCCGCCGCTGGCCGCGAGGTCGGCCGGTCCGACAAGATCCACCTGGTCCCGTTCGGTGAATATGTCCCCTTGGGCAAGCTTTTGTCTTTTGTCGATAAAATGGTCGTCGGAGTTGGCGATTTTTCTCCGGGCACGGTCCGGCCGTTGCGCCTGAATGGCCATCAGCTCGGGGTTCTGATCTGTTATGAAGCCATTTTCCCGGAGCTGGCCCGCGCGTATGTCCAGGGCGGCGCCGATTTGCTGGTCAATATTACCAATGACGCCTGGTTCGGGCGCTCTTCAGCCCCTTACCAGCACCTCGCCATGACCCGTTTCCGGGCCATCGAAAACCGGATCTGGCTGGCTCGGGCCGCCAATACCGGGATTTCCGCGTTCATTTCACCCGCCGGGAAGGTTGTCGCTTCCGGACCCTTGTTCAAGGATTTTTTTGTGACCGGAAGCGTTGGCCTGGGGGCTGGACATGCTTTCTATACCCGCTTCGGAGATGTCTTTGCCTGGGGCTGCCTGGCGCTGACTGCGCTCATTGCCCTGTTGGCCGTCCGTCGTCGTCGCGCTTAAGTGGCGTCGATGATTCAGTTCTTTTTCTGCCCGTGCCCAGACGTGAATAGCATGCCCGGAAAGTTGACTTTTTGAGTACTTTTTTAAGGCGTAATTGAGCGTTGACAACGAGCCAAATTCGCGTAAGTATCACGGCTTTGTCGTGTTGAGAAAAGGACGTCTATCATGAACAAAGCAACAGCGATTGTTCCGGCTCGCTATGCCTCCACCAGGTTTCCCGGCAAACCGTTGGCGCTGATCAACGGACTGCCGATGATTCAGCATGTTTGTGAGCGCGTGGCAAGGGCGCAAGCGGTCGAGCGGGTTATCGTGGCAACGGACGACCAGCGGATTGCCGAGGTGGTGGCCGGTTTTGGCGGGGAGGTCATGCTGACCCGTGCCGACCATCCGACCGGGACCGATCGCCTGGCGGAAGTGGCGGCGCAGATCGATGCCGGGCTGATTGTGAATGTCCAGGGTGATGAGCCGTTGATCAATCCGCTGATGATCGACCAGGCGGTGACGCCGCTGTTGCACGATCCGGCTATCCAGATGGGAACTCTGGCCGCGCGGATCGATGAACTTGCTGATTTTTACAGCCCCAATGTGGTCAAGGTGGTGAAGGATGAAGCCGGCTTCGCCCTCTATTTTTCCCGGGCGCCGATTCCCTGGCCGCGAGACCTGAACCAGGATGAGCTGGCGGCGGCGCTGCCCCATGAGCGGCTGCTGCGGCACATCGGTCTTTATGTCTACCGGCGGGATCTGTTGCTGGCTTACCCACGTTGGCCCAAAACAGCTCTGGAATCTCTGGAAAACCTGGAGCAGTTACGGGCTCTGGAACGCGGCGTTCGACTCTATGTGGCGGAAACGGAATATACCTGCCACGGGGTTGATACCCCTGCCGACCTGGAGCGGGTTGCAGTTTTGATGGCTAAAGAAAAAAATAATTAAAACAGGCTCTTGTCCATACTTTTCGGATATGGACAGTTTTTTGCATTGAGGGTTTCTTTCGGCCTTGAATGTGTGTAGAATCAGCCAGTCGTGGGCTGGCTCATTGAGTGTTATTTTTCTCAGGCAGGAATGGATGGATAGATGAAAACCAAGTTTCTATTTGTAACTGGCGGTGTGGTGTCTTCCTTGGGCAAGGGACTTTCCGCAGCCTCGATAGGTGCTTTGATGGAATCGCGCGGGCTGCGTGTTTCCATGCAGAAGATGGACCCTTATATCAATGTCGATCCCGGCACCATGAGTCCTTTTCAGCATGGCGAGGTCTTTGTCACTGATGATGGTGCCGAAACCGATCTCGATCTTGGTCACTATGAGCGTTATACCTCGGCCAAATTATCGCGCAAATCGAATTTTACCACCGGCCAGGTCTATGATTCGGTGATTCGCAAAGAGCGCCGCGGCGATTATCTCGGCGGGACCGTTCAGGTGATTCCCCATATCACCAATGAGATCAAACAGAAGATCCTTGACAACGCCAAGGGGGTCGATATTGCTATTGTCGAAGTCGGCGGTACGGTCGGCGATATCGAGTCGCTGCCGTTTCTGGAAGCGATCCGCCAGTTCCGGGTCGACCGCGGCCGGGAAAATGTCCTTTACATCCATTTGACCCTGGTCCCTTATATCGCCACCGCCGGCGAACTGAAAACCAAACCGACCCAACACAGCGTCAAGGATCTGCGGGAGATCGGGATTCAGCCGGATATCCTGCTGTGTCGCTGCGATCGTGAAATCCCCCGGGAAATGAAGGCTAAGATTGCGCTGTTCTGTAACGTGCCCGAAGCAGCGGTCATTACCGCGCGCGATGTCGGTACCATCTATGAATGTCCGCAGGCTTTCCACGAGCAGGGGCTGGACGAGCGGATCGTTGATTATCTGAATATCTGGACCAAGGCGCCCGATCTGTCAGACTGGGAACGGATCGTCGAGCGGGTCAAGCAGCCGGCCGGAGAGACGACTATTGCCATTGTCGGTAAATATGTCGACTTGACCGAGAGTTATAAGTCTCTTTCTGAAGCCCTGACCCACGGCGGGATCGCCAATAATTGCCGGGTCAACCTGGAGTATATCGATTCCGAAGCACTGGAACGCCACGGCATCAGCGATGCTTTTGCCAAAGTGGATGGGATTCTGGTTCCCGGCGGGTTCGGTGAACGCGGTAGCGAAGGCAAAATCGCTGCGATTCGTTATGCGCGGGAGAACAATATTCCGTTTTTCGGGATTTGCCTGGGCATGCAGATGGCCGTGGTGGAATTTTCGCGCCACGTCTGCAATATTGAAGACGCCCACTCCTCGGAATTCCATGAAGAGGCCAAAAATCCGGTGATCCACATCATGGAGGATCAGAAAAAAGTCAAAGGGAAGGGGGGGACTATGCGCCTTGGCGCATATCCCTGTGACCTCAAAAAAGACACCCTGGCACGGCGGATTTATGGCACCGACCATCTTTCCGAGCGCCATCGCCATCGTTTTGAATTCAATAACAGCTATCTGAAAAAACTGCAGACCTGCGGGCTGGTTTTCTCGGGGATGAATCCCGAGTCCGGGTTGGTGGAAATCGTTGAATTGACCGATCATCCATGGTTCCTTGGTTGTCAGTTCCACCCCGAATTTAAATCGCGGCCGATGGAGCCGCACCCCCTGTTTGAATCGTTTGTCGGGGCCTGCCTGAAGCAGGGCCAGGAGAAAAAAATAAATGAATAAAGTGAAGGTCGGTTCCGTCGTCTTTGGCGGCACTAAGCAACTGGTGCTGATTGCCGGACCCTGTGCTATTGAGAATGAAGCTTTGACCCTGCGCATCGCCGAAGGGCTGAAGACGCTGACCCAGGAGCTGGGCTGCGAGCTGGTCTTCAAGGCTTCTTATGATAAGGCCAACCGGACTTCGGTAACGTCCTTCCGCGGGCCGGGGATGGAAGAAGGGTTGCGGATTCTCGAGCGGGTCAAAAAAGAGTTTGACCTGCCGGTTATTTCCGACATTCATGACGTCTCTCAGGTCGCACCGGCTGCCGAGGTTCTTGATATCATCCAGATTCCGGCCTTTTTGTCGCGTCAGACCGATCTGCTGGTTGCTGCCGGGGAGAGCGGCAAAACTATCAATATTAAAAAGGGGCAGTTCCTGGCTCCCTGGGATATCGAACATGGGGTCAAAAAGATCGAAACCACTGGCAACCACAATATTCTGCTGACCGAGCGCGGGGCCTCTTTTGGCTACAACAATCTGGTCACTGATATGCGTTCTTTGGTGATCATGCGCGAGATGGGCTATCCGGTGATCTTTGATGCCACTCACTCGGTGCAGCTGCCGGGCGGGGCCGGCGGGGCCTCCGGTGGCCAGCGTCAGTATGTCGGCGCCCTGTCCCGTGCCGCGGCGGCAACCGGCATCGACGGTTTGTTCTGGGAAGTCCATGAAGACCCGGACCACGCCCTTTGTGACGGCCCCAATTCCCTGCCTCTGGCCAAGGTTAAGGCCATGCTCGAACAAGTCCTGGCCATTGATGCGATTTTCAAACAAGGCTCGGACGATGAGTGATGAAACCATGCTGGAAACGGCAAAGCACGTTCTGCAGGTCGAGGCTGACGCGGTTCTGGCTCTGAAGAACCGGATCAACGGCGATTTTTCGACTGCGGTCAAGATGATTCTCGCGTGTCAGGGTAAGGTGGTGGTGACCGGTATGGGCAAGTCCGGGCTGGTCTGCCAGAAGATCGCCGCAACCATGGCATCGACCGGTACCCCGACCTTCTTCCTGCATCCGGCGGAAGGGATCCATGGCGATCTGGGAATGCTCTCCAAGGGGGATGTGGTCATTGCCGTATCCTACTCCGGAGAGACTGAAGAGGTCTGCCGGATTCTGCCGGTTATCAAACGCATGGGGTTGCCGCTGATCACCATGTCCGGCAATCCCAAAAGCACCCTGGGGGTTGCCGGGGATGTTCATCTGGATATCAGCGTTGCTGAAGAAGCCTGTCCCCTAGGTCTGGCACCGACGGCCAGTACGACCGCGACCCTGGCCATGGGAGATGCACTGGCCGTCGTTCTGCTCAACGAGCGTGGCTTCCGGGCCGAGGACTTCGCCATGTTCCATCCTGGCGGAGCGTTGGGCAAAAAACTACTGCTGCGGGTCGAGGATATCATGCACAGCGGTGAGCAGATTCCGTTGGTCGGCCCAGACGCCCTGGTCCGCGAAGCCTTATTCGAGATTACCAGTAAACAGCTCGGGGTGACCGGGGTTGTTGACGAGCAGGGTGCTCTGATCGGGGTCTTTACCGACGGCGATCTGCGGCGGATCATGGAGAAGGGACTGGAGAGTCTGCAGCAACCCATCCGTGAATTCATGTCGCTGTCCCCGAAACGGATCCTGCGCCACAACCTGGCGGCCAAAGCTCTGCAGGTCATGGAAAGTCATGCCATTACCTCCCTGTTTGTCTTTGCCGAAGACGGTGAGACGATTCCGGTCGGCATTATTCACCTGCACGATCTGCTGCGGGCGGGGGTGGTCTGATGGAGAAAAAGCTGGCTGCAATCAAACTGCTGCTGCTGGATGTCGATGGGGTTTTGACGGACGGACGGATTATTTACGATAATCAAGGAAACGAACTGAAAGCGTTCGACGTCAAAGACGGCCATGGGCTGAAACTGCTGCAGCGGTCCGGGGTCAAAGTCGGGATTATTACCGGCCGCTCCTCCGCCGTCGTTGCCAAGCGTGCCCAGGAGCTCGGTATCGAGATTCTTTATCAGGGCGCCTTGAGCAAACTAGGTCCCTATCAGGAGATTCTTGCCGAACAGGGGCTGAACGATGAACAGGTGGCCTATGTCGGCGACGATGTCGTCGACCTGCCGATTCTGCGCCGGGTCGGTTTCAGCGCCACGGTGGCCGATGCCGTTCCGGATGTCCCGCCGTTGGTCGATTATGTGACCACGCGCCCCGGCGGACGTGGTGCGGTGCGCGAAATCTGCGACCTGATCCTGCGCGCCAATGGTGCCTGGCAGGAGTTGACCGAGCGCTATTTTAAAGCCTGAGCCAGATAATATGGGCGTTTTCGTGCCGAGTGATTTCAGCAGGAAGACCGCAGGCGGCGATTGTGTCCGGGAGCGGTGTCCTTGAAAGCAAAACACATTCTAGCGCTGGTGATCATTGTGGCCGTCGGCACCTTGACGGCGGTGATCTGGAGTCATCTGTGGCAGCAGGAGCCGGCCGCGATCCTGGAGACCATGCCGGGAGATGTTGATCTGGCATTAACCGATCTTCACTACACGAATAATGAAGACGGCAAAAAACGCTGGGTCCTCGATGCCAAGAGTGCCGAGTATCAGCGGCAGAGTCAGTTGGTCAGCCTGGCTGCTTTGCATCTGGATTTTTTTGATGCCGGCCCATTTCCCGAATTGAATGTCACGGCCGGGCAGGGAACGCTGGATCAAAAGACCAACCGGATTGAGCTCTGGGAGCATGTTGAGGTAACCTCCAGCCGCGGTGACAACCTGACCACTGAACGCTTGAATTACAATGAGCAGGCCCGGCGGTTGAGTACGGAAGAACCGCTGGTTTACCAAGGGCCCGGCTTGAAAGTGACCGGCGTCGGGCTGGAGGTGGAGATCGACCGTGGCTACCTGGTGGTGAAAAAAAACGTTCGGGCGGTTTTTCTGCCCGCTGCAAATGGATCACGATAAATGTTGAAACGACTGCTGGCCTTGCTGGTTTTTATCCCCTTTTTTCTGGTTGCCTCTGCCGGTGCGGCGCAGACCTTTTCCGGGCTGCAGGCCGATCAACCGGTTGAAGTGACATCGGCCCGGCTGGAAGTTTTTCAAGCCGAGCGGAAAACCGTTTTCAGCGGGGATGTGGTTGCAACGCAGGGTGATTTTGTGCTAAACGCGAAGCAACTGACTGTGTTTTTCAATGCCGACCAGAGCCAGGTGGAGCGTATGGAAGCGGTCGGAGAGGTCAAGATCACCCAGCAGGGCCGGATCGCGACTGCGGATAAAGCCATCTTCAAGCAACCGGAGCAGGTCCTGGAACTACAGGGGAATGCACAATTGCAGCAAGGCGAAAATCGGATTGTCGGGGATGAGATCACGGTCTATCTTAAAGAAAACCGGAGTGTCGTCAAGAGTTCCGGCAGCGGTCGGGTCAAGGCGCTGATCATTCCCGCCAAGAAGCAGGATGGCGCCCGGTGAAAAGGCAGCTGAAGGCGACCGGTTTGCGGAAGGCCTATGCCGGTCGAGAGGTTGTTTGCGGGGTTGATCTGAGCGTTGCTTCCGGCCAGGTAATAGGCCTGCTGGGGCCGAACGGGGCCGGCAAGACGACCAGCTTCTATATGGTGGTCGGGCTGGCGCGGCCGGATCAGGGGACGGTCTTCCTTGATGACCGCAATATCACCGACCTGCCCATGTATCGGCGGGCTCGCGCCGGGATCTCTTATCTGCCCCAGGAGGCCTCGGTATTTCGAAAATTGACGGTTGCAGAGAATCTGCTGGCGATTATCGAGACCCTGCGCTTGACCGCTGGCGAACAGCAACAGCGCCTGGAAGCATTGCTGGAGGACTTGAATATCGGTCATATCCGCAATTCAAAAGGGTATGCGCTGTCCGGGGGGGAACGACGGCGGGTTGAGATCGCTCGCTCACTGGTTCTTGATCCTGCGTTTCTCCTTTTGGATGAACCCTTTGCCGGTATCGATCCGATTGCCGTGATCGATATCCAGAATATTATTTCCCAGCTCAAGGGCCGGGGTATCGGCATCCTGATTTCTGACCACAATGTCCGCGAAACTTTAGGGGTCTGCGATCAGGCTTATATCCTGAACCGGGGGCATGTTCTTGAATTCGGTACTCCCGAGGCGATTGCGGCAAGTCCCGTGGCCCGGGAAATTTACCTTGGAGACAAATTCCGGCTCTGACCTTGAGGCGGGTGAGATTGTCTTCCGGCACCCAACGACTGTTTGTTAATCGATCATGACATGGACTGAAACAAATTATGGCTCTTGACCTTCGTTTACAAGTTAAACTCAGCCAACAACTGGTGATGACCCCCCAGTTGCAGCAGGCCATCAAGCTACTTCAGCTTTCGCGCATGGAGCTGGTGGATGTCGTCACCCAGGAGTTGGCTGAAAACCCGTTGCTGGAAGAGGGGCTTGATCCGAAAGAGGAGCGCGATGAGACTGTCGCTACGGAAGAGGACAGTAGTGCCGTAACCGAGGCTTCCCCGGAGCAGGAATTAAAGGGTGAAGCGGAAGGAATGAACGACATTGACTGGCAGACCTATCTGGAAGGCTACAGCCTGAACAGCAGCGACAGCCGCGATAATTATGAAGATCAAGAGGAACGCCCCTCCTACGAAAGCCTGTTAACCAAACAGGACAGCCTCAATGATCATCTGCTCTGGCAACTCGGGCTGTCGGCCTTTGCCGAGAAGGAGAGGCTGCTTGCCGCTGAAATCATCGGCAACCTTGATGAGTCTGGATATCTTCATGCCAGTCTGGAAGAGTTGTCCGCTTCCACCCAAACTGCGCTGGAAGAGGT
The DNA here is from genome assembly GCA_963668145.2 of Geopsychrobacteraceae bacterium. Taxonomy (GTDB): domain Bacteria; phylum Desulfobacterota; class Desulfuromonadia; order Desulfuromonadales; family Geopsychrobacteraceae; genus Seleniibacterium. The sequence continues at coordinate 34,160 of CAXXJU010000050.1, forward strand.
TGAGGCTGTCCTGAAGAAGGTTCAGCAGTTCGACCCGGCCGGGGTCGCCTGCCGCAATCTGCAGGAATGTCTGTTGCTGCAGTTGGAACGGATGGACCTCGGTGATTCCCTTGCGGCGCTCATCCTGCGTGATTGCCTGAGCGAACTGGAAGGCCGGAAATATCCGGCGATAGCCAAGGCGCTCAAGGTTTCGCTGGATGATGTGCTCGGTGCCGCGAAGTTGATCTCCGATCTCGATCCCCGTCCTGGGCGTGCCTACAATGAAGAAGAGGTCCATTACATCGTTCCGGATATCTTCGTGCATAAGGTCGGTGACGAATATGTCGTCACCCAAAATGACGAGGGCCTGCCAAATCTGCGCATCAACTCCTTTTATCGCAACGCCCTGACCGATTCGAATGCGGTCGACAAAAAGGCCGGTGAATATATTCAGGATAAAATGCGTAGCGCGGTCTGGTTGATCAAGAGTATTCATCAGCGCCAGCGCACCATCTACAAAGTCACAAAAAGCATTGTCAAATTTCAAAGAGAGTTTTTCGATCATGGCATCGAATACCTCAAGCCCCTGGTGTTAAGGGATGTTGCAGAGGACATCGAGATGCACGAATCCACGGTCAGCCGGGTAACGACCAATAAATATGTGCAGACTCCACAGGGGCTTTTTGAACTGAAATTCTTTTTCAATAGCGGCATCAATACCGCCGATGGCGATGCCGTTGCTTCCGAAAGCGTGAAGAGCAAAATCAAAGAGATCATTGCCGCAGAAGATCCGAAGAAGCCCTATTCTGATCAGAAAATTGTTGCCTTGTTGAAAGACCAGGATATCAATATCGCCCGGCGGACAGTCACCAAATACCGGGAAATGCTCGGACTTGGTTCCTCGACGGAACGAAAACGGCTGTTTTGAATACGGAATAGGAAATCTGTTTCGGATAGAAGGATGTCTCAGGCGCCATTCTACGCTATAATCCAAAGAAGAGCCTGGCACTAGGCCGGAGCCTGTTACCGCAAGGAGGTTGTCTTATGCAAATTGCCGTTACCTTCCGTCATATGGAAAGCAGTGATGCCGTTCGTAGCTATGTGGAAGAGAAACTGGCCCGGGTCAAAAAGTATATTGACGAGCCGATTGACGCTCAGGTTGTTTTATCCGTTCAGAAAAAAATCTATCACCGTGCTGAAGTGACCATGGTGGCCAAGGGCCTGACCATGAAAAGCATGGAAGAAAAAGACGATATGTATGCTGCCATTGACCTGATGGTCGATAAAATTGAACGGCAGCTCAAAAAGTACAAGGAAAAATTAAAAGAACATAAAGGAACTACGGCCAATCAGCGGCTGGTTGAAAAATCGATTATCTCGGGACCGAGCGTTGATGACGGAGGCGGCAATCCGGAAATTATCCGCAGCCACTCGTTTTTTGTCAAACCGATGTCGGTTGAAGAAGCGGTCATGCAGATGGACCTGCTGGACAAGGAATTTCTGGTTTTTACCGATGACCATTCCGAGGAGATGAATGTGGTTTACCGTCGCAAAGATGGCAACTACGGCTTGATCGTTCCTCAAGGAAGTTAACCATATTTGTGGATGCGGGTCTTTTCCCAGAAACGGGAAAAGACCCGTGCTGTTTTTATTGCTGACCGAATAAGATTGTGATTATGAACATTTCTGAACTACTGAATCCCCAGGCTATCGTCGCTGACCTTAAGGCTAAGGAAAAGACCGGAACTCTTGCCGAACTCACGGATGCGCTGATTGCCTGTGAGCCCTCGCTGAACCGTGATGAGGTTATCGCTGTTCTGGAGGAGCGTGAAAAACTTGGCAGCACCGGGATCGGTGATGGGGTCGCCATTCCGCACGGAAAACTGGCGGGAATCCCGGAGCTGAAGCTGGTGTTCGGCCGGAGCAAGGGCGGGGTCGATTTTGAGTCGATGGATGGCCAGCCGGCTTACCTGTTTTTTCTGCTGATCGCTCCAGAGGAGTCCGTAGGCGTTCACCTGAAAACTCTGGCCAGGATTTCCAAGCTGCTGAAAGACTCGAAGGTGAGGAAAAAATTACTGGACGCTGCTGATCAGGATGCGATTTACCAGATTATTCTTGAAGAAGAGGCCTAACCTTCCTGATGATTGCTTCCCGAATCTGCTAACTTTTTTTAGGGCCATGCCCGTGGTTGATTGAATCCGAACCTTATGCCGAAGCTTTCGATACAGGACATTCTCGATGAAAAGGAAGCCGGTCTGAACCTGGAGTTGTTGGCCGGGGGGACTGGCCTTGACAACTGTGTCTCTGTGCCAAGGATTCAAAAACCCGGTCTTGCGCTGGCCGGCTACATGAGCAGTCTGCATCCGGACCGGGTCCAGGTTTTGGGGACAACCGAACTGAGCTTTCTGGCACATATGCCGGAAGAGAAAGCCCGCGAGCAGGTTCGAAAGCTGTGTCAATATCAGCTTTCCTGTTTGGTGATTACCAAAGGCCAGGAGGTTCCGGACTATCTCCTCGAAAGTGCCGATGCCGGGCGCACTCCGTTGCTGCGGACCGACCATCTCAGCTCCAATTTTATTTCCCTGATCACGCGTTTTCTCGAGGAACGGTTACTGCCGACCTCAACCCTGCACGGGGTTTTGCTTGATGTCCTCGGCATGGGGGTCCTGATACAGGGGAAAAGCGGGATTGGCAAAAGTGAGTGCGCCCTGGAACTGATTTTACGTGGTTTTCGTCTGGTGGCGGATGATGTTGTCAAGGTCAGATTCAAGCTGCCTTCCGTCGTTTTCGGCGAAGGGATGGATCTGTTGCCTCACCATATGGAGGTTCGGGGGCTCGGTATCCTCAACATCAAACATCTGTTCGGGGTCGCGGCGATTCGCGGCCGGAAAAAAATCGACCTGGTCGTGGAACTGGTCGAGTGGGAGGATGATAAGGAGTACGATCGCCTGGGGGTGGAGGATCAAACCTTCAACCTGCATGGGGTTGAACTTCCGTTTGTTCGTATCCCCGTGGCACCGGGGCGAAATATCAGCACCATCGTCGAAGTTGCTGCGCGGAACCAGCTGCTCAAAGAAATGGGCTATCACAGCGCCCGCGAATTTCAGGAATTGCTGGAAAAACGTATGGCTGAAGCGGCGCACCTGCACTCCCATTCGATTATCGGAGATGATCTGGAATGAGTCAGCGGCTGGTCATTATCACCGGGCTTTCCGGCTCCGGAAAATCGACGGCGGCGCGCGTACTTGAAGATCAGGGTTTTTTCGTGGTCGACAATCTGCCCCTGGTGATGCTGGCGGATTTTTTGCGGCGCGCTGAAGAAGGGCTGAATGCCGAATCCGACCTTGCGGTGGTCATTGATGTCCGTAATCGCGGTTTTCTGGTTGACCACGCCAGGATCTTTCAGGGGTTGGAAGAAGCCGGCTATCAGCTGGATATCCTGTTTTTCGAAGCGGCCGATGAGGTTCTTCAGCGCCGCTACTCGGAAACCCGTCGTTCCCATCCGTTGGCCCATTCGGAGTCAGTCCAGGCCGGGATTCAACGGGAACGACAATATCTGCTGCGCTTGCGGAATGCGGCAACCAGGGTGATTGACAGCAGCAACCTGACCTCCCGACAGTTACGGGATCTGGTGCTGTCTTTTCTGGGCGAAGAGCAGGAACCGCTGCTGATCGTCAACCTGGAGTCCTTCGGCTATCGCTACGGGCTGCCGCCGGCCGCAGATCTGGTTTTTGATGTGCGTTTTCTGCCCAACCCGCATTATGTTGAAGAGTTAAGACCATTGACCGGACTTGATCCGGTATTACGTGATTATGTCCTCTCTCAGCCCGCCTGTCGTGAGTTTCGCAAGCACCTGGATCCGCTACTGGCTTTTCTGATTCCCCATTATCGGGCCGAGGGAAAGAGTTACCTGACTCTGGCCATCGGTTGTACAGGTGGCAGGCATCGCAGTGTATCAATTGTCGAAGACCTGTACGGTGCGTTTCCCGATGCGCAGGTTCTGCTGAGAGTGAATCATCGTGATATCGAAAAAGGGTAAGACATGATAGGTATTGTGGTGATTTCTCATGCCGGCTTGGCCGCTGAACTGGTGCAGGCCGCTGAACTGATTCTGGGACCGCTTGACAAGGTTCAGGCCATCAGTATCAATCGCAGTATGTCGGTGGACAATGCGAAAGCTGAATTGCAGAATGCTATCGATCAGGTGGGCGTTGATGGCGAAGGGGTGATGATCCTGTCCGATCTGTTCGGGGGGACCCCAACCAATATCAGCGCCGAGTTTCTGGCGCCCGGGGTCATTGAAATTTTGACCGGGGTCAATCTGCCGATGTTGATCAAATGTGCCGGATCCAGAAACGAATTGATTCTGGAAGATTTAGCTGGACGCTTGAAAGAATATGCCCGGGATGCGATCATAAGACCTATGGAATTGTTGCGTAACATCGATAGCGCCTGACAGGGGAAAACATGTCGCTGGTTTTAACACGGATAGATAATCGTTTGATCCATGGGCAGGTCCTGGAAGCATGGGTTCCGTTTGTCAAGGCCGATTGCATTGTCGTGGCCAACGATGAACTGGCCCATAATCCACTAAAGAAAATGATGATGCAGGCCTCTGTTCCCAGTCGGATGCAGGTGGAAATCGGCACCATTGATGAAATTATCCCGCTTTTGAACTCCGAAGCCCTTCAGCGCAAAAAGATTCTGCTCTTGTTTGGAACCGCCGCCGATGCCTTGCGGGCTTATCGGAGCGGTCTTGAATTTGACCGTTTGAATCTGGGTAATCTGCATGCGGACAAGGGCAAAGCCCGCCTGTGTTGTACCGTCTTTCTGGATGAGGCCGATGTCGACGACCTGGCACTCCTTGATCAGGCGGGAGTCGATATCTCCGCTCGCTGTATCCCTGCAGACAGTGAACGGTCCTGGAAAAAATTGACGCCCCTGATAAAGGAAAAGGATTGATTATTCAGGATCTCTTGCTCGGAGCTTTGATTGCGCTGCTCTGCGGATTGGACCGTGTTGCGGTTCTGCAGATCATGATCTCGCGACCGCTGGTTGCAGCACCGTTGACCGGGATGTTGCTGGGCCAGCCGTTGATCGGTCTGCAGGTCGGGATCATGATGGAACTGTTGTGGCTGGCGCGACTTCCGGTCGGCGCGGCGATTCCGCCTGACGATACGCAGGTCTCCATTGCGGCAACGGTTCTGGCGGTGACGGTGGCGCGCATGTTTGCGAGCAGCGGCCCGGAACCGGCCCTGTTCTGTTTGCTGGTGACCCTGCCGTTGGGAAAGTTGGGACAATATTTCGATCATCGTGCCCGGCGTTTTAACGACCATCTGCCGGAATTGGCGGAACTGGCCATCGAACGGGGTTCGTTGCGCGGAGCGGAGCGGCAACATCTAAAAGGGCTGCTGAGCTTCTCTGTCGCGGCGTTAGGTACCTATATCGTTATTCTTGGGGGCGGTCTGCTGATCATCCCGTTTTTATGGCCGCTAATTGAAGAAGGGTTGGTTTACTCGTCCAGCTGGATCCAGTTGGCCTTGCCGCTGATCGGTGTTGCGGTCATTTTAGGGACAATCAATGTCAGCCGGTCCATTACCCTGTTCTGTGCTTCATTTGGAATGGCTTTTTTGCTGATGTGGCTGGTGTGAAGATGGTTTTTTCCTGGAAAACAAAGCTTCATATCTGGTTACGCTTTCTGATTTTGCAGGCGAGCTGGAATTTTGAACGGCACCAGGGGCTGGGGTTCTTTTATGCTCTGCTGCCGGGGTTGCGCAAACTCTATTCCGGGAGCCAGCTGCTGGCCGTAGCGCGACGCTATGTCGGCTATTTCAATACCCACCCCTACCTGACCCCGCTGGTGGCCGGGGCGGTGTTGAAGCTCGAAGAAAAACAGGCGGCTGGCGACACCCCTGCCGTCGATATCGATGATTTCAAGGAAATTGTCGCGGCGCCTTACGCTGCCATCGGCGATGCCTTGTTCTGGGGCGGTTTGCGACCTCTGGCCGCGGGGGTGAGTCTGTTTTTCGCGGTCAAAGGATTTCTCTGGTCCTCCCTGGTTTTTCTACTGCTGTTCAACCTGGTACCCTTCTGGTTCCGGACCGTTTTCTTTGCCAGGGGCTATCGGCAAGGGATGAACTCGGTAGAGTTCATTCAACAAAACAGCCTGCCGGACTGGGCCATCCATACCAAGGAGGCCGCGGTGGTTGTCCTTGGCGGGTTGAGTGCGTTCATGGTTTTTTCTCATCTGGGGCGGCAGTCTCTCGCGACCTGGTTAGGACTGCTGACCCTGCTACCAATGGTATTACTGGCGTATCTTGCCAGAAAAGGGGTGTCCACCCTTTGGATGATTTATATTATTGCACTGATCATATTCATGGCCGGGTTGTTCTGGGCCGATGTGATTCAGTGGCTTGAAATGTAAGGACGATAAATGTTAAGCCGAAATTTTACGATTAAGAACCGTCTCGGATTGCATGCCAGGGCTGCTGCCCAACTGGTGCAGACAGCCAATAAATTTAGCTCTGAAGTGACCCTGATCAAGGATGAAGTCGAGGTCAACGGCAAGAGTATTATGGGGATTCTTCTGCTTGCCGCGCCCCAGGGAACGGATATCGAGGTGACCGTGGCAGGGAGTGACGAAGACCAGGCGATGATCCGTATCGCCGCATTGATTGAGGATGGCTTTGGCGAAGATTGAGATCACTCAGGATACCTATCTGGTCGGCATCGGGGTTTCTCCGGGAATCAGTATCGGAGAAGTCTGCCTGCTGGCCAGTCGACCGGCCATTGACGCCGCTGAGATCTCTCCCGACCTGGTCAATCCCGAGCTGCAACGTTTCCGCTCTGCACTCAACCAGGCCCGGGAACAGCTGAACAATATAAAACGAGCCGTTTCCAAGCAGGAGCATCTGCGGGAGCATCTGTATATTCTGGAAACGCACTTGCTGATCCTTGATGACGACATGCTGGTCAAGGGGACGGAACAGGCGATTCGTAAGCTTCTTAATGCCGAAGCCGCCTTGTCTCGCACCCTTGATAAGCTACGTGCTTTGTTCGACAATATCGAGGATGAGTATCTGCGTGAGCGGCGCTCCGATGTCGATGCCGTCGGTGACCGGTTGCTGCGGATCCTCGCCGGAGCCAGCGAGCGCAGTCTCGGGCAGGTCAGGCATAGATCACTGGTCGTCGCCCATGACCTGTCGCCGGCAGAGACCATGCAGATGGACCGCTCTAATATCCTTGGTTTTCTGACCGATAAAGGGGGGCGCACTTCCCATACCGCTATCCTGGCGCGTTCCCTTGATATCCCGGCCATTGTCGGGCTGGAGAATATTACTGCGCTGGTGACCGAGCGGATGCCGATCATCATTGATGGCTCCAGCGGTGTTGTGGTCCTCAACCCTTCGCCGGCGACTGTGCAGGAATATCGCAATCGCAAGCACTCCTTCGAGGACCTTGAGCGCGAACTCGAGAGTTTGCGGGATCTGCCGGCCAGGACGACAGACAACTGCATGATCGCTTTGCGCGGTAATCTGGAACTGCCGGGAGAGTTTACCCTGGCCTGTAAGCATGCGGCTGAAGGGGTTGGGTTGTTTCGGACTGAGTTTCTCTACCTGGGGCGCAGTACGCCCCCTTCCGAGGAGGAACAATTCCAGACTTATTGCCAGGTGCTGCAGATTATGCCGGAGCATCCGGTGACGATCCGGACCCTTGATATCGGCGGTGATAAATTTGTTCCCGAATTGAACCTGGCTGACGAATGCAATCCGGCTATGGGACTGCGGGCTATTCGTTTCTCTCTGCGGGAAGTTACCCTATTCAGGATTCAATTGCGGGCCATCCTGCGGGCCTCCCATTATGGCAAGGTCCGTATCATGTTTCCCATGATCAGCGGGGTTGCGGAAATCAGGGCCTGTAAACGGATGTTGCGGGATGCGGCGGCCGAACTGGAGCAGGAAGGATTGAAATATGATCCCGATCTCGAAGTCGGCATCATGGTTGAAACGCCATCGGCTGTATTGATCGCACCGTTGCTGGCCCGGGAGGTTGATTTCTTCTCCATCGGAACCAATGATCTGATTCAGTATTGCCTCGCCGTGGATCGGGGGAATGAGTACGTTGCCTATCTTTACGATCCTCTGCATCCGGCCATCCTGAGGGCCCTGAAGGCGACCTGCGATGCTGCCAACAATGCCGGGATTCATGTGTGTATTTGCGGCGAGATGGCCGGCGAGCCGCTCTACGCTATGGTGTTGGCCGGACTCGGCTTTCATGAACTGTCCATGAACCCGTCCTGCGTGCCACGGGTTAAGCGGGTGTTGCGGCAAATTTCCCGTCGTGATGGTGAGTTGCTGGTGGAAAAATTGCTGCAGCTGGCAACCAGCAAAGAGGTGTCCTGCCAGATTGATGAAGACATGCGCAAGCTGTTGCCGGAAATTTTTGACCGCCCCATCATCTGAGCAGTTGCTGCCGAATCGACAAGCGGTCAGAAGCAGACCGGTTTTGACCGATCTGAAATGAGCGGGTAGCATTTTCAGGTCCAGGAATATAAAAAAGATTGACTCAAGAGGTTTAACCTCATTAGTATCCGCAGGTTTTTAACATTTTAAGACGTCAGTAGGAGGACATTCCATATGGCCATGACCGATTTTCTTTTTACTTCGGAGTCCGTCAGCGAAGGGCATCCTGACAAGGTTGCCGATCAGATTTCCGATGCCGTGCTTGATGCTATTCTGGCTCAGGACCCGAATGCCCGGGTCGCTTGTGAAACCTTGGTGACCACCGGGATGGCTTTTATCGCCGGGGAAATTACCACTACGGCCTATGCCGATCTGCCGTCTATTGTGCGGCAGACTATCAAGGAGATCGGCTACTGCGATTCCGCTATGGGGTTCGATTATGAGACCTGCGCGGTCATGACCTCGATTGATCAGCAGTCTCCGGATATCTCTCAAGGAGTCACCGCCGGTGAGGGTCTCTATAAAGAGCAGGGCGCCGGTGACCAGGGTTTGATGTTCGGGTTTGCTTGCAACGAGACCCCGGAACTGATGCCCATGCCGATTACTTTCGCCCATAAACTGACCAAACGACTCGCGGATGTTCGCAAAAGCGGTCAGCTGTCTTTTTTGCGGCCGGACAGCAAATCCCAGGTGTCGGTCCAATACGTCGATGACAAACCGAGTCGTATCGACACCATCGTTATCTCCTCACAGCACAATCCGGACGTAACCTATGAGCAGCTGCAGGAAGCGATTATCGAAGAGGTGATCAAGCCGACCCTGCCGGCAAAGCTGCTGGATGCCAAGACCCGCTTCCTGATCAATCCGACCGGGCGCTTCGTTGTCGGCGGACCGATGGGGGATTGCGGTCTGACCGGGCGAAAAATCATTGTCGACACCTACGGAGGACACGGCTCTCATGGGGGCGGAGCGTTCAGCGGGAAAGATCCTTCCAAGGTTGACCGGAGCGCCTCGTATATGGCCCGCTATATTGCCAAAAATATCGTCGCCGCCGGACTGGCACGGAAGTGTGAAGTGCAGCTGGCCTATGCCATCGGGGTCGCTGAGCCGGTGTCAGTGATGATCAACACCTTCGGGACCGGCAAGATTCCGTCCAACACGATCGCCGGGATTGTTCGGGAAGAGTTCGATATGCGCCCGGCCGCCATCATCGAGCAACTCGACCTGCTCAAACCGATTTATCGGCAGACCGCCGCTTATGGCCATTTCGGTCGGGAATTGCCAGGCTTTACCTGGGAAGTTACCGACCGCGCCGAGTCGATCAAGGCCCGCGCCGGCTTGTGATGGTTTGTTTTGGCAAAGGCCGTCCCGGTCTTTGCCAAGCTCGTTACGCAACAGCGTGGTTTTACTTCATTGACAACCCCCAAGGGGACTATCTCCTTGGGGTTGTCTTGTTCCATCTTTTAATCCCGCACTCTTTTCACAATGTCCTGATAGGCATCGATTCGGCGATCGCGCAAAAACGGCCAGATCCGGCGGATCTGTTCGCTACGCTCCAGGTCAAGTTCCAGGGTCAGGACGTCTTCCTGGTCGCCGGCCTGGAGCAGGATTTCCCCCTGTCCCCCGGCCACGAAGCTGTTGCCCCAAAACCGGGCACCGGCTGTCTGGCCGCTGGGATCAGCTTCAAAACCGACCCGGTTGACCGCAACCACAGGAATCCCGTTGGCAACCGCGTGACTGCGTTGAATCGTGATCCAGGCATCCTTCTGGCGCTGTTGCTCCGCTTGGGAATCGGCCGGATCGAAACCGATGGCCGTCGGATAGATGAGGATTTCCGCTCCAGCCAGGGCCATCAGGCGGGCTGCTTCCGGATACCACTGATCCCAGCAGACCAATACCCCGAGCCTGCCGACCGATGTCTGGATAGGGTTGAAACCGAGATCACCGGGAGTGAAGTAAAACTTTTCGTAATAGCCCGGATCGTCCGGGATGTGCATCTTGCGATATTTCCCGGCAATGCTGCCGTCGTTTTCCAACACCACCGCGGTGTTGTGATAGACCCCAGCCGCTCTTTTTTCGAACAGGGACAGCACCAGAACCAGGTTCAGCTCTTTGGCCAGCGCACCGAATTGCTCGGTGGCCGGGCCGGGAATGGGTTCTGCCAGATTGCACAGAGCGGGATCTTCGGTCTGACAGAAATAGGGACCGCAGTGCAGTTCCTGTAAAATCACCAGCCGGGCACCCTGTGCCGCCGCCTGACGAATCCCCTGGAGGCTTTTGTCGATATTGGCCTGGCGGTCTTCCTGGCAGCTGTGCTGAACAAGGCCGATGGGCAAGGTTCTCATTTCAGAACTCCTTTCGGGATCTGCATGGTAATACAGTGCAGGGAGCCATGTTGCCTGATCAGGGTACGGCAATCAATGCCGATGATTTCGTAGCCGGGGAAAGCCTGGGCGACAACCGCCAGGGCTTCGCTGTCCGCCGGATCAGCATAGGTCGGCACCAGCACCAACTGATTGATTACCAGAAAATTGGCATAGGTTGCCGGCAGCCTTTCGCCGTCATCGAAACAGGCTGCCGGCCAGGGCAGCGGCAGCAGTCGGTACGGTTTCCCCGCTCTGGTGGTGAAACTACGCAACTGTTCCTGCATGCTTTGCAAGGCCGGGAAATGTTCATCCGCCGGATCGTCACAGCGAACATAGACAATGGTGTCCTCCGGGCAGAGTCGAGCCAAGGTATCGATATGGGAATCGGTATCGTCACCGGCCAGCCAGCCATGGTCGAGCCAAAGGATGTGAGCTGTACCGAACAGTTCGGTGAGCTGTTCGGCAAGTTGCTCCCGCCCGAGGTGAGGGTTGCGGTTGGGGTTGAGCAGGCAGTCACTGGTGGTCAGTAGGGTGCCGTTGCCATCGCTTTCGATACTGCCCCCTTCCAGAATCAGACCGATGGTTTCCAGGGCGGTCTGCCCGAAACAGCCAGCCTGATGCAGGTTACGGGTGATCTGGTTGTCGGCCGCGGCGGCAAACTTCAATCCCCAGCCGTTGAAGCCGAAATCCAGTAATAGCGGCTGATCCCCGGCGTAAACCGTGATCGGGCCGAAATCCCTGGCCCAGGTGTCATCGGTAGCAACAGCAAAAATCATGACCGCGTTCATGGCGACGCCATGATCCTGCAGCACTTTTTCAACAGCCTTCGGTTCCGGAGTGGCGATGATGACCTTGCTGACCCTGGTCAGCTGCCGAGTCAATTCTAGGTAGGTCTGTTGCACCTCGGTAAGCAGTTCAGACCAGTCGGAATTCCGGTGCGGCCAGGCCAGCAGCACCGCATCCTGTTCTTCCCATTCGGCAGGAAGCCGACGAATTTGAAAATATTTCTTCTCCATGAATGAGCTGCCTTTTGTCATATCAACAATGTATGTTCGATTAAAATCTTCAGCCCGATGATGATCAGCAGTGCGCCGCCCAGACGCTCCACCCACGGCCCCCAACTGGAGCCCAAACGCCTCCCCAGCAGCATGCCGCAGAGGGTCAGCAGACAGGCGGTGAAACCGATGACCAGAGCCGGCGTCCAGATCTCGACTCCGAGCACGGCCAGGCTGAGGCCGACGGCCAGCGCATCGATACTGGTGGCAATGGACAGCATAACCAGGGACAGGCCACGGGTCGGATCTCCCGGTTCGGCTTTTTCTGCTTCCTGCCAGGAATCCCGGAGCATTTTTGCGCCGACCAGGAACAGCAGAATAAAGGCCAACCAGTGATCAAAGGCTTCAATCTGCCGGCGCAGGCTGACCCCTGCAGCCCAGCCCAGAATCGGCATCAGAGCCTGAAACAGGCCGAAATGAAAAGCGAATCGAAACAGGTGCCGGCCGGTCAGTTTGGGCAGACTCAAGCCAGCGGCCAAGGCCACGGCAAAAGCGTCCATGGCCAAGGCCACGGCGATTCCAATCAGGGTTAGAATGTCCATATTTTCTACATATTTTATCGAGTAAGATGGGCCAGGGATAGTGGTCCTGGTGAGAAAATAAACTGGCGCTGTCTGACGTTGGTAACGCGGTTCGCGACGGCAATAAACAAAGGGCTGCGCGCTGCAGCCCTGAATATCCCGACAGAGATGTTACTGCTCAATGGAAACGCTTTCGATCAGAACAGGCTCTTTCGGCACATCCTGGTGATAACCGTGAGTGCCCGTGGGAACCTGGGCAATGGCATCGACCACCTCCATTCCTGCCGTGACCTGGCCGAAAACGGCGTAACCGTACTGGTTGGGAGCGGTGCCCTGGTGATCGAGAAAACTATTGTTGGCCAGGTTGATGAAAAACTGGCAGGTGGCGCTGTCAACGACCTGGGTGCGAGCCATGGCAATGGAGCCGCGGGTGTTTTTCAGACCATTGGCCGCTTCATTTTTGATCTGCCCGGCGGTTTTTTTCTGTGCCATCTCTTCGGTAAACCCGCCCCCCTGGATCATGAAGCCGGGGATGACGCGATGAAAAACCGTCTGGTCATAAAATCCGTCACGCGCATATTTCAGGAAGTTTTCAGTGCTGATCGGGGCTTTTTCGGCATTCAGTTCAATGACGATCTCTCCCTTGTTGGTCTGGACCTTCACCACGGGTTGAGTGCTCATTGGCATACTCCTTTTCGGAAATGTGAATTCTCAGGTTGACACCGTGGTTCGAAACGAACTGCGGCGAACTTTTCAGGAGCTACATAATGCCGTGATCAAGAAATGAATTTCAAGTACGATTTCAGGGGAAAATGGTGCCGACTTCGAGAAGCTTGGTAAAGCGGTCATTGGGCAAGGGCTTGCTGAACAGATATCCCTGAAAAATGGAGCAGCCTTTTTCCTGGAGGAAATTGAGTTCGTATTCGGTTTCCACCCCTTCGGCGACAACTTTCAGATCCAGGTGTTTGGCCATGGAAATGATGGTGTCGACAATGGCGGCGTCGTTGATGTCGTTTTCGATATCCCGGACAAAAGATTGATCGATCTTGAGGATATCCAGAGGCATTTTTTTGAGATAGGCCAGGGATGAATAACCGGTTCCAAAATCGTCTATGGACAGCTCGATGCCAAGCTTTTTCAGCCCCTGCATTTTGTCGATGGTATCAACGATATTATCAATCACCATCCCCTCGGTTAGTTCCAGGCCGAGCATGGCCGGATCGGCTCCGGTCTCATCAAGAATATTTTTGACCTGGTTGATGAAATGGGGCTGCCTGAACTGGCGCGGGCTGACATTGACGGCCAGATGGGGAATCGGAAACCCGCCCTCATGCCAGCGGCGCATTTGCAGGCAGGCATTGCGGAGAACCCATTCCCCGATGGGTAAAATCAGCCCGGTCACTTCTGCCACCGGGATGAAAATGGCCGGCGAAATAAAGCCCTTGTCCGGATGCTCCCAGCGGATCAGGGTTTCGGCGCCGACAATCTGCCCGGCGCTGTTGACCTGAGGTTGAAAATACAGGCTCAGCTGATTTCTTTCCAGGGCATAGCGCAGTTCCTTTTCGATGGCCAGCCGGCTGTCCGCTGCAGCCTGCATGCTGGGCAGGAAAAAGCGGATCATGTCCCGGCCTTCTTCCTTGGCCCGGTACATGGCGGTGTCTGCATAGCGCAGGATATCGATACCGGATTCCTGGTCGAATGGGTTTTTGTCCGTGGACGGGAACATGGCCACCCCGATACTCGGAGTGATATGTAATTCATGTCCGGCGATCTGATATTTCCGGGCCAGGCGGGACTTGATGGCTTCAGCCTTATACTGGGCCGCGGCTGCAGCGTTGGTAGCGTCGCTACCCAGATCGGAGAGCAGCATGACAAATTCATCGCCGCCCAGTCGGGAAACTGTGTCCTCGGCGCGCAGATCCAGAGTCAGGCGGGATGCGACCTCTTTGAGCAAAGCATCGCCGACAGGATGACCCAGCGAGTCGTTGATATTCTTGAAACGATCCAGGTCCAGATAGAGCATGGCCCCGTAATGACCGGAGCGACGGACCAGAGAAATGTTCTGTTCCAGGCGGTTGAGGAGCAGGCGGCGATTCGGCAGATCGGTGAGGGCGTCATAATAGGCCAGATACTCGATCCGTTCCTCCGCCTGCTTGCGCTCGGTCACATCGCGCAAGGTTGCACAGATTTTGTCTTTGTTCTGATCAAGGCCCTTTTGGAAGCTGGCATTGAGAGAACAGGGGATCAGCCGGCCGTCTTTGTCCTGTAGGTTGATTTCAAAATCAACGATGCGGTCCTTTTCCTGCAACTGGGTAAACAATTGGCTGCGATCCTGCTCGGCCGGAAAAATCATCAGCACATTTTGGTTGAGGACTTCGCTGCGTTTATAAGAGGAGATATTGGAGATGGAGGGGCTGATCTCGATGATGGTCCCGTCAAAGCCCATTTCCAGATAAACATCCTGCAGGTTTTCGAAAATCAGGCGATATTTTTCTTCGCTGTTTTTCAGCCGCAAGTGCGAATTATTGAGGTCCCGGACCGCTTTCTGGAGGGCTTCGGTACGTTTGGTGACTTCTTCCTCCAGATGCTCCTGATAGGCCCGGTTTTCGATGATCAACCGTGACCGTTCGATGGACTGGTTGATTGCGTGGAGGAGCGCCGACATATCCTGAATCGGTTTAAGGAGATAATTCCACGCCCCTTTATGAATGGCTTCAATGGCATCGCCGATGACGCCGGTTCCCGAAACAACAATCACCGGGGTGTCGGGAGAGGTTTTCTTAATCTCTTCAAGAACTTCCAGCCCGTCGATTTCCGGCATGCGCAGATCGCACAGGACCAGATCCGGTTGTTCGCGGGCAAATATCTCAAGACCGTCCCGGCCGTTGGCGGCTTCCAGAACTTGAAAGTCAAAATCCTCCAGAAACAGGCGAAAGCTGGCTCTTATGTTCTCTTCATCATCTATCGTCAGGATAACCGGATTTCTGCGTAGTTCCATTAAAAGAAAACCTCAAAAAGCATGGAGGATCTGATCTGACCGAAATATTTATCATTACTAAATATTTATGGGATTTCCCTCATGTATTATGCCGTCAGAAACTCAGTTAGTCAAATTTAATTTTGAAGCTGGGTTATTTCTTCTCCCCGTTTCACAAATCACCGGTCATGGATTGCAGAATAAACAGTTTAGGATTGATTGATTGAACTGTTTTGACAATATCGGTAAAAAGCTGAAAGTCAACCCCTTCTTCGCTGTCGCTGTCTTGAAAATAGGCATAGCCTTTGGGCAATTCGCTGCCCCGTCCGTTATGGAGCAGGAGCAGGTCGACCAGATCGTTAATGCGCCCGTCCGCTTCCCATGGGTCACGATAATTATATTGCCGGGCAATAATATGCAGACCCAGGCCGTTGGCAAAGACCGCCTTGACCTCGAAAGAAAAATCCCGCGGCGACCCGTAATGATCGTTGCGTCCGGAACGGCTCATCACCCGAGCGCCTTGCTGTGCCAAATATTCGCGGATACTCTCTTCCGACATGGGTGGATGTTGTTCAGTCAATGTTGTCTCCTTTCACCAAGTTATCTCGCTGCGAGCTGTTGCTCCTTGTCTTTTGCCGCAACAATAGTCGTTCCGTAAGCAGGTCAACGGCAGTGGTTCTGTAGCCTCAGTTCCAACCCCCAGGGTACCGGTTTGCGGCCTTCCGGCGAAAGAACCCACAGGGTCGGAATCGCTGAACTGGCCGGGGCCGGGCCGAAACCATCGGTCAGGTAAATCATTGCTGCGGGTCGGGGTTGCAATTGTTGTGCATATTCGAATGCCGGCCTGAAATCGGTGAACCCACCGCCACGATAGGTATCAACCACCAGAGGTTGACTGCTGAATGCCGCCACCTTTTGAATGCGGCTGCCGGTGTAAAGCACGGTAATTCGGCTTTGTCGCCCCTGGGCAATGCGCAACAGTTCGTTGGCAAAGGCTTCTCGTAGCGGCTGGGTGTCCGTTGAATCGCTGACATCAATGGCGACGACCAGGTTAAGATACTGTTTTTTACGCAGGCCGGGGGTGTGGCGGTCAAAACGGCGATGACTGCGCGACCAGGTTGGGCTTTTTCCGACCCGTCCGGCGGTGCCGACGAATTGACGCAGAATCTGCTGCCAAGGGATGCTGGGTGGAGTCAGGAATGGTTCCAGGAGGGTTGCCAGTTCCCCTTCGTGCTCATCCTGATCGCCCTGTCGGGCCTTGCTGACCATCTGCCGAACCACCTGCTCCGACAGCGCTGTCGGGGTGCGGTCGGCATCCTGCCAGGGGGTGTGGTCATCGATGACCTCCAGCCGATCCTCAGCGACCGGGTTTTGTTCACCGCTATCTTGGGGCGGACGTCGGTCGTCTCCGGTACCGTTCAAACGTCCCAGTTCCGGCAACTGGAGCAGGCGGGCATAGTATTCTTCAGCAGCCAGACCGTCCGGAAGGCGCAACCGGCACGGGAGGACGGCTTCCCGGGGCAGGTTGGCAATCCCCGGGTTGATAGCCAGGTCGCAAGCCAGATCCCAGATTCTGGCCCGACGTTCTTTGCGGCGGCAGGGGTGCAGGTGCAGAATATGCTTGATCAGGTGTTCGAGAAGCGCTTCCTGCTCGGTCGGGGCAAAGAGCGCAAATCGCTGCGGGTTGACCAGCAAGGTCGGAATTGCATCGGCAATGGTGACGGCGACCGCTTTATTTCCAGCGTAGGGCAGGCGTTTGAACTGGAGCAGAAACTGGCCGTAAAAGGGGCGGCTTTTCAGCAGGCGGACGATGGCGTCCTGTAGCGGCCGCAGCGGATCAGGCGACATCCTGGCTGATCTGGCGGATGGTGTCGAGAATGGAATCGTCATACTTATCCAGACACAAAAAGTCTGCAACCGACGGGATACGCAGCAGTGCTTTGACCAGCCCGAAACGCATGTCGCGCGGCAGAATATCGATATAGGCGACTAGGTTGTCCTGGGCCGTTGCGGCCAGCCGGCCGTCGTTCTGCAGGCAGGCGATCAGCGCGCTCATGGTGGCGGCCTGGATATCGTCCTGTTGGGCTGCAGCCTGGCCGGCAACCTCCGGCCAGCGGGTCAGGATATCTTCCGCGCTCAATGGCCGGGTCCGCTGTTCCGTGCACCACTGTAGAAAGCTGACCGCGGCTTCCCGGCCGATGATCCCGCTGTAAACTTCCATCTCCAGGTGGCGGGGGAAACGGCAGCGGTGGCGCAGGATGCTGATCATTTCCCAGGCCCGTTCGGACGGTTCGATCTGCATGTCGAAAGGGTTGCTGCCAAGAGCCAGCAACTGTTGATTGGCGGCAATGAACTGGCGAACCTGGCCGTCAAAATCTTCTTTGGCCGCATGCCGTAACCAGCATTCCGCATCGGTTTCAACCTGAATGACCACCATGCGGTCGAGCAGGGCGCGATCGAGGGGCGCGACCTGGTAGCTGCCGTCAGGCGGATTGATGGCGACCACGACGCGATGCTGAGGAGCCAGGTGGTGGGTATGCAGTGCGCGGGGCTGACCTTCGGTCGGAGGCTCGACAAATTGGAAGATCGCCTGCAGGGTGTCTTCCTGTTGGGCGCGGTTGAGCTCGTCACAATGCACGACCGTTGGGGGCGCATCCGCTGCCGGCCACCAGCTTGGACATGACCAATGCATGATGGTCTCTTCGCGATAGGGGATTCCGACCAGGTCACCGACTTCCATCTGACCGAGGCGCAACGGAACATAAGCGAATTCAATGTCCCGGCAGACCTGAATGATCCCAGCAGTCTTCCCAACCCCGCGATGACCGACGACACAGGGAGTGAGGTCGGTTTTAGTGAGGATCTCCTTCAGTACGATTTTCATCTGTTCGATGTTCATAACAGCCCTGATCTGTGATTTAATACCTTTGTGGTCAGATATTGATAGCACGAGCGGAATTTCGGTGCAAGGAATCTGTTCCCCCGGTTGCTGATGACGCAAAAATACCTTGTTTTTTGCGTTCTTCCGCTGAATCGACAATAATATAAGGGTTGGGAGTCTTGGCTCTTCAGTGAAGGGACGCTGGCCATGGTCACTTTATCACGTCTGTTGTTTGTGGTGCTGTTTTTTTTCTCTATCATGGCGGTCCCCGCCCTGGGCGAGCAACCCGATTTGCGCCGGCTGATTCGTCAGGTTGAAAGGCAATATACCGGGGAATCTTCTATTGCAACTGTCGAAATGACGGTGGAAACAGGTCATTGGCAGCGGCACCTGACCATGGAGCTGTGGTCCCTCGGTCGGGAGCGCTTTCTGGTCAGAATTGTTGCCCCGGCCAAGGAAAAAGGGGTCGCGACCCTCAAGGTTGACAATGAGGTCTGGAACTATCTGCCCAAGGTCGATCGGGTGATTCGGGTCCCGCCATCAATGATGGGTGGCGCCTGGATGGGCAGTCATATCACCAATGACGATCTGGTCAAAGCGAATAAAATCGATGAGGACTATGCTTTTCGACTGCTCGAAGAGAATGCCACCAGCTGGGTTATCGAAGCTCTGCCCAAGCCGACTGCGGCGGTCATCTGGGGAAAAATCATTTATCGGCTGAATCCTGAAACCCTGGTCCCCGAGCGGATCGACTATTTCGATGAAGAAGACCTCCTGGTCAGGCAGATTTCTTTTTCCGATGTCCAGCTGGTGAACGGCCGCCGTGTCCCGTTGCGCATGACCGTCCTGCCGGTGGAAAAACCCGCGGAAAAAACCGTATTGCAATATCGCCGCCTGCAGTTCGATGTCGGCCTGGAAAAAAGCTTCTTTTCCCTGGGCCGTTTGAAGGAACGGCGCTGATGCTGGCCCGGCTGGCGTTGCGGAACATCTGGCGGAATCGTCGCCGCACCCTGTTGACCCTGTCGGCCATGGTTGTGTCTTCTGCGCTGTTGATCCTCGCCCTCGGGGTTTTCTCCGGCATGCTGCGGGATATGCTGGCTTCGGCAACCGAACAGTATTACGGCCACCTGGTGATCAGCGCCAAGGGGTATCAGGATGACCGCGATATGTATCGCAACTATTCTCCCGAAGCCATTGAGACGATTCTGCAGCACAAACAGTCGATCACTGGGTATTCCTTGCGCCTGCGCAGTTTCGGGCTGCTCTCCTTTGCCCGCAACAGTTCGCCTGCCGAATTGCTCGGGGTGATTCCAGCCCTGGAAAAGCAGGTAACCAGCTTGCAGAACAGTCTGGTTGCCGGGAGCTACCTGGCCGCAGACAGTCCGGCGGGGGCGGTCCTCGGGGCCGGTTTGGCCCGTCGGCTCGGGGTTAAGCCGGGGGATGAACTGGTTTTTGTCACCCAGGCGGCCGACGGCTCCATCGGTAATGACCTGTTGACCGTAAGCGGGGTCTTTTCGACCGGCGATTACGGGCACGACAATTCTCTGGTCCTGGTCCCTCTGGGTTGGTTGCAGCGGGTCATGGTGTTACCCGGGCGGATTCATGAGACCGCTTTACGCATCGATGATCCGCTGGCGGCTGCGGCAAGCGCGGCACAGTTACGGCCGTTATTGCCCGCCAGCCTGGAAATCCTGACCTGGGGGGACCTGCTGCCGGAAATGCGTGAGGTGGTGGCCAGTTACAATGTCTCGCGGCTGATTGTAGTGACGATCCTGTATCTGGCCACCGGGCTGGGGATTCTCAACACCTTTTTCATGTCGGTCATGGAACGGACCAGGGAGTTCGGGGTGTTGCTCGCCATCGGGATGCGTCCCGGGCAAATCCGCTTATTGGTTTTCCTGGAAACCTTTTTCATGGGCTTGTTCGGTCTGGCCTTCGGCATTCTCGGTGGAGTGGCATTAAGTCTGTATATGGCTCGGGTCGGGATCGACCTGTCCGGAACCCTGACCCCGATCACCTATGCTGGCGGAACGATTTTGCCGCGCCTGGGGGCGGTGCTGGAATGGTCGAATGTGCTGATCCCGGCGCTCTGTCTGTTGGTGGTGTCCCTGCTGGCCGGTTTTTTGCCGGCCAACCGCGCCGCCCGCATGCAGCCGGTTGCTGCCATCCGTGAGGAGTGACATGGACCTGCTCGCTCTGGCCTGGAAGAACCTCTGGCGCAACCGACGGCGGACGCTGATCACCCTGGCCGCACTCAGCCTCAGCCTGATGTTGATTGAGGCTGCCCACAACCTGTCTTTCGGCGTCTATCGAACCATGATCGACAGCGGTGTCCGGGCCGGCAGCGGTCATCTGACCATTTACCGGCAGGGCTATCTGGCCGCTCGGGATGAAAAACTCTCCTTTGATCCCGACAGTCTGGCGGACACCATCACCGGTTTTGACGGGGTGGCCGCGGTGCTGCCGCGACTTTATCTGCCGGCGTTGGCCCAGTCCAGCCGGGAAAGCCGCGGGGTGCTGCTGACCGGCATCGATCCCCGGGTTGAGCGCCGCATCAATCCCTTTTTAAGGAAGCTGCCAGACGCACAAATGCTGACTTCGTTGAACGGCCGCGAAGCGATTCTGGGCAGCAGGCTTCTCAAGGAACTGCAATTGAAACCCGGCAACAAATTTGTCGTCACCCTGCAGGATCGCTCCGGTGATCTGGTCAGTGAAATGTTCCGGGTCCATGGCGTGGTCGAGACTGGCATCAAGAATGTCGACAACACCCTGCTTCTGGTCGGTCGTGAGCGCGCTGGCGCCCTGGCCGGGATCGGCCATGAGATTCACGAACTGGCCATCATCCTTAACAGTCCGGATGCCGAAGCAACGGTTTATCCTCGCCTGCAGGCGCTGATCAGTCAATTCCCCGGCCTCGAAGCGGTCAGTTGGGAGCGGGCCATGCCCAACCTGTTTAATGCGATTCGCCTCGATTATGCGAGTCAGAAATTCATCTTCGTGATCATGCTGCTGATTGTCACCATCGGGGTGGTCAATACCCTGTTAATGTCGGTGATGGAACGCTTTCGCGAATTCGGCATCATTCTGGCCGTCGGTGCCAGCGCTATGCGGCTGAGAACGCTGGTTTTGCTCGAGGCGCTGCTGCTGGGGGTGATTTCAATGTTGCTTGGCACCCTCCTTGGCTCCCTGGCCACCTGGTATCTGCAGGTTGTCGGGATCGATATGCGCAGTTTTATCGAGCAGAGCCTGGAGTTTGGCGGGGTGGTGTTCGATCCGGTGTTGCGCGCGCAGTGGGATCTGTTGTGGATGGTCCAGGTTGCCGTTTACCTGTTGTTTCTGGCGCTTGGCGCGGCTCTGTATCCCGCCGTCAAAGCCGGCCGGATCAATCCTGTCGATGCCATGCGGCATCATTGAAAGGAGCGGGGCTATGGCGTTGATCGAATTGACAGATGTCACCAAGATCTACCCCCTCGGTAACCAGCAGGTGGTTGCGGTCAATAATTTTACCCTGCAGATCGAGGCCGGCGAGTTCTGTGTCCTGGCCGGGCCGTCCGGCAGCGGGAAAACCACTCTGCTTAATCTGATCGGTTGCCTGGATCAGCCGACCAGCGGTGAAATCCGGCTGCAAGGGCAAGAGGTGGGGCACGCCGCGCGTAAGGAACTGGCCGCCCTGCGCTTGCATAAGATCGGTTTCGTGTTTCAGGCCTATAACCTGATCCCGGTCTTGACCGCTGCGGAAAACGCCGAATTCACCCTGATGCTGCAGGGGCTCGACAAGGCCGCCCGGCGGCGCAGAGTCGAGGAGCTGTTTGCCGAGCTGGGACTTGCCGGGCTGGAAGACCGGAAACCCTCGGATCTGTCCGGAGGCCAGCAGCAACGGGTCGCCATTGCCCGGGCGCTGGCTTCCGATCCTGCGGTTATCCTGGCGGACGAGCCGACGGCCAGTATCGATTCCCAGACCAGTGAGGAGTTGCTAGCCCTGATGGAACGCCTGAATCGGGAGTCCGGGGTGACCTTTATTGTCAGTTCCCATGACCCGCTGGTGATGGCCCATGCCAGCCGGCTGATCAAGCTGGTTGATGGGCATCTGGAGGCGGCGCAGTGAAGCTCGGGCTGGTGTGTTTTGCGCTGCTGCTCAGCAGCTGGGGCGTGGCCAATGCCAGCGCCTGGGGGGAGGCTGTCCGTCTCAACGGGTCTCTCAAAAACCTGAATCTCTACAGTGAAAATTATGCCGGACCTGATGCGGACGGCGGCTTGCTGGTCGAACATGCCCGGCTCGATCTGCAGGCAACCTTACCGGCCGCGGTGCTGCTGGAACTGGCGGTCGATCAGCAACAGCTGTGGTCGAATCGCCGTGGGATCTCGATCAGCGGCGGTTCTCCCGCAAATCGGCGTTTTGATCTGGACAAATCCTGGGGGGAGGGGGGGCGCTCCGGTGGTCTGCTGCAGCTGGATCGGCTCAATCTGCACACCGAAGCGCTGGGAGCACAGTGGACCCTCGGCCGCCAGGCCATCGGCTTCGGACGGATCAGCCTGTTTTCCCCCCTTGACGTCATTGCCCCCTTTGCCCCCGATGTGCTGGATGCCGAGGTCCGACCCGGGGTTGATGCGTTCCGAGGGGTTCGCTATTTCGGTCTGGCCGGCCAACTTGGCGGAACCCTGGTGCTGGGCGATGAGCGCTGTCACAATAGCTATCTGCTGACCTTCGGGGAGAATATTGCCGGGGTGGATGTGCTGCTGCTGGCCGGGCGGTTACGCGGTCGGCCCATGGCGGGGATCGGTCTGGCCGGTGAAGTGGGCAACATAGGCCTGAAAGGGGAAGTGGCCCGCTATCGCGGGACCGCGGTCGGGCAGCCCGGGGGTGACCTGTATGGCAGCTTCACCATTGCGGCGCTGGAAGGCTGGTATCGGTTTGACAACGGCCTGGTGCTACTGGCCGAATACCTGCGCAACGGCAGCGGCGGAGACCAACCGCAGGAATATCCTTTGATTCAGGCCTCCGCGCCGTACCGGGAGGGGCTCAGTTTTCTGAGCGGGCGGAACTATCTGCTGTTTGGTCCCTCTTACGATCTGCATCCCTTGGTCACCTTAAACGGCCTGGTGATCTGGAATTTGGGTGATGATTCCCTGCTGGTGCGTCCTCAGCTGACCCTGTCCCTGGCCGACAACCTGCAACTTGACCTGTTCTGGGGCTGGGGCATCGGTGAGCGGACCAGAGTCGTCGGCGACAGCGGGCGAGCTCTGGTCCGCAGTGAATTCGGGGCCTTGGGAAACATCGGCGCAATGTTGTTGCGCTGGTATTTTTAAGCTTATTGTGCCCTGCCGTGCTTAACCAGCCCGGCCTCAGTTCAGCAGGGATCGAATCACCTTGTCCGTGCCCGCCCGCAGAATTTCGATAGATTCATCGGTCAGGAAGAATTGCTCCCGGTAATTTTCAGGGAGCTCCCGTGACAGGGTGTCTCCGTTGGAGCCGTAAGCGAACTGGTAGCTGAGTAGGTTGGCCGCATAGGCCGCAATGATGATATCCGGATCAAGGGGCGTACTTTTGGGATTATGGTGGAACTTGATGGCGTTGAAAATGAAGGGGGGCAGTGCCCACCATTCCGCTAAAAAACTGCCCAGTTCGGTATGGTCGGACTGATAAATCTCACGTTCTGCTTCGCTCAGTGGGAGCGCTTTTTTTCGCGCCAGCTGAATGGCCCGGGCAAACTGTTGGGAGTAGAAACTCGCTGCGACAAGTTTACCCAGATCGTGCAGCAGCCCGGCGATAAAGGCGCGGTCCTGGCGAACACTGTCGACGGGGAAAAGGGTTCTGATCAACAGTCTGCTGATACTGGCGGTGGCCATGGAATGTTTCTGGAATTTTTTGAAATCAAAGCCTTTAATAAGCGGAATCTTACCGGCCACTGTTCGGTTAACCGCTTCAGTCAGGACCAGGCTTTCGACGATATCCGTGCCGAGGACGATGATGGCTTTTTTTATGCTGTCGACCTGGAAGCGCTGACCGAACAGGGCCGAATTGGCCCAACGCAGGACGGTTGCCGCAAGGGCAACGTCCTGGCTGATATATTCAGCCATTTGGTCGATGTCGACATCGTCCTGTTGTATACAGGAGCGGACATTGGCGTAACTGGCGGGTAGGGCCGGCAGCAATGGGATCGAATTGATCAGACGCTGAAATTCCAAACTGTGCTTTTTCTGCTGTTTGGCCTGGCGCAAGGCGCTACGGAGAATTTCTTTGCACTCCTGGTCGATCCAGGGCTTCGGGATCAGTTGTTGCGCCTGGCCATGGGTCAGGGCACTGATGACCTCATCCTGATCGTTGCCGGCGGTCAGGAATATCCGGATGATCTGGGGATAATCTTGCTGAATTTTTTGAAACAGCTGGATTCCGTCAGTATCGCTCAAGTCGACTGCGGCAACGACCAGATCGATGGCAGCAGTCTCGAGTGTTGCAAGAGCCTCTTTTGTGGTAGACACGAACCGGCAGTTCCAAGGTTCATCATGTAGCAGTTGGTTGAGAGCTGCGCGGGTTGCAGGGTGGGGATCAACGAAAAGAATACCGGGAAAATCTGTGTTCATGCCATAATGTCCTGTTCAGTGCAGACCGTGCTGCGCTGCCGGACCGCCCTGATGAGTCAAACTGTTTGGTGCTTTTCTCCGGGGCTCGGAATCGCCCCTGAAATGTTGCTTCCGGCTGGTTGACAACGACCGCGCAGACGGCACGAACTGATAACTATCGTCTGCTGAAGGAGGCTCCGGCGGTGCCTGTCAACCGGTCGAAGCAGACCAAGTATGGCACAGATTGGAAGAAAAGTTAATATATACTTAATTTTTCTGGTTGGGAATAATCAGCTGGGGCCCCCGTTTCTGCAGTTTGAGCAGCTCGCAATTTTCATAGCAGATCTGACGGAAATTGGCTGAGATGCGTTCATCAACCGCAGCACTTTTCCAGAACAGGATGGCCGCATCCAGGGCGCTGGACAATTGTGCAGAGGCTTCGTTGCGGACTGCGGGCGGAGTGAACAGACAGGCCGGTAATTCGCCGGCCACGGGTTCGTAAAGAGTGGGGCGGATGCCGTAGGCCGGGGCCAGTAAAAAAGAATCCTGCTGGTGTGGAATCAGGGAGATGTTGGCGAAATGCTGGTTGCTGTTACCGATCAGGTCGCTGAACAGGGCCAGCCAGAGGATCTTTTCCGCATCGTCGGCACTGATCAGTTTGTGGTGGTGCAGGCGGGTGGCGGCATCGACCCAGGTATCGCAGGGGGTTTGCAGCTTTTCATGCAGGGCACGCAGGGAGACCAGCGGTAACCGGCCGATGGCGCCGCGCCGGTCGAAGCGTTTCAAGCACAGAAAGACCTGGTGGCCTGCACTGATCAGGCGTGAGCGGGCGGCCGAGCGGCCGGCCAGGCGAATGGTCTCCAAGGCCAGGTGTTCACAAACCAGCAGGTCGGCATAACGGCGGGCCTCGTTGCTGTCGACGGCAGGTGAAAATTTAACCAGCGTCTGGCAAGGGGTCCCCTGATCATTGATGCAGATGGTGAACTTCGGTTGTTCGCCGCCCACCTGGGCGGCATTGAGTTCCCCGGACAGCGCCTGCTGGGCCAGCTGCGGGTAGATCCAGGACTTGGTGCCGATATCGATGAGTTGCGGTTCCTGGCGGGCTTGTTCAAAGTACCGGGCCAGGGATTGTTCGCCGATAATCAGATTGCCGCTACGGTCCTCTCCGCAACGGCTGATGGCAAACAGTCGGTCGGAGCTGTTCCAGTCGCTGATTTTTCGCGGCAGGTTGAGACTGTCGCTATGGCGATAGGCAAAGATCCTGGCCCCGAAACCGGACATCTGCAGATCGAGAAGAACCCAGGGCAGGTGGGGGAACAGTTCCCCCGCTTCGTTGGCATCTTCCCACCAGTATTGCCCGCCCTGCAGGGCCAGCAGGGTGCCGAAGTGGTGAGCGTCACCGCGCGGATCGATGCGGTAGACCGGAAAACGGCTGTCCTGGTCATGAATTTTACGCGGCAGGCCGTAGCAGGTCGCCCGGCCTTTGCCCATACTGACCAGATCCTGTCCCATGTCGTTGATCAGGCGTGACAAGGTCGGTTGGCTGATATTCAGCAGCTGGGTCAGCTCACGCGAGTTATGCACCCGAGTTCCCAGCAACGAGCGCAATTGCTCCCGGTGTTGGCCACGCATGGAGGCCTCCTTTGCTGTCTTGGCAGAAGAGATGAGCTTGCCGCTAAGGATGTTCGGGCTCCGCTTATCTCGTGACTGCGAACCGGCCTGAATAAATCAATACATAAATTAATACCTGATAAATATCTGATATCAAGGTTTTTTTTAAAAAAAAAGAAGAAAGATGAATTGATTTTTGAATGGTAATGGGGAGTTGGGGGGCTGACTCAGAATGACTTGACTGGGCAATCTGCCGACTTCAGGTCGGGGATGGGAAGGCCCATCCCGAGGCTCGGCAGGTGTGACTGAAAAATCCAGGCCGTGGAACAATCAGACCACTGCAAAACAGTGATAAGTAACGGTCAAGACGGCCTTGGTTGGTCGTTGGCCGCCTTTACAATCGGGAAAAGCCGCGTTGTTTTTTGCGCGAGATCTTGCCGATAATCCAGCCGCCGAAAAAGACCCCGCCGCCGGCCAGGAACCACTGGATCATATTGGAACGATGGAAATTCCGATTTTCCTCGCGGAGCACCACCAGTTCATTGTTGAGTTGTTTATTCTGTTCAATCAGATCTTCGTTTTCGGTACTCAGGCTGACGACATTCTGCGAATTCTGTAGCAGGCTATCGTACTTATTTTTGACCTTGTCAAGGTCGTCGTTGGCAACCTGTAGCTGTTTCTGCAGCTCTGCAATCTTGGCCAGGTTGGCGTCGGCATTGGCCAGTTTATCGGCACTGCTCTGTTGTTGTTGCTGCAGCTGTTCCTTGAGGGCGGCGGTCTCTTTTTCCAGCCGATCAATCTGGACCGCTTTCGGCAGTTCCTTGGTGACATATTGTCTGAGGATATAGCCTTCTTTGCCTTCCGGGGTACGAACCTTGACATAGGTCTGGTCCTCGCCCAGAACTTCGACCGGGGTGGCGGTTTTCAGGTTGTCGACGGTCTGGTAATTATTCCCCTTGTTGCTTCTGACTGTCACCACCAGAACGTCTGAAATATAGCGGGTTTCGGCAAATCCGGCGGTTGCGATCAGCAACAAAGACAAACTGATAAAGGCACTGCGAAGCGATAAGGTCATGTTGAACTCCCTGATTCTCTTAACATTTAAATAATCAGCCCGAATCTTACAAGGGTCTGCCCGTGAATTCAAGCGTTCATTCCTGCTGCGAGCCGGTCCGGCCTGGAAACCGGCTGTCGATAATTTACCAATAAAATGTCGTTAAATATCTCTGGATTGACAACGATAAAACACCGGGTATATTTCTACTAAATAATCAGCAGGTTGTTGAAAAAATCCATCCCTGGGCTCGACAGGCTGTTTTTCAACAGCATGATAGATGTGGTTATCAGTATATCCAGGGCTCCAAACTGTTAGTTCGTTGTCATCCGGAAACTCTGGATGGCAATAATGAAGTTTTCAGATTGGAAACGAGCAGTTTTCCGTTGTGGCAAGGACATCAAGGGCTTGCGCGGAGGCGTACACCGATACGCCGCACAAGTCAGCCTGCAGATTGACGCTGCTACAGCGGGAAAAAGCCGTTTCCGGGTGGAAACTAGTTCGTTGGTTACTGCTGCTTTCCCTTTGCTGGCGCCGGCATCATAACGTAGAAGTGAACGACGGGGGATCACATGGCTGACAAGTTGACCCGCCAGGATTTTCTTCATCACCTCATTCGCCGTTCAGTGCGTCCGTTCCGTGTATTCTTCGAATCCTGCTCCTCCTCTGGAGACACTCCACCCCAAGAATCCGTTTCCGTTCTGCTCGCTGACTTGCCTCAGGACCTCCTGATTTTCGAAGCCCGTCGGCGCGGGCTTGATCCTCATAACAGAGAGGAGGTGTTGGCCTTGCTCAGTCGAGACCTGAAACAACAATCCAGGTAAACGTTATCCGGCCTGTAGCACCTGTTTGGTGGAGGGGAGATTTCCCGAAAAGGAGGCAGCTATGGAAAGATATGGAGCAGGATTCCTTGAGGAGCGCAAGCTGACCAAGCGTTGGGGAGGACCTCTCCCTGCTTTGGTCAGCCTGGTTCTGCTGCTGACGGTTTTTTATGTCAGTTGGTGGATTTTCCAGGATCCACGTGGTTACCTGCGCATGTATACCCCGTATGTCGGGTATATGTATTGTCGCTGGTGGCTAATCATGATGATTTGGATGGTTTATATTTTCAACTACTGGCCTTTCAAAAGAGACTGGTTGGAGAGGACTCACCCGCTCTACAAAGGGGCTGTGTTGACCCTTGTTTCCGTCGCTATCCTGTTGTTGCTGGTCAAGGTTTTTTTTCAGGGTTTCCTGGGGAATTTCGGGCTGGCCTATTTTAATCCCGGACAGTTGCAGAAGATCCCCGGGATTACCGATTTTTTTGCCGTCGAGTATGCTTCTCTGGCCATTCTTATGTTTGCCGCTATTGCGTCCTGGCTGTCACCGGCTTGGGTGGTCGCATTTGAGGAAGCCCCCTGGCAGAACCTGGCTCAACCCGCCAAGGGCTTTTCCATCCTGATGGTCACCTTTTTCCTGTCGACCCTGATCTATTTTGTGACCATGCATCCCCACATGGGCATTTTGTCTGATCCCTGGCAGTATTTTACTTCGATTGCCCCACCGTATTGGGAGCGTTTTGCCGATACGGTTTCGGGCAATTTCCATATCGGCTGGATCATGTGCTGTACCGTCGTGGTCTGGCTGGTGGAAACCATCTGGGAACGCTATCCTTTCAATCTGATCCGCCATGACTGGGGCCGGCGTCTGGCGACATTCTGCGGGATCATTCTGATCGCGCTGGCCATGCACTTTTTCTTCTATTTTGCCCAGGAACTGACCTTTGGTGAAGCGATTCGTGGGACGCGCCGCGACTTCGCCCCGGACTGGCGCTGGCTGCACGTCGGCGAAATGGCGATTTTTGTCCTGGTGCCCGCTCTGTTTCTCAACTTTTATTGCGGAAACTGGCCGCGCAAGTTCAGCATGCCGGTCAATATTGCGATTCGCACCGCGCTGGTGCTGCTCGCCAGCATCCTGCTCTACATCTTCTATTATCGGACTTCGCACCTGTTCCTAGGGACCCAGAAAGGGCTCTCCCATCCGCAGCAGTTTCCCATGATCCCGACCATCTGGCTGGTCAATCTGATGCTGGTTCACCACTGGTTCATGGATAACTGGCCAGGCTGGACAATGGTGCCCAAAACGGCTGCCGAGATCGCCGCGGATCAGGCGGACCGGCAGGCCAGGATTGAGGCGATCCGGCCCAACCGCCGTTTCGGTATTGGACTCGGGGCCGGGGCCGTGATGGGCGTGGTGTTTTACTTTGTCACGGTCTGGGCGCTGCCATTCTTCTACGCCAGTATCGATCTGATCAAATAATGACAGCAGGGGAGGAGCGTATGTCCGACAATATGAAACGCCGCGATTTTATCAAAGGGGCAACGACCGGGGTCGGCTTGGGAGTGCTTGCCGCCATGGGCTTCTATTCCTATTCTCCGGCGCGGAAGCGGCATTTTCCGGAAGTAGCCAGGAAAATGACCGATATTGGGGTTTGCCGGAAGGTCAAGGTGACCAATATCAGTGAAACCAGCTGGTTTGAAAATGCCGTGCTGATGGGGGATATCAAAGGGGCCGGCGGCCTGCTGGTCAATCAGTACGATTACAACTGGCCTCCGTTCGGTAACGGCCAGGGGCTTGGCAAAGGCAGCTATGCTGCAGGGATCGAACAGATCAAACATCTGCTCCCGCACCGGGTGGAGGAGGCCTGGGAGATCTGCCTGAAGAACAGCGTCCATCCGGAGAATGCCGGTGGCTTCGCCGCCCTGATCGAAGTGGAGGAAATGTCCGGCCGGCAACGGAAGTTCCTGCTCGACAGCGGCTGGAGCTATGACTGGATCCAGCAGAGTTTCCAACGGGAGGGGATCGATAAAATGCTTGCCGCTGGGGAAATCGAAGCCCTGATCATCTCTCATGAACATTTCGATCATTATTGGGGCTTGCCGGTCACCTTGAAGTACAACCCGGAAATCACCATCTATATTCCGGAAGGTTTCTATCCGGAAGGGCTGCAGTACCTCAAGGATTCCGGGCATCAAGGACGGGTTGTGACGGTGAAGAACGGCTTGACCACCCATATCCCGGGAATGGCCAGCTATGTGTTCCCAATTCCGATCATCTGCCGGGTCTATGGTGAGCAGTCCCTCTATTTCAACGTGGCCGGCAAGGGGTTGGTCAGCGTGACGGGCTGCTGCCATCAGGGGATCATCCAGTTTGCGGAAACCGCTTACAAAGAAGTGAAATATGAAAACGACAGCTTCCACGGTATTTACGGCGGGCTGCATATTTCCCCCTTTGATGACTGGGACCCCAAGTATGACGACTTGGTGATCTCCCTGCGCAATTACAACTTCGATCACATCGGCTGCAATCACTGCACCGGTGTACTCTGTGCCAAAAAGTTCATTTCAGCCGGGTACCCGGTCGTTGAAGGGAGCGCCCGACATCGGTCCAAGGATAAAGCCTATCTTGGCAATGGTGACGTGATCACTTTCGGTTAGCGGATCTTGGTGTCGTTCGACAACCGGCGGCCAGCGGCAGAATTGTATCGGAAGCTGGTTGAATCGGTCGCAATAAAATCACGGGCGTCCCCAAGGGGGTGCCCGTGACAGGGAGGACCTGATGAACGCTGAACTAGAGCAGTTGCTGCCGCCCGCCGTGCTGGAAAATGCCGAACGCTGCGCCGCAGAATTGCCCTGGGCGGTGCTGATGCGGGTCAATTTTGTCCCCGGGGTCAGGCAACGGCTCGGCTGGCGAGGGATCCGCCAGTGCTCCTTGACGAGCGGCGGGCTCACCGCCAAGGTTGCGGGCCGTAGCGGGGTGTTCGGGCTGGCTCGGGAGCATGCGGCTGGCAATAAGTCCCGGGCGCGCGCGGAGTTCGGCCTCTACTATTTCCCGGATCCGGCGGAGGAATTGCTAGAAGCCTTTTCCATCGCCGCCTGTCAGGTCGCGCTGCAGGATGATTTTCTTGATCAGGTCCGGGAGTTTACGGCCCATCCGCAGCTGTTGGAACTGTTTGGAATCGGCCGGGTGCTGCTTGAGATTGAGCCGCGTTCCCGGCAGATCAACCTGGGGCTGATGGCGGCAGAACGGCAACTGCTGATCAGCGCGGACGGGATCCGGATGTGCGGGCAAAGCGGGGTTCGGGAGGTCGTCGCTGCCGGCGCTGCAGATCAGGATCTGCCGGCCTGGGCGATCGCGCTGGAGTTTTTTCGAGTGCTGGCGGGATCGTTCAGTTTTTGTCTACGGACCGGTCCGGAGCAGTTGCTGCGCTGGCAGCGGGCCGGCAAAAAAGCGGTCTACAGTCGGTCTGGCGCGTATGCAGAATCCCCGCTGCCCGGGAGCCATGAATGGTTTTTGACGCTTGGCTGGGGCGGAGACAAAATCTCCGCTGCCGCAGCCGGGTTCCATGACCTGCCCGAGCTCCAGTGGTGCCAGGGGGCGCCGCTTCCAGGCGCTTTTACGGCCGAGCCCTGGTGGACGGCCCAGGTTCCCGGGGCTGCATTCAGCGTCGATAAGATCTCAATGGGGATCAGTGAAAAGCCGAAATTGCTGGTCCTGACCGGTTTTCTCGGCGCCGGGAAAACTAGTTTTCTGAACCATTTCATTGAATACCAGGCCAGCCGCAACGCTTTCGTCGCCATTATTCAGAATGAAATCGGCGCCAGAGGACTCGACAGCAGAATGGTGGGGCAGCATTATGCGGTCACGGATATGGATGAAGGCTGTGTCTGCTGCACTCTGGCCGGCAATCTGAAACTGGCGCTGGGGGAGATCCTGGCCGGGTATCAGCCGGACTTTGTGGTGATCGAGACAACCGGACTGGCCAACCCGGCTAATTTTCTGAGCGAAGTCTGTGAACTGAGCGACCGCCTGGAGTTCTGTTCAGTGACAACCGTTGTTGATGCTGCCCGACACCTTGCCCCGTTCAAGGATTATCAGGTGGCAAGGGATCAGGTGGCCCTGGCCGATGTCCTGCTGGTCAACAAAGCTTCCCGGCTTGACGCGCCGCAGCTTGCTGAGCTGGAGCGCTACCTGCGCCAGTTGAACCCCTTTGCCGCCCTTCATCGGGCTGATCATGGCGACTTCTCTCCGGCACTGTTGTATGGGGTCAATTTTGCCGGGCAGATGAAATTTCCGCAGGAATTGGCTTGCCGCTCGGGTTGCGGAGGGACCCATCTGGATGATGAAATCGGGAGCGCTCTGGTGCTATTTGAACAATGCCCCTCGAAACAGCGGTTTTTTGCCGCGACGGCCTCTTTTCCGGCGGAGCTGCTGCGCGCCAAAGGGATTGTTCAGTTTGCTGAAGACACTGAGCCGCAAGTTTACCAGTATGTCCCCGGCGAACAGACGCTTTCCCCCTTGCCCGGCGCCGATAACGGCGAACGGTTTGTGGTACTGATCGGCAAAAACATTGACCAGGTGGCCACCCGTCTATACGCTTGCAGCTCAGCGGACCAAACTCCATAGGACGGGCCGATGCGGCTAGTGAAACTATGCAAAGGCCTTTTTCCCGATTTGATTTTTTGTAACATTTTCTTTGACGACAGCGTAGCGAGAGCAGGTTATACTTAAAATAATTCCGCTTTTTTGAATTTTACCGAATTTCTCTCGAGGAGCTACGCATGCTGAAATACCTCCCGTTAGTGTTAGCGATCATCCTGCTGAGCGGTTGCGCAGGAGGATTGACCCGTATTCCGGATTCTGAGAAAACCATTCAGGCCAGCTCGGACATCAAGGGGAAGAACCAGCTTCAATTGTTCGGTGCAACCAAGGATTGGATGGAAGAGAACTTTACTTCGGAAAAAGGTCCGATCGCCTTTGAAGACATGCAGGAAGGGACGGTGATCGGCAACGGGCAGCTCGATTATCCCTGCTCCTGGTTAAGCTGCCTCACCAAGTCCAATTGGAAAGTCCTCTTCTCCATGAAGGTGACAGCGCAACCCGGTCTGATCAGCACGTCGTTCCGCGATATACAATTGGCCTCGCCGCCTGCCTCCGGGGGGGCGGACTTCAGCCACGGCATGGTCGCGCCGGTCTGGTCGCGCCGGGATATGGACGCAATCAGGCCACTGTTGTTGAAGCTGCATCGCGACCTGACCGTCTTTCTGCAACGCTCACCCCGCTGAGTTGTGCCGGCGGGCCCGCCACTGTGAACGCCCTCTTTCCGGAGAAGGCGCCGGACGTTTTCCCTCGGGTCGAACGGTAGGCCTGCCCCTGCCTAGTTTTCATCCGGAAACGGCCCTTTTCCGTTGTGGCGGTGTCAATCTGCGGGTTTTCTTGTTACAACGAAAAATTGCTCGTTTCCAATCTGAAAACTTAGCCGTTGCCCTTCGGAGTTTCCGGATGGCAACGGCCTAAAAGACCGGCCGGCAGGAACAGGGTTTCGTCGCTTGCTGGCCGTCTCGAATAAATGAGATTTTTGTGAAAAAAAGCGCTTCTTTGGTTGCAAAAAAATCAGCTTATCTATATTCTTCGCTCTCATTCTAACCGCAGACCGCTATTTCTCCTTGCGGAGACACCCCACTTGTTATTTTCTCTCGGCTTTTATCAGGATCGAACTGCAATTGCATAAATTTGTAGCTGACGGAGCCGTTTCTTTAATCTCTGTTTTGAAAAAAAGGTAAAATGATGAGCAATGTCTTGAATCATGCAGATAGCGATCTGCAGACGTCTCGGATCAATCTGGCGGATATCACGGCCAACCCGGCGCCGCTGGGCCTGATGGGGTTCGGCATGACCACCGTTCTGCTGAATCTCCATAATGCCGGAATCTTCTCCCTCAACTCAATGATTCTGGCCATGGGCATCTGCTACGGCGGCTTGGCCCAGGTGATGGCCGGCATGATGGAGTGGAAAAAGGGGAACACCTTCGGCACGACAGCATTTACCTCGTACGGGTTTTTCTGGTTGTCTTTGGTCGTGCTGATTGTCCTGCCGAAAGTTGGCCTGGTCGAACAGCCTGATCCTTTGGCAATGGTCTTTTATCTGGCCATGTGGGGCATCTTTACCGCAGTTCTGTTTGTCGGCACCCTCAAGCTCGGTCGCGCGCTGCAGTTTGTTTTTGCGTCTTTGACCATCCTCTTTTTCCTGCTGGCGCTGGGCGATCTGCTGGAAAGTGGGACCATCAAGCATATTGCCGGTTATGAAGGCATTATTTGCGGGTGTTCCGCGATTTATACGGCTCTGGCGCAGGTGATCAACGAGGTCTACGGACGTACGGTCATGCCGGTCTGAGTTTTTGAGACAGTGAGATTAAAAAAAAGCGTCCGGGTTTTCCCCGGGCGCTTTTTTTTGCCAGAATTTATGTTGTCTAAAGGGTCTTTTCGCGCTGGGCGTGGCTGCGAACTACAGACTGTCCAACAGACGATAATACTCTTCCAGGCTCTGAATCGATTTCAGGGTTATTTCAAACAGCAGCCAGCTGAGCAGGAGAATAGCGATAGTCAAGCCGATTTTCCAGCTCCGGGACAGCTGTGGGCGCAGCCAGATCAGCGGCAAAGCCAGAGGGCCGACACTAGCCAGGGCGATGACGATAAAGGTGGTCTTGAAATACCAGGGCAGCTTTTCCTCCCCGGCTGGAGTGGTAAGAGGAGAGCGTTGTGCCAGGAACTCGCCGCAATGTTTGCATTTAATGGCGGCGTCCTGGATCTCTTCGGCGCAAAAGGGGCATTTTTTCATGGTGATATCTTTTCCGCAGCAGCGATTCTGCGCAGTTGATTGAACAGCACGCCGGAGTATCTCCGGGGCAGCCGGTGCTGTGCCAGGGGCATGATCATTTGGCCCTCAGGTACTGCTCGGGCCAGACCGTATCGACGGCAAGTTCCCGGGCCGCCCGCAGTGGCCAATAGGGATTGCGCAACAGCTCCCGCCCGATAAAGACCGCATCGGCCTGGGCGGTGGCAACAATCTGCTCGGCCTGGGCCGGCTCGCTGATCAGGCCGACCGCTCCGGTGGCAATTCCGGCCTTGGTTTTGATGGCTGCGGCAAACGGAACCTGAAAGCCCGGTCCGGTCGGAATTTCGGCGGTGGCGACCAGGCCTCCCGAAGAACAGTCGATCAGGTCAATCCCCTGCTGTTTGAGGGCGGCGCAGAATTCCAGCGACTGGTTCAGATCCCAGCCTCCGGTCACCCAATCGCTGGCTGAAAGGCGGACAAACAGGGGCACTTCAGCCGGCAACTCCCCCCGGACTGCAGCCGCGACCCGTAGCGGAAAACGCATTCGGTTTTGTAAGGTGCCGCCGAACTCATCCGTTCTGTGATTGCTGAGTGGAGACAAAAACTGGTGCAGCAGATAGCCGTGGGCGCTATGCAGCTCAATGACCTGAAACCCGGCCTGCAGTGCGCGGCGGGCGGCGCAGACAAACTCTGCTTCGATGCTGTCGAGATCAGTGCCTGACAGCTCCCTTGGTTGTGCAGAACCGGGTGCAAAGGGGAGCGGGCTGGGGGCCAGCGGTTGCCAGCCGCGCTGAGCTTTTGGGAGCGGTTTGCCGCCCCGCCAGGGGGCGTCGGTGGAGGCTTTTCTGCCGGCATGGGCCAGTTGAATGCCGGCAATAGCACCGTGCCGGCGAATGAAATCAACCACCGGGATGAGCGCTGTCATCTGCTCATCATTCCAGATGCCCAGATCGTCAGGACTGATCCTACCCTCTGGACTGACGGCAGTCGCTTCGGTCATGACCAGCCCGCAGCCACCGATAGCACGCGTTCCCAGGTGAACCTGATGCCAGCTGCCGGCCCTGCCGTCCGGAGTTGAGTATTGACACATGGGGGACAGAAAAATCCGGTTGGGAATAGTCAGTTCCCTTATCTTCAACGGGCTAAACAGTTTGCTCATAACGATCCTCTGCAGAGATAGAAGCGGTGACCAGATCCGCCTTGGCCAGGCTGTAAACGAAAGGGTTTCAGTGCCAAGGATATCATTTTAAGAGTGCTTTAGCTTTTGCTGCGGACGTTTTGGACCAGACTGGTCGATCCTGCTCTTTTTTTTAACCTGCACACGAGCCTTGGCGACAGTGTTTTCATTCTTTGGGTTCCTCATTTTCCGGGACCAGCTCAAAAGCCTGGCTGACTTCCGGAGCAATGCTGCAGGGGCGACCGCTGGTTGCGCTGACATAGACCCAGTCGGTTTCCGCCCGCGCAAGGACCGTTCCTTCGGCATTCTGAAACCGATAACGGCGTAATGACCGGGTCCGTTTCAGATTACTGACCCAGGTCAGGATCTCGATCTCCTGGCCGGCGAAGGCCGGTTTCAGGTATTCGATGCGGTGGGCGCGAACGACCCAGCTGCTGCCGAGTTTTTCATACAGCGACCTGGTACACCCCTGGGCATCGGAATGACTGGTCGCAACATCCTGCATCCATTGAATGTAAACCACATTATTAACATGGCCGTTAGCATCGATGGAATCGGCGGGGACAGTTATGCGGTGACGGTAGATTTTGGGCATGCTCGACTCCTTCCGGGCTGTTCAGTTCTGATCGACCTGGGCTCTCATGTACAGGCCCAGACCGACAACGGTCAGAATAACCCCGACCGTACCTCCGGTCGCGGGGAAACTCCCGTTGAGGAAGAGGATCTCTCCCGCCAGTGAAAATAACACTTCTCCAGACTGCAGGGAATCAATAGCGGCGATCTCATAGGAATCCACCGCCAGATTGCGGGCATAGAGAAACAGGCTCGTCGCAACGACTCCGGACAGCAGCGCCACCAGAAAGGTGCTGGTCCATTGTCCGGCAGCCGGCGGCGGCGGGCTCAACAGCAGGTAAAGCAGGACCCAGAACGGGATTGTCCCCAGGGTCAATAACATGATTCTGGCAAAGGGGTCTTCCAGAACCTGATCTTTGATATGCGGAATCCGTCGGGTGCCCTGGCGTTGCGCTTCCCAGAGCATCTGGTTGCCGAGGGGGTAGGCGAAGGCCGCAACCAGCACCGGCAGCCCGCCCCAGAGCAGGTCCTGCCAGGCAACAGTCTCTGATTGGCCCAGGTTGACCAGGAGGATGCCGCAAAAGATCAGCAGAGTATAGAGCAGAGCCCTGAGCGGGACCTTTTTGCCAAACAGCAGCAGCACCAGCGGTGACGCCAGAATGGTCATCTGCCAGGTCGTGGCAACCACCCAGCCCGGGGCAAACCCGGAACTGAAGGCGATCAGAGAATAAAAAATTCCGAAACCGATGCTACCGGTCAGACACCAGAAAATCCAGTTGCGCCTGAACAGGCCGAAGATCTGCCAGAGCAAAGCCGTTTTTCCGGAGCACAGATACCAGAGCATGAGCAGCGCCAGCATCCAGGCATAACGCAGGCTGGCCGTCCAGAACCAATGGCCGCCGGCCAGACTGATGGCGCGGTTGAAAATAAAGGTACTGCTGAAGAACAGAGCGGATAGACTGCCGAGAACGACCAGGCGGGACATTCCGGCGTGACGGTGCTGACTCAGGGCAGATAATCCTTTCTTAACGGTGCGAACACTTCAATAACCACTGCCTGTTCCACGGCTTCGGCCTGATGCTCAACGTCCGCCGGGATGCACCAGCTGTCTCCCGGCCTGACTTCATAATGATCCGTGCCGATGGTCAGGCGCAATCCGCCGCTGACCAGGTAGCCGGTCTGTTCATGGGGG
The DNA here is from genome assembly GCA_963668145.2 of Geopsychrobacteraceae bacterium. Taxonomy (GTDB): domain Bacteria; phylum Desulfobacterota; class Desulfuromonadia; order Desulfuromonadales; family Geopsychrobacteraceae; genus Seleniibacterium. The sequence continues at coordinate 72,222 of CAXXJU010000050.1, forward strand.
TGGCTGTGGCGAGCCAATTGTGCTCCCTGTTCTAACCTGAATTCGGTCATCAGGGTCTTCTCGCCATAGACCAGCGTTTTCATTTTGATTTTATCTAATGGTTGCCGGTAGTCGTCATTGGATGTTCTGGTAAACATTTGATGTCCTCCCCTGGTTGCCAGCCCTTTGGAATAATAAACGATTCCATTTGTCTGTCCAGAGGAAAGGCACGCTGGCTGGTGACAAAAATGGTCGAGATTTTAATGGGTGGTATGAATCGAACAGAATACCCGTTCTCCCTCGGTGGCACGAAGGTTTGCAGCGGAGGGAACGCATTATTAAACCGCGCTACCGTTTCCACAGTGACGAGTAAATGCAAGGAATTAACCCTAGCCTTCTGTGGAGGTCATTACTTTCCTCATTCTCTGATTCTTTTCAATGCTTTCGTCGTGTTTCTCCCTTTTAACGAGGGTCAATCCTGCGGCAGCGAGTTTTGTTATCAGCTCAGAAGTCTTGAAGTGATTTCAACGGCTCAGTGAACGGCGAGTTGTAGCAAGGCAGTTGCCCTGTTAAAAGGGATAACAATTTGACTGTGAATCGTCGTTTGTCTGTCGCCTGCCTCCTGATTAAAGGGGTTGGCTCGGCGCATAGTGCAATCCCTGTTTGGCGATTTCCTCTTGTGCTATTTTTAATCCTTCCAGCCTGGCCTCGTCATCGAATCGGGAGGCGGCCCCTGACACAACCATGGCCCCCGCGAATTTCCCATCGCTGAGAAAGATCGGCAGGGAGACCGAGGCAACGCCTGGCGTGCGTTCCCCGACAGAACAGCAATGGCCTCGTTCGCGTGCGGCGACAAGATCTGCTTCCTGGGAATCGAGATCTGTGTAAGCGCGGATAATCAGACAGGCAGATCCACCACTGGAAAGGGCAACTTTGTCGCCAATTTCGACGTGGGTTCTGAGCAGGTGTTGTGAATGACGCCGATACAGGCAGATTCGCGAATTTCCTTCCCGAATGTAAAAGGCTGTGCTTTCTCCCGTTCTTTCAGCAATTTTTTGCAGGCAGGCCTGGATGATTAAACCGCTGGAAAAGGCCAGCCGATACATGTCGCCCAACCGAAGCGGGGCGGATCCGAGCAGATATTTGCCATCCGGATCGCGTTGGAGATAGTCGAAATCCAGCAGATCCTTAATTAATCGCAGGATGGTACTTTTGTAAAACCCGGTTTTCTTGGCGATGTCGGCCAGGGAAAGCCGGAATGAGTCTCGGTCGAAACATTCCAGGATAGTCAAGGCCCTGCCGACCGAACTGAAGGTGTTGTTATCTGCATTTTTTATATCTTCTTTCATTTGTTCCTCCCATCTATCTGGATTAAATAGGTATTTTTAGAAATCAAAAAGCCTTGCCCGGCTGTGCTTGGAAATTGGTAGCGTTCTGTTATTGATAATAGCATTTTGTTTAGAAGAACGAAATAGAAGATTTTTCTTGACGCTGTTTTATTCTCATGATAATTTCCGGGCATTCCGATATTGCTAACGACGTTCTGCTTAGCGGAACGATAGCCAAGGGAGGTTACCGAATGAGAAAGATGTTTGTTGCCATGTTGGTTGTTACAAGTTTTTTTCTGCCTACCGCTGCCATGAGTGCAGATTATCCGGACAAGCCTATTCAGCTGGTTGTTCCTTATAAACCAGGCGGGGGGAGTGACGTCGCTGCCCGTATTTTTGCGCAATGTCTCGAACGGACCAGCCTGCCGGAAAAGGTTATCGTTAAAAACATCAACGGTGCCCGTGGCAAGACCGGTGAAATGGAAGTAAAGCGCTCTCGTCCCGATGGTTATACCCTGCTCTGGCAGCACCAGAGCCTGCATATCGCTAATGTGACCGGCCGTTCTGAATACACCTATAAAGACTTCACTCCTGTAGCCATGACCGCTGTCAATAATGCCGGCATCTTTGTGCCGAAGAGCCTGGGCGTCAGCAACCTGAAAGAACTTATGGCAAAATTGAAAGCCGATCCGACTTCTGTTCCGATTGGAGCCGCCATTAACGGTCTGTCTCACTTCGGGCTGCTCAGTTTTCTCGATAAGACCGATCTGAACGCCGATAATTTGAAAATTGTCGGTATGTCGGGAGACAAAAAACGCATTATCGCCATGCTGCAGGGCAACCTCAAGATGAGCTGCGTCGCGGTTAATGCGGCCAAGCCCTATGTCGAATCTGGTGACCTAGTCGGTATCGGCATCCTGTCTGAGGCCAGAGATCCCGGCCTGCCGAGTGTCCCGACGATGAAAGAGCAGGGCTACGATTCTGTGTTGCAGACCGAATATGGAACCTGGGCCCCCAAAGGTTTGCCCGACGACATCAAAGCCGTGTTGGTGAAGGCCTGGATGGAAGCCGCCGCAGATCCGCAATGTGCTAAAAAAATGGCGGTTAACTCGGTCAATCTGATTTCTTTGGAAGGTGCTGCACTGGATCAGTACCTTGATCGTTCTTTTAGTATGTACAAGCACTTGGCCGAAAAGTACGGCATGGGAAAACAATAGTCATCACTTGCTGGTTGAATGGCGGTATTAAACGCTTGTTTGGATTGATGTCGGGCCGCCAGCCGGGCGGCCCGACCAGGGAGATGAAGCATCATGCGCTTAACCGATAGGCTGTTTTCAGTGTTTTTTCTGATTGTCCTGGGGGCGTTGGGGTACCAGACATCGCTGTTTGAGGATTTACCCTATGAGTCTTACTCGTCGAAGATGTTTCCGTATCTGGTCATTGGTTTTTGTCTGATTCTGGTTGCAGTTTTGTTCGTTAGCAGTTTCCTTGCCAACAAGGAACTGCCCACGGCCAGGGAGGTGTGGGGGCGCTTTGCCTCGAAGCGTCGCATGTCGTTTTTGCTGGCAATTATCCTGTATCTGGCTTTGATGAAGGCGATCGGTTTCGTTATTTCCACGAGTCTGTTTCTGATGGTGACCATTCTGGGCCTGAGTGAAAAACCCCAAAAAGATTTTCCGAAAGCCGTGGCTATTACTTTTTGCGTGGTCGGTGGCGTGGTCCTTTTGGTGGAGCATTTCCTGCAGGCTTTTTTACCTTAATTGAGTTGTTGAAACAAATGCGTAAATACAATCGGGAAATGGCTGATTTTTTCGATCTCACAAAATCAATAAGCTAGAAACCAGTCATTGATTTTGTTCGCCCACCATGGGCCCAGCAGTCTTTCTACCGCCTGCTAATGACAATGGAATGACGAGTTTCAGGAGTCGTTATGTACGAATATTTTCTGCCTTCGCTAGCTGATGTTTTTCAACTGCATATTCTGCTTGGAATCGCCCTGGGTGTTATTGGCGGACTGGTGATCGGATCGATTCCGGGTCTGACCAGTACCATGGCCATCGCCCTGATGGTCCCGGTCACATTTACCATGGATACCACCCAAGCGCTGACCTTACTGATGGGAGTTTACTGCGGCGCTATTTCCGGGGGACTGGTCGCTGCCATTGTTTTGAATATCCCCGGTACGCCTGCCTCGGCCTCGACCTGTTTGGACGGCTATCCCATGGCCCGCAAAGGAAAGGCGATCGAAGCCCTCGGCTTAGGGGTTTATGCGTCCATGTCCGGAGGTTTCCTCAGCGGCCTTGCGCTGGTTCTTATTGCGCCTCTGCTTGCGGCCTTTGCGATGAAATTCGGACCCTGGGAATATTTCAGCCTGGTGATCTTTACCTTTTCCTGTATCTCCGCGCTGGCCGCCGGGAGCCCGATAAAGGCTTTTCTGGCCGCCGGGCTGGGGATCTTACTGTCGATGATCGGCACCGACCCGGCCTCCGGCGTCTTGCGTTACACCTTCGGGATCGACGGGCTCGAATCCGGCTTCAGTGTTCTGCCGGCCCTGATCGGTATCTATGCCATCCCGCAACTGTTGTCCGATGTGGATGAAATCGGTGGCGGGAAGAAATCCGCAAAGATCGATTTTGAAATGAAAAAATTCATGAGCAGCTTCGCTGTGGTGCTCAGTCGCAAAGCCGATTTATTGCGTTCGACCCTGATCGGGATTGTGATCGGGATTCTGCCCGGGGTTGGCCCCGGCCTCTCCAATATCGTTGCCTACGGGCAGGCGCGCAGTTCCTCAAAAACGCCGGAAAAGTTCGGCACCGGGGAGCTGCCGGAAGCGATTATCGCGCCGGAAGCGGCCAACAATGCGTCTATGGGGGGCGCCCTGATCCCGATGTTGACTTTGGGGATCCCCGGTGACGCATCGACTCTGATGATGCTCGGGGCTTTCATGCTCCACGATCTGCAACCTGGGCCGTTGTTATTCCGGGACAACGGAGATGTGGTTTGGGTCGTCTTTATCTCGTTCTTCGTAGCCTTTTTGTTCTGTACGATTTTCTACCATTTCTTCATCGGAGCCATCATCAAGGTTTTATCGATTCCGCAGCATTATGTCATTCCGGTATTGCTGGTACTCTGCGCCGTCGGCTCTTACACGTTGAACAACCGGCTGTTCGATGTCTACAGTTTCCTTGGTTTCGGACTGCTCGGTTACTTTTTGAAGACGGCAAAGTATCCGGTTCTGCCGGTTATTCTGGGACTCATTCTGGGTCATATGGCAGAAGAACAATTGAAGCTGGCTCTTGAACTGGGAGGGGATAATCTGCTGCTGTTTGTTTCCCGGCCGATCTCTTGTGTTTTGCTGCTCATGGCAGCCGGATCATTTATTCTGCCAGCTTGGCTGGGCATGAAGAAAAAGCGAAATGAGTTGAACGTAAAGCCGACCTGACACGTTTCTGTGAACATATTGAAACAGGAAACGAAACTTCTCAACGACTTATTTGAAACCTGCCGGAGTTGGAATTAACCCTCGGCATTGAAACAGAACCTGATGACCCCAGAAATGGTTGTATCGTTCTGAACACGATTGGTCTGTCTGCCGTATGAAACCTGCGCAGATATGATTAACTTGTTGATCTGATATGGCTTTTTGGATGCAAGACTTAACGAAATTTCAAAGAAAGAAGGTACAAAATGGCTTATACTGACAATGTTCACTTGATGGATACGGCTCTTTTTAAAGGGCTGACCTGTACCCCGGCTATGCGCGAAGTTTACAACGAGCGTTCTCAACTGCAGGCCTGGATCGACGCTGAAGCAGCCTTGTCCAAAGCGATGGCTGATCTGGATATGATTCCTAAAGCCGCCGCCGAATCCATCTGTGCCAAGGCCAATGCCGATCTGATTGATGTGCAGATGGTCATCGAGCATGGCAAGAAGACTGCTCATACGCTGATGGGACTGCTTACCGAATATCGGAAAAACCTACCAGAAGAGCATCAGACCTACCTCCACAGTGGGGCGACAACACAGGATATTATCGACAGTGGCACCATGCTGTTGGCGAAAAAAGCTCATGCGGTCATCGAAAACCAACTGGTTGAGCTGCTGAAAGTTGCTGCTGAGCTGATGAAAAAACATCGTAATACCGTCATGGTGGCTCGCTCCCACGGCAACCATGCCTTGCCATTTACTTTCGGGCTGAAAATGGCTAACTGGCTGGATGAAATGAGCCGTAACCTGGAGCGCTGGCGGGAGTTGAAGGAACGCTGCCTGGTTGGCAACATGTCCGGAGCCATCGGGACCTATGCCGCCTGGGGCGATAAAGGGCTCGAGGTGCAGCGCCTGAGCTGTGCGTACATGGGACTCGGGAATCCCAATACCTGGTGGCATAACCAGCGCGATCGCCTGGCTGAGCTCACCTATGGCTTGTCATTGATCGGTGGCACCTGCTCGCGGATCGCCCAGGAAGTTTATTTTTCCAGTATGACCGAAATCGGCGAACTGGCTGAGGGGTACACCAAGGGGATCGTCGGCTCCAGCACCATGCCACACAAAATTAATCCGATCGTCAGTGAATGGGTTTTCTCTCTCAGCCGCATTGTCCGTGGCAATGCCGATGTTATGGCCGAGCTGATGGCCCCCCTGAATGAACGCGATGGTTGTTCATGGCGCGCTGAGTGGATTGTCATGCCGGAAGCTTTTGGTATTGCTTCAGCAATGCTGGCTCATATGCATAAAGTCATCAGCAATCTACAGGTTAATAGCGATCGGATGATGAAAAACGTCAATCGGCTCAAAGGTGTTCTGTTGTCAGAAAAGGCGATGTTCGTGCTCTCTAAAGGCATGCCACTGGCAGAAGCTCATCATGTTATTCATGAAATTTCCCTCGATGCCCTGGCGCAGGACCGTCCCCTCATCGATATGCTGATGGAGAATGAGACGGTTGCCGGTATCTGCAGCCGTGAAGAGCTTGAAGAGGCCTTAAGTCCAGAAAATTACCTGGGGCAGTCCGGGCCGGTTGTTGATCTTGTGTATGAGCATATCAGCAAGCTGACGCAGGCCTGATTATGTTGGCCTCCTCAGGTAGTGATCAATCCGCAACGCCCTGGTTGCAAGCATTAGCCGAATGGACGGCAACGCTGGACGTAACAACTCTGCCAACCCGGGTTTTTACCCGGGTTGCAGACAGTGCCATTGACTGGTGGGGCGCTGTTGCCGCAGGTTGCCAGCATCGTCTTGCTAAGCCTTATCATCAGGCCTTGGCAGGCTCGTTAGGGCATGCCGGTGTTTATGACTCTGGGTGTAGCGTGGCCGGATGGAAGGGGTTGTATCAACTTGAGCAGGCAGCAGCGGCTAACGCTGCCATCTCTCATCTGGCAGAAGTTGATGACGGTCATAAGTTGGCTGTTATGCATCCAGCCGTAACCGTGTTCCCGGCCGTTATTGCGCTGGCCGAGAACCTTAACCCAAGCCTTCAGGATTTACAGGCGGCCATTATCGCTGGTTATGAAGTTGGGCTGAAGGTCGGCACCTTGTTGGGCAAGGATCATTATGCTGTCTGTCATACGACAGCAACGGCAGGCAGTTTTGGGGCGACAGCAGCAGCAGCAAGATTGTTAAACCTGACGCCTGAACAAACCCTAATGGCATTCGGTCATGTTGGGACCCAGGCGGCAGGTTTATGGCAAATCCTCGATGACAAGGCCGAGGAGGCCAAAGCTTTTCACCCCGCTGCGGCCACTCGTAACGGTTTGACTGCGGTCCGCCTGGCTTTAAGTGGTTTGCCTGCTGCAACCAGGGTCCTTGAAGGTCCACGCGGGATGCTTAAAGCCTGGGGGCTGTCGGGAGATGCATCTATTTTGGCTATCCCCGCAGAAGATTGTTACCAGATAGAGACCACCACCTTAAAGGGGTGGCCGGTCTGCGGGCAGATGCACACCAGTCTTGATGCAATGAATGACCTGCTCTCACAGATCCCGGACTCAGAGCAGGTTGAAAAAGTTGAGGTCTTTGCACCTCAGGCGCAATTGAATATTGCCAATCACATGGACCCCCAGACTTTTGAGGAAGCAAAATTTTCCAGCAAATTATGCCTGGCTTTCCTGCTTTACCAGGGCAAACTGGACTTTGCCAATTTCACAGTGGAGGTGTTGGGAATCAGTCAGCTGCAATCCTTGATGGAGCGGATTCATATTATTGAAGATCCTGCGCTGACAGCCCGGTTTCCAAAAGAAAGACCGGCCCGAGTTGAGGTTACCTTGAAAAACGGAAAAGTTTTGGTCCGGGATCGCAGCTTTCGCAGAGGCGATCCTGAGCAGCCCTGGCAGTGGCAGGAACTTGTCGAGCGCTTTGCAGCGCTTACTCCTCAATTGTCAGAGGAATCCAGAAAGAAAATTACCGACTGGTGTTTGGCCTGTAGTCACCCATCAGGAAATATGGCTGCAATCAAGGACCTGTTTGCCAGTCTTTTAAACGAATGAATTGAGCACGTGTGGTAGAGAACTGCAGCCGTTGCTTACCCTGAATGTTATCGATACTCGGCCATCAGCCTTAAGGCGTAACGAGCCTTACCAACAGAAAGGAAAAGTTCATGTCAGTAGAAACTATCAGAACCGCCATTATTCTTGATCCAGAAGATAATGTTGCGACCATGTTGCAGGATGTCGCCAAGGGTGAGGAAGTCCGTATGGGAATTGGTGACAACATCGAAACCCTGACAGCACTGACCGATATTCAATATGGTCACAAGGTCGCACGTGTGGCTATCGCCAATAAAACCCAGATCAAAAAATACGGCACCATTATCGGTGAATCGACAGCTGAGATTCAGGCCGGGGAGCATGTTCATACCCAGAATGTTGTGAGCCTGCGTGGTCGCGGAGACCTCTGAATTTTCAGCCGGAAACGGCCCTTTTCAGCTGTGGCCGCGTCAATTTACGGGCTCGCTTGTGCGGTGTAAAGTACTACGCCTTCGCGCTATGCCTTGATTTCCTTGCCACAACGGAAAATTGCTCGCTTCCAATCTGAAAATTGAATTGACGAAGTATTAAAATTTCCAACTTAGCAGGAGAATAGATTATGAAATTCTATGGTTATAAACGTGCTGACGGCAAAGTCGGAACCCGTAATTTTGTCGGTGTTTTTGCAACTGTTGTCTGTTCCAACGAGGTTGCCAATGGTATTGCGGATAAAGTTCAGGGAGCAGTTGCCTTTACTCATCAGCAGGGCTGCTGCCAGACGACCCCAGACCTGGATATTGTTACCCAGACTCTGAAATCTCTTGGCAAAAGTCCGAATCTGGCATCGGTCATCCTGATCGCCCTTGGCTGTGAGGGAACAGATGTTGAGGCTGTCGCTGAAGATATCCGTGCGACTGGCAAGCGGGTTGAAATCCTGACCATCCAGGAAATTGGGGGTGCGGCCAAGACGACCGCACAAGGTGTGCTGATGGCGCAGGAGATGGCACGTGAGGCGTCTAAACTTCAGCGTGTTGAGTGTGACACGACCGATATCCGTTTGGGTCTTAAGTGCGGTAGTTCCGATACCACTTCGGGACTGGCTCCTAACCCGGCACTCGGTAAAGCGGTCGAGCGTATTGTTGACGAAGGTGGTGCTGCTTATCTGGGCGAGGTTACTGAGTTTATCGGCGCCGAGCACCTACTGGCTGCGCAGGCCAAGGACAAAGCAATCGGAGACAAGATTCTTGCGTTTGTTAAGCGCATTGAAGATCGCGCAAAAGCGATCGGTTTCGACATGCGTGGTGGTCAGCCGACCCCTGGCAATATCAAAGGTGGTTTGACAACCATCGAAGAAAAATCCCTTGGCGCTATTGCTAAAGTCGGTAAGGCAATTGTCCAGGATGTCTGTGAATATGGTCATATTCCACCAGGGAAAGGTGTGACAGTTGTTGACTCCCCGGGACGCGAGCCGGAACTACTGACCGGTATGGCTGCAGCCGGCGCCAATGTTATTGTCTTTACCACCGGTCGTGGAGCTCCACAGGGCTTCCCGTTTGTACCGGTCATCAAATTGACCGGTAACGAAAAGACCTGGAATCACTTGCGGGATCACATGGATCTTTCCGTTCATGAAGTTATGGACGGCACCATCAGCATGATAGATGCCGGCACCATGGTTTTTGAAAAAATTCATGAGGTTGCTTCCGGTGAAGCGACCAAGGCGGAAATCTCCGGGTACGTCAAGGCCATGGATATTTTCACTATCGGCCCGGTCATCTAGTATTAAGGGGAAACTGTTCTTTCCCACCGAGTGTTAGTTAGCTGTAGATCCCCCTGTTAGTAAACCCGCCCCCTCCCCCCTATTTTATAGGGGGGCTAAGGGGGTGGAAATGTCAAAGTTAAAACCATGCAGGAATGACCGTGAGCAATTTACAGGATAATGAAAAAATCGTCTGGTCATCATGTAACGTCAACTGTGGTAATCGTTGTGCGTTGCGCCTGCATGTCCAAAATGGTGTGGTGGTGCGTGTGTCACCGGACAATACCGGAGAAGACGGAACTTTTGGTACCCATGAGATCCGCGCCTGTCTTAAAGGGCGTGGTCTGCGTAAATGGGTTTATTCTCCCGAGCGCATATTACATCCCTTGAAAAGGGTCGGTGAGCGGGGTGAGGGGCTTTTTGCACAAATCTCTTGGGATGAAGCTTTTGATACCATTGCGCGCCGCTTGCGCCATGTGATCGATACCTATGGCAACGAAGCGGTTTATCGCAATTACGGAACCGGGAGTACTGGTGTCGTCGTTTCTGGGCGGGAACAGGTCGACCGCCTTATGAATCTTCTCGGCGGTCGACTGAACTACCACAATACCTACAGTACGGCCCAGATCTCACATGCCATGGAATATACCTATGGCAAGGAGAAAAACGGCAACTACCTGACCGATATCGTTAACAGCAAGCTGGTTGTTTTTTTTGGTAACAACCCTGCTGAAACGCGCATGAGCGGTGGCGGTCCGGTGCGGGACCTGATTGCCTCGCTGAAGAAAAACCGTGTCAAAGTCATTGTTATTGATCCCCGTTTTACCGATACCGCAAGCACTACTGCTGATGAATGGGTTCCGATTCGGCCCGGAACGGATGCCGCGCTGGTGAGCGCCCTGGCCTATGTCATAATCACCGAAAACCTGGTTGACCAGGAGTTTCTTGATCGCTACTGCATCGGCTATGACTCGACCACCATGCCCGCGGATCTTCCCGAAGCGTGCAGTTACAAGGATTATATTCTTGGCAACGGTCCTGACCGTGAACCCAAGACGCCGGATTGGGCGGCACCCATAACCGGAGTCCCCGCTGATCGTATTGCTGTCCTGGCCCGGGAAATAGGTATGGCAAAGCCCGCTTTTATCTCGCAGGGATGGGGAGTGCAGCGTCAGGCGAATGGTGAACAGGCGGCGCGTGCCATCTGTATGCTGGCCATCCTGACCGGCAATGTCGGTATTCCCGGTGGCAATACCGGTGATCGGGAAGGTCCGTTCAGTGCGGGGCTGCCCAAGCTCCCCATCGGCAAGAACCCGGTTACAGCGTCGATCCCCTGCTTCATGTGGACCAGGGCGATTGCTGATCATAAAAACTTCACCGACCTCAGTGCTGGGCTCAGAGGCAAAGCGCGGCTTGAGGTTCCGATTAAGTTTTTATGGAATGTCGCTGGCAACATTCTGATCAATCAACACTCCGACATTGGTACAACGCAGCAGATTCTCAAAGATGCCAGCCTGTGCGAGATGATCGTGGTGATTGATACCGTAATGACAGCGAGTGCCCGGTTTGCCGATATCCTCCTGCCCGGGACCAGTACGTTTGAGGAAAGTGATCTCGCCTATCAGGGGACCGCAGTCGAAATGGGTGCACTTATCCTGCGGCAACAGGCGATAGAGCCTTTAGGGGAATCCCGTACGATCTACGATATCTGTGCCGGGATCGCGCAGCGACTCGGCGTCGAAGATCAATTTACCGAAGGACGATCCCATGACGAATGGGTCGAATTCATGTATCACGAATGTCGTAAAGTACGACCGGAATTGCCGGTTAAATATGCAGATGCCGTGGCTCAGGGAATATTTAAATGGCTGCGCAGCAGTGAGAACCTGGTTGGATTCCGGTCTTTCCGGGAGGACCCGGAAAAAAATCCCCTGAAGACACCCAGCGGCAAGATCGAAATTTTTTCCCGGCGTCTCTGGGATATTGCGCAGCGCTGGTCCCTGCCCGAAGGGGATGTCATCAGCGCTCTTCCGGAATATCATCCGACCTGGGGAATGCCCGGTGATCCCGAGTCTGTGGCTTATCCGCTGCAACTTATCGGTCATCATTACAAGTCGCGTGCGCATTCCAGCTATGCCAATAACCCCTGGTTGCGGGAAGCCGCAACTCATAGTTTATGGATAAACCCCCTTGATGCTAAGCCGCGCGGCATCATGCATGGCGACCGGGTTCGGGTGTTCAATCAGTTTGGCACCGTCGAGGTCACGGCCAAGGTGACTCCGCGCATTATGCCGGGAGTGTTGTCCCTGCCTCAGGGGGCCTGGTATGCACCCGATGAGCAGGGTGTTGATCAGGGGGGCTGTATCAATACCCTGACCCGTCAGCGGCCGTCACCGCTTGCCAAAGGCAATCCTCAACATACCAATCTAGTCCAGGTCGGGAAGGTGGCGCGATGAGGGGGGCGATAAAAAAACCGGCATTTTCCCTCGATATTCAGAGCTGCACCGGGTGCAAAACCTGCATGGTGGCCTGCAAGGACAAAAACGATCTCGCTGCCGGAATCCGCTGGCGTCGCGTTGTTGAATATGTCGGCGGGGACTGGATACGGCTTCCCGACGGGACCTTCCGACAGAATGTTTTTGGCTATTATATCTCGGTCAGCTGTAACCACTGCAGCGATCCTGTCTGTGTCGAGGGCTGCCCAACCGGCGCAATGAACAAGGATGAAAACGGCATTGTTTCCGTGGATCATTCCCTGTGCATGGGGTGCCGCTATTGTGAGTGGAGCTGCCCGTACAGCGCCCCCCAGTATTATGAAGGGATGGGGCAGATGACCAAGTGTGATATGTGCCGCGACGAATTGAAGCAAGGTGGTCTGCCTGCCTGTGTTGCGGCCTGCCCGACCCGCGCTCTTGGATTGGTCGAGATCGGTGAGACTCCTGATGAGGTTTCAGGCCATACCAACGTAGCACCTCTACCGGAAGAGGAATACACCTCACCTAATTTTGTTGTCAATCCATCGAGAACCTGCCAGCCGGTCGGTAGTGAAGCGGGGAAAATTGCAAACCCGGAGGAGATCAAGGATGCATAGTCACTGGAGTCTTGTCGCATTCACTCTGCTGGTTCAGACCACCGCTGGTAGCTTATGGCAGCTCTTCTTGGCTCTGCTGCTTATCAGTCACCCCTTAGATTCTCACTATTTTGAGGTACATATTGGTGTTCTGTCGTTTGCCCTTGTCACCAGTCTGGTTTCTGCCATGGCGCATCTGGGTAAGCCGCAAAATAGCGTACATTCTATGCGTAACCTGACACAGTCCTGGCTGAGCAAGGAGATTGTCAGTGTGAATCTCTTTGCCGGAATTCTGCTTGTTGTTGCTGTGGCTGCCGTTCTTTTGGGAAATGCATTTCAGCTATTGCTAGTGTTGTGCGGGAGTCTGGCCGGGGCTGCTGCTTTATTTACTATGACCCGGATCTACCTGATAAAAACCGTTCCAGCATGGAACCATAAGGGCACTCCTTTGACATTTGTTGGTTCGGCCTGCCTGTTGGGTAGTCTGCCTGGGCTTGTTCTATTGCAGGTTGTTGGAATTCCTGTTGTTGCCGGCCAAAGTTTGGTTCCGTGGATGGTCGCTATGGGATTTTGTGTACTGGGACTTTTTCTTAAATTTCTGGGGGTTCAATTGGCCCCCCCAAATACTTCAGCTAGGCCCCAGCTCATACTGCCTCTTTTGCAACTTCTCGGGGTTGGGTTGTTGGCTCTGCTTCTGGGGATCCCGTCACCAGAAGGTGGCCTGACTTACCTGTATGTCATGCCGGTGATCATGATCTTGGTGGGGGAATATTATAACCGTAAACAGTTCTATGAAAGTTATCGTCGCGTGGGGCTCTAATGTGTGTACTGGTTATAGATAAATACCTGTGAAAAGAGAAACTTCTGACCATTGTTCGGCTCAATAGGTTTCCTTGAATGGAGAAAAAATGACTGCACAAAGTTCTAAAGTCAACGCTTTGATCTGCGATGAAAAAATACCCAGGATGATTACTGTAAAGCAGAAGTTCGATGAATCTTACATCGAAGACCCTGCAAGTGTGTTGCGGGAGTCTCTTAATCGACCAGAACTGGCCTCCTTGATCAAGCCCGGAATGTCCATTGCTGTTACTGCGGGGAGCCGCGGTATAGATAATATTGCTCTGATTACCCGCGAGACCATCAAGTTTATCAAGGAACAGGGTGGAGAACCTTTTATTATCCCTGCTATGGGCAGTCATGGCGGAGCTGTTGCTGAAGGTCAGGTGGCCATTTTAAAAAGCCTCAGGATTACAGAAGAGACCATGGGGTGTCCGATCCGCGCCTCCATGGAGGTTGATCTTCTACACACCCTGGACGATGGGACTCCTGTCTATATCGATAAATATGCCCATTCAGCAGATGGCATCGTGGTTATTAATCGCATTAAACCGCATACCGGGTTTCGTGGCCGTTATGAGAGTGGTCTGTATAAAATGATGACCATCGGGATTGGCAAGCAAAAGGGGGCAGAGACCACTCATAACCGGGGTCGACTGAAAATGGGCGAATCGATTGAGCTTGGCGGCAATGCCTATTTGAAGAATTCCAAGATACTATTTGGTGTCGCTACCATTGAAAATGCCTTTGACCGTACCTACAGATTGTTCGCCCTGACAAAAGATGAGATTCGTGAAAAAGAGCCTGAATATCTGCTCGAAGCGCGTGGCTTGCTTCCCTGCCTGCTGTTGGAAAACGCGGATGTTCTGGTCGTCGATTATATGGGTAAGAATATCAGCGGGACGGGAATGGATACCAATATAACCAAGTCATATACCCATGGCTACGGTATCAGCAGGGAAGGTCGTGCCCGCAAGATTGCCATCCTGGATTTAACGGATGAAAGCCATGGTGCTGCAGTCGGTGTCGGTTCCGCCGATATGACGACCCGAAGGCTTTTTGAAAAAATGGATTTTAACACGACCTATCCAAATCTGTTGACATCTGGCGGGACGGATTCGGCAAAGATACCGATGGTTTTTGATAGTCAGAAGCTGGCGATTCAGGCTGCCATTAAAACGGCAATTGGTGCTGACAAGAACAATATCAGAATGATCAGAATTCGTGATACGCTGCATATCTCCGAAATTCAAATTTCAGAGGCGTTTCTTCCTGAAGCGCAGGAGCATCCGCTCATCGAAATTGTCGGGAAACCTGAAGAGCTTGAGTTTGATGAAGATGGAAACCTGTTCAACTGACTTAAGCGGATCCTGAAGATGGTTGCTGCTGTCAGGGGGCTGGCTTTGCCGCCACCCTGGCAAGCAGTAATTGCCTTCGTTTTAATTCGTGAAATAGCATGGCACAGAGAGCTCACTTGGCCACGCGATTGTTTGAATGGTTGTACATAGCTTTCCACAAGGCATCGATCAGATGTCGTTTGGGACTATCGTGTCGCACAATAAGCCCCAATTCTCTTTGCAGCGGCGGTATGCTGAAGGGGATGCAGGAAATCTCTTTCTGATCCTGAATGGTTATGTAGGATTCGGGGACAATCCCTATGCCAATTGCATGTTTTACCATAAGCAAAATGCTGGAATATGAATCGATTTCCATGGCTGTTTCAACGTTAATTCCTCTTCTCTTTATTTCTCTGTCAATGCGTGTCTCAGCCAGAAGGTTTGGAGTGAACCGAAGGTAAGGTCCTTTTGAAATAATTTCTTCGTCTGTCTTCAAATTGACGTCTTCCTTGGTGATGACAAAAAAACGTTCAACTGTGTAGGGTTTCCAGACGAGTCCTTTCTGCAGCTTAAGTGGCCCTATGCCAAAGCATGCATCAATCTCATGGTTCTCTACCAGTTCAGTGAGATGCTTTGTGACATCAAAAGTATTTACTAGTTTAATGGCCAGGTGCGGGTGCTTTTGGCGCAGTTCTTTCAGGGAAAATGCCAAGGTATTGGAAATAACGCTGCTGAGATAACCTATTGTTAACTTACCTTTAATGTCCTCCTGAAGATGTTTTTCCCTGTATTTTCCCCAGTACTGCAAAACTTGTTTGGCTGTTTTGGCAAATTCAGCACCTTCCTTTGTAAGGCTTAATGGCCTGCGTGACCGATCTAGCAATTTAACATCCAGTTCTGATTCAATTTCCTTAAGCTGTTGACTGACTGCGGACTGGGTAAGATTGACCGCAGCCGCAGCCGAAGTCAGTGACCCCAACTCAGCAATTGCAACAAATGTTTTAAATTTATTAAGGTCCATATGGTTATCCTCTAGTGTCTTGTTAAGCCCACAGAAAGATTTTCGCTTTATAAGAATAAAAACTAATAAAATCAGAATGTTGATACGTATATTACTATAAGGATATCTAATAGTAAAGATTAAATATATTAGCTTTACTTTTTATATTGTCAAGGCAATAGTATCAAA
This sequence comes from Geopsychrobacteraceae bacterium, assembly GCA_963668145.2. Taxonomy (GTDB): domain Bacteria; phylum Desulfobacterota; class Desulfuromonadia; order Desulfuromonadales; family Geopsychrobacteraceae; genus Seleniibacterium. Next base: position 88,176 of record CAXXJU010000050.1, read on the forward strand.
GGTTAAACGATCTTTGGCAGCGCTTGCGATATTCCGTTCTGTCCGGGTGGTGAAGCTTCGACCATTCATCATTTTTTAGCATTTGAACTATGCAAAGGAGGAAAAAATGAAATCAGTAATCGTTAGAGGTTCTATGGTTGTTGTCATGCTCTTGATTGCAGGTATGGCTTTCGCGGGAACATTCCCGGCGAAAGATATCCGGATCATTGTTCCTTTTGATCCAGGCGGAGCCGTTGATGTGACTTCCAGGATTATCGCTGAATATGCCAACAAGCATTTACAGGATATCGAAATGAAGATCGAGAACCGTGCCGGGGGCGGTGGTGTTGTCGGTCAGACGTTTGCGTCAAAAGCTAAGGCCGATGGCTATACTGTTTTGGCCATGACCAGTTCGGTTGTCACTAATCCCAAATTAAAGCAGGTGGAGTATAAGGTTTCTGATTTCAAACCGGTTGCCCTTTATACCATGGACCCGGAAGTTATTGCGGTGCCAAGCAATTCACCATTTAAGTCAATTGAAGATTTTATCAATGCGGCTAAAAAAGCTCCTTTGAAAATTGCCGAAGCCGGAATGGGAACCTCTCACCACTTGTCCGGCTTGGCAATGGTGGAAAAAAGTGGGATCAAGTTGAACTTTATCCATACCAAAGGGTTTGGTGCCCAACTTCAGGCTGTTTTGGGGGGGCATGTTGATGGTGCTCTGTGGCCATATGGAGAGGCTAAATCCCACGCAGATGCCGGGGCCATCCGAATTCTGGCGGTCGCATCAGAAACGCGTATTGATGGGCTTCCCTCTGTACCCACCTGGCAGGAAGCTGGGCTTGGTATCAAAGAATTTACCACTTTCAGAGGGTGGTCTGTTCCCGCAGGAACTCCTGATGATGTCGTGAATTTTCTGGCTGATCTGCTTGGTAAGGTGAATAAAGACCCGGGTTATGTCAGCAAGATGAAAGAACAAGGGTTTCCTCTTGCATATCGTGATGCGGCAGGCTACGCCGCTGTTATCGCTAATTATGATGAGTTGACTGAAACAGTTATCACCAATAATAAACTCAAGAAATAACAATCCTGTCGGGCAGTGGAAACTGATGATAACGGTTTTTCACTGCCTTGCAAAATGAAGCAGTTGTTCGACTGGAGACACGATATTCAAACCTCGGGATGATTTTAATATGCGCATTTGGATCAAAACAGATTTTTGGTTGGGGTTGATCGTTTGTGGTGGTGGCATTTTTGCTTATATCGAAAGTCTGAAATTTGACGAATGGTCGGGACATTACCCGCAGTTCCTGTCCTTCATTCATATTTTGATCGGGATCGGATTGATCTTTAACGCGGTCCGCGCTGTGGCTGATACCTCGGACTCGATAACCCTCTGTTTTGCTGAGGTAAGAGGCCCCTTAATAATTGCTCTGCTACTAATTGGTTGGGTGGTCTTGATCAATATCGGGGTCGGTTACCTGTTCTCCAGTTTTATAATGATGCCGCTGACGCTTTACGCGCTTGGTTATCACAATCTTAAACGCATGGCGTTGGGTGCTTTGAGTATTTCCTTGTCTGTATTTGTTTTGTTTTATGTGATCTTCGATGTCCCTTTGCCGATCAATCCAATATTGGAGCGTTTAATTGGCTGAGAAAACGGGTAGTTGTAGCATTTTGATAGACTCTTTTGTCTTGGGACCTGAAATGGGATGAAATAAGTTCCCCCATGTTGCTAGATCAGCTATCTGCTCGTTAAATCCCGATAAGTATAGATCCCCTAATTGCTGAAGGTTTTTTATGGAAACGATTGTCCTTGGATTCAATACTCTTTTGGAACCTAGCGTACTTGCTTTTCTGACGTTAGGGGTATTTTGCGGGTTGGTCATTGGTTCTATCCCGGGGCTTAACGAAAATATTGCCTTTGCTGTGTTTTTGCCATTCTCCTTTTCAATGCCACCAAACTACGCCCTGGCACTTATGGTCGGAGTGTATTGCTCTGCTGCTGTCGGTGGGGCGATGCCGGCAGTCATGATCAAGGTTCCCGGGACTGCATCCGCTGTACTTACTGCCATTGACGGTAACGCAATGGTTAAGAACGGAAAGGTCAACATCGCTTTGAGAATCGCCATCTGGTCGTCCGTTTTTGGCGGGTTGACAAGTGCCATGGTTCTACTGTTTTTTGCTCCGATGCTGGCTGCTGCAGCGCTGAAGTTTGGCTATGTTGAAAATTTTTCCCTCTGTATTCTTGGCATCGCGGCAGTTGTCGGAATGATGGAAAAGAATGTCCTGAAGGGTGTTTTATCTGCTGCTTTCGGTTTGCTTGTGGCAACCGCCGGGTTAAGCACGGTGACTGGATTCCCACGGTTCACCTATGGAATAAGCGAATTGTACGAAGGGGTCCCTTTTGTGCCTCTGTTGGTTGGGCTGTTCGGTGTGTCTGCTGCTTTTGAACTGGCAGAAGAAGTTTTTCAGGAACGTCGACTCAGTAAAGATATCAGTTCCCTTCCTAGAATCAGTGGCAGTCTGATTCCAACAAAAAGCATGATAAAACGGCTCTTGCCAACGTGGATCAGTTCTTCTCTGATCGGCAATGTGGTTGGTGTTCTGCCCGGGGCCGGAATGTTGATGGCGATTTATATAGCCTACAATCAGGCGTCCAACCGTTATCGGCGAAAGTTTGAAGGGCAGCCGGGCGAAGTCCCCTGGGGGGAAGGCACCCCGGAAGGAATAGCGGCACCTGAATCTGCAAATAATGCCGTGGTTGCGAGTTCCATGGTTCCGTTGTTGTCTCTCGGTATCCCAGGCAATTCCGTATCAGCATTATTTATCGGCGCGTTGATGATTCATGGCATGGTTCCCGGACCGTTGCTGTTCATTAACCACCCAGACATCGCCTGGATGATCATGGTCGCATTTTTCGCTGCTAATATCATTATGGGGCCAGTTGCCATCCTTAATGCGAAATACATTTCCGGTATGGTTTACAGACTTCCGAAGCAGGTGATGGTTCCAACCATCGCACTATTATGTCTCACCGGAGCTTTTGCTAATGGCAATTCTCTTTTTAATGTAGGAGTTGCTTTAGGCGCCGGTCTGGTTGGATACTTTTTCCGCAAAGTTGGTATCCCACATGCTCCAATTATTCTCGCCCTTGTTCTTGGACAGAAGTTGGAGGATTCAATGGTAAGTGCCCTTAATATCTCGTCGGGCAGTTGGTATGTCTTTGTTGATCCCGTCAATCATCCAATCAGTTTGGTGCTGATTGTTATTTCTGCTTTTTTTACCTTTCTACCGATATACAAAATGTTTCAAAAATGGTTTTTGAGCAGGAAGACCTGCTCTGTGTCAGGCATGTGTGGATAAGGTTATTACGGGGCGGAAGCTTCTTTAATCAATAAATAATTTATGATTGGTCAGGGCGTGTAATTCTGTCTACAGGACAGGTGCGTCCACCGTTCAGCAGGTCCAGATTTGGAGGAATCAATGGCGATTACAGCAGATCATTTGAATAATGTAACAACTTCAGCCGTTACTCTGGTAACCGCAAAAGCCCGACAGTTAGAAAGAGAAGGTTTTGATATTATAAGACTTTCTGCCGGAGAGCCAGATTGCGGGACTCCTGAACACATCAAGTTGGCAGGGGTTGCGGCAATCGAAGCCGGAAAAACGCAGTACCCACTGGTGCAAGGGGTTATGGAGCTGAGAGAAGCCATCTGTCGAAAACTGTTAAGGGATAATCGCCTCAGTTATACTCCGGAACAGATCCTGGTGAGCTGTGGCTGTAAGCAAACTATTTTTAATGCTTTTGCGGCGACTCTCAATCCCGATGATGAGGTTATTATCCCTACACCATATTTTCCAAGTTACCCGAGCATGATTGAAATCAATCGCGGCGTTCCTGTCTTTGTGAAAACGGAACAGAAAGATCGACTCAAGTTGACGCGCAGTTCATTGGAGCAAGCAATTACTCCCAGAACAAAGTGGCTTATTCTGAACAATCCCGGGAATCCTTCTGGTGCTGTCTATTCACGTGAGGAACTTGTTTCATTGGCCAATGTGTTGAAAAGACATCCTCAGGTCTGGATATTATCAGATGATATTTATGAATTTTTAATTTTTGGCGATGCAAAATTTTATTCAATTCTGGAAGTGGCACCTGAATTAAAAGAGCGAACTCTGGTCGTCAACGGGGTGTCAAAGGCTTATGCTATGACTGGATGGCGTGTCGGTTATGGTGCTGGTCCGGTCGAGCTTATCAAAACCATGATGAAAGTTCAGTCTCAATCAACCAGTGGAACAAGTACCATTTCGCAATGGGCAGCGGTTGAAGCACTTGATGGTGACCATGGTGATGTTGCGAGGTACAACGATACGCTGGTGAAACGAAGAGATCTTGTTGTCAAAATGATCAATGGTGTTGATGGCCTTTCCTGTGCTGCTCCGGACGGTGCATTTTACTGTTATATTTCCTGTGCAGGAATAATTGGTAAGACGACTCCTTCAGGTAAGGTCATCAGTTGTGATTTGGATTTTTCAAATTTTTTGATGGATGAATGTGGAGTCGCTGTTGTTCATGGAGAAGCATTTGGACTTTCACCATTTTTTAGAATTTCTTATGCGACATCTATTGAATTACTGGAAAAAGCATGCCGGAAAATTATTGAAGCTTGCGAGCAGTTGAATTAATTAGTATTCATCCGGAAACGGCTTTTTTCCGCTGTAGCAGCGTCAATCTGCAGGCTTACTTGTGCGGCGTAACGGTGTAGGCCTCCGCGCTAGCCCTTGATTTCCTTGCCACAACGGAAAACTGCTCGTTTCCAATCTGAAAACTTGATGATTGCCATCCAGTGTTTCCGGATGGCAACTAATTAATTTCAATTCTCTTTGCATGAAATAATTGAAATTTCGGCTCTTGCCAATCTTTAAAATCTTACACTAACAGGTTAGCGCCGGTCTTCAGTGACTTGAAGGCCGGTTCTCCAAGGGAGGTCTTCGTATGGCTGAAGCCAAAGTGCTTAGTTCTATCCAAATCAAGGAATTTGTCATAAACGCGCTAAAGGCTGCTCAGGTTTCCGAATCCCACGCGCAGGATGTTGCAGAGGCCATGGCCTTTGCTCATCTGCGCGGATTTGATACCCATGGTATTCCCTGTTTACCGGGGTATGTTGAATGTTTGCAGGAAAAGCGTTTCAATCCTGAACCTGTTCTAAAGTTTGAACAGCTGTCCCCCTGGTCAGGAACGCTTGATGCCGATAACGGTCTGGGGGCGGTCGGTGCAACCCAGGCGATGAATGAAGCTTTGCGCATGGCTGATGCTATCGGCATCGGGGCTGTTGCTGTTAAACGCAGCAATCACTTTGGTGCGGCGGGTGCCTATGCAAGGCTGGCGCTACCTAGGGACTGTATTGCCATCGTCGCCGCCAATTCTGCGGCTGTGACTGCGCCATTTGGTGCTGCTGAACCCTATCTGGGCACCAATCCCCTGGCTATTGCGGTTCCGGCCGGAGAGCAGGCTGACTATCTTCTTGATATGGCGACCAGCGAAGGTTCGCGGAAAAAAATCCGTAAAGCCCTTGCTGAAGGGCTGCAGATTCCACCGGGTTGGGCGATCGACAGTGACGGGAATCCGACCACCGATCCAGGCAAAGCCCTGGAAGGAGTGATGCTCCCATTCGGTGGAGCAAAAGGATCGGCGATCACTTTGTTGGCGGATCTTCTTGCCGGGGTGCTGTCCGGCGGAAATTTTGGCACAACAGTGCGCAGCGTCTATTCCAACCAGGAACAGGAATGTGGAACCGGTCATTTTATTCTGGTTATGAAAGTCGCGAGCTTTATGCCGGTTTCGGATTTCAAGCAGCGCATGGATGAGCAGTTTGCAGCGATCAGAAATTTAAAACCTGCTTCTGGCTTTGCTGAAGTCTCTTACCCCGGCGAGCGGGAAACCCGTCTGGAAAAAGAACGATCTGTGCAGGGCATACCGATTAATGAACCGATGCTAGGGGATATGCGGAAACTGGCTGGGCACTTAAAAATCAGTTTTCCATAAGAGGATTATTTCTTCCGCTCCAGTAGAGAAAGGCTTGGCTTAGGCTTTCCCGTTTTTAGGGCATATAACCCCATCCGTGGGGCTTGACTGTCGAGACACGCTTGCAATGGGAAGGTCTAAGCCAGGCCCGTGGCATTATCTGAATGAACGATCAAACCTAAAAACATGCAGGAATGACCGTGAGCAATTTGCAGGATAATGAATAAATCGTTTGGTCATCATGTAACGTCAATTGTGGCAATTATTGTAAGTAGCATCTGCATGTCAAAAATGGCGTGGTGGTTCATATGTCACCTGATAATACCGGCGAGGCTGGGTCTTTCGGTATCCATGAAATCCGCACCTGTCTTAAAGGGCGTGGTTTGCAAAAATGGGTTTATTCAATTATATATAGCAGCCCAGCACTTGCATATTCTCAATCTGCCCACTAGAGTGCTACTGTGATCAATTGGTAAAAAATCTTGGTCGTTTTTCAACAATCTGTTCGCCATGAGAATTCCCCCTTCTGCGGTTCTTCTTTTTCTTCTTTGAAGTCTAAATTAAATAGTGTGAATAAAATTTTGTTTTCCAGCTTCAGTTGTAGTAGAGTAAATTAATTTAAAAGAAATAAGAAATAGCAATTTCTTTTTGATCAACAGGAGTCATTGATGACCACTGTTATCCTGAATACTTTGTATTTATTAAACTATTTCTGTTTAATTCCGCACCATGAGGCTGTTCTGGACCGCTCGTTTGCCGCTCTGCAAAAAAAAATGGCCGACTCTATTGTGCGGCAGAAGCGTTGTTCGTCCTAACACTATTGAAAAGCTTCTCATTTCTTTTGGCTTCCAAGAGAGCTCTTTGACGGAGTCGCTTTGATGATTAAACCAGACAACAAAAAATCTCTACAGCATTCCATTGAGAGCCTCGATCCCGGGCTGCTGATGCTGGCTGTTGAGCAGAGCCCTTCGTCGATCCTGATTACCAGCCCGGACCGGGAAATTATCTATGTGAACCAAAAGTATACGGAAAGCATGGGATACTCCCGGAAAGAGGTGTTGGGGCATGTGCCCCAGGTCTTCACTGCAGGCAACGAGCTTATTGATTCCGACGCGATGTGGGCGACCCTGTTTGCCGGACGTGATTGGCGGGGAGATATCCACTCCAGGCGGAAAAGCGGGGAGCTTTTCTGGGAGAGGGTCGCTATTTCGCCCATTCAGGATCATCTTAATAAAACCACGACCCACTATCTTATCATCAAGGAAGATATCACCCAGCAGAAAGAAATTGCCGAAGAACTTGAACGGTCAGTGGCGGAGTCGACCCAAATGGCCGCGCATCTCGAATATTTGAATGCAGAGCTGAAGAGTACTCAGTCCCAGATGTTCCAGCGTGAAAAAATGGCCTCCATCGGTCAGCTGGCGGCTGGCGTCGCCCATGAAATCAACAATCCGATTGGCTTTGTTTCCAGCAATCTGCGCAGCCTGGGAAAATATCTCGAAAAAATCACGGACTATGTTAAACAACTCGAATGCGGTTTGCAGCAACATTCTGCCGAAGGGTGGCAGGAGATCGAGCCGCTCAGGAAACGTTTGAAGATTGATTACCTGTTTGAAGACAGTAAGGATCTGGTCGCAGAATCTCTTGATGGGGCAGAGCGAGTCCGGAAGATTGTGCAGAATCTGAAAACCTTTTCCCGAGTCGATCAGACCGGTACCCAGTTGGTGGATCTGAATGAGTGTCTGGAAAGTACGGTATCCATCGTCTGGAACGAAATCAAATACAAAGCGCAATTGACCAAGAAGCTCGGTGACCTACCACCGCTGGAGTGCAATTCCCAGGAACTGACTCAGGTGTTTACCAATATTCTGGTCAATGCCGCCCAAGCCATTGAAAAAGACGGGCTGATCGAGATTCGCAGCTGGTGTGAAGCCGATGATATTATGATCAGCATCTCGGATAATGGCTGTGGGATCAGGCCAGCGGATCGGGTCAAGATCTTCGAACCCTTTTTTACCACCAAGCCAGTGGGGCAGGGGACCGGGTTGGGAATGAGCATCAGCTATGAAATTATCAAGAAACATGGTGGAGACATCAGCTTTGAGACGGAACCCGGCCAAGGGACGGTTTTCCATATTCGTTTGCCGATCAGCACAAGCGATGTTTGAACCCAGGGCCTTCTCCGGGGAGGAGGCTTTTTACCGCAGCTGGAGGACAGGTACAAGGTATGGCGGGTGAGATAAAAATTCTTTGCGTCGATGATGAAAAGAATGTTCTCAAGGCGTTGCGGCGCTTGTTCATGGAAGAGGATAACTATGAAATCCTGCTCGCCGAATCAGGTCAGGAAGGCCTTGCGGTGCTGGAAGAGGAGGAGGATATCCGGCTGATTATTTCCGATTATCGGATGCCGGAAATGAACGGAGTCGAGTTTTTGCGCCAAGTCAATGAGCGCTGGCCGGAAACGATCCGGATTGTTCTTTCAGGATTTGCCGATACGGCCGCGGTTGTTGAAGCCATCAACCTGGGGCAGATTTATAAATTTCTACCCAAACCCTGGAATGACGAGGACTTGCTCTCGACCATCGGCTCGGCCCTTGACCACCAGTCGCTCCGCTGGGAAAACAATAAACTCAGTCAGGAACTGCAGATCAGGAACGCAGAGTTGAAACAGGTCAATGCCGAACTGCAATCGGTGAATGAACACTTGGAAGACCTGGTTGAGCTGAGAACCGAAGAGCTGGAGATTCGCCACCGGGTGCTGAAAATTTCCCAGGCTATTCTGGATGTACTGCCGGTTGCGGTGCTTGGGATCGACCCGGATGACATGATTGTCCATTGTAACCAGGCGGCTTTTGATTTGTTTCCCAGCGCAGAAATGGGTCCTCTCGGCCATGATCGCAGCAGCGTCCTCTCCATTGAGGTCAATCAGCTGATTGACCAGCTCAGTGACGGATTCTGCCCGAACTCCATCGTGACGATCCGGGAGAGGTCTTTTCGTTGCCAGGTCAGACGGCTGCATGACACATTGTCGCAAGGGTGCGTCGTCGTGCTTAGTGCAGAACATTGATCCTTGAGTCATGGTGAGCCCTATGAGTGAAAACCAGACGCCACCGGCGGATATTAAAATTCTGCTGGTTGACGATGAAGTCAATATCACCAGAGCGTTGCTGCGTCTGTTCAATGACGTCGAACATTATCAGGTGTTGACGGCACATTCGGGGCAGGACGCGTTGTTGGTGTTGCGCGAAAACCAGGATTGCGGTGTGATTATTTCGGATCAACGCATGCCGGGAATGAGCGGGGTCGAGTTTTTGCGTCAGGCTCGCGACATTTCACCTGAAGCGGTGCGGATGCTGTTGACCGGCTACGCGGATATCGAGGCGTCCATAGCGGCCATCAATCGCGGCGGAATTTTTCGCTACCTGACCAAGCCCTGGGATGATGACGCGCTGCTCAAGGCCGTTGCCGAAGCAGCTGCGAACTTTACCCTGATCCAGGAAAACAAGCGTCTTAATGCCCTGGTTCGAAAGCAGAAAGATGAGCTGGAGGAATGGAATAAGCGGCTCAAACAGAGGGTTCTGGACCAAACTTCGCAGATTCGGGCCAAGAGCGACGAGCTGGCCGAGAGCAATTCCCGGCTGAAGGAAAGTTTTTCAGCAATCATCGAAGCCCTTGCCGGGCTGATCGAGCTACATCACAAGCGGGCACCGGGACACAGCCGAAACGTTTCCGAGTTGCTGAAGGTCATGGCGCGCCGCCTCAAGCTTGATGACCTGCAGCAGAAAAAAATTGTTTCCGCCGGCTTGCTGCACGATATCGGTAAGATCGGCATCAGCGACCGGATTCTGGCTAAAGCAGCCGACGAAATGACGGCTCAGGAATACAAGGAATATAAAACCCACGTCATCCGGGGGCAGGCGGCCATCGACAGGGTGCCGGAATTGCGGGATATCGGTGAGATGGTCCGCCATCACCATGAACGCTTCGACGGCAAGGGCTTTCCCGACGGTCTCAAAGGGGAGTCCATCCCCCTCGGTTCCAGGATGATCTGCGCGGCCAACCTGTTTGAGCACAAGCTCCTCAAATATCCCCAATCCGAAGCCCTTGACGAAGCGCTGACCGACCTCAAAGGCGAATGGGGGCCGGTCCTTGATCCGGCTTTGCGGACCGCGCTGGAAGAGGGAGCCCGGGAGATTTACGCCAGCTTGAATCTGGTCTCGGAAGTCACTGCGAAAATGGTCTCACCGAAGGAACTGAAGCCCGGCATGCAGTTGAAAACGGATCTGTACAGCGGGACCGGGGTGTTGTTGCTCAAGAAAGGCTCGGTGTTTGATGAAAATTCCATCGATGCCACCAGGCGCTGTTTTAAGATCGATCCCTTCGAAAGGGATATCTGCGTGATTATCCGCGAGAAGTCTGCGGACGAGGAATAAGCCTAAACAGTGCGCAGGAGGGGCCATAATCTGCGTTGTGAGTGAAGCAAAACCAAGCTTTTGAACAACGAACGGGCATGCTAAAAAGTTGTTGAAAAAGACCCTCCCGTGGATTTTTTCAAATACGGCGGACAACAGGGAATGGCGCTAATTTAAGCAACTTTGCAGTAAACTCGGGACTGTCCCAAAAGTTTGCAAGCCATGAAACTGTCGCGGTTAACACCGCAAGGACCTGGGACAGCCCCCGTGCGGGGACAGTCCCGGTTTTTCTGCCAGCGACTCTTAACTCAGTCTCCACCATTTATCGAAGAATGGTCTCGATTAAAAACACTACCCACTGAAATCAACGAATCCCCCATCTCGCATTATCTGTAATGATGCTGATGGGGGATTTCCATAATCAAATGTACCCATATTTGCTAATCAATTGATCTGGAGGTAGCGGACCTACCAAGACTGAATTTACTATTTTTGATAGGTCAACCTGGCGGGGCGTTCGCGGATGTTGTCGAAGAATTTACTTGCGGAGCCAGCTGATATGTTTCCTGTAGTACCATTACACCGGCACCTCTGGCCGCATCGCTGTGTTGCCAATGACGCACAACGACATCTACCAAACTGTCGCTGTTAGCGGTCAGATACTGAGGAATTGTCTCTCGCATCGGTTTGATGAGCAGGTCTCCGGCGAGTGCGCCCTTGCCAGAGAGAATAATTTTCTCCGGGTTAAAGATCTCAATGAGGTTAGCGATCCCGATTCCCAGCCCCTTTCCAGCCTCGCAATAAAGTTCTACCAAGGCGGGCTCTCCGTCCCTGGCTTTTTCCATCACATCTTCAATGGTCAATTCTTCCAGCGCGACAGACGGAGTCCAGCGCTTTTCCCGGGCGAGTTGCTTCGCTTTTTCCAGAATAGCGTGGTTGCCACAGTAAGTTTCAAAACAGCCCCGTTTGCCGCAGCGGCAGAGCGGGCCGGAGGGGTCGATCGTGGTGTGGCCGAACTCACCGGCGCAGCCAGAATGGCCAATATAGGGCTGGCCGTTGATAATAATGCCGATTGCCACACCCTGCGCCAGACCGACGACAATGAAATTATCGACATTCTTACCGGCGCCGAAGCGTTGCTCCGCCAGTGAAATGCAGCGGGCGCTGTTTTCGATATAGGTGGGGAGGGCGAGCTTGCGCATGAGAATCTCTCTGAAATTGACGTTACGCCAGCTGTAATTGAGCGCGAACTTAATCATCCTGTCCGGATGTGTGACCAGGCCAGGAATGGCCAGGCCGATGCCTGATATCTGGCTTTTGATCAGCTCCGTTTTCCACATGCAGTGATGGACGGCCTGGACAATCTGTTCCGCCACCCCTTCCGGGGTGGTGTCCTTCTCCTCGTAATGCATGATGTGCTCGGCGACGATGTCGGCCTGGAGGTTGACGATGACAACCGTGATCCGCCGGACTGAGACAAAAACGCCGATTGTATAGGCCCCCTCCGGGTTGAGTGCGAGGAGAACAGGTTTTCTGCCGCCGATCGATTCCCCGATCTCTTTTTCCAACAGGAGATTTTCCTCAATCAGTTCGCCGGTGATCCCCGAGACCGCCGCAGGGCTCAGGCCCGTCTCTTTGGCAATCGCGGTGCGGGAAATCGGCTGCATATCGCGAATGGTGCAGAGGACCTTGATGCGGTTGATCGAACGCATCGTCGTTTTATCAAGAGAGGGGATTTGGTTGATGATGCTCACAGCAGCAACTCCGTTGGTGTTGGAAAGTAGATTTAAGTGGTGATAATTTTAATTTTGATAGCTGACAAAAAACAATACTTTAGTCAGAGAATTAAGTCTATAAAAACATTGAAAGATATCGTTTTGCATTGTTTTGCATATATTTGCCTAGTGTATTTTTGGGGTTGATAGACTTCTTTTTTGAGGTTATTTGGATTGCAAATTTTTTGAGCGAATTAAGTTTTGTGGCGGTCTTCTTCGGGGATTTATGGAGGTTGGCTGCTTCTCCTGCAGGCAAAAGAAATGGCTAACCCTTTGGTTGGGGGCGAATGCGTCCGCGCTGGTACGCCGATGATATCACTTTCGGCAATTCGGCCAAACTGTTTTTGATTCTCAATCGCTATATCTTCCGCATGCTCTATGTATGGCCTATGGTCAGGGTGTCGATGGAATATCTCGGTGTGTCGCGGATTGGCGGCGGCGCCTATTGAGTAGGCTTCGCGCAAGATCTGGCGCCGCTTTGCGGATAAATTCCACCTGTTCCGGGCGACCCTGTCGCGGATGCGGTTTGGGTCGGTGGCGAGCGGTTTTACGATCTGGCACTTAGGGGGGGGGCGGACTGCGCACAACCCCTTGTGGTGATTTCGGGCCGCGGATGGTCAATTTGTCCAGAAGTGGCCGCATGTTTATAACGATATTCTTTCGTATAAAGAAAAAACTGGCGACACTATGCCAGAGATTTCCTAAAGCAGCCTTTATTTTTCTATCAAAAATAATCGACATATGAAATTATGAATGCATAACGTGCTGGATTGGTGTGAAATTTGACTATTTATCTGATTGACATTGCAATAAGCTGCCGTTATGATCCACTTAATTCAATCACTGAACAAAGATGGAAGTCAGACAGAAAAAGCGCTAAAAGACTGGGGTGGCTTGCTGGAGCCCAATACATGGGGTATCGTTTTTTTATGTATTAAATATGATGTTTATGCGTGGGAAGCCGATCTTCCGGCGACCTTTGAAAATAACCACATATCAACCAATGGAGGTACACTGCATGAAGAAAACTCTCTTACTGCTGATGGTTATGGCGCTAGCCGTATCAGGCACATTTGCTGATCAAGCGCAGGCGGCTGACAAGAAAGTCACGCTTGTCTATGCCGAGGTTAACCCCATGGATTCCATCGTCGGCCAGACCGGCCAGAAGTTTAAAGAGGAAGTTGAGCGCCTGTCCGGCGGCACCGTCCTTCTTGATATCAAGGCTAACGGCGTCCTCGGCGCAGAGCAGGACGTCCTTGACGCCATGCTCGGCGGCGGTGGAACCATCGACATGTCCAGAATCTCGGCCTTTGCCCTGACCAGTTACGGCGGGCAGAAATCCAAACTGCTGTCCATTCCCTACACCTTCACCAGCAGAGATCATTTCTGGAAGTTTGCCGCCAGCGATCTGGCTCCCGAGTTCCTTCTCGAGCCCCATGAAAACGGAACCGGCATTCGCGGTCTGTTCTATGGAGAAGAAGGCTTCAGACATTTCTTCGGGACCAAACCCCTTAACAAAATGGGCGATCTGGCCGGCCTGAAAATCCGCGTCTCCAACGACCCCGTTATGCGTGGTCTGGTCAAAGCGCTTGGCGCTTCTCCGACCGTTGTTAACTACAACGAGCTTTACTCCGCGCTCCAGACCGGTGTGGTTGATGCTGCCGAGCAGCCGATCGCCAACTACAAGTCAAAAGCCTTCAATGAAGTTGCTCCCTACATGATCCTCGACGGCCATACCCTGGGCGCAATTCAGGTTATCATCACCGACGAAGCATGGAACAAACTGTCTGCCAACCAGCAGAACGCTCTGGTTGAAGCCGGCAAGCTCGCTTCCGCCTTCAACAGACAGCTGTCTGAAGGTGCCGAGAACAAAGTACTGAAGGAACTGGCCGCCGCAGGTGCAACCGTTGTTCCTGTTCCCGACAAGACCCCGTGGCAGAAAGCCTGCGCCGGAGTCATTAAAGAAGCCAGCGCCCAAAACCCTGCCCTGTACCAGAAGATTCTCGATATGCAGTAGGACTTTCTGTCCTGTCCCCCCTGTCCGGCCGAATTCTGATCGATTCGCTGGACAGGGGGGACACCTGTCCTTGACATTATCCGGCACCGAAGTTCCAGCTTTTGAGTGCCTCATTGTTATTAAAGATGGATGGAGTTTCAATGAAGGCGGTGTTTAATACTGTCGATAAAATTAAACCGTTTTTTGACTATGTCGACAAGCTGGTGCTTTTTATCTGCAAAATCCTTCTGATCATAGATATTGTCATTACAGCCATGGCCGTTACCGGAAGATACGTTTCTTTTGTTCCGGACCCAGCCTGGAGCGAAGAGGTGGTCCTCTCCTGTATGGCCTACATGGCGGTCCTCTCAGCCGCCCTTGCAATCCGGCGTAATTCCCATATCCGTATGACTGCTTTTGACCGCTATCTTCCCCCCAAGGTCCTTATTGCCCTTGATCTCATTGCCGATATCGCCATATTGGCGCTGGGATTCGTCATGATCTTTGTTGGCTGGAGCTACGCTCAAAGACTGGGTTCCAGAGGGTTTTATGTCAGCATGCCCAGTCTCTCCAGGTTCTGGATGTACTTCCCGGTGCCGCTGGCGGGGGTTGCCATGGTGATTTTTGAATTGGAAATGATCTATAACCGAATCAAAAAACTGGTTCTCGGGGAGGAAGCTTAAGGCATGATTGTAAATAGTATGGCGATTTTTGTGCTGCTGGGAAGTTTTTTTGTTTTTATCCTGATTCGCTTCCCTATTGCCTACGCGGTCGCACTGTCGTCCATTCTCTGCCTGCTGTATCAGGGCCTACCTCTGACGACAGTCGCGCAGCAGATGGTGAAAGGAATCAGCTCCTTCAGCCTGATGGCCGTTCCTTTTTTCATCACCATGGGCTACCTGATGGGGTCAGGCGGTATTTCCGAAAAACTGATCGCGTTGGCCAATGCCTGTGTCGGCTGGATGCGCGGCGGTATGGCCATGGTGAACATCGTATCTTCCTATTTTTTCGGGGGCATTTCAGGCTCTGCAGCAGCAGACACGGCATCCTTGGGCAGCATCATGATTCCGATGATGGTCGAGCAGGGCTATGACGATGACTTCGCCACCGCCGTAACCGTGACCAGTTCCTGCGAGGGCCTGCTTGTGCCTCCCAGCCACAACATGGTTATCTACGCGACGACCGCTGGCGGGGTTTCCATAGGCAGCCTCTTTCTGGCCGGCTATCTGCCCGCCGCCATTCTTGCGGGAACCCTGATGGTCGGTTCCTACATCATTTCGATCAAACGCAACTATCCCAAAGGAGACAAGTTCAATCTTCTGAACCTGTTTAAGCAGATCGCTCTTTCCTTCTGGGCTCTTGCCGCTGTGCTTATTGTTGTCGTCGGTGTTGTCGGCGGTGTCTTCACAGCGACGGAATCCGCAGCGATTGCCGTCTTCTACAGTTTGATCGTCAGTGTCTTTATTTACAAAGGCTTGACCTGGAAGGGTGTCTGGACGGTTCTGGATCAATGCGTGAACACCTTGTCGATCGTCCTGATTCTGATTTCCACTTCCAGCATTTTCGGTTTTCTGCTGACTCGCCTGAACGTTCCGACCCTGGCGGCAAAGGCCATTCTCGGTCTGACAGACAACACAATTCTTTTAGCTCTATTGCTGAACCTGATTCTGCTGGTTCTGGGCGTTATCATGGACATGGCGCCGATCATCCTGATTGCGACCCCCATCCTGCTGCCCATTGCCACAAGCATCGGGATTTCACCCATTCAGTTTGGCATCATGATGATTTTGAACTGTGGCATAGGGCTCTTGACGCCCCCTGTCGGGTCGGTTCTCTTCATCGGATCGGCAGTCGGAAAGGTCCCGATCGAAAGACTGGTGAAAGCAATCTTACCCTTTTACCTGCTGATGATCGTCACTCTGCTGTTACTGACCTTTATCCCTGCGATCAGCCTGTATCTGCCGTCAGTATTCATGTGATCATCCCACAGGGCCATGGAATTCAAGTTTCGCTACAGAGTTAGACCGGTCAGCCTCTGGATTCTGACGCTGGTCAATATCTACAGATCCATGATGGCTGTGATCAATATCATTTTCACCGTCTCCATGGCCGGCTTGATCTACCGCTTCTGGCTAGATGCCGGAGTTGCCTACAGAATTCTGATGCTGGTTGGACTTTGCCTGTTCCCTGTGGTGCAACCGCTGGTGATTTACCTGCGCAGCCGCAGGATTGTCGGCCAGATGCCGGACGATCTGCAAATGACTTTTCAGCAGACCGGCTTTGAAATTGCCAACGCCAGCAAACGTTCACGAGTGGATTACACGGAAATCAAAGCCGTGATCAGCCTGTTCAAAATGCTGATTATCTATACGCAGTCGAAGCAGAGTTTTATTCTGGACAATCAGGTATTGGCAGGCCGAGGTAAAAGCCTGTCCGCCTTTTTGTCGGAAAAAATCACGAGTAGAACCTGAAAAAATTGATTCAGCCATACTGGCTGAGTTCACCAAACCAAATGATTGAACAAAGACCATCTACATAGAAACGGAGCACAAACCCATGACGCAACCTCACTCTAAAATCAACCTGCACCCTGATCGATTGCTACCTGCTGACCCAGGCGTGCGCTCCGTCGCGCGCAGGCTTTACAACGAAGTGAAAGATCTGCCGATCATCAGCCCTCACGGCCACACAGATCCGCGCTGGTATGCCGACGACATCAATTTCCCCAACCCGGCCCAGCTGTTTCTGATTCCGGACCACTACGTTTTTCGCATGCTCCACAGCCAGGGCGTCAAGCTGGAGAGCTTGGGCATACCCAGAGTCGACGGCGGCCAGACAGAAAACGACCCACGCAAGATCTGGCGCATCTTTGCCGAGAACTATCACCTGTTTCGCGGTACGCCGTCGCGGATGTGGTTTGAAACCGTCCAGAGCAATCTCTTCGGCATCAATGAGCGGCTGTGTCCGGACAATGCCGACCGAATTTACGACCAACTTGATGCTTTGCTGAAAACACCTGAATTCAAGGTTCGCGCTCTCTACGACCGCTTCAACATTGAGGCCATTTCAACAACCGATTCACCGCTGGATGATCTGGCGGTCCATCAGTTTTTACAGCAGAGCGGTTGGCACGGTAAAATCGTCCCCTGTTTCCGTCCTGATTCGGTGGTTGATCCGGAGCACCCAAGCTTTGTCAAAAATGTCGAACACCTGGGCGAAATAACCGGCGAAGACAGTCTGACCTGGAGCGGCTACCTGAAAGCCCTGGCCCAGCGCCGCGCCTTCTTTGTCAAAATGGGTGCCACAGCAACCGACCACGGCCACCCCACAGCAGCTACCCGCGATTTTGATAGCAGCAGCTGCGAGGAGCTGTTCAGCAAGATCCTGATGGGCAATTTCAGTCCGGCTGAAGCGGAGGATTTTCGCGGTCAGATGCTGACCGAGATGGTGCGCATGAGTTTGGACGATGGCCTGGTGGTGCAGATTCACCCGGGTGCTTCACGCAATCACAACCGACAGATTTTGGCAAAGTTCGGACTCGACAAGGGGGCCGACATCCCTTTGCCGACCGAATACGTTAAAGCGCTCAAGCCGCTGCTCGACCGCTTCGGCAATGAAACCAGTTTAAGCATGATCCTCTTCACCCTCGACAGCACCACCCTGGCGCGCGAGCTGGCGCCCCTGGCCGGGCACTATCCGCTGCTGAAGCTGGGGCCAGCTTGGTGGTTCTTCGACAGCCCGGAAGGGATGCGTTTCTACCGCCGCTCGGTCACCGAAACAGCCGGTTTCTACAACACCGTCGGCTTCAACGACGACACCCGCGCTTTTCTGACCATCCCCGCCCGTCACGACATGGCCCGGCGCATCGACTGCGGCTATCTGGCCGAGCTGGTCTGCGAACATCAACTGGATGAAACTGAAGCGCTGACTCTGGCGCATGAACTGGCTTACAAGCTGGTAAAAGCGGCCTACCGTTTATAGACAATCCCCGTTCCGGGCAGAGCTGGAGTGGACACTTAGGCCCCGGCCGGAATGAACGGCGGTGTGAAGGTTTTGGTTCTTCCTCACACAACCTGCTGCTCCTGCCTGTCCGGGCGTCCCAACGCCTGCAAAAATAACCAAGCCCTGGGCGCCGCAGGAGGGCGTTTTGACAATTAGACAACCAACAGCGCCGGGGACACAACCATCCCCGGCGTTGTTTGCTGAAGCTGTCGTCACGAAATGTTCTTTTGCTCTCCGCGCGGTTATTTTTGAAACAGCTTCAGGTATTCTCCGTAGCCTTCTTTCTTCAGATCGGCCAGCGGAATAAACCGCAGTGCTGCAGAATTCATGCAGTAGCGCAACCCGGTCGGGGGCGGTCCGTCCTCGAAAACATGACCAAGGTGCGAATCGGCATGTTTGCTGCGCACTTCGGTCCGGGTTGTGAAGAAGCCGCGGTCTTCTTTGGTGACAATATTGCTCGGTTCGAGCGGTTTGGTGAAGCTCGGCCAACCGGTTCCGGATTTATATTTGTCGGTGGAACTGAACAGCGGTTCTCCGGAAACGATATCGACATAAATCCCCGGTTGTTTATTGTCCCAGTATTGATTATTAAAAGCCGGTTCGGTGCCGTCTTCCTGGGTGACCCGGTATTGCAACGGGGTAAGCTGCTGGCGCAATTGGTCCTTGCTGGGGATCTGATAGGTTCTGTGCATTGGCATTGTGTCGGTCATGCCTGGCTGCTCTTTCATTTGCTCCGACGCCATGTTCTCTGACGCCATGTTCTCTGATGCCATGTTCTCTGATGCCATGTTCATGTTGTCACTTTTTGTCATGCTCATATGATCATGCCCCATGGTTTGATCCATGCTGTCGGCCATGCCTTTGCTCTGCTCCTGAGCACAACCTGCCATGAGCAAGCTCAGGATCAGAATGGTTAGTTTGAATCTATTCATAATGTCCTCCATCCTTTGTTAACATTCGGCTTGCCTTTTTCCGGGTTTGATCCTGCCCAGCCGGTTTTTCTATGTCTGAAGCATACCCTTTTATTGTAACGCAGGGATCAAGTGACCTTAAAGATCGGGTAAAGATTCAGCCAGGTTCGACTCCGCTCATGAATGTTATCCATGAATAGCTTGCGACGGACTCTTGCAGTCGCTGAATGATTGGCATAGACTTCGGCTGTTTTCGCGGTCTCCCGGTGGCAATCTGGCCGGGCACTGCTTGTTGATTCCGCCATGGTCCGCAGCTGCCGGAAATCCTCGATTTTGCCCAAAGGAGTGCAAACATTGAGTTGTTCGTTTCCTTACCGTTTCTTCGCTCAGCTCTGCCTGGGGTTTGTGCTCCTGTTAGGCTGGGCCTCTGTCGGCCAGACTGCTGAAGGACTGCATCGGCATCAGCCGGGCTCAAAAATTATTGTCGGCGGGGATCGCTATTATCCGCCTTATGAATATCTTGACGAAGACGGCCGGCCGACCGGGTTCAATGTCGAACTGACCCGCGCCATCGCCGAGGTGATGGGAGTCGAAGTCGAGTTTCGGCTGGGACCCTGGGATGAAATCCGGCGGGATTTTGATGCCGGCCGGATTGATGTGCTGCAGGGGATTGTTTACACCAAGTCGCGGAGTCAGAAATATGCCTTTTCTCCGCCCCATAACATCCTTCATGAATCGGTTTTCGCGCGGCGCGGCAAGACTGAACGCGGTGTGTATTCCGTCAGTTCCCTGGACCAACTCAGCGGAAAAGAATTGATCGTACAGAAGAGCGGCTTTATGTACGATTATCTGCTGGAACATAAACTGGACGCAAAATTCTTTTTTGTCGATACCCATGCCGCCGCGCTGCGCCTGTTGGCCTCCGGGGAGCATGATTATGCCCTGGTCGGCAATCTGCCGGGGCTGTACCTGGGCAAGGAACTGGGGCTTTCCAATATCGAACCGGTGGGAAAAGTGACCGCCGGCGAACGTTACGGCTATGCGGTCGTCAAAGGGAATGAAGACGTTTTGGCGATTTTCAGCGAAGGGTTGGCCATTCTCAAGAATACCGGTAAACACCAGCAGCTTTACGATAAGTGGCTCGGTCCGTTGGAGCCGCGCGGCATTCCCTGGAAAAAAATAGCGCCGATTCTGGGCGGAGCCTTGGGCATACTGGGGGTGATTCTGTTCAGCATCATGGTTTGGAACCGGATGCTCAAACGGGAGGTTGCCCGTCGCGCCAGGGAACTGCAGCAGCATCAGCAGCAATTGATCCAGGCCGACAAGATGGCTTCGTTGGGGATCCTTGTTTCCGGGGTAGCCCATGAAATCAACAATCCCAACAGCCTGGCCCTGCTGAATATGCCGATCGTGATCGCGGCTTATGAAGACAGCCGCGATATCCTGGATGAGTATTATCGAAACAACGACGATTTCAGCGTGGCCGGCATTGATTATTCGCGTATGCGGGATGAATTGCCGCAGATGCTGGCGGAGATGTTTGACGGTGCGAAAAGGATCAAGCGGATCGTCGACGATCTGAAGGATTTTGTCCCGCCCGGAAGGGCCGATCTGCGGTCCAGGCCCTGGATATCAATGCTCTGGTCAAGACCGCCGTCAGACTGGTGGGAGAATTCAATTCACAAAGCGACCCAGAATTTCAGTCAGAGTTATGCCACCGAACTGCCCCTGGTCAACGCGAACTCCCAGCGGATCGAGCAGGTGGTGGTGAACCTGCTGCTGGAATGCCTGTCAGGCGCTGCAGGATCCGGATGAGGCCATCGTCATCTCTACCCGCCATGACCGGGACGCCGGCATGGTCCCTGATTGAGGTGCGTGATGAAGGCTGTGGTATTGAGCCGGACCAGCTCGCCCATGTCACCGATCCGTTCTTTACCACCAAACGGGAGACCGGTGGCACCGGCTTGGGACTGTCGGTTTCTGCGACTATCGTTGAACAGCATGGCGGCTCCCTCGACTTTGCATCGGTGCCGGGGGAGGGAACCTGCGTGTTACTCGGCCTGGCTGTTGCCCACCAAGGAGACATCTGATGGAAAAGACCCTCGCTCCGTCCTTCAGCGTACTGCTGGTCGATGATGAACTTTCGTTTTTGCGCAGCATGAGCCTGACCCTGGAGCGGACCGGGCGGATCAACAACCTGCTGCGCTGCGAGGACAGTCGGCAGGTGATGGAGATCCTCGCGACCCGGGATGTTGGGTTGGTGCTGCTCGATTTGACCATGCCTTACCTGTCCGGAGAGAAACTGCTGCCGCTGATTGTTGAAGAGCATCCGGAGGTGGTGGTGATTATTGTCAGCGGGCTCAATCAGGTCGAAACCGCGGTGGCCTGCCTGAAAACAGGGCGCTTTTGATTATTTTGTCAAAACCGTAGAAACGGACCGGCTGGTCAGCGGCGTGGAAAGAGCCATCCGCATGCTCGAACTGACAACGGGAAAACCAGCAGATTCGTGAGCAGTTTCTGCAGGACCGGCTGGAAAACCCGGAGGCGTTCAGCGCCATTGTGACCCGTAACAAGGGGATGCGCTCGGTCTTTCAATATCTCGAAGCGGTGTCGCGCAGCAACCTGCCCATCCTGATCACCGGCGAAAGCGGGGTTGGCAAAGAGCTGTTCGCACGGGCCGCCCATCAACTCAGCCGTCGGCAAGGTCCGCTGGTGTCCGTCAATGTGGCTGGGCTGGACGACAATGTCTTTGCCGATACCCTGTTCGGTCATGCTCGAGGCGCCTTTACCGGTGCCGCCGAAGTTCGCAAAGGGATGATTGAGCAGGCTGCCGAAGGAACCCTGTTTCTGGATGAAATCGGTGACCTGAGCATCGCCTCGCCAGATCAAGCTGCTGCGGTTGCTGCAGGAAGGTGAATATTTTCCCCTGGGCAGCGACCGGCCGAAATGACTGCGGGCGCGAATTGTGATTGCCACCCATCAGGACCTTGCCGCCAAGCATGCCGCCGGCGAGTTTCGTAAAGATCTTTTCTATCGGCTGCGTACCCATCACATCCATATTCCGCCGCTACGCGAGCGCAAAGAGGATATTCCGCTGCTGTTCAGCCATTTTCTGGAAGAGGCCGCTGCCGAGTTCGGCAAAAAAGTTCCGACCGTTCCCAATGAACTGCCGGGTTGCTCCTCGCCAATTATGCCTTCCCCGGCAACATTCGCGAGCTGAAAGCCATGGTTTACGATGCCATGAGCGTCCATAAAGAAATGATGCTCTCCATGCGGGTTTTTAAGCGGGCCATGGATATCGGGACTGGACGACGAGTCCCCTGTGTCTGCAAGAGAGTCCTTTCGCCGCGGTCGCACAGTTGCCGCAGCTGCACGAAGTTGCCGATCTGCTGGTGGCGGAGGCCATGAAACGGGCCGCCGGCAACCAGTCCATCGCCTGTCGACTGCTCGGGATTTCTCAGCCGGCGCTGAGCAAACGTCTGAAAAAACTGGCCGGGCAGGAATGATTTCGCTCTGCTGGCAAGCCCTTATAACCTGCCGGGCTCCTATAACCCTTCATTATCACCTCTAACTGACCGTCAAACCAAGGAAAGGTCCTTCCAGTAAGGATCTTTCCTTGGTTTGGTTATACCCCCCTGCGGACCTGGCTTCGGTCAGGTTTTCTGCTGTAAAGTCTTTAAATATCAGTATGTTGTGTCGATCTTTTCGGTTTGGCACCGCCTTTGCTCTCTGTTTGATTCGGCATATCCACAAACACCGTTATGGATATGCCTGGATATCAAGTCGACCCGACAGTCCGTTGTTCTGCTGCCAGGGCCAGGTTACCAAGGAGAGAGCAAATGAAAGAAACGACACGACTGGAGCATGATCTGATTGGCGACAAAGAGGTCCCTACGGACTGTTATTACGGCATTCAGACCCTGCGTGCGCTGGAGAACTTCCCGATTACGGGAACTCCGATTTCCAAAAACCCGGAGCTGATCAGAGCCCTGGCCATGGTCAAAAAAGCGGCGGCCCTGGCTAATGAGGAACTGGGTCTGCTGCCGGGCGAGATCACTGCGGCGATCAGCAGCGCCTGCGATGAAGTGATTGGCGGCCATCTGCATGAACATTTTGTGGTTGACGTGTTCCAGGGGGGCGCCGGGACTTCGACCAACATGAACGCCAACGAGGTTATCGCCAACCGCGCTCTGGAGCTGCTTGGCCGCAGCAAAGGGGAGTATGTCTATTGCCACCCCAATAACCACGTCAACTGTTCCCAGTCCACCAATGATGCCTATCCGACCGCTTTCCGGCTAGCCCTGCATGCCGATCTGAAACAGTTGATGACGCAAATGGGAGTCCTGCAGGACGCTTTCGCCAGTAAAGGCGTGGAGTTCGCTGATGTCCTCAAAATGGGCCGGACCCAGTTGCAGGATGCGGTGCCAATGTCCCTGGGACAGGAGTTTTCCGCTTACGCAACCACTATCGGTTGAAGACATCGAACGGGTTTTCGAGGTGCATAACCTGATTCACGAAATCAACCTCGGCGCAACCGCCATCGGCACCGGGATCAATACTCCGCCCGGCTACACCCGGCTGGTTACGGAGAAACTGCGTGAAATCACCGGGATTCCCCTGGTGACCTCCGCAAATCTGGTGGAAGCGACCTGGGATACCGGGGCCTACATGCAGATTTCCGGCGTGCTCAAGCGGTTTGCCGTCAAGCTTTCCAAAATCTGCAGTGACCTGCGTCTGCTCTCTTCAGGGCCGCGGGCCGGCTTCAATGAGATCAACCTGCCGAAAATGCAGCCCGGTTCATCCATCATGCCGGGCAAGGTCAATCCGGTCATTCCCGAAGTGGTCAATCAAATTGCCTACCAGGTGGTTGGCGCCGACCTCACCATTACCATGGCCTCGGAAAACGGCCAACTGGAACTCAACGTCATGGAGCCGGTGATTGCCTACAACCTGTTTCAGTCGATCTCTCTGCTGGGGCCGGGCCTGTGATGTCCTGGCGCAAAAATGCGGTGGTCGGCATCAGCGCCAACCGGGACCGCTGCCGGGAGATGGTGGAACGGAGTATCGGCATCGTGACAGCACTCAATCCCAGTATCGGCTACGAAAATTCGACGGCCGTCGCCAAAGAAGCGCTCGAAACCGATCGCTCGGTCTACGACCTGGTGCTGGAGAAAAACCTGCTGTCCAAAGAACAACTCGATTTCCTGCTTTCAGCCGAAAACATGATGCATTCCTGACCTGGTGTCCCGTGCGCTGAATCAGACCGCACGGGACGCTTAGCAGGCTTCAGCCCGGTTGTCGCAGGCCGAAGCCGTTTTTTCAATTAAGTTCCACGCACTCGAAATCCGGGAGGAAAAACATGGAAACATCCGCAACCGTTGACCAGCAAACACCGCGACTGCCGAGCCTGCTACAGGTTTTTTATTTGTCCTTGGCGGCTTTCTGGCCCTGGCTTTTACCTTCACCAGCCTCGGCATCGAAATTCATCTGGCCATCTTCTCCGGCTGGTTTCCTGGCCTTTGCCGTTGGTAAACAGGTCGGTTACAAGTATCAGGATCTGGAAAAAGCCCTGACCGGCGGGATCAGCAACGGCATGGATGCCGTTATCATCCTGCTGGCGGTCGGTGCCCTGGTCGGTACCTGGATTTCCGGCGGGATTGTCCCCAGCCTGATCTACTACGGGCTCAAAGTGATCCATCCGTCTATCTTCCTGCTCGCCACTCTGATCATCTGTTCGCTGACGTCCATTGCCACCGGGGACCTCGTGGGGGACTGCTGGGACCGCCGGTATCGCCATGATGGGGATCGGGGCAGGGCTGGGGATTTCCAGCGCCTCTGACTGCTGGTGCGGTGCTGTCCGGGGCATATTTTGTGAGATAAGCTGTCGCCGTTGTCCGATAGCACTATTCTGACCGCCTCCATGTCCGGGATCGATGTCATGGATCACATCAAGGGGATGTTGCCGGGTTCCATCATCGGTTATCTGCTGGCTGCGGCGGCCTTTACCGTGGCCGGTTTCACCGTCGGCAGCGGCCATGCGGACTTGGGGCAGATTGATGCGGTCATGGGAGCCATCGACAACATGTTCAACGTCAGTGTGTTCTGTCTGCTGCCAATGGTTCTGGTCGTGGTGCTGCTGGCCATGCGCAAACCATCAATTCCGGTCATTACTTTCGGTGCCGTGCTCGGGATCGTCTGGGGGATTGTTTTTCAGGGGCTGTCCCCGGTTGAAGCCATTGGCACCGCCTGGACCCAGATTGCCAAGCATACCGGCCTGGTCTTTATCGACAATATCCTCAGCCGAGGCGGGATGAACTCCATGCTCTGGTCGGTGGGGATCATCATCTTCGGTCTCGGTTTTGGCGGTTTGCTCGACAAAATCGGCGTTTTGAAGGTGCTTGCCAATAAAAATCGAAAAAGGGATTAAGAGCGGCGGTTCACTGACCATCACCACCGTGATCGTCGGCTTTCTCGGCAACCTGTTCGGCAGTGCGATGTATGTTTCACTGATCCTGACGCCCAAAATCATGGCCGAGAAATATGATGAGCTTGGTTACCATCGCCGGGTGCTGTCGCGGAATACCGAATTCGGCGGCACCCTGACCTCGGGGATGGTCCCCTGGAGCGATAACGGTATCTACATGGCCGGAATCCTTGGCGTCGCCACCCTCGATTATCTCCCCTATATGTGGCTTTCCTTCGCCTGTATTGCCGTGACCATTGCCTTCGGCTTTACCGACAAGTTCATGTGGCGGACTGAAACGACGACACCGCTGGAGGTCGAAGAATACCAGGACGCCGCCTGATTCACCCGTTGTGTCGCAGCCGGAGCCTTAAGTTGCCGGCTGCGGCAGGTTTTTCAATTTTTCATTTCGAGGACCTGCCCGTGAAAAAGTTATTGCTCATTGCCACCGGCGGCACCATCGCCTGCTCAGCAGCGGATGATGGGCTAAGCCCGGTTTTTTGCGCCGATCAGTTACTCTCACACCTTCCTGACATCAATACGCTGTGCCAAATTGATGCCTGTTCACTAATGTCCATCGACAGCACCGACATGACCCCTGAGCGGATGGCCCGGATTGCCGAGAGGATTTTTGAGAACTACCAAGACTACGACGGTTTTGTCGTCACCCACGGTACCGATACCCTGGGCTACACCTCGGCGGCTCTGACCTACATGTTGCCGAATATCGGCAAGCCGGTGGTGGTGACCGGGTCGCAGCTGGCTATTGAGGCCAGATATACCGACGCAAAAGTGAATATCAGCGATGCCATCCGTTTTGCGTTGGAAGGAAAACCCGGTATCTTCGTCGCTTTCGACGGTAAGATCATCAACGGAACCCGGGCCAAGAAGATCAAGACCCAAAGCATGGACGCCTTTGCCAGTGTCAATTTCCCCCTGGTCGCCGAAATCAAGCTGGGTCGAGTCATCTACAACAATGCCATGGCCCTGAACGGTTATGCAGCCAGTCTGAACAGTTGTTCGCCAGCCCCCTTCGACTTGAGGAACTCCTTCTGTGACGATGTCTTCCTGCTGAAGATATCCCCCTGCATCAAAGCGGATTTTTTAGCTCCCCTTAAACAGAACTGTCGGGGGGTGGTCATCGAGGGGTTCGGAATTGGCGGTATCCCCGGGACCCTGTTGACCGCCATAGAGGACCTGATCAAGGCCGGCATCGCCGTGGTCATCGGTACCCAGTGCCTGGAAGAAGGGGTGGACCTGGACGTCTATGAGGTCGGCCAGAATCTGGCCCAATACGATGTGATTTATGCCGGAGACATGACCAGCGAAGCGTTGATGATGAAGCTGATGTGGGCGCTGGGCAATTGTGACTCTCTGCCCGCAGTCAAGGCCTTTATGGAGACTCCGGTCTTTGGCGACCGGATGAACTGAAGCTGAAAGCCGTGATCCTTGCCAAATTTTCGTACAGCCCGGGCCTCTGGCATAGCCCGGGCTGTTTTGTTTTTGTGCGCTCAGCGCTCAAGCTGTGGATCGATAAAGCGTCTGACCTCTTCATCATTGACGATCGCCGCAACAACCTTGGTCAGGGCAAAATTGCAGGCGTGAAAAATATCCAGACCTGAGACATTATTTTCCCGGAATTGTTTTTTCAGGCCGCTGCCGGTTTGCAGGGTACAGCTGACCTCGACGCCGCTTTTGGCAAACTCTGCCTGGAGAAAAGCGATGGTCGTAGCCGTGGTTTCCTTAAGGTTGACCGGCACTCCGCCGTAACGTGTGATGTCCCAGGTCTTTGCGGTGTTAACCGCGACAGTTCTATGGCTCGCAAACTCTTGATACAGCCCCCGTGCGGGGACAGTCCCGGTTTTGCTGCCATCTGCTCTTAAACTAGCGCCATTCGGGACGATGGCAGGAATTCTCCGCCGGAGCTTCCACTGTACCGGGTCAGGCTGCCAGTTCCAGACAGCGGTTGAGGAAACGCCGCGCTGTCTGTTCCTTGTTCCACATGTCATCGCCCATATGGGAACGCATCTCGACGGCCACGAAGGTGGCTTTGCAGCCGTCGGTCACCGGCCAGGAGGCGATCTCTTTAAGGATCGCCGCACCCAATTCCGGTGTCATATAGCCCGGGCTCTTGAATTCGGGTGCCTGCCCCATATCCATATGCCAGTCGCCGTACATGGGGTGGCCGGGATCGGTCACTGCGTTGCAGAGGTGCAGCTGGGACAAAAACGGTTTGGCCACGCGCAACGATTCGATCAGATCGATTCCCCCCAGCGCTTCATGGGCGCTGTCCCAGTGGATGAAGGTGTTGGGGCATTCCTGATGGAGAGGGGCAAACCATTCCACCGCTTCCCTGATCGGCCCGATCAGCTGTTTCTTGTGGGCATGGCGGTCAAGCGGCTCCACCAGGACCTGTTTTTCCGGCTCGCTGGCCAAGTGGTCCGCAATCCGGCACATGGAGTCAAAGAAAACCTTTTTGGCTTCTTCCCGCTCCCTCTCGCCCGGGTCGCTGCCGCTCGGCAGGCCAATCTTGTCGGCTCCGCATTCCATGGCGTAGTTGAGCAGTTCGATGGTGCGCTTCACTGATTTTTCCCGCAACTCCGCATCCAGAGTGCTCAGGTTGAGGTTTTCAGCGAGCAGCGTTGGTGTTGCCCACATGGTGAGTTCCCAGTTGTTGTGTCGGCAATAGTCGCGGACCCGGCGGATGTTGGCCGGCTCGAAGAAGAAACCGGTCTCAACGGCCTGGTAATAGTTTAGGGCACTCAATCCCTCCATGGTATCGACCATCATGCTCTCGTGACTTTGCAGGGGCATAAAGGTTTCATAGACATGACAGGAACGGAAAATCTCTTGCTTCTTCACGTTGGACTCCTTGTGAGTGATCTTGCCTGCTGCGGACTGGTCCCGGTGGCGGCACAGGTCGGACTCAGCCATTGAATGCAAACTGAGATATTGCCATATGATATTATCATTCCCCGGGTCTATTGGGTATCGATTTTTCTTCCCTGCTGCGGACCCTGTCCTGACTTGGAGCTCAGCTCTTCAGGGGAAAATCAATGCAGACAATGGCCGTTAAAAAGCGCTATAATAACGGCCAGATTTGCTTCAAGTACGCGCATCAAACCACTCTGCCATCGTGCCCCTTCCGATGATGGTGATCAGGTCAATATTCCGTTATTGTCCATGTCAGTGTCCAGTGCGGTCAGTTTTTTGCAGATCCTGCGGAGTTTTTTGGGGTGCTGGACAGAGGTGCTGACGGGCAGTTTGGGGGGGCCTTGGAATGGCGCTCGTTTAAGAGTCGCTGGCAGCAAAACCGGGACTGTCCCCGCACGGGGGCTGTCCCAGGTCTTTGCGGTGTTAACCGCGAAAGTTTCATGGCTCGCAAACTCTTGGGACAGCCCCCGATGACCCTGGGACAGTCCCGAGTTTACTGCAACGTTGCTTAAACTAGCGCCATTCGGTGCACCTTGTCTTTTAACTCATACCGACCAAGTTGAACAACGATGTCTATCCGAAAAACATTTCAGCAATTGCTCTGGCCCATATTTTTACCGACTTTTTGTGCCTTCTTAAGTTTGAAAGCCTCTTTGATCCTGTTGCCGCTGTATGTGCTGGAGCGGGGTTACGATCCGGCCTTTGCCGCCTTCATTATCAGCATCCGTGGAATCGGCATGCTCTTCATGGACGTGCCCGCCGGGTTTCTGGTTGCACGGCTCGGCGACAAGGGCGGCATCGTGCTGGGGAATGTCGCTGCAGCGTTGGCTTTGTTTCTATTTGCGGTTTTTGATCAGCCGGTCATGTATGTCTGCAGTGCGCTGCTGTCCGGGCCGCTTTTTCGGTGATGATGCTGGCCAGACTGTCTTATGTCGGGGAAAAGTGCGAATTGCAGGAGCGCGGCCGAGTCATCGCCTTTATGGCCGGACTGCAGCGGGTCGGGGGGGTCGTCGGTCCGATCGGGGGTGGCTTCATTGCGACCTATTTTGGCTATGTCCCGGCCCTGTTGACCCTTGCCGGAATGACTCTGGTTGCGGCTGTGCTCAGCCAGATCTATTGCGACAACACCGAGCGGGACCGGGCGACCCCTCCCCAGCCCCATGCCTTTGTCAGCATCCTGAAAGCCAACCGGACAATATTCCTGACCACCGGAATCGGGACTATCGGTCTGATGAGCCTGCGCGGGGCCAGCCCCTTGCTGGTCACCCTGTTCGGTAACGCTCTGGCGCTGACCGCGGCCGAGATCGGCTTTTTCGCCTCGTTGACGACCATCCTCGAATTCGTCATGTTTCTACCGGCCGGTCATATCATGGATAAATGGGGTCGTAAGTTCACGCTGATTCCGGGGACTTTCTTCATGGCGGCCAGCCTGCTGGTTCTGGCCCTGTTCCCTACGCTCCCTGGTTATATCGCCGGGACATTGCTGATGGCTTTCGGCAACGGTCTGGCCACCGGGGTGATCATGTCCATCGGCTCAGATCTGGCCCCGCCCGAATGTCGAGGGCAATTCCTGGGGGTCTGGCGATTTGTCTGTGATCTTGGTTTTACCGGCGGCCCGCTCTTTGTGACCGGGCTGATGGGGCTGGTCGGTCTCGGGGTGAGTTCCGTGGTGCTGGGCGGCGTCGCATCCTGCTTTGCGCTGGTCATGTGGTTTTTTGCTCCGGAAAGCATGAAAAAAATGTCATCAAGAGTAAACTGAAGATGACAGGAACTCTTGCCCGGAAACGCACGACTTGATTTGAAAAGTTCGAATCCGTTCCTCTCTTCTCTGCACCTGGGGGTGGTTAAATGCTGCCAAACGGATATCCTTTTGACCTCAATCACCTGTATGAAAGCTGGAAGCTCGTGGTTCGCGAAAGGGGCAGAGTAGCCCAATGTTCCGGTGTCGATCCCGCCGTACTGCGTTCCTGGCCGCGGTGCCAGGGGTGGCGGGTTGTGGAATCCGGCCAGGTAAATCGTAGCTCTTCCGCAGCGGTCATCAATATTACCCCTCCAGAGCAAGAGTTTTTGCTCAATGATGCCCTGTCCCACATCGAAGATTGCCACCAGTCCCTGGAAGGGACCAAAAGCGTGCTGGCGCTTTCCTTCAGCGATGCCCATTTTCTACACGTTATCGGCAACCATGACATGCTTGCTCATGTCGCGGAGCTGAGAGGGAAGGTTGGCAGTTGCTGGGATGAAGCGGTGGCCAGGCTGTGCATGATGTCGGCGGACGGATCCTCGCGGTTGTCGCCCTGATTACCCCGGTTCAGGATGCCACCCCCCATGACTTATCCATGACCATGACCGTCTTCCGGGCCATAGAGAACAGCATGCAAGTCCAGTCTTGTCTGCGCGAAGGCAATTCCCGGCTCTTCGAGATGAATGCCGTTTTAAATTCTATCGCCGACGGTTTCCTGGTCTGGGACGGCTCCGGGCGGATTCAGCTGGCCCAGGCCATTCACAACGAGGGTCCCAGGGCCGGGTAGCCGTTTCTGATCATCAATTGCAATGCCATTCCGGTGGGGCTGATGCCACGGAATTCCTCGGTGTCGGCAGTGGCAAGGGGCTGCCGGGCCGGCCCAGTAAATTCGAGCTGGCCGCCGGTGGGACGCTGTTGCTGGACCGGGTGGAAGCCCTCTCCATGGAGATGACGTCGGCGCTGGTCCACCTGATCGAAAGCGGCACCGTGATGCGGCTGCAAAGCCATCAGCCGGTTCCGGTCGATGTGCGGATCATTACACTGACCTCGAGCGATCTGGAGAAAAAGGTTGCGGATGGTTCCTTCAACCGGCAACTCTACTATGCTTTTTCATTTTCAGTATTGTGGTGCCGACCTTGCGGGAGCGCCCGGAAGATATCCGCTATTCGGCCCAGCGTTGTGTTGCGCGGCTCGCGAAGAGGGAGTTGCCGGCTTGCTGATAATCTCGTTAAGCTTATAGGTAAGACGTTCGAATCGCTTTTACACCACAGGAGGATTCGTTATGAAAAAACTGATCAACGATGTCGACCAGGTTGTGGTTGAGCAATTACAGGGGATGGCCGCTGCGCACCCGGAACTGCAGGTGAATATCGCCCCGCACTATATCTGCCGGGCGAAAAAAGGGGACAAGGTGGCGGTAATTTCCGGCGGCGGTAGCGGTCATGAACCCATGCACGGCGGTTTTGTCGGTTTTGGGATGCTGGACGGGGCCTGCCCGGGCGAAGTCTTTACCTCACCGACCCCCGACCAGATATATGAATGCGCCAAGGCAGTGGGCAGTGACAAGGGCGTGCTTTTCCTGGTCAAGAACTATACCGGCGACGTGATGAATTTCGAAACAGCAGTGGAACTGGTTGCCGCGGAAGGGATGCCGATTCAGAGCATTCTGGTGGATGATGATGTGGCGGTGAAAGACAGCCTGTATACCGCCGGCCGGCGCGGCGTCGGCCTGACCGTGCTGATGGAGAAAATCGTCGGCGCTGCCGCGGAAGCCGGCTATTCTCTGGATGCTTGCGCGAATCTGGCCAGAAAGGTCAACCTCAACGGGCGTTCCATGGGCATGGCCTTGACCGCCTGCACCGTGCCGGCGGCAGGGAAACCGAACTTTGAGCTGGACGACAATGAAATTGAAATCGGCATCGGGATTCATGGCGAACCCGGCATCCGGAAGGCTGCTATGCAAACCGCCGATGACATAACCGAGACCCTCTTTACCCAGATCATTGAAGACAAGGGCTACAGCCGGACGGTGCGGGAATGGGATAACAATTCAAGTCAGTGGGAAGAGAAAAAACTGGTGGATGAGGATTTCGCGCCGGGCGATGAAATGATCGCTTTTGTCAACAGTATGGGTGGAACTCCACTGTCGGAACTGTATACGGTCTATCGTAAACTGGATCAGCTGTGTGCGGCAAAGAACATCAAGATCGTCCGTAACCTGATCGGTCCCTACATCACTTCGTTGGAAATGCAGGGTTTCTCCATCACTCTTTTAAAAGCGGATGCCGAGATATTGAAGTTTTGGGATGCCCCGGTGAACACCCCGGGGTTGCGCTGGGGAATGTAATGTTACAGAGAATTTAGCGATCGCCGGCGGGGGGCAGGCCCATCCGCCGGCTGTGGAGGAGTTGATGGTTGTTACAAAAAAAACAGATTATTGACTGGCTGGATCGAATTGCCATGGTCATGAAGGAAAACCGGGAATATCTCATCGAACTCGATTCCGCCATCGGCGATGCTGATCACGGGATCAATATGAGCCGGGGGTTCAGCAAGGTGCAGGAAAAACTTCCGGAACTGTCTCAGGGGGATATCGGAACAATTCTGAAGACCACTGGAATGACCCTGATGTCCAGCGTCGGGGGGGCGAGCGGGCCGCTTTACGGAACCTTCTTCATGCGTTGTGGCATGGCCCTGGCAGCCAAGGAAGAGCTGGACTGCAAAGATGTGCTGGCCTTATTTAAAGCCGGCAGCGAAGGTATTCTGCAGCGCGGCAAGCCAAATCTTGGCGACAAGACCATGTATGACGTCTGGGCTCCGGTCATTGCCTGTTTCGAGACGACCAGCCAGGAGAACGATCAGGATCTGGCGGCCACCCTGAGCGCCTGTGTTGAGGAAGCCGAAGCAGCCATGAAAGCGACGATCCCCATGCAGGCCAAAAAAGGTCGGGCCAGTTATCTCGGGGAAAGAAGCATCGGGCATCAGGATCCGGGAGCGACATCTTCCTATCTTATTCTGAAGGCGCTGTGGGAGACTCTGGACGCGTAACGGATATGAGTGGTCAGCTTTTTCGCAGGTGGAAGGACAGTTAGGTATGGTCGGAATTGTGGTTGTTTCGCATAGTCACAGCCTGGTTGCCGGGCTGCAGGATCTGGTTGTCCAGATGGTTCCGGAAATGAGCAATATCGTCTATGTCGGTGGGACCGGCGATCCGGAAAATCCCATCGGAACCGACCCTATGCAAGTTCTTCAGGCGATCAACCAGGTGGGCGGAGCGGATGGTGTCCTGGTCCTGATGGATTTGGGCAGCGCCTTACTCAGTGCTGAAACCGCCCTCGATTTCCTTGAGGAGCTGCCCCGGGAACGGGTGCGGCTGAGTTCTGCGCCGCTGGTAGAAGGAACCCTCTCTGCCGCCATTCAGGCGTCCATGGGGGCCGATCTGGAGATGGTGGCGGCGGAAGCGGAGAGTGCACTGACGAGCAAAGTTCAGCAATTGGGGGAGACCGCTCCGGATTCAAGCGCCGCCAGTAGCGAGGAGTCCAGCGCGGATGCGCTGGACCTGGAACTGGTCATCCAGAATGCTAACGGCCTCCATGCCCGCCCCGCGGCGCGCCTGGTGACCTGTGTCGGTTCGTACGCGGCGAAAATCTGGATCGAAAAAAACGGCACCCGGGCCAACGCCAAAAGTATCAATCAGGTCGCCACCCTGGGAATCCGCAAAGGGGACCGGGTGGTCCTGACTTTTGCCGGAGCGGATGCCGCGGCGGCAAAACAGGCTGTTGCAGCACTGCATGCAGAAAACTTCGGGGAAGCCGAAATCCTTGTTGCCCCGGCTCCGGTCGCTGAGAAAAGCGCTGCCGGGGTGGACGAAGCGGATGTCCTTTGCGGCGTGCCAGTGGCCAGGGGGATTGCCATCGGTCCCGTTCAGACTTACGTTTCGACCGTCGTTGAGGTGCCCCCCCGGACGGTTACCGACAGCGCAGCAGAAACCGACCGGCTCAAAGACGCCCTGCAGGCCGCGGTCAAAAACAGTGAGCAGCTACGGATTCAGACCAAAGTCAGTGCCGGAAAGGAGCAGGCCGAGATCTTTGAATTTCACAAGCTTTTGCTGCAGGACGAAGAAACCGTTAACAAGACCATCGCAATGATCAGTGGACAACAGCAATGCGCCGAATACGCCTGGAAAACTGTCACCGATACCGTGGCTGAGAGTTATGCGGCGCTTAATGATGACTATCTGAGGGCTCGGGCTGCCGATGTTTACGATATTCAGCAAGCGGTTCTGCTCCGGCTTGGCGCTGTTGTTGGCTCCCATTTTGCGCCTGCTGAACCGGTCATTGTCTTTGCCCGGGACTTATCCCCCTCAGAAGTTGCAGACCTCCCCCAGGACAAGGTTCTGGGACTCTGTCTGGCGACCGGAGGGGGGACCTCCCATGCGGCGATTATCGCAGCCGCGCGCGGTATTCCGGCAGTGGCCGGGGTCAAAGGGGCGCTGGCTGCGGTTAAGGACGGTCAGCTGGTCATTTTGGACGGCGAAGCCGGGCGGATTCTGACCGCCCCGGACAGTGCAGTCCTGGCCACCTACCGGAACAAACAGGCCGACTGGTTGCGAACCCAGGAACGCCAGCGGCAAATCAGTCAGGAGCCGGCTGTCACCACGGATGGGGTCCGCATCGGTATTGTGGCTAACATCGGTGGAACCGCGGACCTGCAGTCGGCGCTGGATAACGGCGCCGAAGGGGTCGGGCTGTTTCGGACCGAGTTCCTGTTCCTCGATCGTAGTGACGAACCGGATGAGGATGAGCAATGCGACATCTATCGCAGCGTTGCCGAGGGGATGGGGGAGCGGCCGGTGATTATTCGCACCCTCGATATCGGCGGCGACAAGCCGGTCCCCTATGTTTTCAGCGATCCGGAAGAGAACCCTTTCCTGGGTCTGCGGGGCATTCGCCTGACCCTGGCCAACCGCGTGCTGTTTCTGCGCCAGCTGCGCGCGATTCTGCGTGCCAGCGTCGGCAGCGGGATCAAGATCATGTTTCCGATGATCAGTACCCTTGCCGAGTTTCAGGAGGCCGTGGCGGTGTTGGATGAAGCCAAAGCACAGCTGCGCTCTCAGGGGGTCGCCTTTAACGAGGACATCTCGGTCGGGGTGATGATTGAAGTTCCGGCCGCCGTCGCCAGCGCCGATCAATTGGCCGCCGCCGCGGATTTCTTCAGCATCGGGACAAACGATCTCGCCCAATATGTGATGGCGGCCGATCGCGGTAACCCGAATGTTGCCAGTTTGTCCGATCCTTTCCAGCCGGCGGTCCTGAGGATGATCAAGCAGACGGTCAGCGCCGGTCATGACGCCGGGATTCCAGTCGGCATGTGCGGAGCTTTCGCCGGCCTGCCGGAAGCGGCAGGTTTGCTGGTCGGCCTCGGCCTGGATGAATTGAGCATGAATGCGGCCGCAATTCCCGCCCAGAAGGATGCGCTCCGCCAGTGGTCCGCCTCCACTGCCGCAGAACTGGCCCGGGAGGCGCTCGCCGCAAATTCGGCGGCGGACGTCCGCCAGCTGAGCCGGAACCGGCAACCTGCCCGCTGAGCAGGATCCTGTCCCGGATGAACCAGGCGCCAGTCGAGGGAACCCCTTGACTGGCGTTTTATTGTGGTTCAAAACTATGGACTTTCAGGTTCTAAGCATTGAGTCCTTCCCACTTGATGGGGGAAGTTCAGGACGGGGGTGGACATGTTGGCCTGATCGCCCTCACCCCAACCTTCTCCCACGACAGAAGAGAGGGCTATTTTAGGGACTTTCAGTCCCGTCAAACCACGAAGGCCCGGGCGGCGGTAGGTTCGGGCAGACTGATCTGGTTTTTCATCGCCTTTAATTTCAACATGTTGTGGTGTTGTTTACAGCCCCTTCGCTTGTTTTTGGTCCTGCTCTGTAGTAAAAAAATAGCTCGATATTTAAATTCCCGGCTGGTTGGCCGGGATGAGATTTCAAAAAGGATACTGCTGTGAATAGAACAGGTACCAGAGTCATGCTGGTTTTTGGCGATCCGATCGCGCATTCGCTGTCGCCGCTGATGCAGAATGCCGCTTTGCAGAAAGCGGGGGTCAATGCCGTTTACGGAGCCTGCCGGGTTCCCAAAGAGCAGATTGGCGAAGCGGTGGCTGCTGTTCGCCTGCTGAATGTCTGGGGTGTCAACCTGACGGTTCCCCTGAAGGAAGTCGTTTGTCCTTTCCTTGATGAGCTTGACCCTGCCGCGCAGCTGATCGGCGCGGTCAATACCATCGTCAACCGGGACGGTCACCTGGTGGGGTATAACACCGATGTCTACGGGGTCCGGCGGACTCTGGATCTCGATCTCGGCTTTGATCCGGCCAGAAAGCGAGTGATGATTCTCGGTGCGGGCGGGGCCAGCCGGGCCGCGATCGTTGCCCTGTGCCAGGCCGGAGCCGCTTCTCTCGGCATTGCCAACCGCACCGCCGCCCGGGCCGAAGCGTTAATTGCCGAATTTGCCCCGGCGTTTCCGGAGACCGCTTTTCATGCCTGCTCGCTGTCTTCCCTTGACCTTGGCAAAGGCTTGAAGACGGCCGATCTGCTTATCAATGCCACCTCGGTGGGCTTGAAAGGGGATCGTTTTATCGATTTCCCCTGGCCGGCGCTGCCCGACCATGCTCCGGTGCTCGATATCGTCTACAGCACTGAAGAGACATCATTTGTCGCCGCCGCCAAACGCCACGGCCATATGGCCACCGGCGGACTCGGCATGCTGGCTGCCCAGGGGGAGAAAGCCTTCGAACTCTGGACCGGGATTGCGCCACAAGAGTGGCTGATGCGTTCCTGCCTGAATGCCGCCCAGGGTAAACCCACTCTACTGCCGATGGAAGGCAGCCTGCTGGCCGGCATGATCGGCTCCTGAGGCTGTTCTGATCACCACCACCGAACGAATTCCTGCTCCTGGCAGGGGCGCTAAATTTCTCATCAGCGATTAAAAAAACGCAGCCGAATTCGACTGCGTTTTTTTTGGGGATAAGACAACTCTTCCCTGCCCTGCGGAACAGATAACTCATCCGCTCCCCATAGTGCTAAAAGCTTGGATCTCTAAAAAGATTCCCCCCTTAATTATCGTAAAAAATACCTGAAATCTCAAAAAATGACTTGACAGGAAGTCCGTTAAGGTCTAGAAATATCAAGTAAATTAATACAAAAACGGTAATATTTGAAGACTGCCAATTGTATGTCTTGAGTCTGTCCGTGCGTTAAAAAATTTCGAAGGGAAGACCGGTAATTTTACGGTTTAAAATATGACTAAAATTGTCATTATTTGATGGTCAACCCGTTTGTCTCATACCGTAATCCAGGTTGAAAGAAGGAGGGCAGGGGAGGGCGCCTGCACAGGCAACATGTCTAACTAGGTCAATCATCCAAAGGAGAGGAACATGACAATGAAATGGCACGGAAAGGTATTGCTTGGGCTTACAATTATCACCGTTATGGTTTGCTTTTTGGCCGGAACTGCCACCGCCGATGAGTACAAAAAATTTGGGGTCAGGGTCAGGGGGCTCGGAATTTTTCCCGATGCCAAAGCTGACAGCGCCCTGTCCAGTCTCGATCTGGACGTTTCCGAGGATTTGACTCCGGAGCTTGACCTGGAGTACTGGTTTACGCCTTACCTCTCAACCGAGCTGATCCTGGGGGTTAGCCGGCATGACATTACCGCGGGTAGCGACTACGTCGGCAGTACCTGGCTGTTGCCGCCGACCTTGACCCTGAAATATCACTTCATGCCTGACGGAAAAATCAGTCCCTACCTGGGGGCCGGGATCAACTATGTGATCCCGTTTAAAGAAAAACTCAATCTGACCAATGACTTCAGTATCGACAGCAGCCTGGGTTGGGCTGCCCAGGTCGGCGTCGACCTGGCACTGGGCAACGACTGGTATGCCAACCTGGATTTCAAGTATCTCAATCTCGAAACCGAGATGGATATTGCCGGGACTAAATACGATCTGGATCTGAACCCGCTGGTAGTCGGGATCGGGGTCGG
This sequence comes from Geopsychrobacteraceae bacterium, assembly GCA_963668145.2. Lineage (GTDB taxonomy): Bacteria > Desulfobacterota > Desulfuromonadia > Desulfuromonadales > Geopsychrobacteraceae > Seleniibacterium. The sequence continues at coordinate 126,456 of CAXXJU010000050.1, forward strand.
TTATCGGTTCTAGACCTTCCCGCCGCGGTGCCCTCCGCTGAGGTTTTGCTCTCTGCACGCTCCCCGGTCCTGGACCGGGGAGCGGATCTTTTGAACAGGCCACAAGTGACAACAAAAAAAGCCCGGTTTCCCGGGCTTTTTTTGTTGTGGTGATGATATCGGACAGGCCTTTGTTGAAACGGTCTGCTAGTACTGAAAAGTTTCCAGGCGGACTTTGGGCAACAGGCTCGGCGCGCCGGTCAGATATTCATCGACGCAGCGGGCAACTTCGCGCCCTTCGCTGATGGCCCAGACCACCAGACTTTGGCCGCGACGGCTGTCGCCTGCAGCAAACACGCCGTCCACCGAGCTCATCCGCGTCTTTGGATCGGTTTTAACATTGGAACGCGGGTCGGTGACGCAGCCGCACTGTTCAATCAGGACCGGGCGCGGGCCCAGAAAGCCCATGGCCAACAGGACCAGGTCACACTTCCAGATCTTTTCGCTGCCGGCCACCTTTTCCGGCCGGCCGCTCGACCAGTCAACCTTGACCGTTTCCAGTCCGGTGACTTTCCGACCGCTGCCGATAAACCGGGTGGTCATGATTTCATAATGGACGTCGCCACCCATGACCTGCATCTCTTCCATGGAGGAGCTGATTCGCAGAATTCGTGACCATTGCGGCCAGGGGTTTGACTCAAGGCGGTCGAGAGGGGGCTGACCGAGAAGCTCGAAGTTGATGACGCTGGTTGCGCCCTGGCGGATCGACGTGCCGATACAGTCGGAGCCGGTATCGCCGCCGCCGATGACAATCACCCGTTTCCCCTTGGCGTTGATCGGCTGGTGTTTCGGATGCAGGGCTGCCACATCGCTGTCGCCCCAATTGGTCCGGTTCTGCTGGGGCAGGAATTCCATGGCAAAATGGATCCCGTCCAGATCGCGTCCGCTCACCGGCAGGTCGCGTGGTTCTTCTGCGCCGGTGGCTATGACCACGGCATCATGGCTTTTTTTGACTTTTGCAAACGGGATGTCGTGACCGACCTCGCAATTGAAGTGGAAGTTGATCCCTTCCTCGGCAAGCAGATCAACCCGCCGCTGGACTTTTTCCTTGCGCAGTTTGTAGTGGGGAATCCCGTACATCAGCAGGCCCCCGGCGCGGTCCGCTTTTTCATAGACAGTCACGGCGTGACCGGCGCGGTTGAGCTGTTGGGCACAAGCAAGTCCGGCCGGGCCGCTACCGATAACGGCAACGGTCTTACCGCTGCGGCGCACAGGCGGTTGCGGGACAATCCAGCCTTCTTCAAAGCCCTTGTCGATAATCGAAACCTCATGCAGCTTGATATTCACCGGAGGCTCATTAATTCCCAGCACGCAGGAGGTTTCGCAGGGGGCCGGGCAGACCCGGCCGGTGAATTCCGGGAAGTTATTGGTGGCATGCAGGGCTTTGAGGGCCTGCTGCCACTGACCCCGGTAGACCAGGTCATTCCATTCCGGAATCAGGTTCCCCAACGGACAGCCGCTCATGCAGAAGGGGACGCCGCAATCCATGCAACGGGCGGCCTGGATCTTTACTTCTTCTTCAGACGGGTAGTTATAGTGTTCGTCGTGATGATGCAACCGGTCCTGGACCGGTTGAATGGTCTTGTCACGGCGACCGTATTTGATAAATCCGCGAGGATCAGCCATGGACGGCCTCCTTTATCGTATTCGCCTTGGCTGCTGTCTCGGCCAGTACCCGGCGGTATTCGTGGGGGAAGACACGCACGAAGCGGGTCAGTTGTTCATCCCAGGCTGCCAGGATTTCCGCAGCCCGTGGTGAGGCGGTCAGTTCATAGTGGGTTTTAATCGTCTCTTTCAGCCACGCAACATCTTCGTCATCAGCAGACATCTGTTCGATATCGACCATGGACGGGTTGCAGCGCCGCCGGAAACGGTTGTCTTCATCCAGGACATAGGCGAAGCCGCCCGACATTCCGGCCGCGAAGTTGCGTCCGGTCATACCCAGGCAGACGACCCGGCCGCCGGTCATGTACTCGCAGCCATGATCGCCGGTCCCTTCGACCACGGCGGTCACGCCCGAGTTCCGGACACAGAAGCGTTCGCCGGCTTTGCCGGCAAAGAAGGCCTGGCCTCCGGTCGCCCCGTAAAGGACGGTGTTGCCGGCAATGGAGTTCTCATGCCAGACAAAGGGAGCTTTTTCGTCCGGGCGGATGACAATGCGGCCGCCGGCCATGCCTTTGCCGACATAGTCGTTGGCTTCCCCGACCAGGTGCAGGTTGATGCCGGGGGCCAGGAAGGCGCCGAAACTCTGGCCGGCAATACCGCGCAGGTTAACATTGATGGTGCCGTCCGGCAGGCCGTCACGGCCGTGCAGTTTGGCAACCATCCCTGACAGCATGGTGCCGAAGGTCCGGTTTGAGTTGCGGATGTTCAGGTCGATAGTGACCTGCTCCTTGCGTTCCAGGGCCGGTGCGGCAAGGTTGATCAGCTGGTGATCGAGCTGTTTGTCCAGGCCGTGATCCTGTCCCTGAATACGCCGGGTGGCGACCTCCGGAGCGACCTCGGGTTTGACCAGAATCCGTGAATAATCGAGGCCCTGGTTTTTCCAGTGCTTGATCGCCTGGTCCATCTCCAGGTACTGGGTCTGGCCGATCAGCTCATCCAGCGAGCGGAAGCCCAACTCAGCAAGCAGTTCGCGAATTTCTTCGGCGAGGAAGTTGAAATAGTTGACCACATGCTCAGGCTTGCCGGCAAATTTGCCGCGCAGAGCGGCATCCTGGGTGGCAACCCCGACCGGGCAGGTGTTGAGATGGCATTTGCGCATCATGATGCAACCGACGGTGACCAGGGCGACGGTGGCAAAGGCATATTCCTCAGCCCCGAGCAGGGCGGCGATGACCACGTCCCGGGCGGTCCGCAGCTGACCGTCGGTCTGCACGACAATCCGCCCGCGCAGGTCATTGAGGACCAGGGTCTGTTGGGTTTCGGCCAAGCCGATTTCCCAGGGCATGCCGGCGTGCTTGATGGAGGAGATCGGCGAAGCGCCGGTTCCGCCGTCATAGCCGGAGATGATAACCCGTTCCGCGTGTCCCTTGCTGACCCCTGCGGCAACCGTACCGACGCCGACTTCGCTGACCAGTTTGACCGTGATATCGGCCTCGGGGTTGCAGTTTTTCAGGTCGAAGATCAGCTGGGCCATATCTTCAATGGAGTAGATGTCATGGTGTGGCGGCGGTGAGATCAGGGTCACGCCGGGCACGCTGTAGCGCAGCTCGCCAATATATTCACTCACCTTGTGGCCCGGCAGCTGGCCGCCTTCACCCGGCTTGGCACCCTGGGCGATCTTGATCTGCAGTTCGTCAGCGTTGACCAGGTAGTGAGGGGTGACCCCAAAACGACCGGAGGCCACCTGCTTGATGGCGCTGCGGCGCAGATCGCCGTTGGCGTCCGGAGAATAACGGCGCGGATCTTCGCCCCCTTCACCGGTGTTTGATTTGCCGCCGATGCGATTCATGGCGATGGCCAGGGTCTCATGGGCTTCGCTCGAGATCGAACCCAGGCTCATGGCTCCGGTGCAGAAACGTTTCACGATGGCGCTGGCCGGTTCGACTTCGTCCAATGGCACGGGCTGATTCAGCTTCTTGAATTTGAACAGGCCGCGCAGGGTGTAGAGCCGTTCGCTCTGGTCATCGACCATCCGGGAGAAGAGCTTGAACTCCTCGCGATCTCCGGAGCGGACCGCATGCTGCAACAGGGCGATCACCTCGGGATTCATCAGGTGCAATTCGCCGTCGCGTCGCCAGTGGTACTCGGAACCCCGCTCCAGGTCACGGTTGAGGTCAATCTGGTCGGTAAAGGAGACCCGATGGCGGAGCAGGCTCTCGGTGGCGATTTCGGTGATTCCGGCCCCGCCGATGCGGCTGGCGGTTCCGGGGAAGTATTTGCCGGTGAACTCTTCATTCAGACCGACAATTTCAAAAATCTGCGCACTGCAGTAACTCTGCAGGGTACTGATCCCCATTTTGGAAAAGACTTTGAGCAGGCCTTTGCCCGCGGCCTTGATGAAGTTCTGGATATATTTATTGACTACATCGGTATTTTCATCGGCCTGGTCGTTGCCGTCAAAGCCGGGCAGCAAGCCCTGATTGACCATGTCCTGCAGGGTTTCGAAGGCCAGGTATGGGTTGATAGCCGCGGCGCCGAATCCGATCAGCAGGGCGAAGTGGTGGACTTCGCGGGCCTCGCCGGTTTCAACGATCAGTGAGCACTGGCTGCGTTTGCCGGCCCGGATCAGATGGTGATGAATGCCGGCCAGGGCCAACAGCGCCGGGATTGGGGCTTTCTCGGTACAGACCCCGCGGTCGGACAGCACCAGGATGGTGCGCCCCGCATCAACGGCCACCTCGGCCTCGACAAAGAGTTCTTCCAGACGTTTTTCCAGCCCGGCGGGACCTTGCTCTGCGTCGAACAGGGTGCTCAGGGTGGTACCGCGGAAGTTCTGCAGGTCGCTGTGGCGCAGCTGCTCGAGCACATCGTTGGTGATGATCGGGTGGTCCATCTCCAGCATCTGGCAGTGTTCCGGTCCCGGCATCAGGATGTTCCGCGCCGGCCCCAGATACTGGGTGAGGCTCATGACCACCTCTTCGCGCAACGGATCAATAGGCGGGTTGGTGATCTGGGCAAACAGCTGCTTGAAATACCAATAGAGCAGTTTGCTGTTTTTGGACAGCGGCGCAACCGGGGTGTCGGTCCCCATGGAGCCGACCGGTTCCTGCCCGTTGAGGGCCATCGGCGCCATGATCATGCGCATCTCTTCCAGAGTGTAGCCGAAGCTGCCCTGGGTCCGCCGTAGTTCGCTGAGCCCCGGTACCCGTTTGGTGGCCGGTGCCGGCAGATCGTCGAGGCGGATCAGGTATTCGCTGACCCAGGAAGAATAGGGGTGGGCCGCTGCCAGGTCATGTTTGATCTCCTGATCTTCCTGGAACTCGCCGGTTTCAACATCGACCAGAATCATTTTTCCGGGAGCCAGACGCTCCTTGCGGAGAATTTTTTCCGGTGGAATATCGAGCACCCCGGCCTCCGAGGCGTAGATGATTTCATCGTCCGCGGTAACCCAGTAGCGGGCCGGACGCAGGCCGTTGCGATCAAGGATGGCCACCACCTGTTTGCCGTCACAGGCCACGATGTTGGCCGGTCCGTCCCAGGGTTCCATCATGGTCGCATGATATTCGAAGAAGCCTTTGACATGCGGATGCAGATTGGCTTTGGAGGCCCAGGCTTCCGGGACCATCATGGCCAGGGAGTGAGCCAGACTGCGGCCGGTGACGACCAACAGTTCCAGGGCATTGTCAAAACAGGCGGTGTCTGAACTTCCCTCGATAACGACCGGGTCCAGATCAGCGACCCCCTCAGCCAGGTCCATGTGGGCAAACAAAGCGGTCCGTCCGCGCATCCGGTTGATATTACCGCGCAGGGTGTTGATCTCGCCGTTATGGGCAATATAGCGGAACGGCTGGGCCAGATCCCAGGTCGGGAAGGTATTGGTACTGTAGCGCTGATGGACAAAGGCGATGGCACTGACCAGGCGTTCGTCATCCAGTTCCGGAAAAAAGGTATTCAGCTGCTCGGATAGCAGCATCCCTTTATAAAGAATGGTGCGGCTGGACAGGGAGCAGACGTAAAACATCTCGTCTCCGGCCAGCTGATCCTTGCGGATAGCATTTTCAGTGCGCTTGCGGGCCAGGTACAGCATCAGTTCGAGCTGGGCTGCCTCAACGCTGCCGCGGCCGACGAAAACCTGCATGACGTGGGGTTCTGCCGAACGGGCATTGCGGCCGATGGTGCTGCCGTCGGTGGTGATGTCGCGCCAGCCGAGTACGGCACAGCCGACCCGTTCCAGTTCACGGTTGAAGACTCCGATACAGGTTTCACGATCAGTCTGTTTGCGCGGCAAAAAGACGATTCCCGCGCCGTATTCACCTTCTGCCGGCAGTTCGAAGTCACAGACTTCGCGATAAAAAGCGTCGGGCATCTGAATCATCAGTCCTGCGCCGTCGCCATCCAGCGGGTCGGCACCCACCGCCCCACGGTGGGTCAGATTGCAGAGGATTTCAATACCACGTTTGACAATACTATGACTTTTCCGGCCTTTGATGTTGGCGATAAAGCCGACACCGCAGTTGTCATGTTCGTTGGCTGGATCGTAAAGGCCCTGAGCGGGCGGCATGCCTGTAGTCTTCATCTGTTCTTATCCTGCGTTTATGGGTTTCCCGAGTCAGCTCCTGAAAAAAGGAACAAAAAGTCAACAAGCCAAGAGACGGTTCCCGGAACGGTAAAGGCTTATTAATTTAGTTTGTTGGGGGGGTGGTGCTCGGATGAACTTTAGTCTGCCTGAAGTTTGCTTCCTGACAGGATCTCGCAGCAGTTTAGTTTTTTTGCAGCAAAAAGTAAAGATCTGCTGATAATGTCGTCCAAAATTCATGACTTCAAGGTTCAGGTGGGTTGCTGCCAGCACCCCGGGAGGAAAACCGCATCGAGAGGTGCGTGGGATTTGACAATGCCTGCGGATGTGGCGAAAAAGAACCTAAAATCAGTTCAGTAGAAGATGGCTTTGGCGCGGGAGGAAGTTTGAGCAGCGGGTTGAGACGGTAGCAAAAAGATAAAGTTTTGCGCTGATGCCTTGATGTCTTTTTACCGTTTTGGACTAAAGAATTTTAGGGGATTCCCGGCGCTCAGGTTAAAAATGGCAACCTTCTCGCTAAGATGTGCTAAAATCTCGCGCCTGAATTTTCAATTCTTATTTTATATGGAGTTTGTCGAATGAATCGCGATTTAGCAATGGCCTTTTCCAGAGTCACCGAAGGGGCGGCGTTGGCAGGTTACAAATGGCTGGGCCGGGGCGATAAAAACGCCGCGGACGGAGCGGCGGTCGAAGTGATGCGCTGCCTGCTCAATAAAACGGAGATCAGTGGTGAAATTGTTATCGGCGAAGGGGAGATCGATGATGCGCCCATGCTCTATATCGGCGAACAGGTCGGTCGCGGCGGGGATGAAGTCGATATCGCCGTCGATCCCATCGAAGGAACCCGCATGACCGCCATGGGGCAATCCAACGCCCTGTCTGTGCTGGCTGCCGGGGAAAAGGGGAGTTTCCTGCGGGCTCCGGATATGTACATGGAAAAACTGGTAGTGGGTCCTGGTGCCAAAGGTTGTATCGATCTGGATAAACCGCTGATGGAAAATCTGCGCAATATCGCCATTGCCCTCAATAAGCCGCTCCAGGATCTGGTGGTCATCACCCTGGCCAAACCCCGCCACGACCAGGTGATTACTGAAATGCAGCAGCACGGCGTGCGGGTCTTTGCCGTCCCGGACGGCGATGTCGCCGCATCCATCCTCTCTTGCATGCCCGACAGCGATGTCGATGCCATGTATTGCATCGGCGGCGCCCCTGAAGGCGTGGTCTCGGCCGCAGTGATCCGGGCTCTGAACGGCGATATGCAAGGACGCCTGCTGCCCCGTCATCAGGTCAAGGGGGACACCGAAGAGAACCGCCGCCATGGGGCCAAAGAACTGGAGCGCTGTGCCGAAATGGGCGTTGAAGCGGGCAAGCTGCTCAAACTGGAAGATATGGCGCGCAGTGAAAACGTAGTGTTCGCCGCGACCGGCATCACCAAAGGGGATCTCCTTGAGGGGATCAGTCGGAACGGTAAAATCGCCACCACCGAAACCCTGGTGATCCGCGGTCGTTCCCGCACCATCCGGCGCATTAAATCGATTCATTACCTGGATCGCAAAGATCCGGAAGTGCGCGACATTATCATGTAATCGTTACCTGTCAGGTGGTTCGCAGCAAGAACCGGCCAACTACTATTACCGAAAAGGCCGCTTTTATGCGGCCTTTTCCAGTTTGCGGGTGCTGACACGGTGCGCCTCGTTCTGGCCGCCTTCTTCCTGTGGGTGCTGGAAAAAATCACCTCAATAGACAATAATGGACTAACGGACTGTTGGAGAAGTCCATACCCGGTCTTTTTCATGCTCAGCGGGGAAAAGTGCGATTTCTTCCACCTTACAAAATAAAAACCTGGTGTCCTGTTTGGTGGGTTGTTTTGTCTAGATTCTAAGTCATTTTTTCTGCTGACAAGGCGTGCCGCCACAGGCCTGGGCAAAGCCAAGCGGAGAAGGCAGAACGAACCACTCAGGACACGAGCCAATCGGCATCGATTTTGATCGCCCATTCATGGGTTCGGCAGGCCGTTTTTTAACAGTCTGCTTGACGATCCACCGTAAAGGAGTTTGAAATGAAAAGATTGACGTTGGGCTGGCTGCTGTTGTTGGGGCTGGTGGTGATATTCCTGGGAGGCTGCAAGGACAGTCCGCTGGAGTTGTCCATTCGCTACGATTCCTTGGACAATTTGACTCCCCGGGCCCCGGTCTATTATCAGACCACCCGGGTTGGACAGGTGGAGAAAATTTCTTCCACCCGAAACGGCGATTATCTGGTCGAGATTGCCATTGACCCGGACCAGCGTAGCGTGGCCACGGACCATTCCCGTTTTTACCTGACCTATGATCCGACCGATGTCGAGCAGACCGCCCTGGTGATTGAACAGGATCCCCCCGGTGGAACAGTCCTGGCCGCTGGCAGTATCGTCGCGGGTGAAAAACGTCTGGGGCTGGTCAACCGCCTGGCCAGCGGCCTGCAGCAGGCCGAAAGCGAAGCCGCGAAACAACTCAACCAGGCCCTGGCCAGCCTGCAGGGATCGTTGTCGGCAGGGTCGCAGCGTCTGAACGCGCAGCTGGAAAGCTCCCTCACCGAGATCGAAAATTATTTCCGCGATCTTGATCAATCCCTGAATTCTCCCCGCAACAAAGAAGAACTTCGGCAGCTGCAACAGTCCTTGGACGCTTTTATCGCGGAATTCAACCGCGCCGGGCAGGACCTGCAAAACAAGCTTCGCGAAGAGGTTCTGCCGCAGTTGCGGCACCAGCTGGAGGCGCTGAAGAAGCGCCTTGAAAAGGAGCACAAGACCGAGGAGGCCCAGCAGGTAAATGGTGAACTGGAGCGGATTTTGAGTGTTTAGCTGTTGACCCGAGCGGGGAATGGACCGCGGCGGATTCCGGCCCGACCCCGCGGTACCTCCCGGCTAGCTCAGCCCATGAAAGGCTTGTTTATGAAAGATGCAAAGAACGCAACGCAACAATTGGCAAAGCAATACGCCGCGCAGGGAGATCCGGACGGCTGGTTCGAGGAATTTTACGCCCGGGCCGACGGCGATATTCAAAAAGTTTACTGGGCCGACCTGGAACCGAACCCTTTGCTGGTTGATTGGCTGGAAGAAAACCCGGCTCCGCCCGGTCGCCGCGCCATTACCATCGGTTGTGGTCTGGGCGATGATGCCGAGTTACTGGCCCAGTACGGCTATCAGGTGGTGGCCTTCGATATCTCTGCCTCGGCTATCGCCATGTGCCGGCAGCGCTACCCCGCCAGTCGCGTGGACTACCTGGTGGCCGATTTGTTTGCCTATCCTGAACAATGGCGGCGCGGCTTCGACCTGGTCTACGAATGCAATACGGTTCAGATCCTCAGTGGTGAGAACCGGGCCAAATCTATTGTCGCCATTGCTGAACTGGCCGCTCCGCTGGGAGAAGTGCTGGTCTCCTGCCGTAGTCGCGATGGGAAGGTGAATCCGCAGGCCTTTCCCATTGAACTGGACCGGGATGAAATCGACGGCTTTCAGCGGGCTGGTTTGCTGGAGACCCACTTTCTTGCCTATGATGATCATCAGGACCCGCCGGTGCCGCACTTTTTCGCTGTTTATCAACGCCCCGTCTAGCCAGTTGCCATCCGGAAACTCCGCAGGGCAACGGCTAAGTTTTCAGATTGGAAACGAGCAATTTTTCGTTGTGGCAAGGAAATCAAGGGGATGCGCGGAGGCGTAGTCCTTTACGCCGCACAAGAAAACCCGCAGATTGACACCGCCACAGCGGAAAAGGGCCGTTTCCGGATGAAAACTAGCTATCAGCGGCAGAGTGTTTCCGGGGTCTTGAGGAACTCACGCAGCAGACTGTTGACTTGCTCAGGATGGGTCATCAGGGTGGCGTGACCGCCGTTGTGAATAATCTTCAGGGTGCTGTCGGGGAGTAGTTTAGCCATCAGTTCGGTGTGCTCCAGGGTGACGATATCGTGATCACCGACAATCACCAGGACCGGTGCGGTAATCCGCCGCAGGTCGGAGGCACTGAACTTCGGTCCGTTGCGCCAGAGTTTTTTCAGCCGTTTTTCCAGCTCGCTGAGTTTAGCCCCGGCCCCGGTCCACAAGCGATACAGCCAGTACTTCAGCCCGGTGGACAATTCGAAATTGCCCTGCTGGGCCAGGGGCGTCAATCCCGAAGGGTCGTAATTGCCGCTGATGGAAACAATCCTGGCGACCCGTTGCGGCCAGAGTTCAGCCATGAGCAATGCGGTATTGGCACCATCGCTCCAGCCGACAATATCGGTTCGATCGATCCGTAACTGATCGAGCACGGCCAGCGCGTCGCTGGCCAATAGCCGGTAACTCAATTCCCCCTGTCCCAGGGCGGAAAGGCCATGCCCCCGCGAATCGACCAGAATCAGTTGATAGCCGCAGTCTGCCAGCGCGGGAAGCTGAGCGAACCAGCTCAGCTTGTTGCTGAGGCCACCATGCAACAGCAGGACCGGCTGCCCCTGGCCGTAAACCTGATAATGGATTGCGGTGTTGTCCGAAATGACGACACCGTTGCGGACCGGGATATCGGTGGTCAACTGCCACCACAGGTAGTGGAAGAAATGGCTCGACAGCGGGATCAGGTAGAAGAACGTCGCTACGAGCAGCAACAGGATAAGACTGGTCAGGAGCATAACAGTTTTCATCGCATTTTTTCACAAGCAAACCAAGCGATCAACATAACCGCTTTGGGTCTGTCTTCTGTTGTTAAGTTTACCGCAGCAGCGGGCCAGCGGCGGCATTTTGTTCGGTTTATTTTTTGTCGCCCTGGTTGCCCATGGCCCGATTGCTGGGCCGGGGAAAGGGCGGTTTTCTTTTCCCTGGGTATTTGTTAGCCTGATTGGTACTGAAGCAATGTTGTCGTAAACTCGGGACTGTCCCCAGGGTCATCGGGGGCTGTCCCAAGAGTTTGCGAGGCATGAAACTGTCGCGATTAACACCGCAAAGCCCTGGGACAGCCCCCGTGTGGGGACCCTGTTTTGCTGCCAGCGACTCTTAAACGAGCGCCATTCGGGGCTGTCCCTTACTTCTGCAGCGGAGCGTACCCTATGACTTCTATCCAACGTATTCCTTTTGCCCAGGTTTGTCAGGAACTCAACCGTATTCTCCTGGCTCTGGGTTTCGAAGCTGATAAAGCACACAGATGCGCCGAAATCTTTACCCAGAACAGCTGCGACGGCGTGGCTTCCCATGGGCTGAACCGGTTTCCGGTTTTTGTCGAAGCGGTCAAAAGCGGCTTGGTCGATATCAAGGCCGAGTCCGAACGGGTGTCCTTCTTCGGGGCCATGGAACAGTGGGATGGGCAGCGGGGGATCGGTTTGCTCAATGCCGAGCGGGCCATGCATCGGGCTGTTCATCTGGCTCGTGAGCATGGTATCGGCTGCATTGGCCTGCGCAACACCAATCACTGGATGCGCGGCGGTACTTATGGCCTGCTGGCGGCCGAGGCCGGTTGCATCGGTATCTGCTGGACCAATACCATGGCGCTGCTGCCCCCTTGGGGCGCGGCCGAGAAAAAGATCGGCAATAATCCTTTGGTAATCGCCATCCCCAACGGGGAGACCCCGATCCTGCTGGATATGGCCCTCAGTCAATTTTCCAACGGCAAGCTGGAAGTTATGCGGCGGCGCGGCGAGCAGTTGCCCCTGGCCGGCGGCTATGACCAAAACGGGGAATTGACCACCGACCCGGATGCCATCCTGCAGTCCGGGCGCGCTTTACCCATCGGCTTCTGGAAAGGATCGGGGCTGGCCTTTGTCCTTGACCTGCTCGCCGCCCTGATCAGCTCAGGTGATACCACCAGCGAGATCAGCCGGCGCGGCCCGGAAACCGGGGTCTCCCAAGTCTTCATCACCATCGACACGGTTTCCCGGGCCGGGAGTACTGCCGAGGCGCAGCTGCAGACCGCCATCGCTGAATTCCTTGCCACGTCCGCCGCTGGACGGAGGTGCTGCCATCCGCTATCCCGGCCAGGGCATGCTGGCAACCCGGCAGGAGAACCTGCGGGCGGGCATTCCGGTCGAAGTCGAACTCTGGGAAACGATTCAGCGGCTGTAACTCTTATTGCTGAGTTGCTTAATAAATAATCATTGTGGTGAAAAAAGCGGCAGATTGTGGCCTGGAACTTCGGTTTCAGGCCCTTTTTCGTGGCTTTTGCAGCGTTGGCATGGCTGCTGCACTGTCTACTTGCCATACAAAGAGCAGCTAGGGTTCCGATCCTTTCAGGGTGTCTGGTCCGAGAGCTGCGTTCTTGGCGGTGAACAGCGCCAGGGTACACGGCGGGATAAAAGCCCGGGAGATTCGTGAGGGTTGGCGACGATTGCCAAAGCCTTGGTTTCTCTATCAGCCCTCTCAACTTATTTATTCAGGAGGTCTGACACCATGAGAAAGCGTATCTTTGTAACACTTCTGCTGGCAGTTTTCGTCTCTGTCTCTCTTTCCACATCCGCTTTTGCCGAAAAACGCAAACATTTCAAACTGGCCTGGTCCATCTATGTCGGCTGGATGCCTTGGGGCGAAGCTGCCGCCCAGGGGATTGTCAAAAAGTGGGCTGACAAATACGGCATCGAGATCGAAGTCGTCCAATTCAACGATTATATCGAATCAAATCAATCAATACACGGCCGGTGCTTTTGACGGGGTGACCGCGACCAACATGGATACCCTGGCCATCCCCTGCGTCGGCGGCATTGATACCACCGCGCTGCTGGTCGGCGACTTTTCCAACGGCAACGATGCGGTGATCCTCAAGGGAACCGACAAGCTTGCCGATATTAAAGGTCAGCCGGTCAACCTGGTGGAATTGTCCGTGTCCCACTACCTGCTCGCCCGGGCTCTTGATTCCGTCAAATTGAGTGAGCGGGATATCAATGTCATCAATACCTCGGATGCGGACATGATCGCGGCCTACTCGACGCCGGACGTGACCGCCGTGGTTACCTGGAACCCGCTGGTCGCCGAGATCATGGCCATGCCCGATGCCCACAAGGTCTTTGATTCCAGTAATATCCCCGGTGAAATCATCGACCTGACCGTGGTCAATACCAATGTTCTCAAAGATAATCCCGAGTTCGGCAAGGCCTTGACCGGCGCCTGGTATGAAATGATGGCGCTGATGAAGCGGGACGACGCTACCGGTAAGGGCGCACGGGCAGCCATGGGCAAAGCCTCCGGCACCGACCTGGCTGGCTACGATATGCAGCTGCACAGTACCAAAATGTTTTTTCCGTCCCGAGGAAGCCGTCTACTTCGGCCAGAGTCAGCAACTGCCCCGGACCATGGATACGGTCCGCAACTTCCTTTTTGAACATGGTCTGCTCGGCGATGCCGCGCCCAGCCCGGATGTGGTCGGCATTGCTTTTCCGGACGGCAAGATTCTTGGCGACAAAGGGAATGTGAAGTTTCGCTTCGATACCTCGTTCATGGAACTGGCTGCCAAATACAAGCTTTAGCAGAATCTTGGAAAGGCCTGCCAGTGAGGCTTTTTCAGGCAGGGCAGGGGGGAAGCGGTTTTCCCCCCCGCCCTGCAAAATGTAAGACACTTTTGGAATGAATTGCCCCCTCTGTTGCACAAGGAAAGCTGCTGATCATGAAAGTTCGCATGATTAATCGAAAACCCGACCGGCATCTGAGTATTTTCCTGACTCTGCTGCCGTTTGCCCTGGTTCTGCTGGCTTATGTCGTCGGTTCCGAAATCCGCCTGGCTGCGAACCCCAACGACAAGCTGCTACCCGGCCTGCATTCCTTTGCCGATGCCATTGCCCGGGTCGCCTTCGAGCCGGATAAGCGCCTAGCGGGGACTATCTGCTCTGGGTCGATACCCTGGCCAGCTTGGCGCGGCTTGGTTGCGGCATGCTGGTCGCCACCCTGCTCGGCATGATCGTGGGCGTGCATATCGGCCTGCTGCCCTTGTTCAGGGCCGGATTGCTGCCTTTTGTCACAGTTGCCTCCATGCTGCCGCCGCTGGCGGTGCTGCCGATCCTGTTCATTGTCTTTCGGCCTGGGCGAAGTGGCCAAAGTGGCGTTGATTGTTATCGGCATTACCCCGGTGATCATTCGCGATATTTCCCTGCGGGTGGAGGAGATCCCCCGCGAACAGCTGATCAAGGCGCAGACCCTGGGGGCCAGCTCCTGGCAGTTGGCCCTGCGGGTGGTCCTGCCCCAGGTCTGGCCGCGGCTTATCGATGCGGTGCGGCTGACCCTCGGTTCGGCCTGGCTGTTCCTGATTGCGGCCGAGGCCATTGCCGCCCAGAGCGGTCTCGGCTATCGGATCTTCCTGCTGCGCCGCTACCTGGCCATGGACACGATCCTGCCCTATGTGGCCTGGATCACCTTCCTGGCCTTTTCCCTTGATTACCTGCTGCGCCGGACCCAAAGCCTGTTGTTTCCCTGGTTCAGCGCGGAAAGGGGGCGTTGATGTCCCACGTCACAGTGAGCAAAGTCTGGAAGCGCTTCGGCACCCAACCGGTGCTGGAAAATATCAACCTGGATGTGGAGCCCGGTTCCTACGTGTCCATCGTCGGACCGTCCGGTTGCGGAAAATCGACATTTTTACGCCTGTTGCTCAGCCAGGAGCAGCCCAGTGAAGGGAGTATCCTGCTCGATGAAGAGCCGATTTCATTGGAAACCGTCCCAGGAGCGGGGGGTGGTGTTCCAGCGCTATTCGGTGTTTCCGCACCTGAACGTGCAGGAGAATGTCGCCCTGGGGCTGGAATTTGCCCAGGCACCGCTGCTCGGCAAGTTGTTCGGCCGCAAAAAGCGGGCGATCCTGGACGAATGTCCGGGGTTATCTTGATTCGGTCGGGCTTGATGCAGCGCGCGACAAGTATCCGTCCGAACTGTCCGGCGGCATGCAGCAACGGCTGGCCATTGCCCAGGCGCTGATCAAAAAGCCCAAGGTGCTGCTGTTGGATGAGCCCTTTGGAGCCCTTGATCCGGGCATCCGGGCCGATATCCATCAGCTGATGCTGCGGCTCTGGCGGGAAACCGGGATGACCGTCTTCATGGTCACCCACGATCTGCGCGAAGCCTTTCACCTGGGCAACCGGATCATCGTCTTCGACCGGCACCGGACCCGCGAGGAAGAACTGGCCTACTACGGGGCGACCATTACCATGGATCTCAAGCTTAACGACAACGACCCGCTGAAAGCGCGGGCCATGGAACATTATCAGAACCAGAACAAGGACGGCTTTGCCCTGCCGGAACTGCAGGCGGGCTGAATCACGTTGTTTCCGGCCGGGACGACCCGGCCATGGCCGCGGCCGATAAAGGAACAAACCCGGGACGACCCGGATGCGCACAAACTCTGTGCGGCAAGGAGAGACCTGATGAACGATTCTCAATCCATTCTCTACCAGGACTGCATCCCCGGCGGTGCCCACTGGTCCATGCTGATGCGGCGCGGCACCCAGCTGCGTCTGACTGATGTCGAAGGCGGCGCTAAACCTGGCGATGCTCTTTTACAATCCCCTCAATCTGCTCGAACGTTATAACGCGCC
>CAXXJU010000051.1:0-54458 GCA_963668145.2 Geopsychrobacteraceae bacterium
TCGATATGCCCGGCTGGAGGGGCTCAGTGGTATCACTCTGAATACACCGGTCGTTGCAGCGGAAAGATATTGAGGATGCCGATATGAAACCATACCTGGTCCTGACGCTCCTGCTGTTACTGGGCAGTCCCGTCCTGCACCGCAGACATGTCCCTTGAACCGTTGCTATGCCGCCAGCGCAGCAACACGCTACAGCTGCGGTATGCACCCCATGGTGATTGCGGATGAGCCCGGGCTGTGCCCCATCTGCGGGATGGAGCTGACCCCGCTGCAGGCAGCGGACGCCGGAGTCGGCAGTAGCGGACAAAGAGTCATCACGGTCGATCCGGTGACCGTCCAGAGGATGGCCCTGCGGACGGCAGCAGTCGCGGCAAGAACCCTTGCCCGCCGGATTCACACGGTCGGCCTGGTCGATTTTGCTGAGCCTGATCAATATGTCATCAACAGCAAAGTCTCCGGCTGGATTGAAAAGCTTCATGTCAATGAAAAACGGTCAGCAGGTCAGCGCCGGCGCCCCACTCTTGGAGATCTACAGCCCGCCCTGGTCGCCGCCCAGGAAGAGCTGTTGCTGGCGTTGAACAGCTATCAGCGTTTGCAGGGCAGCGCCTTCCAGAGGTCAGAGAGGATGCCGAACGGCTCCTGAACGCCGCCCGACAACGCTGCGGCTGTGGGATATTCCGGATCGGCAGATCGCCCGGCTGGAAAAGACCGGCCAAGTCAAAAAGACTCTCCCCCTGGTGGCACCGGCGTCGGGCATTGTTTCCCGCAAGCAGGTTCGGGAAGGTGAATTTGTTACGGCCGGTCGCGAGCTGCTGGAGATATCCGCCATCGACAATCTCTGGGTCTATGCCGATATCTACGAATACGAGATCTCCTGGGTAAAAACCAGGGCTTGCTGCGCTGATTCAATTCCCCTTTGCCGAGCAGCCTGTCACGGGCTTGATCAGCACGGTCTACCCCTATCTGGACGCAAAAACCCGCACCATCAAGGCGCGCATTGACCTGCCGAACCCCGGTCTGATCCTTAAACCGGACATGTATGCGGATGTCACCATCCTCTGCGCACCGTTTGAAGCCGCTTTGAGCATCCCGGCCGAAGCGGTGCTTATACGGGGAAACGGGAAACGGTCTTCGTCGCCCTCGGCGAAGGCCGTTTCGAACCACGCCGGGTCCGCCTTGGTCAGTATGACGAGGACGGTTACGTGGAAATCCTCGCCGGTCTCAACCTGGGCGAGCAGGTTGTGACCTCGGCCCAGTTCATGCTCGATTCGGAAAGCAAGCTGCAAGAAGCCCTGCAGAAAATGCTCGAACCGGAACCGGTGCCAAAGCAAGAGACGCTGGAAGAACTCTTCTAGTGCCCCGTTCGGTGAGTTATTTGTATAAATTCTGAGTCATTTTTTCTGCTGCCAAGACGTGCCGCCGCAGGCCTGGCTAAAGCCAAGCCGAGAAGGCAGAACGTAGACAGCGGCAAAAAGGACCGAAATTGAGATAGAGAACTAACCGTACGGGACACGAACAAGCCGTTACAAACAACCTGTTAAACTGACGGACGGTGGCGAAGCTATGCTGGAAAAACTCATCGAATGGTCGCTGCATAACAAATTCATCGTCATACTGCTGACTCTGGTCATGGTTCTGGCTGGTCTGTACAGCCTTCACAACATGCCCATCGATGCGGTTACCGGACCCTTCGGACGTGCAGGTGATCATCTATACGGAATACCCGGGTCAAGCTCCACAGGTCGTCGAAGACCAGGTCACCTATCCGCTCACATCCCAACTGTTGTCGGTTCCCCACGCCAAGGTGGTGCGCGGTTATTCCTATTTCGGTATCTCTTTTGTCTATCTGATTTTCGATGAAGGGACCGATATCTACTGGGCCCGTTCCCGGGTCCTGGAATACCTCGACCAGGCGGCCAGGGCTCTCCCTCAGGGGGTTGCGCCGAGCCTCGGCCCGGACGCCAGCGGGGTCGGCTGGATCTATCAGTATGCACTGCAGAGCGACCGGCATGATCTGCAACAACTGCGCTCCATTCAGGACTGGTACCTGCGTTATCAGCTGGCCGCCGTCGATGGCGTTGCCGAGGTCGCCAGCATCGGCGGTTTTGTCAAACAATACCAGGTCGCCATTCAGCCCAACCGGCTCCTCGCCTACCATCTGACCATCCCACAGATTGCTGGAGCGATCCGCGCCAGCAACAGCGATGTCGGCGGGCGGGTGCTGGAGATGGGGGAAACCGAATACATGATCCGCGGCCGCGGTTACCTCAAAGGGGTCGCGGATCTGGAACAGGTGGTGGTCGGCAAGGACGACAACGGCACCCCGATTCTGCTGCGCGATTTTGCCAAGGTGACCCTGGGGCCGGAATTGCGCCGCGGCATCGCCGAGCTGGATGGGAACGGTGAAACGGTTGGCGGCATCATCGTCATGCGCTTTGGGGAGAACGCTCGCCAGACCATCGACCGGGTCAAAGCCAAGCTGGCCTCTTTGCAGAGCGGGCTTCCCGCCGGGGTCAGCATCGTACCGGTCTATGATCGGGGCAACCTCATCGACCGGGCGGTCTGGACGTTAAAAGAGAAAGTCCTGGAAGAAAGCATCATCGTCGCCGTGATCACGGCGCTGTTCCTGTTCCATCTGCCGAGTGCCCTGGTGGCGATCGTCACCTTGCCCATCGCGATCCTGATGGCCTTTGTGATCATGTATCTGCAGGGCATCAATTCCAATATCATGAGTCTGGGCGGGATCGCCATCGCCATCGGCACAATGATCGATGCCGCTATCATCATGACCGAAAACGCTCACAAACATCTGGAACGGGACTCCGACCACAAGCCGCACTGGCAGATCATCTTGACCTCAGCCAAGGAAGTCGGACCGACGCTATTCTTCTCCCTGCTGGTGATCACCGTCTCCTTTATCCCGGTTTTCGCCCTGCAGGAACAGTCCGGTCGGTTGTTCAAACCCCTCGCCTATACCAAAACCTATGCCATGGCCGCGGCCGCGCTGCTCTCGGTGACGCTGGTGCCGATTCTGATGGGCTGGTTTATTCGCGGCAAGATCAAGCCGGAAACCCACAATCCCATCAACCGGTTCTTTATCTGGATCTACCACCCGCTGGTCAATTTCGTCCTCAAATGGCGCTGGCCGAGCCTGCTGCTCGCCCTGCTCCTGACCCTGTCGATTCTTTGGCCGCTACACCTGGCGCCCAGACCCCTTGGCAGCGAATTCATGCCCCCGCTGCAGGAGGGCGACCTGCTTTATATGCCAACCACCTTGCCAGGGATTTCCACCACCAAAGCGCGTGAATTGCTCCAACAGACCGACCGGATCATTGCCTCTTTCCCAGAGGTCGCCAAAACTTTCGGGAAGATCGGCCGCGCCGAAACAGCTACCGATCCGGCCCCGCTGTCCATGCTGGAAACGACCATCATGCTCAAACCGCGCGAGCAATGGCGCCAGGTGCAACGTAAACGCTTCTATTCGGACTGGCCGGCTGTTCTCGATTTTGTCAAAACCCCGTTGACCTGGGTCTGGCCGGAGCAAAGTCCCATCGATATCGACACCCTGGTCAGCGAGTTGGACCGGGAAATCCAGTTCCCCGGCCTGACCAACGCCTGGACCATGCCGATCAGAGCTCGTATCGACATGCTCTCCACCGGCATCAAAACGCCAGTCGGCATCAAAATCATGGGTGAGAATCTGGCCACCCTCTCTGCCCTGGGCGAACAGATCGAAGCCCTGATGCGGCGCCAGGAAGGAGCGCTCAGCGCCTACTCCGAACGTGCCGTGGGCGGCTATTACCTGGACTTTGTTGTCGATCGCCGCGCCGCCGCCCGTTACGGCCTGACCGTCGGTCAGGTCCAGGAGATCATCCAGACCGCCATCGGCGGCAGCAACATCACCCAGACCGTCGAAGGGCTGGAACGTTACCCGGTCAATCTGCGCTATCAGCGCGACTTTCGCAATGACCTGCCCGCCCTCAACCGGGTTCTGGTCCCGCTGGACGACGGCAGTCACGTCCCCATATCCCAACTGGCCCGGCTGGAAATACTCCAGGGGCCGCCAATGATCAAGAGCGAAAATGCCCGCCGCACGGTCTGGGTTTATGTTGACCTGCGCAATATCGATGTCGGAACCTTTGTGGCCGCAGCCCAACAGGCCGTAGCCGAACAAATCAACCTTCCCGAAGGGTACAGCCTGATCTGGAGTGGCCAGTATGAATATCTCCAGGCCGCTCACCAACGGCTCCAGCTGATCATCCCGCTGACGTTGCTGTTGATTGTGCTGATCATCTACCTGAATACCAGATCCATCGCCAAAACATTCATTGTCCTGTTGGCCGTCCCCTTCTCCCTGGTCGGAGCCTTCTGGTTTCTGTATCTACTGGGCTATCATCTGTCGGTGGCAACCTGGATCGGGCTGATTGCCCTGGCCGGACTCGATGCCGAAACCGGGGTGGTTATGCTGCTTTATCTGGACATCTCCCAAAAGCTGTGGAAAGCGCAGGGGCGGCTGAATGACCGGGAAGACCTGAAAGAGGCCATTCATCATGGCGCGGTGCGCCGGGTCCGCCCGAAAATTATGACCATTGCCGTGATTATCTTCGGACTGCTGCCCATCATGTGGAGCCACGGCAGCGGTGCTGACGTAATGAAACGGATTGCCGCACCCATGATCGGCGGAGTCATGACCTCGGGCATTATGGAACTGCTGCTTTATCCGGCCATCTATTATCTCTGGTTCGGGCGTAATCTCAATAAAAGGACAGACCCCTCAGTTGACTGACGGAAGCACTTCGAGTGCGTTCTCATAGCGGTCTTTAACCCTCTGATTTATCGCCATTTATTACAAGCCTGGTATCTTTTCCTGTTATTTAAAAAAAAATAATTTTGTTTTAAAAATTACTAAATTTGCAACTTTGAATCGATCAATAAAGATCCTGTTATTAAGTTATTCAATTCAAAAACGGTCAACCTATTGGAAACACGAATGTATTTTTCGGTTTTCCGTGCCACTTAGAAATTGCCACAGACCCCTCATATAACAATAGATAACGTCCTGTTGTTTCAAGATTTTTATAGTAGGAATTTCCTACTAGCCAATTCTATTTTCCCCCATAGACCAATGTACTTTCTTATATTACTGATTTAATAAACAAAATATTTCACAAACGTTACAAACATCCTCGGCTTCCAACTGAACAGCACCTGGTTTTTCTCGCTTATCGAGACATAGGGAGGTAAAAATGATTGGAAAAAGACGCAGCAGAAGCAAACGATGGGGGATTCTTTCAGTATCCCTGATCCTGGTTATGGCCTGGATATCCGCTACGGCCCTGGCCGCACCTTTACCGGGAGGAACCCTGGACCCGCTAACCATCCCCAAGTATGTGCAACCGCTGGTTATTCCACCTGAAATGCCCACCGCAACTGTGCAGCCAGCAGTCCCGGGCGTTGACCCGAACAACGTCCCTTCGGCAAAATACAACATTGCGGTTCGCCAATTCCAGCAGCAGATTCTGCCCGGTGGGGTCTGGAATACGGTTAACGGGCGCAGTGACGCGTTTCCACCAACCCCGATCTGGAGCTACGGTCCGGAACAGGACTTACCTCCTCCGGGGTATGTGGCCCCGGCAGCACTGGGAAGCCCGGGTGCAAATTACAACTACCCAGCCTTTACCGTCGAAAACCTTTCCAACAGCCCGACGACCGTACGCTGGATCAATGATCTCAAAGATCCGGTGACCGGCAACTACCTCCCCCACATTCTGACCAACACCATTGACCAGACTCTGCACTGGGCCAATCCGACCGGAACCGGCTGCGTTGACAGCGGTCTGCCGCAACAGACCGACTGTGCCACCCTGAATCCGGCGCCCTACACCGGACCGGTCCCGATTGTCACTCACGTCCACGGAGCCCACGTCAACCCCGAATCTGACGGTTACCCGGAAGCCTGGTGGCTGCCGGCAGCCAACAACATCCCGGCCGGGTATATCACCACCGGAACCCTCTACACGCAGTACGACAGCACTACCGGTGACGTTCAGGATTATAAAAATACGGTCGATTTCGATCCGGTCCCGGGCGCAGCGTTTTACAGTTATGAAAACACCCAGCCGGCAGCAACGCTCTGGTATCATGACCACGCCCTGGGCATGACCCGGCTCAACGTCTATGCCGGCCCGGCCGGTTTCTGGCTGATCCGTGGCAGCTACGATGCTCCAACCACGACCGGTGGCGCCCCTGCCGTTTTACCAGGGCCCGCCCCAAGCGGCATGGCAGACCCGAACTTTGATCCAGCCGTCCGGCAGACCATTCGCGAAATCCCGATCGTGATCCAGGATCGCTCCTTTAATGCCGACGGCAGTCTGTTCTACCCGAATACCCGGGCGTTCTTTGACGGCTTTAACGGCCCCTACGTCGGTGATGCCAATGCCGGCAGCGATATCGCGCCGATCTGGAACCCGGAAGCATTCTTCAACACCATGGTGATCAACGGCACCACCTGGCCACAACTTGAAGTGGCACCGGCCAAATATCGCTTCCGCCTGCTCAACGGCAGCAACTCACGCTTTATCAATCTGTCGATGTTTGAGGTGATCCCCACGCCATTTGTCAATCAGATCGACGCGGCCTTAATTCGCCTGATCAATCGTCTTGCGGTTCGTTTTCCGGCCCGGGCAGCACGTCTGCAGGCTCGCTTGGTTGCAGCCCAGAATCAACGTCCGGTTCGCTACGGGGTTGAAGTTCCCTTTTATCAGATCGGTGGCGATCAGGGATTCCTACCAAATGTCGTCATGATTCAGACCGGTTCCGCAGCGGTACTGCCCGGTGATGGGACAGTCCCGGCCCCGGCCCCGCTGCCCGACCCCATGCAGGCACTTTTAATGGCCCCGGCTGAACGCGCCGATGTTATTGTTGACTTCAGCGGCCTGCCGAACGGAACCATCGTCCGCGTACTGAACACCGCCCCGGATGCGCCCTTCGGCGGGTTCCCGGATATCCCGGCAGATCCGGCCACATCCGGTCAGGTCATGCAGTTTGTCGTCAACAATGCCATGAGCGTGGCAGCAGATGCGACCACAACCTCACCGTTGGCTTTGACCATGAATGCCGAGCCGGATATCGCGGCAACCGCTTCGGTGACGCGCCAATTGAGCCTGAATGAGGAAGAGTCCGCCCAGGTCTGCGTCACCGTCGGCCCGACCGGAGCCATCACCACCGTGGCGACTTTCCCGGCCCCTAATCCCAATATCGTCGCGGACTGCGCTGCCTTGGGTGCGGTTCCCCAGGCGCCAAAAGCGGCCCTGCTGGGGACAATCGGGTCTGACCCGCTGGTTGCCAACAGCCCATTAGCCAGTTCCCCAATGTTGTGGAAAGACCCGGTGACCGAAAATCCGGCTCTGGGCGCAACGGAAAACTGGGATTTCTACAACCTGACGGTGGATGGACATCCGATCCATATGCACCTGGTCCGTTACGAAATCGTTCATCGGCAACTGTTTGATCCGCTCAGCCCGACCTTTGCCACCATCGGCGCACCGATTCCACCGTTGCCGAATGAGCTCGGGATGAAAGACACAGTGCTGACCTACCCTGGCGAGATCACCCGGGTTAAGGCCACCTTTGACATCCCGGGGCTGTATGTCTGGCATTGCCATATCGTTGAGCACGAAGACAACGAAATGATGCGCCCCTACTATGTCGGGACCAAACCTCAAGGGTTCCCGGTACCCTGATTCGTCAGGTCGCAGTTAACAAAGTTGCCGCCCCAAAGCCACGGGGCGGCAATTTTTACCCGGCATAGCGTGAAAAATTAAGGTAAAATTTACAAACAAAACGCAGTTTGAAATCAAGCAACCATGATCGGCACATTCCTCTGTCGCGACAAGGACCTGCAATGAGAACGATTCTTTTGCTGACTCTGTTCGTCTCCCTGTCAGGCGCACTCCCCGCTTTCGCCCAGGACAGCCAGCAGCTGGATGATATCAATTACAGCTTCGGCCACTTTTTAGGCAAAGATCTCCAGCGCAACGCCGTCCAGTTGCGCATTGATCGCCTCCTCGACGGGCTCTTTGATGCCTCGGAGCAACTGGAGCCTCAATATTCACAGGACGAAATGCAGGCATTGCGCAGCGTGAAACAAGCCAAGGAAGAAGATATTCTGGAAAAGATCAACTATGCCTACGGCTATAAAACCGGCCAGGAGATTGTTGCGGCCAAGGTTGAAATCAACGCCGAACCGCTCCTGTTCGGAGTCACCGATGTCACCGACCACAAAAAGGTCCGATTCAGCATCAAGGAGATGACCGAGTTGCTGGCTCAACTGAAAAAGGACCAGCCATGAAAGCCCATCGCCTGCTGGCCGGACTTCTAATCTACACGTTTTTTGCCGCGGCTGCCCCCGTAATTGCCGCCGAGCCGCAGGTCATTAAGGATCGGCTGGATGAGATCAACTACAGCCTCGGTTATCAGCTGGGGCAACAACTGCGCGAGAAAAAACTTGAGTTCAGGCCGGAGACCCTCTGGCAGGGTGTTTACGACGGGGCCAATAATGCCCAACCGTTCATGACCAAAGAGGCCATGCGGCAGGTTTTGGAACAGTTGACTCCTCAGCCGGCGGCAGCAGCGGAAAAACCTGCCCCGAAAACGGTTGAACCTAAAAAAGATATCATCGGCTACCGCCTGGAGGGACAGAAGTTCATTGCCGAAAACAGCCAGAAAGAAGGCGTTGAATCACTCCCGAGCGGCGTGCAGTACAAAATTCTCAAGACCGGACAAGGCAAACATCCCCAACCGACTGATGCGGTCCTGGTCAATTACAAGGCCAAAAATGTAGATGGCGAAGTTTATGACAGTAGTTTCCCATTGGGCATCCCGACCCCGACGGAGTTTAAGGTCAATAAACTGATCCCGGGGCTGGCGCAGGTTCTCCCCATGATGCGGGAAGGCGACAAATGGGAAATCTATATCCCGACCCGGATGGCTTACCGGGATACCGGTCCCATGGCCGGCCAGACCGTCATCTACGAAATGGAACTGTTGGAAATTCTGCCCGAGTTCCATTGAGCCTGAATAGCCGCGGCGGCATTGGTAGCGGACAGTTAAATCATATTTTGACAACCGGACAAGTTCCCCACAGAGCGGAGGCGTCATGCACCGAACCCTATTCATCACCGCCCTTCTCATCTTCTTTGCCATAGCCGTCAGCGCCGCTGACCGACCGGCACTGCACGGAAAAAATGACGAAATCAATTACAGTGTCGGCCATCAGGTCGGTCGCGATCTGCTCCGCCAGCAGGTCAAGGTCAACCCGGAAGTCCTGTTGCAGGGAATCATCGATGCAACCAGCGGCAATGAACCGTTAATGCCCTTTGACCAGATGATCACCACCCTGGCCGAATTGCGGGAAAAAATTGTTAAGCTGGCCGAACAGCAGAAACTCGACATTCGGCAGGCCGGCCAGAAATTTCTCAGCGAGAATAAAACCAAAGCCGGAGTCGTCACCCTGCAGAGTGGCCTGCAATACAAAATCCTGCAAACCGGCAATGGACCACAGCCAGCCAGTGGAGACCAAGTTCGGGTGGCCTATAGCGGCCAGGACATTTATGGCCAGCAATTTGACAGCACCACAAAAAACGGCACCACCTCAACGGTTGAATTCAATATCGATAAAGTTATTCCGGGTTGGGCCGAAGCGCTGAGAATGATGCCGGAAGGAAGTGAGTGGGAGCTGTATATTCCCTATAACCTCGCCTTTAAGGACAGCGGCCCCCTGGCCGGCCAGACGGTCGTTTATAAAATCAAACTCATCAAAGTCAATCCATAACAGTGCCTGGGTGGCAACAGCCCCACAAGTCAACGGATAGAAACCGGATACCCTATGAAAAAACACCTATTCTGCTTCATGCTGTTCATTTTGCTCTCCCCTGTTTCCTCCGGACACGCTGAAAACCTGCCGGACCTGACCGGATTGAATGCTGTCAGTTATTCCGCCGGTTTCCGGTTGGGCGACATGTTCGTCAAACAACGCATCCCCCTGATTCCGGAAATGGTCATGCGCGGGCTTGAAGACGCCCGCAAAACCGATATCCCCCTTCTCCCCAAAGGAGAAATGCGCACAATCCTGAGAGATCCCCGCAAGTACCTCATTGAAAACGCCGCACAAAGAGAAGACCTGGCTAAAAAAGCCGGCCAGAGTTTTTTAGCCGCCAATGCCCGGGAACAAGGAGTGACCGTGCTTCCCAGCGGACTGCAATATCGCATAATTGCCGCGGGAAACGGAGTCCAGCCGCAAAACACCGACAGCGTTCAGCTGAATTATGAAGCGGCTACCGTCAACGGCCAGGTTTTCGATTCGACCTACCGCAAAGAAACGCCCGCCACTTTGGCGATCAACCAACTGATCCCGGGACTGGCCGAAGGCTTGCAACTGATGGCGGAAGGGAGCACCTGGGAGCTCTATATTCCTCCCCGCCTCGGTTATGGCAAACGTGGCCCGCTGGCGGACCAGACCCTGGTCTATACGGTTGAGTTACTGAAAGTTATGCCGCCTCAGTAGCTCAAAGCAGCACTCAAGGCCGCACCTGATCGGCTGTTTAAAAACGACCTGTCGGGGCCAAAGACTGCTGTTTCGACCGCTGAATAAAAATAAACGATACCAATACCACAGCATTTTTTCGGGCCATGGTTGAGATCCGCAAAATAACTGCTTTGATTTCTTTTTAACCTTCTGTGACCAAATACTTACTCTTCATGACATGCATTTAACTGCCACATTGTGATTCGACTCAAAATCCAGGTGTCGCTTAACAGAGTCCGGAACCGGGCTTTGTCGCCAAACTGCCAGCTGAGTCCCTAAGGACAGACCCTCCTCGGGACAGGCTTCATAGCCGACTCAGACAACGACACCGCTATTGGTCAATTTCATTTTCCAGGAGGTATTCCCATGAAAACAGGCAGTCGTGTTACGATTTGGCTCGTTGGACTGATCCTTTGTTGCGGTTTGTTCCTGACCGCGTGCGGTGGCGGAGGGGGCGGCGGAGATAATGACGATGAAAACAGCAACGTCCCTGCGACCAGCAGTGACTACACCCTGCTGGCCTGGAACGATCTGGGGATGCACTGCCTGAACCCGACCTATGACACCCTGGTTATCCTGCCGCCCTACAATACGGTCTGGGCTCAGCTGGTCAAACGCGGCAGCCCGCCGCAAATCGTGACCAGCGGCGTGACCCTCTCCTACCGGCTGGTCAACAATACCTCCTCCGTCACCAAAACCTATTCCGGCTTCGGCAGTGACTATGGCCAGTTCTGGACATATGTCCTTGATTTGTTCGGGATAACCCTGACCCCGGACACCGGGCTGAATCTGGTTGAGCCAACCCGCCATAACGGTCTTGCCGGCACCATGGTCGTATCTGGAAGTCACTTTGAGGTGAACGGAATCCCGGCCACCCCGGTCGATGATGACGGAGTGTGGAACCCTTACCAGGTAATTGAGATCACCGCCAAGGACAGCGGCGGCAACACCCTCGCCCAGACCCGGGCGACCGTGCCGACCTCGGATGAGATCAATTGCGCAAAGTGCCATGGAACCAATGCCTTTGCCAATATTCTGCAGTTGCATGACAGTGAAGAAGGAACCAGCCTTGCCAGCAACACCCCGGTGCTCTGTGCCTCCTGCCATGGCAGCCCGGCTCTGGGCGCAACCAGTGCAGGGGTTCTCTATCTTTCAGAGGCTATCCACGGCTACCATGCCGCGCACAGCACCGCAACCTGCTACGACTGCCACCCGGGGACCACAACCAAGTGTAACCGCAGCCTTGCCCATACCGCAGCCGACGGCAATTGCACCAGTTGCCACGGGACCCTGCAAAATGTCGCCACCACCATCGCAAACGGCCGCATCCCCTGGGGATCAGAGCCGAACTGCAGCGATTGTCATAGCGGCGTGGCCGAGGTCAATACCGGCACCGTGCTTTATCGCAATGCGGTCGGGCATGGCGGTATGAACTGTGCGGCCTGTCATGGCAGCCCCCATGCCATGTATCCATCCCGAGAGGCCACAGACAATTACCAACCCCTGCAATATCAGGGGAAAGCCCTTTCCATGGGCAGCTGTGCGGTCTGCCATTCCGGTTCAAAAGGAGAAGGTTCCGGAGAATTCATTGAAGAGCACGGCTCCGGTAATCCGAGCGCCTGTAATGTCTGCCATACCAGCATCAGCAGTAGTAACACCTCATTATGGCCCCATGCTTTTCAATGGACCAATCGCTGACCGCCCAGTAACAGGAGCTTGCTGACTCCTTGGCCAGTCAACCAGCAGCAATGGCGTTTTCGCGGTCGTTGCTGCTGAGAAGTCAAAAAAACTCATCGTCTTCGGCCACGCTGCTTTTTTGTTGCAGCGTGGCCGCTACATTCCCAGCCATTGTCCTGCCGGATGCGAAATATTCCTCTGTCTGACTTTTCATCAGTTTGATAAAGATTTCGTAAATCTCAAATAAAGATTTTTCCGATCGACTGCTCAGTTATTGACAGAAACGGTCGTTTGCGTTGATAAAGTTAATATACCAAACGGTCTGTTTTTTCAGATGAGGGAATTATGTCGACCAAAGGGGACTTGACGCGCTCCAAAATTCTTGCTAATGCCAGCCAGGTTTTTCAAGACAAGGGGATCCTGGCAACAACGGTGACCGACCTGCTCAACGCGACCGGGACCACCAAGGGCAACCTTTACTTTCATTTTTCCAGCAAGGAAGATATCGGCCTGGAGGTGCTGAAAAAGGCCCATACGGCCTTCAATTCATTTCTGGATGAAGCCCTGACCGGCCCGTCCCCGGGAGCAGCCCTGGAGCACTTTTTTACCGGAGTACTGGAACGCAACCTTGCCAAAGGGGCGAACGGCGGCTGTATTTTCGGCAATACGGCCTTGGAAGCAGCCAATTCCGCACCGCGCTTTGCCCAGTTGGTTCAGCATGTCTTCAACGATTGGATCAGTCGCCTTGAGAGCACGGTTGAGGCCGCCCAGCACAGTGGGCAAATACGCCGGGATCTTCCGCCAATCGAGCTGGCCGAGCTGATTGTCGAAACCATTGAGGGGGCTATTATGCAGGCGCGCCTGAGACATGATACCGCCCCTTTGGCGCGCGCATTGAATGGATTGCGGGTGGTCCTTGAACTCCGCCCGGTATCGACATCGGCACTAGAGGGGGAAGCGCGATGACCGAATTGAAAATTCACAGCGTCCGCTTTTTGACGGAATCCCTCTTTGAACTGGAACTGGAGGGGGCAGAGATGACCTTTGAACCCGGCTCCTGTATCGCCGTTTTCAATCCGCTAGGGGAATCCCGCCCCTACAGCATTGCTTCGGGGACCGACGAGTCCGTCTTGCGGTTATTGATCCGGCGCCTGCAGGGTGGCCAGGTCAGTGCCTGGCTGGCCAACTGCAAACCCGGCGATGGGGTCACCGTCAGCGCTCCCTTCGGTTGGTTCCGGCCGGCTGGTGCACAGGCGGATGAAAAGCGTGTCTACTTTGCCACCGGCACCGGGATCGCCCCGTTTTTAAGCTGCCTGCGTAGCCGTCCTGCCGCACAGCCGGAACTCTGCCTGTATGGCGTCGCCAGGCAAACGGAGGCTTTTGCCCTGACGGAACTGCAACGCCAGCCCTGGTTCCGCCTGGCGACCTCGCAAGAACAACGAAACGAACACTTTTACGGTCGCATCACCGGGCTCCTCGACCAGGTCCCGCTGGCAGCGGATATCCATTATTATCTGTGCGGCCTGGACAGCATGATCGACGAAATCAGCACCTGGTTGGAAAACCAGGGGATCGACTTTACTCAAATTCATCGGGAGATTTTTTTCTATGAAAACTGATAACACTGAGCAGTGGCTCAAAACCAGCCAGAACGAGCCACGGGGCTATATTCAACCACAACGCCTGGATGAGCTCTGGTTTCATACCGGAACCAACTGCAACCTGCGTTGCCCTTTCTGTCTGGAAGGCTCCAAGCCGGGTGACAATCGGATCGAATTTTTGACCCTGGCCGACGCTCAGCGTTTTATTCCGGAGGCCCTTGATCTCGGCGTGAAGAAATTCTCCTTCACCGGTGGCGAACCCTTCGTCAATCCCGAGTTCACAGCTATTTTGGCCGCGGCCCTGGAACACCGGCCCTGCCTGGTCCTGACCAATGCCACCGAACCGCTGATGAATCGCCTCGCCGAAGTCCGCACCCTGGCGGAATCTCCGAACCCGCTCAATTTCCGGGTCAGCCTCGATCACCCCGATCCGGCCAAACATGACGAATCGCGCGGCAAGGGCAACTTCAAAAAGGCCCTTGCCACCCTCGGCCGGCTGCATGCCATGGGCTTCGGCGTCTCCATTGCCCGGCTCATGCTGCCCAATGAAGACAGCGCCGCGGTTGACCAGGCTTATGCGCCCTACTTCCAATCCGCCGGGGTTCCGGAAGACATCACCATTATCAAATTTCCCGAATTTCACTTGCCCGGCTCATTCCCCGAGGTTCCGGAGATTACTGAAACCTGTATGACCCGTTACCTCAATGCCGATCAGCGCGACTCCTTCATGTGCAATTTCAGCAAAATGATCGTCCGTAAAAACGGTCGCTGCGGGGTTTACGCCTGTACCCTCGTTGATGACCTGTCCGTGTACGATCTGGGCAGCACCCTGCAGGAAGCCATGAGCAAACGGGTCATGCTCGGCCATCATCGTTGCTATTCCTGTTTCGCCTGCGGTGCCAGCTGCTCAGAATAAGCTTTAATAACAATGCGTCAACTAGTTGATAAATGAAGGTTTATCGCTTGTCTGACAGGAGAGCATTTTATGGATTATATTCTTCCGGTCTTCGCCGGTTTTGTCGCCCTCGCTTCGGTGCTGATTTCGCCCCGGGCAGAAAGCGAAGGAGCTTTTTATCAGGGCCAGGGGATTGACGGAAGCCAGCCCGGGCTGTTGACCCTGACCTTTTCCCAGGTGACCACCTGGATTTTCGCCCGCTCCTTGATGAACGCAGCGATCCTCGGTTTTTATTACGGCATTTGGGGGACCCTGGCTTATGCCTGCTATTACCTGTCGTTTCTGACCGGCGGCAAAATCATCGACAGTCTCCGCCATGAGCAGGGCTTCAGCAGTGTCCAGTCCTTCCTGCAGGCGCGCTTTGGCAGTTGGGGAACCGGTTGCTATAATTTCGTGATCGCCATCCGTTTGATCAGCGAAGTGTTCGCCAACCTGCTGGTCATCGGTATTCTGTTCGGGTTAGCCGGGAGCAGCACCTACACCCTGACCATCCTGGCTTTTTCCGCCATCACTCTCGGCTATTCCATGCTCGGCGGGTTGCGCGCATCGTTGCGTACCGACCTGTTTCAGATGGTTATTTTCCTCGCTACGCTGCTGTTGCTGCTGGCCTTGGTGGTGACCAACCAGACGGTCGGTTTCGCCGATCTCTGGGTTAAGCCCTTTGTGATTGATCAACCCGGTCCGGTCCTGATGCTGGTTGCGCTCCTGCAAGTCTGGAGCTACCCCATGCATGACCCGGTGATGATGGACCGGGGCTTTCTGGCCGACCGGGAAACCACTCGAAAAAGTTTTCTACACGCTGCCTGGATCAGCATTGTCTGCATTGTCGCCTTCGGCTGCCTCGGGGTTCTGGCCGGAGCCCATGCGGTTGCCGGCGCCAGCATGAACGACACCCTCATGCAGCTGCTCGGGACCGTTCCGATGATGCTGTTCAACGCCGCCCTGGTCATCTCAGCGATGTCGACCCTCGACAGCACTCTGTCCAGTTCGGCCAAACTGCTGGCCGTGGATATGGGCGTCATGAAAATGAGTCTGCGCAATGGCCGCGCGGTCATGGCCGTATTCATGCTGATCGGGCTGGCCCTGGTCTTCTGGGGGAACAAAGACCTGTTCAGCGCGGTCGCGGTGAGCGGCACCGCCTCCCTTTACCTGGCGCCGGTCATCTTCTTTTCCCTCTGGGGCAAACAGGAGCGCATTCCCGTCTGGAGCTATCTGTTCAGCTTTGTTTTGGCCCTGGCCGCGGCCGTGCTCTATTTCACCGAATCGAGCGGCTACAGCCATATGCTCGGCGACATTCACAAGTACACCAAATTACTGTACCTGACCATCGGGGTTCTCGGCTTTGGTTGCCTCGGTTTCTGGATTGGCGGCAAAACCGCCCCCAGCCCAACTCCCGAGCAGGATTAGTCCATGGTCCTCCCCGATTCATTGAACCTCGGCCCCTTTGACGAGCCACTGCTTATTTTCGGCGGTCCCTACAGCAACCTGGCGGCGACCGCAGCCATGCGCCAATGGGCCGAACAGCATCAGTTCCCGCCACGGCGGGTGATCTGCACCGGCGATATCATTGCCTATTGTGGTGAACCCCGGGAGTGCCTGGAGTTGATCCAGGATTGGGGCATTGCGGTGGTTCAGGGGAACTGCGAACAGGCTTTGGCCGCAGATGCCCAGGATTGCGGTTGTGGATTCGCCGAGGGCTCAGCCTGTTCGTTGCTCTCCGTAGGCTGGTACCACTATGCCCGAAACAGTTTGACGGCGGCAGAGCGCGCCTGGCTGGCCACCCTGCCCCGGTCCCTCCATTGCAGCATGCATGGCCGCACCATTCAGCTGATCCATGGCGGCGTCGACCAGACCAATCGCTTCCTCTTCGCTTCCAGCGCTGAGCAGACCCTGCGCCAGGAGCTTGAACGTTCCGCTGCAGACATCGTCATCGGTGGCCATTGTGGCATCCCCTGGGGAAGGATTCTTGACCATCGAGCCTGGTTGAACGCCGGCGCCATCGGCCTGCCCGCCAACGACGGAACCAAGGATGGCTGGTTTATGCTGCTCTCCCCGACTCCCCACGGACTGCACTGCCGCTGGCAGCGACTTGTTTACCATGCAGCGGACAGCGTTGAAAAGATGCGCGCCGCCGGGTTGAGCGGCGGCTATGCAGAAACCTTGCAAAACGGGCTCTGGCCAAGTATGGATGTGCTGCCCCCGCTGGAACGCAGCCGCCAGGGAATTCCCTTGGAGTTGGAGGATCTACTGATCAGTTGATGGCTAGCGCCCGAAGAAACTCTTTAAACAACAAAAGCGGAACCAGTCTAGGTTCCGCTTTTATTTGCCCGTCGAATTCTTTTATATCCAACCAGAATCAATCTGTTTGTAGTTGAAAAAATCAGGCCAAACGGAAACAGGCGGCCACGCGACTGCCTGTTTCAACAAGTAAAGACAGCAGGTCCTCCCAAAGCCTTCTCCGACAGAGCGGAAGATAAAATATCCCCTAATCGCTATGTCGTCAGCCCGAACAAGCGGCCATTATTTAAAGAGACAATACTTGGCATAATCAGCCGCTTCGCTTGCGGTCCAGTCTTTCTTGGGTTTTTCTTTCATGTTTTTGCACCAATCGTCACTGCCAACCTCCGACGAACAGGCCAAGATCAACGCGACAAAAGCCAACAGCAACAACAGGCCAAGCATTTTTTGTATCCGCATCACATTCCTCCCAATTGTCTATTCATAATGTCCAAAAACTTTCATCGCTTCGACTCATCGAGAAAGGGATTTCAGCCCTTTCCTTTCCCCTTATGCTTATCCTTTTTATGGCCTTTTCCTGGCAAATCTTCAGCGCCATAGAGATCGTTCCCTTGCTTGAGAGCTTTGAACTCACTTGAACCGGGCTTGATACCAAGGCTTTTTGCCAGAGCCCCCCAGCCCTTGCCTTGCTCGCTCCGGTAGCGATCCAGCACATACCTGGGCGGCCGTGAAGTCATCTCACCCAGGCGCAACACCATATAGGCGTCAGCCGGGTTGGCAACATTATCCAGCACAACCCTGACCTGGGCATCGCCAATCTTAAAACGCGTTGCCAGCTGCGCCCTGAACCCGGAAAGATCGGCCCGAGCACGCAGAGTCAGGTCACGCATCCAATCAAAGTCACCGGCATGCGCAGTAGAGGCCACAAACAACGGAACCAGCAACAACAGGAGAACAATGCCGTTCTTTACAGTTTTCATCATCTGTCTTCCTTTTCAATTCTTTTCATTTAGATGTTCTATCGACTGGGCGCCATAGTGTGAAAAAACAGCAAGTTCCCACGCCACCCAGCCTGCCCTAAGATTCTGAAAATTATTGATCAAAATGGTTGACAATATACGCTGATTGGCGAGAAAGATCAAAAGTTACAATAAGGCAGTTGATCACCAACAAAACCGAGCATGGTGAGTTTCACTAATGAGAAATGGTAACGTCACGAAAAAGATGGGGAAGAAAGACAGTGGCCAAGCATACGGCCAAAGGCTATGTCGCTGATAGCGAGATTTTGAGTGGAGACTTAATGATTGCCATTCAGAGTTTCCAGATGACAACCAGCTAGCGAACCTGATCTTCCAAAGTCAGGTTGAGGTAATTCCGCAAATTGATCTTTCGGTTGGTCAATTTAAGTTTCTTGCGGATGCTTTCCCGATGTCGATTCACCGTCGCCAGGGATATCCCCCGCACATGCGAGATCTCCTTTGTCGTCATCCCGGATCGAATCATATTGCAGATCAGTAGTTCCGTATGGGTCAGCTTAAAAATGATGGACTTATCTTCATCAACAAAAGGAGCAACGATATTTCCAAGGTTTTTCTTAAGAAGACTTAAATAAATCCTCTGCTTTTTATCGACATCACCCTCTAACTCATTAATAATAGGCATCAATATTTTATCAATCTTTGCCTGAATCATTGCACCGAAGAGTCTCTTCTCCCGCTGGCTCTGCTTTAGAAAGTCGTGCAGAGATTCATTGGTGTCTTGCAGCGACTTCCTTTCAATGAGCAGCTCCTGCTGGGACAAAATTTTCTCCGCGACATTGGAAATCTGCTCTGCAATCGTATTAAGCATAAATCTTTCTTCCTTGAGAAATGGCCCCTCAAACGCACTGGGCCGTTCCTCAAGGTAATAAATTTCGATATCACCATATTTCTCACCGAAAACATCGATACTTGCACTCTGTTTCCATCCAGAAACCTGAAAATTGGCGGACGTATAGACATCCCCTTTGAATCCGACCCTTATGCAGGCGACTTCCGGGTACTGCCAAGCCCTAGGCAAGATCACGGTCAAATCGGCAAGGACGGCAGCAATGGACTTGTCATTTTTCTGGATCGATTTAGACACCCGGTAAAGACAATCAAGTTCCTTAACCCTCTCCCGAAGTGCCTTATCAAGGGATTCTTTACCTGCTTTGACCCTTTCGAAAAGTTTCCCTGTTTTGAGATCATCCATTTTTCATATAGTTCCGGCTAGATTGCCTATAAAAAATAGGTATTAAATAGGTAAATTTATCGTATTTACGCCTACGTTATTTGAACCTAAGATCGAAGTCAACAAGAGAAGTTAAAAGCATCCAATTTGACTGATAATGATGGGATTCATAAACAATATTCTCGGCTTGAGAAAAAAATAGGATCGACCGATTTGAATCTCCACATCCAGATTTCCTCACATATCAGCGAGATGATCGGTCTGTTCGGCTACCATTTCAAAGGGCAGAATTTGCCAAGGAAAAACTGCTTGGACATCTGTGCAATGTCTTTAAATTGCCATAAAAATCTGTTGAATACAGCGGATCTAAAATTTTATGACGAACAAATTTTATTGGCAAAAAATGTTTACTCAATCATGGCAAACGAGATCAACGATCAAAATGCTATTGACGATATCGTTTTTTCCGGAAACGCAGACATGGACCGGAAGCTGACCTGCGCCACCCTAAACAACCTTTACAACCTTGAATTAAACGAGAAGTCAATATTAGCCATTTTCTATCTGCACCAGATCTACAATGGCCATTATTACAATCTGAAACTGCCTCAAAGGGACGGCTTTAGACACCGAACCTCTTCAACCCAGGGATGAACATGCTGGATTTAACCGATATAAAAATTTTGAATGAACTGCAGAGCGACGGACGCATCAGCATTGCAAAACTGTCCCAAAAGGTCGACATCTCCAATTCATCCTGCCTGCGACGGGTTAAATCCCTTGAGAAAAACGGGATCATCGAAAAGTACACGGCGCTCTTGAGTCAGAAGACATTCGGGATTACCAGTGAGATTTTCCTGCTGATAAAAATGAAGAATCAAAGCAGAAAAACCCTGGAAAGATTTCAAGATCACATTCATGAACTCACTGAAGTCATGGAATGTTTTCTCCTGTCCGGAGAATTCGATTATCTCATCAAGCTAGGCGTCAAGAACAACGAAAACCTGCTTGCTGTCCATAATAAAATCGCAGAAGCACCGGATGTCGCCAGAATCAATTCCTTCTTCTCCCTGCAGAAGATCATTCAAAAAACCGCTATTCCACTTAAATAGCGGACGCCCATCTCCTGCCTTCGCCATGGCTGGTGGAGAAAAGTGTGATATCCTTTACCTTACAAAATCAATGAGTTAGTTTCTGTCTGGAAACCAACCTTTTCCGCAATCTCGGCGTCAATCTACGCATTTGATTGTGCTGCATAAAGAACTACACCTCCGCGCAAACGCTTGATTTCCTCGACCTTGCGAAAAATTTCTGGATGGAAACAAGTTAGAAAGGCGTCATTGATTTTGATCGTCCATCATCCATGGACTCCACAGGCTGCCTTTTAACAGCCTGATAGCCTAATCACATCCATTCATCCCTTGGAGCGGCCAGTGAAGAAACTTGACCTTAAAAAAGACCTCCGGTCTTTTTACAAAGCTTCGGCAAAAGATGTTGCGTTGGTCGAAGTTCCCCAGATGAATTTTTTCATGATCGATGGAGTCGGTGATCCGAACACCTCGCCTGACTATCACAACGCGGTAGAAGCCCTTTTCAGTTTGTCCTATGCCTTAAAATTCATGATCAAAAAAGGCGCCATGGCCATCGACTATGGTGTTATGCCACTTGAAGGTCTGTGGTGGGCTGACGACATGGCGGATTTCACTAATGGCAATAAAGATCATTGGCAATGGACCGCCATGATGATGCAGCCAGAATTCATTACGCCTGACCTTGTAACCGAAGCCAGCGCCCAGACCGAAAAGAAGAAAAACTTACCGGCCCTACCAAAGGTTCGTTTTGAAACCTGGCGCGAAGGGAGAGTTGCCCAAACTCTTCATATCGGCCCCTTTTCCGAAGAAGCGCCGACAATTGAGCGGGTGCATCGTTTTATTGAAGAAAGCGGGCTGGAGCGAGCAGGAAAACATCATGAGATCTACCTGAGTGACATCCGTAGAGCCGCACCGGAAAAGTGGCAGACTATCATCCGGCAACCCGTGAAATAGACTGTAAAGAGATCTTCGGTAGAAGAGACCTATAATCCCCCTTCCCTTTTTGTTTCGGGTGTCCAATAGCTGGTGGGAAATCAGGAAGAATTTTGAATTCTGTAATGATAGTGACGTTACCCCTAAAAACTGAGCCATTGCAAAGTTAGTGATTTCGGTCTATTCATCCTCAAACAGGAGATAGGCATGAAATCGAAACGGTTCACCGAAGAGCAGATCATCGGCATTTTGAAACAGGCACAATCGGGCATGAAGATCGTTGACCTTTGTCGCCTGCACGGTATCAGCGATGCCACCTTTTACAATTGGCGCACCAAGTACGGCGGCCTGGAAGTCTCCGAGGCCAAGCGCCTGAAGACTCTCGAAGCGGAGAATCGTAAGCTCAAGCAGATGCTGGCTGAGACCATGCTTGAGAACCAGGCGATCAAAGACGTTCTTTCAAAAAAGTGGTAACGCCTGCCGCTCGTCGCTGTGTGGTTGAGTTCCTGAACGAACATCACCATGTCAGTGAACGACGGGCCTGTAAGATTGTCAGGCTGTCCCGGAGCAGTTGCCGGTACCAGGCGAAACCCACAGACGATACGGAGATCCGCACCCGACTGCGACAACTTGCAGAGCAGCGACGCAAGTTCGGTGCACCCCGCCTGCATGTTCTGCTGCGGCGTGAGGGCTTGCTGATCAACCACAAGCGCACCGAGCGTCTATACCGCGAGGAAGGGTTATCTCTTCGACTCAAGCGGCGCAGGAAACGGAGCAGTCATCTAAGAGTTGTGTTAGCGGTTCCCGAGCGGATCAACCAGCACTGGTCCATGGATTTTGTATCGGACAGCCTGCACAACGGCCGTCGTATTCGCATTCTCACTGTGGTCGACGATCTCAGCAAAGAGTGCCCCGTGCTGGAAGTTGATCACTCGCTGACCGGGCAGCGCGTCACACGGGTTCTCGATCGAGTTTCACTGACGCGAGGCCTACCCGACGTCATTACCGTCGACAACGGGCCGGAGTTCGTTAGTAAAGCAGTTGACACCTGGGCCTATGCGAACGGCGTCAAATTACACTTTATTCAACCGGGGAAACCGACGCAGAACGCCTACATCGAAAGCTTCAACGGCAAGTTTCGAGACGAATGTCTCAATGAGCATGTGTTTACCAGTCTGCACGATGCTCAGCACAAGATCGAGACCTGGCGACAGGACTACAATGAAAATCGACCACATCGGTCGCTGAACCAACAGACGCCGGAAGAGTTCGCAGCACATTTTAATCGGCATTCAAAGATCGAAATCACTAACCACGAGATGGAGCTATCCGTGGGGTAAGGTCAATAGGGTGATAGTTGCGTCGAAAAAACTGATTTACAAGCTCATCAACAGTGGATAAATCACTAATATCTGATTTTGTGAGTTTTTTTGAGTCCACAACCCTCCCTTTTCATGCTAGAATTGTTGATCAATTGAGGGGTGCCCATCTTTTCCTTGATCGCTTAAACTACGTGCAGCAAGGATTGAAGCAGGCCTAAAACAGGGTGAAGTAGCTGAAATTCTGAACGTTAGCCCTGTTTCAGTAAACAGATGGGAAAACGGAAAAAGAATACCAACCGCAGAAATCATTAACCAGCTGGCTAAAATCTACAAATCTAACTCTGATTTCTTAATTGCAGGAAACGAGGAAGCGCCTAGGACCAGATCACTATCGGAAGAACATACCAAACTGCTAAAAGCATATGACAAAGCAAAAGCCCCAATTAAAGAAGCTGTACTGATGATTTTGGAGAATTCCTAAAAAGCAAGCGGACAAAAATTATTTGGGAGGCTCAACGAAAGGCAGAATTTCGGTAGTTATCCTATCAGAGCGGCGTCGCCGCTCATTTAATTCCATCGATATTAAAGAAAACTATGGCTGTTGACTATATTGGAGAGTATTTCAATGAAAATGGCTTTGATTTTACAAGGCTATTAAATGATGATTTTTTTCAGCCTGTAAGGATTCTATTTAACGCAAAGCATTACGTATCAGCCTCAAAACTCTTGGTTATTGCAATAGATTCAGTTAGTTACGTTGAATACGGTGACATAAAGGAAAATACCTTTATTAAATGGCTCAACACGTATTCCGATATCCAGTCTCTAGGTATAACTGCTGAAGAGTTGTGGGAGCATAGAAACGCCTTATTACACATGAGTAGTTTGAAGTCAAGGAAGGTTGCAAGCGGAAAGGTACGCTCACTTGTATCTTATGTTGGTGAATTACACCCAGATGTAGAGTTAGACATTAAAAAAACCGGCTACTATAACTTATATCGTTTAATTCAAGTATTTGGTCAAGCGTGCGGCCGATGGTGCCTTACTTATGATCAAGATAGAAGCAAAATATATTCATTTGTTGAACGCTATGATTTAATTGCATCTGACGCAAGAATGATGCACATAGAATACCCAAGTAAATAAAATACCAACAATTAGATTAAGTCGTTTGCTCCGGTTACTGAGACGAAATTAGCAGGTTATATAATGACAGAATATGAATCCACAATTTATGCAGCATTAATAGCTACAGTTGGTGCGCTGCTAGGCGGTTTAATTGGGTCATTTGGAACATATTTCATTCAAAAAAATACAATTAAAAACGAAACATCAGAACACGCCAAACGAACACTGATTAATCATGAAATTCATGCATTACAACAATTTTCAGCACTCGTTGATTTTCTTGAGGCGAATGCTGGACACCTTAACAACAAATATCAATTTGCAAATCAATTTCTGGAAATTGCCCACGAGTGTTCAAGAAATATTAGCTATTTACCGCATGAATTGAGAGAAGAATCAAGAGAAATAATAAAAACAATTTTCCAAGGAATGGGAAAAGGTTCAGTAAATTTAGAAGAAGAAAAATTATTAAACCTACGCGCAATCATATTAAATTGCATCGATGCATTAAAAAAGAAAACATTCTAACAAGATAATGCGGACGAAAAATGAGTCTATACTGAAAATTAAAAAGAAAGATCTAAAATTACGGTGGTATTCGAGAAGCTCTTCGCCGCCAACTATCATAAATCGTTAGGAATTTAAGAATACTATATGGCTGTTCATTTTATCATCAAGCAACCTATAGCCGATTACCAAGGTGACCATATAGATTTTCTTTATGAGCATCGAAAGGGGATAAAAAATTCTGACATAAGAACAGGTATCAACATTTCAATAATAATACATTCAGCTTGTTGCATAGAGGGATTTCTTGAATATAACCTTACTAAACTACTATACAAGAGAAAAGAGATAATTAATAAAGTAACATTTGAAGATTTTTCAAAACGAAGGATATTTCATTCATTTTTAAACAAACTTGAAATGGATTTAGAAGCAAAAATTTCTAA
Source organism: Geopsychrobacteraceae bacterium (assembly GCA_963668145.2). Lineage (GTDB taxonomy): Bacteria > Desulfobacterota > Desulfuromonadia > Desulfuromonadales > Geopsychrobacteraceae > Seleniibacterium. Next base: position 24,695 of record CAXXJU010000051.1, read on the forward strand.
GACAACAGGAATAGATAATTTCAACTCCCTGATTGATCTTTTTTCCTATAGAAATAATCCAGTCAACTTCAAACAATTTAAACATTGGGAAGGCATAACGGTACTATTTCAATTAAGAAATGTACTGGCGCATGGCCGTCAAGTTTCTGCCAAACGTGTCATAGCCTATTTCACACAAGGTGCCTGGGAAGACGATTTTGTAGGCGGTTATAGAAAAGCTGAGAGTTATCTATTAAAGAAAAATTTGGTAAAACACAATTTCACTGAAGCAGAAAAAATTAATCACATCTTCACAAATAAAGTAACCGATCACTTCTTCTCAATTACAAGACAATTTATTAAATTTGCGGAGAATATTTTCGAAACAGAAATGAACGAAAGTAAAGTTGAAATGATAGTAAAAGAAGAATTTCTAACAAAAAGTTCAACTTGACAGAAAAATACGAACGATTAACCCCTGTAGCAAATCACAAAAGCTACCGTGAGAGCTACCGTGAAGCGATGAGAAACCACAAAAAACGGGCACTAGATATTCATCTAAGTGCCCGTTATTCTTATTGGAGCGGGAAACGGGATTCGAACCCGCGACTCTCAGCTTGGGAAGCTATTAAGACCATTTCTATTTTCTCTTCACTTTTAAACCACTTCTGATATTATCCCTGTAATTTCAATTAGTTGCATGTTTTCTTTCATGTATTTTCTATAGTTTTTCTTTGGTACTTTTTGGGTTAAGCGAGAAACAAAAGCTACCCCGAGAGCTACCCCGTTTTAGAGTGATTCCGATGAAATTTACAGACAGATCATTATCAGGGCTGAAGCCTAAAAATGATAAGTATGACGTTCGCGAGAAAGACGGTTTTGTTCTCAGGGTCTACCCTTCTGGCCGCAAGGTTTTTCAATTTGTTTTCAGACAAGAGGGAAAGGAAAGACGGGTTTCCATTGGTGAATATCCCGTTGTCTATTCTCTGAAAAGTGCCCGTGAAAAACATGCTGAACTCTATGCCCTCTTAAAGCGTGGTGCGAGCTATGAGGAAGTCAGCGGTCAGGAATCGGAAGTCGGCACAGTTTCCAAGCTGGCTGAAAGATACCTTGAAGAATATTCAAAGGTCAACAACACAGAACGGGCTTATAAGGATCACCGCCGGATGCTTGATAATGACGTGCTGCCGATCATCGGGAAGATGACACCGGAGAAGGTCAAGAGGATCCACGTACAGACCTGCTTGAAGCGTTGCCTTGATAGAAATGCCCCCGTAGCGCACAACCATACCTTGAACGTGATTCGAAAAATGTTCAATTGGGCCATTGAACAGGGCCTCATTGAAAATAATCCGGCTTACCTGATCAAGGCCAAGGCTACGAGCGAAAAAAGCCGTGTACTGACGGATAAGGAGATTCAAGGCATTTTAAAGGATCGGTCAACGGATTCAGCAAAGATTCTGATCTTGATCTTGTTGACGGGTGCGCGGCCAGGTGAATGCCAGGGCATGAGGTATGAAGACATTGACGGGGATTGCTGGGTTTGTAGACAGATTAAGGGCGGCAAGACTTCAGAGAAAAGAACCTATCTGGTGCCTGCTGCTCTTGAGCTGATCGGGTCGGGATCGGGGTTAGTGTTTCCGGCCCAGCAGACCCAGAACGGCATTGCTCGGTTTGTGAAGCGGAAATATCACTTGAAGGGTGCCGACAACTGGACCCCGCACGATATCCGCAGAACAGTTTCAACCCGTTTGATCAAGATGGGGTTTTCAAATGAGCATGTTTCGGCCTTGCTGGGGCATTCGTTCGGGAAATTGAGCCGGACTTATATGGTTTACGATTACGAAAAGGAAAAAAAGGTTATGCTGCTGGCTTGGGAGAAAGAATTGTTGAAGATAGGAAAAAGAACCTCACTTTAGCATCAAAAAAACACTGTTGTTATGAGTACTATAGCTATCACAAGTCCCATTAAGCAGATTGTGAAAAAAAGTGTCCATCCGTTATATTGATTTCTTGGTGGGTTAATGGCCATATATTTCACAAATTCTTTTTTAAATGTCGTCCAAAAATCCTTCATAGCTTTTCCTGAAAAAAACTCAAAAAATCCCCTCGCCGGGTGGCAGGGTTTCAGATATATCTGAAACCTGACAAAAGGGTGAACCGCTACAATCTGTCAAGGGGCCGTGTCCTCGCTTCGCTGCGGGCCGCACCTACCCCTTGACAGCTCTCCGCTTATATCATGAAGATTCATTTCGGAATTCCTCAAAACTGAAATCTCCACCATTTGACATAAGGTCTATCAATTGTTCATTTTGCCTTGCAATCTTTTCTACTGCAATTGCAGTGCGCCGAGTTGACCTATGGATAAAGAAGATCATCAAAGGTATAAAAAAAGACAAAACAGCCAGGAAAAAACCAAAAATTGCATATGCTGTGCCTGCGAACCCACCCAAGATTAGCATAATATCGTTTGACGAAACCCCAGACATACTACCTCCTCAGTAGATTGTAAAAATGGTTTAAAGGTCAATCTGTCCGAACTCAATGCCAAGAGCAACGGCCACTTTGCGCAAGGTTTCTTTTCTTGGTTTTCTGTCCGGGCTTTCCATACGGGCCAAGCTGGGCTGAGATATCTTCATTCTGGTAGCCAGTTCTTCTTGAGTCAGGCCGAGATATTCACGCCAGGCCTTAATGACACTTTCGCCCCTGACTTCTGCCCTGACGATTTCATGGGGGATTTCCAGGTCATCATCGGCATTGCTATCGATAAGCGCCAGGTATTCGTCATAGGGAACGACAACAAAGGCGGGTTGGCCGTTTTGTGCCTTTATGATCTGATGCTTAATATGTGCGTTCATCACGTTTCAAAACCTCCTCGATGTGTACGATCTTGACACATTGGTCATGGTCAAAAAAAACTCGGTAGCGCCCTACCCTTAACCGGTATTGATAATGATGATTCTGCAACGTCTTGACCTGTTTGCTTTTGGAAAAGTCCGGCAATTCAGCTTCAACACTATCGACGATTGCAAGCCGGTAGACCTGGGGGATTTTCTTAAGCTGCTTTAGAGCTTTCTTTTTCCAGAAGATTTTATTCATTGTCATAATATAGCCTATTATAGCTTAGTGTCAACATGGATGACATAATAGAACATGTTGGATTTCAGCCAAAGAGTCTTTGCAGATCGAGCGCTATTTGCGTCAGACAGACGACATAGCCCATGATGGCACCAAGGGTGAGCAGCAGAAGCTTATCAAACATATCGCACCTCATTTCTAAACGAATTTGACTCTGAGGAAGACGGTTAATTCAACCTGCCGGTCATCGTTGGAGGTCGACCGGAACAGACGACCGAGCAGGGGGATTTTCGAGAAGAAGGGAACCTTTGACACGGTGTCGGAGGTATCGGAGGAGACTAGGCCGCCGAGCTGGATCACCTGCCCCGGTTTGACCTGGACATTGGTGGTAATGAACCGGGTATTGGTGATGATGTCAGAGGCGAAGGAATCGGCCTTGATGAAGGAGGCAACCAGACCGGCTGGCAAGGATGCGAGGTCAACCAGGTCGGAGGAATTGAAGACAGAAAAAGCGCCATTGGAATATTTGCCGACTTCCAGGGCGAGGCCTTTATCGACGACTTTTGATTCTGATACTTGAAGATAATGGCCTCAACAATCAGGGTTTTTTTTCCTGATTCATGCCTTTGAGCAGAAAGCAGACGACTTGATGAATGTCTTTTGAGGCGGAAGGCAAGAGCAAGAACGATAAAAACGACAACAAAAAGAACAATATAATTGTCCATGACATCCCCCCTACGAAATAAAACCAACAGTAGTAAAAAGGATAAACAAATTCCAATACAAAAGCCCTTCCCTTAAGTACGGGAAAAAGGGTAGTTTTAATAGTCAGGTCATAAAAATTACTGGAGGGAGCGCTTAGAGACAATCCTCAAGAATTCTGCGAAGAAGAGATTCACGGATAGCAGCAGGATCTATATATCACATTAAAAAAAGTCGATAACGACAGTAAAATACTGAAATTAAAAAGTTTTATTTATGAAAGCAGAGTTATAACGCGGCTAGCATCAAGGATATTACATGTTAGATCATAAGAAACCGGACACATTATGAATTGGAAATCAATATTAGCGACTGCATTTATAACGGGGATAGTTACCATTGCTACGGGTATGCTGCTGTTTTGGTGGCAAACTGAAAAGCCAGAGCTTACGTATAACTCAATTCGCAGCATTCCATTTGATGACGCGAGCAATAAATTATTTATTCAACAGGTCGAAATAAAGAATTCTGGTGATAAGCCAGCCGAAGACGTAGTGCTTGTTATAAGCCTCACAGATGAAATAATCGAAAAGTCAAGAGTTACAATTGATAGTGCGATATCACATCAAAAAGCTGTTGATAAAAATTCCATTCAACTAAAGATTGATAGCCTAAATCCTCAGGAAGGGGCTAGTGTCACCCTTTTATATCAAAGCACAAAAACAAAATCCTCTGGTGCTGCAGTTTCATTGCGCGCAAAAGGAATTACAGGAAGGTTGATAGGTTCAAACATAAAAGGAAAAACAGAATCTATATGGATTGCGCTAATTGCAGCATATGGCGGAATTGCAGCATTTATTTTGTCTACAAAAAAAGGGCGCGTTATGTTGCCCTTTGTCGCAAAAAGTCTACTTACAGGGCAGCCTATAGAAAGCCAAAAAAATATAATTGCATCTACCCTATCAATGTACGGCTATCCAGAGAAAGCTAAAGAATATCTTAATTCTGAAGCAAATAGGCAGTATTGGGTTGAAGCTGATCTTCTTTCTTCTGAAGCAATTAATGGTGATGAAAAGCTGAAAAAGGACACCATACAAATATTGCTAAAAATCTGTAAAATAAAAAATATGTCCGAATCATCTAGAGCGATTGCATATTATAATATTTCTCGAATATATAAATCGCTTGGCGATGATAACGATAAAATTGATGAATATTTAAATCTTGCAAAAGCTATCGACAAGAAAAAAATAGAGGATCGACTATCGCACGACCCTGTATTCATATGATTTAAAGATTTAAAAAACAACGAGAACCCAAGGAATTTAAAGTTATCAGCCTAGATTCGGAGAAAAAATGAAATTATCATCCTCGAAAATTGAATCAGGGTTAAAATCGTTACTTTCAAAAAGAACACTAGCAGTAAGACCTACAGTAGGTATTTACAGCTGGATCTTCATTGCAAAATCAAAATTCACATACAACGACCAACCCATTTACAAAATGGGGCATTCAGGTAGAATCGAAGAACACCTCAAAAAGATCAAAAATGACAACAATTTTGTAGCTGAAAAACCCATCATTATTGAAGTACGAAACGGCGCTGGATACTTCACCAAAGTACTCAGAAGAATCTTTAAACCTAATAAGGCCATGCCTGAAGTTGGTGGAAGAGACTGGTTCCTATTGAACAGTAACGAAATCGACTGGCTAAATAGTATTCGTCTTTGTGATAGTTTTGGCTTGGAATCAGAAGTGGCTGACCTTTTAGGAGCAAACAAGCTTTCCACTCTCAACAAAGAAGGCTTGGGAAGTTAAGGACAGCTGACAGCTAATCACCTAATTAAGCTGAGGCCGAATAGCATTGCGTTTCCCGTAAAATATTCTACTACCCCACAAAGGCACAGAATCACGGCTTCTCTAAACGGTTAAGGCCTTAAAATTGAATGGAACCCAAAAGAGGAAACTTAAATATTCTTCAAAGGTTACAAAATTTGACGCAATATTAGCATTTGTAATTGTAGCGATCCTTATTGTAATAGCATTTATTTTTGAAAACTTATAAGACAGAAGCTTCCTAACACTTATCGGCCCCCGGCCGTCAAGAGCAACAAGGCCCGTTAACGCACCGTTTCTGACTTAGGCTTCTTTGGCCTGCTGTAGAATTCGGTTCTGCTCCAAACACTTATCGAGGCTGTTTAACCTTATAGCAAACTACAAAAGCTACCCCCAGAGCTACCCCGAAGCGAAAAAATGACACAAAAAACGGGCACTAGAAATACATCTAAGTGCCCGTTATTCTTATTGGAGCGGGAAACGGGATTCGAACCCGCGACTCTCAGCTTGGGAAGCTGATACTCTACCAACTGAGTTATTCCCGCATTTGGTGGGCGCAGTATAGTAATCTGCCTTCCCGGTTGTCAATCAAATATTTTGCTTTTTGAGCCAACTTTTTGCTTCTTCCGGGGAATTGATTTCCCCGGTCATTTCGGCATGTTTGAGCATCTTTTCCAACTGCCCTAAAATCCGACCCTTTGCGTTTTCCAGCAGCTGGGACATCTCTTTGGCACTGAGCAACGGTGGAATCCGGTTGAACTGCTGCAAGCTGTTGAAGGCCTGGCTTAGGGTAATAAGCTGCTGCGGGGTAAACCGCTGCCGTTGCCAGCCCTGAAAAAACAGCTTCTGCTCAGCAAAGGGTTGCAGGGCTTCAAAAACCAGTGCCTGTTGGCGCGGCGTGGAGACGGACTCGGCCAGGGTGAGTAATTCTGCGGCTGGCGGTTCTTGCAGCTGTTGAATCAGCTGTTGCCGCTCCCGGCTGAAGCGCAGGCGATCATGAAGCAGCCTGGGCAGATTGACCGGTTGATAAATGCGCAACAGTTGGGCAAGGAGCTGATCGATACGCCTGATACAGACCTGTTCTTCGCCGTCCAGCGCCCTCACCTGCTCGTTGAATTGATCAATCGCCTGACTCAAGGCCTCCATATTTGCACTGAGTTCGTCCTGGTCGATCTGTCCACCCGGTTCTCCGCACAAGGCCGCGAGCAAGCCGCTTTCCAACAGCAATTGCACCGCCGTGCCAATATCCTCCGCCGCCAGGATCTTGCCGAGTTCCTCCTGGCAACGCTCCCCGGCCACTTTTTGGATGAGATCCCGATGTTGCAAAAGCTGGCGTTTGGTTTCTGGATCAACTGCAAGCTTGAGGGTCACCGCATGCCTGATCCCCTTGAGCATCCGCAACGGATCATCGCTGAAACTACGCGTTGAACAAGGGACCAACCTTCGCTCAACCAGGTGCTGAATGCCATTGAGGGGGTCAAGAACCTGCTGAGCGCAGAGCGGTTGCTGCAGAGGAAACGCCAGGGAGTTGATGGTGAAATCGCGCAAAGTTTGATCGGTAGCAATGGTCTCGGCGCGCAGAGGGGCGAAATCGACGGTGATCCCGGTTGGGAGCAGGGTCCGGCTCTGGCGACGTTCTTTATCCAACCAGAACCAACGACCGCCGACTTGCCTGGACCAGCGCCTGGCAACAGCGGTCGGATCGCCGGCACAGGCGATATCAACATCATTGATCGGCCGTTCCAGCAACAGATCGCGCAGGCAACCGCCGACCAGCCAACAGGGCATGAGGTCACGGAATAAATCCTGAAGTCGTTCGAATTCAGGATGCTGCTTGAGGAAATAAGCTACTTTGTCACTCAGCATGGACCACAACCGCAATGAAACCTAAACGGCAAAGACGGCCACACCTCCCCTACCAGCCGACTCAGCGGTCCTCGTCCTCTTCGGACGATTCGGCGGACACATCCTCAGGCGCGGGAGATGCGGCCTTCTTTCTAGCCTGGTGGACCAGGTACAGGATCCCGAAGGTGATGGCCAGGACAACAATCGTGAATAATACATCCGCAAACCGTATCGAATCCATGATTCTCTCTCTAGTTTCCAATCTGAAAACTTAATGATTCCCATCCAGTGTTTTTGAATGACAACTCTCTAGTGGGTCGCTAATCTTTTCTGTGCATCCAGCGACGGTTCATGCTCCGGATCAATGGTCAAAGCCCGGGCAAAAGCATCTTTGGCACCCGGCAGATTTTGGCATTTTTCCCGGCACAACCCAAGAAAGTAAAAAAAGTCGGTGCTGGGCAACTCAACGCCAATGCTGCTGTTTCCTGCAAGGTCTTCCATAATGTTACAGGCCTGCGAAAATTCCTCAACCGCAAAATGCTCCAAAGCGACGCCGACCGCTTCCAGATTTTCGACCAGAGGCTCATTCGGCAACTGCCCGGCGACGATCTTTTCGACACGTTGGGTGAGTTCTTCTTTGGAAGGACCGTCTTCAAGCTGATCAGCGGCAATCTTCCAGTACAGTTTAGCCTGATTGTAATTCCCGGCCAGATAGCAGACCTGCCCCAGGTAATTAAGATTGGCCGTGTCCGTCGGATTGCTGCGGCGGGCCTTTTCCAGCCAGCTGCGGGCATCACGCAGATACATCTGCACGTGAAGCAGCTCGCCATAATTATGGGCCAGATCAAAATAGCCGACCCCGATCTTATGCAGCAGTCCGAAATTTTCCGGGTCAAGGTAATGGAGGATTTTCAGTAAAGCGATTTTGCGCTGAAGGCCGTCGGCATCAACCGCTTTGACATCCAGAAGAATCAGCTGAGAGCCGATATCGGAAATCAGAAAAGGATACGCCTTTTCCAAAATCCGCGCATAGTCAGCGGCATGGTCACAGGCGGGAAACCGGCACAGGTATTCGTAGAGCCCGTCGCCGATGGCTTTTTCCGATGGCGGCTGTCCAACGGTCAAATCCGCAGTCCGAATCGGCAGCGGGATCTGTGGTACGTCCAGGTCCGGGCTATCCGGCCCGATGCTCAGCGTCATGCCTTCGGGCGGCAACCAGAATTGAAAATCGGCGGAATCGACTGAGTTGAGCTGAGAGGTTGACTTCATCATACAAATTCCTTGGTCAGAGCGATAAACGGAATGGAACTTTTATGGCGGTCAATGCTAAGCCTGACAGGGTATTGAAAAACGTTTTCGAGGTAGCAAGTACAAGGCAAAAATTGCCGAGAAAGCGCAGTTTACATCCAGTAAATGAGCATTTTGAGGCTATTTTTAACACAGTCATTGCAACGCAGATAGTTTTTAAACAGCCTGCTGATACGTAAAAAGGATGAAGTCGAGACTCCATCCTTTCAGTCGCCACCCCTCGGGATGACGGTTAACCATTGAACAGGTTGCCCTGTATTATTTAAAAGTGGCTGGGGCGCCAGGATTCGCCCACTTCGTCACCGCCATCGTGGCGGTTCCTGCGTCGGCTCCCCTACACTCGCTGCCGCGGCCATCCGGGCCGCTCTTCTGACATTCAGTCAGCGCTCGTTCCGCTTCGAATCCTGGAGAGCACTGATATTTTAATAGGTGGCTGGGGCGCCAGGATTCGAACCTGGGAATGCCGGAATCAAAATCCGGTGCCTTACCGCTTGGCGACGCCCCATCAAAGAGATGCATTTTCTAGCAAAGATTATCAGCACCGTCAAGGAAAAATATTACACTTTTTCTTATCGGAGTTGCAGGCCCAAAAGTCTTCATAAGGAGCCCCACGAGAAACCAGTTTAAATAGTTGTTTTTCCGTATCAAATATCAGGGCCTGACATAAATGCTTATGCAGGCCCTGATGGGTTTGCTGCTATTGCTCCGGTCATTAAAGAACGGATTTAATCGCCTCGCACAGTTTATCCATATTGGAGGTGGTCATTCCGGCAACATTGATCCGGCCAGAGTCGACAATATAGATGGAGTACTCATCCCGCAACCGCAGGACCTGTTCTTTGCTCAGCCCGGAGAAGCTGAACATCCCGCGTTGCTCGATAATCGAAGAGAAATCCTGCGCGACACCTTTCTCTTTGAGGGTTTTGACAAAAAGATGGCGCATTTCATTAATCCGGTTGCGAATGCCGGCCACTTCTTCAATCCAGCGGGCTTTCAGCTCACTGTTACTGAGGATGGTCGCGACAATTTTACCGCCATGGGCCGGCGGATTGGAGTAAATGTAGCGGATTCTGAGCTTGATCTGGCTCATGACCGTAGCGGCCTGCTCGGCGTTATCGGCAACAACGGTCAGTGCGCCGGTCCGCTCACAGTAAAGACCGAAGTTTTTCGAATAGCTGGAACAGATCAGCAGTTGCTTGACATGTTTGACCAGTTCGAGAAGCCCCTGGCGGTCTTCTTCAATGCCGTCTGCAAGCCCCTGGTAGGCAAAGTCAACCAGCGGCAGGATGCCGCGTTCAGCCAGGACGGCACCGATTTTTCCCCATTGTTCAGGAGTCGGGTCGATGCCGGTCGGGTTGTGGCAACAACCATGCAGGAGGATGACGTCGCCAGCCGGGATCTGTTTGATGGAAGCCAACATGGCATCAAAGTCGAGGCCGTTGGTCTTGGGGTCGCGGTAAGCGTACTTTTCACACTGCAGGCCCGCTGCTTTGAAGACGGTATTATGGTTCGCCCAGGTCGGATCGCTCAGCCAGATTTTGGCACCCGGATGAAGCAGGTGCAGGTAATCGCCGGCCACCCGCAGGGCACCGGTTCCACCCGGACATTGCGCGGTTGCCGCACGTTTACTGGTGATGATATCGTGCCCTTCGCCAAACAGCAGTTCCTGGGTCGTGGCGCAATAGACGGGATCGCCGGTCATCGGCAGGTAACCCTTGGAGCCTTCACTGCCGTAAATGATTTTTTCGGCTTCTTTCACGGTTTCAAGAATCGGGGTTTTACCGTTGTTATCCTGATAAACGCCGACTGAAAGATTGATCTTTTCAGGATTCGGATCGGCTTTGAAGAGTTCAGACAAACCGAGAATCGGGTCAGCAGGAGCAACTTGGACCTTTTCGAACATAACAATTCACCTTTCACACATTAAGTTTTCCGGATTAAGGCCATCGTTGAATTCCGACCTGAATTGGCGGGTTTAAACGGATCCGGACAAATGATCTCTCTGTCGATTCTTCTACCTCAAGCCTCAACTCTTGTCAAATCCAAAACCCGCTAAAAAAAGCAGGTTTAACAAAATTTCGGTGGCGCCATACTCATGTTTCACAGGGAAGGTTTAACCACCCTGTTTTGGCTTTTTGGGCTACTATTGGCAGCCTCTGACAGGAGGAAAAGACTGTAGACAACTCAGCAAAGGAGGCTATTCTACCCTTCGATAAAAACGCCGCTTTGCTGAGTCCGCCAGGGAATATAACACCGGCACCACCACCAGGGTTAACAGAGTGGCAAAAGCCAGCCCGAAAATGACTGCAACTGCCATCGGTCCCCACCATTGCGCGGATTCGCCACCGATCTCCCAGCTGAAGGTTTTAAAATCAAAGCTGATTCCCAAGGCCATGGGCAACAGGCCGAGAATCGTTGTAGCGGCAGTCAGCATCACCGGCCTGAACCGAACCACACCGGCCCGTACCAGGGCATCACCAACCGAAAGACCTTCCTTGATGAGCTGGTTGATATAATCAATGAGCACAATGGCATTGTTGACCACCACCCCGGCCAGTGAGATGATCCCGATACCGGTCATGATAATGCCGAAAGGCTTGGCCGTGATCATCAGCCCCAGAAAGACCCCGGTCAGCGAAAGCACCACGGACGACATGACGATCAGGGTCTGCAACACCGAATCGAATTGTGTGATCAGCACCAGCATGATAAGCAACAGTGCAGCGATAAAGGCTTTACCCAGAAATGCCGAAGCCTTTTGCTGCTCTTCCTGTTCGCCGGAATAGTTGATCTGGTAACCTGCCGGCAAGTGCAGGCTCGTCAAGTGCCCCTGCACGTCCTGCAGGACTTCATTGCTGTTGCGACCAAAGGTATCACCGGAAATAGTGACCACCCGCTTCTGATCGATATGGCGAATGGAGCCATAACCGGCTGCCACCCGAATATGGGCGATGGTCGATAAAGGAATCGGCGACCCATCCGCAGCCGGGATCAACAGGTTTTCAATATCCGCCAGGGAGGTCCGCCGCAGTTCAGGCATCCGCGCGATAATATCGTACTCGTCCTCCCCTTCACGGTAGACGCCGAGCTTGGTCCCGCCGATGGCCGCCTTGACCATTTCGGAAATTTGCGCCGTAGACAGATTCAACAGGCTGGCTTTTTCCCGGTCGACATCGATCCTGATCTCGGGCTTGGCTTTGGCAAAATCGTCCTTGAGATCGACCAGGCCAGGAACATTCTTGATTTTCTCGCGGGCCTCCTGAACCAGCCGACCCAGCACTTCGATATCATCCCCACTGAGTTCGACACTCACCGGCGGGCCGGTAGGCGGCCCCTCTTTCTGTTTTTCGACCTTGAATTCGGCGCCAGCCAAAGGCGTGACCTGTTGGCGAATCCGATCCAGGACCACCCTAGTGTCTTCCTTGCGATCCTGCCGCTCGGCGAAATCCAGGGATATTTTACTCAGGTTCGACTGGACGCTGCCCCCACCACCCTCTTCACTGCCAGAAGTCCCGACCTCAGAAATCACATAGCGGATATCCTTTTCCTGCAGGGCAAACTGTTCAACCTGTTCAGCCAAAGCGTTGCTGGCATCGAGGTTGGTACCCTCCGGGGCCTTGATCTCGATATAAGCGCGGTTCGGCTCGGTATCGGGAAACAGTTCGACCCCGTGACCGAGGAAGAAATAGGTCCCGGCAACGCCGAAAAGCATCAAAATCGAAGCACAAACCACCAGGAACCGATGCCGGAGGGCAAATTCCAAGGTGCTACTGTAGAAACGGATAATCCAGGCCGGCTTCCGTTCGGCAAGCAGATCCTTTTTGCTCAGGGACATGAAATGCCCGCACATGGTCGGATTGATGACCAGAGCGACAAAAAGTGAGGCAGACAGGGTAATGATCAGAGTCTCGGGCAGGAATTTCATGAATTCGCCCATGATGCCGGGCCAGAAGATCATCGGGAAAAAAGCGCAGAGCGTGGTGATGGTTGAGCTGATCACCGGCCAACCGACCTCGGTGACCGCAATCTTGGCCGCTTCAATCCCGCTCTTCCCTTCCTGCATGTGCCGGTAAACGTTTTCGACAATGACGATAGCGTTATCGACCAGCATTCCCAAAGCAAGAATCAGGCTAAACAGCACCACCATGTTCAGCGTCATGCCGAGCAGGTTCAGCACCGCAAAGGACATCAGCATGGAAAACGGAATGGCCAGGGCGACAAAGAAGGAGTTGCGCAGCCCCAGGAACATGAACAGCACGGCGACCACCAGGATGAGCCCGGAAATGATGTTGTTCTCCAGCTCGGACACCATGCGCCGGATATCCTTGGACTGGTTGAGAGTCACGGCCAGATTGATCCCCGGCGGCAGCTGGCTCTCGGCCCGGTGCAACAGTTCGAAGACCTGGTCGGCCACGGCAATGATGTTGGTGCCGGAACGTTTTTTGATGGCCAGGGTCACGCTGCGCCGATCGTTGAGCCGGGCATAACTGACCCGATCCTCAAAGGTGTCGAGGATGCGGGCAACATCCTTGAAATAGATGACCTTGCCGTCCCGCTCGGTCAGCACCAGGTTGTCGATTTCAGCAGGGTCGGTAAATTCACCCGGCACCCGCAACAGGTATTTCCCCTGGCCGATATCAATACTGCCGCCAGGGATATTGACATTCTCCTGCCGAATAGCGCTCATGACCTCTGCCAGAGAAATCCGATAGGCATAGAGCCGGTCCGGGTCGAACTCAATGCGGATTTCCCGTTCGCGACCACCGCTCATCACCACATCGAGAACACCGGGGATCTCGTCCAGGCGATCTTCCAGTTCCTCCCCGGTCGCCTTGAGTACGGTTTCCGGAACCTGTCCGGAAATCGAAACCATCAGGATCGGGAACTCGGACAGGTTGATCTCCATAATGGAAGGATCGTTCTCTAAGTCCGTGGGCAGATCCCCCTTGGCCTGGTCGACTTTGTCGCGGACCCGCTGCATGGCATTATCGATGTCGATATCGGGGACAAACTCGATGGTAATCATGGAGGAACCTTCCGCCGAGACGGAACGGACCTCTTCAACGTCTTTGAGCCCCTTCAGTTTACGTTCGATGGGGCGGGTGATCAGGCTTTCGATATCCCCGGGCGAGACCCCTTCATAAGTGGTCACCACCAGCACGTAAGGGATGGTGATATCCGGCGAAGACTCGCGCGGCAGAACGACATAACTGTAGACCCCGACCACCAGGATAATAAGCATCAGTGCAAAAACGGTACTGCGCCGGTTTATGGCCGCATCGGCAATCAGCATGATTATTTGCCCCTCACCACGACGGAAGCCCCGTCAACCAGCAATTGCTGTCCTTTGACAACCAGCTGCTGCCCGACCTCAAGGCCGGACTCAATCACCACCCGATCGGCAATGGAGCGACCGATGGTGACTTTAACCTCATGGGCGATTTCGTCAGTGACAATGAAAACGAATTTATCGCCGTCCCGGTCGATGAGGGCATACATGGGCACGGTGATCACATCATCCAGTTTGCGCCGCACGAAGACTACCCGGACGATCATTCCCGGCCGCAGCCGCCGATCTTTATTGGCAATAACGATCTTGGTGCGATAGGTGCGCGTGGTATCGTCAGCGGCATAGGCAATGTGCTCGATATGACCTTCGATCGCCTGGCCGTCAGGCGCAGTGATCCCGGCGGTGATTACCTCAACCGTCTGACCCAGGTGGAGATAGGAGACATCCTTTTCCGGGACATCGGCAATCACTTTGAGACGGTCAACCTGGACCAGCCGCAACAGCGGCTTTCCCATGTCGATATATTCCCCGCGGTCCACGTAGATCCGATCAACAATGCCACTGACCGGGGCTTTGGGCTTGCTTTTGGCCAGCTGGATACGGGTTGTCTGCACAGCAGCCCTGGCCGCGGTCAGACTGTTTTCCAGATCGTCGACATCCTGACGGCTGACCAGCCCATCTTTTTCCAGTTGCCGGTAACGTTCCAGCTTGCGCTCGGCGACAGCGACATTTTCTGTGTCCCGCATCAGGTTGCTGTTTATGGTGTCCGGATCAATCTCCAGCAAAATGTCTCCAGCGCCAACGGAATCCCCTTCCGAGTAATGGACCTTCTCAACCGGCCCGGCAAGTTCCGCAGCAATGGTCAGGTCTTCCCAGGCTTCCAGGCTGGCCGGCAAGGTGAACGCTTCCTCCTGATTTTCGCGGACCACCGTTTCGACACCAACGGGAATGACTTTTGCCACCGGTTCGGGCGCAGCCGCCGGGACGGCAGCTTCCTGCTTTTTATCGCAACCGCTGACCAGCAGCAGACAGGCAAGGGCAAACCACAGCGCCACTCCGACCCGTTTATAAGTTCTCAAGGCTTAACTCCTCGTTATCTTCAGTCATAATGATATGGTACCGATCAAAAATGTTACCCCTGACAAAAGCCATGCGAGCAACCGCCAGATGATATCTGATCATGGCATTAATGCGGCCAATCTTTGCAGAAATCATGTTTTCCTGAAAACTGATCATGCGGAAGGTGTCGGACAGACCCTCATCGAGCCGCCGTTGCTCCTGCTGCAGGGTCTTTTCCGCAAGCTGGGCGAACCGTTCCGCAATCCCCAGTTGTTCCAGGTAACGGCGAACATTGATCCGCTGTTGACGAAGCTCATTGCGCACCGCAAGCTCAAGGTCCTGCCGGGCATAACGATCCCGCGTCAGCTGCATGCGCGAGATCTGATAGCGCGCCTCGGCCTCGCGATTGCCCAGGGGCAAGGAAAAATTAAGGCCGACTCCCCACTGGTAACCGTCCCCTTCGGCAAGGGATCCTGCTGAATCGAGCCAGCCGCCTTCGTAGCGACTCCCCGGAACAGTCTGCCGATCCTCGCCGGCCAGACCATTGAGTCCGGCCTGCAGGCTAAGGTCAAGTTTGGGTTGCAATTGATTGGCCTGATAATTCTTTTGCAACCGGGCATTTTCAATATCAAAGGCATTGATCTTCAGCTCAAGGCGCTTTTTCAAGGCCTGATCATAAAGAACCTGATCAGCGGGGAAGCTTTGTGGCTCGATCGTCTCGGGAAAGGCTTCGCTGCTTGCCAGCTGATAGTCCTCTGGCAACTGGTAATTGAGCAACCGGCTCAGTTCTTCAAGCTGCAGGCTATGCTCCTGAATCGCTTGGGATAAACTCAGCTCCCGGTCGGCCGTGGCGGTTTCGGCTTCCTGAATCTCGGTCACCGCAACCACCCCGGCGGCAAAGCGCTTCCGGTTGGCTTCCAGCAGTCCCTGGGCCAATGCCAGGGAATCCTTACGGAGCCGAATGAGCTGCTCACTGCCGGCCAGTTGCCAGAAGGCATCTTCCAGTTTCAGAATATATTGCTGGGCTTTGAGCAGATAGTTCAACGACGCCTGCCGCTGGTTGTTGCGGCTGAGCTTCAGGCTGGTCAGATTGACGTCGCGGCCCAAATTGCGCAACAGGGGCTGGGTCAGACTGAGAATCAGGGCCGTCCTGTAGCGATCATCCAGATCGTTACTGAAATCGTTATCCGTCATCCATTCGGAATTCAGGGACACCGAAAGCTCCGTGCCGGTGCTCAGTTTTTTCCCGACCCCGACCTGGCCAGACGCGGTATCGGCCTTACTGTTGTCGCTGAATCCACTACTCGACTCATAAGGGGTGGATTTCTTTTCATAGCTGACCTTGGCCTGGACCTCCGGGTCAAATTCAGCCTGTTTGATCTGAACCTGCTGCGCTTGCTGGCCGACATTGACCTTTTCAGTGAGCAGTCCCAGGTTGTTTTCCAGACCGATGGCGATCAGTTCACGCAACGCCGGAGGGGGCGTTTCTGCAGCGGCGGAAGTGGCCAACAGCAAGAGTAGAAACAGCATCCATAGCCGGGCCATGATCATGATTGAACCCCTTCCAGCAACTGGGAAAAGAGCTGCCGTAAAGCGTCCTCAGCCTGTTCAAGTTCGCTGACATGGCCTTTGAACCAGCCCGTCAGAACCCCCAGATAAACGGAAAAAGCATGCACAGCAAGCAAAAAGCTATCCTGTCCTGGCGCAATATCCCCCTGCTCCTCGGCATCAATAAAGATCGCCTGCAAGTGATCGAGATACCTGCGATCATGGAGCTCCGCCTGTTCGTTAATCGTACGGGGAAAGAGCATTTCTCTCATCATCTGCCGACCGAACTCCCGATTTTCCGTTACAAAGGAAAATTTACTCAAAAAAAACCTGACCAGTTTATCTAACAGCGGGCGTTCTTCTTCGCAATCGGAACGAAATTGGCTGAAGGCCTTTTCCAATTCAGTGTCACAGTAGGTGACAAATATTTCCTCTTTGTTGGAAAAGTAACCATAAATGGTCGTTTTACCGATACCGGCATCCAAGGCGATATCTTCGATGCTGGTCGCTTCATAGCTTTTTTCAGTAAATAATTTCATTGCCGCGGCGCAAATCGCCTGCCTGGTTTCCTGCTTTTTCTGTTCCCTTATTCCGGCCATCTGCACTCCTCGCTAAACTCGAACAGATTCGAGTTTAGCGATAATTGTTTTAATGTCAACCATGATATGTGATCATTACACATCTTGTAATATCTAGTTTCTGTCCGGAAACCGCCCTTTTCCGCAATCACGGCGTCAAGCTACGCATTTGATTGTGCGGTGTAAAGCACGACACCTCCGCACAAATGCTTGATTTCCTTGACCTTGCGAAAAATTTCTGGTTTCCAGATCAGAAACGTTACAGCCCCCACCGGAGTTTCCAATCTAAAAACTCAGTCGTTGCCCTTCGGAGTTTCCGGATGGCAACTATCTATATAAATGCTTGCTTCTCCCCGAAGCGGGCATAAGTGGATGCAGGTTCCGGGTTCAATCGTGAATTAAACATTGCATCCATCTTATGAATCGAATAGGTTACATTCAATCGCTAATGCATGTGTGGAGAAACTATGAAAGAAACCCCTGAACGCCCCAAAGCAGACCTCAGAAAAAATCTCAGGGCACCGCTGATCATTCAGAAGGTTCATATTGACGGCGATCGCCCGGTGTTTTTCGGCTACACCAAAAATATCAGCAAGAGCGGAATGTTTATTGCGACGACCAACCCCATTGAACCGGGGCAACGCATCAACCTGGAATTTGCCCTGCCGGCTCCGCTCAAGGGGCATGTCCGCTGTTGTTGTGAAGTGGTATGGAAACGTCCCTTCGGCTCGCATCTGCCCTTTGAGCCGGGGATGGGCATGAAGTTTATCGACCTTGACGAAGAGGTATCGCAACAGATTGACGACTGGATCAAGGATCAGCGCTAAATACTCGTTCCACTGCTTGCCAAATAAAAAAGCCCGACTGTTTGAAACAGTCGGGCTTTTTAGCAACCTGCTAACCCAAGGCGCCCAGCGCCTGGGTTATTCTTTTCAGCGACTCCTCTTTGCCGAGGACTTCCAGCACCTGGTAAATACTCGGACTTGCAGTTCCTCCAGTCAGGGCCACCCGCAACGGTTGAGCGACCTTGCCGAATTTCAGCCCGGTTTTTTCCATGATCACGGCAAAAGCCTTCTCAAGAGTCCCTTCATCGAACCGCTCGCAACCGCTCAGCTGTTCAAGAAGGATTTCGAACAGTTGCCGCTGGTCATTGCTTAAAAATTTATTTTTGGCCTTTTCATCATATTCAATCACGTCAGCAAAATAGAATGCAGCGCCATCAGCCATTTCCACGAGGGTCGCTGCCCTTTCCTGCAGACTTTTGACAACTTCGACCAAATCAGGGCCAGCAGCCGTGGAAACACCTTTGGCCGCCAAAAACGGCTGCAGCAGTTCGGCCAGGCGGACCGGGTCGCCGCTCTTGATGTAGTGGCTGTTCAGCCAGAGCAGCTTTTCCGGGTTGAAGACCCCGGCGGCCCGACCGACATGATCCAGGCTGAATTTTTCAATCAGGTCGCTCATGCTGAAAATTTCTTCATCACCATGAGACCAGCCGAGTCGAGCCAGGTAATTAACCAAAGCTTCCGGAAGAAAACCCATCTCCTGATAAGCCATGACCGAGGTGGCGCCGTGCCGCTTGGACAGGCGTTTTTTATCGGCCCCCAGGATCATCGGGACGTGGGCAAACTCGGGTACCGGGTAACCAAGGGCTTCGTACAGTAATATCTGGCGCGGGGTGTTATTGACATGATCGTCTCCCCGGATGATCAGGGTCATCCCCATTTCGGCGTCATCGACAACCACCACGAAATTATAGGTCGGGGTTCCGTCGGTCCGCTGAATGATCAGATCGTCCAGTTCGTCATGCTGAAAGGTAATCGGTCCTTTGATTTTATCGGCAAAGGTCGTTGCCCCCTGCCCTTCAGGCAATTTGAAACGCACCACATAGGGGGCCTCGGGCTGATCTGTACGGTGGCGACAGGTGCCGTCGTATTTCGGTTTGCGCCCCTCCTGCAGAGCCGCTTCGCGTTTGGCGTCCAGCTCTTCCTGGGTGCAGTAACAGCGATAAGCCTTTCCCTCGTCAAGCAGTTGCTGAACTTTCTGCCGATACAGATCAAACCGGTCCGACTGGTAAAACGGGCCTTCGTCACAGGACAGCCCCAGCCAGTCCATGGCGTTGAGAATAGCGTCGACGGATTCCTGGGTCGAGCGGGCCACATCGGTATCTTCGATCCGCAGGACATAGCTGCCATGCTGCTGTTGGGCGAGCAGGTAATTGAACAAAGCGGTACGGGCGCCGCCGATATGGAGATACCCGGTCGGACTGGGGGCAAAACGAACACGTAGATCAGACATGAAAACTCCTTGAAACCATTTAAAAATAATTGGTCATCGAATAAACCGGACCGCAGAAAACCAGGTTCTCAGCGGATCGTCAGTCCGGCGTAGCCAACCACCCGAGTGTTATCGCCGCTGACCTCACCGGAATGGGCATAACGAACCAAACGACATTCCTCTGCCCCGAGTTGAAGCGCGGCATGCATGACAACCACGGTCGGCAATACGCCGCACATCGTGATCCGATGCGCCTTCACCACCTGGTAAAGCCGCTGCGGATCGAAATCGGTCATGGCTGCAATCGCTATATTATCCAGCTTTTTATTCTCAGCCGCCGGAAAAAAATGATTCATGTCACTGCTTGCCAGCAGTAACACCGGTTGTGGCCAATCCTTAAGCAGGGCGGCAAGCTCGGCACCCAGCGCCTGACACTCGGCAAAATTCAACTGCCCCAAAGCGATGGGCAAGATCTGCAGATCCGGTTGTTTGCGGAGCAAAAACGGCAGCATGATTTCCAGAGAGTGCTCATACTGATGAGCCTGGTCATCAGCCTCCGCTTGCGGAATCCGTTTCAACAGGGCCGTCCGTAGCTCACTAGCCACCGGAACCGTCCCCAACGGCGTTGCCCAGGCCGCTGCTTTACTCACCGCGATCGCCGGGCCGCCACCGTGATGGTTGGGGCCGAGCATAAGCACACAAGGAGGAACAGCCGTACAGCTGAAGACTTCCCCGGCGACGGCTCCAGAATAGACCAGCCCGGCATGGGGAACAATAACCGCTTTCACCGCCGGATCGTCTTCCGCCCAAGACAGGAACGAATCGATCTGGTTGACTAATTCTTTAGGATCGGCAGGATAAAAACTACCGGCAACGGCCGCAGGTCGAATCATAGCTACCTCCTTGAATCAATCAAAGTGTCCAACAACTCCGTTATCCCGTTACCACCATGACTTTTGCTTGCCCAGCCATGAGTTGATCGGGCGATAGCGGCGGTCCGCTAGATCTTAAAGACTATTTTCAGACCGATAACCATCAGCAGCAAGGCAAAGACCTTGACCAGCTTGGCCTGGCTGATTCGACTGGCCAGGGTGACGCCGATCCGGGCAAAAATAATCGTCAGGGGGGCAACCAAGGCCGCTACCAGAATATTAACATAGCCGAGGGAAAATGGAGCATGGACCGGTTGCTCCAATCCATACCAGATATAACAGACCACGGCCGCCAAAGAGGAAACCACGATCAGCGCACTGGAATTGCCGACCGCCAGACGGATCGGCACCCGCAGCAGCATGAACAACAAGGGCACGGCAACCACCCCGCCGCCGATGCCGAAGAAAGCGGAAAAGAATCCACCGATCAAGCCGATCAACAACAGCGGTTTTCTGCTTCCGGAAAATTGATAATCCGTCAGGGTTTCCTGATTTTTATAAAAGATGAGTTTAAGGCTGACCAGAATCTGCATCACCCCGAAGGCTATTTTCAGCTTAGCGCCGGGCAGGACAGCCGCCAGGGACGACCCGAGAAGGGATCCCACGATCCCGCCCAGGGTCAGGTAAAGCACCATGTACCAGTCGACATTGCCGCGTTTGCGGTGTGCCAGGGTGCTGCTGATGGCGGTGGGAAAAACAATGGCGAGGCTGGTACCGAAGGCGGAATGAACAACCATGTCAGGGGGAAAGCCGGCCAGGGGGAACAGCCAGAGAAACAACGGAACCAGGATGACACCACCGCCAATCCCGAGCAGACCAGCCAGAAAGCCGGCGCAAGAACCCAGCATCAGGGTCAAAATAATGATCTGTGGGGAAAGTAGTTCCATCGTTTCACCCGGAAAAAAAAAGTGTCAGCCGGAAACGGCTGACACTTTGAATTTGTGGAGGCCCCGCCCAGATTCGAACTGGGGATAAAGGTGTTGCAGACCTCTGCCTTACCACTTGGCGACGGGGCCATTTGATTCGCCGCTTTGGCGTGCGCATTGAAGTACCAAATCGCCCCAGGAGTGTCAAGGGGAAAATCCTGCTGCACGTTCGATTTTGATAAAAATATTTTCCTTGGCAACACCAGAACCGGTGCTGCTGGAAATAATGGCCCGCCCTAAACGGTTGCTGTTGTTGAATTGTCCGCCCAACTCGACCCAGGTATCCAAAGGCAGATACATTTGACTATGATAACGGGAAAAATCAATATCAGGCGCCCTGTTTCCGCCCCCACCAGAGGCATCCATGAATTCAGGATCAAAAGCGACCAGCACTTTCTCTCCTACCACTTGCACCGGGACAACACGAAAGCCGGTGATAATTTTTTGGTAGGCGGTCCGTTTCCGGTACCCATTAATATCCCCGCTGAAAGCAGCCCACTCCTCGGTATAAGGGATATCCCGGCCGATCTCCAGCCAGGCCACCGCACCCTCCTGGACCCGCAAAGAATATTCAAGACGGCGAAAATCATTCCCCAGATAGCGCGTTCCCGGTCCGCCCGCAGGCCTCTCTCCGGTCGCCAGGATGCGCTGCCCGGCCAGTTGGCTGTGACGTTCATTGCTGACCCGAATAATCAGCTGCTCTGGCTGCCGATCCAAGGCGGCGATCAGTTTCCCCACCGCGGCAATCGATTCGGCACTGCCCTGAACCACAATTGTCGGGCCGGCAGCAACGGCCTTTTCACCGCTATCGAGCAATTCACGAACCTGCCCGACAATTTCGACCGGGGCCCTTTCGGTCAGGGTAAAAACCTTGCTCTCAGCCTGGGCACAGGCCGCCGTAAAATTGAGCAGGACAAACAGGGCAAGCAGGATTAATCGGTTCAACATCAGTTACTCCGCCTTTTTCCAATGGATACGATAGATTGCGTCAGCGCGATCATCGCTCAGGTAAAGGTTCCCGTCAGGGCCGACCACCGGGTCGACCGGACGCCCCCAGGCACTGTCATCCAGCAGCCAGCCACGCAGGAATTCCTGCGCTGGTCCACTGGGTCGACCGTCGACAAAGGGAATTCTGACCAATTTGTAACCGGTCGGTGTGGTACGATTCCAGGACCCGTGCAAGGCCACGTAGAGGCTGTTCCGATATTCGGCCGAAGCCTTAAGACCAGCCCCGAAATTGATCCCGAGGGGTGCGGAATGGGCTTGCAGGTCGACAACACTGGCGATGGTCTCCTTGCAGCGCGCAGCCGAACCGAGTTCCGGGTCGGGCGTCCGTTGACCGTAGCAGTAAGGCCAGCCGTAATCCTGCCCCTGGACAATCCGGTTGATTTCATCGGGCGGTACGTTATCCCCGAGCATATCCCGCCCGTTATCGCTCCCCCAGAGGACATCACTGCCGGGAGCAAAGGCCAGCCCGACTGAATTGCGCAAGTCCGCTGGCATAGACAGCGGACTGCCCGGTGGCCGGATCAACCTTGATCACCGTGGCGCGCAAGGGATCAGCTTCGGCGCAGGCATTACAGCGGGAACCGATGGACAGGTAGAGGGAACCGTTCTTTGCCAAGGGCCAATGAGCGGGTCCAGTGCCCGCCATCATCCGGCAAGCCATCGAGGATGGTTCGTTCCGTATCGACGGAGTTGTCGCCGTTCCTGTCCTGCAGTTCCAGCAGGCGGGAGGTTTCGGCGACATAGAGCTTATTGCCATCCCACACCAGACCATGGGGGCGGTCCAGACCGACATGAAACAGAATCGGCTGTTCCGCAAAGCCGTCCCGGTTTTCATCTTTCAGCAGATAGATGGCACCAAGCTTGGGAATGCTGGCATACAGCCTACCGGTATCGTCAAAAGCGAGCATGCGGACCGGACCGGGCAGCCGCGCGAACAATTTGACATCAAGGTCGGCGAAAGCTTCAAGCTGCCGCTCAGTCGCAAAGGGTCCGCTATGTTCGTCCTGTGCAACCTGCAGCGGGGACCATGGTTCCGCGCGCAGCGGGTTGTTGCAGTCCTTGTTCAAACGCGGAGATGCTGACCCCGGCGCTGGGATAGATCTGATTGATGGTCAACAGAGCCGTTAAAGCGGTCAAAGCCACAGTCACCGCGGTCAGCTTGCCGCCAGCGGTTTTAAAAATCAATCCCAACCCGCCCCCCAGCAACAAGGTCGGACCAATGATATAAAAATTGTTGTCCGGCGGCATGCTGTTGAGGAGAAAGGCGCTTATCCAGCCACTCAGCAGGAGAACGACCCCCAGACCGATCCGTAATTGTCGTTTCATAGTGAACATACCCCCTTATCGGTCATCAGCCGTGTTGTTTTTACCTTCCCAACCAAAAGGAATGCTTTAAGTATAGCAAGGTTAGCTGAAAACCCTCCACCAACCCCGGCAAAACCATGACCAAGTCGGGTAGTCAAGATCTTCTCACCAGGCATTGTCCGAGGATAAAAGGCACCCATGGTGGAACGATCAACATCAATCACAGGTGTTTTATTTGGTGTCCAATCTGAAAACTGAATTATCGCCACCCAGTGTTTCCTGATGGCAACTAATTAATGATTTTGCAAGATCGGGAACTGGTCATGTTTCCCGATCCTGATAGAAAAAGACTGAGGATGGACTTTTTAAACGGCCGATCAAATGGCGGTCGCTGAGCGAAAAGACGGGGACTTGCATCCACTCAAGGAGCAAGTTGATAACAATGTCGAACCCTGATGGCGGTCGGCGACGGCCACAGTAGCCACATGGCCACGCCCCACGAAAAAATGCCGCAAATAATCAGCCTGGACAGCAGCCCCTTCCCCAACCCCATAAAAACCGCAGCCGGTCATCTTCAGGAGTGCTTCTTTTCGGGTCCAGAGACGATAAAAACCTCGCCTTTGCCGGACGGCGGGAAAAGAGTCCAACACAGTTTGCTCGTGACAGGTAAAAAATCGGCTGGCGATGCCGAAAAATTTGAGCTGCGCGTCGATCATCTCGACATCGACCCCGACGGCCGCCCCCGAGGTAACGGCGAGGAGACCCCAGCCCTCGGAATGACTCAGGTTGAAAGCCAATGCTTGCTCATGCACGTCTGCTGCCAGCACCGGCTTGCCATGCTCAAGGGTGGTAAAGACCAGTTGTTGGGGGGGGATCGCCAGGTAGCGGGAAAGGATGCGCCGGGTCATGGCCCGACAGAGGATGAATTCTGTTCTTTTCTGTTCGACCAGCAGTTTGCCTGCGCGGTCATTTTCCTGCGCACTCAACAGCTGGCGTAAAGAATCCGCCACAGTACTTTCGGTTAGCGGAAACCGCCACAAATCAAGGGTTCCATTGCCAATGGTCGGGCGATCCGGCCCAGGCTGCCAGTAGCGCTCATGTCTGTTCATGGCGATCCAGCCAGGCGGTCAGCCGCGCAAGCCCTTCATCAATACTCACCTGCGGCCGATAGCCGAAATCACGCCGCGCCGCAGACAGGTCGAACCAATGGGCGGTGGACATTTCCTCTGCCACAAAACGGGTCATCCGTGGTTCACCCGGCAATTTAAACAGCCGGTAAAAACTGTTCCAGCAGCCAGCCGAGTCCGTAGGCCAGCGAGGCTGGAATGGTTCCGGTCACCGGGGTCACCCCGCCAGCGGCCAGAATCTGATTGACCAGCTGCCAGAGCGGCACAGGCTCATCATTGGCAATGAAATAAACCTTGCCCGAAACCGCCGAGCCGGGTGCAAGCACCTGCGCCGCATCCAGATGGGCCTGGGCGGCGTTATCGATATAGACGGTATCGACCAGGCAATCACGGCGCCCGATCCTGCGCAGCTGCCCTTTGCGGCCACGCTCCAGAATCCGCGGCACCAGATGATTATCCTCCGGCCCCCAGATCAGGTGGGGACGCAACGCGACGGTTGTCAACCCAGGGCCATCGGCGGCCAGCACCAGCCGCTCAGCAGCGGCCTTGGTCTGCGGATACCAGGACAGGTAATGATCCGGATAGGGCACGGTTTCATCACAGTTTTCCATGTCTTTGCCGTTGAACACCACACTGGGCGAGCTGGTATAGACCAAGCGGCCGACCCCGTGACGGCGACAGGCATCAATCACGTTCTGCGTTTCCCAGCACATTGGGCCGGTAATAATCATCGTAACTGCCCCAGACCCCGGCTTTGGCGGCAACATGGAACACCAGCTCATTCCTTGCCACAGCCGCGGAGACCGCTGCGGGATCAGTGATATCGCCTTGCTGCTGGTTCACTCCGAGTGCAGCGAGGTCAGCGGAATAGCTGCGTGCCAGAGAGGTGACGTGGGACCCCTGCTCTACCAGCAACCGGACTATCGCCTTGCCGAGAAAACCGCCGCCGCCGGTCACCAGGACGTTCATGAGAGCTGCTCCTGTGCCCAGACCGCCAGTTTTTCACGGAAAATCTTGGCGTTGTGACGGATGTCGACAGGGAACTCTCGATGGATGAGAAACTGCTTTATGTTCTGCGTCAAACTATTTGTTTTCGCGATCTTTTTAAGGTCTTCAAGGATGACTTCTGCAGCTTGGGAATGGCCCGGCTCCAGCTCCACGCAGATCACCGGTAGCGTCTCCTGCCCTTTAACAATACCGACCAGGGCGGTGCGTAACACCTCCGGGGTGGGTATTGAAAATCGCTTCACAGGGAATGGAAAACAAGGTTTCTCCGGTGGTTTCAACCCGATGAGCCTTGCGCCCGCAGAACCAGATCCGGCCCTGTTCGTCACAGTAGCCGAGATCCCCCATGCGATGATAAAAACCACCGCCCGGATCGGCGATTTTTGCCAACCGGGTTGATTCTTCGCGGTGGAAATATTCCCGGGTCACTTGTGCGCCCTTGACCGCAATTTCACCGATTTCCCCGGCCTTGACCTGCAGGTCAGCGGACCATTCCGGCAGTGCTTCATCGCTGATGCGAATGATTTTAAGCTCAATGCCGGGGACCGGGTAACCGACACAAACCCCTTTGCCGAGATCGGTCAGTTGAGCGGTTTCAGCAAGGATGGTCTGGCTGCCGACGGAACAGACCGGCAGAGCTTCGGTCGCGCCGTAAGGAGTGAATATTTCAACGTTTTCTCCCAACAGACGAGTAAAATCGGCGAGCACCCCGGCCGGAACCGGCGCTCCCGCAGAAATCACCCGTTTCAGGCTGGGCAGTTTAACCCCATGTTGACAGCCGTAGCGGCCGACCCGGCGGATCAGCGCCGGCGAACCGAACATGGTGGTGGCCTGAAAGCGCTGGACCGCACCAATGATATTGTTTGGATTGACACTACCGGGCTTGGTGAAATCCATGGCCGGGATCACCGACGTCATCCCCAGGGCAGGAGCAAACAGGGCAAACAGCGGAAAGGTGGGCAGGTCGATTTCGCCCGGTTCGATGTGATAAACCTGACGTAACGCTTCAACCTGGGCCAGGAAGTTGCCATGACTGTAGATGGCCCCCTTTGGGGACGCCGGTGCTGCCGCTGGGTAAAGAGAATGGGCGGCGGTTTCATCGCGCGCACTGTCAACGGTCCGATAGCTCGACTCTGCCAGGCTTTGTTCAAGCAGGCGCTGCAAAGTGGTGCCGCCCCAAAACCAGCGGGAACCGACGGTGAGCAGAATGCGGATGCTTTGTTTCCCCCCACCCTAACAGAATCCGCGCCGAGTGCGCCTGCGGGATGCCGATAAAGGCCTCCGGGGCGGCCTCTTCCAGGCAGGTTTTCAGATTTTTCAGTCCCATCCCGGGATCGATGAGCACCGGCACGGCGCCGACCTTGAACAGGCCGAAGGTCAGAGCGAAAAAATCCGGACTCGGCCTGACCATGAGAACGGTCCTCAGCCCGCGCCGGATGCCGATACGCTCAAGCCCCAGCGCGATCCGGTCACTTCGCTCATTTAACTGGCGGTAGCTCAGGGTCAGATAATCGGTGTCACTACCGGCCTTCTTGCCAAGGGGAAAATGAACCGCTGGAGTCTCCGGTTGCAGCGCGGCCATACGCGGCAGATAAGATGCTATGTTGTAGTCACTGTCCGCATTCATGATGACTTGGCAGCAGTTGAGGCGGGATTGGCCAATAAGAATTGTTTGACCAGGGGCAGAATCTCGTCTGCGGCATCTTCAAGAATGTAATGGCCGCAGTCGGCAAAGGAATGGACCTCGGCCTGGGGCAGGTATTCCTGCCATTTTTCAAGGAAATACCGGTCAAACACAAAGTCTTTTTCACCCCAGCAGATACAGGTCGGCACCTGGGCGAACTGCGGCAAGGACTGCCCGACCCGACGGATCAGATCGAAACCGGGATCGTTCTCAGCTAACGGGATATCCTGTACAAAGCGCAGGGTCGCCACCCGGTTGTGCCAGCTGTCATAGGGGCTGCAATAAGCTTTACGCAGCGCCGCCGACATGCGCCGTCGCTTACAACCGACCCAGGGCCGCCCCGCGGGCGAAGATATTCAGTCCCTGAACCAGAAAAGCGCCGAATTGAGTGTCCCGGCAGATCTTCAGGGCAAGGGGAAACTTTTTGCCTTCCGGCAAGGGAAACGCGGCAGTATTGAAGATCACCAGCCTGGCAATCCGCTCCGGATTGGCGGCCGCCCAGGCCATGCCGATCATCCCGCCCCAGTCGTGAAGGACCAGAGTCAGTTTGGCCGGCAGATCAAGGCTGTTGAGCAGCGCATCGAGATCCGCAACCCGCTGTTCCAGCCGATAGGAATACTGGAGTCGGCGGGCTTATCCGACAGGCCGCAACCGATATGATCGGGGACAATCACCCGGTGGGTCGAGCGCAGCTCGCGAACCAGGTTCCGGTAATAGAAGGACCAGGACGGGTTACCGTGGAGCATGACCACCGCCTCCCCCTGCCCTTCGTCAAGATAATGGTATTTCAGCCCATTCAGATCCAGAAAATGGCCGGTAAACGGATATCCAGCCTGCTGCAGTTGCGCATCCTCTACCATTGGATGGCCATCATCAGGCAGTCAGACCGCTACCGATCCCAGGAAACCCGACCAGGTTGCCGGGACGGATCATATCCCGCTCTTTGGCGATTGCGGCAGTAATCGGCAAAGACACGGTCCCCATGTTGCCAAGGAATTCAAAGGTGGGAAAATCCTTGTCAGGGGCAATGCCCAGGGTCTGCAGAATCAGCTTCTGGTGGGCTTCCCCAACCTGGTGGCAAATGACCCGGTCGATGCGCTCCGGGCTGAGTCCCAGCTCCCGGGAGAAAACCTCCCAGGTGCGCTTGCCCAGTTCCACCCCATGCTTCATGACGGAAACCGCGTCGGTGCGCATAAACGGGGAATGGGAACCGTCCGCCTCTTTGCGGATCCCCCAGCGGCACAGCTCATTGAACTGCGGTTCGGCAATATTCACGCCGCCCAACAGCCGGGGCCGCCGGGACGGGGCGAAGGAGCCATCGGTCAGCAGTACGGCAGCGGCACCGGAACCACCGGTCAAGGTCGCCAGCGAGGTTGTAAACAATTCCATGGTCGGATTGTCGAGCATCTGCTGGATCATGATCTCGTTGATTTCCCGCGAACTTTCACAGGCGACGACCAGGCCGCAGCGAATCTGTCCCAGTTCGATGCGGTTGGCAATATCGAGAACACCGTTGAGCACGCCGAGGCAGGCATTGGAGATATCATAAACCGCGGCATCCCCCTGCACACCCAAAGCAGCGGCGACCTGGCAGGCCGTAGCCGGCTCGAAATACTCCCGGCAGACCCCGGCATAAACCACGGCACCGATATCCTGAGGAGCGACGTTCCGTTCCTGGAGACATTTTCTGGCTGCGGCGATCGCGCCATGGGAGACCGGGGTGTTCGGTTTCCACCAGCGCCGTTCGCGGATTCCGGTCAGCGCTTCCAGCTGCCCCGAACCGATATGCAACTTCTCGTAAACAGGGGCCAGTCGCTGTTCCAGCTCGGCCGACGACATGACGATCGGGGCCAGCTCATAACCAACCGACTCGATAAAAACTCTTGAATATTTCATCTATGCAATGCTTCAGGGCAAAAGGTTGATCTGACTACGGAAAGCTCTTGTAACATGAAATCAGGCCGAGGTGAAGTCTCTCAAGTCGATTCCCCGTCAACCGGGTGCAACCGGAGGGAAAAATCGCGCATCTGGTAGATCACTTTGCCATCGACAGACAAACTGCCGTCAGCGGTGATGATCCGCTGTTCCTCATCAATCGCTTTGATCATCGCTTCCACGGTGACCTGGTGGTTGGCGGGAATAACCTGGCCGCGATAGTTCCAACTATGCGGCATGCCACAGGCGACGGTCTCAAAACGGCTATCCCGGCCCACCTGCCAATGCTCGGCCGCAAAAACTTTCAACAATTGCAGAAACGATTCCAAGCCGAGGGAACCTGGG
>CAXXJU010000052.1:0-21878 GCA_963668145.2 Geopsychrobacteraceae bacterium
TGATGACGGGAAGGGGAATTTCGGGTTTGCTTCAGAGCTCAAATCGCTTCTTGAATTGCCGTACGTTAAAACGTGATGTCGATCCTACCGCCATCTGTGATTTTCTTAAGTACCAATATATTCCGGCCCCGAAAACGATCTATAAAAATATCTATAAACTGCCGCCCGGCTGTTCTTTGAGCTGTGAAGCCAGCGGTAAAGTTGCGGTTGAGAATTTCTGGCCTTTGCAGTTTTCCCGAAAAGCGCAACCTTTCCGAAGGTGCAGCGGTTGACGAGTTGCTATATCTGCTTGAAAGACGCAACACGGCTGCCGGATGGTTGCGGATGGTGCCGATGTACCGCTGGGGGCATTCTTAAGTGGAGGTATCGATTCAAGTGCCGTTGTTGCTTTGATGGCCAGAGGGACTACTGATCCGGTAAGAACCTGTTCCATCGGTTTTTGATGATCCTTCTGAGGATGAATCCAGATATGCCGCCGAAGTTGCAGCAATGTTTAAAACGACCCCATCATGAATATCGGGGTCACCGCAGATATCTCCAAAACTGTTGAACTTCTTCCCCATTTTTTTTGATGAGCCCTTTGCCGATTCTTCCGCTGTCCCGACCTATCACGTCTCGCGTCTGGCCAGGCAGGCGGTCACCGTAGCTCTGGCTGGTGACGGAGGGGATGAAAATTTTGCCGGTTACGCCAAGTATTCTGTTGAACTCAAGGAGCAATTATTCAGAAGCAGTGTTCCCAACGTTATTCTGCAACTGCTCAATCGTCTCTGTGGAGACAGTTATCACCCTGTCCTTAAAAAAGGGGCGTTCTCTCACCGGAAGTGCTCTTTTGCCGCCGGAAAAGGCATTTTTATGTCACCAACTCCCATATTGATGATGCCAGCCTCGGAAATCTACTTTCTTCACAAATGGAAACGGAAACACGTGGCTATGATCCGGCGGAACACATCATTAAGCATTGGCAGAGTATGTCTGTGGGAGGGCATGTCGACCGAATGCTGTATACAGACCTGAAGACCTATTTGCCGGACGATATCCTGGTTAAGGTGGATCGGATGAGCATGGCGCATAGTCTTGAGGTGCGTGCCCCTTTTCTCGATTACCGGATTATCGAATTCGCAGCATCATTACCTGCGGATTTAAAAAATCAAAGGTGAGCAGAAAAAAATTCTGCTCAAAAAGGCTTTTGGCCGCCTGTTGCCGGACCACATACTGAACCGTAAAAAACATGGTTTTTCAGTTCCTCTGGCAAACTGGTTTCGTTCAGATATCCGATCGTTTTCCGAATCCGCTTTGCTCGAGACTCCGGCTTTGACAAGTTTTTTTGATCTCGGCTATATCCGTAAGCTCTGGAGCGAACATCAAACCGGTAAACGAGACCACGGCACACTTCTGTGGAGCTTGCTGATGTTTGCTCTTTGGCAGAAAGAGTATCTGCCGGCATGAATATCAGGATCAGCATAGCAGAGACTCATGGTATCGCCCGCTGTGGCGAATCTATCACCTTTTCCTGTCCTTTTCCCGCCGGATCCGTGTTGGCCGAAAGCCAGGTCATCCTTGTTGGTGACAACGGTACTCAGCTGCCGCTACAGACACGAATTCTGGGACAATGGCCTGATGGCACCATAAAATGGCTGCAGCTGGTTAGTCGAATCGACTGCAGGGCTAACGAGACAATTGTTGTTTTTGTGACAACCGGGCAAAGAGAGATTCTTCCTGACGGTCTTCGTGTGGAAGATGTTGGAGAGTCAATTCTGGTTCATACCGGGCAGGTCAGTATCAGTCTCCCCAAGGCCCCTCAAGAGTTTAGGCCCTTTGCCGAAGTTCGGGCTGCTTCTTCAGACATTCTAACGTCAGGCAGCTACCTCAAACTGACTGATGCCGAAGGGCATACGCAGCAGTTTATTGTTAATTCATATTCAATTGCGGAAAAAGGACCATTGAAGGCGAGGGTTCGCTTCCGCGGGCGCAGTGAGCAATGTGCAGATCTTCGTTTTGAGTCTGTTTTAACTTTTTACCATAATTCTGCTGCTATAGATGTGGACTTTACCATTCACAACTGTCGGTCTGCTGTGCATAAGAATGGCCTCTGGGACTTGGGTGATCCCAATTCTTATTATTTCAAGGCTCTGATTTTTGATTGTGAGGCCTTTGCCGCTGATCTGACCCAGCTGAAATGTTATTCCGGTTCTGAAGTCGACTCTTTTGCCACCCAGGGGAAACCGTTGGCAATACTCCAGGACGCCAGTGGCGGAGAAAATTGGCAGAGTCCAGTTCACCGCAATAGGCATGGGAATGTTACGTTGCAACACAATGGTTATCGTGTGTCGTCCGGCCAAGAGATCATCGGGAAAGGGCTTCGCACAGTACCTATTCTAACTGCCTGCGGTGGCGAACGATCTTTGGCGATGACTATGCCGCTGTTCTGGCAGGAATACCCGAATTCGCTTTCTTATTCTGACCATGTATTAAGTGTCGGATTGTTCCCAGAGAGCTTCTCCGACATTTATGAATTGCAGGGTGGAGAGAAGAAGACAAAGTCTTTCTTTGTTGACTTTGCCGGGAATGCCGATTCCCTTGCCGCACGGCTTGATCCTTTGCTGATCAGCGTTGATCCGTCATGGCTTAAATCAACACAGGTCATAAAGGACTTGCCGGAGGAACATGATCTTGTTGACAGCTTTTGCCAGTCCAAAGATTTCCTGGAGAAAAGAGAACATGTCGACGAATATGGCTGGCGTCATTTTGGTGAGGTCTATGCGGACCATGAAGCTGTAGGCAATGAGCAAAAGGATATATTTGTTTCCCACTATAACAATCAATATGACCTTTTGGCGGGTTTTTATCGCAAGTATCTTGTAACCGGTGACTCCAACTGGAAAACATTGGCGCAAGATCTGGCCCGTCATGTTGTTGATATTGATATCTATCACACCGATCAGGATCGTGAAGAATATAACCATGGCCTGTTTTGGCATACTGATCATTACGTGCCCGCCGGGCTGGGAACTCACCGTTCGTATTCCCGTGAGCAAAAGGCCGATTACGCTTTAAGTGCAGGCGGTGGAGGGCCAGGGAGTGAACATTGCTATACCACCGGGTTAAAGCTTCACTATTACCTGACGGGTGACGATCGTTTTAAAGAAGCGGTTATTGATTTGGCCAGATGGGAACAAATCGCGCTGACCGGACCACGAACCGTTCTGGCCGCCTTAAAGCGTGGAGTTGATTTATTAAAAAAATATCGCTCTATGACTGATCGGAATTTTTTGCTGCCCAGATTCCCTCTAACCAGGGGATCTGGAAACGCCATTACAGCTTGCCTTGATGCTTTTGAATTATCAAACGATAGAGATTGGCTGAGCCAGGCCGCAGGAATCATAACGTCCAGCATTCATCCTGACGACGATATCAGTGCAAGACAATTGAATAACATTGAGATTGCCTGGTCGTACACGGTATTCCTGGTTGCAGTTGGGAAATTTATAGATACTAAGATTTTGCTAAAGGAATTTGACAGCGATTTTGAACAGGCCAGAAAAGCGCTGTTGGCCTACGCTATGTGGATGACAGAGTATGAATATCCGTATCTGAATAAACCGGAAAGGCTCGAATATCCCAATGAAACCTGGGCTGCCCAGGAATTGCGTAAAGCTGTTGTCTTTTATGATAGCGCGCGGTTTTGTCGGAATATCGAACAGCAAACTGTTTTTTTTGATAAATCTCAGGCGTTTTTTGAGGAAGCCCGCAAGGAATTAATGCTGCATCCGACAAGCTCTAAGACACGACCCGTTGCGCTGATGTTACAAAATGGCTGGGTAGGGCTCAGCGCGGATGCTGCTGAATCTTTTGCCACTGTTGAGTCAAAAGATATTGCCATAGAAAATAAACCAACCCCACATATGTCAGTTCGATCAATTATCGGGCATGTTGTCGGCGATATATTCTTATCGGCAAAGCATAGCAGCCTTAAAAAGGAAATAGCTTGGTTGAGTTCCAGAGTGTGACGAGGACTATGCAAGATAAAATGCCAAAAATATTACATGTTGTTCTCAGTATGAATGTCGGCGGAGCTGAAAAACTGGTTTTCGACATGGTTCGGCATGAGTCGTTTCAGGATAATCCACCAATTATATGCTGTCTTGACGAGCTGGGTGAGTTGGGTGAGCGGCTTTGTGCCGAAGGGTATCAGGTTTACGTTAAGGGGCGTCGGCCAGGATTGGATTGGAGTCTGATTCCTTGGTTAAAGGGCGTTATGAAGCGGGAACGGGCAGATGTCATCCATGCTCACCAATATACACCTCTTTTTTACACTATCCCGGCGGCTTTTTGGGCAGGACGTTTAAAAGTAGTTTATACCGAACATGGTCGTTTTTATCCTGATCGGAAAAGTTGGAAAAGAACTTTGTTGAATCCAATTCTTGCGCTCGGGGGTGGACCACTTGGTTGCTATTTCCGCAGCAACGGCAGATGCCATGGGGGTATACGACAACTTTCCGCGGAATCGCATTCAGGTTATTCATAATGGAATTGATTTTTCACAATTAAACCCGATCTACGATAAGGTTGAAAAACGACGAGAATTAGGTCTGCCAGAAGGTTGCACGGTGGTTGGGACCGCATCAAGGCTCAATGAGATCAAAAATATTCCAATGATGTTACGAGTGTTTAAACAGGTTAACGAGCAGCTTGAAAATGTTTATCTGGTCATTGCTGGAGATGGACCCGAACGGAAGGCCCTTGAACAGATGGTGGATGATTTTGGAATCGCCGAAAAGGTAAAGTTTATCGGTATGCGTTTTGATTTGCCGGAAATTTATCCATTATTTGATGTGTTTCTACTTACTTCGTTTACTGAGGGAATCTCAGTGACTTTGCTGGAAGCTTTAGGCAGTGCAGTGCCGGTTGTGGTGACTGATGTTGGGGGGAATAAGGAAATTCTTTCTGGTGCCAATAGCAGTTTTTTGATCGAGCTAGAGGACGAAGCTGGTTTTGTAGATTTGATAATAAGAATTATTGAAAATAAATATGGAATAAAAAGTTCTATTAACTCTTTAAGTGAAAATATAAAAAATAAATTTTCTGAATATAATATGATGAAATCTTACATGCGTCTATATCTTAAAAATAGGAATATATAATTGGATAAGTATAAAATTATTTTTGATACTTCTCATCTTCGTTCAGACATGAATGGAAGATCTGTAAGAAGTGGTGCAGTAACATTAGTTTCTCAAGGATTAATGTTTTTTCTTCAGATCGGATCAACAATGGTCTTGGCTAGAATATTAAGCCCTGAAGATTATGGAATTATCGCAATGGCGGTAGCCATAACCGGATTTGCTAATATTTTTAGCTATCTCGGGTTGTCTACAGCTACTATACAAAGAGAAGATATAAATCATAATCAAATAAGTACATTGTTTTGGATTAATGTTGCAATTGGGGTTTTTCTGTCCATTATTGTAATAGCCACTTCTCCAATTGTCGCTTGGTTTTATAATGTACCGGAAATGATGAAGGTCATGTTTGCATTGTCATTCGTTTTTATCATAACGGGTTTTTCTGTACAGCACTCTGCTTTATTGACAAGGCAAATGCGGTTTTATGTAATTGCTAAAATACGTGTTCTTTCAATGTTAATTGGTATTCTCGCAGCCATTTATTCAGCTTATTTAGGTGCCGGATATTGGGCTCTTGTCGTAAATACATTGGTCAATATTCTTTGTTCAACCATAGGTTTTTGGATCGCATGTAGGTGGATTCCTGGCTTGCCGTCAAAAGAAGCAGGCGTTGGTTCTATGATAAAGTTTGGTATGGATTTAGTAATCTATAATATTATCTCCTACTTTTCGCGTAATTTGGATAATATTTTAATTGGGCGTGTTCATGGCAGTCTCGCTTTAGGGTTTTACAGTAAGGCCTACCAATTACTAATGATGCCTATTTCAAATCTACGTGATCCAATTACATCAGTTGCGATGCCAGCACTAAGTCGCTTGCAGGACGACCATGAAAATTTTAAAAATTATTATCTGAAATGTGTTTCATTTTTAGCTTTTATTTCAATGCCGATAGTTGTTTTTATGTTTTCGTGCTCAGATCAATTGATTAATCTTTTTCTCGGCTCGCAATGGATGGGTGCTAGTGAGATTTTCAAAATATTAGCATTAGCAGCTTTTATAGAGCCAATAGTAAGTACGACTGGTATGGTTTTGATTTCAAGAGGTAGAAGTAGGAATAATCTGAAATTAGGTGTATTAAAAGCTTTTGTTATCTGTTTATTTTTTGTGTTAGGACTTCCATGGGGCGCCAAGGGTGTTGCCTATTCCTATGTTATTTCAAATTATTTATTGTTTTTTCCGGTCCTTTATTTGAGCTTTAAGGGATCCCCAATAGCTGTGATAGAATTTTTAAAATTTATTTTTAAACCTTTTTCTTGCAGCATACTTATGGGAATAGTTTGTCATTTTATTTTGAGCTATTTCTATAATTTAAATTATTTTTTATTGATTTTGATTTCATTTTTAATTTCATTCTCGTTCTACTTTCTTTCCTTATTTTTTATTAAGTGTGGTGAAGGGGACTTGAAAGAATATCTTTCTTACTTGAATAGCGTCCTAATAAAAAAGAAAACATCTACTTAGTCTTTGAGGTAGAAATAATTTTCCTGAAAATTTTAGGAGTGTTGATTTTGGACTTTCTTTTTAGTGTAATTATACCGGTTTATAATGGAGAAAAATTTATTGCGGAGGCAATAAGATCAGCTCTACGCCAGGTTGATGTTAATGTTGAAGTTATTGTTATTGATGATGGGTCAATTGATAATACTCAAAAGATTGTTGATGGGTTTCATGAGAATATCGTTTTCCATTTGAGAGCGAATGCTGGCGTTTCTAGTGCTAGGAACTTTGGTGCAAGCATTGCTAAGGGGGAATTCCTTGCATTTCTTGATGCTGATGATGTGTGGGCTGAAGATAAACTGAAAATTCAGAAGGAAAAATTACTATCTGGCTATGACATAGTTTTATACAAATAGATACAATTTCGGAGAGTTAGGGGATTTGCCTGAAATCCATTCTGATATATGTGAGATGCCGGAAGGGGATATCTTTGAGAAACTTTTATGCGGTAATTTCATAACCAACAGTAGTGTCGTCTTGAGAAAAGAAATTTTTGAAAAATTTGGTGGATATAATAGTGATCTCCTCACTTGTGAGGATTGGGATTTTTGGCTGAGAATATCTAGCATTCATGAAATTGGCGTGTGTCCTGAGCCACTTTTGTTAGGTATCGCTTTCATGATGGAGGGAAAAGTAGAAATTATAAACGACAGGCCATTGCCCGACAACGAATCATTGAATCAATTTTGAAAACTCCGAGAGGGCGAGAGCTGTCCAAAATATCAACGGCTAAAATTCGGTCTGAAACTTGCCGCACGTCAGCATGGGCGGCTGCGAGTTCGGGTGATCTAGTAATGTCTTTTATACTACTACTTTCTAGCATTGGCGCATTGGCCTTTTGAGGTGAGTTGCTGGTATGACTTGGCCCGGGTCTTGTCTGGCCGTGTTTAGTTTCAATTTTTAAGCGGGAATCGATTCTCTATGGGGAAGGCTTTACTTTTATTGTCGTTGGTGGCTGTCGGCTGTTCTTCTTTCTTCCGTCCATGGATTGGAATTGTAACCTATTACCTTCTTGCTTTGCTTGGACCGCAATATATTTGGTGGTGGGTCTTTGACGGACAGCGGGTTGTCATTGATTGTTGCTGCCTCTACGATAATAGGTGTGTCCGGGAGGGTTCTTAGTAGGAGCTATAATCTAGAATTTTTGCTTAATAAGCAAAATTATTTGTTTGTTTTTCTTTGGGTTTGTATTTCCTGCTCATATTTTTTTGGACCTTATGTTTCTGACTATTCTTTTTCAGGGTTAGGGCCTAGGCAAATATTTTCTTTATATAATACAATTTTTATTTTTTATTTTATAGCTTCGATTGAAATGAATGAGCTTTATAAGCTTAAATGATTTATTTTATGTATTTGTTGCCGCTACCCTATTTTTAATTTATTGGGCTAATTCACAATATTTTGGCCAGAATTGGAGTAGTTTTAACCATGGAAGGTTGATGGGTCCAACAGGGCTTACAAGAGATGGTATCTATCGTGATGAAAATACATTTGCTATGTTGTGTTTGTTACTGGGTCTTCCATTTGTTTATTATTTGGGTTGGGAATTAAAGAAGAAATGGATTAGGTTGTTTCTGTGGGTTTTTATTCCATTTGGTTGGCATGCAATATTTTTAACTGGGTCAAGGGGGGGATTGCTAGGATCTATCGTTATAATGGTACTGATACTTTTTATCTCCAATAAAAAAATATTAGTTCTTCCTTTGCTGTTGATTTTTGTGATCTTCTATCAGCTGGAAAGCTGGCGATATTATGCATAATCGCAGTGAATATATCGTCAATATTGAAGGTGAGCACTCGGCGGGTGACCGAGCTTACTGCTTGGGAGGGCGGTCTGCGAATGGTAATGAGTCACCCGCTTACAGGGGTTGGTCTTAGTTCTTTTATTACAGCTCTTCCTGACTATATTGAGAGTAGGCATATGGTCGCTCATAATACTTTAGTGCAGTTTGCGGCAGAGTCGGGTGTCGGTGCGGGGTTGCATATCTTCTCTTGATAGGAATTTTTTTCAAGCACTCATTTAAAATTAGTCAGTATTGTAGAAATAATTCATCAGATAAGGACGTAAATCAGATAGAATTTTATAATAATGCAAGTATTACGTCATTTTCAGGGTTGATTGCTTGTTCTATGTTTCTAAGTTTAAATACTTATGAAATTTTCTTTGTTTTGTTACTTTTTAACAATTCACTTTATCAAATTTGTTTAAAAAAAAATAGATCTTAATAATTTCTTTCTATTGGTTAATATTGAAAGGAAAGCCCAGATTTTGAAAAAAATATTTAAAAAAATTTTTCAGTTAATTGCTCTAATTTTTGTCTTCCCTCTTTACGTGGTCATGATTTGTGGAGAAAATTTTTTTAAGAATGACTTGCCCTTTCAGGGATGTTCACAACTTTTGAGTTTATTTCCTGGGATTCTTGGGAATTATTTACGCCAACAGTTTTATTGCTTGTCGATTAAGCAATGTTATGACGACTGTTGTATTGAGTTTGGCACGCGATTAAATCAGCGTGACATTGAGCTCGGCCGGCGTGTATACATCGGTACTAACTGCTGTATCGGACTATGCAAAATTGAAGATGATGTCATGTTGGGGAGCAATGTTGATATAGTCAGTGGGAAAAAACAACATTTCTTTGACCGTCTCGATATTCCTATGCGTGAGCAGGGAGGGGTGCTTGAAAAAATCCTTATTGGTGAAGATTGTTGGTTGGGAAATAGTTCTGTTGTCTTGGCTAATGTCGGAAGGAAGTCAATTGTTTGC
The DNA here is from genome assembly GCA_963668145.2 of Geopsychrobacteraceae bacterium. Taxonomy (GTDB): domain Bacteria; phylum Desulfobacterota; class Desulfuromonadia; order Desulfuromonadales; family Geopsychrobacteraceae; genus Seleniibacterium. The sequence continues at coordinate 9,451 of CAXXJU010000052.1, forward strand.
CGCTGGTAGCGTAGTCATCAATGACGTCGAGCCATATAGCATAGTTGGGGGGAACCCCGCTAAAATTCTTAAGAATCGTCTTGATTGTAAATGATAAATAATAAGTGAGTTGATTGATGGGCAATATGAAGAAGGTAGTTCATTTGATAGCCAGTAGTGGCTTATATGGAGCCGAAAAGTGGATCTTGGCCTTGATGCGGGCAATGGAGGGATCGGCCATTGACTCTACGCTGGTTAATTTTGCAGATGTCAGAGGTGGGATGTCTTCCATTGTTTCTGGTGCTCAGGAAAGAGGACTCAGGGCGGTAGATTTCTATACGGGGTGGTACTTTTAATCCTTACGTAGTTTTACGATTCTCCAAGTGGTTAAAAAGAAATGACATAAATATTGTGCATGGGCATGGTTATAAGTCAGATCTGGTTGGCTTTTTTTTCAGCTAAACTAGCAGGCTGTAAAATTATTTCGACCCCACACGGGTGGAGTACGGATGCAGGCAAGAAACTTCAGTTTTATGAGTGGCTTGATCGTCATTTGTTCCGCTTTATGGATTGTGTATGCCCGTTGTCAGAAGATTTGTGTGCAAGCATTAAAAGCTATTCTCATCCCGACAAAATAAAACTTATTTTTAAATGGCGTTGATATTGAAGAAGTAGCGATGTTGGAAGCTAAGGCTTCTTTTTCAGATGACACATTCGTAATTGGGTATGTGGGGCAACTCATTAAAAGGAAAAACTTGCAATCTTTAATTAAAGCATTGCAGGTATTGCGTCAAAAAAAGGTTAATGCTAGAGTGATCATCCTTGGAGAAGGCTCAGAGAGAGAGTCTTTAGAAACTTTAGCCTCATCAATGGATGTTGAAAATTTTATAGACTTTTTAGGGTATAGAGCAGATGCGATCTCGATTATGAAAACATTCGATGCTTTTGTTTTGCCTTCTTTGTTGGAAGGTATTCCGCGTTGTATTATGGAGGCTATGGCAGCGGGTGTTCCTGTTGTTGCGTCTGATATCGCTGGTAATCGAGATATTGTGACTCATGGAGAGACTGGTCTGCTATTTCCGGCTCTTGACGGGCAGGCGTTGGCAGATGCTTTGCTCTTTTTAATGAGTAATAGGCCTATGGGTGCTCTCTTTTCTGAAAATGCAGCTAGGTTAATTAAGGAAAAGTATTCAAATCATAGGATGGCTGATGATTATGCGGCCGTATATTCTAAATTGTAAGACTTAAGGCTCTTTAGACGGGAGTAAAAAATGAAAAGTAATTTTAATGTCAAACAAATCTTCAGCCTCTTCTTCTTTTTCTTTTTATCTGTATCTACTGTTTTTGCTGATGCAACGACGCAACCGCTGTTGCAGCAGGGGGATCTTAAATATCTTGGATCTTTTAACTTGGACATCCGCTTTTGAGTACGGGGCAACAAGCCTTGCTGTTGGTGCAGATGGTAAGGAACTATATGTTGGCGGCCATGTATACAATAGTCAAATTGGACGCGTTAAAATCCCAACAAGTTATGGTGGTACTGCGACGGTGGTGCAAGCTCCTACTTCGGTTCCCGGTTCGATTGGTACGGACTGTCCTGTCTCAGTCGAGGTTGCAGGATCTTTGGTCTACAATAATCGCCTGATCGTAGCTAAGCGATGCTATTATGACAACACTGGCGGGAGTGGTGTTTCTCATACTGCGGGAAGCACGGCCATCTCTGGATTTAGCTCACTGAGCAGGATGGCGAATGTTCCGTATAAGCAGTACATCAATGGCTATATGGGAAAACATTCCATCGGAATGGCAAGGTCTTCTTGGCGGTCCTGCTTTTGCTGGCAATAATTCTATGTCTATTATAAGTCAAGGCACAAGCGGACCCTCTTTTTATGTTTTTAACCCTGATGATGTCGGGCGGGCCAATCCTATACCAACCGACCCATTAATGTATTTTCCCCTGGATCATCCTCTTGCAAATGATAACGTGGCGAATGACTTGTTTTCGCGGTCTGACCAGTATAATGCAGGGATCTTGTTCCCTTCCGGGACTAGATCTGTGCTTTTTATAGGCCGGCATGGTTATGGTCCTCATACTTATAAGGTAGATGATGGTTGCGGTGGTGCGTCCGGGGAGGGTGCCGCCCCCTATCGAGTACAAGTTACAGCGTTTGATGCTAACGATTTGCTTGCGGTGAAAAATGGCAAAAAACAACCGTATGATATTCGGCCATATGCTTGGTGGACACTACCAGGAGAATTCGGTTCTTGCGCCCAACTTGCTTATTCTGGTCTGGCGTATGATGATGTTAATAGAAAATTATATGTTGCGCCATATGCAAGCTCTAGCCCAAAGGTTTATGTCTATTCGGTCGACTGAGGGAGAAACAGGATCAGCCACAGACACTACCTCTCCTGTAATTTCAAATGGCTCACCAAACGGAACTCTTACTTCCAGTACTACACAAGTAACAATGAGTGTTGCAACTAATGAAAATGCTACATGCAAGTATTCCGTGACTAGCGGTACTGACTACGCTTCAATGCAGAATCTGTTTGCATCCACAGGGACGACTGTTCATAGCACAACGATCGCCGGGGCAACCGCTGGTGACAACTATACCTACTATGTTAGATGTAGCGACTCTAGCGGGAACGTAAATTCATCTGATTACACGGTGAGTTGGTCTGTGGCAAATGCTGATACCAGGGGGAATACGGTTTTTGTGTCAAGCCTGTCAGCATTATATGCCAGCATTTGAAAATGAGCAGGATGGTGATGAGATCATTATTTCTCCGGGAACATATACATTAAATTCAACTGCACTTTCGATTAATGCTCCGAATGTGACAGTCAGGGGCGCTACGGGGAATAGAGATGATGTGGTTATTCAAGGTGATGCCATGTCTTCTGGGGCGACAATCAAGTCAATCTTCTACTTCCCGCAAGGGGCTTATGGCCAGAATGCGACGATCAAGGATTTGACCATCGGTCGTGTAGGGTGGCATGCTATTTTCTTTAATGGGAATGGCTCCGGAGATGGAACGACAATCAATAATGTACGTATTTTTAATACGTATGAGCAAATGGTTAAGGGCGCTGTCGGTGCGACAGGAACAAGCAATGTTACTATCGAAAATAGCTTATTTGAATTCACTTCCCCTCCTGTGAATTATTATACCGGTGGTATCGATGCTCATAGTCCGAATGGATGGTTGATTAAAAATAATACTTTTAAGAATATTCAAAGTCCAGGGACCTCTGTTGCTGAACACGCTATTCATCTTTGGTCCAACACTGATTATCCGGGATCAAATACGATTGAACGTAATAAAATAATTAACTGTGATCGTGGTATTGGCATATGGCGAAACTCTGGATCGGCAACAATCAAAAATAACATGATTACGAGTGACGGTTCAGGTACTTTCCCAGATGTAGGAATTGATATTCAGGATTCTCAAAATACTAAAGTTTATAATAACACTGTCTGGATTGACCCGAGCGGATATTATGCAGCGATTGAAGTGAGGGACACTACAACGAATAATGTTACATTGACTAATAATTTAGCAAACACTCAAATTGCCCAAATTGGTGGCCCTTCCGTAACATTGAGTCATAACGTTACAAATGCAACTTCTTCGTGGTTTACTGCTGTCTCGTTAGGAAATTTACATCTGACGGCCTTGGCTACTGGTGCCATTGACCAAGGTGTTGCCGTTGCTGGATTGACAGATGATTTTGATGGGCAGCCCAGAACTGGCGCAATTGATATAGGTGCGGACCAGCAATTTATGCTCCTCCCACCACCCAAACTGGAGATTAAATAAAAAACGCTAGTCTAACCTTTTAGGCTGTATCCCCTGGGGTTTCATTGTGAAATGTAATCCCAGGGGATTGCCGCCGGGGAACCCTCTATTGCTTATGCCTTCTGATTCTCAGCGGAAAATACGAATTGGTGTGTTTGGAACTTATGGTTTTGAAAACATGGGAGACGCTGCTGTTGCTGATGCGACTATTGCAGGTTTTAAAAGATGTCTTCCCAATGCCGAAATGGTTGGTATTTGTCAGCAGCCGGAGAATGTTGCCTCCCGACATCATATCGAAGCCTATTCAATACATCGAGAATTTCTGACGAGGTCGCAGACCGATGGTGGTGAAGTTACCACTTATGAGCAAAAGAATTCCCGATTTATGTCCAGTCTTGTTAGCTTTATCAAATCCTTTCAACTCTTATTTAAAATAGCAAAGTCTCTGCAAAAAATGTTGCTGTTAGTTCCTTTAGTCTATAAGGAGCTAAAATATTCCTTTTTTATTCTAAAAGTCGTAAGAAGCATCAATCTTATCGTAATGTCTGGTTCCGGTCAGCTAAATGAGGAATGGGGAGGTCCATGGCGTTACCCCTTTGGTTTATTTCGGTGGTGCTTGCTGGCTAGAATTGCAGGCTGCAAAATTGCTTTTCTGAGTGTTGGAGCAGGCGTGTTGAATAACCCAACAGCGAAGTTTTTTTGCAGATCAGCTTTAAGGTTTGCTCACTATAAGTCGGTCAGGGATGCCAGAACCAAGAGCCTGTTGGAGTCGTGGGGGATTCAAGGCGTTCAAATTGTTCCCGATATGGCTTTTTCGTTAAAATTCAATCCTTCAATCCTTGCTGTTCTTAAAGAAGGTGGGCGGACGGTTGGTATCAACCCGATTCCGTTTTGTGATCCTCGGACTTGGGTCGTTGCAAATCAAGAGGAGTATGATGGATTTATTGAAAAAATGGTGAGATTTTGTAATTGGCTGATTCTGAATGATTACCGTGTCGTTTTCATTCCAAACGAATTATCCATGGATATGCGCACCATTAAAGATTTGCTAGCCAAAATTGATGGTAGGTTGATCAATAAAAAAGTATTTATTCCAGAAATTATCAATTATTCAGATGTCTTCGATTGTTACGCTTCCTGTGATTTTGTTGTCGCTTGTAGGTTTCACGGCCTCCTGTTTTCTTATATGTCAAAAAAGCCTGTTTTGTCACTGGCACATCACTATAAATATAGGGAGCTTGCAAAAGAAATGGGCCAGGACAAATATTGCCTGGATATTTCTTCATTCACTTTTGATGAAATGATTTTATTGTTTTCTGATTTAGTGGAGAATAAAGATGAAAATTCTAGAATTATTTTAGAAAGATTAGAGAATTACTCTAGATTAGTTGAAAATCAATATAAAGAGGTGTCGGCTCTAGCTGTTTAGTGCGAAGTAGAAACCCCCGACCTCTGTGTCAGAGCCCTTTGGCTTTGCTCATGGCAGACCATATTCAGATGTTGCTCCCGCAACGATCTGAACAGCAAGGAATGCCATGAGCCGTTTTAGGGGAAAATCATTGAGGTGGTAGTAAAAATAGTCGGGTATAATGAGATTTTTCTATATCATAATATTTACTAAGCAATCAAGGCAGTTTATTTTTAGTTATCGCTGCTTTCTAATCATTATTTGTCTACTTCTGCTTTCTGGTGGATGCAAACGTACGGTGGAGGCTTCCGGTACTAAAATATCAACACCGGTACCGATTGCATCAATTCAAGTCTCTCCAGCTGATGTCTCTTTAGCAGTTGGGCAGAAATTGCCGTTGTTTGCCACCCTTGGTGATGCGGCCGGAAATATGTTGCCGCATCGAAAAGAGGGTGCGAGCCATATCGTTGGTTCTGAAGTTAAAACAATGACAGTTATTGCCGATACTAAGGGCAGGGCCGGTAGATCTGTCAGTTGGAGTTCAAACCGTCCCCGATCTTGTCAGTGTCGATGCAAAAGGGCAGGTAGTCGCTCATGCTGTTGGTATGGCTGAGATTACCGCAATAAGTGAAAAATGCAGCGAGACTGTAGCTGTTCATGTGGTTGAGTCGAAGCATAGAGGGTTTTCTATTTCACCGTTATCAGGAAGTTTGATGGTGGGAGAAAAACTCCCGCTTGTTGCTTCGTTGGCGAGCAACAAAAAGAACCTGCCGATAGTCTGGAAAACGGACCAGCCATCTCGGGCAACTGTTTCTCAAGATGGTGTCGTTAGCGCTCTTGCGCCGGGTGAGGTTTTGGTCCAGGCCAGTGATGGCGAGCAGAAGGCTGAAGTTCGCTTGGTGATTACTCCGCTGGAACCGATCAGCGGACTTGATTTTCCTGGAAACGCAGGGGTCAACACAACATTGCGGTTTGAGTTTGCCGTACCGTTAGCGGCTTTTCCTGCAACCTACATCTGGCGAGCTTATCCACGCCAGCAACAATCTTATTACACCGCATTTTTTTGGGGAAATAACGGCGCATTTCATCCTTCAAATACTTATTATGGTTTTCACCCTTATCCGGATTGGAATACTGAGCAGCAACAGTTTTGGGAGGTTGCCGCACCACCCGGCGGCGATCATCTTAGTTTAAAGCATGTTGTGTATGACCGTTGGTATGTACAGGTGGCAATCTGCCGAGAAGTTGGTGATACTGTGGTTTATGAATTTTTTTGGGATTGGCCCGACCTGTCCAAGGTGATTCGCTATACAGGTAAGCGGTACGCCAATCCGCCGGCGCCTGTTCTGGTTGTTGGTGATGCTCCATGGAACCAGGGAAATGAGGTTTGGAATGGAGTGCTTCGTGGCTTTCAATTTTATGATTCAGCAATGACTTTGGACGAAATTACCAGGGAGATCAGTTCGCCTGCATCTGTGCGCAAACCCTGGTACCTGAACCTGAATCCAACCCCTGACGATATTTCTGATAAGAGTGGCAATGGACATCATCCGGCCTGGGTTGGCTATGAACGCCCCGTGTTGTGGAAAGCAATGGTCAATGCAGGTGGGAATAAAATTATCAGAACGCCTATTCCCGCATGCTATGAATAAAGAAATATTCCTTGTAGATCAGATGTTGCCCCGTTGAAACTGCTGGGCGAAAATTTGATTCATATGGATATATTTGTGGTACGATTTGAATGTTTTTTTGAAGGGGGTTGACTGTCTTGCAAACAAATCTGAATTCCCGTCCATTTATACTAGTTGGTTGTGCCATTCTTGCATTTGTGGCTGTCTATTTTCAGATTTTGAATGGGTTGTATCTGGACTGGTCAAATGATCCAAATTATTCACACGGCTTTCTGGTTCCATTTATTTCCGCTTATTTCATCTGGCAACAGCGTGAACGACTTCAGCAATTGTCGGCAAAACCGGCCAACTCGGGTCTTGTGCTGATTGCTTTTTCATTGTTTGTGCTGATGGTTGGCATTGCCGCCCAGGAATATTTTACCCGCCGTGCCTCAATGGTCTTTCTGCTTGCCGGCATCGTGCTTTTTTTGCTGGGCTGGCAGTGGCTAAAATCTTTGGCATTACCAATTGCATTCCTTTTTTTTATGATTCCCCTGCCATACATCATTTATGATGCCATGGCCTTTCCTCTCAAACTGTTTGTTGCCAAGTTCTCTGTTCTCGCTCTTAAGCTGATGGGAGTTGTGGTTCTGCGCGAAGGCAACATCATCATGTTTCCCAATACCGTGCTGGAAGTGGCCGATGCCTGCAGCGGTTTGCGCTCTTTGATGTCCTTGCTGGCCTTGGGGGTCGCTCTGGCCGTGTTGATCCAAAAAAGAAAAATCGCGATGATTTTGCTGATTGTGCTGACCGTGCCGATTGCGGTTGTGACCAATATGTTCCGGGTCATCGGGACTGGCTATCTGGCTCAATATTACGGAACTGCCGCCGCAGAAGGTTTTTTTCACGAATTTGCCGGGATGGGTGTGTTCCTGCTCGCGATGGTGCTGTTGTTTATGACGAGTGGAGTGTTGAGGAAGTTCTTTAATTAGCCGCAGATACACGCAGATAGCCACAGATAAAACCTAGAAAATGACTTGTTTTTGTCAGGGTGAAAATCTAATAATTATTCCATTGGGGGGGGGATTATGGACGAATCTAATGTCAATGCTATTACTGAAAAGATTATAGGCTCTGCCTATAGGGTTGGAAATATTCTTGGTTCTGGATTTTTGGAAAAAGTTTATGAAAACTCCCTATTTCATGAATTGAGCAAAGCCGGAATTCTGGTGCAGAAACAGGTACCACTTAAAGTGTATTATGATGAAGTTATTGTTGGGGAATACTTTGTTGATCTGCTTGTAGAAAATACCGTGGTCGTTGAATTGAAAAGCACTAAAGCTATTGATAATAGCCATTTCGCTCAATGTTTGAATTATCTGAAGGCCACTCATCATCGACTCGGGCTAATTATTAATTTTGGTGCCGAGCGTGTTCAGGTTAGGCGCGTGGTTGATAATTTTTAAAGGAAATCCGCGCACATCTGTGTTCATCTGTGGCTAATATAAAGGTTTTTTATGTCGAAGATCAAAACCTGGCGATTTATAATCCTTTACCTTCTCCTCGGGGTGGCGGCGGTGTATGTTCATACCCGTTCTGAGGCGTCGGTTCCGGTCAATAAGCCCCTTGATCTTTTCCCACAAAAGCAGGGTAGTTGGACGATGGTCGGTCAGGCGCGGTTTGATAAACGGGTCCTCGAAGTGTTGTTGCCAACGGATTATATCTCCCGAACCTATGAGGATGATAAAGGAGATATCGTTTCTCTTTATTTCGGTTATCACGATGGCGGTCCCAACAGTGGCCCGATCCATTCCCCCAAACAGTGCCTGCCCGGGAGCGGCTGGGATCGGGTGAACGCTGAAGTCCAAAAGCTGGATGTCAATGGCACGGTCGTCTCCTATGTCAGCTCGCTGTATAAAAAAAATAATGAGAAACAGTTGTTTCTATACTGGTTCCAGGTTGGGGATCGGTATCTCACCAATGAATATGCCTTGAAATTTTCCATGGCAAAAAATTCCATGTTGCATAACCGGCGCGAATCGTCTTTTATTAGGATTTCCGTGCCGGTCACCACCTCTGAAGAGGCGGCGTTGGAGATAGGGAAATCATTTATCAAGGGTTTTGCCCCGGTCATTTCTACATCTTTACCAAACTGAGATTTCTTAACCGCAGTTGCCTAACGATCTGCACAAATTGAGCCCTTTCTGCTGTGCAGGTTGGGTGGCCAAGATAAAATAAAAAATTTGCGTCCTGTTGCGGTTTGCTAAACTCTTGCCGCTTTCCAGCGGGAGGTTGTGCCCTGAATTTATTAACTTTTATAAGCAATCCTTTAGAATGAGGTTACGATGATTTTACCAGTTATCCTATCCGGTGGTGCGGGAACACGCCTGTGGCCGCTGTCTCGTGAACTGTATCCGAAACAACTGCTGCCTTTGGCCAGTGAATTAACCATGCTGCAGGAAACCAGCAGTCGCTTGTCCGGACTTGCGGACATTGGTGCTCCGGTGATTGTCTGCAATGAGGCCCATCGTTTTATGGTTGCGGAACAGATGCGTCAGTTGGAGCAAGCGCCGGCCGCGATCATCCTTGAACCCTGCGGGCGCAACACCGCCCCGGCTGCAGCTATGGCCGCCTTGCATGCCCGGCGAGGCAATGAAGACCCATTATTGTTGGTCCTCCCAGCGGATCATTTAATTGCTGATGTAGAAAAGTTTCAGCAAGTTGTTACTCGGGCTGCTGTTGCGGCGGAAGGCGGTGCACTGGTCACCTTCGGTATTGTGCCCACGGCCCCGGAAACCGGCTATGGGTATATCCGCGCAGGACAGCAGTGGCAAGCATCAGAAAACCTTGTTGCAAATACCACCTCCAGTGACAACGGACAGCTGACTAATGACCACAAAGCTTACGCTGTGGCAGAATTTGTCGAGAAACCCGACCTGGCAACAGCTGAAAAATATCTTGCCAGCGGTAATTATTATTGGAATAGCGGTATGTTTTTGTTCCGCGCCAGCCGATTTTTGGAGGAGTTGGAACGCTTCCGGCCTGATATCCTGGCTGCTTGCGAAAATACCTTCGGCTCGTTACAGGAGGATCTTGATTTTCTGCGTCTGGATGCCGAGGATTTTGCCGCCTGTCCGAGTGATTCCATCGATTATGCCGTGATGGAGCAAACCGATCGTGCGGTGGTCTATCCTCTGGCTGCGGGCTGGAATGATATCGGTGCCTGGTCGGCCTTGTGGGATGTTAAACCCCATGATACCGCCGGTAATGTTTTGCAGGGGGATGTTGTGGTAGCGGATGCCAAAAACTGCTATCTGCAGGCATCCAGACGACTGGTTGCAGCCGTTGGTGTTGAGGATCTGGTTGTTGTCGAGACCGCAGATGCCGTACTGGTTGCGGCGCGGGATAAGGTCCAGGATGTCAAATTAATTGTTGAACAACTAAAGAAGCAGGGGCGGAGCGAAGCGTTGTTGCATCGCCGCGTCAATCGTCCTTGGGGAGCATATGAAGGGGTCGATGTCGGCGAACGGTTTCAGGTCAAGCGCATTACCGTGAATCCCGGTGCCAGCCTGTCGCTGCAGAAACACCATCACCGGGCTGAACATTGGGTTATTGTCCGTGGTACTGCCCAGGTGACCTGTGGCAACAAAGTTATGATCCTGAGTGAAAATCAGTCGACCTACATCCCGCTGGGAGAGGTGCATCGCCTGGAAAATCCAGGCTGTATCCCCTTGGAGCTTATTGAGGTGCAGTCAGGCAGCTATCTCGGTGAGGATGATATTGTGCGTTTGGAAGATAACTACGGCCGACAGCCGGCTGATTAAAATAGCTAGTCCACGGAACACACTGAAAACACAGAAGAGATGGTTAACAGCTTAAGTCTGTTGTGGGTTAAATCAAGAAGATTAATAGTTTTTATCTGTGTTCATTCGCGAGTGTCTGGGTGATTGGCTTGTTTTGTTTGTTTCCGTGCCTTTCCGTGAGTTCCGTGGACTATAAGGAGTATTGAACTTATGCAGATCGATTGCTTTAAAGCTTACGATATCCGCGGGCGTTTGCCCGATCAATTGAATGAAGAGATTGCCTGGCGCATTGGTCGGGCTTATGCTCAGGAATTGCGGCCACGGCAGGTGGCGGTCGGGCGTGATGTGCGGCTGTCGAGTCAATCGTTGAGCGACGCCCTGAGTAAAGGGTTGACCGACGGTGGTGCAGATGTCCTGGATATCGGGCTCTGCGGCACGGAGGAAGTCTATCATGCCACTTTCAGTCAGGAACTGGACGGCGGCATTATGGTCACGGCCAGTCACAACCCCATTGATTATAACGGAATGAAACTGGTCCGCGCCGGTTCCCGTCCCATCAGTGGTGATTCTGGGCTGGGACGGATTAAGGAGCTTGCGGAACAAGGAAATTTCGCCTCCGTCGAAAAGACGGGTTCGGTGACTGGGAAATCTTTACGCGATGAATATGTTCAGCATCTGCTCAATTACATTGATGTCGCTGCTGTTAAACCACTGAAACTGGTCATGAATGCGGGCAACGGTTGTGCTGGGCCAGTGGTCGATGCGCTGGAAGAATTATTGCCGGTGGAGATGATCAAGATCTGTCATGAGCCGGACGGGAATTTTCCAAACGGTATTCCCAATCCCTTATTGCCGGAAAATCGGGCCGCAACCCGCGAGGCAGTACTTGCTCATGGTGCTGATCTGGGCATTGCCTGGGACGGTGATTTTGATCGCTGTTTTCTGTTTGATGAAAAGGGCCGGTTTATTGAAGGATATTACATCGTTGGTCTGCTGGCCCAGGCCTTTTTGCAGAATCATCCCGGTGAAAAGATTATTCATGACCCGCGGTTGTGCTGGAATACCATCGATATTGTTAAAAATGCTGGTGGTATCCCTGTCCAGAGCAAAACCGGTCACGCCTTCATAAAAGAGCGCATGCGCGCCGAAAATGCCATTTACGGCGGTGAGATGAGCGCCCACCATTACTTCCGTGATTTTGCCTATTGTGACAGCGGCATGATTCCCTGGCTGAAGGTGGTTGCCCTGATGTCGCAGCGGCAACAATCTCTGTCCACATTGGTTGCAACGATGATGCAGGCATTCCCGGCCAGCGGTGAAATCAACCGCACGGTTGCCGACTCGACGAAGGTTTTGGAGACTATACAGGCGCATTATCAACCGCTGGCTGTTGCCAGCGATTTTACTGATGGCCTGAGCCTTGATATGGGCGCATGGCGGTTCAATTTACGCCAGTCCAATACCGAACCGGTCATTCGGTTGAATGTCGAAAGCCGCGGCGATCAGCTGTTGATGGAGGAAAAGACCCAGGAACTTCTTCAATTTGTTGATGGGATGAAATAAAAAAATATTGGCTGCAGATGCACACAGATGAACGCGGATATTTTTAATTCTGACGGCCTTCTTTTGGATTTATCTGCGACTATCTGTGATCATCTGCGGCAATTTTTGGGGAGGGGAAAATGATTTATCCGGATATTGTCTTCCATGGTGCGACCCAAGGCGTCACCGGTTCCTGCCATGAACTGCGTGTTGATGCTGATCATTCCATTTTGATTGATTGTGGGCTGTTTCAGGGAGATGAAAAACATAATCTTG
>CAXXJU010000053.1:0-14464 GCA_963668145.2 Geopsychrobacteraceae bacterium
CGGCCGCGGTTGTAAAAGATATCTGTTGCCGCAGCCAGCAGGCGGCTTGCGGCCAGGTCCGCTGGTGGATAACTGCGGTTGGTGAGCAGCTGGTAAGGCGGTACGTCCTCCCCTGAAATGCCAAACGCCTGTTGGCTGGCAAAGAGCTCGGTGCCGGGCAACACCGCCAGCGGAAAGATGTCGACCTGGTTCGGTTGCCGGGTCAGGGCAAAATCAATGCTGTTGCAGAACCCTTGGTGATTATCACCGGGCAGACCGTAAATCAGGTCAAGGCCGAAGGTTACACCGGCGTCCGCCAGTAGCTGCAGCTGTTGGCTCATCTGTTCCCGATCAAGTTTGCGCCGAAGCGGCTTGAGTACATCGGGCTGGGCTGACTGCAGGCCGATCTGCACCGAGCAGGGCAGCTGAGTCAACAGGTCGACAGTTTCGGCATCGAGAAAATCAGCTTTGGCCTCAATATGATAATGGATATCGGGAGCGACCTCGGCCAGCAGCCTGAGCAGTGTCTTGCCGCGTTCTGGTGGAGCGTTGAAGGTTGAATCGAGAACCCAGATCTGGCTGACTCGCTTACGGCGAAACAGTTCCAGCTCCTGCCGCAGGCGGGAAAACGGCAGCGAACAAACACCGCTGCGACCTTTGGTGTCGTAGCAGAAGGCACAGTTGAAAGGACAGCCTCTGGCGACTTCCCAGAGTACCCCGCAGCCATTCTGTAATTCGAGCTGGCCGCTTAGCCAGGGGGAAACCAGCTGCGCCGGATTGCTGCAGGCCGCTGGGGGCAGTGGGCTCGCGGCGCTAGAATCGCGGCTGACAAAAGCGGCGCAGGTCAATGGTTTGTCGACCTCAAGGTTGCTCATCAGCTCGGCAAAGGGGTGTTCCCCTTCGCCCCGGATGACACCGTCAAGAGCTCCTTCCCGAAGGACCCCGAAACTGTCGGCACCGGCCTCCGGACCCCCGGCGAGCAGAAAAACCTCCGGCCGTTCCTGCTTCAGGCGGCGACTCAATTCAAGGATCTGTGCCCGGTTCCAGACATAAAGGGGAAAAGCGATGACCTTGGGATTGTGTGCCAGCAGGGTGGTGCAGAGTTCATCAAGGTGCTGGTCGGGGTAGATGTCAAGCAGAGTGGTCTGTTTTTGCAGATGGCTTGGCAATGCCGCTTTCAGGCAGCCAGCCGCAAGTGCCACGGCCTGCGCCGAAGGGGCAACATGCAGGGTAACGATGAGAATATTCATGGTCGGGATTACTTCTTCAGGCTGACTTTGATGCGGGGGCGGCCGTCGCTGGTATCGATGCTGAACTGGACCGGCTTGTCGCCGTAGCGCTCGCGGATTTTTTCACGTTGCGAGGCAATAAATGCGGCCACTTTCTCGGCACTGGGTGTTTCCCCCCCGATTCCGCAGGCCTGCCGTGCCTGTTTGAGTTGCTGCTGCAATTGACTTGCTTCATTCTGTTCGCCGGAGGAATGACTGGAGTTCTGTGCCACGGAAGGTTTCTTTAATTTGGAGAGATGACGATGATATTTTCCTTCGTCAATCAGCCGCAAAATGCGGTCCCAGTGTTGACCATAGGACATGAAGCGGGACGCCAGACCCTGGTAACGGAACTTGAGATCGGTCCAGACAATATGCCGGTTGGTAAAGTGGCGCAGGCGGCGGGCAACATCTTTGCGTTTCTGGTACGGTTCACGCCGTTCCAGACCGGCAAAATACTGCTCATAGAGTATTTCCAGCTCTTTGATTTCCTGCTGGATATCATCCAGCTCCTGTGCTATCGAACGACGATCATTCATAAAAAAGAACCCCCTAGGCTGCAAAACTATACGCTACTGTCAACTTCATGTAAATATCCGGGGAAAATATCCGCAGATACGGTCGTGGTGCTTGACTAGCCGCATATTATGTTCAAATATTTAGTCTGTTTAGCGCAGGCTGTTGAAAAGCACAGCTTATGGATGGGTGCTTAAAAAAATGACGGGTGCTGGCCCCATTACTTTGGTGACGGTTGGAAAAGCGCATTTTCCCGACCGGATTTGAAAGAAGCTCATGGTGTCCAAAATGGAGCTTGTTTAAGAGTCGCTGGCAGCAAAGCCGAGACTGTCCCCGCACGGGGGGCTGTCCCAGATCTTTGCGGTGCGAACCCACGCGACAGTTTGATGGCTCGCAAACTCTTGGGACAGCCCCCGTTAACCCTGGGGACAGTCCCGAGTTTACAGCAAAGTTGCTTAGATTAGCGCCATTCCATGGTGTCCATTTTAAATAACCTGAATAGTTAATTCTGCCCAGGGGGAGTCAATGAATAAAGGATTAGTCGCGGTTATTCTGGCCGCAGGAAAAGGAACCCGGATGAAATCGGCGCTACCCAAGGTGCTGCATCCGCTCTGTGGTAGTCCAATGCTGGGGTATCCGCTGGAAGCGGCCCGACAGGCTGGCTTTCAGCAGCTGAAAGTTGTTATCGGGCATGGCGCCGAGCAAGTCAGCACGGCTTTTCCCGCCGCTGATATCGAATGGGTTGAGCAGACCGATCAGCTCGGAACCGGCCATGCGTTGATGTGTGCGGCAAATGCGCTACGCGGCTACAGCGGACCGTTGCTGCTGCTGTGTGGAGATGTCCCGCTGTTGACTGCGGATACGGTCCGCCAGCTCTACAACTACCATACCCACGAAGATGCGGCAGTGACCGTGCTGACCGCGCAGATGCCGAATCCGACCGGCTATGGCCGGGTGATCCGCGCTGGCGAACAGGTGCTGCAGATTGTCGAAGAAAAAGACGCCGACGAGCAGCAACGTCAGGTCACGGAAATCAACACCGGGACCTATTTGTTCGATGGGGCCTTTGTCCTGAGCGCCCTGAAAGGCTTGAACAAGAACAACGCCCAGAAGGAATATTACCTGACCGATGTTGTTGCTGCCGCTGTCGCGGCCGGTAAAAAAACGCGTGCCCTGTGTGTTGAGGATCCGACCGAAGCCATGGGGATTAACGATCGCTGCCAGCTGGCCGAGGCCGAAGTCCTGATGCGCTGGAAGATCAACGCCGGACTGATGCAGGGCGGCGTCTCGATGACCGATCCGACCACGGTCTATATCGATAACGGGGTCGAGATCGGTATGGATACGGTCCTGCATCCCAATGTGCATCTGCGCGGCAAGACCAGCATCGGCCGCAACTGTATCGTCGAAACCGGCGTCGTGGTCGTTGATTCGGTGATTGCCGACGGGGTTCATTTGAAGGCGGGCTCGGTCGTCGAGGAATCGCGCATCGGTGAGTTCTGTGAAATTGGGCCGATGGCGCATTTGCGGCCGGGCAACGTGTTGCTTGGAAAAAATAAAATCGGCAACTATGTCGAGGCGAAAAAATCGATCTTCGGTGAGGGAACCAAAGCCAGCCACCTGACCTACATCGGTGATGCCGAAGTCGGGAAGAATGTCAATTTCGGCTGCGGTACTATTACCTGTAACTATGACGGTGTTAACAAGCACAAGACGATTATCGAGGATGACGTCTTTATCGGCAGCGATACCCAGTTTGTCGCTCCGGTCAAGATCGGTCGCAACAGTCTGATCGCCGCCGGGTCGACTATTACCAAGGATGTCCCTGCCGATTCCCTGGCCCTGGCCAGAACACCGCAGAAAATTGTTCCCGGCTGGCGGATCCGTAAACAGAAAAAATCCTGATCACTCAAGAGGTACTCCCATGTGTGGAATAGTTGGTTATATCGGCGGGCAAGAGGCTTCACCGATCATTATCGAAGGATTGCGAAAATTGGAATACCGGGGATACGACTCGGCGGGGATCTGCACGCTGAACGGCGGTGCCCCGCAGATTCGCCGGGCGGAAGGTAAACTGATCAATCTGGAAAAGATCCTTGCCGCAGAGCCGGCCCTGGGCACCAGAGGCATCGGCCATACCCGTTGGGCGACTCACGGCCGGCCGTCGGAGATCAATGCTCATCCCCACAAAGCCGATGGTATCGTCGTGGTTCACAACGGAATCATCGAAAATTATCTGAAACTCAAAGAGCAACTGATTGAAGCCGGACACCAGTTCAGCTCGGAAACCGACACCGAGATTATCGCCCATCTCATTGACGAGCATTATCGTGGCTGTGGCGATTTCGAGGACGCGGTACGTTCCGCCCTGCGCCAGGTGGAAGGCGCCTATGCCGTGGCCATCGTCTGCGAGCAGGAACCGGACAAACTGATTGCCGCCAAGTTTGGCTCGCCGCTGGTGGTCGGCCAAGGGCAGGGAGAGTACTTTGTCGCTTCCGATATCCCGGCCATGCTGTCTCACACCCGGGAGATGGTTTTTCTAGAAGACGGTGAAGTGGTGGTCTTTACCCCGGAAAAAATGTGGGTGACCGATCTGAGGGGAACGCAGCTGGAAAAACAGAGCAAGACCATTACCTGGAGTCCGTTGATGGCGGAAAAAGGCGGCTTCAAGCACTTCATGCTCAAAGAAATCTACGAACAGCCGCGTGCTCTCGGTGACACTATGGCCGGTCGGCTGCAGCTAGACGAAGGGGACGTCTTCCTGGAGGATCTGAATCTGACCGTGGAGGACCTGGCCAGTTTGGAAAAAATCTTCGTGATCGCCTGCGGCACTTCCTGGCATGCTGGGCTGGTCGGTAAATTCTATCTGGAAAAACTGGCGCGGATTCCGGTGGAAATCGACATCGCCAGTGAATTCCGCTACCGCGATCCCATCGTCGCTGCCAATAGCCTGACCGTGTTGATCAGTCAGAGCGGAGAAACCGCCGATACCCTGGCCGCCTTGCGCGAAGCCAAAAGCAAGGGGGGGAAGACGCTCTGCATCTGTAATGTGGTCGATTCGTCCATCGCCCGCGAAAGCGATGCCGTCATCTACACCCATGCCGGGCCGGAGATTGGTGTTGCCTCCACCAAGGCCTTTACCACGCAATTGGTGGCCCTATATCTATTGGCCCTCAAGCTGGGGCGGGTGCGCGGCCAGCTGAGTGCAGCAGTCTGTCAGCAGAAAATTACCGACCTGCTGACCCTGCCGCGCAAAGTGGAAGAGGTTCTGGAACTGGATGGCGAGATCGAGAACATCGCTAAGAATTACATGAATGCCAGGGACTTTTTGTATCTGGGGCGTGGCAACCAGTACCCCATCGCCCTGGAAGGAGCCCTCAAGCTCAAGGAGATTTCCTACATCCATGCCGAAGGCTATCCGGCCGGCGAAATGAAACATGGTCCCATCGCATTGATCGACGAAAACCTGCCGGTTGTGGTGCTGGTGCCACAAAACGCCACCTACGATAAAGTCGTCTCCAACATGCAGGAAGTTTGTGCCCGCGGCGGGATTGTCATCGCCATTACCAGCGGAACGGACGAACGCTTGCGACAGCAAGTCTCGGCCCTGATTCAGGTCCCCGAACTTGATGATGACCTGATGCCGATTTTAACCTCCATCCCGATCCAGCTGCTGGCCTATCACGTTGCTGTGCTCAAAGGGACGGACGTTGATCAGCCGCGAAATCTCGCCAAAAGTGTGACCGTGGAATAAAGCGTTCAAGCAAAGATTGAGCTGCTGGGTACTCAGGAAAACAGCTGAAAAAGCAGGGCCAGCGGGAAAAAGGACGCCATCATGTCCACAAAATACTCCTGCCATGTGCTGTTCGGGAAGTGGGTTACAACATCCGAGCCATTCAATAACTATTGGGCTATACGGATGTTAGTACCACTATGATCCATAGCAGATTGTTGAAGCAGTCTATTTGGGGACTTTTCCAAGCACGGTGGGGAAAAGCCCCCTGGTTTCTTTTGGAGCAAAGCCCCTCGCCCCATCCGCATCGTTCTGGGTATCGGTCTCTTGTTTGGCAGTCAGTACGCGCTGTACATTATGCCGACGACGATGCCCAGTCTTGATGGCGTCAAAGCCAACACGTTCAGAGCTTTGGCAAATGGGGTTCCACGGCTATGGTGGAGACAGACAGTATCGGATATGACTTTGCTGTACGATCCTCTATTATTTAGTTAGTTGTCATCCGAAAACTCTGGATGACAATCATAAAGTTTTCAGATTGGAAACGAGCAGTTTTCCGTTGTGGTAAGAAAATCAAGGACTTGCGCGGAGGCGTACACCGTTACGCCGCACAAGTAAGCCTGCAGATTGACGCTGCTACAGCGGAAAAGAGCCGTTTCCGGATGAAAACTAGTTAAAATCTGCAACTTTTATCACTCCCCCTCTCCCTGCGCCACAATCTCGAACAAAGAGATCTCCGGTGGTGAGAGAATCCGCATGGGTGGACCCCAGGTGCCGGTGCCGCGGCTGGTGTAGAGGTGGGCTCCGCCAGGGAGGGTGTAAAGGCCATTCTGGCGGGGGTATTCCAAGCCGGTGAGCAGGTTGAAGGGGAAGATCTGGCCGCGATGGGTATGTCCTGATAATTGCAGGTCAAAGCTGTTTACAGAGTTGTCTTCTACCGCTGGGCGATGCTTTAAAAGCAAAGTGAAGCGTTCGGAGGGGTTGCCAAGAGTCTTTTCTTCAGCGGGTTGGTTGGCCCGGGCCGGGTCATCGACCCCAACCAGCTTTAAATAATCGCCAACTTCGATACTCTCGTTGTGAAGGACTCGAAAGCCGCTCTTGTCGAGAAAATCCAGGGCCTGATCAAGGCCGGCATAGTACTCGTGATTGCCGGTGACCGCAAACTTTCCCAGTGGCGGTGTCAACTTCTGCCAAAGCTCTGCCAAGCCTTCCAGATGGTTGATCTGGGCATCGACGATATCGCCGGTTGCAACCAGCAGGTCGGGTTCGAGTTGCTGCAGCCGGGCGATGATCGGGGCGAGGGTTTCGTCCCGGTGAATCAAGCCGAGGTGCAAGTCAGAAATCTGGGCGATACGCAGGGGCCTGCTGCCCGGCGGCAGCTTTGGGGATGTCAGGGTGACCCTTTCGGTGCGCAGGTTGCGGGCTTCATAAAGGCCGTAGCAGCAGCCGGTAATCACCAGAAAGAGAACCAGCCCTGCGCTTGTAGCACTGTGGATTGAGCAACGGGCCAGGGCAGGAATCGGCCAGCTGGCCAGTTTTATCAGCAGATCCCAACCGGCGATAACCGCAAACAGGCTGAACGCGATAAAGACCCCTCCCATCCAACTGTATCCGACCCATGCCAGACCGCGGGCGAGGGGCTCAAAACCCTGCCGTTCGCACAATCGAACGGCGATGGGGGCGGCAATCATGGCTGCCATCCAGATACCGAGCAGGCCGGGCAGTGCATAATGATTTTGGAGCAGAGGGAAAAATCCCCAGAACACCAGGGCGTGAACGGCGGCATAGATAAGAAGGAAAATGACCAGGAATAGCTTCATGTCAGCTCCGATGTCGATGCAAAATGGTAAATATGATTATAATTCCTATGAATGGTATTTTAGAAGGATATCTTTACGTAAAAAGTTTTTATACGCATATAAATTTACGGTAAAAGGAAAATAAAAGTCACATAAGAATTGCGGTTTATGATGGTAACTCCCTTTTACAATGCTTTTTTATGAAAATAGCTTCGTTTGTTGTTTTCTATATGTGTTTTTCATTGAACTATATTTGGTAGAGATCATTAACTTTCTTAATACGCTGAAACCTTTCTATTTGTAATGCCACCAAGATATACGGGAATTAATCTTCTTTAAAAAAATATAAGATATTGTTCTTGTTATTTTAAATGCTTAGTTCATGCTTGTTGTTGACGTGTAAAAAAATGTATTGACTGGTTTTTTTTTATTCGTTTAAGGTCTCCGAAAAATTGCAGGAGATAGACGACAATACTAAACCACTCGCAAGGGTGGGGCGGAAAGCCCATAGGGTCTCCATGAGATAGCCGGGTTGCCGAAATATCGACTTTGATATGCGGTGACCCGGTTTTTTATTGGCCCTCACCGTTTATTGCCAACGATAGACGACAATACTAAACCACTCGCAAGGGTGGGGCGGAAAGCCCACAGGGTCTCCTTGAGACAGCCGGGTTGCCGAAATATCGACCAGATCATCGGCCCCGGTTTTTTTGTGTCCGGACGCTGAAAAAGCGGGGCGTTTCACGAAAGGAGGTCGTGTCGATAGAACTGGGAATGTCACATTATCGTTTGGATTGAAGAAGAAGGATATCGCAAAAGAATCAACTAAATGGAGAAGTGAAATGCAAAGTGATTTGAAAAAAATAGTTTCTATTCTTGGGATTGCTCTTTTACTGCTGACAACCTTTATTGCTACCGGTTTCGCCGACGATGATCGGGGCAGCCGTTACGAAAAGAGCAACAGATATGATCGATATGAGCGGAGTCGCAGTTATGATAATCGCAACTGGCGTCATGAACGGGACCGGGATGACGATCATGACCGGGATCGTCGTGATGATGACGATCATGATCGGGATAGGGACCGGAATCGTCATGGTGATGACGATGATGGTGTAATTACCCCGGGACCGACTCCTGTGCCGACCCCTGATCCCACTCCGGTCCCGGTTCCGACTCCCGATCCCACTCCGGTCCCGACCCCTGATCCTACTCCGATCCCGGTTCCGACTCCCGATCCTACTCCGGTGCCGACCCCTGATCCTACTCCGGTACCGACTCCAGACCCGACTCCGGTCCCTGATCCGACCCCGGCACTGGACGGTGCTGCGCTGTACAACCAAAACTGTGCCGGTTGTCACGGGCAGAGTAACTTCGGCGCGAATGTTCCTTCCAGTCATCTTGGTGGCCGGGTCAATCTGACCCCGGAAGAAATTGATGCAATAAATGCTCTTTAATCGGTCTTACATGACCACTTCTGCCCTCCCTTCGGGGAGGGCTTCTTTATATCTTTATAAAACTATGAAGAAATTATCTACCGCTCCAGTTTTTCTCAGTTTACTGACCCTCCTGATGCTTATCCTGCCTGTCGAAATGGCTGGCGCAGCCGATGCTTCTGGCAGTGTTAAGCTACCGCTTAGGGTTGCTTTGGGGATGGCTATCAGCAATAACCTCGATTTGCGTGTTGATGCCTTGGATTCCTCTTTGGCGGCTGCCAGTATGGATGGCAGTCAGAGTATTTATGATCCGGTATTAAGCTTTTCGGTCAATCATGGGCAAACCTTCTATTCTGGGGAAACCTATGGCACCAAGGATACCAACTCATCGCTGGGCGTTACCCAATACTTGAGCACCGGTGGCAGTGTCACGGCCTCGGCCCGGACTGGCTATACCAAGCCGGTCTCTAATTTCCCGGATGATAACTGGACGGACTGGTATAGCTCGGTCGGAGTGACTATCTACCAGCCGTTGCTGAAAAATTTTGGCCGGGAAACCATGGAGCTGAACATTTCCCTGGCAGAATATAATCATAAAGCCTCACTGGAAGAATTCCGGGACTCAGTCAGTGAAACCGTTTTCTCTGTGATAAAAGCCTATAATCGGTTGTTTTCGTTGCGACAGGTGTTGGATTCAAAGGAAGATGCCCTGAACTCAGCCCGGCAATTAAAAGACCAACTCCAGAAGCAGGATGTTCCGGGGGAGCAGCAGGGTGTAGAAATTGCCAATACCGAATACGCGATCAGTCAAAGATTAAAAGAGCTGGTGGATGCGGAACGGGCAATCAAGGACCAAGAGGCAAGGTTACGCTACCTGATGGGGGTTGAGGATAAAACCACCCTTATTCCAGTCGACCCTCCCTCCCGGGAGGAGCCGCTGGAAACCCTGGACCAGGCCATAGCCCTTGCGCAGGAGCAGCATGCGGGTCTTAAGCAGCTGCGCCTGGATCTGGAAGGCAGCAAATTGCGCGAGCGGGTGAGCAAAAGAAAACTGCGGCCGAACCTGGGCATTACCGCCAGCGGTGGCGTACGCGGGCTGGACGATCACTTTAGTGACAGTGTCGATCAGATTGGCCAGGGCAAAGGGCGCTGGTGGTCGGCTGGACTGCAGTTTAGTATGCCGCTGGGCAATACTGCCGCAGAAAGTGACTACCGCATGCAAAAATTACGGACTCGGCAGTTGAAGCATCGTTTGACTGCTTCGGAATGGAAAATTCGCGACTATATCGAAGCTGATATGCGTGCATTGATTTCAGCCCGGGTGCAGATTCAGGTTGCTGATAATTCGGTGCAGAGCGCTCAGCAGCGATTGGATCGCTACCGGGCCAGCCTGGCTCGAAAAACTTCGACTGTCCAGAATCTTCTGGATGCGGAAACCGATTTGGTCTATGCCCATAACAGTCAGGTGGAAGCTCTTGAAGATTTTGCCGATGCTGTGGCCTTGCTCTGGAAAGATGCCGGGGTTTTGCTGGAGCGGCAGAATATTCATATTGAAAAGGTTGATCCCGAGGAACTGACCGGTGAAACCCGTGGCTTTCCGACTGCAGATCATGTCGCTATGGTTGATACGAAGGAACCGGCAGTAGCCCAGGAGCTAGCAGCGGGTACTGCCCGGGTAGCCCAGGACGTGACAGAGTCTATTCTCAAAAACGCTGCAAATGTGCCCCAAAAAGAGGATCAAAACCTTTTGCCAGAGGAGAAGAGACAACCGGAGGTTTCCGTAAGGGAGACTGGAAAATCGGGTCCGGCTAAGGGGTCGGCGGCTGCCGAAACACAGGATCCGGCTGTTGAGTATAAGCTTCGAATCGGCGAATTTATTGCTGCGAAGCTGCCACGGGTCCGCAGGCAGATCAGAGCAGCCGGTCTGGAACCGCTGCAGGCGGAAGGGACACCCCATTCCCAATTTGTGATCCGTCTGGTGCTGGGAGATTTTTCAAATCTCGGTCCGGCCAAGAGCGCATTGGAACAATTGGCCGGAAGCGGAGCGGACGGTTTTGTTCTGCCCCATGGCGTGGCCGGCTATCGGGCCTATGCCGGGTCATTCTTTGATCGGGCTGGAGCCAAGCAGGAACAACAGCGGCTGGCGGCAAAAGGGCTGAGCCTGAGTCTTGAAGAAACCCAAGTCAAATTACCAACCACCCTGCTGACGGTCGGTCCCTTTAACGAGCAACAGGCCGCCCAACAGGCTGCAGCTGCCCTGGAAAAGAAGGGGCTTAGTCCGACCCTGCAGAAGGTACCTCAAGCCTCAAAATAAGCCGCAACTGAACCTGCGCTGCAGGGCAGCGCTCGCCTTGTTTCAGCGAGGCCTTTTGACCAGGTAATCATCATTGTTCTTGCTGAAATGATGACAATTGTGAATGATAGTCCCTCTGTGAACAGCTGTTCTGCTGAAGATGATTTTGCCAGCCGGGGCTGAAAAGTTCCCGCGATAAATCGGGGCGATCATGAAATTGCGATTCTTGATGATTATCAGAATGTGGTCAAAGATTTAGCCTGCTACTCACTGCTCCAGGGACATGCGCCGACGATCTATTGTTCTGCTCCGGCTTCGGACGCTGAATTGGTGCAACGCCTGCATGACCAGGACGCTATTGTGCTGATCCGGGAGCGTACGACCATTGATGCTACCTTGTTGGAGCAATTACCCAACCTGAAGCTGATCAGCCAGACCGGCAAAATCAGTAACCATCTCGATCTGCAGGCCTGCAGCGCCCATGGGGTTGCCGTGGCCGAAGGGGTCGGCTCGCCGGTGGCGCCGGCGGAATTGTGCTGGAGCCTGATCATGGCGGCCAGCCGCCACATCGTTCCCTATGTGCAGAACTGCAAACAGGGGCGCTGGCAGGATTCCGGCAGCCTGGGGCTGGGGCGGACTTTGCAGGGCTTGACCCTGGGAATCTGGGGCTACGGTAAGATCGGCCAGCGCATCGCCCGCTACGGTCAGGCCTTCGGGATGAATGTTCTGATCTGGGGCCGGGAGCCTTCCCGGCAGCGGGCGCTGGCGGATGGTTTTTCCATTGCCACGAGCAAAACTGAATTTTTTGCCACGGCCGATATCCTGTCCCTGCAGCTGCGTCTTAATGACCAGACTCGTGGCTGTGTGACTCTGGCTGACTTGGCACTGATGAAACCGGATGCCTTGCTGGTGAATACCAGCCGGGCGACTCTCATCGGTGAAGGAGCGTTGTATCAGGCTCTGCAAAACGGGCGGCCCGGTGCTGCGGCTGTGGATGTTTACGATCATGAACCGCCCCGGCTTGACCAGGACCCGTTGCTGACCCTGCCCAATGTCCTGTGTTCTCCACACCTGGGCTATGTGGAACGCAACAGCTACGAACTCTACTTTCAAGCGGCGTTTGCCAACCTGGTCAGCTTTGCCGCCGGGAACCCGCAAAATATTGCCAATCCGGAAGTGTTGAACAACGGGTAACTGGCGGCTTGCTCAACCGTTATCATGGGTCAGGTTTTGAAATATTTGCGCTCCGGCCGGCCAATAGTCCCGTACTCAAGGTTAATGCGCAGAAAACCGGTGGAAATCAGGTACTCCAGGTATTTTCGTGCGGTGGTTCGGCTGGCGCCGATGCTGTGGCCGACTTCTTCGGCGCTTTGCCCTTGATCCGGGTCGGCGCTGAAGCTTTCAATGACTTTCTCCAAGGTTAACGGATCGATTCCCTTTGGGACCTCCTGGCAGGGTTGCTGCTGCGTGTTGCCTTGGGCCGTGCGAAAAAAGGGATCGACAGCTTCCTGATCCATATCGTCAAGGGCATTCAGTCGCGTCCAGTGTTGGCGATAGTTGCCGAGAGCCTCTTCAAAACGTTGAAAGAAGACCGGCTTGATCATGTAGTCAAACACGCCGCTGCGCAGGGCGCTATGGAGCAGTTTGACCTCTTTGGCGGCAGTGATCAGGATGACATCGCAGTCGGAGTGGTTGTGGCGCAGCCGGGCAAGAAAATCCATGCCGTTGCCGTCGGGAAAATAGACATCCAAAAGGATCAGATCCGGTTCCAGAGCCGTCACCATGTCCGCGGCATCAGCCAGGCAGTTGACTACGCCGGTGACCGTGAAACCCTCGACCTTTTCGACAAACAGCTGGTGTGCCTTGGCAACCTTGAGGTTGTCTTCAATGATCAGAACTTCAATCGTTTTCATTGTGCATGATTCCTTTTGGGAATTTCGATAATGAACAATGCTCCGCCCAGTTCGCTGTGCTGTACGCTGATCCCCCCGTTCAGCACTTTGAGGGCATTTTTAACCAGATGTAGGCCATATCCTCTTTTTTCGCCGGATTTTGTTGAAACCCCCTTATGAAAGATGGTGCTTTTCAGCTGCTCGGCAACCCCTGGGCCACTGTCTTCGATCTCAAAAATCAGGTCATTACCGTAATCACTCATGAAGATCTTGACCAACGGGGGTCTGGCTCCGCTCTGGGCCGCTTCAAATGCGTTGTTGAGCAGGTTGCCAAGAATTGTGACCAGCTGATGCCGGTTGATACTGTCGGGGATATCAACCATATGACTTTCCGGATCAATTGTAAAATCAACTTTTAATTCCAGGGCATGCATGTATTTGCCGATCAGAAAAGCAGACAGCGCCGGGTCGGGGATGGATTGGGTCAGCTGACGAATCAGGATGCGGTGTCCGCTGGTCTCTGCCGCGATAAAGTCGAGGACATCGTCATAGGCATCCATTTGAATCATACCGACGATGGCATGCAGACGGTTGGTATATTCGTGGGTCTGGGCCCGCAGCATGTCGGAATAGGCCTGAACCTGAGATAATTCACGGGCCATCAGGTCGACTTCGTCGCGGGGGCGCAGGGTCATGACAATACCCTGAATGAGCCCTTCAAAGCGAATCGGCACGATATTGAAAATCATCGGAACCTCCTTGACCGGGAGCTCCTGGTTGAGGAACTGCTCGCCAGCAGTAAACACCGGAGAAAAATCGATATCCGCGAATTTGTCAACAATGGACTGGCCGAGCAGGTCTTCGCCGAACTGATTGCGCGCGGTCTGGTTGAACAGGGTGATGGTGCCCTGAGCATCCGTGGCCACCAGCCCTTCACGGATGGAGGCAATAATGGCTTCGCGTTCCTGGAACAGGGAGGCGATTTCCTGAGGTTCCAGGCCCAGTGTGGCTCGTTTGACCCCCTGGGCGATTAAAATAGCCGCGACCAGGCCAAGGGTAATGAAGGCCCAGATGTAGAACAGCTCTTTTTCCAGATACCCTTTGGTCAACAGCCGGACGCTTTCAATCCGGTAGTTGACCGAGACCATGCCGATGATATCCAGATCATCGTTGAAAATCGGGGCGTTACCACTGATCAGCGCACCATGCTGGAGACTGCTTTTGGAAACGTATGGGTGCCCGTAGCGCAAGACACGATTCAGATCGGGGATCTCATAAGGTCGGCCGATTTGCCGAGGATCGCTGTTGTAGATCTGCAGCGCATGGCTATCGGTGATGATCAGCCCGGTCGCTTCAGCCTCCAGGCGGATGGCGTTGGCTAGCGAGGCCAGCGTGTCGAGCTGATTCTGATTGTTGACAATGCGTCGCAATTCCGGAATCAGGGCAACATGTTTGGCGGCCTGCAGGGCTCTTTTTTCGGTTTGTTGCTCGACAATTTCATAGATCATGCGGGAAAACAGGATTCCGAGGGAGATCATCTGGAAGACA
>CAXXJU010000054.1:0-16028 GCA_963668145.2 Geopsychrobacteraceae bacterium
AACCACCGCAACGCGCCATCCCCATTGAGCAGAGCCTGGAGCATGCACGTTTCCCGGCTACAACTGACTGCCCTGGGCGATGAACGCGATCCCGATGATATCGCCATCAGTGGTGTCGCCTGGGCCGAGGGCGGTCGTTCCAAGAAGACCTCCCGACAGGAAACCCTGCACGCAAAATTCGGCCGTGAGGGCGCTGTTCAGATCCCGCTCTCGCGTATGCTCAAAACCATCGAACAGCGCATCTTGGCGGAGCCCAAGCACCCGTCGGGCTGGCGAATGCAGATCAACCTGGATACCGCCGAACCGCCTTCCGAGGTCGGACTCACACTGCCTTCTTCCGCCGCGATGGCTTCCTTCCTGGCTGCCCGCGAAGAGTTTTTTGCAGCGGTGCGCAAAGACACTGCCGAGCTGATCATGCAGGGGCTTTCGTTCCGGGACTCGGAAAAGGAATGCCTCGCGTATGCTGAAAGCTACCTTGATCTGGTCAGGGAACCTCATCCGTCAGGCTGAGACGACTTCCGGTGCCGAGCGTCAGCAGCACCTGCAAGCGCTCAGAAACGTGCTGGCCGTCGATTCCATTCATGTCATCTTGACCGACTTCCGTGGAAGGCATCGTGAGGCTGTTTTGGTCTCCCCAACCCATCCGCTCCGTGCCTTGTGGCTGAGCAGTTGGGTCACCCTGGGCAAGGATTGGATCAAGAAGATCAAGTCAGGCGGGAAAGATCACATTCCTCATGTCCGTTCCGCGCTGTTGGATGGCCTTGTGCCCTCTGCCTATCCGGTCGGGATTCCCGTCGAGGATGGCCGCATTTTCACGCCGGTAGACAACCTGAATGCGTTTTGGGCGCTCTACGCCCCCGACCACCGAGGAGAATTCCCGGGGCCTGATGGCGGAGATCTGTTCGGCCCTCGGCTTGGCCGAACCCTCTGCGGCGGGAACCGATATTTCCGGAAAGGTCATTGCGGACAAGATCGAGCGCTATCTTTCCCAGCATCCGTATGTGCGAGAGCTATCCCTGAACATCTTCAACCCCGGGGCCGGTTCGGTGATTGCGGAGGCCCTGATATCGCTCCAGCAGAAACGTGAGCATGCCGATTTGCGCTATGACATCCGGCTCTTTACCTCCGATCCTGACTCGCCGGTTTTGGGTGAGGCGCTGGAATCCATGGTCCGTCCCGGAGCGACGGTAAATGAGGCCGCCGATGCGTTTGCGACTTCAACCGGCAGCCATCTGTTCTCCAAGCTCAACTTGGCCAAGCACGCGCTGAATGAGTTCCATGCAAATTCCAAGGAAGTTTCCGGCACACATCAGCGTTCTTCTGGATGTGTTTCCCGCTGAGGAGCTTTCCATCGCCGAGAAATCGATGGGAGTGACGCCATTGCACGGGTTGATACAGGACTTCGACACTGAATTCGTCGATGACGATTCGGGCACATTCTGGAATAAGCGGCCGATTGTCGGACGATCACTCGGCGCGGACAACCACGCTGCTTGTTTCGATTTGCTGTCGTCGCTGAGCCGTCACCTCTGTTTTGCCACTTCAGCGGTTGCTGCTTCTGGTGCCAGTTTCAAGGCTGTACCCGTCGTGACCCTTGGCCTCGATGTGGCCCAACGAGAACTGATCTACGAGGTTCACCAGATCAGCGATTGGGTGTTCACAATCGACCGAAATATGGGAATTGAGTTTTTCGACCATGGCGGCCGGAAGAACAGACCGGACTATCTGATTGACTATGTGCCGGGAGCCAGCTCCCAGGCGACACATAACCTGATCATCTCCTCGCGCTCGAACGATGAACTGGAGGCCATGCTGAAGCCGGTGCTGCTTGAGCACGGCTTGTCCGCCGACGGCGAGCAGTCGGTTCAGATCCTGGCGAACCTACGGTCGCTTTCGGGTCAGCTTGCCCTGAAACTGATTTCCGCACGCACGCAACAAGCAGAGGCTCTTGGCTTGGCCCTGGCACGGCTCTATCTCGAATATCAGGGCGCGTTGAGCAATCAGATCATTGTGCCGCTGGACGCACACACGGACCTCTACCGCTCAAGCGGTGACTCAGACGACGTCAACGATGCCATCAGCTTGCAACGCACCGACTTGGGTTTATTCGACCTGGATTTGAACACTAGGACGATCACTTGCAACCTGGTCGAGGTGAAGTGTTATTCGCAGGTCGGCGACTTTGCGGCCTACAATCAACTGAAGGAGCGGATCTCCGCCCAGATCAATCAGAGTGAGCGCATCCTCCAGCGCCACTTCGACCCGGCACTGAAAAAGCCGGACCGGCCGGATCGGTTGCTCAAGAGCCGGGAGTTGGCGCAGATCCTTCGGTTCTATCTGGAACGCTCACTGCGTTACGGGATCTTTGATGTGACCGCCGCGCAGGAAGCGCGAGGGTTGCTTGAATCCATCGAACAGGGCTACTCGATGCAGTTCAGACGCTGCGCCCTGATCTTCGATTTCGACAAAACTGGAACCGAAGCTCCGGATAACGAGGTGGGCATTGAATTCCACCGCATCGGCAAGGATCTCATCCACGCCTTGCTGGACAACTGCCGCAAGCCAATTTCCGTCGAGATTGAGGAGGAACCGACCGCGCACCTCCTGAGCGAGCAGTTTATACCGAACGTGCCGAAGCTTGAAACAGCCGCTTTCATCGCGCCCAAGAGAGCCCGGTCAACGTCTTGACAGTGGACGAGCTCTGGGGACGAAGAGCCGGAGGCTCCAGTAAACCCAGCCAACGCATCCTGCCGTAGAGGAAACACCCGCACCTGCCCAAGAGGAAAAGGAAGAACAGGCGGAACCCGTCGAGCAAGCACCTCGACCTTCCACTATTGCGTCAGAAGAAGAAAAAGAAGACAAACAGCCCGCCGCCGTTACTGTTGAACCGGAAAAACCTGTCCAAGCCGAGCATGAAGAGCCGGAGCATCCGAAGCCCGAGCCCGCGCCTCAAGCCGAGGTCAGCTATGACATCATGCTGGGCGTTAATGGTGACTCTCCCCAGTACGGATTGCTCGGAGAGGTTTCTGGCAGAAAAATCGCGCTGGACCTCAACCACACCCACACGATCAGTCTCTTTGGGGTTCAAGGCGGCGGCAAGAGCTACACCCTTGGAACAGTCATTGAGATGGCCTCCATGCCGCTTCAGCACATTAATGTGCTGCCAAGCCCGCTCGCTACGGTCATTTTCCATTACAGCCCGACGCAGGATTATGCGCCGGAGTTTACTTCGATGATCAATGCCAACTCGGTGGATGAAGAGATCCGCATCCTTCGTGAGCGTTACAAGGCCAACCCGGAAGTCCTGAAGGATGTTCTGATACTTACCCCGGCAAACAAGGTGGATGATCGTCGGGCCGAGTTCCCGGATATCGAGGTTAAACCGATTGCCTTTTCTGCCTCCGAACTCAAGGCGGCGCACTGGAAATTCCTGATGGGAGCGATTGGCAGCCAGAGCATGTATATGCGGCAAATCAATCTCATCATGAGAGTGCTGCGTGATAACCTGACATTAGATGCCTTGCGAGCAGGCATCGATAACTCTGGTCTATCCGATCACCTGAAAGAGCTGGCTCAGACGCGTCTGCTGTTTGCCAGTGAATATGTCGATGATGGCCAACGCCTACAGGATTTAATTCGCCCTGGTCGCTTGATCATTGTCGACCTACGCGACGAATACATTGAAAAGGACGAAGCGCTCGGGCTGTTCGTGGTGATGCTACAGATTTTCTCTGAAGCAACCTACCAGGGAAGCGCCTTCAACAAGCTGGTGGTTTTTGACGAAGCCCACAAGTACATCGAGAACGATGATTTGGTTTCTGGCTTGGTTGAGGTCGTCCGTGAGATGCGACACAAGGGGACCAGCATCATGGTGGCCTCTCAGGACCCGCCATCGGTCCCTGTCTCTCTGATCGAGCTGTCATCACAGATCATCATGCACAAATTCAACTCGCCCGCATGGCTGAAGCATATCCAGAAGGCGAATGCCGCCCTTGGTGAGTTGACCTCCGACAAGATGAGCCATCTCGGAACCGGTGAAGCCTATGTGTGGTCGAGCAAGGCCTCGGACGACCTCGTTCACCCCGGGGCGCGGTGAAGATCAAGTGCCGTCCTCGCATCACGCAGCATGGTGGCAGCACGAAAACGGCTGTAACGCGATAGACGGCAGAAAGGATTTACTGAAAGGAAAAACAAATCCGAAGATAATCCGATTTTGAAAATTGATCAGAAAATTTCTGAATATTCAGGGGGATTTGATGAGGAAGAGGTTACAAGTTCAAGGCGCGGTGGCAAAGCATTTAAGTGAGGTAGCAAAACAACTAGCTGCTTTTTTGGAAAAAGTACTTCCGCCACTTTTTGATGATTGGTGGGATAAAGCCATCGTAAATAACTTGTCCTATCAACAAAAACGACGGCTAGAACAGCGCAATATAGCCAGTCTCGGAGGACTAGATCTCGCTGGACTCCTTCTTGTACTGGATCAGAATTGGTATCAGATATCCGCCAGCTTGGACCTGACTTCTGAAACACGTCACTTTGTCAAGGAAATGCAAACAGTCCGCAATCGTTGGGCACATGCGGATACTATAGGGTTTCCGACTGATGACATCTACCGCGACTTGGATACTCTAGAACGATTTTCTATTGTCATTGGAGCCGATGACAAGCTAATTCACGGATTGCGAGAAACAAAAACCTCACTCCTTAATCTAGAACCGAATCCAAATCCATCAGATACTGCTGGTATTGCCAAAGTTCAGGAAAATTTGGATAGTGATGCTGCTGAATTTGAGCCCGGCCAGATCGTTTATGTCAAATCAAACCCAAGTAGTCGTGGTGCAGTTCTCACTGTCATACATGGAAAACCAGAAAACCGATTTAAAGTTTTTTTAGAAGGGTCATCCCAAACTTTTTACTCATCACAACTACAGGCCGAAGACCCAGCGAGAGGAAAAGGAAGATTCCTTACCCTGCGACCAATTTCATTCTTATCTCACCGCCCTCCAGATCAAATATCCGGGGCTATCAACCCTCTACTCGCTCAACGCCGCTCGTGTCGATTTCATCCCGTATCAGTTCCGACCCGTATTGCGTTTTATCCGGTCTGATCGCCCCCGCTTGCTCATTGCCGACGGCGTTGGTGTAGGTAAGACCATTGAAGCTGGCCTCATCTTGCGCGAGCTCCAAGCACGGCGCGAGATACGCTCAGTGCTCATTGTTTGCCCCGCGCCCTCTGGTCACCGAGAAAAAGTGGCTGAACGAGATGAAACGCTTCGAGGAGCGCTTTAACCATCTTGATGGCGCAACCTTTAGATATTGCATCAACGAAATGGATCTTGACGGGGTTTGGCCGGACCAGCATCAGAAAGTCATCGTCCCTTACTCCCTGTTCGATGAAACGCTTCTTTATGGCTCGTCTCCTGAAGGAAAGCGGAAACGGAAAAAAGGTCTCCTGGATCTCGATCCGCCTCCGCGTTTCGACCTGGTTATCATTGACGAGGCCCACCATATCCGAAACCAAGACACGTTCAGCCACAAGGCAGTGAAGTTTTTCTGCGATCATGCTGAAGCGGTAGTTTTCTTGACGGCCACCCCCGATTCAGCTCGGCAGCAATGACCTTTTTGTCCTTTTGAATACGCTCCGCCCCGATCTCATCATCGACCAAGAGAGCTTCTCGCACATGGCTGAGCCGAACCCGTTTATCAATCAGGCGGTGTCGGCGATGCGGTCTCAAGCGCCAGAATGGCAAAACTTGGTTATTGGAGCTCTCGATCAGGCCGCGTCCACCCCATGGGGCCAGGCTATACTCAGGCACAATCCGGATTTTGATCGGGTACGCACCGAGCTTTTAAAGGATGAGGTTACACACGAGAAACGTGTGAAGATGATCTCCGACACCGAGGGGATGCACACCTTCGCCGGGATCATAAATAGAACCCGCCGCCGCGACATTGGGAATTTCACGGTCAGGAAGCCCGAAACGGTCGTCGTGCCATTCACTCCGGCTCAGCAGCATTTGCACGACGAACTGATGAGAATCCAGGCTGAAATATTTAGCCAGCTTCACAACGGGATCAACGTGAAGTTCATGATGACCACTATCAGGCGACAGGCGGCCAGTTGCCTTTTTGGTCTTGCCCCCTTTCTTGAGGAGATCCTCAATCGCCATCTCGATGAATTGTCCTGGGAAGAAGCGGATGACACCGGCGTCCCCGAAGACGAGGCCATCGCTCCCATCCAAAGCCAAATCCAGAATCTGCTGAAAGTGGCTCGTACTCTGGAGGCGAGCGACCCCAAACTCGAAGCTTTACGCAGCATCATCCGCGACAAGCAAAGCCTCCCGAACAACAAGGTCATGCTGTTCAGCAGCTTCAGGCACACCCTGAGATACCTATTCGAGCATTTGAGCAAGGACGGTTTTCGCATTGGTTTGGTCCATGGGGGGACGCCGGAGGAGGATCGCGTGTCCCTTCGCGCCCGCTTCGAGAAACCGAAGGAGGCGGCGGACTGTCTTGACCTGTTGCTGTTTTCCGAAATCGGCTGTGAAGGTCTCGACTACCAGTTTTGCGATTGCATCGTGAACTACGATCTTCCCTGGAATCCCATGCGGGTAGAACAGCGCATCGGCCGTATCGACAGAAACGGGCAAAAGAGCGAGAGCGTCGCCATCGTCAACTTGATCACACCGGGAACCGTGGATGCGGACATCTACGAGCGGTGCCTGGTGCGCATCGGTGTCTTCGATAACGCCCTGGGAGGAAGCGAGGAAATACTCGGGGAAATCACTCGTGAGATCAAAAACATCGCGGAGAACTACGAGCTGAGTGAGGAGGAGCGCAAGGGGAAGCTCCAGCAACTATCCGACAACAAAATCCGGCTCATCCAGGAGCAGGAAGACCTGGAGCAGAAGCAGGCGGAGCTGTTTGGCATTCGCCTTCCCCAAGAGCATATGAACCGCGAAATTGCCGACGCGGCGAGTTTCTGGCTATCACCGGCTTCACTCCGCAGGGTGGTGACCGTATACCTGCAGCGCGTGTGCGGTAAAGACCAGGAGTTTATTCTGGGCGAAAAGCCGCTCAAGACCCTCCGGCTGGCCCAGGAATTCCGTGGCCACCTTTTAAGGGATTTTCAGCAGCTCCCCAGGCAGAACACTTCTGCTTACCGCGAATGGGAAAAATTGGCTCAAGGGCGGGAGCCAGCATTTAGCCATCACCTTCGAGTCTGATTGTGCCATGCAGCATCCCGAGGCCGCCTTCATCATGCCCCTCCATCCATTGGTCAAACAGGCGGCCCTGTCATTTGACACCAAACAACGAGTCATTACCAACCTGGCGGTCGTGTCGAACGAGATCCCCGTTGGGCGCTACGAATTCTCCATTTACCAGTGGCGCTTCCACGGCATCAAGGAGGACTTGGTGCTTAAGCCTATCGCCTCGAACGCCATGGTGACCGAACATCTTGGTCGTCTTTTAGAGAGTGCGGCGGATTGTCCTGGCGCTATGCCAGACGGCCTTGGCGCTTCAGTTTGGGACGACTTGGATGGTCAGCATTACAGCTTGTGGAGAGCGACGCGAGAAGTAGGCACCGGCAAAAGACCCAGGAACAGGCCGAGTACCGGCGGGGAGAGTCTATCCACCAGTCACCGGGCGCGAATCGCTCTTTTGGAAGAACAGCTCAGCCAAGCGACCAACGAGAAAATACAAAAAATGCGCCAGTCTCAAATTGCCACCGCAGAGGCAGACTACGCAAGGCGAATCCAAGAGCTGGACATCGCTTTGGAGAGAGCGGACATCGTCGCCGGTCCTGTTGCGTATGGTGTGATTCATGTTTCCGGGGGAAGCGCCAATGCCGACTGACTACGACAGGATACGAGAGGACAATATCCGTGAGTACGGTCAAGGGACACGCCACCTGTCCTTTCTGGGCCGACTGTACACAGATCGAACCCATTTCGTTTTCGAGCTTCTTCAGAATGCGGAGGATGCGGGGGCTACCCGAATACTCTTCAGCCTTTTCGACGACAGGCTGGAAGTTACCCATGACGGCCGTCTTTTCAATGAGCGGGATGTCAGAGGGGTGTGCGGTGTCGGAGAAGGAACCAAAACCGAAGATCTGACGCAAATAGGAAAGTTCGGGATCGGTTTCAAGTCGGTCTACGCCTACACGGCTACTCCGGAAGTCCACTCCGGCGGAGAAGGTTTCAGGATAGAGAACTACGTGCGCCCTTACGCGGTGACCTCCAAGCCAGCCGGTAACTCCTGGACCACGCTCTTTGTCTTCCCCCTTCAATACTGAAGAAATAGCGCCAGAGACCGCATGCAAGGAAATCGGCGCTCGCCTCCGCAACTTGAGCGCCAGAACACTTTTGTTCCTCAGAAGGATCAACGAAATCGAGTACAGGCTGCCAAACTCAACAGGCGGTGTCTACCTGCGAGAAGAGATTGCACGAGGACCCGCCCGACAAGTCAGCGTCATCGGTCAAAACAACGGCAAGGACGAGGAGGAAAACTGGCTCATTTTTGAACGACCGGTACCCGTACCGGGGAATTCGGAAACTGTGCGTGTTGAAGTCAGCTTCCGGCTGGAGGCAGAAGACAAGGCCGGAAAGAATCCCCAACGTATAGTCAAAGTCAAGGATTCTCCCCTGGTCGTTTATTTTCCCACAGAGAAGGCCACAAGGTTCGGATTCCTCATTCAAGGGCCATACAGGACAACACCATCTCGCGACAATATCCCCAAAGACGACGGCTGGAATGAGACGCTGGTAAAAGAAACTGCTGAACTCATCGGAGACATTCTATCTGAGATAAAGGATCTTGGCCTGCTCTCGGTATCCTTCCTCGAGGCGCTTCCGATTAGAACCGAGGATTTTCCAGACGACAGTATGTTTTACCCCATCGTCGAGTCGGTTCGGAACACGTTGATCAAAGAAGCACTCCTCCCGGCCGATGACGGTTCGTTCGTGTCCGCCGGGAACGCAAAACTCGCTCGCGGTGCTGACCTCAGAAAACTACTGAGCCAGTTGCAGCTTGGTCAGTTGTTTCAGTCCCCATCCTCAATCAAATGGCTTGCCGGGGAAATAACCCAGGACCGAACGCCTGACCTTCGCTCCTACTTGATTAGCGAACTTGACGTGGAGGAAGTGACTCCGGACGGGTTAGCCCGAAGAATCAGTCACTCCTTTCTGTCTGGCCAGCCAGATGAATGGTTCGTTGATTTTTATGGGTATCTATCCGGCCAGGAGGCGCTTTGGAGAGCGCCTCGTTGGGAACGTGATCCGGGCGGTATTCTGCGTTCGAAGCCTATTCTTCGTCTTGCCAATTGCAGCCAGAAAGCCCCTTTCAAACCAGACGGCACCACTCCCAACGCTTTTTTGCCTCCACCAGAGGAAACCACTTTTCCAGTTGTGAGCCGGTCCATCGTCACCGATGAGCAGGCTCGTACATTCCTCAAGCGGTTGGGACTCTCAGAACCCGATGTTTTTGACGATATCGTGGAAAGGGTTCTGCCAAAATACACCAAAACTGACGGAGACTCGGTTCCAGACACCGAACATCAGGCGGATATACAAAAGATTGTTCGCGCCACGGGCTCAGACTCGGAAGCCGGAAAAAGAAAAGTGATCCAGGCTGCAAGGCAAACGCCATTTCTGAAGGCCACCAATCCAACCGGAGAGACTGTATTCAAAAAGCCCGCCGAGATCTATCTCGGCACCGAAGAGCTGCGACGGTATTTTTCTTGTGCCCAAGAAGTGTGGTTTCTGCATGACGACTACACCTCGTCTGATATAGACATCGATGTCTGGCATAGTCTTGGTGTTTCCCGTCTGCCACGAAAATTGCCGACATCTGAAGGTTTGCCCTATGGAGAGAGGGAATATTCAACTCGATCAGAAACTATAGAAAATTACGATTTGGACGGGCTTGAGCAGTTTCTGGAAGCCATCCAAGAGATCGCAGATTTTGAAGAACGAAAATGCTCCGCATACGTGTTGTGGGAATTTCTGCGGGACTATTTGGAGTTGGACGCACGCTTTTTTAAAGCCAGGTATCAGTGGTTTTATTACAGCTCCCAGAGCAAATACTTCAGTTCCATGATCCTTATTCGGCTGAAAAACTCAAAATGGGTCCCAACAAAAGATGGTTCACTTGAAAAGCCGGGCGAGATAACTACGGACCAGCTTTTGGACGAGTTTTGGGGTGCGACTGAGCTTACTGAGAGTCTTGGAATAGTCGAGGGTGCTGATCAGAGCGAGGACGAGCGGAAACGTGAACACGCGACAGAACTCGGCGTTAGCCTTGAGGACATCGAATTCCTGAAAAACCATCGTGACGAGGTCGAGCAGTTGAAAGCCGCCTTGGCTGCCCGCAAGGAACGTCCAACGTTTCCAACCAGGCCAGTGGCCAATCCGGAACGACGTCAAGAGCGCCTTGGCGAGCAACTAACCAACGCGCCCGATAAAGAATACGAGAAACGCGAAAGAAGTGTTCGAACCACCAACGGTGCTATTGACCCGATCACATGGCTCCGAAACCAATACACGAATGAAGCCGACCAAATGGTCTGCCAGATATGCAAAGAGGAGATGCCCTTCCGAAAGCGCGATGGAGCCCACTATTTCGAGAAAAAGGAAGTGCTCTCCAGAAAGTTTCTGCCGAAGGAGCATGAAGCTCAGTATCTGGCCCTTTGCCCTCTATGCGCCGCCAAATACGATGAATTTGTAAAAACCGACGATGAGGTAATGGCCGAGCTAAGGGAAGGGATTGTCAGTGCGGAGGATTGTGAAATTCCAATATTTCTCGGTAACGAGAAAACCAGCATCCGTTTCGTAGAGACCCATTGCCATGATCTCAAAACCATCATTGAGGGCGAAGAATACACTCTGGGGGGAGCATAAGATATCCGAAAACATATTCGTGTTCCTTAAGATGACAGGGTTGGAAAGGTAAAGGCTTCGTGCGCCCCACCTCAACAGATCATGTTTGAAACATAAATATATTGTGGTCAAAAAGAGAACTGACAGCGCCGAAGAAACGGTATCCTGGCAAATTCTTTCAGATGATAAAAGGAAGGCCAATCCCTTTCCCTTGGCATGTGAGTCTTAGGAGGCCAGATGCAATGAATTATTATGTTTGGAAGTAGTATAAACAATCAAAACGACGGAAGAGAATCCTCTCACATCTCGGATATCTGAGATCCAGAGAATTTTAAAAGATGATGTGAAAAAAGCTTCTTAATCATCTTTTCTTTTTTACCACGTTATGTTGAGACCTGAAAAGAATATGTATATAAGAGCCAGTAGTAAAAAAGCGACATTCTCTCGGCAAAGGGCCTGTAAAGAATATTGTGTAAATGGCCCGCCGGTCAGAGTAGCGGCATCCGCTCTTCAAACATTATCGAGAACTGATTCAGTGCCGATCGCCAGTTGCGGATCGGCATTGTCCATTTCTTGGCAATGTTCTGTAGCGCCAGATACATCAACTTGATCATTGACTCGTCATTGGGGAATGAGCCTCGATTCTTCGTCACCTTCCGCAGCGACATGTTGACCGACTCGATGGCGTTGGTTGTGTAGATCGCCCGGCGAATCTCCGGTGGATAGGAAAACAGCGGCGTGATCCGCTCCCAATTGTTCCGCCAGGATTTGCCGATGGTCGGATGACTGGCGTTCCATTTCTCCTCGAACAGTTCCAAGTGATACTCGGCCTCTTCGATGGTAGGCGCGGAGTAAATCGCCTTCAGATCTGCAGCGACTTCCTTCCGCTGTTTCCAAGACACGTAGTTCAAACTGTGCCGGACCATGTGGACGATACAGAGCTGAACTTGGGTGTCCGGGAAAACAGTTTCAATCGCCTCAGGAAAACCTTTGAGCCCATCGACGCAGGCAACAAAGATATCCTTGATGCCACGGGTCTTCAGTTCGGTCACAACCTGCAACCAGAACTTGGCTCCTTCGGTCTCGGCGGTCCACATGCCGAGAACTTCCTTCAGGCCGTCCAGATTCACGCCGACAGCCAGATAAACTGCCTTGTTGATGACGCGGTTGTCCTGCCGAACTTTGACGCGGATAGCATCGAGATAGACGATCGGCCAGACTTCATCGAGCGGCCGATTTTGCCAAAGGATGATCTCCTCTTGGACCGCCTTGGTCACCTGTGAAACCAGCGTCGGTGAAATATCGACACCGTACATCTCTTCCAGGTGAGCCTGAATGTCGCGGGTTGTCATGCCACGGGCGTACAGGGCGATGATCTTATCATCGAACCCGGTGAACCGGCTCTGCCCCTTTGGTAAGATGACTGGCTCAAAGCTGGAATCACGGTCACGAGGCACAGCGATATCAAGTTCGCCAAACTCACCCTTGATCTTTTTCTGGTAGCTGCCATTGCGGCTGTTGCCAGCCTTATTGGTCGATGGAGCGTTTTTCTCGTAGCCGAGATGTTCCGTCATCTCGGTCTGCATCGCTCGCTCCAGCAGTTGCTTGGTCAGTTGTTTCAGCAGCCCGGTTTCCCCCGATGAGGTCTTCAGGATTTTTATAATCCTTCATCAAAGAATCGAGCAGGTCGTCCGGTATGGTCATCAGTGGTTCCTCCAGTGGTTACGGGTTGTAACCGACTGAGACCATTTACACAAAGTTTTTTACACCCTCCTCGGCAAACAAACATTTCTTTTTTTACATTTTACACTGCCCCAAACCCAATACCCGGGGCCGGGCAATACTCTTTCTGATTTTCTCCCAATACTTTATTCAGAGAAGGGAATCGCTTTACATAAAGCTGCCGATTCACCTGATCAATCAAACTCCTGATACTTGGCAAAGACCGATGTCTATATTTATTGACAACCTGAGCAGTTATTTTATAAATCTCATCTGGTGACGCAGCTTTTCCTGCAACAGTTCTATTCCCAACCAGGTTGGATACAAGGTCGATACTTTCCTTATGGCTGTAGCCATCCATTTCAACCGGAGTCATCCTGGACCACAATGCCGATTTGCCACCCTTCCGAATAATTTCAACATCGTTGCAGGTTGCGAAAAACAATACCTTTGATCGCATATCGATACTTGGTACCAATTCTCTCCAAAAGCTGTCCTGAAGCGGCTGTCGTGGGTCAAGCAAAGTCACCAGATAATCCTGCAGTCCACACTTGTCAACCTCATCCAAAGCAACCAGAGTCAAATCGACATCTTCTCGAAAGGAATTCGCATAAATCAGACCACTTCTGCCAGTCCCCCATTTACTACTTATTCCTTGAAGGCTCATGGCCACTTCATTGTTCTGAAGAGAATATCCACCATTCTGCGTCATCGCCTGCAAGATATAATTTGTCTTAATACCTGCTTCATTGAATGCATCACAAAGCTGTTCAAGGATGAATGTTTTGGCTGTTCCTGGGGGGCCGTACAAAAGAGGATAGACTGCATCCTGGTCACCCAAAAGGCGGCGAACAACAGTCAGTAGCAATTCAGCAATAGGAGTCTCACGATTAGGGCATTTTTCCGTCAAGATACTGTATACTCTCTCGACAAATTCACTTGCATTATCATTGGTCAGGATCGATTTACGAGCAAATGAAAAAATTAATGCAGGGTCGATATCAGCAAGCTCCTCGGATAAACCAGCCATATCTTTTTTGGAATCCATAAACTTTTTGCTTCGATAAAATTCCTTCACGAAGGATACTATTTTTTTAAAATCTGTAGCTTGCTGGGCTTTATTTATTGCTTTCTCGATGACTTGAGGCAACATAGCCTCTTGCAAAATTTCCTTGCACGCTTTTCTACATTCTGATTTTTGATCAACTTCGAAAACAATCCTTCCAGACTCATCAAGTACAAGCCAGTCCCACTTGCTTTTCCAGTCATCAGAAAGTGCCCTTTTCAAAAAATCTAAATCCTTCAGTGCACGGACTCTGACATATGGTTTTTGGGACCGCTTAGCAGCAGCAATCCCTGCGATTTGTTCAAAAATAGACTCACAGGCACAATCCCTCCCAATTGGGCTAATGTTTGTCATTACGGCCCTGATCTCACCTGGTCTGAGTTTTTTTAAAGCCTCTGCAATGACGTCCTTGACAATGTTTACGCAAAAGGCTTCTTCACCCAACTGGTTTTGCTGAGCACACGCAACAAACTCGGTCCAAACAGTCCTCTTATAGACCTCCCCTTCATGCACCCTGTACTGAGGTGGAAGGTGCTTAATAACGTTGATTATTCGGTCAACTACATTTTGAGAAAAATCGTCCATACGTTCCCTCACTATTGGATCAAATTACCTAGCGGCACTTACTTTTTGGATAGCGCCTGATGATCCATTGTGAGGCACAAATCCTGTTTGTGCTAGTCGTGGAGATTGTTTTTTTACTGAA
This sequence comes from Geopsychrobacteraceae bacterium, assembly GCA_963668145.2. Lineage (GTDB taxonomy): Bacteria > Desulfobacterota > Desulfuromonadia > Desulfuromonadales > Geopsychrobacteraceae > Seleniibacterium. The sequence continues at coordinate 14,372 of CAXXJU010000054.1, forward strand.
AATCAAAAAATTTCATTATTTTTTTTAATTACCCTCCTAGAACTTGCCGTTATCAAAGAAAGAATATTTAAATTATTAATCCACTATGGAGAAAATCTTTGTAAATAACTAATTTACTTGAAGATAAAAAAACTCTAAAAAATTCGTTAAAGTTAACTTCAGAAGAATGATTTAATCACCAAAATTAAAACTTATTTCAAAAGATTAGTGATTTTCCAAAATTAGGTTGCTCAAAAAGTATTATTAATAATTTCAATGACTTTTTTTTAAAATAACATCATATTTTCTTATTTTACCTATTGGCATATTTCAAAATAAAAAACTACAATTAACTATCTAAAAAGAATTTTTTATATTTTTAAAGATTTTTAAAAATTAAATAGGAGGAAATCATTTCTACACATTCAAAATTTATCCCCCCCAAAAGAGACCCTAATCGGATCTACATTACCGATAGGAACATCTTTTACAAAAAGATCGTCCCGAAGGACTTTACTTTCCTGGGTGTCCAAATTTCCATTCAGGGTAAGCTCGAAAGGGTGGTCCCTAAATTGGAGAAGGTCTATATCAAATACCTGGGGGCAAACTGGAAAAATTTAGTGTCTGCCCCTTTCATGGTGATGCACCAAATGTTTGTCTATCTCGATATGTGTCGGGATTTCAATGTGGATGAGGTCGGATGCGTTACCTTATGGGACGCCTATAATCCTGATACCAATAAAATCTTGTACCCGGCGACTGCTCATATTCAGCAATTCCGCATACTCAAGACTTTGACCGACTCTACACTCTTTCTGGATGAACTTAAAGCTGGGGGGGCCGATAAGTTTGCCCTCAAAAATGCCGAGGCCAGCAAGAAAACTCTTACGGATCAACTCAAGGATCTGGACAAAAAGTACAAGACCTCTCCGGTCAATCACTACGATAAGGAACAGCTGCTTATTGCCAAAAACAATCGACTCCAACTGGAAAATTTGAACATCGATACTCGTAGGGCTTATGCCCAAGAGATCGATTCGATCCTTTCCGGTTTGAGTCAGGCCAAACAAAAAAGGATCACCAAGAAACTCGTGGAGGTGGCCGGCAAAGCCAAACGGAATTGGATCACCAAAGTAACCATCTGGGCATCTCAAATGATTTTGTTCGGTGCTGTCGTCGTCGTGATTACCGCTTTCGTTGTCGGAATCTATGCTGTCGAAAATCCGAAAGTTGCGAAGAACTATTACGATAAAGTGACCACCTCGATCACGAAGGTGATTGACCGATATGGTCATTAGATCGGCCAAAGTTATAGGTGGTCCAGATGATGGGGAGTCGGCTCGTTTGTATGCCGGAAGCTGTGCATATTCCAAAGTGTTACTGCATGACTTTTTTTTCGGTAGGAACTATGCCGACTCCCCATGTTACTGCATGAAAAAATGAAGGTGATTTTTAACAACGTCGAAAGTGTTACTGCATGAAAAAAATATCAGTTTTTAACCTCTTGAAAGTCCCGCTCAAAGTAATATTCAGCGATTTTTTTCAAGGAAAGAACACATTAAAAGAAGACGAAGCCCCGCCCAACATTGGAGCCTCGCCATAAAAACTCAATAAACCCCGAGTTACTGTTTTCTAATCACAATTCACCTTAAAGGTGCGCAACAACAGCTTAACATCT
>CAXXJU010000055.1:0-31536 GCA_963668145.2 Geopsychrobacteraceae bacterium
GACAACCTACGTCCAGTTCTTCAAAGGTGCCCTGCTGCTGATCATGTCTACCGTGGTGGTCATTGCAGTTCTGTTCCGCGGCCTGTCGACCACGCCGGTCAATAACGGCATGCCCTATCACCACTTCAAAACCCTGCATGCCGATAGCAGCCTGAACATCAGCGAATCCGGCTACCAAGTCGTTGACGGCCTGGATTCCGCATTCGGCAAAGCTGGCTTTGTCAAACTGGCCAAGGACGGCAGCGACTCGATCTGGCAACTGCAGAAAACCGCGACCGGCTACACCCTGGACGAAACCCTCTATGTCACCAAACTGGCTGACGGCACAAAACTTTACAATGGTGCCAGCGCAGAAGAAGGGAAATTCTTCCCGGTCGGACACATCAAGGAACTGCGCGTCAACGGTCAGGACGTCGCCGCCACCGGTGCGGTCGGCCCACTGGCTTACCTATCCGCGCTGAAGGATTCGACCATTGTGCTCTGGGGTAAAAAGTATGTTCAGGTCGGCGATACCCTGACCACCGTTTACTACCAGAAGCCTACCCCCGGCGCACGGATTCTACGCCCAGGGCTGAAGTTCAAGGTCGACAATGCCACCGGCCTGCAGAAATTTAACTTCATGTCGCTGATGCTGGCCCTGTTCTGCGGCACTGCAGCGCTGCCGCACATCCTGATCCGTTATTACACCGTCCCCAGTCAGGCCGCGGCCCGTAAATCAACCATCGTCGCTATTGCCGCCATCGGCTTCTTCTATATTCTGACTCTGTTTTTGGGCATGGGTGCCATGACCAACGGGGTCATCAATATTACCGACAACAATATGTCGGCCCCGCTGCTGGCGTTGTCATTTGGGGTGGTGCTGTTTGCAGTGATCTCCTCGCTGGCCTTTGCGACCGTGCTGGGAACGGTCTCCGGTCTGATTGTCGCTGCCTCGGGGGCAATCGCCCACGACCTGATGGACAACTTCCTGGGTATGCAGATGACCGACCGCGGCAAAGTTAGGGCCGGTAAAATTTCCGCTATCGTGATCGGCTGCATCGCCATCTACCTGGGAATAGTTTTCGAAGGGATGAACGTTTCGTTCCTGGTCGGCTGGGCTTTTGCGGTGGCAGCCTCGGCCAACCTGCCGGCCATTCTGATGCTGCTGTTCTGGAGTAAAACAACTGCCAAAGGCGTGGCTGCGTCAATTCTGGTCGGACTGGTCAGCTCCCTGGGGCTGATCCTGGTCTCGCCGGATATGTGGGTCAGGTACGGAATGCTGCCGGCCGATGCCCCGGTCCAATTCAACAGTCCGGCGCTGATTTCCATTCCACTCTCTTTTATCGCCCTGGTCCTGGTCTCTTTAATGTCGCAGAAAGATGTTGCCCTTGAACAGTCGGGTGAAACCGCCTGAGCCACGGAAGCACTTGAATTCAGAGCAGCACTTTGCGATACTCTAGGCCGCCTTCGGGCGGCCTTTTTCACAGGAAACCACATCATGCATCGATTTCGCTTCACCATTGTCGCAGTCTGTCTGCTGCTCGCTTGGCTGGCCTACGGCGAGCTGACCCTCGCCCTGCGCAACCCGGCCCCGCTAGAGATCACTCTGGACCAGCTGCAACGCTCCGGTCCACCCAGAGAATGGCTGACCATTACCGGCGGTCATCAAGATCTGACCCGGGCCATCAACATGTCCGGGACCATGGATATCGACTCCTTTCTGGTCCCATTGACCACCACCAAGGGAGAAAAGGCTCCTGAGGTCTGGTTTGAGACTCGCGATCCGCAAGTGCTTGCCACCCTGAAAAAATATTATTTCCAATTCGATACGGAGCAGGAAAAGCAGGCCTTTATCGCCGCCAACGCTGACCTCTTCTACGGTCCCAAAACCCTGACCGGGATGACGGTTTCCGGCCTGGTTGCGGGATCGAATCGCGACAAGCTGAGCAAGCTACTGAAAGACATGGACGTTCCGGTTAGTCCCAAGGTCGTTTTCATCAGCGAAGGAAAGAAACCGGTTTTATGGCGGGGATTGATTTTCGCAATCATCGCGATCCTGGGGATTTTTAAACTCTCCCGCAGCATCAAACAAGAACGCTCCGCCTGAACGACTCCCGGCACGCCGCTGCAACGCGGCCTGCCGAGAGCCTCTCAAGGTGGAGCAAACAGGAGCATCTCTCCTTGCGCTTACTTCAGCCAGTCGCAAAGTTTGCTGATGGCGGTGAGCACCTTTTCGCAATAAATCTTCAAAAATTCTTCGTCCAGCGGCTGCTCTGCGGAGTATTGTTCGGCAGCGGCCAACGCCCTGGCCCCGTCAAAATCAACAAACGCCAGCCGGGCGGTCAATTCCTTTTTCGGACGGCCAAAACTGCTGCCCGGCAGAATCGCCACCCCAGTCTCCTGCAGCAAGCGACGGCAGAAGGTTTCGCCGTCAGAAATTCCCTTGGCTTCCAACTGCTCCCGTAACGGCTCAAAATCGGGCAACATATAGAAAGCACCGTCGGGGCGAGCGACGGTCACACCGGCCCGGGTCAGGGTCGTCCAGATCCAGTCGCTCAAGGCTTTCAGCACCCGTCGGGAATTGTGCAGATAACGCTCGATCTTATCTCCTCCCCGAAACGCCCGCACCGCGGCATATTGGATCGGTGCACTGGTCGCGGTGAAAGTCTCGCTGGCCACGACGGCCATGGCCTCCATCAACCATTTCAGTTCGGTCGGGAAGGCGAAGGTCCCCAGCCGCCAGCCGCCGGCGCCGGCCCATTTGCTCAAGCCGCTGGCGATGATGGTCCCTTCCGGATAATAACGGGCAATCGACTGATGGCAGCCTTTGAAGTTCAACTCACCATAAATCTCGTCGGAAAGCAGGATCACCTTGTATTTTCTGGCCACCTTGGCGAGGGCCTGCAACTGCTCGGGAGAATAGGAGCATCCGGTCGGGTTGTTCGGGTAGTTCAGAATGACCACGCGGGGCTTGCTCGGATCCGTCTGGCAGAGGTTTTCCAATTCCTCGGGGGTCAGCAGCCAGTTGTTCTTTTCATCGGTCTCCAGCCAGTAGACATGGCGGCCGACAATATGCGCCTGCGGGGCGTAGGAAACCCAGCTCGGCGTAGGAATGACCAGATCACCATAGTAAACCAGTTGCAGAATAAACATCAGCTCCTTGGAACCCGGGCCGATCAGAACATTTTCCTGGGAAATGGGCAGATCCTGGGTGCGGCGATAATAATGGGCAACCGCATCACACAAGGCAGGCAGGCCACGGACCGGCAGATAATCCTTCTGGTGTGCATTATTCTGCAGCTCCTGCACCACCGGTCCCGGTACCGGAAAGGGGGATTGTCCCAAACCAAGCTTGTACACCTGCTTGCCTTCAGCAATCAGCCGGTTGCTCTCCTCGTTGATCCCCAGGGTTGCCGAAACCGGCAAACCGCGCACATTCAAATTCAAATGGACTTCATAGGCTCCATTTTTCATGGAAAAACTCCCGTGTCAGTCATGGTTTCCGTCAATTGGTCCGGAGACTTTAGTAAAGCCACCTGTCGAATGTCGACATTATTCATATTGCTTTTAAAAATTCAACTTTTTTCTTCAGCACCCGGCACAGTTATCCCTCCGGACGCCCCGGGTCAAGTGCATTATTATAGAAAAAGGGCCGAAGACCTGGTCTTCGACCCTTTTGAATAGTTAAACCGTTCTGGGAAAATCAGCTGATCTCATGTGACTTATTGCGGGTCCTGTTGGCCAGAATAACCGGATCAATGACTTCACCGCAGGCACTGCACTTCCATGCATCAAAAGCACGGACGAAATCATAATATTTTTCTGAATACATTCTTCCTTTGCACTTTGGACATTTCATTTTGTACCCCCTTAAGGCTCTATGCTAGACATGACGTGCGAATACAACCTTTAGCAAGGGATATTACACAAGTTGTGCCAACCCGGCGAAGGGGCTCTGTTATTTTCTCATGAGAACGGAATATTCATTAATTTTCAGCATGTTACAAAGACAATAAGAAAAAACAAGCGGTTAGTGTACAGACCTGGCAAAGGGCCAGAGGCAGGGAATTATAGCAAGATTGGTCATTTTTCGCCAATAATTTGACGGCAAAATAAAGAAACTGAATCGCCCAGCATATAAAAGCTGAGCGATTCAGTTATAAAAATAGCATAGGAGGGGGCTCCGCTGGTCTCCGTCAGTTATCTGACGAAAAAATATCGACCGTTATTTTTTTGACGGCCTCCTTAGCCACCCCATCCTGCTTACAGACTGTCTTTATACAGCTTATAGGTCAAAGAGTCCGCCAACGCCTGATAGGAAGCATCGATGACGTTGCTGCTGACCCCGACGGTTCCCCATCGACCATCCTGATCTCCGGACTCAACCAGCACCCGGATCATCGCGTCGGTCCCCTGGCTGGCCGGCAACACCCGGACTTTATAATCAAGCAGTTTGACGTCGCCAATCTGCGGATAAAAGTTGATCAGACCTTTGCGCAGGGCTTTATCAAGGGCATGGACAGGACCGTTGCCGTCGGCAGCGGTGTGTTCGATTTTTCCACCGACCTTGACCTTGATGGTCGCTTCGGAGACCGGGTCCCGGTCGCTTTCGCGCAAGGTATCAATAACCCGAAAGCCGGTGACGGCAAAAAAGTGCTTGAGTTTGCCCATTTCCTTAAGCATCAAGAGCTCAAACGAGGCCTCTGCCCCTTCAAACTGGAAACCCTTATTTTCGAGATCCTTGATTTCTTCAAGAATCTCGAGGGTCACCGGATCCTGACTGTCCAGAGACAGTCCGCATTCCTCGGCTTTAGCTAAAATATTAGCGCGCCCGGAAAGGTCGGAGACCAACACCCTGGTGCGGTTGCCCACCTGCTCCGGCCGAATATGCTCATAAGTCTGCGGATGACGCTGAATAGCGGACACATGGACCCCGCCCTTGTGGGCAAAGGCTGAATTACCAACATAGGGCTGATGTTTGTCCGGAGCAAGGTTGGCCAGTTCATAAATGTAGCGGGAAATTTTTCGCAGATTTTTAAGCTTCTCGGCCGCCAAACATTGCAGACCGGTCTTGAGCTGCAGAGCGGGAATGATAGAACAGAGGTTGGCGTTGCCGCAGCGTTCCCCGAAGCCGTTCACCGTCCCCTGCACCTGGATGGCGCCGCAGTGAACGGCCATCAAAGAGTTGGCCACGGCACACTCGCTGTCGTTGTGGGCATGGATGCCGAGGGGAGTTGACACCGCCTTGCGCACAGCCTGCATAATGGCAGGGATTTCATGGGGCAGCGTCCCACCGTTGGTGTCACAAAGCACAATACAGTCAACCCCGGCCGCAGCTGCAGCCTGTAGCGTTTTCAAGGCGTATTCCGGATTCTGCTTGTAGCCGTCGAAGAAATGTTCCGCGTCGTAGATCACCTCGCTGACCCGCTCCTTGAGGTAGACCAGGGAATCATTAATCAATTCCAAGTTCTCCTCAAGGGAGATTCGCAGGGCCTCCTGGACATGAAAATCCCAGGTCTTGCCGAAGATGGTTACCACATCAGGAGTTGCGGCGACCAACATCTGAATGTTGTTATCCTCGGCCGGGGTGACCCGCGCCCGCCGGGTGGAACCGAATGCGGCTATTTTACTGTGCCCCAGGGTTTCGTTCTGCATGGCCCTGAAGAAGCTGATGTCCTTGGGATTGGAGCCGGGCCAGCCCCCTTCGATATAATCGATGCCCAGTTCGTCAAGCTTCTTGGCGATGCGCACCTTATCTTCAACCTGAAAAGAGATGTCTTCCGCCTGCGTTCCGTCACGCAAGGTGGTATCGTACAGATAGATTTTTCCCATGCTATGGCATTCCTTGTCTGCCTTGCAATCTCCTGTCCGACGGAGATATGAGGAGCGGACTGGCGGAGGCAAGGATCGGCATTCGAATTTCAGCGGGGCAGTCTGTCTGAAGTGCTGGCTCTCCCCTCCCAGAGCCAGGTTGCCCATCATTCAGTTTTCTTCGATTTCCTTGTGATCAAGACCGAAGGCTTCGTGCAGAACCCGCACGGCCAACTCGGTATATTTCGCATTAATGATACAAGAAACCTTGATTTCACTGGTCGAAATCATTTCTATATTGATGCCTTCACGGGACAAGGTTTCGAACATGGTGCTGGCGACACCCGAGTGGGAGCGCATGCCGACCCCGATGATGGAAACCTTGGCGATATTGTTGTTGTGACTGACCCCGCGGGCACCGATATTCCCGGCGATTTCTTCAATGATCTGGACCGCTTTCTTAACATCCCCTTTGGGAACGGTAAAGGTCATGTCGGTCGCCCCTTCATGGGACACGTTCTGGATGATCATATCGACTGTGATATTGTTGTTGCTCAACGGGGTGAATATCTGGGCGGCAATTCCCGGATGATCGGGAACCCCGAAAATGCTGATTTTTGCTTCATCCTTGTTATAAGCGATACCTGAAACCAGTACGGTCTCCATCTCATGATCCTCCTTCATTACGAGCGTTCCCGGGCTGTCATCGAAACTTGAACGCACATGAACAACGACGTTGTATTTTTTGGCAAATTCGACACTGCGGATCTGCAGGATTTTGGCACCCAGGGAGGCCATCTCCAGCATCTCCTCGTAAGAGATCTTTTCAATTTTCCGCGCGCTGGGCACCATGCGCGGGTCAGTGGTGTAAACCCCGTCGACATCCGTGTATATTTCACAGACATCCGCCTTCAGTGCAGCAGCGACCGCCACGGCCGAGGTATCCGAACCGCCACGGCCGAGGGTGGTGATATTCCCTTCGCCGTCGGCCCCCTGAAATCCGGCGACAACAATAATTGTCCCGCTCTTCAGGTCTTCGCGGATTTTCTTATCATCGATGCTTTTGATTCTTGCCTTGGCGTGAGCCTTGTCAGTAACCATGGGAATCTGATAGCCAAGGTAGCTTTTTGCATTGTAACCCATGGATTGCAGACACATGGACAGCAACGCAATGGTCACCTGCTCCCCGGTTGACACCAGGACATCATATTCACGCTCATTGGGAAATTCGCTGATTTCCTCGGCCAAAGCAACCAGACGGTTGGTCTCACCAGCCATGGCGGAAACGATCACCACGACGTCGTTTCCATCATCGAAAGTTTTGGCAACCCGGCGGGCAACATTGCGGATCCGCTCCACGGTTCCCACCGATGTTCCACCATATTTCTGAACTACCAGAGCCATAACAGTTTCCATCCTCCTCACAGGAAAAGCCGACGGTCGACCACAGCCCCCATCGGTATTTATAAAGGTTTGATTTTCCAGATTTTTTAACTTAATAGCAAGAAAAATCCGGAGACCCGAAAAGGAGCCTCGGCATTATTCGCTACTTTTGCTCGATCGCGGTCTCTACCGCAAGAGCTTTCAGGCGCTCAAGCAAGAGCTGATGGTCCGCATCCTGAGCGGACAATTCAATCAGTCGCCGCTCATTGTCGAGGCGTTTCAGGCGGACCCAAAGTCCACCCTGCAGGGTCTCTCCGGTTTTTTCAGGCCATTCCACCAGCGCGACCCCGGAACCGTAGGCATAATCATCAAAACCGATCTCAATCAATTCGTCAGGATCAGTCAACCGATAGAGGTCGAAATGATAAAGATCCAACCTTGCCCGGTAGTGATTCATCAGGGTAAAGGTGGGGCTGGTGATCGGGATCCGGGTATCAACCCCCAGGCCACGGGCAACCCCGCGGGCAAAGACCGATTTCCCGGTCCCCAGGTCGCCCTCCAGAAGAATCAGGGCCGGGCCCTCCAGCAGGCAGCCCAGCAGTCTCCCCAGTTCACAGGTTGCCGCTTCATCGGCACTGGTAAACACCCAGGAGCTCACACCTTCAATCCTCCATGGCCCGAATCAGGTCAAGCCGGGCTACGACGCCGACCATCTTGCCCTGCTCAACAACCGGCAAAAGATGAACCTTATGTTTGCTCATCAGTCCGGCCAGATCGCGGACGCTGTCATCCGGGGAACAGGTCACCACATTCCGGGTGCACAGTTCCCCCACGGTGGTGGCAGTAACCCGGTCGACCTCTTCCTTGAACTTTTTCTCGCTGTCAAGATAAAAAACCCAGTCGAACAGAGCCATGACCGTGGGAATATGCATTGGTCTCTGTTGCTCAACCAGGTCGGTTTCACTGATAACCCCGACCAGTTCGCCATTTTCGTCTAATACCGGCATATTGCTGTAACGGGTTTCGACAAATTTTTTAGCAAGCTCCTTGAGGCTGGTATCCGTTGTCACCGCAACGACATCCGTTGTCATGATTTCTTTTGCTGTCAGCATGGTCAGGCTCCTTTCAGCAGTTCATGCCGTGCCACGGGCAAATGTGAGATCAGGTCGGTAGCGATCATTCCTGCCGTCCCGCTGGTCCCGGCGATCAGTTCCGCTGCCCGGCCGTGCAACCAGGCCCCCAGGGAGGCCGCGGCAAAAGCATCCATGCCCTGGGCCAGCAAACCGCCGATTAATCCGGTGAGGACATCGCCGCTGCCACCAGCGGCCAGCCCATCGTTGCCGGTGGTATTGATATCCACCCGGCCGTCCGCAGCTGCGATAACGGTCCGTGCGCCTTTCAGCAACAGCACCACATTGTATTGCGCGGCAAAGGCCGCCGCACATTCGAACCGATTCGCTTCTATCTCGGCCACACTCAACCCGCAAAGCCGGGACATTTCACCGGGGTGAGGGGTCAGAACCAGTGGGGCACGCTCGGGTTGTTGCAACAACTCCAGCTGTCCGGCCAGCAGGTTGAGGCCGTCGGCATCGATCACCAGCGGAACCCGGGCATGTCCAATCAGCCAGCCCAGCAAACGCTCCAGCTCTGCACTCTGTCCCAACCCTGGACCTACGGCAACAGCCTGGCGGCCGCTCAACAGAGCTTCCAGTTGCGAGCGGGCGGCAAAACTCAACAGACCGTCCTGATCAGCCAGGGGACAGCTCATCGCTTCGGTCAATTTCACTTCAATAATATCATGAACCGCAGCCGGCGTGGCGACGGTGACCAGTCCGCAGCCGCTGCGTGCGGCGCAGTTACCGGCCAGAGCAGCGGCCCCGGTCTTTCCCGGTGATCCGGCAACCACCAGCAGGTGGCCGAAGCTGCCCTTATGCCCACCCGTTGCCCGCGCCGGGAGCAGCGCCCGGGCATCCGCCTCATCAAGCAGGCGAACCCGCGATGAAAACTGTGGCCGTAGTTGCCGCGGGATACCGATATCGACGACCTTGAGCTGACCGACACAGTCCGCCCCCGGCCGGCTGCCATGACCAATTTTGGCGTGATCAAAGGTTACGGTCAGCTCGGCGTCAACGGCGAGCCCCAAGACCCTGCCACTGGAACCATCCACGCCAGAGGGGATATCGACGGCAAACACTGCGGCAGCCGAAGCGTTGATCAGACGGATGGCCTCCCTTTGCAGACCACGCACCGCTGAATTGAGTCCGGTACCGAACACCGCATCGACGATGATCGTCCAGTCTGTCCGGACAAAGTACCCACTTAGCTGCTCGCTGTCGGTGACAAAATCGACCGGCAGAGCCAGGGCATTGAGAATGTCGAGCATGATCCTGGCGTCACCGTTGATCGCCGCTTCACTGCCAAGGACCAGCGTCTCAACCTGCCAGCCACGGTCGGCCAGCACCCGGGCCATGACATAGCCATCGCCACCGTTATTCCCTTTGCCGGCAATCACCAGCACCGGTCCCGGAAACAACCTGCTGAAAGCTTGCTCGAACTGATCGCAGCAGGCCCGGCCGGCATTTTCCATCAACACCGCTCCGGGAACCCCGAGTTCATTGATCGCATGCTGATCAACCGCCGCCATTTCCTTTGCACTGCAGAGTCTCATCAGCCCTCCAGAACCACTGTAGCCACAGCGTAGTCACCGTCATGGGAATAACTTAAAAAGGCTTTGGACGCACCCCGTTCCGCCATCATTTCCGCCGCACGTGCGGAGATGGCCAGGGTCGGGCAGCCCAGGGGATCATTGACGACACAGACCTGCTGCCAACTCAGGCCATCGCGAAGCCCTGTCCCCAACGCCTTAAGAAATGCTTCTTTGGCGGCAAAGCGTGCCGCCAGGTGGGAGGCCGGATCATGCTTGCCCAGCGCGTAATTGCGTTCTTCTGCGGAAAAAACCCGCTCCAGCAGTTTATTATCCGGTGTCAGGAACTTTCTGAACCGGTCGATACGAGCGAGATCAGTTCCAATCCCGACAATGGCCAAGTCATCAACCTTTCAATAATTGCAGCATTTCCCGAACCGCGCGCTCCATACCGACCAGAGCGGCCCGCGCCACGATACTGTGGCCGATGTTGAATTCTTCGATGCCGCCCAAGGCAACAACCGGGCCGATATTACGATAGTCAAGACCATGCCCGGCATTGACCCGCAGGCCCAGCTTGCGAGCCGCGCTGATGCCAATTTCGATGCGCTGCAATTGCTGCAGCTGGTCCGCTTCGCTTCTGGCCTCACAATAGGTTCCGGTATGAATTTCGATAAAATCCGCACCGACCCGATGGCTGGCTTTGATCTGATCGATATCCGGCTCGATGAACAGGCTGACAACAATCCCGGCCTGTTTGAACAAGGCAATCTTTTCCTTCAGGGTCGATTGCAACAAAGAGACATCCAGGCCGCCCTCCGTGGTCAGTTCATGACGCCCTTCGGGAACCAGGGTCACCGAGTCGGGGAGGGTCTTCAGGGCGATAGCGACCATTTCGTCGGTCAACGCCATCTCCAGATTGAGTCTGGTCTTGACGGTTTTCCTGAGAATTTCGACATCGCGATCCTGAATATGCCGCCGGTCTTCGCGCAGATGCACGGTAATTCCGTCAGCGCCGGCAAGTTCGGCAATGGCCGCGGCCGTTACCGGATCCGGCTCAGTGATGCCACGAGCCTGGCGGATGGTTGCAATATGGTCAACATTGACTCCAAGTTTTGCCACTTTTATTCTCCAATTTTTACTCATTCGGCCCCGCTCATCATATCTGCAATCTTCAGACGGGCTCTCTGAATACCGGTCAAGCGTTGTGTACGGAAAACCGCCGCTCCAGCACCGCCCGCACGTCAGGCTCCCAAGTGCTCGCGAACCGCGTCGGCCAGCTGCTCTGCCAGGACGGTAATCCGGTTTTGATTTTCACCTTCCAGCATCACCCGCAACAGCGGTTCGGTCCCGGAGTAACGAATCAACACTCTCCCCTTATCGCCGAGTTCCGCTTCGACCTCATCGATAATCTTTTTGATTGGCTCAATTTCATGCAGCTCGGCCTTCTTTCTCACCGGCACGTTCACCAGGACCTGAGGAAGAGAGGTCATGACCCGAGCCAATTCCGATAGCCGCTTACCTTTGCGCTGCATGATCGCGAGCACCTGCAGGGCTGAAAGGATGCCATCGCCGGTGGTATTGTGATCGAGGAAAATCATATGCCCCGACTGCTCACCACCTAAATTATAGCCGCCGCTGATCATTTCTTCGACCACGTAACGATCGCCGACCGCCGTCCTGATCACTTTGCCGCCCGCTTTCTTGATGGCGATATCCAGCCCCATGTTGCTCATCACCGTAGCGACCACGGTTTTTTTCTGCAACTGGCCGGCCTTGATCATTTCCGTGCCACACAGGGCCATGATGTGATCACCGTCGACCTCAACCCCTTTTTCATCGACAAAAATCACCCGATCGGCATCGCCGTCCAGGGCAATGCCGAGATCAGCCCGATATTCGCGGACCTTTTCCGCCATCACTTCCGGATGCAGAGACCCGCATCCTTCGTTGATATTGGTCCCATCCGGTTTAATGCCAAGGGGGATGACTTCGGCTCCAAGCTCAGTGAGGACCGCCGGTGCAACCTTATACCCGGCGCCGTTGGCGCAATCGAGCACAATGCGCAAGCCCTGCAGATCAAGGTCTTTGGGAAAAGCGTTCTTCAAGAACACGACATAGCGACCGATGGCGTCATCGATCCGGTAGGCCTTGCCCACTTCAGCGGCTATTGGCCGCAGATCCTCCAGCCGACGATTGATAATCAGTTCCTCGATACGCAATTCAAGTTCGTCGGGCAGTTTAAACCCGGTATTGGAGAAGAACTTGATGCCGTTGTCCTGATAGGGGTTGTGCGAGGCACTGATCACCACCCCGGCATCGGCCCGCATGGAGGAGGTGATAAAAGCGATCCCAGGGGTCGGCAACGGCCCGACCAGCAGAACATCAACCCCCATGGAACAGATCCCGGCGACCAGCGCATTCTCGATCATGTAGCCGGAGAGCCGGGTATCCTTGCCGATCACCACCCGATGGCGCCGGTTGCCATCGTTTTTAAACACATAGGCCGCTGCCCGCCCGAGTTGCATGGCCATCTCGGTGGTCATCGGCTCGATATTCGCTACGCCCCGCACCCCGTCGGTGCCGAACAGTTTTTTTTCAATGCTCATTGAGTCTTCCCCTGTGGTTGCTGTGCCCCCTGCCCGGCAGCATCTGCCGGCCCGGTCGGCAAGGTCTCAACGGGTTGGATTTCAACCTGGACCTCGGTCGTTTTGTCATCTTTAAAATAGGTGTAGGTGCCCCGATGAATCAGCGGCACAATCACCGAAAAGCCTTGATTGACTCCAGTCAGATCAATCTCTTCGGTGGTCACTTCGTTAACGCTTTTCAGCTCGGTCTCGGCCCCGGCGACAATCACCCGATCCGGAACCGCGCGGACACTGCCGACCTGGAAGCCAGCCAGGGGATCACCGTTCAGGGCGATTTTGATCGGCACCAATTTCTCCTTGACCCGCTCCAGCTTCAGATCGATGAAAGAGGGGGACAGCCGGGTCACCCGCAGGCCGCTCGGTAGATTCAGCCTCTCTTCAAGACGCTTGAAGGTGGTCAGGCCCGGTTTCAGGTCACTCAGGTCAACGACGATACTGATATCGCTGGGGCTGACTTTCATCAGCAGGGTGCGAGGTCCGCTGATGCGCACATCAACCAGGCTCGGCACCTCATTGGCGATCATCAGTCCCTGGGGAATATTCTGCAACTCCAAGGGGACCCGGAAGCCGACTTCCAGTCGCCTCTCCCCCATGATGAACATCCACAACAACAGGGCAAAGACCAGGGAGATCAGCTTCAAGGTCCAATTTTCGGTGAACAGCTTGAACATGCTCCCTACCCTCTCCTTTTTTTCTTCTGCAGTTTGACTTTACGCGGTTCAAGCAACCGGCCAAGAACTTTTTTCAGGCTGGTCGCATCCAGGTTACGGGTCATGCCGCCGTTGACCGCCACCGAAATCTTGCCGGTCTCTTCGGAAACAATGATGGCGATGGCGTCGGCCAGCTCGGTCAGGCCGATGGCGGCCCGGTGGCGCGTACCCAGATCTTTGTTCAGCTCCGCCCCCTGGCTCAAGGGCAGAAAACAACCGGCTTTGGTCAGTCGCCCCTGTTGCAGCACCAGCGCACCGTCATGAATCGGCGACGACGGCATGAAAATGGCACGGATCAGTTCCGTTGAAACGCGCGCATCGATGGGGGTGCCGGACTCAAGGATATCGTTGATGCCGGTCTCGCGCTCGATGGCGATCAGCGCGCCGATTTTGCGATTACCGAGGGCGACACAAGCCTTCACCAGCTCCTCGATCACCGCGGACTCCTCACGCGAGGTCGTCCCCCCCAGAAACGGGTTGCGTCCGACGTGCATCAAGGCTCTGCGAATATCGTTTTGAAAGATGACCACGATCACCAGAATGATCGAGGACAGGAAGTTGCTGAGAAACCAGTTCAGGGTGTGCAGATCACCGATCCGCGAGGCCATGTAGACCACCAGGATGACAGCCAGGCCAAGCAACATCTGCACGGCCCGGGTCCCTTTGATCAGCAGGATGATGCGGTAGATAATAAACGCAACAATGGAGATGTCGAGGATATCGAGCAAGCGGATATTGGAAAAGACATCGAACATTGCGTCAACCTGTCATGCGGTTATGAGGATACTGCCCAAAGCTTGGTCGGCAGAGCGACTCAGGGCAACTCCCGCTCGCGCACAGCCCAGGCCACCAGCGCAGCTTCCCGTGCCGGTGCGACATCGTGAACGCGGAAGATGTGCGCTCCCTGCGCAACCCCCAGAGCGATCGTTGCGAGGGTACCGGACAACCTCTCGCGAGGATTCTGTTGGTCAAGTATTTTGCCGATAAAACTTTTTCGCGACGTTCCCAGCAGGATCGGACAACCCAGCGCCCGGAGACGTTGCAAGGAACCCAGCAGCTCCAGGTTCCCGATCACACTTTTGCCAAAGCCGATGCCCGGATCCACAGCGATGCGGCTTTTGTCGATCCCGGCAGCAGCGGCAAGATCCAGGCTGTGCTGTAAAAACGCCAGTACTTCACCGCACAGGTCAGCATATTCGGTATTGCTCTGCATTTGTGCCGGAGTCCCGCGGGTGTGCATGACCACCAGCCCGGCGCCTGTTTCGGAAGCAGCCCGGGCCATTTGGGGATCAAAGGTCAGCCCGCTGATGTCGTTGATGAAGTTGGCCCCGGCCAGAATGGCCGCACGGGCCACCTCGGCTTTATTGGTATCGATGGACAGCGGCAAGTCGGTTTCTTGTCGAATCCGCTCAATCACCGGCACAACCCGCTCGATTTCTTCGGCAGCGCTGATCAGCTCGGCACCGGGACGGGTACTTTCCCCGCCGATATCGATGACTGCGGCCCCGGCCTGCTCCATGCGCAGGGCCTGCTGCAACGCAGCATCCGGGGCCTGATAACAGCCGCCGTCTGAAAACGAATCCGGCGTGACGTTCAGCACCCCCATGATCGCCGGCAGGCGCAACTCAAGCCGGCACCCCCTGCCGACCAGAACCGCCGGTGCTTCCACCATCACTCTTTGAGCGCTCCGTCCGTAGACTCCGCTTCCCCGGCAGCCTTTTCCGGCTCCGCGGCATCTTCCGCCGGGTCCTGATCCGCCGGGCTCGCCGCTTCAGCGGTCTTGCTGTCGGCTTTCAGGCTTTCCAGATCGACACCTTCCTCTTTCTCGGCCTGTTCGACTTTCTCCTCCAGGTATTCCGGAACCCCGTCGGGAAAGACCACCTGCAGAATTTCCGAGCTGTTCAGGGTTTCCTTTTCCAGCAACAGTTCAGACAGCGCAATCAGCTGCGGCTCGTGCTCCTTGAGCAGTTTACGGGTCAGCTCATAATTTTCATGGATGATCCGGCGAATCTCATTGTCGATATCGACCGCGGTGGCTTCACTGTAATTCTTGACATGCCCCATATCGCGGCCAAGGAAGACCTCGCCTTCTTTTTCTCCAAAGGTCAGGGGGCCGATTTTTTCACTCATCCCCCATTCACAAACCATTTTACGGGCGATGGTGGTGACCCGCTCAAGGTCATTACTGGCACCGCTGGTGACCGATTCAAAGGTCAGTTCTTCGGCAATCCGGCCACCGAGCATGGCCCGGATGCGGATATTCAACCCTTTGGCCGTTTCATTATATTTCTCTTCCACCGGCAGGTACATGGTAACACCCATGGCCCGGCCCCGCGGAATGATGGAGACTTTATGAACCGGATCGGAGCCCGGGGTCAGCAACGACACCAGGGCGTGACCGGCTTCATGATAGGCAGTGACTTTCTTCTCTTCTTCGGTGATCACCATGGAGCGTCGTTCAGCGCCCATCAGGACTTTATCCTTGGCCGCTTCGATATCGTCCATATCGACCTTGACCTTATTGGCGCGGGCCGCCAGCAGGGCTCCTTCGTTGATCAGGTTGGCCAGATCGGCACCGGAGAAACCCGGAGTGGCCTTGGCAACCACTTCCAGGTTGACGTTTTCATCCAATGGGACCTTGCGCGAATGAACCTGCAGAATCTTGTGCCGACCCTTGACATCGGGGCGCGGCACCACCACCTGGCGATCAAACCGCCCGGGGCGCAACAGGGCAGGGTCAAGGACATCCGGGCGGTTAGTTGCGGCAACCAGGATAACGCCTTCGTTGGACTCAAAGCCGTCCATTTCCACCAGCAACTGGTTAAGGGTCTGCTCGCGTTCATCATGACCGCCGCCCAACCCGGCCCCGCGATGCCGACCGACCGCATCGATCTCATCAATGAAGATGATGCAGGGGGCATTCTTTTTGCCCTGCAGAAACAGGTCGCGAACCCGGCTCGCACCGACCCCGACGAACATTTCCACGAAATCGGACCCGGAGATGGTGAAGAAAGGCACCCCGGCCTCACCGGCCACGGAGCGGGCGAGCAGGGTTTTCCCGGTCCCGGGCGACCCGACCAGCAGCACCCCTTTGGGAATCTTGCCGCCGAGCTTGGTGAATTTTTTCGGATCCTTGAGGAATTCGACAACTTCTTCGAGCTCCTGCTTGGCTTCATCCACCCCGGCGACATCCTTGAAGGTGACCTGCCCCTGGGTATCGGTCAACAGCTTGGCTTTGCTTTTGCCAAAGCTCATGGCCTTGCCGCCGCCGGACTGCATTTGCCGCATGAAGAATATCCACACCGCTATCAGCAGCAGGATCGGCCCCCAGGAAATCAGCAGGGTAAACCAGAAACCTTGGTCATCCGCGGGTTTGGCTTCAATGACAACACCCTTTTTCTTGAGCTCGGGAATAAGCTGGTCGTCCATCGGCGCAACGGTCTGAAACTTGGAACCGTCCTCATAGACGCCGCTCAGCTGACTGCCCTGAAAGGTGATCTTTGAAACCCGGCCGGCATCGACTGCGGTCAGGAACTCGGTATAGTTGATCTGTTTCTGCTCTGTTTCTTTCTGGGTCATCATATTGAAAAGCATGATCATTAACAGAGAAATGACCAGCCAAAGTGCTAAGTTTTTCTGAAATTGACTCACAGGACCCCCTAGTGATTAATGGATGTCTGTACCACCTGCCGGCTGTTTCCGACCGGAAAACGACCGGGGGCGACATCCGAACTCGCCGATGACCGGCCAGGCGGCTGAAAAATGCTGAAACTAGCAGGAAAAATTACCATAAAGAACGTGACCTCACAAGTTTTTTGTCCTTTTTTTCCACCCCTCAAAGCAGCTCAATCCTGGCGATTCCCGAGTTTCGAGGAGAAGCCACACCATGGCGCGACCGCCTCCAGCCGACCAGCCACAAAATCCGCTCACCGCTGAGCAGAATCGGCACCTTGCCCCGCTCTTCCAGCTCCAGGTGATTGTCGGCAAAAAAGCGCTTGAGCTTTTTACTACCGGCCATCCCCTGCGGCTCGAAGCGATCTCCGTAATGCCAGCTCCGCACCCGCAGCGGCAGATCCAGCTCCGCCAGATCGAATTCGGCACAGGCGGCCGTTTCGCCCTGCGGATCGGTCACCACCGAGGCCTGCAGCACCCTGCCGTCCGGCAGCTCGACCCGGCCCGGCACGGACAGACACTCATTATAGGCAAGCGCCGGCGCAGGCGCCACCCGCCGGAACCAGATTGTTTCATAGCGCCGGGCTACCCAGGCCCCCGGCAGATCCAGCTGGGCCTGACTGCGCGCACCTGACAACAGGGCGGCAACAGCCTCAAGATGAACGTTTTCAATCTGTTGCAGATCACCGCGCTCCTGCCGCAACGCTTCACGCAGCAACCGCAGTTGCAGCGCCGGGTGCTGCGCCAGCAACCCCGGCCGCGACAGCCGTAAGCCGTTGGCCCGCCCGATTACCAGAGCGGGAAAAGTCAGCGCCACCTGCTGCTGCCAGAAATCTTCTTCCACCCGACACTGCCGGATCAGGCTCTCGGTGCGCTCCACAAAGCGCGGATTAAACTCCTGTAACAGCGGAACCAGCTCATGGCGCAGCCGGTTGCGCAGATAAGCCGGGTCACGGTTGCTTTCATCCTCAACCCAGGACAATCCATGCTTTTGTGCATAAGCAACGATCTGCTGCCGCGAGCACCCCAGCAACGGCCGCCACCAAAGCCCCTTGCGCGGCGCCATGCCGACCATGCCGCTCTGCCCGGTGCCGCGCACCAGGCGCAGCAGCAACGTCTCAATCTGATCGTCACGATGGTGGGCCAGCGCGACAAGTTCGGCATTCAGGCGCTTGGCCAGGGACCGGAACAGCTCCCTGCGAGCCTGACGACCGGCCATCTCCAGGCTGAGCTTTTGGTCCTGAGCAAGCTGCGGGACCGGACAACGCTCCAGCCAGCAGGGAACCTCCAGCGCAGCGCAGAGCTGTTCAACAAACGCGGCATCCTCACGGCTCCGCGGCCGGATCTGATGATCCAGATGCACCGCCTGCAGCTCGAGCCCGTGCGGCCCGGCCAGGCGGGTCAAGGCGTGCAGCAGAACCACTGAATCCACCCCGCCGGAGACCGCCACCAGAATCTTCCGCTGGTTCGCCGGCAGAGCCTCGCTAATGCTGCGTTCAATGTCCACCATCTGGATTGACATGCATTCCCTGCTAAAAAAAGATTGGCTTTGCCGCGCCATGGCGACAACAACGAATATAAACGAAAAAGGCCCTCCCCGAAAGCGGGAAGGGCCTTAATATATGGTGGCGGTGCAGAGATTCGAACTCCGGACACTGCGGATATGAGCCGCATGCTCTAACCAACTGAGCTACACCGCCGAATCTATAAAAACTCTTTACAGAGATTTCGGCTTTTGGTTGCGGGAGAGGGATTTGAACCCCCGACCTTCGGGTTATGAGCCCGACGAGCTACCAGACTGCTCCATCCCGCGACACGAGGTCTGGAAATTAATCTCCAAACGACAAAATGTCAAGAAAAAAAATCCACCTTCCGGAGAGAGAGAAAATGACTTTATTGGCGGGACACGAAGCCCTTGATCTTTTCCTTTTTTTCCAACACCCGTTGCGCCACTTTCGCCTGTTCCGCATCAGCATAAGGGCCGACGCGAACCCGATACCAGAGTCCTTTGGCCCCGAGGTCGGCTTCCACCATGAAGGCGGGGTAGCCCTGCTTAAGCAGTTTGTCTTTAAGCGCGATAGCATCTTTTGCCGCACTGAAAGAGCCGATTTGTACTGCATGGGAACCGCCTGCGACCGTCTTAGGCAGGTTTTCGCTGTCATGTGCCGCTACCGGTGGGGAAGTCGAGGCAGGGGCTGCCGGTGCAGGCTGTTTTGCGACTGCGACAGTCTCCTGCCGAGGCGCTTTTTCCACAATCGGCTGAGCAGGTAAATCGATGGGCGGTTGGGTGCTGCCGGCAGCAGCCGGTTCTTCAACCGGCGCCATGTTGATACCACTACCGAGCGGTGCGGAATCCTTGGCCAGATCATCATAAAAGGACAATTTCGGCTCCTCCCCGGTGACCGTTTCGGTGGTCACACCGGCGATTTTGTCCGCCACCGGATCCGCCGGAGCGGCCGCTTCAGGAGTAGACGAGGGAACAACCGGCGGAGCCTGGGTGACCAGAACCTTGTCTTGCTGAGTCTTGGCATAAGCCAGTTCCCGCTCTGCTCCGTGCCGCCC
This sequence comes from Geopsychrobacteraceae bacterium, assembly GCA_963668145.2. Lineage (GTDB taxonomy): Bacteria > Desulfobacterota > Desulfuromonadia > Desulfuromonadales > Geopsychrobacteraceae > Seleniibacterium. The sequence continues at coordinate 19,410 of CAXXJU010000055.1, forward strand.
GACGATAACCCCGAGGGTAAAACTTGCGAGTGATACGACCAACACCAATACCAGCAGAATAATCGCCTGACGTTTTTCCATTCTGCGCTGGGTCCGAGTTTTTGTCGTTCCCTTCATTTTTCTCCCTTTTATTCCAAGCAGAGTCCCCTCTGCCTACATCTGTTCCGGGGCCGAGACGCCAAGGATCCTCAAGGCGTTGGCCAGAACAATGCGAACCGAATTGACCAGATAGAGCCGCGCTTTACTGATCTCCGGATCGTCGACCAGCACCCGTTGCCGATTATAGTAGCTGTGGAACTGGGCAGCAAGATCCTGGAGATAAAAAACAATCCGATGCGGCTCATAATTGAGCGCGGCGCCGCTGAGCGATTCCGGGAATCGGGCCAGCAGTTTGGCCAGAGCCAGTTCCTCCGGCAAGGTTAAGCGACTATAGTCGATCTGCCCCTGCTGCGGTTGCGCAATCCCGGCTTCGACGGCATTCCGGTTGATGCTGCAGACCCGCGCATGCGCATACTGGACATAGTATACCGGATTATCGCTGCTCTGTTGTTTGGCCAGTTCCAGATCAAAGTCGAGCTGGCTGTCGCAGCGCCGAATCAGGAAAAAGAAGCGGCAGGCATCGCGGCCGACCTCATCGATCACTTCACGCAGGGTGATGAAATTACCGGAGCGCTTGCCCATGATAAAGGGTTGACCGTCGCGCAGCAGGTTGACCATCTGGATCAGCAGAACTTCCAGATCTTCCGACGGATGCCCGAGCCCGGTCAGCATCGCCTTCATGCGCGGGATATAACCATGATGATCGGCCCCCCAGACATCGATAACCCGATCGAAACCGCGATCGAATTTTTCCATATGGTAGGCGACATCTGATGCGAAGTAGGTATAGCTACCATCCGACTTGATCAGCACCCGATCCTTGTCGTCGCCAAATTCCGTGGTCCGCAGCCAGAGCGCATCATCCTGCTTGAAAGTGAGTCCTTTCCGCTCCAGATTGGCCAGCTGCTGATCGACCATATGGCGGTCATAGAGGCTCTTCTCGCTGTACCAATTGTCAAAGCGAATGCCGAATTCCTCCAGATCGGTTTCGATCCACTGAAGAATTTCCGCCACCCCGAAGCGGGCACAAAGTTCGATGGCCTCGGCCTCGGAAAGATCTTTCAACTCCCCTTTGGCGGTGCGCAGCTTGGCCGCCACCTCAGTGACATACTCGGCCTGGTAGCCGTCTTCCGGGAAATCGATCGGCTCCCCCTGCAGTTCCCTCAGGCGAAGCAGGATGGACCGCCCCAGGGTCTGGACCTGGTTACCGGCATCATTGACATAATACTCGCGCTGCACGGCATAACCGGCAGCTTCCAGCACTGACGCCAGGGCGTCACCAACGACTGCACCGCGGCCGTGACCGATGTGCAGAGGCCCGGTCGGATTGGCGCTGACGAACTCAACCTGAATTCGGCGCCCCTGACCAATGTCCAGCTTCCCGTAAGCAGTCCCCTGCTCCATCACTTGGTCAAGGACGGCATACCAGCACTGTGCAGCCAGCCGGAAGTTAATAAAGCCCGGTCCGGCGATTTCAACCCGGTCGCATAACGGATTTTCCTGCAGGCGGGCCACCAACAGTTCGGCAATCTGCCGCGGTGCCTTGCGTTCCGGTTTGGCCAGGGTCATGGCCAGGTTGGTGGCAAAATCTCCGTGGTCTGAATTCTTGGGGACTTCCAGTTGGATTTCAGCAGGAACTTCGCCGGAACTCAGTTCGCCGGCGGCATAACAGTCTTTCAGGGCAGCCTCAATGGCTTGCCGCAATTGTGTCTTCATTCTTTTTTTTGCCTCTTGTCCTTGTTGTTCTGATCCGGAAGAAAATAAATCAGTTCACCTTCACGCACCATTCCCAGCTTGGTCCGGGCCAGCTGTTCCCAGTAATTCTTGTCCGTCTGCAGACGTTGAATCTGTTCGTGCAGGTGATCCTGCTCCTGACGCAACTCTTCCAGTTGAGCCTGCAACTGCTCTTTCTGTTGCTGCGCCTGCAGGATGCGCATCACCCCGCGGTCGCCGAAAACGGCATAGACAAACATCAGGGCAATCACAATCAACAAGCCGATGGTCAGAAAATTTTTCTTCCCATTCGCCGCAGATTCTGGTTCTTGCTCAGAAGCCAATTCCAACCTCTTACCCTACCCTGGCCGACACGCCCGTTAGTAAACTTAATGGTGCAGGTTCGCATGCTGTTGTGGCAAGGTCAACTGAATCTTTATTGCTCACGGCAAGGCCGTTCAAATTCCACCCGGGGTCGTCGCATCGCTGCCGACCGAGCCAATCCCACTCATGGAAAAACTGAGCATCACCGAACGATCGTTTTCCCGATCACGCAACGCCAACCGGACGCTCCAGCATTGCTGACGGTATTCAACGGCAACAATCTGTTCCAGCTTTTGATCCTCGGTAAAATCATAGCGCTGCTGATAAGTCAGATAAACCGGTTTAAGGAAGGACGTAGTCAAATTGATGGCCGCATAGTCGACATCATCTTCACGATTGTAACGATAGCGTGCAGAAACTGAGTTTTCCTGGCTATCCGCTAACGTCGCATGAGCCGAAAACTTCTGCCATTGCCCGGCATCGGTCGCATAGGTCGAATCGGACCCGAAGGAAAAGTACTCCGTCGGCTGCAGCTTCACCTCGGTACGCAGATCGGTAAAGCCACTCCCGTCCGCCTCTTGCCGCAGGTCCTGCACCAGCCCTACCCGCAGGTAGATCAGCTCGCGCACATAACTCCCCTGTTCCGATGTGGAAAAACTGCCGGTCAGGCGTTGCACCAGGGCGTACTCAAGATTGTTTTCCGCGTCGATGCGGTCGAAATCGTCGAACTCCGGCAGATCGGATTGATCGACATCAGGAATATTGCTGTAGGTCACTTCCGGAAACAGCGAATGACGCAGGGTTGTTCCAAAGGCAGTATACCCCCGCTCCAAAGCTGTGGTTGCCAGCTTGGTGGAAAATTCCACCAGCCCGGCATCGGTTGCGGGCGAATCATCACTCAATCCCCAGTAGTAGCGCTGCCGCCAAGCCAATTCTGGTGCCAGGTCGAATACTTTTGCCAATGGAATATGGGCAGACAGGGCCGGGCGGGCCATCAGCCGTTCACCCCGCAAGCCTTCTTCGCGCCAGAAATGGCTGTACTCGGTGGTGAAGTCATAGAAAAAGACCGATTCGCCGAACCGTTGCCGGGTGGTATCAAAAGTGACTCGCGGCAACAGCTGCAGGGTCGTCTTGTCGTTGGTCTGCAGATCCTTGGTGTATTTGAACAGGCCGACCAGGCTGTAGCGGTCCCAATGCCTGGTCAGAAACAACTTGGACTGAACCTGGTCCTTGTTATACTCCCCCGCAGCCCCGCCAAAATCCTTAAAGTAGTCTTTATCGTTGACATATGCAGTGTCGGCGACAAGCCGCACCGCACCCGGCAGCATACCATCATGACGCCACTTCAGGGCATAACGCTGCTCATTGACCTTAACCCCGTCAACCTGATCGACGTTAATGTGGTAGGCCTTGGCCTCCCCGGCATTGCCACCGCCGAAGACATAGCGGTACTCCAGACCTTTTCCCAACCCCATCTTCGAAAGGTAGTCCAGATAGAGAGTGGCATCCTGGTTAACGCCGAGGACCTGATAATAGGCAGCACTGTATTGGAAGCCACGGCTATCCGAGTAACCCACCCCGGGGATCAGCAACCCCGATTCGCGGTCGGTCTTGGCCGGATAGATCATATAGGGGAAATAGGCGGAAGGAATGTTCTTCAGATAAAAAACCGTGTTCCGCGCCCGGGCGTAACCACCGAGGGTCAAATCGACCTGGCTGGCACCGAATTTCCAGGAAGGAACATCCCCGTCACACGTTGTAAAGGTCCCATCGTAAATTCGATAATCAGACACTCCCAGCCGTTCGATTTTTTTGCCGTAAACATGCAGGTTCTGTTGGGGCAAAAAGAAATGACCGTTTTCAATGACCCCGGTCCCCTGCAGCAGGTTGTAGTGAACCTTGCGCCCGGAAAGCACCTCATCCGGGGGAAACCAGCCTGACATCGCCCTCGGCCTCGAGGTCACCGCTGGTCTGATTCCACTGCAGTTCCTGGCTGTAAACTTCGAAATCCCCCTGAATCAGGGTGACGTCGCCGGAAGCGCGATAGAGACCGGTTTCCCGATCATAACTCAGTTGATCCGCCTCCAGGCGAATCGGTGCCCCTTCCTTACCGAGTTGACTGAAATCGGCAGCAACGGCCGGAATCGGCATCAGCACAACAAGAATCAGCAGTAAACGCAGCAGCATCGCTTCACTATTCCATTACAGTCAAATAACAATCGGTAAGGTATCGATATTCGCAACCAGTTCGGCCCGCACCGCGGCAATCAAAAACAGGGAACCGGCGACCAGGATGGTGTCCTCGTGGCGCCGCTGTTGCCGAGCCGCACTAAGTGCCGCAGCCGGGGTTGGGTACTGATGTGCCACAATACCCGACTCCTCGGCCTGTTGCATCAATTTTTCCGGGTCAACCGCCGCAACATCTGGCGGCCGGGTCAAATAAACCTGAGCGGCAAAGGGCAACAACCGGGCCAGCATCTGCTCCGCCTGCTTATCGGCCTTGCAACCGAACACCAGGTGCAGTCCGCGCAGTTGCTGTTGCTGTAAATAAGCGGTCAGCACTTCGACCCCGGCCTGATTATGCGCACCGTCAAGAAGAATCCGCTCGGCCAGCCACTCCAGTCGTCCGGGCCAGCAGACCTGTTCCAGCCCGGCCCGCAGGGTCGAGGCGGCAAGCGGGCCGATCTGCTCGGCGAGCACAGCGACGGCCGCGGCGGCCAGAGCCAGGTTATTAAACTGATGAATTCCAGGCAGGCGCGGTCTGACCCCGCTGAGGTCCAGCCCGGGCCCGCACAGGGTCAGGCTCGAATCGTCCTCAACACTGACCCGATAATCCTGACCGAGCATGAAAAACGGGCAGCCGAGGGCCGCGGCCCGCTGCCGTAGCAATTCTTCGACCGCCGCTTCCTGCGGGGCGCAGAGTACCGGCACGCCAGCTTTAAAAATTCCCGCTTTCTCGGCAGCGATGGACAGTAGGTCCGCCCCCAGGTAGCCGGCGTGATCCAGGGCGATCGGGGTGATGACACACAGCTCCGGGGTCACCGCATTGGTGGCGTCAAGCCGGCCCCCCATCCCGGTCTCGAGGATCGCCCAGGGGGTCTGATGACGCTGAAAACTGAGTAACGCCATGGCCGTGGTGAATTCGAAGAAAGTAATCCCCAAATCCTGAGCATGGGGGCGCAGTTCGTCGATCAGCGCGACCGCTTCCGTAGCATCGATCTGCCGGGTATCAATCCGGATCCGTTCGGTAAAATGGTGCAGGTGAGGTGAAGTATAGAGGCCGGAGGAAATTCCGGCCTGCTGAAAGATACTCGCCAGCGCGGCTGAGGTCGAACCTTTGCCGTTGGTCCCGGCAATATGAATGATCCGCAACGCCTGCTGGGGTTCACCGAGCCGAGTCAGCAGCTTGCGGATATTGTCGAGACCTAACTTGATACCGAATAGCTGCAGCCCATACAGGTAATCGATGCTTTCCCTGTAACGGTCAGACATCACGATCAGTTTTTGGTGAAAATGCGCAGAATCCCGGACAGGCGCTCTTTCATCTCCTTGCGTGGGACAATCATATCGATCATGCCATGTTCGAGCAGATATTCCGAACGCTGAAAACCTTCCGGCAGCTGCTGGCGGATAGTCTGTTCAATAACGCGAGGCCCGGCAAAGCCGATCAGCGCGCGGGGCTCGGCGATATTGAGATCCCCGAGCATGGCGAAACTTGCCGTAACACCGCCGGTGGTCGGATCGGTCAGCACCGAAATAAAGGGAATCCCGGCCGCTTTCAGTTTGGCCAGGGCCGCACTGGTCTTGGCCATCTGCATCAGTGACAGGATGCTTTCCTGCATCCGCGCCCCTCCGGACGAGGAAAACACCAGCACCGGCGCATTAGTTTCCAGGCCTTTTTCAATGGCACGGGTAATTTTCTCCCCCGACCACCGAGCCCATACTGCCCCCCCATGAAGGAAAAGTCGAAGACCGCGACCACAACCGGCAGCCCATCAAGCTGCCCTTCCCCACAAATAACGGCATCGCCGTCGCCCGCTTTTTTCAGGGCGGCCTTGATCCGTTCCTTGTAGCGCTTGGAATCCTTGAAGTCGAGGAAATCGACGGAGCGCATATTCGCGTCCATTTCGACAAAAGTCCCTTCATCGATGACCAGGCTGATCCGCTCCCTGGCGCCGATCCGGAAGTGATAGTCACATTTGGGACAGACATTCAGGTTCCGCTCGATTTCCTTGGCGTAAATAATTTCCTGACAGTTCTTACATTTGGTCCAGACCCCTTCAGGAACATGGACATTCTTCTTTTCAACCGATGTGGTTACAGCATTTTTTTTACGAAACCAGACCATGGAGCATCCTTTTTGTTTCACCTGATTCTGTCAGGTGAGCAGCGTCGCCGGGTCACCGACCGTTTCGAGTCAGGCGGTCCTGTTCACCAGCCCCTGTTTTAAATTTGAAGTAAATTCCGCAACACGTGGTAACAGTTCCGTACTCTGGGCATAGGTCTCTATAATTCTAACCAGTGCGCTGCCAACCACAACACCATCGGCAAATTCGCCGACGCTGGCAGCCTCTTCCGCCGTGGTAATACCGAAACCGACCCCCACCGGCACTGCGGTCATGGTTTTAAGCTCTTCGACGGCAGCGCGGATATCGGCCGGCGAAATCTTCTGCGCGCCGGTTACGCCGGTCATGGAAACATAATAGATATACCCCTGCGCGGCAGCTGCCAGTTGGCGCATCCGTTCCCGCGGAGTGGTGGGCGCCAGCAGGGTAATCAGGGCCAGCCCAGCGGCTTGCGCCGCGACACTGATCTCGCCCACCTCTTCCGGCGGCAGATCGACCAGTAACAGCGCATCGACTCCGGCACGTGCGGCGTCCTGCGCAAAGCGCTCGGCACCATAACGAAAAACGGGATTGTAATAGCCCATCAGCACCAGCGGAATCGAGGTCTCGCGGCGCACTGCGGCAACCAGTTCGAGGATTTTCACCAGGCTCGTACCACCCGCCAGCGCGCGTTCGGAAGCCGCCTGAATGGTGGGCCCATCGGCCATGGGATCGGAAAACGGGACGCCAAGTTCAATCAGGTCCGCTCCTGCCCCCGCCAGTACCTTAATCAGTTCAGCGGTGGTTGGCAGGTCCGGGTCCCCGGCGGTAATGAAGGGAATCAGAGCCTTGTCCCCGCGTTCCTGCAATTTCTTGAAAACATCATCTATTCGTGACATGAATTTGTCTTTAAATCCCATACGGGTCGTTAGCAAGCCGTTGAAAACTCCATTCGGGAATTTTCTCAACAACCGGTCAGACGGAACAGGCCAAAAAGAGCCAGCTTAACGATTCCACAGGCTCTTTTCAATCCTTTTCTAGCTAGTTGTCATCCAGAAACCCTGGATGACAATAATGAAGTTTTCAGATTGGAAACGAGCAGTTTTTCGTTGTGGCAAGGAAATCAAGGGGTTGTGCGGAGGCGTAGTACTTTACGCCGCACAAGAAAACCCGCAGATTGACACCGCCACAGCGGAAAAGGGCCGTTTCCGGATGGAAACTAGCTATCCTTTTTTTCGGAGCCGCCGGCCGCGCCGCCGCTGGCCTGCCCGACTCCTCCGCCGGTTTTTCCTTTTTTGGAGCGCCGCCGCGGCCGACGCTTGCGCGGGGCTGCTTTTTTCTCGACGGCACTCGGCAAGGGTTTCTTGCGCCGGGGTGCGGCACGTTTGAAATCAAAACAGAAATCCTCATCCAGCGGCATGGTACTGGGAATCCTGAAGCCGAGATAGTCCTCGATTTCCTCGATGACGTAGACGGTCTCTTCATCGGCAAAGCTGATCGCCCGCCCGCTGGCCCCGGCCCGGGCGGTCCTGCCGATACGGTGGACGTAGTCTTCCCGGTCCTGTGGCAGATCATAGTTGATGACGTGGGTGACGTTATCGACATGAATCCCGCGGGAAGCGACATCCGTCGCCACCAGATGAGTCAGGCTGCCGAGCTTGAACTGATCGAGAATCCGCATGCGCTTTTTCTGGGGGATATCACCGGAGAGGACCGCACTGGCAATATCATTGGCCTGCAGCAGGGCATTCAGCCGCTCCGCCTCGACCTTGGTATTGACAAACAGCATCACTCTTTCGACATCCGGATCCTGTTTCAGCAACCCGAGCAGCAGGGCAAATTTTTCATGGCGGCCGACGTGATAGAGGATTTGATCAATATTATCCGCAGCGACCTGCTTGGGAGCGATTTCGACTCGTTCCGCCAGGTCCATGAATTCATAGGCCAGCTCCATGACCTGGGTGGAGAGGGTGGCGGAAAACAGCATGGTCTGCCGATTTTCAAACGGGGGCAGTTTCCGCAGCAGGTAACGCAGGTCTTTGATAAACCCCATATCGAACATCCGGTCGGCCTCGTCAATGACCAGAGCTTCGACCTGTTTCAAGGAGAACACGTGCTGCTTGTAATAGTCGATCAGGCGACCCGGGGTGGCGACAATGATATCGACCCCATCGCGGAGCGCCTGACGCTGTTTTTCGTAATCAACGCCGCCAAAAATCGGCTGCACTTTGAGGCCGGTAAACTGTCCCAGGGTCTCCGCATCGGCGCAGATCTGCACCACCAGCTCCCGGGTCGGAGCCATGACCAGCGCCCGCGGATTGCTGCCGGTGCCAGTTTCACTTTTCAGCAGCCGGCAAAACAGCGAGATCAGGAAGGCGGCGGTTTTGCCGGTGCCAGTCTGAGCCTGGGCAGCGACGTCCTTACCGTGCAGAGCGAGAGGAATCGATTCCTGCTGCACCGGGGTCAGGGATTCGAATCCGGCCGCCACGACACCTTTTTGTACGGATTCGGGAAGTTGTAGTTCACTGAATTTCATTATAATTGCACTTTCATCGCATCGGCGACTGTATGAATATCCTTATCCCCGCGCCCCGACAGACAGACCAGAATGATCTGCTCCTTGCTCAGAGTGGGGGCCAATTTAACCACTTGGGCCACGGCATGGGCACTTTCCAAGGCCGGGATAATCCCTTCGATCCGGGTCAGTTTTTGAAATGCGTCCAGGGCTTCCTGGTCGGTCACCGAGACATATTCGGCCCGTTCAATATCGTGCAGAAGCGCGTGCTCCGGCCCCACTCCTGGGTAATCGAGGCCCGCGGAAATCGAGTGCGCATGCTGGATCTGCCCGTCATCGTCCTGCAGTAGGTAGGTCTTGTTGCCGTGCAGCACCCCGGGCAGCCCGGCCGAGATCGATGCTGCATGCTTGCCGGTTTCGACTCCGAAGCCAGCCGCTTCAACCCCGAGCAACTGAACCCCTTTGTTCTCGATGAAGGGATAGAACAGCCCCATGGCGTTGGAGCCGCCACCAATACAGGCCACGGCAACGTCCGGTAGCCGTCCTTCCGCTTCCTGCAGTTGCTGTTTGGCTTCCTTGCCGATAACTGCCTGGAAATCACGGACCATCATCGGATAGGGGTGGGGCCCGGCGACGGTCCCAATGACATAAAAGGTGTCGCGGACATGGGTCACCCAGTGGCGCATAGCGTCGTTCATGGCGTCCTTGAGGGTGGCGGTGCCGCTGGTGACCTCAATCACCTTGGCCCCGAGCAGCTTCATCCGGAAGACATTGAGGGACTGGCGGCGGATGTCCTCCTTGCCCATGAAGATTTCGCATTCCATGCCGAACAGAGCGGCCACGGTGGCAGTGGCAACACCATGCTGCCCGGCACCGGTTTCGGCAATAACCTTATTCTTGCCCATACGCCGGGCGAGCAGAATCTGGCCGACGGTGTTATTAACCTTGTGGGCGCCGGTATGGTTCAAGTCCTCGCGCTTCAGGTAAATTTTGGCGCCACCCAACTCTTCACTGAGCCGCCTGGCATAGTACAGGGGGCTGGGCCGGCCGACATAATTCTTCAAATAGTATTCGAATTCCCGGTAAAATTCCGGGTCCTGACGGGCTCCGGCATAGGCCTGCTCCAGCTCCAAAAGGGCCGGCATCAGAGTTTCGGCGACATAGCGCCCGCCATAGATACCGAAGTGACCGCGTTGGTCCGGGTACTGATAACTCATGCTTTCCTCACCTGCTGTATGAATTCATTGATTTTCTGGACATCTTTACGCCCCGGGGACTCCTCAACTCCGCTGGAGACATCAACCGCGTAAGGGCGGACAGTTTGTATCGCCGCAGCGACATTGGCCGGGGTCAGGCCACCAGCCAGCACCAACGGCTGCCGGCTGCCGAGCCGCCGGACCAGTTCCCAGTCGAAAGAGTGACCGGTGCCACCGTAGGCATCATCACTCCAGGCATCGAGCAACAACGCGGCGACCGGATAATCTTCGGCCCCCTGCAATGACGCGGCATCCCTGACGCGCAGCGCCTTCATAACCCGAAACGGTTCAATGATGCAATCCTGCACGCTTTCATCACCGTGCAACTGGACCAGGTTGAGCCGGGTCAGAGTCATGATCTCCCTGATCCGCGCCACCGGACTGTTGACAAAGAGCCCGACCGTGGTCACAAAGGGAGGCAGCGCTTCGACAATCCGCGCCACTTGCTCCGGTGCGACATAGCGGGGACTCTGCTCATAAAAGACAAACCCCAGGGCATCGGCCCCCGGCCGCCACCGCCGCACAGGCATCAGCGCGATTGGTGATACCACATATTTTGACTCTGGTGTCGGCCACACAATCCCCTTCAGCAGTCCACTTTGGGCAGCTGCTGTAATGACTGTTCCACCGCCGCGCTGGAATAGGCGTAATTTTCCAACTCCCCAGCAAAAAAGGCGTCATAGGCCGCCATATCGACATGTCCATGGCCGGAGAGGTTGAACAGAATGGTTTTCTCCTGCCCCTCTTCCTTGGCCTGCAACGCTTCGTCCAGAGCCGCCCGGATGGCATGGGAAGATTCCGGGGCCGGGATAATCCCTTCAGCCCGGGCAAAATCAACCGCAGCCTGAAAACACTCCACCTGCCCGACCGCCCTGGCTTCAATCAACCCGGCATCAAGCAATTGCGAAACCAGCGGCGCGGCGCCGTGATAGCGCAAACCGCCGGCATGAATTCCAGGCGGCATGAAATCATGTCCCAGGGTATACATTTTGGAGATCGGCGCCATTTTGGCCGTATCGCCATAGTCAAAACCGTACACGCCTTTGGTCAGGGTCGGACATGACAGAGGCTCTACCGCGACAATGCGCAAATCCTTGCCGGCGGCCTTGTCGGCCATGAATGGAAAGGCCAACCCGGCGAAATTCGACCCGCCGCCGTGGCAACCGATTACCACATCCGGAGAGTCGCCGGCCAGGGCCATCTGCTCACGGGCTTCCAGTCCGATGACAGTCTGGTGCAGACAGACATGATTGAGCACACTGCCGAGACAATAACGGGTGTCCTCATGACTGGCGGCGTCTTCCACTGCTTCGCTGATGGCAATCCCCAGCGACCCGTTGCTGTCCGGATCGCGGGCCAGAATCGCCCGGCCAGCCGCGGTCTGGGAGGACGGCGACGGCACCACTTCGGCTCCCCACAACTGCATCATGCTTTTCCGGTAGGGCTTCTGCCGATAGGAGACGCTGACCATGTAAACCGTGCATTCAAGGCCGAACATCTGGCAGGCCAGGGCAATGGAGGAGCCCCATTGGCCGGCGCCGGTTTCACTGGCAATCCGCCTGGTTCCAGCAATTTTATTATAGTAGGCTTGGGGTATGGCGGTGTTCGGCTTATGACTGCCGGCCGGGGAAACCCCTTCATATTTATAGTAGATCCGGGCCGGTGTCTGCAGCAACTGCTCCAGCCGCCGCGCTCTAAACAGGGGAGCGGGACGCCATTGGGCGAGAATCTGCCGAACCTCGTCAGGAATAGTGATCCAACGCTCGGTTGAAACTTCCTGTTCGATCAGGCCCGGTGGAAACAGCGGCAACAGATCATCCGCAGTGACCGGCTGCAACGTCCCCGGGTGAATCACCGGTGCCAGCGGCCCCGGCAGATCCGGGATGATATTATAC
>CAXXJU010000056.1:0-9615 GCA_963668145.2 Geopsychrobacteraceae bacterium
GATTCCGGCAAACTTAATGCCGCATCATCCTGTTCGCTCTCCCTGTCGGAAGAGGAAGGATTCCCCCGCTTCCTGCAAAATTGGGAAAAATACGCAGACAAAATCACCCTGCGGCCGCTGTCGATTTCCAACGCGCCGGAGCCGATCCGCCGCCTCGGCGTCATCGCCATGAATACCCCGATCGAATTTGATATCTATGCCCATGCCAACTCGACCCTGGTCGGAGGAACCCGGATGATCAACGGGATCGGTGGTTCAGGAGACTTCCTGCGTAACGGCTACCTGAAAATTATGCACTCCCCTTCGGTTCGCCCCAGCAAAACCGATCCGTTGGGCAACACCTGCGTGGTTCCCAAAGCCCCTCATATCGATCACACCGAACATGATCTCGATATTCTGGTCACCGAGCAAGGGCTGGCCGACCTGCGTGGCCTGGCCCCCAAAGAACGCGCCCAGAAAATCATCGACAAGTGTGCGCACCCGGAATACAAGCCGATCTTGCAGGACTACCTCGACCTGGCAAGCCGGGAGTGCCTTAGCAAAGGAATCGGTCATGAGCCTCAACTGTTCGACCGTTGCTTCAAAATGCAGCAAAACCTGGCCGCCAACGGCACCATGAGAATCAAGAGTTGGGACATCAAAGTCGATCTTTGCGAAGACTGATCCTACCACGCAACCGGCCTCTGCCCATATTTACGAGGCAGAGGCCGAGGTTTCATTGACCTGTCGAACAAAAAAGCTTCCTTCTCTCGATAACATCACCTGGCAACGATCAAGCCTCCCGGCAAGCCACATCTCGATAATCGTTCTTCGCAGCCCCGGCTCCCGATCTCACCTCGAGGTTAAATAGACACCATCAAATGGCGCTAGTTTCACCGACTTTGCAGTAACCCCCGGGGCTGTCCCGAGAGTTTGCGAGCCATGGAACTGTAGCGGTTCGCACCGCAAAGACCTGGAACAGCCCCCCGTGCGGGGACAATCCCCGTTTTGCTGCCATGCACTCTTAAACTAGCTCCATTCCGGACAGTATCTGCAGATTTCTTTATTTATATATATATTTTTTCACAAGCCTACCCTTGCCTATTTTCCATCCACCGGAAAGAAAGGTCTCAGCAGTGTCTTTGCCTACAACGACAGCAACCCATTGAAAAATAAAACATACTCGCCACATAAAAAATAAACAGCGTTTCCAAAAATTATTTTTTGCTCCTTGAAAAGTCCCCGAAAGAGCTTACCAGAAATGATAATTTACCTCTTTAACCCCACATTTCCCCTTGACTTGTCAGATAACCGCATTATATAAGAAACACTGTTCTCATTTTATTTTAGTCAGCCTAAAAACAATCTTTTCCAGCATTAGAAAAGATTGTTTTCATCTTTGAAATCGACAACTTGACCGTTCGGGAGAATTAATAGCGCTGTTTTACAGCAAATCCAAACAGGTGCCAAATCTGCACCATGTCCTTGTCATGGGAGGAGAGAGAATGTCGGAATACGGAACACTTGAGGACCGCGTACGTCGCAAGTCGCTGCTCAGTAAAGTCAGGTCGGCAGAAGACTGCATCCAATTTTTTCAACCCTGGGCAGAACCTGCTCTGGTCTGGCTTCACCCCCGCCGGATACCCCAAAGCCGTGCCTATTGCCCTGGCCGACTATGTTGAGGCCAACAATCTCCAAGGGAAATGGAAGTTCAACCTGTTCATCGGCGCCTCGGTCGGTGCAGAGACCGAAGACCGCTGGGCGACCCTCGATATGATCGACCGCCGCTGGCCTTACCAGACCGGCAAGAACATCGCCAAGGGGATCAACGCAGGCCGGATTCGCATTGGGCGACAAACACCTTGGCCACTTTGCTCAAGACGCCGGCTATGGCTTTTACACCGAAAACGGCCGCTATGACATTGGCATTGTCGAAGTTTCTGCAATCACTGAAGAATGCGGTCTGGCCCTGACAACATCCTGCGGTATCGTCGCCGAAGCTCTGCATCTGTGCGACAAAATCATTATCGAAGTCAACACCGGCCAACCTTCTTTCGAAGGGATGCACGACATTCACATGCAGAATAAACCGCCGCGCCGGGAGCCGTTTCTGATCACCAAGGCCAACAGCCGCATCGGGACCCCTTATGTTCCCTGCGATCCGGAAAAAATTGTTGCCATTGTAGAATCGAAGAATCGTGACAAAGGCCGCGCCTTTGCCGAGATGGATGACACGTCCGAAGCGATCGCCGGGCATATCATGGAATTTTTTGCCCATGAAGTGAAAAAAGGCCCGCCTGCCCGAGCACCTGCTGCCACTGCAGTCCGGGGTCGGTTCCATCGCCAACGCCGTTGTCGGCGGGCTGGCAAAAGGTCCCTTCACCAACCTTTCGGTATACACCGAAGTGCTGCAGGACACCATGCTCGACTTCTTTGACGGCGGCAACCTGAAGTTCGCTTCAGCCTGCTCGCTCTCCCTGTCGGAAAACCCGGGCTTCCCGCGCTTCTTTGACAACTGGGAGAAATACTTCGATAAGATTACCTTGCGGCCGCTGTCGATCTCCAACGCTCCCGAGCCAATCCGCCGCCTCGGCGTCATTGCCATGAACACCCCGGTCGAGTTCGATATTTACGCCCACGCCAACTCAACCCTGGTCGGCGGGACCCGGATGATCAACGGACTGGGCGGTTCCGGAGACTACCTGCGTAACGGCTACCTCAAAATCATGCACAGCCCGTCAACGCGACCAAGCAAAACCGATCCCCTCGGCATCACCTGCGTGGTCCCCAAAGCCCCGCACGTCGATCATACCGAGCACGACCTTGACGTGCTGGTCACCGAGCAAGGCCTGGCCGATCTGCGCGGGCGTCGCACCGAAAGAGCGGGCCAAGCTGATCATTGAGAAATGCGCCCACCCGGAGTACAAACCGATTCTCAACGAATACCTGGAGATGGCCACCAAGGAATGTCTGGCCAAAGGGATCGGTCACGAGCCGCAGCTGTTCGACCGCGCTTTCAAGATGCAGCTCAACCTGGCCCAGAACGGCACCATGCGCATCAAAGACTGGGATATCAAAGTCGATCTGTGCGACAAATAATTTCCTGCTGGTCAGCTGCAATAGAATCGCCCTGTCGAAATTCGGCAGGGCGTTTTTTTTTTTGCCAAGGCTGTCTCGCAACAGCCAAAAGGTCATTACCCTGGGTCTGGAAAAATCACCAGACCGATTCACGAGTATAGATTAAACGCGGACTCCCTTGATAGATCCCAAAGGTCGCGGTACAGATTGGGTTATCGACAGTTCCGTCACCGTTCCAGTCGAACTGCAACCAAGGCAGACCCGCTCCAATCGCGGTTGACAAATCCAGGGTCAGGTCGACACTGCCGTCATTGCCGCTGCCGGGTGCACTCAGGCTGATATCATTTTGATCCAGACCGCTTGCCAAGTTGCCATTTCCTGAAATTACGGTTTCTCCGTCCGCTAGGTTGTCCTGGTAATTGCCCAAAGCAACATTGGCGCTATCAACAGCACTGCACCCATCAGCCGTGTTCACCTCAAAAGCCGTCCCATTGAAAAATTCGGCCCGGACCGGGATGGCCAGCGGCAAAGTTTCCGGACCGTAGGCGTTTTTGTAGCAGAAGGCGACCGTAGCGCTGTTGGGTAGCGCCGATGCCGGAAAACGTAAAGGAGTCACAGCCTCCGTCATTGGTCTTATCGTAGCAAATCCCATCACCGTCGGTCAGGTCGCTCGCGCTGTAGACCAGATCGACCTTGGCATTAAAAGGGGCCGCGGCATTGGTGGGCTTGTTGTAAGCCAGAGCTTCATCAGCCAAGGTCAGGGTTGCCGCTGCCGTCATAATCGTCTGCTCCGGTCAGGGTTTTAGTGCCACTGGTGGAGACCGCAATCGTTAACCCGGCACCACCTCCGAGGGCGGTGTTCAAGTAATGACGATCACTCAGAGTACCGGCATATTTCCAGAACTCGTTGCCGTAATTCAGCAGCAGACTACCGTCTTCGCCACGGGCGGTCAGAGTCAGTTCCGGATCAATGAGAAAACCGAAAGGCTGCCCCAGATAAGTATAAGCTCCGGCCAGGCAGGCATCAACAAAAGCCGGGGTGTTGGCAGAGACGCCAAAACGGTCGGGAATGAAACGACCGACATTGTCCGAACTGTTCCCGCTGACATTCCCGCTACCCAGATAGCTGCCGTCACCGACCTCCGGCGTTAGCTGAATGATACCGACTTCATTCCAGCTGAATTTTTTGCCACAGGCATAACCAAGCGCGACATTGCCATCGCAATCGGTCCCGAAAGCATCGAATTCCCCCTTCAGCCCCGGATTGTGCTGCCCGGCAGGAGCAATCAAATCCGTGCTGAGTTTGACCGTCTCGGCAGTCTCTTCCTGTCCATAATTGGGGGTCACGTCACCAGCGGCGTTTCGGGCCGAGACAAGGATGGGGAAGCTATTCCCCGCTTTGATAAAAACATCGCCGGCGGCAGATGAGGCGGCCGGATTGCCAGAGATCTCCAGGCTGAAATGATCGGGGCGGGTAATGAAGGTATCGTTTCCGGTCATACTCAGACCTTCATCCTCGGCCCCGGTTTCTCCTTTATAATCGCGCGGTCAGGCTCATCTTCCCGACATCCGGATAAGCGACCGTCATTTCAGCTTGCCCCAAGCTGTCGAAGTCAAGGGAGACGGTCGTACCGGAGGAAACCAGGTCGGTGCCGTCAACACTGATCGGCTTGGTGCCTGAAGCCGGATTCAGATAGGCCGGAGTCAGGGTAAGAGCTTTGGATTCATTCTGAAACCCGGGGACACACTTCCGGCTGGTTTCATCTTTTCTGACCGCTGCAATAGTTATGATCTGATCCGTTGCGGCAACATGGTCGGGAACATCAAAAACAAACCCGGAATCGTAAAAAACCATATTGCAATTCGCCTGTTCATCGGTTCCAATGAAACAGCGCGTACCCTTATCTGCTTCGAAATCGCCACTGCCGGAGACGCCAAGGGTCACGGTTCCCGCAGTACTTGAACGAAAAGACGCATTATTGTCAAGATCACTCAAAAATGATTCCGTTGTCTGCCAGCCGCTTGTGCCAGCAACCGGAGTCGTTGTTAAGGTTGCTGTCACCTCCCCCGCATAGGTTACCTCGCACTCGCTGTCTAGACAGGCTTTAATGCTCACCATTTCCGGGCTACAGGTCAGACCAGAACCGTCATGATAAATCCGGTAATGATCAATGCTGTTATATTCCCCCATATACGTCGCACAAACCTGAAGGTTATCGATCTCATGGATATTTTTAGAGGCACCGGTCGAGCCGGTCATAGAAATCAGCCAGTTGGTCGGCACAGCCGCCTGCCCCTCTTGGGCCAGAGCATCGTAAGTCGGAATAATGGCCTGATAGCCCAATCCGGAATCACGTTCAATCTGAACATAGGCGTGACGATTGTCACTATGATCGATGGTCACTCGATAGCGATGACCATATTGAGGGGAGGAACTGGAAGGATTATCAATGCCGGGGCTTAACCGGCCACTGCCTGCATGAAGCAGATATCCACTGGTCCCTGAGCCGGAGCCGCGCACTGCGACCGAGTCCTGAATACGCTGAGTCGGAGAACCTCCATCACCGCGGCATTCATTGTCATTGCTGAAATTGCCGAATTCATCAATCCCCAATCCCAGCCAGCCACCATCAAACCCGTTGATATTACAACGTTGAGCATAACCGAGGGAACCACCATAACCACCAGGGATCGGCGTAACAGCGGCATCGGACAGGACCACGGTCATGCCGTCGGCGCCGTTCCCGTCATAGGCATATTGATCGAATTCATAGACGATTCTATTTCCCGCTCCCGGGAACAGCTTCAGCAAAGAAGCAGCCGTCGCGACATAGGTGGTGGAATCGGTCAAGCGCAGCCTGCCGTTAACGATTTTCGGGTTGCCGAAAGCGGTTCCCGTTCCTGTCGAACGGTTGGAAACCGCCCAGTCGCTGCCCAGGGAACTACGATTGAAATCATCGTAAAAACATTGCAGGCAGGTTCTGGAATCGTTATACAGAGCACTCACTTCTGCGGCGTCAATGACTCCGTCGTAGATATAGAGTTCGTCCAGGGTACCGGAAAAATAGATCGGACTCCCTGCGGAGTCCTCTATCCGGCCAACACTGGAGTAGCCGTTACCGATAACCCCGCCTGGCCAGATTGCCGGAGCGTTCCAAACGACCATCGATATAAACGGTGTAAGCGCCGTCGTCCGCATTGCGGGTCAGGGCAACATGATGCCAACTGCCGTCATTGACCTGGCTGGTTGATTTGGCCGTATAGATATTGCCGGTGCCGATACCTATATGCCCGGATGCATCGAGCCAGCCCCAGAACATGTCATCGGTCCCGCCAACACTCTCGAAACCGGCAATACCCGGCGCTTGCCAACTGGTATCATTGCCGCTTTGAGTCGTTTTGATCCAGAACGCCATGCTGGCAGTATCGTTGAGGATATCCGAAAGATTGGGGATCGCGACATAATCGTTCACCCCGTCAAAATATCCACCGCGACAGAGCTTCCCTGCAGACGTCGTGTTCACACCATTGACTGCAGTGCCGTTGATTCCGCCAGTGCTGTCGGTCACTTCCCCGGAGCTGCCATCCCAGTTGGTTTCGTCAAAATAATAACTGCTGATCAAGAT
The DNA here is from genome assembly GCA_963668145.2 of Geopsychrobacteraceae bacterium. Taxonomy (GTDB): domain Bacteria; phylum Desulfobacterota; class Desulfuromonadia; order Desulfuromonadales; family Geopsychrobacteraceae; genus Seleniibacterium. Next base: position 6,684 of record CAXXJU010000056.1, read on the forward strand.
AGCGGGGGGGAGCGATTCATTGCTGCAGAAGGATCCGCCCTCGAGATTACTGACACTGTCAGCAGCATAAGAGACAAGGGCATTGCTTTTCAAAAGTTCAATATTTTTAGCAGCGGCAATGGCGCCATTGAAACGGGAATTATTTACCAGACTGACATTACCAGCACTGTATAAGAAAAAATTGATATCAATGTCCTGGACTTCGCTTTGGACGTCACCGTAAGCTACAATCAACAAATTTTCCGCATCCCCCGCTTTGTTGATGGCTGTCGCCCAGGGAAAATCGACATCTGAGTTGATAAAAAGGCGCGCAGTTCCGCTGCCAGAGATAATGATTTTCACCTCCGTTCCCAGGGAAAGGGAGTTGATCCAGTAATCGTGCCCCCCCCTGCAGAATTAGTTTATCCCGATATGCTAATGTCAGTTGATCAAAATAATAGGTTGTATAACCACCATCATCCCTGATGGTTGTGCCATTACCGTTTGACTGCAACCGGCTATAAGCTTGAGAAGAGAGTGTATAAGTCACCATCCCTTCATTATAAGGGATGGTGACATCAGCCTTGGAGCCGGAAAAGGTTTGAAATGTCGGGGCCGAAGCCGCTACAGCGCTGCCACTGGCGGTGCAATCCACACTGCCGCAAGTGGCCAAACCTGCAGGATCAAAGTCTATGGTTTGCTTGGTCTCCAACTGGTTGTCCGGATCGTTCAGCACCTGGCCATTCCAGCGGATATCGATATGACCATCATTGGAGGTATTCTGTAAAGCACTGCCGAAAATGGTCGCACAACTTTGTTCGGCATGAGCCGGGGTGACACAGAGCAAGGCACAAATCAGAGCGCACCATATGCTGAAGAATTTGAAATTTTCCACTGCGTTCCTACCCCACCTCATTAACGCATCCGTAACTGAACAGTACGGGACACAAAATCTGGTTGTCCATATACACTAAAGGTTGCCGTGGCACTGATGGAATAAACCGCATAGGTGCCTGAACCTTCGGTGAAGTTTTGGGAGTTACATATAACCGCAACCTGAAAACCATTGATCGTCATGGCACCATTACAATTTGCCGGGATTGCAGCCCGCGCTGCGCCCCACTCTAATCCGCTGCGCGCGGCTTGATAAGCGCGCGCCTGCTGCAGGGCCATGACACTGGTCGAACTCTGCACCCCGATAAGCCGAACCATGGCGGCGCCAAGCAACGCCAGCACCACCAGGATGAAGATGGCCTGGACCAGGGTGAAACCGGCCTGATTTTTGAGTAATCGATAGTTTGTCACGGGACATTCACCACATGGACTTGATGCTGCAAAGTCAGGCTTTCCCCGGCCTGGCTCAGGGTTAAACTCAGAGTGACCAGCCCGGCCCGTTGGCTGGCGCCGGGATTGTAACTGAAACCGCAGGCAGCGACATTGCGGGTCACCAATGCCGGGGCGACGTCGGGCGGCGTCGCTTGTGCAGCGATGATTCCGTAACCGTCATAGCGGGTTCAATAAGCCATTTTCGCAAGCATAGGTTACGGCCTGATCAACGATGAAAAAACGCTGCTGCGGGGAACGCATGGCAAACCGGAAAGCCGGGGCCAGAACAACTTTGGCCGAAGTACTGCCCCGCACCAACCGTGGCCCGATTACCGGCCCCAGCCGCATAGGCATTGGCACTGTTTCCAGCGGAAGAGACATTGTAAATAACCACGAATTGCCCGGCCACAGGCGTCACCGTCAGATTCCCGAGTACGTCAAAACCGTTATCCGCGGTCGTAAAATCGAGGATATCGCCTCCCGTCGCCGGATTGGGATAACGCCGATACCGTCCGCCATCGACGGTGTTCAGCATTTCAAGGTACTGCCCGGTAGCATCAATGCGGATGCTGTTGGGCAGGGCTGTTCGGATATCGCGCTGCATCCGGCGCAGGGCGGTATCGGCCTGATCGACCAGCCGGGTTCTGCGGCTCAGGTCAACATAGCCTGTGACCGGGGCCACAATCAACCGCCCGCCTAACGCCGCCAGAATACCGATGATCACGATCACTACGATCAGTTCGATCAGGGTGAAACCGGCTGGTGATGAATGGCCCCCCACCCTACCCCTCCCCCACAATGGGGGGAGGGAATTTTCTGATCCGGGGAAGCTACTACAGCAACGCTCACCACTTTTTGACGGAGGCGCATAACTCCTTCCCCCTTGATGGGGGAAGGTTGGGATGGGGGTGAAAGATACAGTCTCACACCTATCCTCAACCACCGTCCACTCACCTTGTTGATTTGTTCTTTTGCAGGAAGAACCTTCCCCCCACCCTAACCCTCCCCCACTATGGGGGGAGGGAATTGTTTGATCAGGGGACATAACTGTCTCTATTTTTTCCTGCGAGTGGCGCGCAGACGCTCTTCCCCTTCCCCCTTGACGGGGGAGGTCGGGATGGGGGTGAAACATACAGCCTCACACTTATCCTCAAACACCGTCCACTCACATTGTTGACTTGTTCTTTTGCAGGAAGAACCCTCCCCCCACCCTAACCCTCCCCCACTATGAGGGGAGGGAATTGTTTGGTCAGGGGATATCCCTCTCTCTATTTTTTCCTGTGACCGGCACGCAGACGCTCTTCCCCTTCCCCCTTGACGGGGGAAGGTCGGGATGGGGGTGAAACGTACAGTCCCACTCTTATCCTTATTCCATTGATCCATCATCAATACTCGAAAAAATTGCGTCCACGACAGCTTCTACAGAGCTCAGCACCTGGTTGTTCCAGAAACGCAGCACCCGAAATCCTTGTTTTTCCAGCCAGCGCGTGCGCATCTCATCTTCTTCAAAATTGTCCTGATGCTGACCTCCGTCAACCTCAACAATCAATTTTTGAGAGGGACAGCAGAAATCGACGATGTAGGAACCAATAACCATCTGCCGCCGAAAGCGTTGATTTTTCAGCTG
>CAXXJU010000057.1:0-105860 GCA_963668145.2 Geopsychrobacteraceae bacterium
GCGCTGGCCAGCTCGATGCCAGCGTCGACATCTCCGGCCAGGCCGGCGGCAACCAGGGCGTAACTGCTGTTCAGTACGACGATATCCCGCTTCGGGCCCCGCTCACCGGTCAGAATGGCGGTGACAATCCGGGCGTTCTCTTCCGCATCGCCACCCTGCAGATCCTCCAGCCGACAGCGTCGGAAACCGAACTGTTCCGGCTCGATGGATTGCACTTCGACGGTATTGCCGCTGATAGCGGCGACCAGGGTCGGCCCGGTCAGGGTGATTTCATCCATTCCATCATTGCCATGGACCACAAAGCCGCGCCGACAACCCAGATTCAGCAGGACCTTGGCGAGCGGCTCAACCAGGTCCTTGCGGAACACTCCGAGCACCTGGCGATTGGCTCCGGCCGGGTTGGTCAAGGGCCCGAGGATATTGAAAATAGTGCGAATACCAATCTCACGCCGCGGACCGATGGCATACTTCATAGCCCCGTGCAGAGCCGGAGCAAACAGAAACCCGACACCGATCTTTTCGATGCATTCAGAAACCTGCTCCGGCGCGATATCCAGTTTCACCCCGAGCTTTTCCAGAACATCGGCGCTGCCGCAGGATGAAGACACACTGCGGTTGCCGTGTTTGGCCACCTTGCCGCCGCAGGCTGCCACAACCAGGGCAACCGTGGTCGAAATATTGAAACTGCGGGTTCCGCTGCCGCCGGTCCCGCAGGTGTCCAGAATCGTTTCCCGATCCAGGTTGATGTCATCGCGGTCGATATCAACCACATCGCCCACCCGAATCGGGGTGGCTCGGGAGCGCATCACCCTGGCGGCGCCGACGATTTCAGGGATGGTTTCCCCTTTCATCCGCAGCGCGGTCATGAAGGCGCCGATCTGCGCCGGGGTCGCCTCTCCGCCCATGATCTGATCCATGGCATCGATCATTTCCAGCTCAGTGAGATCCTGGCGTTCCACCAGCTTGGCAATCGCTTCCTTGATCATCTTGCAAGTCTCCATGAGTTAATGGCTGTTTTCAGATGAATAAACCTGGTCAGCCCCGGTCCCGCAAAAGTCGAAAGCTGCTTGACCAGAAGTCAAACTCCTTGAAGCGGCTATCTTGATTCCGTCGTTTCTCGGCAGCAGCCACATTCTCCCATGCAGAGTCAAGATAAGAACTCTGTGGGTTCAGCACGTCGGGGAGAGCAACGATACGACGCTACCAACAGGGTTTACAGGATCGAGCGATTTAGAATAACAATCTAAACCTGAAAAATCACCAATAATCATTAAATCGCCATCTTCGCACCCCGGACAGGACCGGCGCTGATGCACGAAACAACCGACAGGGGACAGAAAGCTTTCACAGCGGCGGACTGAACGAAAGAGGCAAGAAAAAAACAGGGAAAAGGGATCAGCGGCACTGAAACGCTATTTAGCCGGCGAACTGAGTCAGTTTGCGTTCCGGGTTAAGCAGAGCTTTCTGCCGCTCCAGCCACTCCAGCAGATCACTGGCGCGCAAAGGTTTCTCGAAAATCCGGCAGCCGAGCCGCTCGGCCAGTTCCCGTTCTTCGCAACTCCAGGTACCGGACATGACCGCCTTGTTCTGCAGTGCTCCCTTGCAGCCCCGAAGGCTCTGTTCGGCAATAAAATCAAGCCCGCTGACATGGGGCATTCGATTGTCGGTCAGCAGAAAATCACCACAGGCATCATCATGGGGGCAGAGACCTCCCTCACTGGAATAGACCGGACAAACGGTCGGATCGGAGAAGGCAACAACCTCATAACCATGCTGTTCAAGCAGCATGGTCAGAAAATTGCGACAGGAATCATCATCCTCGATTATGATTATCCGTGGCTTCATAAGAGTTCATCCCTTTGTCGACAAATGTTGTCCGGCGGGCGGCTGATAATAAACCGGCCGAGCCCATGGCAGGACAAGCAGAACCAGGCACAAACAGCTTGCTGACTGATTTTGTCAGGCAGAAAAACTCTTTTCCCCTGCCCCGCCGGAAAAAGGTCCTGCTATGGACTTTTTCAATAACCTGCTGGCCGGCAATTGACGAAGCCAAATTCTATAACACATGATAGCACAATATGGAATAGCTACCCTACCGTCTGTCGGCCGGAATCTGATACGGTCCCGGCAGCGCTTCGGCCACGCGCCAGGGCAAGATAACCCAGCAGCCCGCCAATGACACCCCCGGCATGACAGGCCACAATCGGCTGACCGATCTCCCCCAGATGCAACCAGGCAAGAAATGCGCGACCGCTCTGCAACTCCCAGAGCACCTTGGCCAGCAGGCCGCCGAACAAGATCGCCCCGCTGCCGCGCTGGCGGCGGTCGGGCAACATTTCCAGCAGGCTGACCGCGGCCAGACCATGGGCGACTCCGGACAGTCCGCACAGTCCGAACTGCTCCAGCTGTGCGGACCCGACCAATGGCAGAGCCAGGCTTCCGGCAGCGGCCGCCAGCACCAGCAGCAAACGCCGCCCGGGTCGCGCTTCATTCAGACCGGAATAAAGCAGGAGAAAGGCCGCCCCGTCAATGAACAGATGATAACGGCTGACATGCACCCACGGCCAGCTCAGCAGCCGCCACCACTGACCTGCAGCAACCTCGGCCGGATCAAAAATCAGCCTGTACGCGGGAACCCCGGTCACCAGCAGGCCGAGGTTGGGCAGAATCAGCAGGGCGCACCAGCCAACCATCATCCACCGGGCCGCTGACAGCTCGATTCGCAACAGTTTCCGGTCGGTCCGGACTTTGGACCCAATAAACATCGACATCGCTATCTCCTTACCCGAGCCGGGCAGGCAGTGCAACGACCGCCCTGCCTGCCGGACTCGCAACCGTCACTGTTGTTTACGCCGCTTTAACCAGGCCACCAAGGGCACCACCAGTAAACCGACCGGGCCACTGCCGATTCCCGGGGCGGGGCGATTGCCGAAAGCCCCCTGCGAACTCTCCCCCGTCGAAGTGGTCGAGGTATCGACCCGGTAATTGGTTGCCGGCTGTGCAGCCCGCTGTTGCTGGGCAGCCCGTTCCCGCTGGACCCGTTCGGCGTTGTGCTGTTGCAGACCTTCCCGTTCCAGCACATCATCGCTGACCACCAGCATTGAGGTGTAATCGGTGACCAGGGAATAACGCAGCCCCAACTCGGTGATCTGCTGACGCAGCGCTTCCGTTTCTCCTTCGTCCCGCACCCGGGCCATCAACTCATCGATTTTGGCCAGCGCCCAGATGCGTTCCAACTCAGGATTATCCCGATCGATCTCAGGCAGAACCGCCCGGGTCTGCCACTGCCGTTGCTGGCCGGAAACCTTGCCTCGCATACGGATGTTGACCTCTCCCGCTCCTTGATAGCGGCCGAGCTGCACCAGTTGCTGACCAAGGTAAAGGTTGCCCGGTTGTTGCGGCGTCACATCGGTCACCCGCTCGCCGTCGATAACGATCTCTACATCGTGCAGGTTCTGGTGCAGCACTTTGGATTTAGCCTGCAGCAGCCGGCCGCTGATATCGTCGGCCGTGGAAATGTTCATGGCAAAGCCGCCGGAGTCCTTGGCCAACCTTTCCAGAAGCGGTTGGTTGGCGCTGTTGCCGATAACAAAGGTAAACAGGCGAACGTCATATTTTTTCAACAGCTCCAGAAAATCCCTCTGTTCAGTCCGGCCGACATTGGCGACTCCGTCCGTCACCAGGATTACCCCGGTCGTCCGGTCGTCATCAAACTTACGATAAGCCTGTTCGAGCCCGGCGAACAGGTTGGTCCCGCCCCCCGCGGGGAGCGCCCGGATCCGGTCACTCCACTGGCGGACCTGCTCGGGGTCAGCAGCAACATAACCGCTGGTCAGCTCCTGGGAGCTGTTGTTGAAGGTGATGATGCGGAACCGGTCAGCCGGACGCATGGCCGCAAGCACGCGACTGACGCCAGCGGTCAGGGTCGCAATCTTGTGCCCGCCCATGCTGCCGGAAGTATCGAGGACAAAGGTCCAATCCACCCCCTCCGCAATCGGCTGCAGATCTGCGGCCGGCGTGACCACCAGCATGAAAGTCCCAGGCTCTTCCTGCTGCGCCTTGTAAGGGATCAGCTCGATCCGAGCCGGGACCTGATCGTCAAGGCGGTAGTAGAAAACGATATCCCGCCCCAGGTCGCTCCCTTCGGGACGGTCGATGGTCACGTCGATGAGCGTGCCGGCCTCCTCGTCAGCGGCTGCGGTGCTGACCACGGCCTCTTTATCGAGACCGGGCAGGCGCACATCCTTGATGGGAAAAGTGGACTTGAGCTGCAGATGAAAACTGAACGGCCCGCTCACCCGGTCGTCAACCGACCAGAAAGCGATCCGCTGATCATCGACATTCCCTTCCGCCAGGGGGTACAGGTAACGGCCGACATTCTGATCGATGACCATCGGCTGATAATAGACCAGCCTCACCCGGACATCGCTCTGCGCCGGGATATTGCCGACCCGGACATCGAAGGCCTTGTAATCATGCTGTTCCGCCAGGGCGACCTGCTGCCCCTGGGCTTGCTGCTCCGCATAAATTTTCCTGGCCCGTTCCCGCTCCACCACCTCACCGAGAATCTCCCGGCCGGCGACCCAGAGTGACAGCTCCGACAGGCTGGCCTGCTTCGGCAGCGGAAAGGAGTAGATCCCTTCAATGGGGCTGGCGCCACTATTGGCAAAGACCTGGTCAACCTCGGTGCGCACAAAGCCATTGTTGATGGTGACCTCGACCCGGTGGGAGCGAATCCCCAGTGCGGCATCAGCGCCTGCCCCGATCGGTTTCAGCAAGCCGGCCGCCCAACCCGGGTGGCCACATAGCGCGACCATGGCAAGGGCTAACAACGGGATGCGGATTCGCTTCATAGTGTGTTTGATAATGCTGGACATCAGCTGACCTCCTGTTCATGAATGGGTTTACTATTCCAATCGCAGGAGCTGTGCCAGCTTGGAGGACAGAGGATAAGCCCCCTATTTCACGAAAATTTCTCCTGAAAAACGGGGAGGCGGACCTAGTGGTCGAAAACTAATTCTGGCATTTCATGTCGAAGCGCTGTACATTTTATGCATGACCGTGACCGAGAAACTCACTTCTGAAGAGCGCCGATTTTTCCAGTTGGTCAGTGCCGCTGCGTTCAGCAATCCCTTCGGCGCAGAACGCGATCGGCTCGACGAGCAATTGGCCGGGCTGACCGGCGGGTCGCGTCCCCAGCTGCAGGCCGCCATCGCTTCAGTGCGAGAGCGCATCCGGACCCTGCAAAGCGCCGGCAAGGCCAACCTGCCCCTGTACGGTCCCGAGGATCGCAAAGCCCTCGCCCTGGGCCTGCTGTTCGAGCAATTTCACTTGTATCTTGACCAGTTTGACCGTTTGATCCAAGACCAGATCGAGGCAGGGGACGAACCTTGCGCGGTACCGTTTTCGGGGGAATTGTTGGCGCGCCTGCGGGAGTTCGGCTTCAAGGCCGATGAAGCACGCCACTACTTTGCCTTTTTCTACCAGCTGCGAAGAGCCTTTTTCTTCATCAACCAGCTGGCCGGCACCAGCCCGTCCATGTGTCGGCTACGCTGCAGTCTCTGGAACAATATCTTTACCCACCAGGCACAGCGCTATGAATCGGCCCTGTGGGACCGGATGGAGGATTTTTCCACCCTGCTGCTAGGTGAAACCGGCACCGGCAAAGGGGCAGCAGCGGCGGCAATCGGGCGCTCCGGCTATATCCCCTTTGAGCCGAAAACGGCCCGCTTTGCCGAGAGCTTTACCCGCAACTTCATCGCCATCAACCTGTCCCAGTTTCCGGAGAACCTCATCGAGTCGGAATTGTTCGGGCATAAAAAAGGCGCCTTTACCGGCGCAGTGGACAATCATCAGGGGATTCTCGCCCGCTGTGTCCCCCACGGAGCGATTTTTCTCGACGAGATCGGCGACGTGACCGTGCCGGTCCAGATCAAACTGCTTAAGGTGCTGCAGGAACGCAGCTTCAGCCCGGTCGGTAGTCATGTCCACAAACCGTTTCGCGGTCGGATCATCGCCGCGACCAACCGTCCCCTGGCTGAATTGCGTCGCGAGGGCAGTTTTCGGGACGATTTTTACTACCGGCTCTGTTCCGATGTCATCGAGGTTCCACCCCTGCGCCAACAGCTCGCTGAAGATCCGGCCTCCCTGGAGCCCCTGCTGAAGACCGTGCTGCAGCGAATCCTCGGTCAGGCCGAGCCCGATCAGGTACGGGACATCCGCAGTGCTCTGCAGCAGCATTTACCCAGCAACTACCCGTGGCCCGGCAATGTCCGCGAACTGGAACAGGCGATCCGCCGCACTCTGCTCTCCGGCCGCTACACGGGCGATCCATTCGCCACCCCCGCCGCACAGGAGAGTCTGCCGAACCTGGTCGCGGCAGGAGAACTGAGCGCCCGGCAACTGCTGACCCACTATTGCCGCCAGCTGCATCAGCGCTACGGCAGTTACGAAGAGGTGGCCCGCCGCACCGGGCTCGACCGCCGCACCGTCAAAAAGCATATCCAGGATCAGGACTGACCGGCACCCTTAGAATAACCTTACGGTGCTTCGCTCAGGAGCGCCTGACCGCCAGTGCCACATTGGCGACAAAGATCAGCAAAGCCCCGCACCAGCCGGTCAGAGTCAAGGCAGGTTCGGCGATCAGCAACGGTCCGAGGATGGCGGCCAGCAGAATTCTGGTCGAAGAGATGATCGAGCCTTCCACCGCCGTGACATACAAAAACCCGTAGGTGATCAGATACTGACCGAGAATCCCGGCCAGGGCACAGCTGCCAAGAAAGAACAGTTCCGTGACATCGGGCAGAAAAATCGCCTGATGGAACAGACTGAAGATCAGCACCGAGCCCAGCCCGAACATGAAGAACAGAATGGTCTGCGAATCATGATGACGGCGGCTGACATTCAAGTAAATCATCGCCACCGCAGCGGAAATTCCGGAACCCAGCCCCCACAGATTGGCCACCCCGAAGTGAAAATCATCCGGGGCAAGAACCATCCAGATCCCGACAAAGGCCATCACGACAATGCCCATGGTCACGGGATCGCGCTGGCCGCGCAGAAAAAACCACGAGAACACGGCAACGAATAGCGGATAGGTCATGTTGAGGATATTGGCCTCGGCCAGCGATCCCATATCCACCGCTTTGAAAAAGCAGAACACCGCGATGCTGTTGGCCACGGCCCGGCCGATCAGCAGCTGATACCTGCGCGGTTGGATACGTTGCTGTTGCAGCGCCATGGTCACAGCGACAATGACAAACCCGAGCAGAAAACGGGCGAAGACGAAATAGGCCGAATCGATGACCACATAGCTCTTTGCCAGGCGGATGATCAGGGTGGCCAGATAGAAAAAAAAGGCGGAACAGAAAATAGCGAACCAGCCGACCAGCTGCCGGGACAGCTGGGGCCGGGCGAAACGAACCCGAGTATTCATGCGAGATATCTTTCAGAAGAAAAGAGGATATGGTTTTTATAACGAAATCGGTCCGGAAAAGAAAGTCAGATCAGTCCCGGCGCTCGGACCAGCGCGCCTGGTATACTGGAACAAACCAGGCTGCCAAACAGAGCCATGGCGCTAAAAACGGTGCCTGCCTCGCCACCATTGAATGGCCTGGCCACAGTGCAGCATGGCTACAATATTTATGCGAAAGGAGCATCAGCAATGAAACATGTCGTCCTGACCGGCGCCAATCGTGGAATCGGCCTGGCCTTGGCCAAACATTATCAGCAGGAAGGCTGGCGGGTCACCGGGGTGTGCCGGGAATCCTCTGCCCAACTCGATAAAGTTGCCACCCAGGTGATCTCCCCCATCGATGTGACCGATCCGGCCAGCGTCGCCCGCCTGGTTAGCGCATTAAGCGGACAAACCATTGATCTGCTCATCAACAATGCCGGCGTCATGCAGAATGAAGTCCTGGGCAGTATCGACTTCGATTCCCTGCGCCTGCAGATGGAAGTCAACGCCTTTGCCCCGCTACGAGTCAGCGAGGCGCTGCTGCCGAACATGCACAACGGCAGCAAAATTGCCAACATCACCAGCCGCATGGGATCGATTGCCGACAACGACTCCGGCGGCCGCTACGGTTATCGGGCCTCAAAAGCCGCCTTCAACGCCTTAGGCCGCTCCCTGGCCATGGACCTGAAACAGCGCGGCATCGCCGTCGCCCAACTGCATCCGGGGTTTGTCAAAACCCGCATGGTCAACTACGGCGGCATGATTGAACCGGAGGAATCCGCAGCAGGGTTGGCGGCAAGAATCGCCGCCCTCAACCTGGATAACAGCGGTTCTTTCTGGCACAGCAATGGGGAAGAACTGCCCTGGTGAACGCAGGCAGGAAAGACCATCCCAAGCCTCCCGGCAGGAGAGACCTGCAAACACTCCCGAATGGTCTATAATGGAAGTACAGCCATAACCAGCCTTGATTGGAGGTAAGTTATGATTACTATTTCCTTGAACAGTAAAGAAAAAGAGATCCTGGAGCAGACCCTGTCCGCCAGCCTGGATCGGTTGCATGACGAAATCTATCATACCGATTCCACTGAATACCGTGATCGCCTGAAAGAGCGCAAAGAGGTGCTGCAAAAAATCCAGGGACAACTCCAATAGCAGAGGGAACGACCCAATCCCTTGCCCGGCAATTGCCGCTTCCGAATCACCGGCTTGGCTGCAAAGCGGTTTTGCCGCGGCAAGGAAGAACCACCTTTAAAAAGCCGCATCTTTAGCACCGGCGTTCTGCTGTTTGGCAGCAGCAATCAGCCGTTGTTTCTCGACCGGGGTCATATCGCCCAGGTCAAAGCGCTTGGCAACGGTGTGCAGATAGGCATCGACATCGCCGGTGTAAATCTTCGCCATAACATCTTTGATGGAGGCCTTGGTTGCCTGCACCGCAGCCATTTTCAGGAAATAGTTTTTGACAGATCCCACCTCACCACTATAGAAAGACCCTTGCCATATTTCTGGGCTTGACAGAAAAATCTCAGCCAGTATAATCGCGACCAAATTTGTCATATTTTACCTTATAAGGAGTGATTCTAATGAAGAGATTTGTCTGTACGATTTGTGGTTATGTTCATGAGGGGGATTGCGCACCGGCGGAATGTCCACAGTGTAAAGCACCAGCCTCCAAATTTACTGAGCAGGATGCCAGCGCCGCCCTGCAATGGGCCGACGAACACCGCATCGGCGTTGCCAAGGATGTTGATCCGGAAATCATCGAAGGCCTGAAAATGAACTTCACCGGCGAGTGTACCGAAGTCGGCATGTACCTGGCCATGAGCCGCCAGGCTGATCGCGAAGGCTATCCGGAAGTCGCCGAAGCCTACAAGCGGATCGCCTGGGAAGAAGCCGAGCATGCTGCTAAGTTCGCAGAACTTCTGGGAGATGTCCTGGTTGCCGACACCCAGGCCAACCTGCAGGCCCGGGTCGATGCCGAGCATGGCGCCTGTACCGGGAAAAAACAACTGGCCACCCGCGCCAAGGAACTCAACCTTGACGCCATTCATGACACCGTGCATGAAATGTGCAAAGACGAAGCCCGCCACGGCGCCGCTTTTGCCGGCCTGCTCAAGCGTTACTTCGGCAAATAAAGTCATTTTCCGGCCCTGTCCGGGCCGGATTATTTGTACTGAATACACTCAAGCCTCTGCAAAATTGCAGGGGCTTGAGTTGTTTGATCCTTCCGCGTGTGCGGGAAAAACCTCCTTTTAACCGCTCAATGGGACGGGCCGATCATCTTTTCCGGCAGCCAGGTGATAATCTGTGGAAAGACCGTACACAAGAACAGCACGACCATGATAATCAGCACAAAGGGAATCACCCCCCGGATGATATCGGCCATGGTCAGCCCAAGCTCCGGAGCAGCGGTCCCCTTGAGCACGAAGATCGACATAGCCATAGGCGGGGTTTGAAACGCCATCTGCAAATTGATACAGATCATCATCCCAGCCCAGAGTGGATTAAAACCCAGCTCTGCAAGAATCGGCGAAAAAATCGGGACGATGATGAAGACAATACCGATCCATTCGATAAACAGCCCGAGCAGAAACACGATGGCCATGATCATGGCAAATGAGGCCCATTTGCCACCGGGAACCGCCATAATCAGGCTGGAGACCACATCACCGGAGCCGGCACTCATGAAGACCCCGACAAATGCATAACAGAGCGCCGCGATCATGACCACAAAGGAACTCACCCGCAGGGTTTCAATGGAGGCATGCTTGAGCAGGCCGATACTGAATTTCCCGTAACCGACGGCTAGCAATACCGCAGCCAGACAACCGACCGCAGCCGCTTCGGTGGGTGGTGCAATCCCCGAAAAAATAGTCCCGAGCACAGCCAGGATCAGAAAAATCGGCGGCACCAGAGATTTCAGCAAACGCCACACTTTCTGCATAGAAAAAGGCGTGATCTGATCAGCCGGAAGGGCCGGTCCGAGAGCAGGATTGAGCCAGCAGCGGACAATGACATAGGTGACATAGGCAAATGCCAGCAGCAGTCCGGGAAAAACCGCCCCCATAAACATCTGGCCGATAGAAATTCCGGCTTGCGGTCCGTAAACCACCAGCATGATACTGGGCGGAATCAGGATGCCCAGGGTTCCCGAAGCGACAATAGTGCCGGCAGCCAGAGGTTTATCGTAACCGCGGGTCACCATCGGCCCGAGGGCAATCAGGGTTAGGATGGTGACCGAGGCTGCAATGACTCCCAGACAGGTCGCCAGAATCGTCCCGAACACGACCGTCACTATAGCCAGCCCACCACGCAGTCGACCCAGCACTTCATAGAGGCTTTCATAAAGATCCTTGGTAATCCCCGAGTGCTGGAGAATAACCCCCATGAAAGTGAATAACGGCACCGCCAGATAGGGATAATTCAACGACAGGTCGTAAAAACGCGAATAAAGAATATGGTAAGTGGTTGTCGGCCCGAACACCAGGTTGCCGACAATGAACGCCACACTGCCAATCACGAAAGCAATCGGGAAGCCGGTCAGGACCAGAATGAACACGCCCCCCAACATCAGAAAAGCTACTATTTCAGCGCTGAGTTCAATCAATGTCTTCACCTTTCACGACCAGGTAGAAATCGCGGATAAATTTGGCGAGAGCCTGCAGAATCAACAGCAGCAGGCCAATGGCAAAAACCGTGCGATAAGGAGCGGCTGGTGGATACCAGAAACTGTTGAACATCACTTCATGAATCCGCCAGGCCTTGGCCGCCCACATCACCGCCAACTTGAACATGATGATCATCAACGGAAAAAACAGGATCAGGGCGCAGATCATATCGATCAGGGCCTTGGTGCGTCGCGACCCCCGCATATAGAACAGATCAACCCTGGTATGGGCATCATGCAGGTAGTTATAAGAGGCACCCAGTAGGTAAATAACCCCGCCAGCCATGCACATGGAGTCGTAGGCCCAAATCGTTGGGGCATTGAAAAAGTGGCGGGAAATGGTTTCGAAGGAACCGACCAGAACCAGGAGCAGCGCGAACCATTTACCCACCTGCCCCGATTTTTCACTCAGCCAATCGATGCCATGCAGAATTTTGATCACAACAGTCATACGCAACTCCCGGTTCGAAGAATCCAGACTCACTTGATGGCGTTATAAGCCTCGCCGAAGGATTTCATGGAGTTATAAATTTCCGCAAAAATCGGCGCTTCCGATTTCGATTTTTCGGCATAGAACTTATCGGCCTCGACCTGCAGGGCGTCTTCAATATCCTTGGGAACCTTGTAAACCTGATTCCCGGCAGCGCGGAATTTGTCCACGGCCTTGATCGATTCACTGACCAGATACTGATGCTGATCCTGGGTGAACTTGGCGACGACAGCCTGGACGATGGTCTGAAGGTCCTCAGGCAGTTTGTTCCAGGCGTCCTTGTTGACGAAAATCACCTGGGGGTCGCTGGGTGCCCGACTGGGGGAGAGATAAACATAAGGGGCGACCTCATTGAAGTGCATGTTCCAGTTGGAAGCCAAGGTGGAATATTCGAAGGCGTCGATGGTGCCCCGCTGCATGGCTTCATAGAGCTGACCGCCAGGGATAATGACTGTTGCTGCTCCCATGCGCTTGAGGATTTCACCGCCGTCACCCATGCAGCGGGCTTTGAGGCCTTTGATGTCAGCCAACGACTCGAGCTTGACCTTGGAGTGGAAGAAGACTTCTTCGGGCAACGGAGCCAGGGCACCGGGGAAGGTCATGACGTTGTAGCCGTCCATCATTTTGTTCATCAACTCGGCACCGCCGCCATAGTCGAACCAGGTCCGCAGAGCTTCGCCAGGCAGGCCGCCCGGACGCGAACTGATCAGCCCCGCGGCCGGCCACTTGTCAAGGTTGTACATGGGGCAGGTGTAACCCATTTGCAGAACGCCCTGATCGATGGCGTCCACTTCCTTATAAGCAGGCACAATCGAGCCACCGACAAAAGGTTTGACCGTCAGACGCCCGCCCGTAGCCTTGGTGATGGCCTGGCAGAGTTTGTCGTGGAAAATCTGCGACGGATCAGAAGCAGGACCATGGCCGGAAGATTTCCAGATAATTTTCCCGTCCTTGGCCGCAAAGCCCGGCGCCGCCAGCAGGGTCAGAGCCAAGGCGACCGCAGCGAGAACAACCGCCGTTACTCCGGAATGACAGATACGGATTCTCATGGTTTTTACCTCCTCGTTCGTTAGGTGCGCCGGCAAATCCGCCACACAGGTTAAACCCTCAGGCAACAATCAAAGAACGACCGGTACTGTTCTGAAAAAAACACGTACTGGACTCGGCCAGCCGTGAAATAGCGATCTGCCCCGAACAATGGGAGACCCCGAGCGCTCCTCCAACATTTCGATTCAGATAATTGATGGAAATATCCAGTGAATGTTTGTCAGCTTCGATCAGATGAGTCCCGCCCAACACCGCATAGATGGGCCGACGAAGCCTGGCAACCACGGTATCCAGCATGTTTTTCATACCGGGGTGGGAGCAACCGAGAATCACGATAAGCCCTTTGGGTGAGTCAAGGGCTAAAAGGAGCTCATCGGTAAACGGATCAGAGGAAAAAACGCCGTCGCGCAATACCTTGAAACGGGGATTAATCACTTCATCCGCATGCCGGCGCGGAAAATCGGTCAACAAGAAAACGCCGGGTTTTAACTCATAAAGAGGCTGGTCAAGAAATTGATAGGAGATGAGATGTTTATTGAGGAAGAGTTCGTCAAAACTATTCCCAAGGTATTCATAAGAGCCGTCCCGGTAGCCGTATTTCTCGTCAAAAAAACCCTGCCCTAGAATAAGTTTGAATTGTCTTGCCGAGGCGAGCAGGGGAACCAGGCCACCCGAATGATCATAATGGCCATGGCTCAGCACAACATAGTCGATGGCGGTCAGGTCTTTACATAAATAGCGGGCATTTTCAATGAAGGCTCCACTCTGCCCGGTATCGAACAGAATGCAGCATTCATCGGTTTCAATAAAAAACGACAAGCCATGTTCTGCCTTGAGAGCATGGTGCTCGCCTACGCTGTTCTCAATCAGAGTGGTAATCTTGACCGCCATATCGACTCCTTATGTTATTCGTACAAATGGATTTGAACGTCCTCCCAAGCTTTGGTCAGATGGTTGTTCATCGCCCGTTCCGCGCCCGGCCCATCACCCGCCGTGACGGCACAGTAAATCTGCTCATGTTCGGTGATTGTTTTCCTGATCCGCCCGGCGATGTGGAGGCTGGAAATCCAACCGTAGGGCAGGTTGGTGGTCATCGATTTCATGAGCACATAGAGAGTTTTATTGTGGGACGCGAAAGCGAGCAGACGATGAAATTCGCGATCGCAGCGGATCAGCGGATCGATCTCCTGCTGCGCGGCATACTTGGCAAAAGAACGGCTACATTCCCGCATTTTCTGCACATCGTCAGTGCCGGCATGGCGAGCGGCCAGAGCGGCAATTTTCGGTTCAATGATCAGGCGGACCTCAAAATTATCTTTTATGGACTGTTCATTATTTTTCAACCAGGCGGCAAAAGATTTAAACTGCTGATCGTTCAAATCTTCAACAAAAATACCTTTACCCTGGCGAATGGTCACCTGACCGGTCACTTCAAGTATTTTCAGGGCTTCCCGAAGAGAAGAACGACTGACACCAAGTTTTTTGGCGAGAACGAGCTCAGAATAAAACTTGTCTCCTGGCTTAAAACCTTCCTGAGCGATCATCTGCTTTATGACATCGGTGATACTTTCGGAGAGACGTATTTTTCTAATTTGGGTCATCAGCGCTCCCTGGATCCAGTACCTGCATCAATTCAGCCACCAACGTCACCAAGTTTCTCCTGACTTGTCCGGCAGTCTGACAAGTAAAAAACTATCATCGGAATAATAAAAATCAAAAAGGTAAAGTATCTATTCAATGTTATTATTTTTTTAATCAATAATAAGAAGTATAATAATTAAATTTCCATAGAGTTTCAGAGTGAGTTTCACAGCAGACATGAGATAGGAAAATATAGATAGAAGACTAATAACATAATAACAACTTCTATGAGGACGAGTTCTTCTGTCAGGAAAGAAAGATATATGCCCTCCGTTCATTTTTTTCGACATAATGAGCAAAGCAAACTCTTCATATCATCACATCAAGCCCCTCCCCCCAGACCTGATGATTGCCCGGCGCAGGAGCCTGTTCAGTAAGCCCTTTGCAACTCAAGAATCCCTGTGCTAACACATAGCTATGCATCCAACCGCCGCCCCAGGGACCGGAGTCCGCTACCACTTGCCCGCCGCGATCAACGGCCTGGAACTGCTGTCCTGTTCTGATGTCGCCTACCGCTTTGCCCCTCATTTTCACGATGCCTACTGCATCTGGCTGAATACGGCAAGCGCTGAAAGCTATACCCATAAAGGCTGCTCCGGCATATTGCCACCGGGAAGCTTCGGGATTTTCGCTCCCGGCGAAGTCCATTCCAACCAGGCTTTCGACAGCAGCTCACGCCAGTTGCTGTCCTTTTATCTCAATGCAGCAACCGTTCAGCAGATTGCCGGGGAACTGACCGATCACTCCTCGATTCCGCCCGAACTGGCCACCGGACTGCACGGCGACCGGGACGCCTACCAAGCCCTGGTCAATCTTTGGCTGACCCTGACAAGCTCTCCGTCCGCCCTGCACCGCCAATCCTTGTTCCGCACCACCCTGGCCCTGCTACTGTCCCGCTATGCCACGGCCGCACTGCCAACCGACAAAATCGGCGAAGAGCCTCGGCGAGTGGCAAAAATCATTGAACTATTCCATGATCGGCTTGAGGAAGACCTGCAGCTCGATGAGCTGGCAGCCTGGGTCGATTGTACCCCATCCTATCTGATCCGCTGCTTCAAAAAAGCCAGCGGTCTCACCCCGCATGCTTATCTGCTGCAGCTGCGGCTGGAACAATCGCGCCGCCTGCTGCAAGAGGGGCAGAGCATCGTCCAGGCTTCGCTGCTGAGCGGATTCAGCGACCAAAGTCACCTCACCCGTCACTTCAAACGTAAATTCGGCCTCACCCCTGGCGCTTATCGGCAACAGGTCAAAAAAGCCTGAATTCGTCCAGAATGGCGCTCGTTTAAGCAACTTTGCAGTAAACTCGGGACTGTCCCCAGGGTCATCGGGGGCTGTCTCAAGAGTTTAGGAGCCATGAAAGCTGTAGCGGTTAGCACCGCAAAGACCTGGGACAGCCCCCGTGCGGGGACGGTCCCGGTTTTGCTGCCATCTCCTCTTAAACTAGCGCCATTCGAATTCGTCCCACCAGGTCAATTTTGTACAAGATGGCCCGTCCCCGACTCTGCTATGTCTGCAACCTGGCAGCCCGTTTTATTTGCTCCCGGTTCGGAGCCCGAGTCGGGCGTCCGCCGCTTTGTTCCTGTTTCTCTCAACCAGAAAAGGTTACCACCCCATGTCAAAACAACATTCCGCTCTCGGCACCTGGTATATCCTGGCCGCCACGCTGCTCTGGGGCACCACCGGTACCGCCCAGGCCTTCTCCCCCCAGGGCTACGACCCGCTGGTGATCGGCACCCTGCGCCTGGTGATCGGTGGTGCGGCCTTGTTCGGTCTGGCCCTGTTCCGCCACGAACTGGGCCACTGGCGGGACTGGAACTGGTTCCTGGTCCTGGCCGCAGCCCTTTTTACCGCCAGCTATCAGGTCTGTTTTTTTGCCGCCGTCGCCAAGACCGGCGTGGCGGTCGGAACCATGGTCAGCATCGGCAGCGCCCCGATCATCGGCGGGCTGCTCGGCAAAATCTACCGTGGCGAACTACTCAGCCGGCGCTGGTGGTTCGCCACCGCCCTGGCGGTCAGCGGCGGCGGGCTGCTCGGCCTGGGCAGCGGCACCCTGACCGTCAACCTGTTCGGAATCGCTCTGGCCTTGGGGGCCGGGGCCTCTTATGCCACCTATACGTTACTGATCAAAGGCCTGCTGGAAAAACATTCGCCCAATGCGATTATGGCCCTGGTCGTCTGCGGCGGCGCCATCCTGCTGGCACCACTGTTACTGAACAGAGACCTGGCCTGGCTGGCGCAGCCCCGTGCCATCGCCGTTGTTCTACACCTCGGTCTGGCCACCATGGCGCTGTCCTACTGGTTCTTTTCCCGCGGCTTGCAAATGGTCCAGGTCTCCACCGCCGTGACCCTGTCCCTGGCCGAACCCATGGTTGCCGCGACCCTGGGCATTGCCGTACTTGGCGAGCAACTCACCGTGCCGGCTTTTGGGGGGATCAGTTTTATTTTTGCCGGATTGCTCGTGCTTATCGTCAACCCTTCTCTGCCGGGCAGAAGGAAAACCGTCCTCTGATCGGAAACGCCGTAACGATTATTCACAAGTGAATAGCCCATGTCTGATTCATTAGCGGATAAAAAGGTCTGTTTCTTCTCGCCCCCCCCCCCCCCCGGAGAGTTGCACAAAGTGGCCGGAAGAATTATCCGGCCAGAAGACTGGCCAAAAGGACTGCAAACTTGCTATCCTAAAGCCAAATCGGTTTGGGCCGATACCGGCTGCAGTGGCCGGTATTTTTCATCCAGGATCACCAAGACATGTACTATTTCGACTACGACGAACCCCTGTTCCGCCCACCGTCTGAAGCCCGCTCTCTTATCATCCAGGTCACGATCGGCTGTTCCCAGAACAGCTGTGGCTTCTGCGGTATGTATAAAATGAAAAACTTTCGGATCCGCCCGCTTGCGGATATTTTTGCCGAGATCGACAGCATTCCGCTGCCGCACCGCCCCCATATCCAGCGGGTGTTCCTGGGCGACGGCGACGGCTTGGTCTATCCCCAGGAAAAACTGCTCGCCGTGCTGGACAAGCTCGCCAGCACCTTGCCGCGGCTTACCCGGGTCGGGGCCTACGCATCGCCGAACAGCCTGACCACCAAAACCGTCGCCGAACTCATCCAATTGCGCCAGCGCAAGCTGCGGATTCTCTATTTCGGCCTGGAAAGCGGCGATCCCGAGACCATTGAACTGGTCAACAAAGGATTCTCCCCGGAGGTCATGCTGGCGCTGTGCAGAAAGGCCCAGCAGGCGGAGCTGAAGCTGTCCGTTACCGCGATTCTCGGTCTGGCGGGACGGGCGCGGACCCAGCAGCATGCCGAGGCCACCGCTGCCTGGATCAACGCGCTGGCCCCGGAATACTTTTCTCTGCTGACCATGTTCCGCCGCCATAACGATGCGTACTTCAAGTGCATCGCCCCGCTTAGCAACGGAGAGATCCTGCAGGAGGCCCTGCGCGTGGTCAGCCATCTCAATCCCAACCATACCATTCTGCGCTCCAATCATGTCTCGAACATTCTGCACCTGGCGGGCAGCTATCCGAAGGATCGGCAGAAAATCATTGCCCAGGCCGAAGCGGCTCTACAGGAAGGCCTCCGACATCCGGACTGGTTCAATTTGGTCCCCGATTACGAAGAAGAATTCTTCTGATTTTTGAATACTTAAGCGCTATGCTGACAATGAGTCGGCACGCGCAGACTCCGGCAATTTGTTCTGTCGCTGCTGGCTTTCCCAATGACTTATGGTAAATTTGAGGATCGAAAACAAAGGAGACTCAATCATGCAACGGATTCATTTCACCATCATTCTAACCGCGGCCTTTTTATTGGCCGGCCTGCTCGGCAGCGCCGTCGCCGATGACTATGACGTTACGGTCTATACCTTTAAACAATCACCGACGGTCCAACCGTTTTTTGACTCGGCCTACGGTTATGCGGTCTTCCCCACCATCGGCAAAGGCGGCTTTGTCATTGGCGCGGCTTACGGCAAGGGGTTGGTGTTCCGCAACGAACAGGTGACCGGCGAAGCGACCATGGCCAAGGCCAGCATCGGCGCTCAATTGGGCGGCCAGGTCTTCAGTGAAATCATCTTCTTCGAGAACAAAGACGCTTACGATCGTTTCACCAGCGACCAGTTTGAATTTGAGGCCTCGGCCTCGGCTGTCGCCATTACCGCAGGAGCCCAGGCCAAGGCAGGCACCGACGGCGCCACTGCCAGCGCCAGCACCAGTTCGTCCGATGCGGAGCAGCGTAATGTCGGTTATCGTCGCGGCATGGCGGTTTTCGTCCACATCAAAGGCGGGTTGATGTACGAAGCCAGCATCGGCGGCCAAGCTTTCAAGTTCACACCGTTGAACAAATAACCGATTGCAAAAAACGATGGCGGCAAACGTCGCAGCCCATGTAGAGACCACAAGATCGCCCCGCTTCATTCAATTGAAACGGGGCGATCTTGTGGTCAACGCTGCTCGACAGGAGTCGAGGCTATGCAACAGGATTAGTGATGAGTTGCCTTGTCGCCCCAGATTTCCTTGAGACGCTGGTCGCGACCGCAGTTCCAGCGGTAGAAGTTGTAGCGTACCGGGTTGTTCTTGGCAAAATCCTGGTGATAACTTTCGTCCCCTTTGATCGGCCAGAAAGTTGTGGCCGGCAAAATCGAGGTCACGACTTTCTGCTTCGGGAACATCTTCTGCACCTCGGCTTTGCTGGCTTCGGCAATTTTCTTTTCCTCGTCATTGGCGTAGAAAATTGCCGCCATATAACTGTGCCCGCGATCGCAGAATTGACCACCGTCGTCAAAGGGATCGATCTGCAGCCAGTAATAGTCGAGCAGCTGCTGGTAGCTTAACTGCTGCGGATCATAGGTGACTTCGACGGATTCGTAGTGCCCTTCATGGTTGCCGTTGTAGGTCGGGTTTGGCAGCTTTCCACCGGTAAAACCGGAGACGACGTCCGTAACCCCAGGTAATTTTTCAAAATCCGACTCCATACACCAGAAGCAGCCTCCGGCCAGGATTGCGGTTGCGGCAAAGGCGTGAGTCGCCAGGAAGAGCAATGTCGCACTCAGGATAAAGATTCGTTTCATTTCGGGACCTCACCTTTCATATTCGGCCAACAACAGGAGCAGCAGTCCCGGTCCTTGCGGCAAGAGCTGCTGCGGAGCTGTCATTTGAACAGGGAGACGTATTCGCCGTAGCCCTCCTTTTCCAGATCAGCCAGAGGAATAAAGCGCAGAGAGGCCGAGTTCATGCAGTAGCGCAACCCGGTCGGGGCCGGACCGTCGTCAAAGACATGGCCCAAATGAGCATCGGCAAGGGCACTGCGCACTTCGTTGCGAACCATGAAGAAGCTGCGGTCTTCCTTCAGCACAATACTGTCCGGGTCAATGGGCTTGGTAAAGCTGGGCCATCCGGTTCCCGAATCGTACTTGTCCATTGAGCTGAATAGCGGCACCCCAGAGATCACATCGACATAAAGACCCGGTTCATGGTTATCCCAGTAGGCGTTGTCAAAAGCTGGTTCAGTCCCCTCTTCACGGGTGACCTGATACTGCAGCGGGGTCAATCGTTTGCGCAGCTCGGCATCGTCCGGCACCTGGTAATCATGTTGCTGATTCATCATCTGCTCCGTCATCTTGTCGCTGGACATCATCTTATGTTCGGCGGGCGCTGCCGCCATTGCATCAGCCTTTTTCTCCATCCCCTGCCCCTGTCCTTGGGTCACGGCGAACAGCACCAGCGGCAGGCTGAGGAGGGTCATCATGAGAAGTTTCATTTATTCCTCCATAGGTTGAATGTCGCGGCCGGACGTTCCACCGGCCGGTTTTATCGTTACCGCTATCATACCAACACCCTGTAACAACAGCTTAACGTCCAGATAAAGATCCGGTAAAGATTCAGCGCCGAAAAACCCCGACCAGGCTGCAAAATCGCCACTGCGGATCCTGCTAAACAACAGGCCCCTGCTCATCCCCGAGCAAGGGCCATGACTGGATGATTAAAATCAGTTGACGCTCTTATCAGCTGGCCGCAGGCGCATCTTATTATTAAACAGCCTGTTAATGCCTGGTCAGCCCATCCAAAGTAATCTCATATTCCTGCCGGTCATGGTCATAAACAACCCCATAGCGGATTGGATAATAGCCGGGTCCGGGATATTGCTCAGGAACCGCGATCAGGGTGTGAAGCACCGGTTTGGTCTCCAGAAATGCGGTGGTGATCATGGGCTCGACAAAAATCATTCTGCCGTCGTAAAAGCCGTAGATGAAGGTGTTGGTAAATCCCTGCCCGGAGAATTCAGCGCCTTTGGGATCGACAGCATGGGCTCCCATGCGCGGCACTTCGGTCCCCGGCGGTAGAATGTAGCCGGCCGGCATGAACTGCGCTGCCGGCAACCGATGAGCTCGTTCAAGATCTGCACCGACGGCGGTAATCCGCTCGCGATCCGCGCTGTCGATAAAGTAAAAATGAAAATCGAAGTGAGGCTTATCGTAGACCCCTTGCGGAACATGGCCGTGCGGGTTCCAGTCGATGGCGATGTGATCATACCCCGCGCCTGCCGCTTGTGGCGGCAACCGCAACAGATATTCCCACTCAATGGCGTCTTTGGGTTCTTCTGCCGGCAGACCGCGCAAAGCCATGGCGGACAGCCTGATACCGATGGTCTCCGGTTTTCCGGCCGCATCCAGGGTGACAAAGGAACGGGCCTCCCCGGCCCCGATTGCGGTTGGCGGACCTTCATAAGTTACGGTGGCCATTTTTTGCTGATGGGACACGCAGCCGGAGCACAGCGCTACTGTCGCCAGAACCAATAACCAGCCCGATACATGAGGATAAAACTTTTTGTTCCCGGCCATACTCAGCCTCACTGGCGCTTACACACCGGTCGATTGGAGACGGTCTGCGCACTGCAGGTTGCGGAAAGCCGCCCCCTGATACGTCTTCACTCAGCGAGGGGAAGAGGATAATTCATGCCGAGCTCTTACCAGCGCACAGTCTCTCCAGGTTGTTCAGCTGATTGTAATGGCCACAATTATTACCAATCAAGTCATTAATTAATTATTTTCCATCAATCCACAGTTCCTGGAGATTCCGGAAAAACATCCTCAGCAAGGCTTCCAACCGACATAGATCGCAATCGATACAGTATAGAAAACCTGCCCCTGCTCACGTCGCGGCTTGATTCCCAGTTGGTTCTTGCCGATATCTTCCGTCACCATCCGGCGAATGACAGACTCATCACCAGGGTTGGGGAAAGAGGCTTTGAGCTGGCTTTCAAGCTCAATATCGACCCCATAATCGCTCTGCCGACAGCCCGTCAGGCCCGAATTCTGAAACAGGCCCCTGAACTCCGCCTGACTCAGCGCATGGGTATGAGAGGGATCGCGGAGGATTTCCAAACGATCGTAGGCTGCCGATTTTTCTGCGGCCACAGCGACATCAGCGACCAGAACCCGGCCGCCGGGCCGACAGACTCTGATCATTTCCTCTAAAGCCTGTTCCGGTGCCAGCAGATGATGAAAACTGTAACGCGTTATCACCAGCGAAAAATTATTGTCCGCATAGGGCAAGGGCACCGCTTCGCCGACCTCCCAGACAAGATTGGTCTGACCTTGCTCCTGTTGCCGCCGTTTGGCTTGCGCTATCATTGCCGGGGTGAGGTCGATACCGGTGACATGTTTGGCGTGCCGGGCGAATTCACAGGCTACCAGCCCTGGCCCGCAGGCCACATCAAGAACCTCGTCTGCAGTATCGACCGCGGCCATTTCCAGCAACAACTGCAGGGCATCGAAGTGCCCGGGAACCTGGGTAAAGGGAATGGCCTGCCTGGAAAATTGGCTGACGATATCGGCCTGATGCTGCCGGTTGTCCTTGGTCATCATATGCATGCTCCTTTCTCGCGGAAATGGGACAAGTATAGGTTGGCAACCCATGACTGTCTTGCTATCTTTTGCCAATGGACATCGACAAACTGCCAAAACTTGCACCGGTTGTCATCGGTAACCGGAAAGACCCGCAACTGCCGGTGATCCCCCTGGCCATGCAGGTCAATAACGCCGGCTGTGCGGCAGCCCATGCCCACCCCCGCGGGCAGCTCATCTACGCCAGCAGCGGGGTGATGCGGATCATCTGTGGCGGGGACATCTGGATTGTGCCGCCGGCGCAGGCCGTCTGGGTTCCTCCGGAAGTCGAACACGAAGTCTTTTTTCCCGGCGCTGTTGCGCTCCGCAATCTGTTTATCGACCCCACCGCGACCGCCGGACTCCCCGAACAATGCACGGTGATCAAAGTTTCCCCCCTGCTACGCGAGCTGATTCTGAAGGCGGTCCGGATTGGCGACAACTATACTACGGGCAGTGCGGGTTTCAGACTGATGATGGTTATTCTCGATGAACTACAACAGGCGGAACCAACCCCGCTGCATCTGCCGATGGGGCACGACCAACGCTTGCTCCGCGTTATCGAAGGGTTACTGCACGACCCGGGAAACCGCAGAGATCTGCAGAGTTGGGCCAAACTTGCCGGGGCCAGCGAACGCACGCTGGCCCGGCTCTTTGTGCGGGAAACCGGGCTGACTTTCGGTTCCTGGCGGAAACGGCTGTTGCTACAGGAAGCGGTCGACCGGCTGGGCCGGGGAGATAACGTCACCCGGGTGGCGTTTGACCTTGGCTATCACAGTCTGAGTGCCTTTATCGAGATGTTCCGACAGGCCCTCGGCACCTCCCCCGGGCAGTTCCTGCGCCACCAACAGGGGACCGGCGATGACAACGACAACAGGATGGAGTCTTGAATGAAACCTGCAACGCTAGCTGCGGCAACGCTCCAATCCAAAAAAAGAAAGCCCCGCCGCACGGTTGTGCAGCGGGGCTTGAGACAGGTGCAACCCTCCGTCAGTCCTGTTTCCAGGTGATCTGGTATTTGAAGGTCTGCGGATCGAGCCAGTCGAGGGTTTCTCCGCCGACCTGGGCGAAGGGGTACATCAGATAATTGACAGGGTCACCGGACTGCGGCGGATTCAGCTGGAGATCACGCCCTTCACTGAGGCGAATCCGGTAGGGATCGACCCGCCCCCAGTAGTAGTCACGCAGTTCGGCCACCTTGGGATCGCTCAGGTCCAATTTCTGCACCAGCATCGCTTTGCGGACATCGGCTGGATCGACCGGCACCCAGCCGTAACCGGGCAGGTAAAATTCGGCCCAGCAGTGTTGCCAGGTGGAGACATCCTGATCCTTGTTCTTGCCGGTACGGATCCCCAGAACTTCCCGAGTCGGCACTCCGGCGGCACGGGCCAGAGCAATGTAGATGGAGCTGATGTCAGCACACTTGCCCCCGGGCCTACGCAGCAGAGCCGTCACATCACCTAACCCGCAGCCTCTGGTGTCGGGATCGCGAAAAGTATTGTCGACGGTCCAGTCGTAGATCGCCCGGGCTTTTTCAAGAATACCCGTTTTTCCGGCGGTGATCTGGTCGGACAGCTCTTTGACCTGACCGTTGATGGGCCCCAGACTGGTCGGAGCCAGATAGAGGGCAAAGTCACGCGGATCGTAAGCGGCAGGGGTCCTGGGGAAATCCCGTTTGATTTGCTCGATGCGCTCGGCATGAAAAGTCAGCGTCAGTTTGCGATCCTGAGTCCCCTTTTTCCAGGCCACGTAGAGCAGCGGTGAACTGAAGGTGCGCTCAGTATAGACAGCCGCTTCAGCGTAGTTCCCTTCCCAGTGAATCGCATTGATCAGCTGTTCCGTATTGGAGACGGGATAGGGAATCCAGAGCCTGGTCTCCTGACGACTGTCCTGGTTGGATAGATCGAAAGTCCAGGTATAGGTACCAGACTGGGGGGTTGCAAAAGCCGGCACTGCGAAGAGCAGAGCAATCAAGATGAGAAGCAAATGTTTCATATGTTACCTTCCATAGTTGTTGATTATTTTTATAAAGTAAAACAGCAGGCAATCCCTAGTCCAACGGTTAATTTCAATAGCCAGCGCTCTAATCATTCAAAATTGCAATGGCCTCCCCTTTTCACCCCATGAAGCTGCTCATCCAACCTGTTGGCGGATAAATTTGCCCCGCCGAGTTGCCAAATCACTGCCATGGCCGCAGAATAGTAGAGAAGAAAAACAACCGGCGTGCCCAGGACGTATTCCCTCCGGTGCCCGCATCTCCAAAGGACAGTTCATGAATGCTGCTCATCTGTTTGTAAAAGCCCTGGAAAATGAAGGAGTCGAAGTCATCTACGGCGTCCCCGGCGAAGAAAACCTCGACCTGCTCGAAGCACTGCGCGAGTCCTCCATCCAATTGATCCTGACCCGCCATGAGCAGGGTGCTGCGTTCATGGCAGCAACTTACGGTCGGCTGACCGGCCGCCCCGGGGTCTGCCTGTCCACCCTGGGACCTGGAGCGACCAATCTGGTTACCGGCGCTGCCTATGCCCAGCTCGGGGCCTTTCCAATGCTGATGATTACCGCCCAGAAGCCAATTAAACTTAGCAAGCAGGGGCATTTCCAGATCATCGACGTGGTCCGCATGATGGAACCGTTGACCAAATTCAACCGCCAGATCGTCAGCATCAACCTGATTCCTGCCATGGTCCGCGAAGCCTTCCGCCAGGCACAGGAGGAACGACCAGGTGCGGTCCATCTGGAATTACCGGAGGATATTGCCGCCGAGTCAACTGACGACAACTCCTCAACGATTTTTCCCGTCAGTCAGCCCCTACCGGCCCCGCGCCACCGGTAAAGTGATCAGCTCCGCCGCCGAGATGATTCGTCAGGCCAAGTTGCCGTTGCTGATGATCGGTGCCGGCGCTAACCGCAAACGGGTCCATAGCGCCTTGGATCAATTCGTGCAAACCACCGGCATCCATTTTTTCACCACCCAGATGGGCAAAGGGGTCATCGATGAGAACGATCCCCACTGCCTGGGGACCGCAGCTTTGTCCGATGGCGACTATATCCATTGCGCCATCGACCGGGCCGATCTGGTCATCAATGTCGGCCACGACGTCGTGGAAAAGCCGCCCTTTTTCATGGAGCATGGCGGCAAGCAGG
Organism: Geopsychrobacteraceae bacterium; assembly: GCA_963668145.2. Taxonomy (GTDB): domain Bacteria; phylum Desulfobacterota; class Desulfuromonadia; order Desulfuromonadales; family Geopsychrobacteraceae; genus Seleniibacterium. The sequence continues at coordinate 25,327 of CAXXJU010000057.1, forward strand.
TGATCCATGTCAATTTCAACTCGGCCGTGGTCGACAACGTCTACTTCCCTCAACATGAAGTGGTCGGAGATATTGCCGAAAGTATCCGCAGACTGACCGAAAAAGTCGGCAAACTGGAGCAGGACTGCAGCTATTTCAAGCAGATCAGAGACAGCCTCAGCAGCCACCTGCGGGAGAAATCCACGGACGACAGCTTTCCCATCAAACCGCAGCGGCTGGTGGCCGATGTCCGCCGGGTCATGCCCGCAGACGGCATCATCGCTCTGGACAACGGGGTCTATAAAATCTGGTTTGCCCGCAACTTCCTGGCGTCCCAACCCAACACGGTGCTGCTCGACAATGCCCTGGCCAGCATGGGTGCCGGGCTGCCATCGGCCATGGAAGTCGCCCGCCTTTACCCGGGCCGCCGAGTCCTCTCCATCAACGGTGACGGTGGTTTTCTGATGAACTGTCAAGAGCTTGAAACAGCCGTGAGGATGAATCTCGACCTGGTCATTCTGGTGCTGAACGACGGTGCCTACGGTATGATCAAATGGAAACAGGCCGCCATGGGTTACACCCATTACGGCCTGGATTTCGGTAACCCCGATTTCGTCAAATTTGCCGACAGTTTCGGTGCCCACGGACATCGGGTCAGCGCCACCGAGCAGTTTGTCCCGCTGCTGGAGAGCTGTTTCTCCAGCGGCGGAGTTCATCTCATCGATGTGCCAGTGGACTATTCCGAAAACTACAGTGTCCTGCTCGACGAACTGCAGACGAAAGCCTGTCAGCTCTGAACCCTCTTTCCGGCTGCGGCCAACCCCTCTTCAGCCAGTTGGCGCAGCCCTTTCAAGTCGAGCTTGCCGCTGCCCAGCAGGGGCAGCTCGGCCACCTGAAGAAAACAGTCGGCCGCCGGGCGCCACAGGTTGGGCAGTTCACAGCCAGCCAGGGCGCGGAGCAGCTCCTCCCGACTGCCGACGCCCTCGGTATGTAGTACCACCAGTTTTTCCCCCTTGCGCGGATCGGCAACCGCGGTCACCGCCAGACCGTTTCCGCTCAGTTGCAGGGCCTGATAGAGAGCTTCTTCAATCCTGATATGGGGAACCATCTCCCCACCAATCTTGCTGAAACGGGCCAGTCTGTCGGTAATAAACAGAAAGCCGTCCCGGTCGACCCGGCCGATATCACCGGTGACATACCAACCGTCGATAATCGCCGCAGCGGTCCTGGCCGAGTCATTCAGGTAGCCGTTCATCAGGTTCGGCCCTTTCACCAGAATCAACCCTTCCTCCCCCTGGGCCAACGGTTCATGGCTGACGGGGTCGACCATCCGCAGCAGCACCCCGGGGATCGGCCGCCCGACACTGCCGATCTTGTTGCCGGGCTGATGGATGTCGTCTCGCTTGATATCGGGAAGACTGAGGGTAATCAGCGGGGCAAGCTCCGTGGCGCCGTAGCCTTCCAGAGGCCGCAGAGCGTATTTTTCAGCGAAGGCATCGGCCAGCTGGGCTTTCAACTTTTCGGCTCCAGTCACCACCAGGCGCAGATTGCTGAAATCTTCGCTGCTCGCCCGCCGCATATAGGTGGCGAGAAAGGTCGGCGTCGTCAACAGCAAGGTTGATCGGTGCTGCCGCACCAGCTTGGTGATCGCGGCCGCCTCCATGGGATTGACATGGTAACTGGCGGAAAAGCCGCTGAGCAGAGGCAACCACAGGGTCGCGGTAAAACCGAGGGCATGGAAAAAGGGAAGCGCGCCACAGACATTGTCCTGTGGCGAGGTCGCGGCGACCATGCGAATCGCCTCCAGGTTGGAGAGGACATTATGCTGACTGAGCATCACCCCCTTTGGCATGCCGGTACTCCCGGAAGAGAAAATCACTGTGGCCAGCTCATCGCCGCCCTGCCGCGTCCCCTGCCCGCCTCCCCGCAGTAACAGCCGACGCGGCCAGCAGCGTGCCTGCACCAGCAACTTGGCCAATTCAGGCTTGGTCGCCGGCAGCAGCAGATCCTCCAGATAAAGAACCTGTTCGGGCCGCGGCAGTTCGCCAAGCCGGTCCAGAAACCGCTTACTGGTCAGCAGGGTACGGATGCCGCATTGCTGATAGGCCGCGGACACGGCCTGGACAGAACCGGTGTAATTGATATTGACCGGCACTTTACCCAGCAACGGCACCGCCAGGTTGGCCAGCGCACCGCCGACTGACGGCGGCAGCAACAGCCCCACCATCTGCTCCGCCCCCAGCCGGGCTTCCAGCCGCCGGGCCAGCAGCAGGGTCGCGGTCAGACTGCGGCCATACGTCAGCTGCTGGCCGCTGCTGTCGCTCAGGGCGGGGCGTCGCCAATTTGACCGGGCAGTGTCGATAAACTGCTCGATCAGGGGTTTGCGTTGCCCTTTCTGTCCCTGGAAGTACTGATAAGCCAGTTCGGCAACCGCCTGCTGCACCTCTGCGGCCGAACTGGTTGCCGGCAGCGGGGTTCCGAAAAGGATCCTGACCGGATAGGGCAGACTGGAGGGAAGCTTACTGAGCAGCTTACCGTGGGCATAGCTGAAAATACTTCCCCAGGCGCCGCCTATGTACACCGGCACGATGGGATGATCGGTCCCTTTGACAATGGCTTCCAGTCCGCTTTTGAACTGCAGCAGCATGCCACTGCGGGTGATCATCCCTTCGGCGAAGATACAGACCAGGTACCCGTCGTCCAGAGCCTGGCGGGCGGTTTTGATAAATTCGACCTTTTGCCGCCGCGAATCGTCGGCAGACACCGGAATCACCTGCATCAACCGGAACAGCGGCTGCAGCAGCTTCAGGTTATAGATATCGCGGTGCATAATGAACCGGATGCGCCGTTGCTGGGTCGCCAAGAGCAGCAGCGCATCGATCCATGAGACATGATTGGAAACCAACAAGGCCGGCCCCTCTCCGGGCAGGTTACGATCTCCGCTGATTTTCAGCCGATAACCCAGCTTCATCACCAGCAGAACGATAAAGCGAAGCAGGAAATCAGGCAAAATCCACAGGCTGAGCAAGGTCAATCCCAGGGTCAGCAGCCCCAACACCAGAAAAGACTGGGCTGCGGAGAGTCCGCAGAGTCCGCTCAGGATCACCGACAAGAGGGACGCCAGCAACACTCCGCACCAGCTTAAAAAGCTGGCAGCGGCCAGAATCCGGCCGAGTTTTTCCCGCGGAGCCCGCAGTTGGATAAAAGCCTGCAGCGGAACCAGGAACAGGCCGGCACTGAGCCCCAGCAACAGGATCAGCAGTAGATGGACAGGCAGACTCGCCGGCAGCAGGGCCAGGCCGCCGGTACTCAGGGCCAGACCCAGCGCGCCGAGGGGCACAATCCCGAATTCGACGTTGCGCCCAGACAACCGCCCGGCCAAGAGCGAACCAGCGCCGATACCCAGGGCCGCAACCAGAAAAAGATACCCGCTCTGCTCCTGAGTCAGGCCGTGCACCTGCATGCCGAAGGGGATCAGGTTGATCTGGGCAAAAGCGCCGAGAAACAGGAAATAGGCCGAGCCGAGCACTGCCAGCAGCAGATAACCGTCTTGCTTGAGTTCAAGCAGCGATCCTTTGATCTCGCTGAGGATCCGCGGCGAGACCAACCGTCCGGCATCCGCCGCCGGGGTCGCCTCAATCCGCCAGCTGCAGACCAGGCCGACGATCGCAAAGAGGATGCAGGCCAGCGCCGCAGTCCGATAGCTGGCACTGCTTAACTGCACCAGCAGCGGCGCGAGAGCCGTGCCAAGAATAATCGCCAGATAGGTCAAAGTTTCCAGCAGACTGTTGGCTCTGGAAAGCTGCTCCCGGTCGATCAACTCCGGCACGATACCGTACTTGGACGGTCCGAACAGGGCACTCTGGGTCGCCATCAGAAACAGCACCGCATAAAGAGCTGTCGCGCTGCCAACCGCAAAGGCCAGAACGGCGAGCAGAGCAATCAGGCATTCAGCTCCTTTCATGGCCACCACAATGGTCCTTTTACTAAGCCGATCAGCCAGCGCACCGGCGGGTGCCGAAAAGAGCAGGAACGGCACCACAAACAGCCCCCCGGCCGTGGCCGCGACCATGGCCGCAGAGTCCGCGCCCTTGACCGCGATCAGATAAAAGACAATCAGCAGTTTGAGCAAGTTATCGTTCAGCGCCCCGAAAAATTGGGTCGCGTTCAACCAATTGAAAGATGTCGCTAGCTTCCGGGTCATGATCCCCTCCTTAATTAAGTAACAATGCTGCGGCATTGGCAAAGACCTCGGCAGGCAGGCCATAGGCCAGTTTGAGCCTGACATCCTGATCCCATGCACTGCGCACCTTTAACAACGGCAAGGTCCGTTGCCAACCAAGCTGTGGCAAAGAAAACAGCGGTGAGGTCAAACCGGTGCGAATCAGCGGAAAGTCGGTGCCGTATAACAACCGCTCTGCGGCAATTCCCGAATCCTGCAACCGCCTCATGAAACGCACTTTGTTGATTTGGGTCAGGGAAGAGACATCGGCATAGAGATTCGGATACTCCTCAAACAATGGCACCAGGCGCTCCATATTATCCTGCCCATCCTGCTGGCCGCTGGTGGCCACATGAGCAGCAATCACCGTTACGCCCAGATCCAGGGGCAAGCGCAATTTGAGGGGATCCCCCAATGAGTTGTCCGCCCGGGTGAAGGAATGCTCGTCCCCGGCATGGGTCAACAGCGGCAAGTCCAACTCGACCAGCTTTTCATAAAACGGAATCAACCGTTCATCCGCCGGATCAATATGCTGGATGGCGGGCAACCATTTGATCAGCAATGCGCCATCCGCCCGGGCTTGTTCAAGCCGCTCCAGGGCGTCGGGGCGATAGGGATTGACACTGGCGCCGAAATAAAGATTAGCGTATTTGGCGGTTTCCCGAGCGACAAAATCATTGGGGACATAGCTCTCGGTCCGCCCTCTATCCAGCTGCCCCTGTTCATCAACAACCCCATCCAGGGCCAGAACCACAGCGCCGCCTACCAGTTGGGATCCGGCCAGTTGTTCGGACAGCCGCCTGATCACCAGAGCATCCCCGTGCTGGCGGAGTTCATCCTCACTAATGCCGAAAGATTTGAGATAAATCAGATACTTCCAACTGCACCGCAGTTGTTCGGAGATAAAAGCTCCGCTGCCCCCGGCGCCGATTCCGGCGACATGACAATGCATATCCAGAATCTCTGGCACAGCCCCTGAAAAGGGGTCAGACTGTGCTTTCCCGTCCCGGGGGAGCACAGCCCAGATCCCAACCATAGCAATACAGACCAACCCAAAGAATACGCCAAATTTGATCATTTTATCGAGTCTCCTTATGACTGACTAAGCACGTACCCGATAAAAAGCAGTGATCATGCCAAGCCCAGAGACAATCGACAACCTACTGATTTCAAATAATATTCAAGAAAATACCAACGATGAAAAAAATCCTGAAAAATATTTTCTATACATTCTATGCTTATATACCAGTCATAAAACGCACACAGCCGCACTTTTTGACCGCTTTTCCCCGTAGCTAGTTTCCACCCGGAATCTCCGGATGGAAATAGTTAAGTTTTCAGATTGGAAACGAGCAATTTTTCGTTGCGGCAAGGAAATCAAGGGGTTGCGCGGAGGCGTAGTACTTTACGCCGCACAAGAAAACCCGCAGATTGACACCGCCACAGCGGAAAAGGGCCGTTTCCGGATGAAAACGAGCTATGTCGAGATTTTTTCACCTCGGACTAGCCTCAACCACCCCGCTCAGCGTATGCTGCTCATTTACAACAAGAGTGGTCATCTTTGGCAAAATCCAAAGGCTGTTGCCCCGCCAAGTCGATGACCCGCAATACTTTTTGGAGACAACTGCAATGAGTGCGCTTTTTTATCTCGGTTCCATCATCCTGGCCAATATGCTGGTTCATTGGTTTGGAATCGTCACCATCTACGGCCTCAGCTTTCCGGCTGGGGCTGCGCTTATCGGGCTGACCTTTTCGGCACGCGATTTTGTCCAGCAGCGCTTTGGCAAGTACGGCTGCTGGTGGTGGATGTTTCTAGCCTCTGGCATCACCTTTGCTTTTAACCGGCACCTCGCACTGGCTTCCCTGAGTGCCTTTTTTGTTGCCGAGTTCTGCGATTGGCTGATCTTTACCCGGGTTCGCGGAAGTTTTGAAAAACGCCTGCTGCTCAGCAACCTGATTTCCACACCCCTAGATTCGTTGACCTTTGTCCTGCTCGCCTTCGGCCCGGTCTGGCCGGCCATCTGGGGGCAGACCCTGATCAAACTGATCAGCAGCCTGCTGGTGCTGCCGCTGATCAAAGATGGCCGGATCAGCTTGGCCAGAATCACCGTGCAGCGAACCTGAGCCGAGTCAGAGTGAGCAGCGGAGCCCAGGGGACGCTACTACCCGCGTCCCGTTTTTAACTTTTCCTTCACCGCAACAGGTGTATACTGTTGCCAGAAATTTTTTCGGGACAGTTCGCTCTAATCCTCCCGTCTTTGCCAAGCAAATTTACCGGTTCCGACAGTTCAGCACGACTCCCTTTGATTCGCGTGGCTATCAGGCTGTTAAAAAACAGCCTGCCGAGCCCATGGTTGGGTGATCAAGATCAATGACAACTTTTTAAGTTATTGATTTTGTGGGATGGGGGAAATCGCATTTTTTCCACCGGACAAGAAAAGGCCAGAACTGGCTTTTTTCAACAACCTGCTATTTGCCGTTCAACGAGCTGGCGAGCAAGGTCTGCTGCGCCCACATGAATGCTCAACAGCATATAATGGCTTACGGTGTTGGAACAGGGCGAAACAGATGATCAAAGAGGACTGTCTCAACAAGCCGGTTAAGGAACAGAAAGTGGAACATTATCTAGAAAACAACAAAGCCCTGTACGTTATCTTCCTGGCCACTTTGGCCATGACGGCACCACTGGCAACCGACATGTACCTGTCCGCCATTCCCCAGATTGCCGAGGGGTGGGGGTAGGGAAAGACATTGCCAATTTGACCCTGGTGCTGTGGTTTATCTCTTTCAGCGTTTCGATCCTGATTGCCGGTTCGCTGTCCGATAAATACGGGCGCAAACCGATCCTGATCGGCGGGCTGGCGATCTTTGTCGGCTCATCTTTTCTTTGCGCCCTGGCCGGCAGCATTGAGCAGCTCATCATTTTCCGAATTTTCCAGGGGATGGGAGCCGCGGCCCCGGCGGCCATTGTCATGGCGATTATTCGCGATCGCTTCAAAGGAATTGAACGGCAGAAGGCTCTGGCCTATGTCATGACCATTGTTGCGGTCGCGCCCATGGTCGCGCCGCTGCTGGGTGCCTTTCTGCTCAAGGTCGCCAACTGGCGTTTTATCTTCCTGCTTCAGGGAACGCTGGTCTCCATCACCCTGCTGGTTTCATTGACCATCCGCGAGACCCTGGACACAAAACTCGACACCAGCGTTTTCAAATTGGTGACCCGCTACGGAGTGCATCTGCGCAACCGTCCCTACCTCTTCGCCAGCATGAGCATGGGCCTCTTGGTATTGCCCTTTTACGGCTATATTGCCTTTTCGCCAATCTTCTACATCTCCATTCACGGTCTGTCGGAAAGCACCTTTAGCCTGTTGTTCGGGCTCAATGCCCTGGTCTCCATGGCTGGAGCATTTAGTTCCTCCCGGTTAACCAGACGCCTGGACGACAAACAGATCATCACCATTGCTATTCTCGGGGCAATTGTCGCTGGTGCAGGCTTGACCTTGTTTGCCGGCCGCCATTACCTCTATTTTCTCTTTTTCATCGCCATTTTCTCGTTCTTTACCGGGCTCAGCCGGCCGAGCAGCGGGTCCCTGATCCTCGGCCTGGTCAAAACCGATGTCGGCTCGGCCTCATCCCTACTGGTGTTTTATCAGTTCATTGCTGGCGCAGCCTGTATGGCGTTTGTCACCCAACCCTGGTCCCGTCCGGTCCTGGTGTTCAGCCTGCTGACCCTCGGCGTCTCGGTTCTGGTGCTGCTGCTTTGGAGCAAAATAAGCAAGACCCTCAATCCGGAGAATTGAGGCCAGGCCTCCTCCCCTTACCAGCCAAGGAAACAGACAGGGAAATTCGAAACAGGGCATCCCGACCTTCCCGCCTTCAGTCGAGCAGTCAATGCCAACGCTTCAACCAGCCAGCCTGTACATATATTTTTCCAAACCACCGACACCCATGTTAAAAAATCAAAAGGCCTCCTGCGCAGGAGGCCTTTTGATGATCAGGAGTCAGCGATCCAGCTTCTATAGACGACCACCGCCGAGCACTTTGTACAGGCTCACCAAGTTCACCAGGAACGCCTTTTTGACATTCACCGCCCCTTGCTGGGCGGCAAACAGCGAACGTTGCGAATCGAGCACGGTCAGGAAATTATCGATCCCGCTGTCGTAACGGGCCGTGGACAGCTCATAGGCCTGTCCGGTTGCCGCAACCAGAGCATTCTGCGCATCCAGTTGGGCCTGATAGGTGCCCCGCGCCGCCAGCTGGTCGGCCACTTCCCTGAACGCAGACTGAACCGCCTGTTCATATTGGGTCGCGGCAATCTTTTCATTCACTTGCGCCACCTCCAGGCTGGCCTTGAGGCGACCGCGGTTGAAGATGGGAATGGTCAGCGAAGGCGTAAAGTTCCAGGCATATCTTGCCCCGGACTGAAACAGCCCATCCAGGCTGTCGCTGGCCAGACCGAAAGAACCGGTCAGACTGATGGTCGGATAGAGGGCCGCCCGCGCGGCACCAATATCGGCATTGGCCGCCTTAAGCGAATGTTCAGCTCTCTGGATATCGGGGCGCGCCAGCAGCACTTGCGAGGGCAGTCCGGCCGGCAGTTCAGCCATGAACAGCACATTGTCGATGGTTTCGTCGCAGTTCAGAACCTCGTCGACGGAACCGCCCACCAATAACGCCAGGGCGTTTTTATCCTGGGCCACTAAGCGGGTATATTGGGCAATGGAAACCCGCGCACTCTCAACAGCCGTGGAAGCCTGGGCGACATCAAGCTGATTGGCCGAGCCAACGTCAAATTGACGTTTGACGACTTCATAGGTTTCCTGCTGCGTCGAGGCGGTATCCCTGGCCAACTGCAACAGTTTGCGGTCCGCCAGATAGCTCAGATAAGCATTGGCCGTTTCGGCAATCAGGGTAATACGGGTACTGACCATGGCTTCTTCCGTCGCCAGGTAGGTTTCCAAAGCCTGCTGATTGAGGCTTTTGACCCGACCGAAGAAATCGAGTTCATAGGCAGTCATGGCCAGATTGGCCTTAAATGTATTGCCGGTATAGGACTTTCCGGTGGCGCTGACATCATCAGGAACACCGGCACGGCTGGCAGAACCATTCGCGGTGATGGTCGGCAAGCTGTCACTGCGCTGAATCCGATAAGCCGCCTGAGCCTTTTCGATATTGAGCACCGCCACTTTAAGGTCGCGATTATTTTCCAACGCTTGACTGATCAAGGTTTTCAACGTGCTCGATTGAAAATAATCCTGCCAGGCAATATCGGCCGCCATCCCCTTTTCAGTCTCCGGGTAGGCTTCCCCCATTGGCCAGCTATCAGCCACCGGCAATTTCGGCTGTTGGTATTGGGGAATCATGGAGCAACCCGTGACCAACAGCAACAAGACCAGGGCCGGAAACAGTTTATTGAGCATTTTCTACCTCGCTTTCAGCCGCAGCTTTTCTTTTTCTGGTCATCGACCATTTTTCTATGACGATAAAGAACATCGGCACAAAGACCATGGCCAGCGTTGTCGCCCCGATCATCCCGCCGATAACGCCGATACCGATGGCGTTCTGGCTCGCAGAGCCGGCGCCGTTGGCGATCGCCAGCGGAGTCACCCCGAGAATAAATGCCATTGAGGTCATCAGGATCGGCCGTAACCGCTGTTCAGCTGCCAGCATCGCCGAAACGATAACACTGCGCCCGCTTTCATACAAAGTCTTGGCAAACTCGACGATGAGGATCGCGTTCTTGGCCACCAGACCGACCGTGGTCAGCAACGCGATTTGGAAGTAGACATCGTTAGACAGTCCGGCAAACCTGGTTGCGGCCACTGTACCGATAATCCCCAGCGGCACAATCAGCATGACCGCAAAGGGAATTGTCCAGCTCTCGTAGAGGGCGGCCAGGCTGAGAAACACGATCAACAGGGAAACTCCATAGAGCAGAGTGGTCTGAGCTCCGGCCATCCGTTCCTCATAGGAGATCCCGGTCCATTCCAGGCCGATCCCTTCCGGCAGTTTTTTCGCCATTTGTTCAATGGCTGCCATGGCCACACCGGAACTGACCCCGGGAGCCGGAGCTCCGAGGATTTCCATGGAAGAACGACCGTTGTAACGTTCCAGGCGCGGCGAACCGTACTCCCAGGTCCCCTTGACAAAAGAGGAGAACGGCACCATATCGCCGACATTATTGCGGACATACCAGCGATCGACGTCTTCGGGCAACATCCGATAGGGAGCATCCCCTTGCATGTAGACCTTCTTGATCCGGCCGTTGTCGACAAAGTCGTTGACATAGGTCGAGCCCCAGGCCGTACCGATGGTATCGGTAATAGAACTGATGGAAACGCCAAGGGCCGAAGCCTTCTCCTTATCGATTTCCAGCTGGTACTGGGGCACATCGGACATACCGTTGGGGCGAACCCCGATCATCTGCTGATCCTGGGACGCCATCCCCAGCATCATATTACGCGCCTGGAGCAAGGTATCGTGGCCCAGTCCGGCCTGATCGACCAGTTTGAAATCGAAACCGCTGGCGTTCCCCAAAGCCGGGATCGGCGGCGGGATAAAAGCATAAACCGACGCATCCTTGATCCCGTACAGATTGCGCAGTGCGCGCTGGGCAATGGCCTGGGCTTTCTGGTCGGGCCGCTGGCGCAGGCTCCAGTCTTTCAGGCGGACAAAGCCGAGACCGACATTTTGCCCCTGCCCTGCAAAGCTGAACCCGGTTGCAGTAAAGATACTTTCGACATTCTCTTTTTCTTTATTCAAAAAATAGTCTTCAACTTTTTTGGCGCTCTCCCGGGTCCGTTCCAGAGTCGCTCCCGGCGGCGCTTGGATCATCAGCAACATGATCCCCTGGTCTTCGTCAGGCAAAAAAGCCGTCGGCAGCTGTTTGAACAGGAACATCAGGGCACCGATAATCACCAGGTAAACCAGGAAAAATTTGATTGAGCGGGCCGCGACAAAACCGACGCTTTTTCGATAAGTCGTTTTACCGCGTTCAAAAGTACGATTATACCAGCCGAAAAAGCCTTTTCGCTTCAGGCCGTGCCCTTTTTCCACCGGCTTGAGCATGGTCGCACAGAGGGCCGGAGTGAGCACCAAGGCCACCAGCACCGACAGGGCCATGGCCGAAACGATGGTGATGGAGAACTGCCGATAGATGGCCCCGGTGGACCCGCTGAAAAAGGCCATCGGCACAAACACCGCGGAGAGCACCATGGCGATACCGACCAGGGCGCCGGTGATCTGGCTCATGGACTTTTTGGTCGCCTCCTTAGGCGGCAATCCTTCTTCGCTCATCACCCGCTCGACGTTTTCGACCACGACGATGGCATCGTCGACCAGCAGCCCGATGGCCAGGACCATGGCGAACATGGTCAGCACGTTGATGGAGTAGCCAAAAGCGGCCAGAATGCCGAAGGTGCCGAGCAGAACCACCGGCACGGCAATGGTCGGAATCAAGGTCGCGCGGAAGTTCTGTAGAAACAGGAACATCACCAGGAAGACCAGGATAATGGCCTCGACCAGGGTCTTGAACACCTCGTGGATCGACAACTGGACGAACGGCGTGGTGTCATAAGGAAAGACGATCCGGTAGCTGGAGGGCATGAATTGCTGCAGCTCTTTGGCCTTGGCCTTGACCAGACCGGCGGTTTTCAGGGCGTTGGCTTTGGTCCCCAGGTAGATCCCCATCCCGGCGGCCGGTTTTCCCATGTAACGGGCAATCCGGCTGTAGTCCTGGGAACCGAGCTCAACCCGGGCGACATCGCCCAGTCGGACCTGCGAGCCATCCTGGTTCACCTTGATGAGGATATTTCTGAAATCCTCGGCAGTTTCCAGTTTTGACATGGCTCGAATCGAAGCATTGAGCTGCTGCCCTTCGACCGCCGGGGAGCCGCCCAACTGGCCGGCGGTCACCTCTACGTTCTGGGCCTGTACCGCGGCCTGGACATCAGACGGCATCAGGTTATAGCTGTGCAGTTTTTCCGGATTCAACCAGATCCGCATGGAGTGCTGGGCCCCGAACACCGTGACGTCACCGACTCCGGTAACCCGGCTGATCGGTTCGGACATTTTCGACACCATGTAGTCGCTGATCTCATGCTCGGTCACCGCCGGATCCGTTGAATAGATCCCGATAACCATCAGGAAACTGGACGAGGACTTTTTGACATTGACCCCGAGCTGCTGCACGATCTGTGGCAGCAGGCTGGTCACACCGGAAACTTTGTTCTGCACCTGCACCTGAGCAATATCCGGATTGGCCTCCGGCTCAAAAGTCAGGGTGATGGACAGATTACCGTTCGAATCACTCGAAGAAGAGAAATAGCGTAAGTAATCGATTCCGGTCAGACTCTGCTCGATGATCTGGGTGACACTGTTCTCCAACACCTTGGCCGAGGCTCCCGGATAGGAGGCACTGATCGTTACGCTTGGCGGAGCAATTTCCGGATATTGCTCGATCGGGAGGGTTTCAATGGCAAAGATCCCTCCCAGCATGATGACGATGGCGATGACCCATGCAAAGATGGGCCGTTCAATAAAAAATCTGGGCATTGCTTTATCCTGTCGTTATTGCGCTGGAGTTGTCATCTCAACCGGCGAAACCTTGGCGCCGGGAGCAATTTTCTGCAACCCCGCAACCACGACTTTATCGCCGGCGGCAAGCCCCGAATCGATCAACCATTTATCTCCGAAGGCCTTGGACACCTTGATCGGGCGCGGGTTGACGGTGTCATCCGCAGCCACCGCCCAGACCGTGGTATCGCCGCCGGCACTGCGGACCACAGCCTGCTGCGGCACCATGATCGCATTTTCAAGCTTACTTTGCGCAACCCTGGCCTTGACAAACAAGCCGGGCAACAGATACCCATCGGGGTTGGGGAAGAGGATGCGCAACTGCACCATGCCGGTTCCTTCATCAACCGTGACATCAGAAAACTGGATTTCACCTTTCAGGCCGTAAGGCTCTTTTTCACCTTCCAGTATCAGCTCAGCCAGCAGAGGACCCTGCTTTAAGCCGGCGGTCATCTGTTTGCGCAGTCGCATAATCTCGCCACTCGACTGACTAACATCGACATAAACCTTGCTCAGGTTCTGGATGGTTGCCAGGGCAGTTCCCTGATTGGCCGTCACCAGCGCACCTTTAGTCACGGATGACTTGCCGATCTGGCCGGAAATGGGGGCAAAAACCTTGGTGTAATCCAGGTTGATCTTGGCCCTGGCCACCGCCGCCTGAGCCACTGCAATGTCGGCCTTAGCCTGCTCCATGGAGGCCAGGGCATCATCATACTGCTGCCGACTGACCCCGCCGACATTCACCAGTTCGCGGTAGCGATCCAGTTTCGGCTCCACCGACCTCAGGTTGGCTTCCGCCTTGCGCAGATCGGCCACGGTGCTGTCATAGGTCGCCTGGTAAGGTGCCGGATCAATTTGATAGAGCTGCTGGCCTTCCTTAACGAAACTGCCTTCGGTAAACAACCGGTCGATAATGATGCCGGTCACCTGCGGGCGAATCTCCGCAACCTGGAAGGAAGAGGTCCGGCCCGGCAGGTCCTGGGTCAGCACAACCGTCTGCGGGGCAACCGTGTAGACCGTCACTTCCACGGGTGGACGCTGCATGCCCTGCTGCTGGGCTTGAGCCGGTGTCACCTGAGACCGTCCGGTCAGATAATAGTAACCGATTCCAATCAACGCCAGGGCAAGAACCCCGGTCAGTACTTTCGCTTTCATGTGCTCTCCTGCTGATTTAAAGGACTATTTGATCAATAAGCTTTTTAACATCCTGCTGCATTTTTGTTTTATCCGGATGAGAACCGCCATCACGATACGGCAGGGTGGTAAATGGTCCGATCACCGTTCCGTAGATCATCTCTGCCATGATATAGGGGTCGACCTTGACAAATCCGCTGCGCTCTATCCCTTCCTGACAGATCGCCGCCAGCGGATGCAGTAACAGGTCGACCCGTTCAAGAAACATCATCTCTGCAGTCTTGTTCTGCCAAACGAAGCGAAAATAGGTAGACAGGGTTTCGGACGTTCCATAGACCGCATCGATGAACTGATGTATTTTGACCAAGGGTTCATTGGCGCTGGTAAAGATCTTCTGATGGGATTCTACCAAAGGTCCAAGTACCGCCTGATGAACATGACTCAGCAGCTCTTCCTTATTCTGGAAATAATTATAGAGGGTTCCTTTGGCAACGCCACAGCGCCGGGCAACTTCTTCCATGGTCAGGGATTCACCTTCGCGAATCAGGGCCAGTACGGTATCGACGATTTCCTGCTTGAGAAGCCGCTCAAGCATCTCCTTGTTTCTACGCATTGCCACCTGGATTTTCCTTTTTCATAGATTTTATGCGGCATTTTTCCACCGGACAAAATCAACAGGCAAGAAAGTCATCATTGCCTTTTGCCGGTCCAGCCATGGGCTCGGCAGTCTGTTTTTCAACAGACTGTCATTTCAACATAAACAGGGTCGCCCAGACAACTGGCGACCCTGTGATTTTCAATCTTTGAACACCACAAAAATGACCACAGGGTCAATTTATGACCGATGGGTCATTTTTGTCAATATCCCGCTGGATGTTTTTACAAAATTTTAAAGTTGACTTTTCTATCAAACGCTATAGTGTACTAGTGCATGAATACAGATTCCCATAATAAAGAACTGATCGACTATCTGCTCGCCGTCAAGACTCCCACAGAGATGGAAAAGGCCCTGCGGGCCCTCCTGACCCCGGCCGAGTTCGCCGAAATCGCCAACCGTCTGCAGATTATCATTCTGCTCAAGGCCGGGGAACCTCAGCGCAAGATCGCCGACCGGCTCGGCGTCGGTATTGCCACAGTGTCACGTGGCGCCCGCGCGCTCAAAGACCTTCAGGACACATCATCATGACCAGAACAGTCCAGCCTGAACCCATTGCTCTGCCGCGCAAACCCCATTACGTCACCATCACCGAAGATTGCGATTATTTCGAATTGTTCAAAAAAATCGAAAAACGCTTCGACAACTGCTTCATCCTCGAATCCCTCGGCGAAGAGAGCTACGTGTCCCGGCACACCCTGATCGGCTTCGACCCGGAACAACAGCTGATCGCCAACGGCAACTGCCTGACTATTGTCGACCGCGCCGGCCAGCGCCAGGACTATCAGAGCGATAACCCCTATAATCTGTTGCGCGACATTGTTCCGCAGAACATCATCTCGCGAAAATATGCCGGCGGCCTGACCGGCTATCTCGGCTATGACGCCATGGGCTATTTCGAACCGTCCCTCAGCCTACAGAAACACGACGATTTCGACACCTTCCGCTTCGGATTGTTCAAGGACGGGTTGATTTACGACAAGATGACCGGTGAGCTGATTTATTTCTATTATGATGACAGCCGCATTGAGCTGATCAGTGCCCTGCTCAAGGAGCCCTATCCGGGGAACGGTCCGCTACGCGTTGTTCCCGGTGCCAGCGGCATGACCCAGCAACAGCATGCCGCCGCGGTCATGAAGGTGAAGCAGGACATCGTTGACGGCAAGATCTTCCAGTGTGAAGTCGGCTTCAAAAAGCATTTTCAGCTGCACGGCGACTGCGTGAACATTTATGAGCAGATGCGTGACGTCAATCCGTCGCCACAGATGTTCTATCTCAAGTTCGGCGCCCAGAAGCTGATCAGCGCCAGCCCGGAACTACTGTTTCGCGTCCGCCAGGGCGAAATGGAGACCTTCCCCCTGGCCGGAACAACGAAACGCGGTGCCACGCCCCAGGAGGATGTTATTTTGGCCCGCAGACTGCTCAACGATCCCAAAGAAATCGCCGAGCATAATATGCTGGTCGACCTGCATCGCAACGATATCGGTCGGGTCGCGCGTTTCGGCACGGTCAAGGTCCGCAACCTGATGGACATCAAACGCTTCAGCCATGTCCAGCATATCAGCAGTGAAATCGTCGGCATCATGGCTGAAAACCAAGACATGTTCTCTGCCCTGGCCGCCAATTTTCCAGCCGGAACCCTGACCGGCGCCCCAAAGATAGAAGCCATGAAGATCATCGACCAGCTGGAACCGGATGGCCGCGGTCCCTATGGCGGCGCGGTCGGCCACTTTTCCTTCAACGGCGACTGCACCTTTGCTATCCCCATCCGCACGGTCTTTGCAAAAGGGGAGCGGGCCTATGTCCAGACCTGCGGCGGCAACGTCTACGATTCAAATCCCGCAGACGAATACCGTGAAATCCTCCGCAAGTTCGCCGGGACCAGAAGTGCTATGGAGCCCTTCGTGGCAGCGCAAGATAAGGAGAAACTGGCGTGAACATCCTGATCATCGACAACTACGATTCATTTACCTACAATCTTTACCAGTATGTCGGCGAAATCCTTTCCAGCGACAAACTAGCCGGGCGGCTGAAGGATTTCCGGATCAGGGTCAAGCGTAACAATGAAATCACCCTGGCACAGATCATGGCCGACCGACCGGACCGGATCATCATCTCTCCCGGCCCTGGATCCCCGGACGACACTGCCTATTTCGGCGTCTGCGCCGAAGTGATCAGGGTGCTCGGAACGGACATCCCGCTGCTCGGGGTCTGCCTGGGCATGCAGGGGATTGTGCATGTTTTCGGCGGCAAGGTCGTCAAAGCCAGCGTTCCCATGCATGGCAAAACCAGCCCCCTGGAGCATGACGCGCGGGGTCTGTTTGCCGGCATGCCCGACCACTTGGAGATTATGCGCTATCATTCGCTGGTCGCCGAGGCCGAATCCCTTCCGGAGAGCCTGGCGGTCACCGCCGCAGTGGGGGATTTATCCTCCCAAGACTTTGGCAACCTGGCTAAGATTCATGCTGGCGGCAACTTTGAAATCATGGGGATTCGCCACAAAACCTTGCCGATTCAAGGCATCCAATTTCACCCGGAATCCTTTGCGACCGAAGGAGGCCGGGATATGCTCCGCAACTTCCTCTATCAAACCAGCTCGTTTCCAATCTGAAAACTTCATTATTGCCAGCCAGTGCTTCCGGATGACAGCCAGCTAAGGTTTCCACGACTCGATAGTCCAGCCAGCGCGGCTTGAAATCCATTCGGAAAAATCCAGCAGGCCCCGACCAAATACCATATCAATTTGGAATCACTCCCCTTTCACCCCTCAAACAGCATCTTATTTTCGTCGTATTTTTAATGAGTTCCCTGGCAACCTCACAAAAAGTGACAAAAAAAGTAAGTATTCATCCGAGGCAAATAAAACACTATTTGATAATTTATAACTTTTTTATTAAACAGCCATTTAGCAAAACATCAGCCATCCTCAACCGCATACCCAAAAGCGCTTTTTTTACATTATTAGGGGTAAAAAAGAATAAAAACAAAACAACAATTAATCATTTTATAAACAATGTTATACCAGATTTAAAAACTCAAAATATTTAATTTTTATCAATGTTATTATATACTTTTGGATAATTCACTTAACTGAATAAAGCTCCGTTCTGCGACTTTTTTCAGCGAAATTAAAAAAGCGAGTTGACAATAATATAACAGCGTATTACTGTTTCACAGAGTCAGCAGCAAAGTCGTATTAAACGTTTCCGCAACGAAGAGTCGGTTTAAAACCGTTCACCGCGACGAGAGACAATATGCCGGGCAGAGACAAGGACTCATACAATATCCGTTCTGTAGAGAACGCCCTGTTGCTCCTGGAAGCCCTGGCAGAGGAGGATTGCAAATGCAGTCTGGCCCAACTGAGTGAAAGACTGGATATGACCAAAGCAAGCCTGTTCAGATTAATGGCCACCTTTGAAAACCATGGTTACGTCGAACGCGGCCAGAGAACAGGGGAATACCAGCTTGGGATGGCGGCGTTTGAAATCAGCCAGAAGCTGCTCTCCAAAATGACCCTGCTCAGCAAAGCCCGCCCCATCATGTCTCAACTGGTCCGCCAATGCGATGAAACCGCGTACCTGGTGGTTCAACGCGACCAAGACGTACTCTTCCTGGAAATGGCCGACAATAATCAGAAGGTCAAAGTCGTGCCGCTGGTCGGACAAAGATTCCCGCTGGCCAGCTGTGCCTCCGGAAAAATCTGCCTGGCCTTCAACGAAGAGAATGCCGGGAGCGTCTCCGGTCCACCTGAATTGCAGGAGGAACTCGAGCAATGTCGCACCCGGCGTTTCTGTGTCGATCATAACGGCGTCGGTGAAGGCAGTTCCTGCATCGCGGTTCCCATATTTGCAGCGGGAGAAGCATTGGCCGGTTGCCTGGCCCTGGTTGCTCCCAGTTTTCGTGTTAACGAGGAGCGCATCAGAAAGGAGCTTTTGCCGGCGTTGAAGGCCGCCGGCGAAACCATTTCAGCCCGCCTCGGCCACAATTCCTATGCGGTCAGGACCAGGAGCTAACCAAGCCGGCCCGGTCTGACCAAAGCTACACGGTCAAAATCAGACAGCACGAAATTGCCATCAGGAAAGGAGGCAGACAACAAACGATAAGCAGATGACAGAGTTTCAGTTCAAGGGCTTTCAACAGACTGGAAAGCATGGAAATTTATCAAAAGAGGAGGTCATTTATGGATGACAAAGGTGCTGCATATTGGAAAGAAGTTTTGGCATTGATCAGAAACGTCCTGATCGTATGGTTCGTCGTGTCCTACGGTTTTGGAATCCTCCTGGCCCCGCTCCTGAATAACATCTCCCTCGGCGGCTACCCCCTCGGATTCTGGTTTGCTCAACAGGGATCCATCTATATTTTCGTCGCATTGATTTTCATCTACGCCAAACTGATGGGAAAAATCGACGAAAAATATGACGTCCACGAAGACTAAGGAGGAGCGAGATTATGGGACTTCAAGCTATGACATACCTCGTAGTCGGCCTGACCTTTGCGATCTATATCGGTATCGCTATCTGGGCCCGCGCGGGAAGTACAAGTGATTTTTATGTTGCCGGTGGCGGCGTTCACCCAGTCCTGAACGGAATGGCGACCGGCGCTGACTGGATGTCGGCGGCCTCTTTTATTTCGATGGCCGGCCTGATCGCCAACATGGGCTGGGGTGGAGGTCTGTTCCTGATGGGCTGGACCGGCGGCTACGTTCTCCTCGCCATGCTGCTGGCTCCGTACCTGCGGAAGTTCGGCAAGTACACGGTGCCACAGTTTGTCGGCGACCGTTTCTATTCCAAAGGCGCGAGTACCGTGGCCGTCATCTGCCTGCTGGCTGCATCCCTGACCTATATCATCGGCCAGATGACCGGGGTCGGCGTGGCCTTCTCCCGCTTCCTCGGCGTTTCCAACCACATGGGCGTCTTTATCGGGATGGCCATCGTCTTCATGTATGCGGTGTTCGGCGGCATGAAGGGGATTACCTACACCCAGGTCGCCCAGTACTGCGTGCTGATTCTGGCCTACACCATTCCGGCGATCTTCATTTCTATGCAGCTCACCGGCAATCCACTGCCTCAACTCGGCCTCGGCTCCGGCTTCTCCGGAACCGACATGACCCTGCTGGGCAAACTTGATCATGTCGTCACCGATCTCGGTTTCGGCAAGTACACCACCCAGCTGCCCGGCAGCATGCTCAACTATTTCGTGTATACCGTCTCGCTGATGATCGGCACCGCCGGCCTGCCCCACGTCATCATCCGTTTCTTTACCGTTCCCAAGGTTAAGGATGCACGTTCGTCTGCCGGCTGGGCCCTGGTCTTTATCGCCATTCTGTACACCACCGCACCGGCCGTGGCCGCAATGGCCCGTCTCAACCTGCATGCGACCGTCAACAAAGCGGTCAAAGGCGGCGGCGATCTGTTCGCTCCCGAAAACAGTATTCAGTTCAGCGAGCGTCCCGACTGGATGAAACGTTGGGAAGTGACCGGGCTGCTGAAATTCCAGGACAAAAACGGTGACGGCCGCATCCAGTACTACAACGACAAATCGACCAACCCCGAGTTTATTGCCAAAGCTGAAGCAGCGGGCTGGAAAGGCAGCGAGCTGAGTGTCAATAACGATATCATGGTGCTTGCCAACCCGGAAATCGCTATGTTGCCAAACTGGGTCATCGCTCTGGTTGCCGCCGGCGGTCTGGCAGCCGCGCTGTCAACTGCTGCCGGTCTGCTCCTGGCCATTTCTTCGGCCATCTCCCACGACCTGCTTAAGGATATGTGGATGCCGGATCTGACCGAAAAGGGTGAATTGCTGGCCGGAAAAATCGCCATGGCCTGTTCGATCCTGGTGGCTGGATATCTCGGCCTCAATCCTCCGGGCTTCGCCGCCGGGACCGTGGCCATCGCTTTTGGTCTGGCCGCCAGTTCGATCTTCCCGGCGCTGATGATGGGAATCTTCAGCAAGACCATGAACAAGCAGGGCGCAATCGCCGGAATGCTGGCCGGTCTCGGCGTAACCATGCTCTACGTGTTTGCCCACAAAGGTCTGTTCTTTGTCAAAGGGACCGAGTTCCTCTGGATGTTCGGCGGCAAGCCCAACTTCTTCTTCGGGATTTCCCCCAACGCCTTTGGCGCCATCGGTGCAGTGATCAACTTTGCCGTTGCTTTTGCGGTCAAGAACATGACTCCGGCCGTTCCGGATCACATTGCTGCCATGGTTGAAAATGTCCGTATCCCGCGCGGTTCCAAAGCGGTCAGCGGCGGACACGATCATTAAACGACTGCATAACGGAAAAACCTTAAGTAACAAGCCCTGAACTTGCCGCCCCACCGGCTTTGTCGACCGGTGGGGCACTTAACAGCACAGCGAAGGAGTCACAGATGGTTTTTGATGTCAGCGTCGCAATGACCTGGATTTTGTTTTTGGCCCTGTTTCCCATGGCGTTTTTCTGGCTGCGGCGCAGCTGGCGAATCTTTGTGCGCAAAAACTATGCGGAAGTCGCTCTCAAGCGTGGTCTGCCACCAGCCAACCCGAAAAAATGGGCTCCTCTGGTCGGTCTGCTTAATCTGTGCTGCGGGGGCGTGGCCCTCTGGACGATCTTCAGCGTGGTCATGGGTTTTTACCCTTACGATACCTGGAGCGCTATGGCCGGCCTGACCATCTGGGGCAAGATCATCGCCGACTTTATTATCCGTTCCCAGGCCCACCCCTTCACCTTTGGCAAAAAGAAAAAACTGGCGACCGGGGAAAATTGAACGGCAGCGGGGTAACGGAATTGAGCTTGGCTCCGCCTCCCGCGTTACCGGAAGCCCGGACAAGCGCTTCCTCTCGGCCAGTCCCTTGTGCTATCCTGCGGCAAATTGATGAAGGCTTCCCCGGAGGCCTTTTTCGTTATTGTGGATGAAATGCGTTCACGGACAGGGAGCACAGCATGGGACTTGTCAAAACGTTGGCCGAAACAGATCCGTTCTCGCAGCTGCCCACAGAAGTCTGCGCCGCAATCAATCGGGCCGCCAGCATTAGTAAATTCCCTGCCCAGACCCATATCTTCAATCAGCAGGATCCGCCTTCCGGTTATCTCTATGTCATCAAATCCGGTATCGTCGAAATCGTCGTTTTGACTCCCGGAGGAGTTGAAATGATCGTCGACTACCGGAAGGAAGGCTCCTTTTTCGGCGGAACCCCGATCTTCACCGATCAAGGCTATACGGCCGGCGCCCGTACCGCCAAAGAGACGGAATGCTACCTGATCCCCCAGCAGGTGCTGGTCGAAACGGCCCGCTCCTACCCGCACATTACCGAGTACTTCACCAAAGCAATCTATTCGCGGATTCGCAATCTTTATGCCGACATGGTCAGCGAGCATGCCCAGAGCACCCTCGCCCAGGTGGAAGCCTATCCGTTCAAAAAAAGACTTTCCGAAATCATGACCACGCCGGTGGATACCTGCAGGCCGGAAACCCCGGTCAAAGACCTTGCCGTACAGATGACCAGGCGCGGCATCGGCGCCATACTGGTCTGCACCAAAAATAACCGTTTGAGCGGGATCGTCACCGAGCACGACCTGGTCGCCAAAGTCCTTGCCCGTGACAATATCGACTGCGCTACAGCCACGGCCGCAGAAGTGATGACCACGAAACCGCACAGCATGTCACCGGATACGTTTATGTACGAAGCGGCCGCGTTCATGATGGGCCAGCGGATCAAGCACCTGCCGGTGCTGGACCGCGGTGAAATCGTGGGGATCGTCACCCTGCAGGACCTGATGAAGTACCGCAGCCAGAAGTCGATGCTGCTGGTTGGCAACATCAGCAAAGCCCGAACCATCGAAGACCTGATCGCGGCCCGGTCCGAAATTGTCAAGGTTGCCAAAGCCCTGCTCAGCGAATCGCGATCCCATGTCGAGACCATGGAGATCATTTCCTACATTCACCATCGGATCATTCGCCGGGCTTACGAAATTGTCCTAAACGACCTGCAGCGACAAGGGCAACAGCTGCCCGATATCAAGCACTGTTTCATCATCATGGGCAGCGGTGGCCGCAAGGAAATGCTGCTTGGCCCGGATCAGGACAACGGTTTTATTTATGAGGACTTTGCCGATGAACGCAAAGGTGAAGTCGACGCTTTTTTCGTCCCCCTTGCCGAAAAGCTGGTGTCAGCCCTGGCACGCATCGGCTATCCACGTTGCAAAGGCAAGGTGATGGCCGACAATCCGCTCTGGCGCGGCCGACTGGCCGAATGGCAGGCCCGCATTGGCGATTGGATCAGCGTGCCGGAGCCCCAGAAGGTCAGGTATTCCTCGATCTTTTTCGATTTCATGCCGATCGCCGGGGACGCGACCTTGTGTCAGGACCTGCGCGATATCGTCCACCTCCACATCAAGAATCATCCGATCTTCCTCTATCACATGATGGAACTCGACTTTAAGCACAAGGTCCCACTAAGCCTGATCGGACGATTCACCCTGGAGCGCGGCCAAGAGCACAAGGGGATGCTTTCGCTGAAGCAGGCAGGGAGTATTTTCATCGTCGACTGCGTACGGATGTTTTTGCTCGAACAGCAGATCGACGCCACCACCACCAGCGAGCGTATCGACCAGTTGGTCAAGCTAAGAATTTTCACCGTCGAAACCGCGGAACATATCAAGGCGGCCTTTGAAGCCTTCACCTTTCTGCGACTGCGCAACGAAATCGCCCTGAGCGAGCAGGGGAAATTCCCCACCCACTACCTTGATCCCTACAGTCTGAGTAAAAACGAACAGGATCTGCTCAAGGAAGCGTATCGGGTCGCCAGCAAACTGCAGGATTCAACAAAAAGACATTTTTCCAAGATGATCAGTTAAAATCAGCAGCGCTGTCAGCGTTCGACCGGGTACCCCTGGCGCAGCCATCCCGAGATGCCATCGCGCAGGTTATAGATCTTTTTGAAACCGTTCTCGATCAGGATCCGCGCGGCGACGGTACTGCGATTTCCGGTCGCGCAATAGACAAAGATGTCGCGCTCCTTATAGGGTTCCAGCTGCGCCAGCTCCTGCTGCAGAACCTGGACCGGGATCAGATGCGCTCCGGCAATATGCTCCTGCCGGTATTCTCCCGGCGTCCTGACATCCAGGATAAATGGATTGGTATTGGCCAGAATCAGCTCCGCCTCTTTGCTGGAGACCTCTGTATAGGAAGGAGCCGCATAATCGATGACCTTAAAAATACCCCGGATATCTCCGGCACTGAAAGGAAACTCCCCGCTTTTGGTCATCTTGACATAGGCTTTGTCCCCTTCCTTGGCCGGAAACTCCTTCACCTGACGCAACCCGGGAATATCAATCTCGAACTGACCGCCCCCAGCCAGCTGCGGCTGCACATAGTCGCCCCGATAAACGACGAAGTGATTCTCCTGCCCGGGAACGAGCCGAACGATGCGCAGACCATCCACCAGTTCCCCGGAGATTGTTTCATTTTCAGCTAGCGCGGACCGACCACCGAGCCATGCACCCAAGAGGCCGACAACCATCAACATAAGCGATATTTTTTTGAACGCCACCAGAAGACTCCCTACGGATAAAGAATTGCTATGTGTTTCTGAATTATACGTCCCCGGCTCCCCAAAAGACAACCAATCCCGCCGCGCCGAGAAACCCGCCGCAACCCTATTCCAGTCATTTCAAAAACGCCGCAAGTAAATCAATAAAATAGCGTTATTTTTTTCTACAACCCCAAGAACAATCAACAATCAGTCACCAAAAACGGAAAACGACAACGCGACCTCTTCAAATTCCGATAATAATTCCCAGATATCCCAAAACCTTCTTTACAACTTTATAACAGCGGATTATCGTAAACCATCGATGACCACTTCAGCCGGTCAACAGTGACACCGGAGACAGCCATGGACCGAGAGCAGGAACTCAAAATCTACTGGCAGCAGAACGTCAAATATATTGTTATCCTGCTTTGCATTTGGTTTACCGTCTCCTATCTCTGCGGGATCATCTTCGTTGACGCACTCGATGCCTTCCACCTGTTCGGTTTTCCGTTAGGGTTCTGGTTTGCCAACCAGGGATCGGAAATCATCTTCTGTCTGCTGATTATTGTTTATGTCCGCTTAATGAACAATCTTGACCGCAAATTCAATGTGTTTGAGGACTGAAACCGAAACCGCTCGGGAGAAGAGTCAAGCATGAGCATCACAACCTGGACCTGGCTACTGATCGGCATTACCTTCGCCATTTATATTATTGTCGCGATCCGCGCCCGGGCTGTTTCCACGGGCGATTTCTATGCTGCCGAAAGATCCATCCATCCGGTTCTCAACGGCATGGCCACGGGCGCAGACTGGATGTCCGCCGCATCCTTCATCTCCATGGCCGGGCTGATCTCTTTTATGGGGCGCGACGGCTCCATGTATCTGATGGGCTGGACCGGCGGCTACGTGCTGCTGGCCATGCTGCTCGCTCCCTATTTACGCAAATATGGCAAATTCACGGTTCCCGAGTTTATCGGCGATCGCTACTATTCCCAGGGAGCCCGGATCGTTTCCCTGCTCTGTGCCATTTTTGTTTCCTTTACCTACGTAGCCGGCCAGATGCGCGGCGTCGGCGTGGTGTTTTCCCGCTTCCTCAATGTCCCCATCAACACCGGCGTGGTCATCGGCATGTGCATTGTCTTTTTCTATGCGGTGCTGGGCGGCATGAAAGGCATCACCTACACCCAGGTCGCGCAGTATTGCGTACTGATTGTCGCCTATATGATCCCCGCCATCTATATTTCCATCATGTTGACCAACAACCCGATCCCGGCCTTCGGCTTCGGCAGCACCATCAGTGCAGGGGGTGCGCAACTGCTCGGCGATCCAGGGGTGCAGGGGCATAACCTGTTGCAGGTCCTCGACGGCATCCAGCAGGATCTCGGTTTTTCCGCCTACACCGCCGGGACCCGGCCCAAAATCGACCTGTTTGCCATCGTCATCGCGTTGATGGTCGGCACCGCCGGGCTGCCCCATGTCATCATTCGTTTCTTTACTGTCCCCAAAATCAAGGACGCCCGTGCTTCAGCGGGTTGGGCCTTGATTTTCATCGTCCTGCTCTATACTGCAGCTCCGGCTGTGGCCGCCTTTGCCCGTACCAACTTCATTAAGACCGTCAATAATGTGTCCTACAGCTCCGCTCCGCAGTGGTTTAAAAACTGGGAAGCCACCGGGCTGATCGCCTGGGTCGACAAAAATGGCGACGGGATCATGCAATACGCACCAGGAGAAGCCTTTGCGGGCAAACCCAAATATACCGGACAGACCGGGGTCTACGGCCAGGCACTGGTCGCCAACCTGATCAGTAACAGCACCAACGAACTCTATATCGACCGTGACATCATGGTCCTGGCCAATCCGGAAATAGCCCGCCTGCCCAACTGGGTGGTGGCCCTGGTCGCCGCAGGCGGCCTGGCGGCTGCCCTGTCAACGGCGGCCGGACTACTGCTGGTCATTTCCGCCTCCATCTCCCATGACCTGATGAAAGGGGTATTGATGCCGAGCATGTCGGAAAAGGGTGAACTGCTCTGGGCTCGCTGCGGTGCAGCGGGAGCGGTGGTGGTCGCCGGACTGCTGGGAATTTTTCCGCCCGGCTTTGTCGCCCAGGTGGTGGCCTTTGCTTTCGGCCTGGCCGCCGCGTCCTTTTTCCCGGCCATCATCATGGGCATTTTCAACAAAAAGACCAATGTTTACGGCGCAATGACCGGTATGATCGCCGGCATCCTCTTCACCGCCGGCTACATCATCTATTTCAAATTCATCAACCCCGGCGCCAACACCCCGGCGCACTGGCTGTTCGGTATTTCACCGGAAGGGATCGGTACACTGGGAATGATCATCAACTTCATCCTGATGATTGGCATCTCCAGACTGACCCCAGAACCCCCTGTGGAGATTCAGGAACTGGTCGGCAAACTGCGCTACCCGGTCGAGCGCAGCCTGGGAGAAACCAGGATTTCCACCAATGCCCGCCGCCCCTATTGAGGCTGAGGCTCCATAAACCAGTCCCGAAACACAAACGCCCTTGCCGGGCTAATCCAGCAGGGGCGTATTGCGAACTGCTGCTGTTTTTTCAGAGCAGTTTTTTAACGGCTTCCAAAGCAGCCGTGTAATCAGGCTCGTGGGTGACTTCCGGAACCAGTTCGACATAACTCACCTTATCCTGCTGATCAATAACGATGACCGCCCGCGCCAACAGTTTAAGCTCCTTGAGCAACAGCCCGTAATTCAGGCCGAAGGAGCGTTCCTGATAATCGGACAGGGTCTTTACTTTATCGATGCCGGCGTTACCGCACCAACGCTTCTGCGCAAAGGGCAGGTCGACACTGATGGTGTAAACAACCACTGAATCAGGCAGAGCTGCCGCGTCCTGGTTGAACTGCCGGGTCATGGCGTCGCAGACCGGCGTATCCAGGGACGGAACCACGGCCACCAGGCGAACCTTGCCGGCGTCTGTCGCCAAGGTCACCGGCTGCAAACCATTGTCAACCACCTGAAAGTCAGGAGCCTGGTCACCGACCTTAAGCTCTGGACCGACCAGGGCAGCCGGGTTTCCTTTAAACTTTACAGCACCTTCGCGCACTTGATATTCACTCATGAGAGCCTCCTGTTTGGTTGAAATTAAAGATGACACAAACAGTCATAATTCTAGCGTCTGCGTCGAACCTGTCAACTCAATAATAACAGAATCCTGAGGAATGTTTGCCAGGCGCAGAATCACCCTGCAGCGAGCCCCACCTAACAGATCCTAACAAGTCAATTTTCCACCCCCTTCCTAACCTTCCCACATCAAGGGGGAAGGACTCAATTCATAGAACCTGATGGTCCATAGTTCTGAACTAGTGTTCTGGAATTAATAAAAAAGCACCTGAATACTTCAGGTGCTTTCAAAAAAGAAATATTGATTCCAGACTCAAGCCCGAGCGGTGAGGTCAGCGCTCGCCGATCCGGTCAGGATCCGATATTGGGGGGAACAATGACCACGGTCCGGTGGCTTTTGCGCAGAACTTTCTCTGCGACACTCCCCAAGAAGGCATAGTGAAGCCGCCCCTTGCTATGACTGCCCAAAATAATCATATCGACCTCAAGCCGATCGGCCACGCTTAAAATCATCGATGTCGGTTCCCCGTGGTGCACTTCGATTTGTGGGGGATGAACCACCTCCTCGGCCATCAGCTCAGTCTCCTGCTGGATGATCTGTTGCAGTTGCTCCCTGGTCTGGCTGGCAAGCTCAGCCTCATTCTCCTTATTGAGCTTGGCAAGCTTGTCCGCGCCCATGGAAAGCGCGACATAATTCAGCACTGCAGCATCGACTGTCGGCATGACATGCAGCACATAGACCTGGGCATGGAATTTACAGGCCAGCTCAAGTGCATAACGGATCACCCGTGAAGATTCCTTGCTCAAATCCTTCGCAACCAGAATTTTTTTGATTTGAATACTCATGACGGCCTCCTTGGTGCTCATCTGGTTCCTGGAACCACGTTTTCTCTCTAGAATATCAGCTGAGCGAAAAAAATGGCCTGCTGCCCGCAAATAATTCAGGCAGAAACAGGGTCTGACTGTTGTTTTTTTCTTCTCCGGGACTGAATAAACCAGAGCAGGCCGTAGAGCATTGCGGTCGGGATATAAACCATCTCTTTCGGCGGCCGGTGTGTTGCGACCTGGATGTTCAAAACCTGCTGGTCGAAATCGACCCCGGCTTTTTCAGCAGCGCTGGAAAAGACCACGTTGTCAATAAAGACCTTGCCCTCTTCCTCGCGCGTTTCAAAACCGATCCCGGCCAGCCGTTCCGCACCGGTGGGCTCGTCTCCGACAGTCAACATGATGACTTTGGTGAATTCCTTGCCATTCATCTTTTCGCCCTTAAGAGTCAGACGCAGCGGCGAACCGGGATCTTCATCAGCCACCCAGCTCTCAAGCTGGGACGGGGGCTCTTCAATCAGTGGCGGATAAATTTCATCCCAGACAATGCCGGGCCGAAACAGCAGCAGGGCGATCAGCAGCAAAGCAGCGGTCTCCCAGAGCCGACACTTGACCAGAAAATACCCTTGGGTCCCTGCGGCAAAGGCGAGCATGGCGAAAACAGCCGCAACGATCGTCACCAACAGGTGGTACCAGTGATCGATGCCGATCATCAGCAACTGGGTGTTGAAGATAAACATGAAGGGCAGGATCGCGGTCCGGATATCGTACATGAACCCCTGGATGCCGGTCTTGATCGGGTCGCCGCCGGAAATTCCGGCTGCCGCAAACGCCGCCAGGCCGACCGGCGGGGTATCATCGGCCAGAATCCCGAAGTAGAACACGAACAGGTGCACTGCGATCAGCGGCACGATCAGGCCGTTCTGCGCACCGAGATCGACAATGACCGGAGCCATCAGGGTTGAGACCACGATGTAGTTGGCGGTGGTCGGCAACCCCATCCCGAGCAGTAGGCTGATCACCGCGGTAAAGAGCAGGATCAGCATCAGATTGCCGCCGGAAATGAATTCCACAAACTCGGTCATGACCAGGCCGATGCCGGTCAGGGTGACGGTTCCGACCACGATGCCGGCGGCAGCCGTAGCGACCCCGATGCCGATCATATTGCGCGCGCCGGCAACCATGCCCTGGATCAAATCGACACAACCCGCCTTGAAGGAGAATTCTTCGCCGCTCATTTTGCGCAGAACCCCTTTTAAAGGGCGCTGAGTGAGCAGTATGAAAATCATCAGCACCGTCGCCCAGTAAGCGGACAGCGCCGGTGACAGCCGTTCAACGGTCAGACACCACATCAGCACCACCACCGGCAACAGGAAATAATAACCGGCCTGCGCCGTGGGACCCAGCGGCGGCAATTCGTTGATTTCGGTGGTCAGCTCCAGCTCCGGAACCCGGCAGGCCACCCAGAGCAGAAACAGGTAGGCGACCACCAGCAAGACCGAGACGATATAGATAGTTGCCGAACCGGCCACCCCTTTGATCCAGCCCAATCCGAAGTAAGTCACCCCGCCGATGATGATCAGAGTCAGGATAGTCAGGACAAAAGAAAGGATCCGCTGGGACATGGTCTTGGTAATGACCTTCTCCATTCCCTCCAGACCCATCTTACAAGCTTCCAGGTGAACGATATAAACCAGAGCGATGTATGAGATAATAGCTGGCAGAAAGGCATGCTTGATGACTTCGATATAACTGATCCCGACATACTCCACCATCAGGAAGGCGGCGGCCCCCATAACCGGCGGCATCAGCTGCCCGTTGGTGGAGCAGGCAACCTCGATGGCACCGGCCTTTTCGGCCTTAAAACCGACCTTCTTCATCAATGGGATGGTAAAGGTGCCGGTGGTCACAACGTTGGCAATGGACGAACCTGACACCAACCCGGTCAAGCCGGAAGAAACCACGGCAGCCTTGGCCGGGCCGCCTCTCAGGTGACCGAGAGCCGCAAAGGCGGTGCGGATAAAATAATTGCCGGCGCCGGCGGCTTCAAGGAGCGCACCAAACAGGACGAACATAAACACCATGCCGGAGGAAACTCCCAGCGCAACCCCGAAAACCCCTTCCGTGCCGAGCCAGTAATGGGACATTCCCTTGGCCAGGCTGGCCCCTTTATGGGCAATGACATCCGGCATGTACTGACCGCCGAAGGTATAGAGGATAAAGATCGTGGCGACCACCATGAGCGGAGGTCCCAAGGCCCGGCGGGTCGACTCCAACAACAGGATCAGACCGCATACCGCCACCACCAGATCCAGTGTGGTCGGGTTACCGGGGCGATCCGCCAGCGCAGAATAAAAGATGAACAGGTAGGCCGAACAAAAAGCGCCAATCAACCCGAGCACCCAATCCTGCACCGGAATATATTTGGTCGGAGACCGCTTGAAGGTCGGAAAAGCGGTAAAAGAAAGAAAAATCGCAAAAGCCAGGTGAATCGCCCGCGCCTCGGTATCATTGAGGACAAAAACATTGAGCAAAAACGGTAAGGGAGAAGCATACCAGAGCTGGAACAGTGTCCAGGCCAGAGGCACGTAAAAGAGCACTTTCTTGGGAATGGCTCCGCTTGGGTTACGTGCACCAGACTCCGCTTCGACAATCGCCTCGGGGTTTTCTACAGTGATTTTGATTTCTTTCTCTTTGACCATAACAATGAATCCTTCACGAATATGAATGCAGTGGGTTCCAGTCCGATTGGTCAGTTCACCTCGTCAGCCAACATATTCAGGTACGCATATTCTCACTACATCTCAGCAGAAAAAAAATGCACCGCCCCTGCGGTGCATTTTTTTTGATCAGACAAACATGATCTTACATCAACCCGGCTTCTTTATAGTACTTGACAGCACCGGCATGCAGCGGAGCGGACAGGCCGTCCTTGATCATCTCTTCTTTTTTCAGGTTGGCAAAAGCCGGATGCAGTTTTTTGAAATCATCAAAGTTTTCAAAAACCGCTTTGACGACATTATAGATGACATCTTCCGGAACCTTGGCAGAGCTCACGAAAGTTGCACCGACACCGAAGGTTTTGGTGTCTTCATCGGTTCCGCGGTACATTCCGCCGGGGATGGTGGCATAGCGGTAGTAAGCATTCTCTTTGACCAGCTTGTCGATTGCCGGACCGGTCACATTGACCAGAACCGAGTCACAGGAGGTGGTAGCTTCCTTGATGGAACCACTCGGGTGGCCGACGGTGAAGATCATGGCGTCGATTTTATTGTCGCACAGCGCGGCGGATTGCTCGGCGGATTTCAACTCGGAAGCCAGTTTGAAGTCGTCATTAGTCCAGCCCAGGGCTTTCATGACCACCTCCATGGTGCCACGCTGGCCGGAACCGGGGTTACCGATGTTGACGCGCTTGCCTTTAAGATCTTGGAAATTTTTGATGCCTGAATCGGCACGAGCGACCACGGTAAAGGGCTCAGGGTGAACCGAGAACACGGCGCGGAGGTCTTTATTGGCGCCGGCATCAGCAAACTTGCTGGTGCCATGGTAGGCATGATACTGCCAGTCGGACTGAGCCACGCCCATGTCCAGCTCACCATTGGCAATGGCGTTCAGGTTATAAACTGAGCCGCCGGTACTTTCAACAGAGCAGCGAATACCATGTTCTTTTCTGGTCTTGTTGACCAGCCGACAGATGGCACCACCGGTCGGGTAGTAAACGCCCGTCACACCACCGGTACCGATCGTTACGAATTGGTTCTCTGCTTCAGCCTGACTCACGGGAACGAAACTGGCCGCAACAGCAAACGCCAACAAAAGCATGAAAAACTTTTTCATCAATACTCCTCCTCTGAAATAATTTTGTTTTGTCTCCCTTAGAAAGGCAGACCCGGTCATAAACTCATTAATTTTAGCGTAGTTATTACCTAAAGCAAGTTCAATACCAGAACTCATTAAATTGGCAACTATCTGAAATAGCTTGGAAAAGTTAAAAACAGCCAGTCCCGGCACCAGAGAAAACCATATAACCAATTTCAGGCCAGCTTCACAAAAGTTAACTTTTCTCTTAAAATTCAAAACCTTACGCATCCATAACCAAAAGAATAATTATAACCCTGGTTATAGGTGTTTAGTGGGCCGACGAAAAAAGCTTGCCTAGTCTTTGCTGAATTTTCCAACATTTTGCAAGGTGGAGAAAATCGCGCTTTCTTCCACCGAGCTTGAAACAGGCCAGGGATGGACTTTTTAACAACCTGCTGATATGGCTGACAATTACAACAGTAAACGCACTGCTCCTTGATAATTGTTGTTAAATCTCTGTCACGAAAAAACGGGGCCACTTTTACGACGGTAGATCACGCTGATATCCGCGGGTTGGTTACCGCCTGTCTTGGCTACGTCGTGGAGCTGCCTCTCGCTAGAGCCGGGAGTTTGGCAAATGCCTGATCCCATAACAGGCCCGAGGATTCTCCGATACCGAGGCCGCGCTTTTTCGCGACAGAAGCTGGTTGTGTGTCTTTGACTCCTTCGCTATGCCGGGCGTGGCACCGTTTGGGCGATCGCCCAAATAAACGCTGACAACTCCCGAGCGATGGCCGCAATAACAACCTGGCTGCGTTTTCCTTTGCCGATCAGTCGTCGATAACGGGCACAGAGCCTCAATTGTGCTTTCCAGGCAATCTCCCAGACCGCCTGCGGCAGGTGCCTCTGCCGTTCATGTAACCGACGGCTGACCCGAGCCGGAAGTCGATACGACCAAGCTGCTTCGACCAGCATGCGCCGGGCATGTCCGTTACCGGTTTTGGTGATCCCGCCGCGCTTGACCGTCTCGCCGCTGGAGTGTTCCGAGGGAACCAATCCCAGGTACGCCATGAGCTGTCGAGGATGATCAAAGCGCGTCAAGTCTCCCAGCTCGGCAACCGTTGTTGTCGCAACAATCAGGGAGACGCCTCGCAGGGCCTGAATCGCCTCTACGACAGGATTCATGCGCCACTGCTCGGCAAGTTGACGAATCTGTTCGGTCATGCGTTCAACTCGTTCTGTGCAGGAACGTACGGCATCAATATATTCCTGCAAGGTGATCTGCTGGGCCGGGTGCGGCATCTTGATGCAAGAGATCCAGTTCCAGTGAGCCTTGCTCCAGGGTGTTTTCCCGCTGTAGCGGAACCCGCTGCGCAGAAGAAAGGCTCCCAGTTGTTGGCGCGCTTTGCGTTCCGCACTTTTGCTGTCAATTCGGGCCCGGCACAAGTCGCGCATCGCCTCATCCTCGAGACAAGGGACATAGACCGGCGTCAGTTCTCCAGCACGATGTAGCCGCGCCAGCATCTCAGCGTCGCGGCGATCATTCTTGATGCGGTCACCACTTTTTCGCGGAATCAGCGATGGGGCAACCACCTTGCAATCGTAGCCTTGCTGTGTCAGATGCCGATAAATTTCATAGCCACAGGGACCGGCTTCGTAAACAAAGGAGGGTCTGATTCCCCGTGAGACCAGTTTACGGATTACCTTGTCCAGTGAGGCGAGGTCTCCGTTAATGGTGCCGTAATAGCGGATCTCACTATTGCGGCCAGCATCGGCTAACGCGACATCGATCGAGCTTTTATGAACATCGAGACCAACATAAGTGATAGACTTTGTCATGACCTGTCTCCTTGGTTATGGCTCTGTGCCGGTTGTTTTAACAACTCCAGCATAACCCACGTTTGCAAGGGGCAGGTCTTCTCTTTTTTAACTGTCAGCCATGATGGCTAGTGTCCCGTTCGGTTAGTTATTTGTCTTAATTTTGAGTCATTTTTGTTGCTGTCAAGGCGTGCCGCCGCAGGCCTAGCTTGGGCTAAGCCGAGAAGGCAGAACGTAGACAGTGGCAAAAAGGACCAAAATTGGGATAGAGAACTAACCGAACGGGACACTAATGGCGATCCTGACGCAGGCGCTTACTGAGGGCGGGCTGGGAAATGCCGAGCAGCCGGGCGGCGATGGTCTGGTTACCGGCGGAACGCTGCATCGCTTCGTCAACCAGCAATTGTCCGGCCTGTTGCAGGGAGGGCAGTTCATCCAGAGCAACAAACGGATTTCTTGAGTCGGAGTCTTTGGTCAGGGACGGTAGCTCATGATGCTGGCCGATACGGTCCAGAAAACTCTTCATGGAGAGGGTTTTGGCATTGTGAATGCTCACGGCGTCATAAACCATGGCCTCCAACTCGCGGACATTCCCCGGGAAGTTGTAGGTCGACAGCAATACGGCCAACTCTTTGGGCGGGGTCGGTTTCTTTTTGCCGAGCTTCGCGGCCGCCCGGTCCAGAAAATGATCGAGCAGCAACGGCAGATCATCCTTGCGCTCACGTAGCGGCGGTAGATGCACATGGTGGGAAATCAGCCGGTAATAGAGATCCCGCCGAAACTCACCGGCAGCCATTTTGGCTTCGAGATCGGCATGGGTGGCGACAATCACCCGGGCCGTCATCTGCTTGGGCAGGTCGCTGCCGAGGGGATAATATTCACCGTCCTGCAGCAGTCGCAACAGCTTGACCTGGGAGGCAAAGCTGAGATCGCCGATTTCATCGAGAAACAGGGTCCCTTCCGCAGCCTGTTCGATCATCCCTTTGCGTGCTCCTTCCGCACCGGTAAAAGCCCCGCGCACATGCCCGAACAGGGTATCGGCAAAGACGTTGTCGTCCAGGCCGGCCACATTGACCGACACCAGCGTGCCACCATTACAGCTAAGATCATGCACGGCCCTGGCAATCAGCTCTTTGCCGACGCCGCTCTCACCGGTAATCAGAATCGGCTGGGAGCTTGGCGCCACCGCTTCCAGATATTGAAAGCAGGCGCGCATGGCCGGATTATCGGTCACAATCGGGGAAAATGCTTCCGGAGAGTCGAGCTGATTGGCAAAAAAGCGCCTCCGCATGGCCTGGTTTTCCTGTTCCAGTTCAACCATGCGAATCGCCCGCCTGACCCCGTCCACCAGACGTTCTTCATCAACGGTTTTGACAAAATAATCGAAGGCCCCCAGGCGCATGCAGTTCACCGCGGTCTCGAGCTGATTCATGCCACTGAGAATGATCACCCGGACTTGCGGATGTTCGGTCACGATCTGCTCCAGCAATTCTTCCCCGGAGCGATACGGCATGGTCAGATCAAGCAACACCAGACCGATTTCGTGGTCTTCCAGCATACTCATGACCTGCCGACTGTCCTGGCACTGCTGCAGGTTGCTGATGCCACCGGGGCCTTCCAGAGTCATACTCAGGCTGCGCAGCCAGGGCAGTTCGTCATCGACCAGCAGCACACCGAAGGCCGGATAGAGTTTTTTATCCATCAATGTCCCCTTCCCTGTAAATCGGCAGAAGAACTCTCACCCGCAGCCCCTCCCCGGGTTGGGAAACAAATTCCATCTGCCCCTGGTGATCTTTGATGATTCCATCCGAGACCGACAGGCCCAGGCCGGTTCCTCCACTTTCCCGTTTGGTGGTAAAAAACGGATCGGTCATCCGTTCCAGGGTATCTGCATCGATCCCGCACCCCTCGTCACGAACTTCCAGAGCAACCATACCGGCCTGCTTGAGAGCATAGGTGCGTAGCACAATCGCCTGTTCCTTGGAGGTTAAGGCCTGACAGGCGTTGAGCACCAGGTTGACAATCACCTGCTCGATGCGATGACCGTTCCCCCGAAAATGGGGTAAGGATACGCCGTAATCCACCTTGAAATGATTGGTTGCCTTGCGCAGGGCGTTGTCCATCAGGCGCAAGGCGGAACGGGTGACCTCGTTCAGATCGACTTTATCATCCAGGCCGGAGTCATTACGCCTGGCAAAATCCTTGAGATCCTCGACAATCCGCTTGATCCGGTTGGAACTGTCGAGCATTTCATGGAGCATATTGGGAATCTCTTCCTTCATCCGCGAGTAGGGAAACCAGCCGAGCTTGAACTCGCCGTGCTGCTCCTGATAGGAATCCAGAATCGGTTCCATATCCCGATAGGCTTTGTTCAACTGGGGCAGGCTCAACTGAATCAACCCGTTCGGATTGTTGATCTCATGGGCGACCCCGGCGACCAGAATCCCCAGCGAAGTCATCTTATCGGCATGGAGCAGCTGTTTCTGCCGCACCTGAAGTTCCTCGGCGGCGCGCTTACGTTCGGCAACCTCGCGTTCCAGCTCCTCGGTGCGCAAAGCCACCTGCTTCTGGAGCGTGCGGGACCAGAGCACAAATACCGTCAACACCAGCAACAACGGGCCGAAGATGACCGCACCGTAACGAATGATACTGCTCCAGGGGATCTGCTCCGGCTGGAGCACGCCGAGCCATTTTTCCCGGATGCGCCGGTATTCCCCTGATTTTTTCAGTAACGCCAGTCCTTCATTGAAGCGAGCCAGTTTTTCCTGATTGCCTTTTTTAACGGCGAAGCCGTAATCCTGGGCCACCAAAGGACGGGCAATGGGGAAAATATTATCCAGTTTCAGTTCACTGATGATATATTCTCCGGGCAATTTTGCCACCAGGGCACAATCATGATGCCCGGTTGCCAGCAGTTTCAGAGCGTCGGCCAGAGTCTGGACCATGAACAGGTTGGCCGGAATCTCATTATCGATCATGAAGTCATGCATCACGCTCCCCTTCATGACGATCACTTCCTTGCCGGTCAGGTCCTTGACATTACGGATGGTGACGTTGCCTTTCCTGACCCAGATCGACTGGTGGACCCGGGCATGAGGGATGGAAAAATCGACTTCGTCCTGACGGCCGGCGGTATGCGCCATCCCCATCAGCAGATCGACCTCTCCGTTCTCGAGCGCCTTGCGCATCTCCGCCCAGGAGCCGAGCTGGATATTGATCTCCATCCCCATGACCCGGGCGATGGCCTGACTGAGTTCGACGTTATAGCCGGTCGGCAAACCGTCCGCATCCAGGTATTCATAAGGGGGATAATTGTAGTCGCCACCGAGCCGAACCGGTCGGTCGGCGCTCCCCTGTTCTTCTTCAGCCAGAGCCGCCGTGCACCAGCATCCCAGCAACAAAATCAGCAGCAGGCACGCTGCCGGGAACCTTGCCCTAAAACCTTGCATGCCCGGGTGTCCGCGGGAAAGGAATAACGTCACGAATATTTTCCATCCCGGTCAAATACATCAACAAACGCTCGAAGCCGAGGCCGAAACCGGCATGGGGACAAGTCCCCCAACGCCGGATATCCAGATACCAGTCCAGATCCTGCGGAGCGATGCCCGATTCTATCATCCGTTTTTCGAGAACATCGAAACGCTCCTCACGCTGGCTGCCGCCGATAATTTCACCGACCCGCGGCACCAGCAAATCCATGGCGGCGACAGTCCGGTCATCATCATTCAGACGCATGTAAAACGCCTTGATCTGTTTGGGATAATCGGTCACAAAAACAGGACCGGAAAAGATCTTTTCGGTCAGAAACCGCTCATGCTCCGACTGCAGGTCGTTCCCCCAGGCGACCGGGAATTCAAAGTCCTGTCCGGACTTCAGCAGCAGATCCACGGCTTCGCTGTAGGGCAGGGTTTTGAATTCGGCCTTGGCCAGGGATTCAAGCTTGTCAAGCAGCCCTTTTTCAACGCGCTGATCAAAGAAATCCAGGTCTTCAGCACAGTTTTCCAAGGCAAAGGTCACCAGGTAACGCAGAAAATCTTCCCCCAGACGGCAGTCGTCCTGCAGATCCGCAAAGGCAATCTCCGGCTCGATCATCCAGAACTCGGCCGCATGCCGGCTGGTATTGGAGTTTTCGGCACGAAAGGTCGGACCAAAGGTATAGATATCGGAAAAGGCCGTGGCGAACAGCTCCCCCTGCAATTGCCCGCTAACCGTCAAACCGGTCCGTTCACCGAAGAAGTCTTTGTTCCAATCGACTTTGCCCTCGGTTTGTGGCGGGTTCTGCGGATCAAGGGTGGTGACCCGGAACATCTCCCCGGCTCCTTCGCAATCGTTGGCGGTGATAATCGGAGTTTGTACATAAATAAAGCCGCGTTGTTGAAAAAACTGGTGTACGGCAAAAGCCAGCCGGCTGCGCAGACGAAACACCGCGCCAAAGGTGTTGGAGCGGGGACGCAGATGGGCGATGGAACGCAGATATTCGAAGCTGTGGCGTTTTTTCTGCAGCGGATAGGTGTCATCGGCCGCACCGATCACCTCGACTTCCCGAGCATGAAGTTCCCAGCTCTGTCCAGCAGCCGGCGATGCGATCAGGGCCCCGCGAGCGGCCAGGCAGGCTCCGGTCCCGACTCGCGAAACTGTTTCAAAATCAGCTGTCTCGGGCGACAGGACCAATTGCAGCGAAGCAAAACAACTGCCGTCGTTCAGGGTGATAAAAGCGACCCCTTTGCCACGCCGGGTCGAACGAACCCAGCCTTTGACACAGACATCATCCTGCGCCCGGTCGGTCGCCAATAATTGATTGATTGCAGTCCTGGTTTGTTTTTTCATCGGCATCCTCATTTCGTCAAAAATAAGACAGGAAGGGGGTGATTATCGCCAAAAAACCCGCTCTTCTGCAAGAATTAACAAAAAAGCGGTTGTCATCAAAACAACCGCCCACCTTCTCAGTCCTCCCCCGGCAACCCGCCAAAATGGCCGGGTCGGGGGCACCATCGGCTTGACTGGCTCCCGCATCGGCGCCGCTGGTCAGGCCGGCCCCGAGCCCTACTCGATAAACCGCCCGCCGCGCGATTCCAAATAAGGGCCGTAGCTTTTATCAATACCAAGAATATGGTCGAGCAGCCAGGTCCGCATGAAATGGAAAAGCTCCTGCGCCATACCTTCCTTCCCCAGGGTCGCCCGTTGTTTCAGCTCCCCTACGGTACGGATTAATTCGGCATGGAGCTGTTGATGCTTGGCAAGGGCAGGATAGTGATATTCTGCCAAGAGCGCTTCCTCGTGCTGAAAATGTTCCCGGGTATAGGTTTCCAGCATAAGCAGAACGTCATCAAGAATTTCATCCCCCTGCTTGTCACGCAGAGCCAGGTACAGGCGATTGATTTCCCGTATCAGCCCCCGATGTTCATTGTCCAGCACAACGATTCCCGTTGCATAGACCTCTTTCCATTCAATGACGCTCATAGAAACCTCCCTGCCGGGCATTCAGACCGAACCGGCAAACCAGCTGCCCGCTGCGACCGTCGTGAACAAAGAAAAATCAGAAGCAATCAATGGAATTTAACTTGGCCACCCATACCTCAGGAATAATGCAGCCGCCCGGCGGCAATGCCCAAAAGAGCATCATTGTCCGGTTCAGGCTGAGTCCCTGGCTGAACCGTTCGACGTGGCGTTATATTAGCAGCTGACAGCTTTCAGAACCAGATCAAAACAAGTCCCTTTGCCGACCTCGGACGCAACGCTCAACTGTCCCTGATGGTTCTGACTGATAATAAAATAGGCGATCGAAAGCCCCAATCCGGTTCCTGATCCGACCTCTCGGGTGGAGTAAAAGGGATCGAAGACCTTGCTGACGGTTTCACTGTCCATCCCCGGACCATTGTCCTCAACCTGGAGGCAAACCTGATTTTCTCCAGCAGCAAATATCCGCAGACTGATGCAGGGGGGATCGCTGTGACCACTGACCGCCTGGGCGGCATTCTTCAACAGGCTTAAAATCACCTGCTGGATCTGACTCGGCTCACAATAGACATTGGGAACGGCCTCGTATTCCCTGACGATGCAGATTTTATGAAAGGCGAAATGGTAGCGCATGTCATAGTCGCTGCTGGCCAGTTCCAGGGTCCGCTCCAGCAGATCCGCCAGGGAGCCGGAAACAAAACTTGAATCGCCACGTCGGCTGAAGCTTTGCATATTTTCAACGATCTTTGCAGCGCGTTGCCCGGCAGTCGCAATAGCCTGCAGCATTTTGTTGCAGCCGCGCAAATCACAGTACTCGGCAATCAACTCGATGGAAGATCCCAACTCTTCTGCAACCTTGCGATTCTTATCCAGTTCAGGCGACAATCGATGAGTGAGCACCTGCACATTCTGCAGAATCGCCGCCAGCGGATTGTTGATTTCGTGAGCCAGCCCCGAAGCCAGACTACCGACCGACTGCATTTTTTCCGAGCGGACCATCATCTCTTCCAGGCGGACCCGTTCACTGATGTCATCCAGATGGATCATGCCGCCACTCCCTTCCTTGAGCGACACGGGATAGATCAGCATATCAAAATAACGCGCCTGGCCTTTTTCAGTCGTCTGGTGACCTGCCAATTTCAGCAGCCGGGCCGGCTGTTTGGTCACCAGGGTGTCCATCAGTTTGGCGAGATAACAATCCGGGTCCAGCAGCTGAAAAGCCTCGGCCAAAGGCATTCCGATCGCTTTCTGCGCAGCGAGGCCGCTTTCCTGCTCGACCCTGCGATTCCACAAGGTCACCTTCAGCCCATCATCGATGCCGATCAACAGCGAAGGCATGGAATCGATAATATTCTGCAGATAAGCCTGCAGCTTGCTTAAAGACTCCTGCGCCGCCTTGCGCAGAGAGATATCCTGCAGCGACCCCTCAATGTAGAGAATTTCCCCTTTTTCGTTACGCACCAGGTGATTACTGACCGAGGCCCAGAAGGACTCTTTATTTTTGCGTAACAGCCGACACTCAAAATTATGATGTTTCTGATCCCGGTACAATTGTCGAATCATGGCTCTGCGATCAGCTGGGTCGGCATAGTGCTGAGTCGCCATATCTGAAATGCTGAGCAGTGCTTCTTCGCGCGACGCATAGCCGAAAACCTTCACCGCGGCAGGATTGACTTCAAGCACCTGTCCAGACATTGAAATGCGAAAGATCGCTTCAAGGGAGTTGGTAAAAATCTCGCGATAGCGCTGTTCCGAATCGCGCAACGCCGACACACTGTTGCGGAGGTCCGACAGCATCCGGTTGAAGATGCTTTCTATCTCACTCCACTCATCCGACCGTCCCAACCGCATGGGGCTGTTGTGATCCCCCTGCTGAAACGCCTTGAGCCGCTCACTGACCAATTCCATCGGAGCTTGAATATGTCGTTTGAATAGACGCCGATGACTGAGCCAGAAAGCGACCGCCAACAGGGTCAGGAAACTTAATGCCAAGGTCAGCAACAAATGGATATTGGAGCGGATGCCTTGGCGAGCGCTGATGGCTGCCGCTGCGGCCTGCTTGTCCGATTCATCCATTGCAGTCAAAATCTGCCCGGCCAGGTTATCGAGAAGCCGCCCCTGTTCACCGAGCTGAATCATTTCCAGCTGATAAAGACGCATCAGGTATTGGTAATATTGCACCCTGCTGAGCAGATGATGGCCCAGTTTGTTGATTGGTGGCTCGGAAGCCGTCAAGGTCTGCATGCGTAGCCTCAGCTGCGCCAGTTCCTGATTTTCCGGCGGCGGATCAGCGACCTTACCTGTCAGCAGTTTTGCCTTGCTTTCTTCAGCGTTATGTTTGGCGATCCCCAGCAAAGTTTCGCGATATCCGGAAATCAGCAGGATCAGCTGTTCGAGATAATGGACATCGCCACCCCTGCAGAGCGACCTCAATGGTCTTCTCGGCAATGACCTCCTGGATCAAGACGAGCAGATCGTTAATATCGTCATCCTGGTCAGTACGCCAATTCAGCAGCGTATTGGCCCAGCGGCAATGGCGCAGATATTCATCAAACGCTCTTTCCAGCTGCAGTAGCAAGCTGGCGGTGCGGACATCGTCGATCCGGCCCTGCAATTCTCTAAACCGATTTTGCAATGCCCGACCTTCCATCTCCAGGAAAGCATCATCTCCATAAAAAGTTTTCGAAAAAACCTTCAACCGGGAATTCAGCAAGCCGAAATCGCGGCTGTCGTGCGAATTCTTCACCACCTGTTGCAGACGCTCTTCGACGATCCGGTCAATATTTGAACGAACCCCTGAGAGAGTGTAAAAAAGCCCCAGCGCAATCAGCCCAAAAGAGACCAGTAAGGTCAGGAAAAATCGCTTTAATCTTGATTTTATCGAAAGTGCTTCACTCAACAGAGGCCCCTATCACTTTAAAATACAGTAAAAAATTCACTCATTGAGTTCGCACCAGTTCGGCCCCGCGCAACACCAGGGGGTCGGGCTGAATTCCAAGTTTTTTCAGGGTTGAAACGTTGATCATTCGATAACCACGATAGTTCTGAGTCACCGGAAGCTGGTCCAGGGGCGTTCCACGCATTGCCTTCAACAGCATGTCACCGGCCAGCCTGACTTCTTCTTCAATACTGCTGACCACACCGCTGAGAGCTCCCGCCTCAATGATAAATGAAAAGATAGAAAAAGTCGGCTTGTCAAAAGCATCCACCGCAGCGGCGATGGCATCGCTGCCCTTGACCTGATGGCCATTTTCATCCGTCAACCCACCCAATGAAATCAGGAACAAAACATCTGCCCGTTTGTGCAGGTCCCTAGCGGTGGATACCGCCTCGGACAATGTCTGTGGCGTTTCAAAGGCGACCATATGTCTGGCCATTTCCGGATGTTCGCGGACAATCTGCGCATAGAACAGGTCGGCCAGTGGATTATCGGCGGTCATTACCGCCAAAGAGGTCAGCGATCCAGCCAGTTGCCGGCTTAAGGCAAGGCTTTCCTCCAGAAAGAGCTGGCTATGCACACCAGAGACATTGGTCGCGGGATAACCGTAGAAATCCGGCGCCTCATTGACGCCACAGAATATAACCGGAGTCGCAACACGATTTTTCAGGTAAGGAACCACAAAATTAGCCTGAGCTGAATCATCAACGGCAATTACGCCGTCCGGCTGCAGTCGACGATACAGCGCAAAGGCTTCAGCGGCCTCGGCTTGCAACCGTTCTGGAGCCGTAATTGTGTGGAAATAAAAATAATGGAGATCGCAAGAGGAACCCAGGGTTTGCTCAAGTTCAGAGAGGATCTTGTGGGTCCAGGGAAATTCGGCCCCATAACTTAAAACGACCAGAACCTTAAACTTGTCCGGGGTTGATTGACAGCTGGCGGCTCCCGTCCACAACAGGCAGTTCAAAAGGAGAAAGAAACCGACACGTCTTAATATCGCCATTCAATAATACCTTGCAAGGCTTAACATCATACGGGAAGTTTATTAATATTTACTAAACATAACACAACACCGTAAAGGCTTTGAAGACCTTATCGCTTGCAGAACACACAATGATAAGCGGACGCCCCGACTGCACAACGGGCTGTGCCGAATAGCAGAGACAACATCCCGAAAGCTTGGCAAAGGCAGGCAAACATAGCCCTAGCCCTATTGTGCTATGTTTCGGGTCCTAATTTCTCTCAACGCTTCCAGCTCAACTGTGCTCGCGTGATTTGAGGAAGCGAACTCCCTCCCACTGCTCCATGGTGTGCCCGAGACGCCACTCACTGGCAGCCAGAAAGGCCAGATGCCCTTCGGCATCATGAGCCAGTTGACCTTGATTTTTCTTTTGAAATTCTTCGAACAGTTTGCGGTCGTCACACTCCACCCAGCGCGCGGTGGTATAATCGACCCCTTCGTAGACGGCCGCAACATTGTATTCTGCCTTGAGCCGTTCCATGGTAACGTCGAACTGCAGCACTCCCACGGCACCAAGAATGAATTCCGCTCCGGTCACCGGTTTGAAAACCTGCACCGCCCCTTCTTCGGCCAATTGCACCAACCCTTTCTGCAGCTGTTTCGACTTCAACGGATCCTTCAGCCTTACCCGGCGGAAATGCTCGGGAGCAAAGTTGGGAATCCCGGTGAACTTGAGCGGCTCCTTGTCGCTGAAGGTATCACCGATCTTGATGGTGCCGTGATTGTGCAGGCCGATGATATCTCCCGGGAAGGCTTCTTCGACATGCGCCCGATCCTGGGCCATGAAGATGGTGGCGTTGGCCAGGGTCACGTCTTTGCCGATCCGATGATGTCTGACTTTCATCCCGCGAGTGAACTTGCCCGAACAGATCCGCAGAAAAGCGATCCGGTCACGGTGAGCCGGGTCCATATTGGCCTGAATCTTAAAGACGAATCCGG
The DNA here is from genome assembly GCA_963668145.2 of Geopsychrobacteraceae bacterium. Lineage (GTDB taxonomy): Bacteria > Desulfobacterota > Desulfuromonadia > Desulfuromonadales > Geopsychrobacteraceae > Seleniibacterium. The sequence continues at coordinate 69,296 of CAXXJU010000057.1, forward strand.
AGAACTGCTCTTCTTCAGGGCTGACCAGTCGCTCCTGGGTTTGCCGGGCGCCCGGTGCAGGAGCCAGTTCGACAAAAGCGTCGAGCATCTCCTGAACCCCGAAATTATTGATGGCGCTGCCGAAGAACACCGGGGTCTGGCTGGCACACAGGTAATCGTCCGGATTGAAGGGATTGGCGGCACCTTCCAACAGATCGATATCCTCGCGCAGCTCAGCGGCCTGGCTGCCAAGTAGTTCATCCAGCTTAGGGTCATTCAAATCGGCTATTTTGACGGTTTCGGTGGCCCTGGCGTCAGCCCCCGGCCGGAACAGATTCAGTTCCTTGCGATAGAGGTTGTAAACCCCCCTGAAGCGTTTCCCCATGCCGATGGGCCAGGACAACGGGGCGCATTCAATCTGCAGTTTTTCCTCGATATCGGCCAGGATATCCAGGGGAGAAAGACCTTCCCGGTCGAGCTTGTTGATGAAAGTGAGCACCGGGGTATTGCGCATCCGGCAGACTTCCATCAATTTTTCGGTCTGCGGCTCAACCCCTTTGGCGCTGTCAATCACCATCAGGGCGCTATCCACGGCGGTCAGCACCCGGTAGGTATCTTCGGAAAAATCCTGGTGCCCCGGGGTGTCCAGAAGATTGACTTCAAAATTACGGTAGTCGAACTTCATCACCGAAGACGATACCGAGATCCCCCGCTCTTTCTCGATACTCATCCAGTCACTGGTCGCATGCCGGTTGGACTTGCGCGCTTTGACGGTCCCTGCCATCTGAATCGCCCCGCCGAACAGCAGCAGTTTTTCGGTCAAGGTGGTTTTACCGGCGTCAGGGTGACTGATGATACCGAAGGTTCGGCGCTTGGCGATCTGTTTTTGCAGCTCTTTACTCACGTTTTTTTCCTTCATTGCTTAGTCATATTTTTTTGCACCGGCCGGAAAACCCAAAGACCGTTTCCCCCACCAGGCCAGCCGCGTACTATAGCGTAATTCAGTCTCTTTAGGAAAGAGCGTTTTCAGAGTCTGGCAGCCTGCACCTTGGCTGACCTGTCGATTAACGGAATCCTCCCGAGCACAAAACGCCGCTAAAATACCTAAGTCAGGCGAGGCTGGCGATAATCCACCCAGAGAGGCCTCTCCAGGCATAAAGAAAGTAAATTAACACCTTGAATTCAACAACCGGGACACGAATTTCTTGACCCGCGCTGGCGATGCTTTTATTCTGCGCTGTTGAATTGTTTGTTGCTCACTATTTAGTTTCCATCCGGAAACGGCTTTTTCCCGCTGTAGCAGCGTCAATCTGCAGGCTTACTTGTGCGGTGTAACGGTGTACACCTCCGCGCAAGCCCTTGATTTCCTTGCTACAACGGAAAACTGCTCGTTTCCAATCTGCAAACTTAATTATCGCCATCCAGCGTTTTCGGATGACAACTATTTAAAAAGGAGAACCCATGGCTGTTTATGAAGTGAACCACCCCCTGGTTAAACATAAACTGGGGCTGATGCGTCAACAGGACATCAGCACCAAAGATTTCCGCGAACTGGCTTCAGAAGTGGCACGCCTGCTGACCTATGAGGCGACCAAAGACCTGGAGACCGAACCGGAGACCATTATCGGCTGGAATGGCCCGGTTGAAGTGGAACGGATTAAAGGCAAAAAGATCACCGTGGTGCCGATTCTTCGCGCCGGTTTGGGCATGATGGACGGGGTTCTCGACCTGATCCCCAGCGCCAGGGTCAGTGTGGTCGGGCTGTACCGTAACGAAGAGACCCTCGAACCGGTCGCTTATTTCCAGAAATTGACCAGCAGCATGGATGACCGGACCGCTCTTATCCTCGACCCGATGCTGGCCACCGGCGGATCACTGCTGGCCTGCATCGAAATGCTAAAAAAAGCCGGCTGCACCAGTATCCGCGGGCTGTTCCTGGTCGCGGTTCCGGAGGGGATTGCAAAGATCGAGAAGGCCCATCCCGATGTTGATATTTATGTTGCATCCATTGACGAACGTCTGAACGAAAACGGCTATATCCTCCCGGGTCTCGGCGATGCCGGAGACAAAATTTTCGGGACCAAATAGGCAACCCATCGACCCTAGCGAAAAGGACTCGCCAATGAATCAATCCCCAGCCTCGACCGATTATATTTTTCGGTTGAAAGACTGCCTGCTCGGCGCCCAGATGCTGTTTGTCGCTTTTGGCGCCCTGGTGCTGGTTCCTCTGTTGACCGGCCTTAACGCCAATGTTGCGTTGTTCACCGCCGGTGCGGGCACCCTGCTGTTCCAAGTCATCACCCGCGGCAAAGTGCCGGTTTTCCTGGCCTCCAGCTTCGCCTTCATCGCCCCGATCATCTATGGGGTCGGCCAATGGGGGGTCGCCGGGACCATGTGCGGCCTGGTCGCCGCCGGGCTGCTCTATGCGGTCTTGAGCCTGATCGTCCGTATTTTCGGCTCGGGAATTCTGCATCGACTGCTGCCGCCCATCGTCACCGGCCCGGTCATCATGGTCATCGGCCTGGTGCTGGCCCCGGTTGCCATCCATATGGCTTCCGGCCGAACCGGCGACGGTTCCGCCTGGCTGGTTCCCCAGACAACCGCCTACATCATTGCCGGAGTCGCCCTGCTGGTGACCATCCTGGTCTCCCTGCTGGGGCGCGGCATGTTCAAGCTGATTCCGATTCTGTGCGGCATTGCGGCGGGGTACTGTACCTCTCTGATCCTTGATTTCAGCGGGTTTACCGCCTCAGCCCAGGCGGCCTTCGATCCCGGCACCCTGCAGAACTGGACGGCCCCAGCACTGATCTCCATGCAGAAAGTGGCCCTGGCACCCTGGTTCGCCATGCCGGACTTCACCGCCCCAACCTGGAACCTTGAAGCCATCCTGTTCATTGTCCCGGTCGCCATTGCCCCAGCTATCGAACACTTTGGCGACGTCATCGCCATCGGCGGAATTACCGGCAAGGACTATGTCGATGATCCGGGTATTCAAAACACCCTGCTTGGCGACGGCCTGGCCACCAGCCTGGCCGGCCTCCTCGGCGGACCGCCAAACACCACTTATTCGGAAGTATCCGGGGCGGTCGCGCTGACCCGTTCCTTTAACCCAGCGATCATGACCTGGGCTGCGATTTCCGCCATTCTGCTGGCCTTTATCGGCAAACTCGGGGGTTTTCTCAATACCATTCCGGTCCCGGTCATGGGTGGCATCATGGTCCTGCTGTTCGGCGCCATCGCGGTTATCGGCATCAACACCCTGGTCCAGGCCGGCACCGATCTGATGCAGCCGCGCAACCTGGCCGTGGTCGCCATTATTCTGGTCTTCGGCATCGGCGGAATGAATTTTGATCTAGCCGTGGTCAAACTGGGCGGCATCGGCCTGGCCGGCGTGGTCGGGGTTATCCTCAACCTGGTTTTGCCCCAGCAGGTCGAATCCTGACCCGGATTGGGATGGAACCTGTTTGCGACTGAGTTTGGTACAAAAAAACGCGCCCGTGTCGTTGCAAGACACGGGCGCGTTTTTTATTGCCCAGGACAAGTTTCAGGATCGCAGCTGTTTCAGCCGTTGCGCAGATAGCGGCGCTCCGGCCGCCCCACCACGCCGTAAATAAGATCGGCTTTAAGTGACCCTTCGGTGACCAGGTATTCCAGATAGCGGCGGGCCGTGGAGCGGCTGATGCCGACCTCCTTGCCGACCTCTTCGGCATTCAGATCAGCGACAGCCGGAACCTCGAAAACCTTGCGCACCTTGCTCAGGGTCAACGGATCGATCCCCTTGGGGATGTCGCCGCGCACCGTCTCCGGCGGCAGCTGTGCCCGTAACACGCGGTCGACATCTTTCTGTTCGAGGGTTCCGCCCGACTGCAATTGGAGAAAATATTTGCGGAAGTTCTCCATCGCCTCCTGAAACCGCGGCAGATGCACGGGTTTTGACAATATAGTCGAACACCCCGCCGCGCAAAGCTTCCTGCAGAGAACCGATTTCCCGGGCCGCGGTAATCAGAATGACATCACAAGGCTGCTCCCCGGCGCGCACCTGGCGCAGCAGGTCCATGCCGTTGCCCTTCAGGGAAGAACAGGTCCAGCAGGATCAGGTCGGGCTGCAGGATTTCAATCATTTCCCGGGCATCGGCAATCCGATTGGCAATGCCGATCACTTCAAAAGCGGGCAATTTCTGGACAAAGCGCTGATGGAGTTCGGAAATCCGTTCGTCATCCTCGACAATCAATACACGAATCGCGTTCTCAGTCATGCTTCACACCTTGTTGTTTGGGGATAATGACCGTAAACAAAGCACCGCCGAGTTCCCCTTCGGCAAAGGTCACCTGGCCGTTCAGGTCGCTGACCGCCTGCTTCACCAGGGCCAGGCCGGTCCCCCGCCCCCGCCCCTGTTTAGTGGTCACGCCCTTGTCGAAAATGGATCCGGCCAGGTCCTCATCGACTCCGGGCCCGGAATCTTCGACCTCGATGACCAGATCCGGTCCCAGGTCGGTCAGATACAGTCGCACCAGCCGCTTGTCAGGCTGTTCCCGCACGGCTTCAAAGGCATTATCGAGCAGGTTGCCGATGACCGTCACCAGCCGTTCCCGATCCAACTCGGCCGGCAGGTCGGCCAGGGAATTCTGCGGATCGAATTCGAGCTCAACCTTCAATTCACAGGCCCGATTGTACTTCCCCAGAATCACTCCGGCAACCACCGGATCCGGCACCGACTCGGCCAGATTGCGCACCAGTTCCTGGTACCCGCTCGCTTCGTTGATCACCAGGTCAAGGGCTTCGGGATAGGCCTCGAGCTGCAGCAACCCGGCAATGGTGTGCATCTTGTTGGAATATTCATGGGTCTGTGCGCGCAGCAGTTCGGAATACTCCTGCACATGGGAGAGTTCCCTGGCCAGCCGATCCAGCTCGTCTTTGGGACGGAAGCTGACCACCACCCCGGCAACCGGGTAATCCAGAGGCAGGACATTGACCAGCATGATCCGCTTGGCCATCACCAATTCCCGGTCGAGCACCCGCTCACCGGTGCTCAACACCTTGACCAGGTCGGAGCCGGGGCAGACCTCCGCGAGCAGCTTGCCACGCATCGGCGCCTTGAACTGTTCACCGAGATACTTGCGGGCGGCAGCATTGACGTAGGTCAGCACTCCCTTGCCGTCCAAAGCCATGATCCCTTCCCGAATCGCACCGATAATGGCATTGCGTTCATGGAACAGGGCCCCGATCTCATGGATCTCCAGTCCCATAATAGCGGCCTTGAGCCCGCCGGCGATGAGTGTTGCGCCGATAATGCCGAAAGCCAGGACAATGGCCACATAGCCGAGGATTTGATGTTGCTTGGTGTGGATCTGGGCGTCGATATGGCTGAACAGATAGCCAACCGCGACAAAACCGATAATCTCATGCTCACCGTCGAAGACCGGGGCGATCCCGCGCAGAGAGGGGCCAAGAGTGCCGACCGCAGCCGAGCTGTAGGATTTCCCCTCGGTCAGGGCCGGTCCCAGATCGCCACCGACAAAATGTCTGCCGATCTTGTCGGGGTCGGGGTGGGAAAAACGGATCCCGTTACGATCACCGATGACGATATATTCGGCGGCTGTTTCCTGGCGCAGGGTTTCGGCGAAATGCTGCAGCTCAGCGGAATTGCGCGCCAGGATACCATAACGGACCAAGGGGTTCAAAGCCACGGAGTGGGCCACCTCAAGGGCTTTCTGGCCGATCTGCTCCCGCAACAGGTCTTCGGAAAAACTGGAGAATATCGCACCAATCAGGCTGACCAACACGATCAGCAAAGTCGTCACCAGCAGACTCAGCTTCACCTGCAGCCGCCGAGGCAAAAACCGATCAATCAACAGATAAAAAGAATTCATAGGCAATGCTGCAACCTGTTCACCTTGGTTTGCCGCGGTTCATGGCCGCCGCAGCCGGGTTAACGTGCCGACGGCAGTGAGCTCGGCTGCGGCGGCCTGGAGTCCGGCTCGGGCCGGGCAATAGAGCAAATGGCTGACACAGGCGCAATCACTGGCACCGAAACCGGGACAGGGCAGAGAAAAACCGGGCAGCTGCTCCAGCAGCCGGCTCCACAGGTGTTCCCTGTCCACATTTTTCTCCAGCCAGATCAACCGCGGGGACGCTTTTGCTTTAAAATAATCGATGTGCCAATGCGGCCGGGCGGCAACCCGCAGATGATGCCCGAGGCGCGCTTTCAGGCCGCCAGGGCCGTAGGCACTGCCGCAGTAACCGTACCAGCCGCGTTTAAACTCGAGAGTGCCGAGCCGCCCGACCGCAATTGCTTGGCGCCGGGCGAGAAAGAACCACAACAGGTAACTGCCGACAACCGGCGGCAGGCGCTCTTCAAGCATGTCCGGCAAGCAGATGTTCGATACGCTGGCGGGATTGTTGCGGCGTTTCATGGCGAAAGCCCTGCCAACCACAGGCCAGCGCTCCGGCAACATTCTCCTGTTTGTCGTCCACGAACAGGGTAGTGGCCGGGTCCAGACCGAACCGGGTCTCGGCGGTACGGTATATTTCTGCGGCCGGCTTCATCAGCCCGACCTGGTAAGAAGCGAACAGGTCGTGGCAGACCTCATCGAGCCGGTAGACTCGGCGCAGGTGCTGCCAGTGCAGGCCACTGGTATTGGAGAGCAGAAACACCCTGCATCTGTTTTTCAAATTCCTGGCCAGGTCAAGCATCGGTGTAATCGGAGTAAACAGATCGTTCCAGGCCGCGGTCACCGCTGTGGCCGGAAGCGGCCGGAGCAAGAGGCCGTTAAGCCGGGAAATAAAATCAGCGTCGCTGAATTTGCCCTGTTCATAGCCGATCAGATCGACCCGCCGGGCAAAATCCTCTTCATTTTCGATTTCGGCGCCGTGTTGGTTCAGCAACCGGAACAGCCGCTCATAATCATAATCGATCAACACCTTGCCGACATCGAAAACAATATCTAGATTGCTCACGAACATATCCTTTGTCTTCCGGTCGTTTCCAAGCGGTCAAGCAGGCGCAGCGGGAATCCCCCTCGGTCCCCCTTTGGCAAAGGGGGAGGCGTCCTCACACCTTAAGACAAAACCCTGCCCTTTGGCAAAGAGGAGCTGGAGGGGATTTCACATCTTGTCGTCCTCCAGCAGAGCTAATTATCTGATCCGCCGGCATTCCAGATAAAAACGCTTTTCATCGGCTTCGCCCATGGAAAAGGTTTTCCGCGGCAAAGCTCCATCGTTCACAATGGTCTTGAACAAGTCGCTTTTGGCAAGCGCTGGCAGGTAGAAGCCGACACAGCCGATTTTGCTGCCGAGATCGGTCACACTCTTTTCACCGTGAATATAATCGATGCGCGTGCCCGGGTGGTTATCAAGGTAATGGTCGAGAAACGCCTGCAGCGTGGCGACGGCCAGAGTGAATTCAGGCTTTTCCACCGAGCAGACGCCAAATCTTCCGCCCAAGATCACAGCAAATGAATGCATGATAGTACTGTTTTCCGCTGCGATCTCCTGCGCTTCGGCAAGATCCGTGCAGACTTCGAAACTGAACGGGGTGTTGCGGGCCGCGAAAAACTCCTCCATCTGCTGCTTGATATGAACACAGTTGACATTAAACAGGACCCGGTGGATCGCTTCAAATTCGAGCCCCGGATCATGGACATTGACCAGTTCCACCAAAGCGTAACGGGCAGGATGATCCATAATCTGCTGGGGATCATCGGCTTCTTTTTTCAATTTTTCCCAGATCGCTTTGGCCGTGGCGAACGAGTGATTACCGTCGCCCATAGCGTAAAGCATGACCTTGCCATCAGTCGCGTATTTTTCACGGTACGCGGCCGGGTCGGCCAGTTGCGCAAGCGCCTCGGCCACCTGCCGGATCAACTCCGGCTGATCCACCCGGTAGCCCCTGAGGTGGCCGCCGTTCTCCAGCAGATCGAAATCGTAAAGGGTTTCAAGATTCTCGTCACCCAGCGGTTCGATCACCGTGCGTTGCGGATCGTCGATCAAGACCATGATGTGCGGCAACTCGATTGGAGCGTTCTCGCGCACCCGGATCCGCGGCGGCAGACGGTCAAGGATGGTGCCTTCCGTGGCCCGGATCAGGCTGTCGGCACCTTTGCGATAATCGTAGCATTCCAGGTCCAGGGCCACGATCAGTCCCTTGCGTGAGGGGACTTCAGCGGTTTTGCGATCGACCAGGACAAATCCGGCCGGCTGCTCTTCCAGGCTACCGTCAGCCAGGTATTGCTCCATGGTCCGGTTGATTGCGGCAATCCGCTGCTCAGCATCCTGATCTTCCAAATAGACTTCGGGAAAGATCAGCTTGAGGGTCGAGGGCCGCTCCGCGATCTGTTCCGCCAGGCGCAGCCAGTAGCTCCGGTCCGAGGTATATTGATCACAGGCGATCACCGCCCAGCTCTGCATGTCGATCCCCTTGCCGGGCAGCAGGATTTTCGGCACCTGCAGGCCGATATCAGCAAAACTCATCTTGGTTTCCTTGCACGTTATATTGAACAGAATTGAAGTCGCTTGGTGCGGGCTATCATTGGTATCATGTTTTGCCCCGCTTGAGAACCGTATCTCTGCTTCTTAAGTTTAAAAAGCCCCTATTTTAATAGACTTGACATCACTCCGGCGATTTTCTATAAGCAGGATCACAATTGAATTGTTTCATGGTGCCGCAAGGCCTGTTCGTATTGAAGCGAACAGATGGGAAGAGGGGTGAAATTCCCCCACGGACCCGCCGCTGTAATCGAGCCTCGTCAGACGATATGCCACTGGTCAACCACTGGGAAGGCCGCCTGACTCTTCGCCGGCTGTTTGCCGTCGAAACCTCGTAAGCCAGAAGACCTGCCGTGAAACAGGGCGACCTGCAAACTGCCAGATGACGTTGCAGGAAACCATTGACTTTCATCTCCCCGGGTATGGGAGCTCGAACTCGCGCGGTTACAAATACGGAATCTCCCGCACCTGTTCAAGGTAGCGGGTTTTTTTGTGCCCGTTCCAAGCTTCCGGGGGACAACAGGAGGAACCAAACGATGCGTAACACCTTACTGGCCTTATTCTCCCTGCTCCTGGTCGCCGGGCCGCTGCAGGCCGCTCCTCTGCTGCTCGACCCGGTGGTGGTGACCGCCACCCGCACCGCCACCCCCTTAAGCCAGCTGGGCAGCTCCGTGACCGTGATCACCGCTGACGAGATCGAGGCGAAGCAGCAGACCCAGGTGCTGGATGTCCTGCGCGATATTCCCGGCGTCAATATCGTCCAGACCGGCAACACCGGCGGCGCGGTTTCCATCTATCTGCGCGGCACTGATACCAAGCACACCCTGGTCATGATCGATGGGGTCGAATTTCGGGATATCGCCGGATTCGGCGGCGCCGACATCGCCAATCTGAGTACCAACGATATCGAACGGATTGAAGTCGTGCGCGGCGCGCAGAGCGTCCTCTACGGCTCCGATGCCATCGGCGGGGTGATCAATATCATCACCAAACAAGGCAGCAAGCAACCGAGCGGCTACGCTTCCGTCGAAGGCGGCTCCTATCGGACCTTCACCGAGAAGGCCGGATTTTCCGTCGGCAGCGACACCACCTCGGCCGCCCTGTACCTGTCCAGGACCGATACCGACGGCTTTTCCACGGCCAATGAGAAAGACGGCAATTCCGAAGCGGACGGCTATGACAACACCTCGGCGTCCTTTCGCCTCGGCATCACCCCCAGCCAAGCGGTGCAGTGGAATATCATCCTGCGCTCCACCGAAGCCAGCTACGACTACGATTCTTCGGCCTATGACCTGGCCACGGGCGGCTATATCCCGGTTGATGGCGACAACGTGCAGGACGTCGATGAAAAAATGGCCCGTGTTGAAGGCACCTTCTCGTTCCTGAATGAGCGCTGGAAAACCACGGTCGGCAGCGCTATTTCCAGTACCAAGCGCAACTACGACGAAGAATATGTCGATTCGGAATACAACGGCACCCTGACCAAATTCGACCTGCAGAACACCTTTCGGGTCAATGCCATGCATACGCTGATCTTTGGCGCCGAGACCGAAAACGAGCGCTTCGATTACTATTACGATGCCTCTGCAGATCCCGCTTACCCCTACACCGACGCCGCGGACGGCCATTCCCGAACCAACGCCGTTTATGTGCAGGAGCAATTGACCGCCGGGGCATTTTCGACCGCTCTCGGGGTGCGCTATGACCATCATGCCGAGTTCGGCGGTCAGACCACCTGGCGGGTGGCGCCGACTTACCGCATAGCCGCCACCAATACTCGCCTGAAGGGCTCAGTGGGAACCGGCTTCAAAGCCCCGACCCTGTTTCAGCTCTATTCAACTTACGGCAACAAAGACCTGGACGCAGAAAAAAGTTTCGGTTGGGATGCCGGGCTGGAACAGAGCTTTTTCGACAGCAGCCTGATCGTCGACATCGCCTATTTTTATAACAATGTCGACGATTACATTGATTACAACGACCTCACCTTCACCTACGGAAACATTGCTAAGCTCAAGGCCCGCGGCATCGAGTCGAGCCTGGAGTGGCTGCCTTGTGAGTATTTCGACATGAAAATCGGCTATACCTATACCGATGCACAGGATGCCGACGGCAAACGGATCGACCGCCGCCCTCTGCACAAAGCCAGCATCGACATCAATCTTTACCCCGTCGACAAAGTCGTGGTCAATCTCAACACCATTTATGCCAGCGCGCGCGAGGACGGCTCCGAAACCCTGGCGGCCTACACCCTGGTCAATCTAGCCGCATCCTATCAATACCGACCCAACCTGAAACTTTTCGCCAGAGTTGACAACCTGTTCGATGAAGATTATGAAGAGGTTGCCGGCTACGGTACGGCAGGACTTTCCGCTTACGCCGGGGTCAAACTCGACTTCTGATCCGTTTATTAGCGCAGCCCGGACGACAACAGTCCTCCGGGCCTTGGGATATCAGCTATGCACCAAATCTTGTTGACCTTCTGCCTGTTGCTCATGGTGACCGCCAGCCCCTTGAGAGCAGCAACCGTTGTCGATGCCGTCGGTCGCCAGGTCAAGGTCCCGGACTCGCCCGCGCACATCGTCTCCCTGGTTCCCAGCGTCACGGAAATCCTCTTTGCCATTCAGGCGGACCGACAAATTGTCGCGGTCACCGATTACTGCACCTACCCGCCACAAGCAGCCTTGCTGCCCAGTGTCGGCAGCTATGCCGATCCCAGCCTGGAAAACATTCTCCGCTATCAACCGGACCTGGTCATCGCCAGCGCGGCCATGAACAGCCCGGCCCTGATTGCCCAGCTGGCCAACCTGGGGATTGCAACTTTTGTGATCGAGGCCCATTCCGTCGCCCAGACCCTCATCACCATCCGCAGCATCGGCCGCCTGACCGGTCACCAGGCCAAGGCCGACGCCCTGGCTGCGGATATCGATCAGCGCATCCAGGCGATCAGGCAGCAGGTTCCACGGGACCATTTGCCGACCATCCTGCCCTGCATCGTGTTGCAACCGTTGACTGTGGCGGGACCGGATACCTTCATCAACGACCTGATCGAAATCGCCGGTGCTCGCAATGTCGTTCCTTCCGGCCCGGCCCGTTATCCGACCTGGAATTTTGAAGCCCTGCTGTTGGCCAACCCGGATTTCATCCTGCTCTCCCCCCACCCTGGACAGCCGGACAGCAGCCGCTTCTTTGCCCCGTGGAACCAACTCAAGGCGGTCACCAAACAGCAGATCATCAAGATCAATGCCGACTGGCTCTATCGCCCTGGTCCACGCATGATCCTGGGGATCGAAGCCCTGGCGAAAACCCTTCACCCGGAGATGAAGATCGATGCGCCGACCGACTGATCGCACCGGCTTGCTCTGGATTATCGGCCTGCTGCTGGTGCCGCTGGGCGCTATCGCCATGTCACTGAGCGCCGGCAGCATGGATATGTCCTGGGCACAGCTGTTCCACCTGCTCCAGCAGGGGCCGGGATCCTCGGTCGGCCAGGCTGTGCTCTGGAAAATCCGCATCCCGCGCACCTTGCTGGCCGGGCTGGTCGGTGCCGCGTTGAGCCTGTCCGGGGTCACCTTTCAGGCGGTGCTGCGCAATCCACTGGCCGACCCTTACCTGCTCGGCGTGTCCGGCGGTGCGGCACTGGGCGCGGTCGCCGCCCTGACCATCGGCATCAACTCCGCTATTCTGGTCTCCCTGGCCGCTTTCGGCGGTGCCCTGACAGCTCTGGCCATCGTTTACCTGGTGGCCCGGGCGCATACCTGCTCGTCCCACACCCTGATTCTGTCCGGGGTCATGGTCGGTAGTGTGGCCGCAGCCCTGCTGCTGTTCCTGCTCTGGCGGGCACCAACCGAAGCAACCCGCCAAGCCATCTTCTGGCTGGCCGGCAACCTGTCCCTGGCCGATCCCAGCTGGCTGGCCTGGGGCTGGCTCTGGGTGCTGGTCTGTTTCATCCTGCTCTGGAGTCAGGCGGTCAATCTCGACCTACTCACCCAGGGGGAAGAAACCGCCGCTGATCTGGGTCTGGCGGTCGGACGGACCCGCCTGATTCTGTTCGCCCTGGCCGGGGCGCTGACCGCCTGCGCCGTGGCCCTGGCCGGGCTGGTCGGCTTTGTCGGCCTGGTGGTTCCCCACATCTGCCGCCTGCTCTGGGGGCCGGCCCACCGCCTGCTGCTCCCACTGGCCGCCCTGTTCGGCGCCTGCTTCCTGATGGTCGCCGACGCCATTGCCCGCAGCCTCTATGCGCCCGCGGAAATGCCGGTCGGGGTGGTAACCGCCCTGCTCGGGGCACCGTTCTTCCTGCTTCTGCTCCGACGGCGAGGCGGCCTATGATCACAGTCAAAAACCTGAGCTTCAGCTTCGGTCACCGGCAGCTGTTCAGCGGTCTCGATTTTACCATCCAACGCGGTGAACTGATTTCCATTCTCGGCCCCAACGGCTGTGGTAAATCGACCCTGCTGCGGCTGCTGCGCGGCAGCCTGCCGCCCGTTGCCGGCGAGATCTGCTGGTACGGTGTGCCCTGCCGCCAGATCAGCCCCAGGGAGATGTCGCGTCGCGTCGCGGTGGTCCCGCAATCGACGCGGATCGATTTCCCCTACCGGGTGCGGGACATGGTGGCGATGGGGCGCTATCCTCATCGTCGGTCGCTGCTGAGTTTCAGCAGTGCCGCCGACCGCGAAGCGATCCGCCATGCCCTGGTGGTCACTGACATCCTCGCCCTGGGCGACCGCCCGGTCACCGAACTCAGTGGCGGCGAGTTGCAGCGCGTCCTGTTTGCCCGGGCTCTGGCCCAGCAGGCCGAGGTGCTGTTCCTGGACGAAGCCACCAGCCACCTCGATATCGATCACCGCCTGGAGCTGAGCGAATTGCTGATCCGGCTCAACCGCGAACAAGGTGTCACTATTGTCCAGATCAGTCACGATCTCGACTTGGCTGCGGCCGTCTCCGGGCGCATCCTGCTGCTCAGCGAACATGGGGAGATCATCGGCTTCGACAGCCCGGCGCGAACCATCACCCCGGAAAACCTGCAGCGGGCGTTCCGGGTGGAAGTCAGAATCGCCACCAATCCGCTGACCGGAGCCCCCCAGGTGCTGCCCCTGCTCAACACGGCCGCTGTGCAGCTTGACGGGTTGAAAGTCCACTTGTTCTGCGGTGGCGGCAGCGGCAAAAGCCTGCTGCGCAAACTCCATCTTGCCAAAGCCACGGTATCGGCCGGCCCGCTGAATCAGGGTGATGCTGATGAAGAAGTCGCCACCGCCCTGAACAGCGAAGTCATTTACGAAGTCCCGTTCCAGCCTTTTTCCGGCCAGTCCATCAGTGCAACCCGTCAATCCCTTGCCCAAGCGGAGGTCATTATTATCGCCACAATCTGGTGGGGAAACGGCAACCTCCCCTGCCTTGACCTCGCCGCTGAAGCCCTGCATCAAGGCACCCCGGTTTATCTATTGAATCCGACCAGAAAGCAGGATTTTACCGCAGGCAAGGCTTGGGGAAAACTCCAGGCACTGCAACAGGCAGGAGCAGTGGTTGTGTCCAACGAAGAACAGTTGATGAATAAACTGGCGAAAGGATGAACACTACCTGACACTGACTCCTTCATCCAGATATTTAATCAACGGATAGATAAAAAATTCAATAATTCGCCGTTTGCCAACCTTGATTTCCGATGCCACGCTCATTCCGGCAGTGATGGGGGTCTCTGCTCCGTCAACCATGAGCGTAGTCTGCTGCGGAAAAATATAAACCTCGTAAACCAGGCCTAGTTGTTCGTCTTCCAAACTGTCTTTTGACACCTGGACAACCTTCCCGTCAAGGGTCCCGTACTTCTGGAAATTGAAGGTATCTATTTTGATGGATGCAGCCATGCCGGAGGCGACAAACCCGGCGTCCTTGTTCAACAGCATGGATTTGATCAGCAGCGGTGAGTCATCCGGCACAATAAAAGCAAGTTTCTCTGCCGGGGACACGACCCCGCCAATGGTGTGAAACAGCAACCGCGAAACATATCCGTCGACCGGCGCGGTTATCTGCTGACGAAGGCTGCGGAACTCAGCCTGCTCAATCTGGGCTGCCAAGTAGTGCTGACGCTGTTTTTTCTCCGCTAGATCCGCTAGTAACCGGTTGCGATTATCTTCTTTGAGAAAAGCGATCTCCTGCCGGGTCTGCTGCTTTCTTGATTCAATCTCTGCACGCTGGTGAACAATTCCCTGCAAATTGGTCTGATTTTGCAGATATTCATTTTCGGTTTGTTCATATTCTTCCCGGCTGATGATATCCCGCACCTGGTCCAACCGCAGCAGCCTCTGCTGTAGCAGGTTGATCATATATTCAAGATGAACAGCAGAGCTATCCAGCCCTGCCAGCTGCTCGTCCAGTTGCCCTAATATTTCACGCTTGGCCTGGACCTGTTGCTCCAGACTCTGTTTTTCAGCTACAAAAATGTCTTTTTGTACGCGAAGAATATCCGCATCAAAATCATTGTCCGGAACGTTGAAGGAATGCTGCTCCAGAAGGGCAGACAGACGCAGAATCTCCAGCTCAACCTGATTCAGATCCGCCTTGAGGGACAGTAATTCAGGGTCGACATCCGAAGGGTCAATCTCCAGCAGCACCTGCCCTTTTTCAACATGATCCCCGGCCTCCACCAGGATACTGCGGACCACCCCGGTGTTAAGCGGCTGGATGATTTTGACCTCGCCGCTGGGTATGACTTTGCCACGCGCCGTCACGACCACATCCACCTCGCCGAGCAGCATCCACAGCACCGTAAACAGGATTGCCGCCATAATAATCCAGAAAATCATTCGTCCCAAAGGGTTCAGCGGCCGCTCTTCGATTTCGACCAAGAGGGGCTTGAACTCATGCTGATCCAGGTGTTTGCTCGCCATAGTCAAAAACTCTGCTGTGAATAAAGGTTGTGGTAATACCCCCGGCTTTGCAAGAGCGCTTCGTGGCTCCCAGCCTCGACCAGGCGGCCCTTTTCCAAGACCAGAATCAGGTCACAATCCTTGATGGTGGCCAAGCGATGAGCAACAATCAAAGTCGTTCGCCCCTGTTTGATCTTCTGCATATTGTTTTGAATGATTTTTTCCGATTCGTAGTCAAGAGCCGAGGTCGCTTCATCGAAGATCAACAGGCGGGGATTGGTGATCAGTGCCCGGGCAATGGCAATCCGCTGTCGTTGCCCGCCGGAGAGGGAACTGCCCCGCTCACTGACCGGGGTTTCGTAACCTTCCGGTAGTTGGGAAATAAACTCATGGGCTCCGGCAATCTGCGCGGCCTGAATGATCAGGTCCATCGCCGCATCCGGTTTTGGCAGGGCGATATTGTCACGGATGGTGCCGCTGAAAAGATAGTTTTCCTGTAGAACCACACCGATGTTGTAACGCAGCCAAAACGGATTGAGATGGCGGGCATCGATCCCATCGATATAGATGGCCCCATTTGTCGGGATATAAAGCCGCTGCAGCAACTTAGCCAGGGTACTTTTTCCGCTCCCGCTCCGGCCGACAATCCCGACGCTCATTCCCGGTTTTATCTCAACGCTTAAATTCTCCAGCGCATTGGGCCCACCCGGCTGATAGGCGAAGGCCACTTGGTCGATTTTCAACGCGCCTTTTAATTGCGGAAGGGTAATGGCCTTGTCAGTGGTCACTTCCTGGGGATGATTGAGGATATCGCCAAGGCGGTCCACGGACAGCAGCGCCTGCTGGAATTCGTTCCACAGGTTGACTAGACGCAGCACCGGCCCAGTAAATTGGCCGGAAAACATTTGGAAAGCGATCAACTGACCAATGGTCAAATCCCCCTGCAGAACCGCCTTAACGCCGAGATACAATACGGAAATCGTCATTAACCGGCGCAGGGTTCCCGATACGGCTCCCGATATATTGGACATATTAGCCAAGCGGAAACTGGATCCGACATAACGCCCCAGATGATCTTCCCAGCGATTCTGCATATTCCCTTCAACGGCCAGGGATTTAACCGTCTGGACCCCGGTAACTGATTCGACCAGGTAAGAATTCGAAGCTGCCGCCATCTGGAATTTCCCTTCCAGCCGCCGGCGCAGTTCCGGGGTGATGGTCAGATAGAGCAGGGCTATTACGGTGACAAAACCGAGCACCACCAAAGTCAGTTTAACGCTGTACAACAGCATCACCGCCACAAACACCAGCGAAAAGAACAGGTCGATAATGACGCTGACCGCTTTGTTGGTGATGAATTCACGGATGGTGTCAAGCTCGCGCACCCGCGCCGCGATATTCCCCACCTGACGGGCTTCAAAGTAACGAAACGGCAGCGCAAGCAGATGCCGGAACAGTTTGGCACCGAGCTTGGCATCTAGCTTATGAGCGGTGTGGATGAAAATATAATTACGCGAAATATTCAGCAGCAGCTCAAACACCGCCACTGCCAAAAAAGCAACCGCCAGCACATCCAGCGTGGTCAGACTGTGATGAACGATAACCTTGTCCAGAATCACCTGCGTAAACAGCGGGGTCACCAAGCCAAACAGCTGCACCACAAAAGAACCGAGCAAGACTTCGCCAATAATCCGTTTGAACTTGGCAATTTCATGCAGAAACCAGCGGAACCCAAAGACAATCTGCGAATTGATCTTTTTATGTTTGAGAATCAAAAACTGTGAACAGGAATCGTCCACCTCGGCGCAGCTCTTTTCCAACGTTTTCTTGGTGTTGGGATCAAAGAGCAGGCATTTATCCGCTTTGGGATCAAGCTTGAGCAGGACCGAATATTCTCCGTCAGCGGTCATCCCGATAGCGGGCAGTGGATAGTTTTCCGCTAACTTGGTCACCTGCAAATTTTTGAGTTTGGCCTTAAAATCAAAACGTTGAGCAATCCGTTGCAATTCTTCCGGCAACACCTGCTCTTTCAAACTGAACTCACGGGCAATGGCGCGGATATCCACATCGATCCGGTTGATCCGTGCCACGACGTCAAAGGCGATCAGGGCACTGTTCATGAGCCGGCCTCGTTCAGAAGGCTCAACAACATCGCCGCAGACGTATAATCAACCCACTGCAAATCAGTCGTCAGCTGCTTCTGAGCATACTCAATACGCTGCCACTCCAGGGTGACCTGGTCGGTCATCTGTTGTTGCGACAATCGGCTCAGATCGCCGGTTTGCTGCCTGACCAGACGGTCGAAATCCCTCCGTTCAGGAGCAAGGGTTTGTAACGATTGATAAGACATCCGCACCTTCCTGTATTCATTCTGCAATTCAGCCATTTTTTTATTTTTTTCCAATTTTAAGCTGGCAAGTTCGTGCCCCAGTCGTCGTTTCTTGGCTCGGTTCTCAAAACCGTCGAACAAAGGCATGGTTATGGCCAAGGAGATACTGGCGTCACGCTTGCTTAGTTCATGTACGGAATCGCGATAACTGTTATCGTCGCTTCCGTACATCCCGAAACTACTGGACAGGGTCAGTTGAGGTCGGAAAGTTCGCTCCGTAATGGCCAGTTCCGTCCTTTTTTTCTCGATCTGTTGTTGTAAAATCAGAACTTCTGGAAAGGATTCGGGAATTTCTGGCGGGGGGGAATCCTCTTCAGGTAGTAGAAGCTCAGCAAAATGCAGTCCTTCGGGATTGAATTGTTGCTGCAGATAAAAACTCAAATCGGCGACTGTGGACCGGTATTCCATCTGCAAATCCTCAAACCGGACGCCAGCTTCTGCCAGCGCCAGTGCCGCGGCACCGACATCCTGCCGACCGTAACGCCCGGCCTGCTGCAGTTGTTCAGCCAGCCGAAAAACCCTCTTTTGCCCCTGCATGACCTGCTGTTGAACAGTTATTTGTTTTTGCAGTTTGAGAGCTCGGGTATAAAGTTCCAGCAGGGTCCGTGATAATTCGAGATGCTGCTGCTTAAGTTGCAGTTCTACGATCCGGGTTTGCTGCTTGGCGTAGTCCACGCCGAGCTTCCGGCGACCGAAGTCGAACAAGGTGTACTGGGAGGAAAGATAGAAAGAATTTTTATACTTGGAAGCGCTGTCGGAATAAACGGTTCCACCGACCGAAACGACACTATTGTATTTGTCGTATACGTGAACGTATTCCTGTCCATAACGGAGCGATAACTGAGGGTAATACTCGGCCCGAGCTTCATCAACAGCAGCCTCAGCTGCCAACAGATTCTGCTCGCCGATCTGACGATCAAAAGCATTTTTCAGGCCTGCGGCCAAAACATCACGAAAAGTCAACGTCTCGGCAGCAGACAACGCCGGGCAGCAAAGCAGCCACAAGGCCACAATGACTGCCCGGCTTGGCATTGAATAAAACAAGAATCCCCCTCCGGATATATTTTCAAGCGTGAATCGTGCAGAGAGTCACGACTGACAAAGCTGTTTTTTGCCGCAGATAACGTCTGATTGTTTATAAAACAGGACTCTTTCCACTGTTATCAAACATTACCCGCGGCGACAGATATTTCAGTTTTTTACCCGCTTCCAATTGGAGCGATTTTCAATAGCAAAGCACGTTGATGGCTTCACGGGTTACGCTGCCTGCCAATGGTTGGCAACAATCGCCATCAGCTCTTCGTTCTGGCGGACATCAGCCAAACTGTCCATGGCAATTCCTTCCGCTGTGGCATAGGCACTCATTTCCTGGATGATCTGGTTGATATCGGCGTCGGTCATGAAGCTGCCATCAGCTAAAACCAAGGAGGCCGCGCTATCGGCCGGGCCTTCTGCTCTTGCCCCGGCAAGCGAAGTTAAAATCGCATCATCCTCGGCCGCCGCAAAAGCAGTACTTGAAAAGAGACTGCTACTACTCTGCTGAGGGCCAAACAGGGCATTAATATCCGCAGCCGAAATGCCATAACCACCGGCAGGCTGAATGTAGGCCAGTTGATTCCCCGTGTCTGCAAACCAGTTGCTGACCGTCACCTGGGTTTGATCGTTGCCATCAATACGCACAATCAGATCATCGTCCAATTGCAGATAGGTCAAACGATCCGCGGTGATGTCGTCGGTAAATATCAACCAGTCCGTTCCACCGCCGCTATTGTTGATGATATCCGCACCACTACCGGGACGATAGACGTAAATATCGTTGCCGGCTCCCCCAATCAGGGTGTCGTTACCGGCATCGCCGCCAAGCTGATCGTCACCCGCCTCACCGAGCTGAATGTCATCCCCGGCTCCACCATCGAGATAATCAGCTCCATCGCCGGCAACCAACCAGTCGTTCCCGGACAGCCCGAAAAGCTGGTCATCACCCGCCAGCCCCTGAAGCAGGTCAATCCCGCCGGTCCCAACCAACTGCTCGGCGGAATCCGTCCCTTTCACCACGTTATCGAAATCACTTGCCGGGGGAATCTCTGTAGGATCGCCCGATGAGGGATCATCGAACAGCGCATTAATATCCGCAGCCGAAATGCCATAACCACCGGCAGGTTGAATGTAGGCCAGTTGATTCCCCGTGTCTGCAAACCAATTGCTGACCTTCACCTGGGTCTCCTCGTTGCCGTCAATACGGACAATCAGGTCATCGTCCGATTGCAAATAGGTCAAACGATCCGCGGTGATGTCGTCGGTAAATATCAACCAGTCGGTGCCGCCGTCGCTATTATCGATGACATCTGCACCGCTGCCGGGGCGATAGACATAGGTATCGTTGCCGGTTCCCCCAACCAGTATGTCGTTGCCGGTATCGCCGCCGAGCTGATCGTCACCCGCCTCACCGAGTTGAATATCATCACCGGCTCCACCATCGAGATAATCAGCACCATCACCGGCAACCAACCAATCGTTCCCGGACAGGCCGAAGAGTTGATCATCCCCCGCCAGCCCTTGGAGCAAGTCAACCCCGCCGGTTCCAACCAGCTGCTCGGCGTAATCCGTCCCTGTCACCACGTTATCGAAATTGCTTGCCGGGGGAATATCTGTTGGGTCGCCTGATGAGGAATTCTCAACGATGAGAGAGAAACTATTGGACACACTTAGTCCTTCGCTATCAGCTGCTGTCACCTTGATGGTCAAAGTTCCGATATCAGCACTCGATGGAGATCCGCAGAAAGATCCTGTTGCAGAATCAAAAGTCAACCATGCCGGAAGGGCAGAACCATCATCCAGAGCAACACTGTAGCTCAAGCTGTCACTTTGATCCGGGTCAGTGAACGAACCCATCGGGATTTGATAACTGAAAACACTACCTTCAGAAATAGTCTGATCTATCAATGCCTCCCCAACCATCGGGGCATCATTAACAGCTGTCACATCCAAATTTGCTGTTGCTGCAACGGATTCAAAACCGTCACTCACAGAATAACAGAAGGTTACAGAGCCATATTCATTCGCATTCGGCTGGTAGGTCCAAGTCCCATCACCATTGTCAACCACACTTCCAGTATTAACAGTTAGATTAGAGACAGAAAGATTATCACCATTACCATCTGCTGCATTGGCCAGTAATGCCGCAGAGGTAATCGACAAGCTACCATCTTCAAGCAAACTACCTAAACTGACAGGTCCATTAACGGTTGGAGCAATATTCATGCTGTTAACGGTTAAACTAAAGACATCAGAGATCCTTGCCCCAAACATATCTGTTGCAGTAACTTTTATACTCAGTACCCCAACATCAATATAGCTTGGCGTCCCGCTGAATGTTCCTGTTGATGTATCAAAGTTTAACCAAGAGGGTAAGGAACGCCCATCCTCAAGGGATGCGCTATAAATCAAATTATCTCCGGCATCAGGGTCATTAAATGAACTTGTCGGGATTTGATAATTTAGATTGTTGCCTTGAGAGAGTTCCTGATCCAACAGCGCATTCGCCAGTTCCGGTGGTGCATTAGTAACGCCAAGAGCTGCTTTGGCATTGAGGTCAATTGCATCCCAGCAGGTTCCATCTGAAAATTCAATTTGGAATGCCTGGTATTGATCTTGAGAAAACCAACTGTCAATAATTAACTGATCTTCTGTATTTCGAAGAATTAAGCATAGGTTAGTATCTTGTTGACATACGGCAACATTCTCCGGGGAGATTTCTTCAGAAAATCTGACAATATTAGACCCTTCAGAAGAGGTCCAGCCATCATAGATATGATCTTGCCCACTCCCAACAGCAAAGAGATAACAATCATCCCCACTACCTCCAGACAACCAATCATTTCCCTGGCCACCATCAAGGATATCGTTACCAGCCTCCCCTTCCAAATGATCTTCGCCAGAAAAGCCAAAAAGAAAGTCATTGCCCTCTCGGCCATATATCGTATCACTATCTGGGCTTCCATAAATTGTGTCGGAAGCGATCCCACCATATAGGTTTTCAACCCCTTCCCCTTGAACAAATACACCAAGAAAAGACACCAATTGTTCTGGAGTAAATATACTTCCGTCAGCAAACTCAAACTGTTCCGGGAGATAATTATGGTCGTAAAAAAAACCAATATAAGAAGATTTCGAAAAAACCAGTCTGTCCTCAGTATTTTTTATTTTTATAATGAAAGAACTTTCGGAAGAGCCATAATTGGTTAAGTAATGATTCAGGTTCAATTCAAGATCATAAATCGAAACACCTTCCTTAAATTGAACGACATTCGTCGCAACCTGCATCCCATAGTGCCCATCGGATATTGTATCTTGCCCGCTCCCGCGCCCAAAGCGATAGATATCGCTGCTTTCTGTAGTGCCCTGCAAGGTATCGTCCCCTGCTCCACCATCAAAAACAACGACAGCTGAAGAGCCACTTGAGGCAAGAGAATCTTCGTTATCCGAACCCAAGATCAATTCAACATCTTCGGAAAAGACCTGGAATACTGCATATTCTGTTCGGTTTTCTCCAGAACTTCCATTTAGAACAAATGATATCTGAACTTTTCCCGTGAAACCTGATTCAGGCGTTAGCGTCCACACTCCATTGCCGTTATCCATCAGGATGCCGTTATCAACAGTCAGGTCTGTCACATTGTAGCCGCCTTCAACTTTCCCCAAACCAGACAGTAATTGTTCAGAAGAAACAGTTATTGAGGTCCCTGTTGTTATCGCTCCAAGGTCCATTTTATCGGGAAGAACTTCTAGAATCGCAGATTCAGACCAACTGGTCGCGCCATCGTTAACCTGATAGGAAAAATTAACCGGCCCTAGCCAATCAGCCTCAGCAGTATAAATCCATCTCCCATCATCTGTTTCGACCAATGTTCCGTGATCCACAGCCAAATCTTGAACGGACAACGTATCGTCAGCCATATCGGATATCAACTGGGCGGTAGTGATGACGGCGCGACCCTCTTCGTAAATACTGTACAAAGGGACCGCAGCTCTCAAAATATTCAGCTGGAAGCCGTCCGAAGCAACCAGACCTCCCTGATCCGATGCAGTAATCACGATATTCAGCTGACCTGAATCAACGCTACCAGGGGTTCCAGAGAAGGTTGCGGTTACCCCATCAAAATTCAACCATTCCGGAAGCGGTGACCCGTCTTCCAAAGAAGCACTATATGTGAGCACGTCATTGCTATCGGGATCACTGAAAGTTAACAAAGGCACCTGAAAATCGAAGCGGTTCCCCAAACGTACTTCTTGATCTTCCAATGCGTTAATAACTTCAGGTTTATGATTCACTTTTTCGAGAATAGCATCGTAATCCCAAAGCGTACCATCAGCAAACTGCACCTGTTCAATTGAAAATTGATCTTCTACATAATAGGTCGTGTTGGT
Source organism: Geopsychrobacteraceae bacterium (assembly GCA_963668145.2). GTDB lineage: Bacteria > Desulfobacterota > Desulfuromonadia > Desulfuromonadales > Geopsychrobacteraceae > Seleniibacterium. The sequence goes on from CAXXJU010000057.1 coordinate 92,436, forward strand.
GTCGGGATCCGTATAAACATAATATTTGCCGCCAAAGCAGCTTTGTATTCTTATCTGATCGCCAGACGTTGGAAGTATCAACAAGAGGTCATTCCCATCCTGAACAAGCTGGACATCCCCTGGCGAGATTCCCTCTTTAAAGCTAACCGTATCCCCATAACCACCGAAATCAAGTATGGTATCCTGCCCATCACCCGGGGAGAAAAGATACGTGGTTTTGTTATCATACCCTCCAAAAATAATATCGTCTCCCGCTCCTCCTTCGATAGTGACCTGACCGTTCAGATACCAAAGAACTTTATCGTGGGCATTGATAAGGTCATCCCCCGCACCGCCGACCAGAAAATCATTACCACCATTACCATTTAAAATATCATCTCCTTCGCCACCTCTCAAAACATCGTCAAGTCGACTGCCGGTAATGATATCGTTTCCATCTAAGCCAGAGATGTCATTATTTTTGTCATCAACTCCAGTCAGGGTATCGGCCTCAGCCGTGCCGACCTGAGTAGCTACAAACTGTTGTTCGATCTGCTCCAGATCCCAAATGGTCCCATCAGCAAAAACAAATGATTCTATCTTTTGCACATCATCAAACCAGTCCTCTATTCTCAACTGATCGGCTGTACCGGAAATGGTAAGGATAATCGAACCCAAATCTCGGGTAATAGTGATGTCTTCAGGGGCGATATCCTCACCAAAACAGAGAACATCACCATCTCCATAAGCATCATTAACAATATCTTGACCGGATCCGCGCCCGAAGAAATAAGTATCGTTACCATTCAGCCCTTCAAGACGGTCATTCCCGCTTCCCCCGTCAAGAAAATCATCTCCAGCTTGACCGAGTAAATGATCGTCACCGTCTCCTCCGAATAAATGATCGTTTCCATCTCCACCGGCCAAATCGTCGTTACCACTTTCACCATACAGGGTATCATTTCCCTGGCTGCCATTCAGGTAGTCTTGCCCTTCCCCGCCATAAAGCAGATCATCATCAGTATAACCATCAAGCTGATCATCTCCCAAACCACCATAAAGGATATCGTTACCTGCACCACCATGAAGAAGATCATCTCCCAAACCACCATAGAGTATATCTTCGCCGGAAGAGGCATAAATGGTGTCGTTCCCATCTAAACCATCGATAACCTCATTGCCCTCTGCCCCGGTTATAAAATCATCGCCGTTTGTCGGGGTATCTAATATGCTATCGAGATAGTCTTCATCCCAGGTTGTTCCATCAAAAAATTTAATACAATTGAGCTGAAAATAGTATTCATGAGGAGGCGTACCATCCACTTGTGGAGTACGATCATCTATGTAGTGAGAATAGAAACCACGTATGGTTAATTGATCGGACGTGTCGGCAATGCTTAGAATCAGATCAGAGGAATTACGTTTGATTAAAACATTGCCGGGTAAGATTCCTTCGCCAAAAGAAATAATGGTGCTCCCATCTAAGTCAAAAAGACTATCCTGCCCGAACCCTTCCTCAAAAAAGTACAGATCATCTCCTTCCTCACCTCTGAGATCATCATTCCCGCTTTCTCCATACAGGAGATCATCTCCTGCCCCGCCTTCCAGGATATCGCCACCCGCGCCACCGTATAGACTATCGTTACCTCCTCCGCCTTTTAAAGTATCGTTGCCATCGGCACCATACAATGTGTCTCTCTCGTCGATTCCCTCAAGCTCATCGTCAAATTCAGTGCCTTCGATAACCGCATTGACAATGATACTTAAATTCGCTGTCGAGTCGGCGAAGGAACCGTCAATCGCAGTGCTGCGTGCATTGACTGTCAGAGATATATTTTCATCCGAGTCGAACGGCGGGCTCAGGGTCAATCCAGGCAACTGGTCAGCTGTCAGAATCCAACGTCCGTCTCCATTATCAACTCCAGCGGATAAAGACGCCCCTTCAGGTACTCCGGAAATCTCAATTTGCAAACTCGCCGATCCATCCTGGTTCACTTGAATGACAAGAGGTATAATCGCATTCTCATCTCCGTCACTATCGGAAACATCCAATACTGGTGGGGTTGCAAGCCCACGCACAACAACTAGTAATTGCCCGCTTATCTCTGCTGCCCCCCCAGAGGCTTCAATACTGCGAACAACCACATTGAGATAAAAATCATTCGCAGCGTTCTCTGGTGGAGTTAAGGTCAGGCCGTTCAATTGGTCAGCTGTCACCGTCCAGCGACCATCGCCGTTGTCCACTCCTGCGGACAGATACGCGCCCTCAGGAACGCCAGAAAAATCGACTTCCAGGCTCTCCGATCCATCCTGATCATTCAGAGCCGCTTGAAAATTGAGCAAAATTGCCGAATTGACATATCCAAAGCTATTATTATCAATTATCAATGAAGGCGTATCGGACACCCCATTGACAGTCACAAAAAGAGTATCGGCTATTTCAGCAACACCACCATCCGCCTCAATGCTGCGTGCCACAACATTCAAAGTAATATCATCGTCTGAGTCGTCCGGCGGGATCAGGGCCAGCCCGTTCAACTGATCGGCCGTCAGAGTCCAACGACCATCACCATTATTGATTCCGGCAGATAGGAGTGCCCCCGGAGGCACTCCGGAAATCTCGACCTCCAGGCTCTCTGATCCGTCCAAGTCCCCCAAGGCAGCCTGAACATTCAAAAGAATCCTCGAATCTTCATTTCCAACAGCATCGCTCACAATCAATTCCGGGGCATCAGGTACGCCGTTGACCGTTACGGCTAGAGCTTCTGTCACTTCCGCACAACTACCATCCGTTTCAGTACTTCTTGCCGTTACATTCAAGACGAAGTCGGTATCAAAATTATGTGGGGGGGAGAGTGTCAACCCATCCAATTGATCAGCCGTCAGAACCCAGCGACCGTTGCCATTGGTAGTTCCGGCCGACAAAGTTGCTCCAGCGGGCACTCCGGAAATTTCAATCTCCAGGTGCTCAGATCCGTCCTGATCCACCAAAGCTGCCTGAATACTGAGTGATATAGCTTCATCTTCATTGCCGTAAGCATCGCTCACTTCAAGCAGAGGGATATCCGCAACTGGAGTAACAGCAATTTCAGCAAAAGTTTTGAGCATTCTGCCACGAGCATCCATAACCCAAAAACTGAGGTTTGCGGTGCCCGAAAAATTTTCATCCGGCGTAAAAACATAATCTCCGTTTTCACCCTGTACGACAGATCCATTTTGAACATCACTGATGGATTGCACCCTAATTTCATCCCAGGAATAAGCCGATGTGTTGGAGAGCAAAGTCGCTTCAGTCAATGTCAAAGACGTATTCTCCTGGGTCTCTGCGCCTATTCCACCGACCGACAGTGGAGCGTTCAGATCTACCGTCTGATCTGAAAATTGCAGGAAATCGACGCCGTACAATCGATCGGTTCCCTCCCCAGCACTACTGACGTAGAGATCCCTGCCGACGTAATAAATATTGTAGTCACTCAGAGCGCCTGAATATTGAGCCGTATCACTCCCATCCCCGCCAAACAGGATATCGTCACCGCCACCGCCGATCAGGATGTCATTGTCAGCATCCCCCACCAGGGCATCATGCCCGTTACCACCGATCAGGGTGTCGGCGCCTCCATTCCCATATAAAACGTTATTAGCCGATTGATCCCCGGTTAACTGCTCCGAGGCAGTTGTTCCGGATTGCCGTTGACAAGCCTCGACCTGCGAGTCACTGCCGTCATGCTCTTTCAGGGTAATTCCAAAATCTCCATTATTGAAATTTTTGATAGTAAATTGGCCGGAAGTGCCCGTCACAATCAAATCCGAGCCTGACAACTGGTAAGTAAACTGCTCGGAGTTGGCAACCCAATAGTCCGCACCATCAGTCGGTTTCCTCGCATCCCCCAGGGTGTCGCCCTGATAATATGTCGTGATTCCTGTTTCGTTGTTGGTCACAGACTGACAAGGCAAAACATCATAAATTTCATTCAGATCATCAGTGATGGTCAGATTGAACTGAATCCGGCCCAGGCCATCGCTGTCTTCGATGATGTCGCCGTCCATGGCAAAGTAACGGTCGTATCCTTTGATATCGAACATGACATCACCGCCGCCGCGACTCAGCATGTAGTCATCGCCGAATCCCCCGTACAGTTTGTCGGAACCGAACCCTCCGCTGATGACGTCGTTGCCGCTTTCTCCCCAAAGGTAGTTCTCACCTTCAGCTTCAACGACCTGCCCAATAATGTCGTCGTCGCCCGCATCGCCCATCAACATGTTATTCCCGGCACCACCGATCAGGCGGTCGTTCCCGGCACCACCATCCAGGTAATCGTTCCCGGCACCGCCTTCCAGATAGTCGCCTTCCAGATAGGTAGCTTCATCTCCGCCAAACAGGTAATCGTCACCCGCGCCGCCGAGAAGTACGTTCTGGTCCGCGTTTCCCATCAGATAATCGTTCCCTTCTTCGCCTCTGGTCTCGTAAATTCCGGTTACCGTGGTGCCGATCAAAGCAATAACATCGTTATCTAAGGTACCTGCCAGCAGGTCTTTGTCCCCGCCGCCGCCATCGATAATCTCAATAGAATCGCCTGGGGTGAGTTCATGAACACGGATGGTGTCGTTGCCGTCACTACCAAGAATAGTATCTTCACCCTCGCCACCGATGAAGATGTCGTAGTCTTCGTCAGCTCCTTCGACAACGAAAGTATCATCACCATTTCCTCCATTGAGGACGTCTTGGCCTTCCCCGCCAATCAGCGTATCTTCTCCATTCCCTCCTTCAAGATAGTCATCACCGCCGTACCCTTTCAGGGTGTCGTTACCACCCATGCCGAAAAGAAAATCATCTCGGTCACCTTGATTCGGTCTTTCATCGGTTGGACTTGAGCCTTCCAATTCTTCTCCCTGCTCGCTTCCAAAGACGACTGTTCGTTCCAGTGGAGCGTTCAGGTCTGGCCGGAAGACAATTTCACCTGTCGTCTTGTCTTCAAAATAGATGGTTGACTCGCTGTAATCATGAATATTCTTTTCGATCAGCAACGAAAGCATCTCAGAGCGATAGGTCAAATACAGATCGGTCAACTGACCTTCACCAGTGGAAGGATTGTAGATATCAAGTTCGCCGTTTTGGTTGAAGCTACTGTAATCGGCTCCGACAACAACAAAAGGATTGAGATTGACCAGAGCGTAGCGGTAGGCGATGTCGGTGCGTGCAAGATTTTCGAGGTCATAGGGATAGGGAGGTGTAGCATTTCCCTCAGAATCGGTGCCAGCAAGAATATTTAATGACAGGCTATGATCAGCGGCGGCAAGAACATTAAGATCGACAAATACTTCCTCAACTTTGTCATAACCATTTTCCCCGCTCAAAAGATAGACACGTGAAAGAGACTCCATAGTAGTTGTGTCGGTGAAATGAACCAGAATTTCGTTGTAATGCTGGACGGCTTTATTAACAACACTCATATAGTGGCCATCAAGACCCACATTATCACCGAAAATTGGCAACATCTCACCTAAATGTTCTGAGGTCAATGCTGTTGCCAAATTGGATAAAATGTCACCATTGAGTGCTCCGAAGTCACTATACATAATATTCAGCACATTCTCTTTGGCCGACTCGGCATAGGATGAATCCAATCCAAATGCATTGAGAATTGCGTATCTATAAACATCTAGCAAGCCAGCAGCCCCACCTATATTGGGTGGCATAGTCAATAAACGTTCCGTGCCATAAGGATTGAACGCATAACTTTCAATCCCAAGAACAGCTCCTACTGCTTGTGTCAATATCCCGCCAAGAGAATGACCGGTCAGCGTTAGATTATCGGTCGTAATGTTGTATTCGCTATATTTGGGATCGTTCAGAGCTGACTGGACAAAGGCAAGTGCATCTTGATACTGGGGATTGTAATTTTGCAGGCCAATTCTTAAATCTGCGGCAACATCCCCATCCCAGGAACTCCAGGTTTCCGTCTCGGTCCCACGAAATGCAATAACATATTCATTCGTCCCACTTTTCTGCAAAAGCAAAGCTTGCATATTTGTATCGGTTGAAGTGTAGTCGATAACAGTGTAAGCCGTAATGCCAAATTGAGTATCAACCAGCATTGTCTCTGGGTTGTCTTTAAAATATTTAACCCCCGAGGGATCATTGTCGTAAACCTCATCCGAGATTATTCCCATTTCCGAAATAGTTCTTTGATCATTCAAAGCCATTCCCGCCTCCTATAATCTAGGTTTAAAAGATTTTTTACATTTTCTATTCTTAAGAATGTTGTCAGTAGCGACTTCTTGGAAAAAAACTTTATCATCAATTCTATATTGAAATGACTCACCACATTTTGCTTCAGAGTAAAGCTGGGTCATACTTATACAACCACCTACAGGTTCAATCTCCATCATGTACCACCTGCGCATCAATCTGCGATTATAGGCAATAAGCTCACCCGTTCTCTCGTTCGTAATTGAAGCCTCATCACTCCATAGATAACGACGCTCAAATGATGACAATGAGATGGGATTAAAGATGATACTGTAGTTTATCTGCGGCATGGTTTGACTAGTATATACCTTGCCTTTTTGTGCTATCGTTTGAGCTTCCTTCTCCAGCTTAGCGAAGTAACTCCTCCAATCCTCCTGGGTTTCTTTATGAATCTCGCGACTCTTCTGCCAATCCTCTTTAGTCGCTGTGTAAACATAAATCATCCCATCCGACCCATTCAGCGCCATGGTTTTCAAATGCACGCCATCTAGATAATTCCGTATCATCAACAGTCGATCCTGCTCATCAAAACCGGGATAGACATTATCTTCCCAATAGATACTTTCCGGGTATTCAATGGTCTTTTTGATATACGTTTTGGGGTTGGGTTCTGCCTTACAAATCCGATAGGCCAGAATATTGGTGATAATGATGTCGTGGGTCAGAAAAAGAAGAAGCACAACGAAAAGGGCTAGAGCACCCCATAATCTCATTTTTTTTCTTTTCCGCTTTGTTTGTTGAGATATCTGTTTATTCATGTCCGGACCTCAGAAGTAGGTAACCTCTCTATATGCTTATCCACCTTACAAACAAAAACAGCCCGCCTTCGGCCAGCAGGATTCTCCCTGCCACCGAAAACGGGCTGTTATTAATTTACCAGTCTATCCACGGGTCCCCCTCCCTGGATCGTTCAAAGCATGTCAGTCAATGACATGTAAACATCACTTTGTTAGCGTAGTATTTTATATTCATCTCTGTCCAACGGATTATTTCGATAGATTATGCCAGGCCAAGCAGAATTTCTAATACCTCACACCAATGACCGCAAATCAAGATCGCTCTCTGTGATCAAGGCCGCCTTCCAAGAAATTTTAGAAATCACTATACCTCCCATATCTGACCTAAATCTGACCAAGGTGTTATGAGCCGGAAGCAAGAAGCCGTGGCTTTCCAGTGATATTATGCCGCCTAGGGTAATTCCGGGGACATGAGTAATTCCGGGGACATAATGGAATGGCGCTAGTTTAAGCAAATTACCATGAAGGAAATAGCTGAAAATATTGGCCTAAAATGGCATAATGATGCATGAAAAATACAACGCCAATGTTCCCAGGATTCCACCTTCAGACACTTCGCCGAAAGCCACAATCAGCACAGCAAAAACTTGCCAAAGAGATGGCCCTGCTGAAACAAAAATCGTTCAAACAAATCGGCGAGTTTTTTGAAAATTTCATCCCCTGTTCGCTTCTCAAGCCTGAACAGGTTGGGAAAATGAGCCGCAGAAGACTCTTTTCCAAAGAGAACACCTTCTGGGCTTTTTTTAGCCAGATCCTGGACGCCGATGGTGGTTGCAAGGAAGTCATCCGCAAGCTTCAGGCCTACGCCTCTCTCAAGGGCGTCCTCATTCCGTCGTCTTCAACAGCATCCTATTGCACAGCCCGCAAGAATCTGGATGAAGTGATGCTTTCCGACATTCTCAAGCATACCGCTACACAACTTGAAAAAATGCCAGAGAGCGGCTTATTGAATAACCGGCGCGTCATTGTTGTCGATGGGACAGGAATCAGTATGCCCGACACGTTAATGAATCAAAGAGCTTGGCCTCAGTCGTCCATGTTGAAGGCCGGATGCAGTTTTCCAGTTGCCCATATTTGCGCCTGTTTTTCTTTGCAGACAGGCGGATTGCTGAGCTTCGAAATAGGTAATAAAAAAAACAGTGAATTGACCATGTTTCGCAAGCAATGGCAAACTTTCAACGAAGGCGATATCTTCTTGGGAGACAAGGGATTCTGCAACTACTTCGATCTTGCAGAGTTGAAAAAGCGCAAGGTTGATAGTGTTGTCACCCTTGCCCGCAGAGCCCCCGTTACCGCCGGGGCATGTCAAAAGAAACTCGGTTCACATGATCTGCTGATCAACTGGGAACGTCCTAAATATACCAAGAAATTTGCTTATACAAGAGAACAATGGGAAGCACTTCCCAAAGAACTGACCTTACGTCAGATAAGGGTTGAAATTGCGTGCCCCGGGTTCAGAAAACAGAGTTTTTACATCGTGACAACATTGCTCGATGCCACACAATATTCAGCAGAAAACATTGCAGAGCTTTATTTTAAACGTTGGGATGTGGAGCTGTCCTTTCGTGACCTAAAAACAACCATGGGCATGGATGTGTTACGTTGCCAGTCCCCGGAGATGATTCGCAAAGAAATATTGATGCACTTCATCGCCTATAATTGCATTCGGCGGTTGATGTACGAGGCGGCAGAAGAAGCGGATATTGATCCCCGGATTGTCAGTTTCAAGGGGAGCTTACAAGCACTGCGAAACTGGAAATCACACATGAATCAAGCGCAGCTCAGTCAGGTAGAACAATTCAGGCTGATCAGCGATCTATATGACGCTATAACTGATGTTCCTATTTATCAGAGACCAGGCAGAAGTGAGCCTCGCTGTGTGAAACGAAGACCAAAAAACTACCAAAGAATGACAGCACCAAGACATGAAATGAAGGAGATTCAACATAGGAGCAGATATCATGCTAAGAGTGCTTAAACTAGCGCCATTCGGGACATAATGCCTATTTCCTATCATTACGTGGCCTCCCAGCTGTTTTCAATCGCAACTCTCGCCCCGTTAATACTTCAAGGTCAGAAATAAATTCTTCATCACCCAATGGCCGACCTGTTTTCGTTCTCTTTTGGATCATGCGATCCTGCTTCTCATCTGTTGTCTCCAGAAACGTTGCCCAATCGCCCACCATTTCCGGCAATGTCCTCTTCCGTAACAGGGGATCATGCGCGGTCACTCCGCAGTTGTAATGCACGCTCGACCATGGATACTCTACGGGGGAGTCAACCATGCCTGCAGCTACAGGATTGCGCTCCACGTAGCGCCCTGCGGCCAGCAAATGTTGCTGGTCGAGCACACAGGAACCGAAACGCCCATCAATTAGAAACGGAGCAATACAAAAATTTTCTTATTGATTGTCGCTTGTCAAATTGCTGAAAAAAATTTTAATCTCATCCGCCAACAAATGAGGTTGTTCCATTGCAGCAAAATGTCCGCCTGTCTCCAGCTCTGTCCAACGTTGTATATTGAAACCCTTTTCAATATACGACCGCGGTGGGGTAGGTAATTCTTTCGGGAATTTTGCAAACGCGACTGGTACCTTGACAAAATCGTTTGCACCAAAGGCTAGTGGCATCTGACTGTTTTCGTTATAAATACGAATGGACGAATGAATCGTCTGTGTAATCCAATAAAGTGTCACATTTGCAAGCAATTCATCTTTTGAGAACGTATTCTCGATATGACCGTTACTGTCGCTCCAACTATTAAACTTTTCTATTATCCATGCACACAATCCAATGGGTGAGTCATTAAGACCATAGGATAATGTCATTGGTTTTGAGCTATGCTGTTGCGCATAAGCGCCCTCTGTAGAGGACCAGTGACTTGCATATTGCTGATATTGCAGCACCTCTTCTGGCAACTTTTCATCTTGCCCAAGGAATGGCCTATACGAATCAGAAATGTAGTTGAGGTGCAGCCCGACTACGTTTTCCGGGTGCTTTAGCGAAAGCCAGGTACTGATACCCGCACCGATGTCTCCGCCCTGTGCCCCATATTTTGCATAACCCAATTTATTCATCAGTTTATGCCATAGCTCTGCAACAAAGGCACTGTTACAGCCGCGCTGGGTACCTTTATCGGAAAAACCAAATCCGATTACAGAGGGAATGACTAAATCAAAAGAAATACTATCATCGCTGGTAAGTAAAGGGATGAGCTTCATCATTTCCAAGAAAGAGCCTGGCCAACCATGGGTAATTATTAACGGTAGAGAGTTATCTCTTTTACTTTTGATGTGCAAGAAATGAACCTTATAGCCATCAATATCCATAATAAAGTTTGGATATGAATTGACTTCCTCCTCCACTTTCCGCCAGTCGAAAGTATGGCACCAATAATCAGCGATCTCTTTCATATATAAAAGATTAGCCCCATACGTCCATCCTGAAGCTGCTATTTCATCAGGCCAACGAGTATTTTTGACGCGATCTATTAAGTCGTCTAGTATTTGCTGTGGTGTATTGAGAAAAAAAGGCTGGACCATGGCATGCGCTCCTCTCTGTGTGTGGATATATTTCTACCTCCTTTCTACACCTGATCTAGAGGTTCCTCACACAGTTGACTATACTCTCTAACAGTTCGTGTGCATTATGCCCTTTCGGATGCCCCTTGTTCGCGCCGCATAAGATCCAGTGCATTTTTCAATCGGTCGGCCAAATCCTGATCATGGCGTGACAGCGCCCCCTCGATTCCCAAACGGGCCTTTTCAATAAAATTGATGCGCGTCGTATCGGTAGCCATCTCTGCCGATTGCGGGCCCGCCGCTACCGCGACCTTCATTGTCATCCCCAAGAAGGGTGAACTTTCATCGAGGGACATTTTGCCGCTGCGGATTTGGTTGTTCATCCAATCGAACAGGTCCTGGCGGGTCATGCTGGTGAAATCGACCTGTTTTCCGGTGGCGTTTTCGGCACTGACCGCAGCCAGTTGGGCCGCAAACGACGTTGCCTTGGCACTTGCCGCGCTGGGGGATTGTGCGCGCTGGCTGGCATAAGGATGCGTGGTCTCTGTACTGATCTTCATAGAATTCGTCTCCCGGCTCCTAAGCCCATACAGACATTACCTGATACTCATCGGCACTAACTTCACATAAATAAAAGAAAATTTCACAATATCTCTCTAAGGCCGCGCTCAGCGTGATGTTTTTTCCACCAGAAAGCCAATATAGGGAAAAAAACGCCTGCTACTTGCCCTTCAGTATTCCCACTTTTGATACTCTTCATGTTCATATTTCATTGTTTCATACAACCAAACCATGCGGTCCAAGTACCAACTTTTTCCAAGGTAGGCCAACGCAGTGCCAAGGATTGCACCCCAAACGGAATAGTAGACAATGGCCCAAATCGCCAGCGCCATACCGATGGAAGAAATTGCATTGAGAATGCCAATCAGTGGGGTTTTATGAATATCTGGAATATCAACCTGATCTCTATTGAGATAAACTCTTTCTCCCAATACAGATTTTGAGGCCCAATTCTTGGTGGATTTCGGCTTATTGAAAAACACAGGATTAAAAAACATCCAGAGAATGGACACTATTCCCGGAACTAAACACCACCAGCCGATCCAAGCTCGACTCCAGAATCCGATCACAATCAAGGGAAGGACGGAATATCGTGTCCAGACACTCCACGGATTGGAATGTTTCATCCAATTCTCGTCGGTCAATCGGAATACCTTTGCTACTGTTCTTTCCAGAGTCATATTGTCTTTCTCGGTGGATGTGTGAAAACGTCGGTTTTCAGCCGCAGTGGTTAACCGACGGTTGTATACTAAATGCATCCTTAACCATGAACAGGAAATCCACGCCTTTCTAATTGTGCAGCGATCTGAATTCCCATGGTTCCAGCGCCAATGATGAGTATTCTGTGGAAAATCATTATTTTAAAATTTATAAAAAAATCCCATACAGAAACTGGCGCACGGTGCGGTCAATCAGGCTTTGGTTTAATTCAGCAAAGCCATTGAGAAATATGCCAATATAGGTATTGGTCATGCCCAGAAAAGTTGCGGCATAGGCCTGATGCTGCCCCTCCATATTTTTGTTTTGCCCTGCGGCATCAACAAAAACCTTTTCCAAAAACTCTTGCTGCCTGAGGCTAAACTCCAATGCAGCACCAAAGGCCTCACTATGTGCAGGGGCAAACCACAGGGACAGCTGCAAGCGGTAAAAATCCGGATTTTTTCCGGCAAAATAAAAATATGCCGAGACAACCCTGCTGAGTTTTTCCGGCAAGTCCCCGTGTCTTGCGGTCGCTTCTTCAAGAGCCTGAAACAGATCGCTAAATCTGGATTCCAGCAGCGCCAGCAACAACCCTTTTTTACTGCCGAAATAATGATACAGGGTGGGCTTGGTGACCTCTGCCGCTGCCACAATACGCTGCACCCCAACCGCGTCATAGCCGTGCTGGGCAAATAGTTCAAGAGCCGATGACAGTATTTTGGTTTGGTTATCCATTGTTCCTGTATTTCGTTGATCAGATTATTTTTTATGACTATACCGACCGGTAAGTATACCGTCAAGAATGCTCTGTACGTCGTCAAAATCCAAAAAGGGGGCGGATATCTGGAATGGCGCTTGTTTAAGAGTGGATGGCAGCAAAACCGGGACTGTCCCCGCACGGGGGCTGGCCCAGGTCTTTGCGGTGTTAACCGCGACAGTTTCATGGCTCGCAAACTCTTGGGACAGCCCCCGATGACCCTGGGGACAGTCCCGAGTTTACTGCAGCGTTGCTTAACCTAGCGTCATTTCAGTGTATTCCTAATTTTCCCGGCCAGTTCAATTCCTTATGTAGGCTGCCGATGAGGTAGCAGCCTGCAACAACGTCGACAACTCTGTATCTGCTTATTCTGTCACTGATTTAAGACAATATTCACTCAGTTCAAGCGCCGGCAGGATGTTATCCGGCAGGCTTTCGAAATAATCCAGCAGTGGGACATAGTAGAGGATGGAGGTATCCTCATATACGGTTGAATCAGCTTCTCTCACGGCGGCAAAGGTCAGATAATTATCCTTGCCCTGCGCCGTGAACGAGTTGGTTGCCAAGGTGTAAACAGTATCGGCGGCAATATCCGACCAAACCCCGCTTGTTCTGTCCTGAACTTCGACATTGGTAATGACATTGGTCTCGTCGCCGCTGAGATTGACATCGTAGCGCAGCCCCGAAGCGTAGGGGAAGGCGCCGGTCGAACCTGAATTGAGCGAGTAGTAGGCGCCTTCGTTCAACACCTTGACAATATCCGAGCCTTTCATCTTGATCATGACAACCGTATTGGAAAACGGCAGAACCTCGATAAGCTGCCCCAGGGTGATATCCCCTTCGAGCAGATTGGCTCTGACC
>CAXXJU010000058.1:0-10333 GCA_963668145.2 Geopsychrobacteraceae bacterium
ACGATTATGGTCGGTGGGCGGACAACAATCCCTACCATAGAATGTTGAATCGCTCAGACGAAGCGATGTCTCAGGGGAGTAACCGCTTGGAACGGGGGAGGAATTTTTTCAACAAGACCCGAAACCATGCAGAACAACTCGGAGTCGACTATCGTTGGAGCTTCAAGATCATTCCGGGGGTTGCCCATGACCTACGAGGCATGAGCCGGGCCGCGGCAAAATATTTCTTCGATTCCAAACCATAGAATGGACCTTCTTATGACAGAGATCAAAAAAGGCAAAATTCAGTTATCCGGAGGTCAACTCTCCTACCGGGAAGCAGGTGCAGGGGAAACACTCTTTTTTATGCACGGGATGAACGGAAGCTCCGCTAGTTGGGAAAGGCAAATGCAGTTCTTCAGCGCCGATTTCCGGACCGTTGCCTGGGACTGTCCCGGATATGGAGATTCGGATGTCGTCGGAGGTGATGTTGACGATTATGTAAAAGTTCTGATCGAAACCGCGATCAACTGGGTATTAACCGGATGATCCTGCTCGGACATTCGATGGGGGGGGTGATTGCGGCCAGAGTGGCATACCGGGCCCCGCAGTTGGTGGCAAAACTTATTATCTCCTCCAGCTTTCCTGGTCGAGCCATGCCTGTGAATACGCCGCTGCCAGAACGCTACACAAAGCGGGTGGAGGATATGGAAAGCCTCTCTCGGGACGAATATGCCAGCAAAAGGGCGATGGCGATGTTACCCGAAGGAACCAACCCGGAGGTTTTTGAAAAAATAAAGACCATAGCGTCACGGATGCGTAAAGACGGTCTCCTCGCTGTAGCAGATATGGTCGTTCATACCGACAACAGGCCGATTCTGAATAAAATTTTCTGTCCGACACTGGTGATCACTGCTTCTAAAGACAAGGTGGTTCCTTATCAACTGGCGACTGATTTTTTGGAACAAATGCCTAACGTGCGTCATGTAAGTCTGGAAGAAGTCGGCCATGCTGCCTACCTCGAAGACCCGCAGAGATACAATGAACTCCTGTCCGAGTTTTTTGCGGATACCGTTCTCCCGGTAACCTGATGGACATGAGCCATAATGATTGATTGAGAAGTTCCTTTCCGAACGCGCGAACAGACAGCTTTGGTTCCTGTGGTCGGTGGGATGATAATCATAGTCGGACGCGGCCTGTTCGCTGGGCAGGAAGCAATAGCTTCTGTCCGGGTAGCCGCTCAATGATTCCTATCTGCAAACTTAACAAGCGGCCTGGAAGCCGATCTGGCAGTGAAAAACGGAACGGGTTTACGCCCGGTCGGCAGTGCCCAGAGCTGTAAACTTATGAACAGGTCTGGTGCCGCAACACAAAAAAGGGTTAGCTGATTTCAGCTAACCCTTTGATTTTTTCATGGTGCCCAGAGACAGAATCGAACTGCCGACACGAGGATTTTCAGACCGTGACGGGATGGTTCATATGGTTAGACTGTAGTCGGTTTGCTTAGGTTTTATCAGCTCTTTGCCCTAAAAGCGGGATCGTTGTTTATGACGATTCCGCTTTTCTTATGGTTTGTCTACTTCACATTTACTTCACAATTTGTATTTGAGGCATAGAAAGGAAATCTTTCAGGACTGGAACACTCCAATATTGCTTTGGATTTTCAAGAATACGAAAGCCTTGTTTGATTAAAGGTTGTTTGGAATATCTTTGAAATTTTCTTGAATCCAACCTTCTGATTAACGAAGTCTGCCGATCTCTACATGCGGTCAAATCTCTCATCTTAAATTATGACCAGAATTATCTCATATCTGTGTGCAAATATAGTGAGGATATATCCGCAAGGAAAAGGTGAAAATAATTGCATTAAAACAATGTTCGTGATAATTTTTTAAAAAAACGGACCGGCGGTTCACTCTATGGAACAAGGAGGATAAAGTGAAGGAACGAAAAACGACAAGATTAAAAAAGCTCATTAGGGCAAAAGAACTTTTGATTATGCCTGGCGCATACGATGCGCTAAGTGCCAAAATTATCGAAGCCGCTGGATTTGATGCGATTCAGTGTAGTGGGTACGGAATAGCAGCAAGCATGCTAGGTTTGCCAGATATAGGGCTTTTATCGTTTGGGGAAATGCTGGATCAAACAAGGCGAATCTGTGCTGCCGTGGATATTCCAGTCATGGCCGATGGGGATACCGGTTTTGGTAACGTTGTTAATATGTTTCGTACAATTCGCGAGTTTGAGGCTGCGGGTGCTGCAGGTATAAATATCGAGGACCAGGTATTTCCCAAGCGTTGCGGGCATATGGATGGTAAGGAAGTTATTCCTTTGGAAGAAATGGTAAAAAAAATCCAGGCAGCTGTTGAGGCAAGGACTGATGATGATTTTGTAATTAATGCAAGAACAGATTCTATAGCAGTCTATGGTGTTGAAGAGGCTATTAAAAGAGGCAACGCCTATGCTGAAGCAGGTGCTGACTTGATTTTTATGGAGGCACCCAGCGCGGTCGAAGATATTAAGCGAGTGATAGAAGAGGTTAACGCACCAGTTAGTATTAATATGACTGAAGGGGGGAAAACGCCCGTAGCTACAGTTAAGGACCTTCAAGAGTGGGGCGCTGCGCGTCTAAGTTTGCCAGTAACTCCCCTGTTTGCAGCAGCTAATGGGGTTTCAGAGGCGTTAGAGATTTTCAAATTGGAAGGGATGCCTCCGAGTGCTAACCATCCCGAGAAGATTATGAGATTTAGTGATTTTACAACCTTGGTTGGATTATCCGAAATTAGAGATTTTGAAAAGCGATTTTCCGTTTAAATTATAATGTAGATAAGATTTGATTTATTAATTCTATGAAAGTAGCGAGAGGTACGAAAGTAAATAAATAATTCAAGGTAAACCCAAAAACAAGGAGGAGTGTAATGAGGAAAATTAAAATCAGTTTTTTTGTTTTATTCATGACTTTAACTCTTTCTGTTGGCCTTTCAGGTCAATTACTTGCTAAGGGCTGGCCAACAAAACAATTAAATATTGTTGTTCCATATGGAGCTGGAGGAACTACTGATCTTGTGGCAAGAAACCTAGGACCTTTTCTGGAAGAAGAATTAGGTGTTCCTGTCGTAATTGTAAATAGAAAAGGTGGCGGTGGTATTGTAGGAACAAAAGCTCATTTGAAAAATGATCCTGATGATGGTTCTTTTATAGTTTATAATCTTCAGCCATATTTAAGCGGCGCAGTTGCAAAAGGTGCGTTTAAACTAGATGATTTTGACTATATTGGTTTAAATTATTTGTCTCCTCAGGGGATATTTGTTGGTAAGGATTCTAAGTACAAGACCGCAAAGCAGCTATTTAATGACTTGAAATCTATGCCTGATAAAATTCCAACCTCAGTTGTTCCAAACTCTTGGGCAAGGGTAGGCAACGCTCTATTGAAGGAACAGTTGGGGGGTGGTGGAAAGGAGATTCCCTATAATGGTGGCGGTGCAATGCGAATGGCCGTTGTTAAGGGGGAAGTAGAATATACTCTAACCGACCTTTTTGGGACCCTGTCGACCATGGGTGACGATATGAGGCTTTTGACCGTATTTTCCAGTCATCCCATTGAGAACCTGCCTAATATTCCAACTGTGAATACAGTATTGGCCGATATGGGCCTTGGCCAATTGCCAGATTTAAATAATTTTCGGTTTTTCATGGTTAAGAAAGGTTTTAAAGAAAAATATCCCGATAGATATGACATGTTAGAGGAAGCCCTAGGCAAGGCCACTAATAACCCAGCCTACATTGAAAACATGGAAAAACAAAAAATAACAATTCTTTGGGAAAATTCTGCCGAAACAGATCAAAAAATTCATGACGCAGACAATATCCTTCAGAAATTTGCTTATTTCTGGAAATAAGTTGGAGTTAAGAACCCTTTCAGTGGGAGGGGATTGTACTTCCCGCTGAAGGGTTAAAAAAGTTGGACGTTCAGTTAGAGGTTTTTGTATTTTGGCCGTTTGATCACGTAAATGTTTGGCCTGTTGCCTGCGGCGACATATCATTTGCTTTTCAAATTCCATTATTTGTTCTATGGCATGGTTGATTTGGACTGCCATGATACGTTAGCGGTGGGTATATAACAACTCGCCTGTCTTATCGATTGTTAAAAGAAGGAAAAGTATGAATAGGGTGGTTGGTCGCACAGTATTCGTAATAGTTATTTGGCTATGGTCTCTTTATTATTTTCTTGAAGTTGCCTGCGGCGACATATCATTTGCTTTTCAAATGTTTGGCCTGTTGCCTCCATTATTTGTTCTATGGCATGGTTGATTTGGACTGCCATGATACGTTAGCGGTGGGTATATAACAACTCGCCTGTCTTATCGATTGTTAAAAGAAGGAAAAGTATGAATAGGGTGGTTGGTCGCACAGTATTCGTAATAGTTATTTGGCTATGGTCTCTTTATTATTTTCTTGAATGTCTAAAGTTTAATGATAATTCTGAAAAAATCACAATAGAAGTTGCATTTTTTGCCTTCACATTTTTTTCTATTTTAGAAATTATAAATTTGATAAAGCAAATTTATTTAAATAAAAATAAAGAAAAAATTATAAATAAAATTAGTATTAAAGAAAGAATTTTAGATAGAAGAATTGTTTCAATATTATTGATAATAATATACTTTGTTTGTATAGATATCGTTGGGTTCTATTCTTCATCATTTATTTTATTTACAATATTTAGCATTTTTTTAGGAACACGAAAAATATTCATAGTATTATCTCAAGGAGCTTTTGTTACTCTATGCTTGTATGTTATTTTTAATACATTTTTAAAGGTGAATTTTCCTTCTGGAATATTTTTCTAGGCGAGGTAAGTTTAATGGAAAATTATCAAAGTTTTATGCTTGGATTGAACATGCTTCTTGATTGGCATGTTCCACTCTGGACTATTTTAGGATTAATCGTTGGAATAGTTTTAGGGGCTATCCCCGGTGTGTCTGGTGTATTAGCGATAACTCTTCTATTGGGACCTAGTTATTATATGACGCCTGTAAATGCGATTGTATTTTTAACTGCGATTTATACTGGGTCTGTGTATGGTGGAGGAATTTCAGCCATTCTAATGAATATCCCAGGGACTCCTGCAGCAATTGCTACTGGTTTTGATGGGTATGCTCTTACTCGCAAAGGAAGACATAATGAGGCGTTAGGTGCAAGTATTTTGAGTTCTGCAATAGGCCTATTTGTCTCTTATGTGGTGGTGCTGATACTTTTCCCTTTGATTGGCAAAATTGTGATGAGTTTTGGCCCTGCTGAAATGCTTATGGTAGTTGTTTTTGCAATCATTTCTACTGGAGTGGTTAAGGGTGAATCTGTTCAGGCGGCAATGCTTGGTCTTTTTGGAATATTGGTGGGAACGGTCGGATCTTCTGCATTTGGGAATTCAAGAGGGACCTTTGGAATAGATGCCCTTTACGAAGGGATCCCACTAATACCTGCACTGCTGGGTCTACTAGCCGTTTCGGAACTTCTAGTTCTTGTTGAACGGGACCAGGTTATAGACCAAGGTGATGGTACAAAGCAAAATATGAAACAAATTATCAAGGGAATGCGGGAAACTTTAAGGTATCCAGCTACCTTGATACGCTCATCCTTGGTTGGAGTAGGAATTGGTTTGCTTCCGGCAGCGGGCTCAACTATTTCGTCAATGATTAGCTATGGAATGGAGAAGAGTAGGTCGAAAAATTCCGATAATTTTGGGAATGGTGAAATTTCTGGATTAATTGCCGCAGAAACTGCAAATAATGGATCAGAAGGTGGTGCTGTCGCAACTATGATGCTTTTGGGGATTCCTGGAAGTGCTACTACTGCCCTGCTTATCGCAGCTTTTATGATTCATGGCATGTCTCCGGGGCCCTTTTTAATCCGTGATCATTTGGATTTTGCATATTTGGTCATTTTAAGCCAGTTTATTCAGTCGGTTGGTTTGGTAGTCTTGGCTGCCTTGTTTGTCAATTATTTTGCAAAGTTGATCTATCTTCCTGTCCGAATTCTTCTTCCTTGTGTTCTTATTTTTTCAGTTGCAGGAGCTATGGCTCCTCGTTCTTTATTGCTCGATGCAGTCATAATGTTAATATTCGCAGTTTTGGGCTACGTGATGAAGAAGTTGGAATATCCAACAATTGGATTCATTTTGGGGTTTGTTTTGGCTTCTATGGTAGATGGTGAATTTGTAAGAAGTCTTCTTTTGTATGGAGATAATCCCGCTCAATTGATGTCTAGGCCAGCATTTTTGTTTCTATTGGCCGTAACTTTGATTTCATTGTTTTGGAATAAAATTTATTCTTTTAAGAATAAAAAATTAAAAAATTAAAATCGGCGTATATAAAAATATGAATGACCAAAATGGTACAGTACGTTCTGTTGATAGAGCTTTATCAATATTAAAATGTTTTACTCAAAAGAGGAGTAAAATTGGTCTTTCCGAAATGAGTAGGCTTGTTGACCTTCCAAAGTCAACAGTTTATAGATTGCTAATGTCTTTAAAAAAATCAGGATTTTTAATAGAGGACAGAACGACAGAAACCTATTGTTTAAGCATGTTGATGTTTCGCCTTGGAAATGTCGCTGCTCTGAATTCAACTATTTTAGATGCTTCTATTGATGACCTCGATAGAGTTTCATCAAAAACTAATGAAACTGTATCTTTAAACATTGTTGTTGGACTGCAAAGGGTTGCAATTAAGCAATTGGAAAGCAGTCATGATTTACGGCAATTCGTAAAGGTTGGTGAGGGGCTTCCATTATGTAGTGGTGCATCTGGAAATTCTCTTTTAGCATATCTTCCCAAAGATCAAATAAAGGAGATATATCAAAAAGAAAAGGCTGAAGGCACTGTCAGTAAAAATTTTGAGGATCTTTTGGAAAAATTAAAAGAAATTCGAAATAAAGGATTTGCTTATAGTGAGGGAGATAGGATCCAAGGTGCCACCGCCATTTCAGCTCCAATATTTGACAATACGGGGGCTTGCGTAGCCAGTGTAACCGTTTCTGGGCCATCGGTTAGATTTACCAATGAGAAGGCTGACTATTTTATAAAATCAGTTGTAGATACTGCAGCTTCTATCTCCAAAAAATTGGGATTTGAAGGAGTGGATTAAGGGATGAATAAAACAGTTGCTGAAAAAGTATTGTCCAAGCATAGCGGAAAGGATTTAGTCGCCGGTGATTATGCCATATGCGATGTCGACTTTTTGATGGCTTCAGATACAACCGCTCCAATTGCCATTAAATCTTATCTTAAAATGGGGGGAAAACGCCTTGAAAAGCCAGAAAATTTAATTTTTGTTTTGGACCATGCAAGTCCATGTCCCAACCAGAAAATAGCTGAGTTGCATTCACTTATTCGAGATTTTGCTAAAGAGCAAGGTGTTAAATTATATGATGTAGGCGATGGGATATGTCATCAATTAGTAATAGAAAATAGGCTTGTTAAGCCTGGCGAACTTGCATTGGGCGCTGATTCTCATACCTGTACTTATGGCGCTCTAGGGGCGATGGCCTGTGGTGTAGGGTCAACAGATCTGGCGGCAGCGATGTTAACAGGGAAATCCTGGTTTCGTGTTCCAGAAACGATCCGGATCAATTTAATAGGAGATTTTAAGCCATATGTTTTTACTAAGGATTTAATTCTTTGGATTATTGGAGAGCTTGGGTGTAATGGAGGGACGTACTACAGTATTGAGTTTTATGGTGATATCCTTAACAACTTGACCATATCGAGTAAGTCTACAATTTGCAATATGGCAGTAGAAATGGGAGCTAAGAACTGTTTTATCTGTGATAAAACGACAAAAATTCAATCGGATGTCGGGGCAAAATTTAAAAAAATCATTGATATAGATCTTTCAACATTGGAGCCGGTCGTTGCAAGACCACATTCTGTAGATAACGTCCAAACCATTAGATCCTTGCCAGATATTGAAATTGATCAGGCTTTTATCGGAAGTTGTACAAATGGAAAGCTCGATGACCTTCACGTTGCCGCAAAAATTTTAGACGGAAAGAAAATAGCTGAAGGAGTTCGTTTATTAATCACCCCAGCAACAAGGCAAATTTTTAAAGAAGCCATAAAGGATGGAACTGCTGAGATCTTGCTAAATGCGGGGGCGGCTTTTTTAACCCCTGGTTGTGGGCCTTGTGTAGGTACTCATAATGGAATTCCCGGTGATGGTGAAACTGTAATTTCCAGTACCAATAGAAACTTCAAAGGTCGCATGGGTAATAATAAGTCCTTTATTTATCTTGGATCCCCCGCAACAGTTGCAGCCTCCGCTCTAGCGGGAAAAATAATCGACCCTAGAAATTTGGAGGAAGAACAATGAACCTAGATGGGAAGGCTTTAAAATACGGAGATAATATTAATACAGATATTATTATTCCAGGAAAGTATACTAAAACTTTAGATATGAACGAATTGGCTGCACATGCAATGGAAGATCTTGATGAAAATTTTCATCAACGGTTGACTGTTGGAGATTTTGTAGTCGGAGGAGAGAATTTTGGATGTGGTTCATCTAGAGAGCAGGCTCCCTTGGCTTTAAAATATGCAGGTGTTGGGTGTGTAGTGGCCAAATCCTTCTCAAGAATATTTTATAGAAATTGTATTAATGTTGGATTGCCCTTAATAATTTGCGATACGGATAAAATTGATAATAATGATGAGTTAAAATATGAAATAGGTTCGGAATCCTTGGTAAATTTGACAAAAAACTCTAGCTATCTTATTGAGAAATTTCCAGATGTGATGGTGGAGATTTTAAATGCCGGCGGACTTATTGACTATTTAAAAAATAATAATGGTACAATGTGAAATTTGGTAAAGAAAAATAAATATTTTTATTATGTAATTCAGAAAAGTTATTTAGGACGAATTTATTTTAAAATTTAAAAATAGATTGGCCTTTCTTGGAAATTTTCTACGTTTTTCATCTTGTCTCAATGGTTAGCAATACCGGTTACGAAACTGCTGGATTACTGGTAAAGGATCTGGCCCGCTATGTAGGGTGTCAATCGGCATTGAAAATTGACCCACCATCGGCGTCCAATTTTGACCCACTTCAGCGGGTTAGTTTTGATCGTTTTTTCTGGTTCTGATTCTCCAGCTTTCATTCCCGGTTGGTAGTGTAAAGAATCTTTCGCTTTTTCCGACAGTGCCCCAACTGGCTTAGCTTGCGTCCGCCTCCATCATCTGTTCAAAATCTTGCTCTTTGAGCAACTCCATATTCAGATAGCGTTTTTGTCCCCACTTTGTTCCGGCAATGTGACGCAGCCGGGCCGCGCACAGCATTAAGGCCGAATGGCCATCAGGAAAAGCACCGACCACTTTGGTCCGACGCCGAATTTCCTTCATAATCCGCTCAAGAGCGTTGTTGGTGCGTATCCGACTGTGATGACTCCGCGGGAAGTCGTAATACGTCAGGGTTTCGTCTATCGATTCCCGGACCTTCTTCGCCGCGTCTTTTAGGCGTAGGCTCTCCAGCTTTTCAATGATCTGCTCCGCTTTCTGACGGGCAGCCGCCTTATCCTCAGACGCATGAATCGCCTTGAGCATGGCGGCGACATCTTTGACCCGCTTCCGTGGAACGGCATTGAAAACATTTCGATAAAAATGGACCATACAACGCTGCCACTTGGTTTCGGGATAATATTCAGCCAACGACTCTACCAGCCCCATACAGGCATCGGTGATAAACAAGCGAACACCGCGTAAACCACGCTCCTTCAAATGACGCAGAAAGCCCGACCAGCCCTGCCTTGTCTTCCTTGTGTCCTTCGACGACACCGAGGATCTTCCGGTAGCCATCACTGTTGACACCGATCGCAACCAGAACGGATACGTTGCTGACGTCTCCAGCCCAGGAGCGTTTCAGAACGATGCCATCCAGATAAACATAAGGAAATTCACCCTCAATCGTCTGGGTCCGCCACTCTTCAATCTTGGCGTAAACTTTCTTGTTCAGGTTGCTGATCGTCCCAGGGCTGACTTTGGTGCCCCACAGGGCTTCAGTGATGTCCTCAACCCGGCGGACGGAAACCCCGGCCAGATACATTTCGATCAGCGCCTCTTCAACCGAGGCCTCACGGCGTCTATAGCGTTCAATGATCGCTGTTTCAAAAGTTTGTTGTCTGAGCTTGGGAACCTTCAATGTCACTTCGCCCGCTTCGGACGGTATTTCGGGCTAGATTCATTTCTCGGCAAATCTGCCGGATCGACTTCTTGTCCCGAAAGTGGGCTCGTCGAATTTTAGCAATGGTTTCCACAATCAGCATCTCCCTCAATAGGCTCCTCTCTCTGCAAAAAGCAAAG
>CAXXJU010000059.1:0-97569 GCA_963668145.2 Geopsychrobacteraceae bacterium
TACTGACGCCGCCAATGCTGCAGGTGACATAGTTTGCAGCTTGCGAATAGTCATGGGGCAGGGCGGCCTCTTTGAGTCGATTCCCCAGGTTATTGACCAATTGCTCCAACTGGGACAAATTGGTATTGCTAAGCAACAGAATGAATTCTTCCCCGCCAAAGCGGGCGACAATGTCGTTGGAACGCCGGAGGGTTTGCTGCAGGATTGTGGCGACTCTTTTGAGACATTTGTCGCCAGCGACATGGCCGTAATGATCGTTGTATTGTTTGAAGTAATCGATATCCAGCATCAGCAGGGCAAGGGGGGTCTTTTCCCGGGCTGCTCGTCCCAGTTCGCGTTGCAGCAATTCGTCAAAATAACGCCGATTGAAGAGCTCGGTCAGCTCATCGGTGCGTGACTGGACAATCAGCTGCTCGTTCAGATTCTCAATTTCATTCAGCATGAGGTTGGCGGCGCGAGTCATTTCCCTGATTTCATAAGCGCCTTTGACTTTAAGCCGTTGATGAACAGTTCTTTGTTGCGCAAAGGTGGAAAATCGTTCGGCCAGATATGATGTCGGCCGCACCACCACGCGATGAACCATGAGAACATTAACTAGAATAACCAGAAGTCCGGTCGCTGAGATAATCAACAGGGTATATCGAAAAACCTGTCGGATCTTTTGATCCAGTGAACGTTTGATTTCAGTGTGAAAAAATATCCGTTTTTTCGATCACTGCCGAGGATTGATATGTCAAGCAGTGCTTTGAGTCATTGAGGAAGTAGACCTTTTCACAAAACTCACCGAAGCTTTCTTCTGGAAGACATTCGAACCCTGATATGTGTTCCGAAGCTTTTACCTTAAGTGGTTTACCGATAATCCGGCTGATTTTTTGTACGAACGTCCTGTCAATCAATTTGATCAAGAGTAGGTAGCCATCGACGTAGTCAGGCTGGCCGGCTAGGCTGATTGGATGAATCACCGCCCAGAAATTCAGTTTTGCTTCCGGATTGAAGAGCAGAATACGGTGAATACCTTGGCGTAGGGAGTCTGTAAACAGATCCTTTTTGGCCTGTATCTGCGAGGCAATCTCGTGAAATTCTGTTTGGGTTGGTTCTTGATATTGGGGTAGGAAAAATAGCTGCTGAAGTTTGTATCGAGAAAAAGGATTCCATCGATCTCGACATCATTTAAATAGTTCTGACTGAGATTTTCCTTGATAAAGTCGAGATTGCCATTCTGCATAAACATGTAGGTTTTGTCCCGCGCACCCCCAGTCTTTTGCCAGCGTGACAAGTCGGTCGATTTCATTTTGAATAGTACGGATGATCAGTCTGTTTTCGGTTTTGAGGGTTTCCTTTTCTGCTCGGTCCAGAACGGAAAAAGCCTGGTATTTCAGGCCGCTGTAAATGGCTAATCCAGCAATGGAAAAGATCAGTAGCAGATGCAGGAAGAAGAGGTTTTTGATCCGCATTTTCATTTTTCTTTGCTCCTAAACAATCCCCCCCGTCTTTGGAATTTATGTTTAGCTTGGAATTGTCGGAGATTTACTTCTTCTTCTAAAAAAGGCCACATCCCCATTGATGCAGCCTCTATCCAGAAAGTAAAAATCAAACATAATGATTAAGATAATATTGTTTTAATAATTCTGTGTCAATGTTTACCGGTGATGGTTTTGCTCTGCTTTGCATTTCTCATTTTGATCAGGCCAAAACTGGCAAGATTTTTGATGAAGAACGATTCCTTTTTGTGACTGATTTCAGTACACTCACAAATCCATTCAGCGGTGGTTTTGACTGCCGACTGAAAATTTTTACGGAATGGGGTTTATCACCATGATCATCGGTTTTGCCGGAAAAGCGGCCTCGGGAAAGACCACCGCAGCGAAATTTTTATTGCAACAGCAGGGGCTCGTTAATTGAGGTTCTGCCCATGGCCCGGGCTTTGCGTGATGAGGTCGAGGATTTCATCCGTCAGGTCGGAGCAGCGGATAAGGTGCCGCTGGTTTACGGTGATCAGGCCGATAAGGTGCGGATTTTTTATATTGACCAGGCCCGGGCGGGGCAAATGCTGTCCGCAGTGGGAGGATTTTATTCACGTCAATGGAGATATTCAGGATCGGCCCGGCTGCTCTGCCGTGACGGTCAGGCGTCTTTTGCAATGGTGGGGCACGGAGTATCGTCGCGCCCAGGACCCGGATTACTGGACCAAGGCCTGGGAGCGAAATCTGGCAAAATACGATCTGGCTACAACGCATATCCTGGTGGATGATGTGCGCTTCAGCAATGAGTTGGCGGTCATCAGCAAGCACGGCGGGGTTTTTGTGCGGATCGAACGCCCCGGATTCCATGGCGCCAATGACCACAGCAGCGAAAATTCCCTGGATCATGTCCAGGACTGGGATCTGGTGATTCACAATGATGGTAGCCTGGCCGAATTCAAAGAACAGATCACCACGCAGGTCTTGCCCCTGTTTCAATTTTAATCAACGTTTGCCGACCGGGGCCAGGTAGACGGTAAATTCGTCCTTGCCGTCGATGCCCAGCAGTTGGTCCATCAACTCCTGATGATACGCCGCCACCGCACAGGTTCCGCAGCCGATCGCTTCACAAGCCAGGTAGAGGTTCTGGCAGACATGGCCGGCATCAAGCAGAATGACTTTGTGGGCCGAGGTATGATAACGCCATTCCGTGCGATAGGGGAGCACGGTCCAGGCAAATACCACCGGTGCTGCGGCGATAAAGGTTTGTCCCAGCGTTGCCGGGGTGATTTTTCCCATCAGGTCGGGATCGATCGTTTCCTGAACCAGTGCATGTTCCAGCGGCAGATAGCGGTAAACCCCGGCTGCCAAGCCTTCGACCCGAGTCACCAGCAGATAGGTTTCAAAGGGGTGACGACAGCCGGCCGATGGCACGGTGCGCTGGGCGCTTCCCGGGCTTAGCTCCTTTTTGATGCCCTGGCTCATCCAGAGCAGGAAGGCCAATTCCGCCAAGGTCAATTCTTGCGCCGCGAAGCGCCGCAGGCTCTGGCGGTTAATGATGGCATCGAGCAAGTCGGTGCCGCGGAATTTTTCCCAGGCTTCTGCGCCGGGCAGCTCAATCAGCTGTTGATCTTTTTCAATAGGTTTCTGCAGGGATGGAACCGACACCCCGCGGTTTTGATCCGTGCGCCGGAAATCGATGGTGCGGCGTAACGAGTCCTTGAGAAAATCCCGATGCTTTTTGATCTGTCTTTTATCCATGTACCAGTCCTTCCAGATATTTTGGCCACATACTAACCGATCTTTGCAGCAGTTCCAGCAATAAATTTCTGAAAAGCGTCATGAACCAGATGCTGCCCAGATTTCGCTCCTGGCGGTGGATTGGCGAGGTTTGCCGACGTTGTCCGGCAGTGGCGGAAATTCTACCGTGGCGCGTTGTGGAAAATGTTTTTTCAGGCTACCCTTTCAGGATAAGAACAGTTCCTCCGTTTGCCATGACGGCATCGGTAACTGACTGTGGCGCAGCGAATTTCTTCCCCCAAGGAGTTCCCTATGGAATCGTTTATTCCCGCTTATACTCCTCCCGATTTTACCCAGCCTGGCCTCAGCGATGCTCCCTCGGCCCGGTTTGAGCCGGCTCCGCAGGACGGGGTTGTCCCCGCGCAGTATCATGGCACCTCCAACCATCCGGAATATGTTCATCTGGGCGAGGGGCGTTGGCTGCTGGCGCCGGAAAGCCGCATGGACGCGGTTCTGGTCCTGAAGGGGGATGCCCTGGAGGTGGTCGAAGCGCGCCGGGTCAGGCAGGGCGATCTGGTTGCGGTCGGGCGCACTGAAAAATGGCGAAGAAGGAATCTTTGTCCATACCACAGGTTTTGTTTCCCCGGCTGAGGACGGCGGTCGACAAATTTTCTTTTCGCACCCGTGGAACCCGGGAAACGCCTTTTTCCCGGTCCTATGACGAACTCTACAAGGTGCTGCGCCATGATCGTGAGCATGGCAACATCGCCTGGGTGCTGGGTCCGGCGGTGGCCTTTGACAAGGACAGCCGAGACGCCATGCAGGGGCTGATCGAAAACGGTTACTGCCATGTGCTGCTGGCCGGTAACGCCCTGGCCACCCATGATCTCGAGGCGGCCCGTTTCCAAACCGGCCTCGGGCAGAACATCTACTCGCAGACCCTGCAGCCGCTGGGTCATTACAACCATCTGGATATCCTCAACGAGGTTCGCAAACGTGGCTCCATTTCCCGGACGATTGCCGAACTGGGGCTGGATAACGGCATCATCTACGCTTGTGAGACATGTCATGTTCCGTATGTCCTTGCCGGCTCCATCCGTGACGATGGACCATTGCCCGAAGTCATCGGCAATGTCTACCAGGCCCAGGATGCCATGCGCCTGCACGCCCGCAAAGCGACCACGGTCATCGCCCCTGGCCACCCAGCTGCATTCCATCGCCTTCGGCAACATGGTGCCGAGTTATCGGGTGATGCCGGACGGGTCGGTGCGGCCGGTCCTATTTTTTTCATTGTTGATATGACTGAATTCAGTGCCGATAAACTGGCCAATCGGGGCTCGGCCCAGGCCGTGGCTATTCTGACCAATGTCCAGGATTTCATGATGAACCTGTGGAACAATCTCAGGCGGGGCTGACCGGGACGAGGGACTTATGAGCAGAACCATCCGCATTATCGGCATCCCCATCGATCTCGGCCAGAGCCAGCGCGGGGTCGATATGGGGCCGAGCGCTATCCGCTACGCCGGATTGTCGACCCGTCTGCGCGCGCTGGGGTACGAATTACATGACTCGGGCAACCTCTATGTGCCGGTACGGGACACCCTGTCGGGAACCGATCAGGAGTCCCTGCTCAGCGCCATTCGGCAGGTTTGTGAGGCAGCCTACGAAGCCGCAGCTCTCGCCGTGCGGGAGGGCGACATTCCGTTGTTTCTGGGCGGGGACCATTCCCTGGCCATCGGGACCATCGGCGGAGTGACTGCCGGAAAACCGGTTGGCATCATCTGGATCGACGCCCATGGCGATGCCAACAGTCCGGATAGCTCCCCGTCCGGGAATGTCCACGGCATGCCCCTGGCAACCTTGCTTGGGACCGGCTATCCGGAGCTGCTCAATATCGGCCGGCCGGGCGCTAAAATCGCCGGAACGGATGTGGTCATGATCGGGCTGCGGGACCTGGATCGGGAAGAGCGGCGTTGGCTGAAACAGAGCGGGGTGACGGTTTATACCATGCGTGATGTTGATGAACAGGGCATGGGGGCGATTGCCCGGGCAGCCCTGAGCCAATTGGCCAACCACCATTTCCTGCATGTCAGTCTTGATATGGATAGTTTGGAGCCGCACGAGGCCCCGGGGGTCGGTACTCCGTCCCCGGGAGGCCTGAGCTACCGGGAAGCCCAGCTGCTGATGGAAACCATTGCCGATACCGGCAAACTGGCCGCAGTGGATATCGTCGAAATCAATCCCATCCTCGACCTTGAAAACCGGACTGCAAAAATCGCCGTGGAACTTGCCGAATCCCTGTTCGGGAAAAGTATCTTCTAAGGGCGGCCAGGGGGAGAGGAACCTAACAGGCAAACAGGGCCGTCGTGATCCAGGCGGAGAGTTTTTCCTTTGCCTGGAATTTCTCAAAAACCTGTCCGGCATACAGTTCGGCTTCTGTCCGGTCTTCAGCCTTCCAATCCGATGAAATGATAGCCCTGCGGTGGCGGGGGATCTTGCACCCGAGCCGGTGACTTCTTTTCAGAAAGTCTATGCCGTCCATCCCTTGCGGGTTTCTGTGGTCGGTTAAAAGAAAATCCGTGCAGGGCGATGCTACCGGGCATGTGGTGATTCCGGGTTGGGAGCAGATATAACAGCCCGGATCGGAAAGAGCCGTCACTTTGACGTCCAGCGCCAGGAATAGCTTGACCATGATGCTCAGGAAAAAATCATCATCATCAAAGACAACGGCATGGCGTGTAGACATAACACCTCCTGCTTCAAGCGATACCCGACCAGGTGGAAAGGGGTTGACTTCATTTTACCAAGGTTTTCGGCCCGGTGCGTTTTTGCCCGCAATGGAACGTGCTGTGGACCATTGTGACCTGAGGATCTCATATTTTTCTTAAATCTCAGGGGAGACTGGAAAGGGACTGAAAGAAGAAAACGAACGGCAGCTTAAAAACTGGAGCAGCTGCATCCGTCGTATCTGTTCAGCGGTGCAGGTCAGGCCTCTGTGCTTCTGACTCTTTCAGAGAAATAGCCGTTTGTTGTTTGCCCTGCCAGGTCGGAAGCGCCCCAGAATGATTCGAGGATGTGCTCTCGTTCCTGGGCGGTAAAACCGTCCGCTTCAAGAGCACGTGCATAACGTTGTAGAACTTTTTTGGCTGGCACCCGCTGAGCGAAGTGGGTGTGGAGGTTATACAGCTTTCTGACCAGAACCTCATGGGTCGGTTCGACCAGCAGAGCCCGATTGGCGACGGTGATCGCTTCATCAGGGTGACCGGACTCCACCAACAGATCAAACCAGAGTTGCGATCCTTCCAGGTTTAGTAACAGCAGATCCTGCGCCTTCAGGTGCCCCTGGTCATTTAAATGGATACCCTGGAGAAACCCGCCCTGCCAGAGAGTCAGTGCCGCAGCAAAGGCCAGATCCGCCTGCCAGAGTTCCTTTTTGCGGACGTGGCGGATGCCTTGCCGGATCTTGCTGGTAAAATCGATAAAGTCAAAATGACAATTTTCCAGGCAGAGGACACCATTTTGCAAAGTGAGGTAGTCTTTGGCCGAAGGGCTGAGCAGAATTTTATCCAGGAGTTTACGCAAGCGTGAAATAAGATTGTCGAAACTTGAGCGGGATCTCAGGCTTGGGCTGTCCGGCCAAAGTTCGCCCTGGATGTCTTCCAGAAGCATCTGATGTTTCGGCGCTACGATCAGCAACGCGAGCAGCTGGCGCATGCTGGGAGACAGATCCATATGCGAGAGATGCCGCCCATGGCAAGAGATTTCAAGTGTCCCCAGGCAGTTGATCGTCAATTGATGCAGCGGACGACCGTCTTCCAGAAAGACCCTCCGCAGCCTTGAGGCAGACAGCGTGCCTAACGGTTCCAAAGCCAGTTTTTGTCGTGCGGCTTCTGCCAGGAGGTCTGTCATCACCTCCGGGTCCCAGCCGTAAAAGGATTGAAATCCACTTGCGAATAGACAATTGGCCATTTTGGTTATTTCTCTGGCGGCCAGCTGCTGTTTTTCTTGTTGCAGATAGGTCCAGGCTCGGTAGGCATGAAGGCCGGGGCGGATAAAAATTTCGCCGCTGTTGATGGATATGTCCAATGCTTCGCGGAGCAATTCCAGCGCTTCCCGGTACTTCCCCAGCCGCGTCCAAGTCGCTGCGAGCAGTAAATTGTTCATGGCAATAAAATCCAAGCCCCCGGCCTGTTGTCTTAAGCGAAGAGATTCCCGGAGGGCTTGAAGCGCTTCGTCGGCGCAATTAAGCCGGGCCATTGAATAAGCCTGGTACTGCAGGTACAGGCTACGCATATGGGGCAGGGTACTGCCAAAGTCACTGTCCAGGGCCGCTTGCAGAATCTCCTGCATCCCGGGATCGTCACCGCCAGCCAGGGCCAGATCGAGTTGCCACATGCGGATAATGGCGCCAAAGGAACTGTTTTCAATCAGCTCTTCACCGTAGCGCTTGAGATAGCGGCGCCGATGGAATTCAAAGTCAGCGCGCCTTCCTTCATTGATGAGAAGATTCAGTTGAGCCAGTTGCAGAGCCGCTTTATTGACCAGGCTTACCTGCGGGCTTTGCAACAGCGGCAGGGACTGCTCCACTTCCCGGCGGCAGGCCGTCAAGTCCCCGGCAAACAAATCCCGATAACAGCGGGCCATGCGCGCTTCAGCTTCCAGGCCTTTGCTGTTCAGCTGTTTTGCTTCGGCCAGGCCGAAATCTGCGAATGGGCGGGTTCGTTCCAGATCGACACTGAACAGGGTCAGGCCGATGACAAAGACATTGGCCGCATGTGCCTGCTGCATGACATCTAGGACATGACGCCGTTTTTCATACAGGGCAATGCCACGTTCCAGTCTTTGCCGTCCGGACTCGAACTGACAGTCGACCGCGGAATGAAAATAGACTAACTGCACCAGGGCCAGGAGTTCTCCGGTTTCATTCCCCTCGCGGACGAATCCTTCCAGGGCCAGTTCAAAAAAGCTTCGCGCAGTTGGCGGGGTGCTGTCCAGGAGGATGACGCCATTATAAAACGCGAGCCAGGGAAAATAGGGGTAGACCTGTGTAGCGATCGGGGCGAGTAAGCTTTGTAGTGTGACCAAGCGGTTGCTTGCCAACAGGTCCATGCCTATTTCGCTGAGAACGTCCTGGGCCGCGTTGAAATCAGCTGCGCGTAAAAAATAGCCCAGGGCAATCTCTGCTGTTGTCGGGGCATACCATTGGCCAGCTTGCATCCAGACTTTTTTGATCTCCTGGTCGGACAAACTGTTTTTGGCAAGGGTGGTGAGGCAGTCACGAAACAGATGATGATAAGAAAAAACGGTCCGCTGCGGATCCAGGGAGCGAACGAAGAAATTTTGGTTTTCAAGTAACACCAGTTCTTCCTGAATTGCTGGATCTTTGCCGATAATGGTGGCCAGCCCTGCAGGGATTTCATCCAGCAGTGACAAGCGCATCAGTGTGGTTTGCAGCTGCCGCGGCAGATTGTCTAAAATCTCCTCTGAAAAATAGCTGAGAAACGTATCCGGCCCCAAGGCCTTTTTGCTGATGCCCCAAAGCCGGGGGCCTGCTTTTTGCCGGGAAGCAAGGAGTAAGCCCATGATCCAGCCTCCATTAGCCTGGAACAGGTCATTCACTGTGGCGGATGAAACCGCTATGTTCAAACAGTCATTGAAGAGCGTGGCAATTTCCTGTCGGTTCAGGGATATATCGTCGTTGCGGAGAATCACCGCCGGGGGTGGAGGGTGCTTTCCCAGCAGGGCAGGAAAGACCGGCTGGCGGGATATCAGGAGCAACTGTAGCTTCTGGCGCGGTGCGGTAAGCAGCGTGGTCAATACGCTCTGGCTCTGGAGCCGCCCGTTTAGCAGATGCAGGTCATCCAGCACCAGGAAAAACTCGTTGACCAAGTGATTTTCAAGATCCTCGAGTAAAAACTCGGCGAGCTGCGAAACCTGTAGTGGCAGGGGGCCTTTCTGAGCTAACCAGTCTTCCACTTGCGGCGCGTGGAATTCAGGCAAGGCGTGCCGCAAAGTGTCCAACAGTTCAAGGAGCAGTAGTACCGGGTCGCCGTCGTCCGCGGCAAGTTGCAGCCAGGCGAATTTTTTCCCGGTGCTGCTGAGAAACTGAACCGCAAGCTGCGATTTTCCCCTGGCCGGGTTGTCCCTCGATGACAATGGTGTGCCGGTCTGCCTGCAATTGGGATTGCAGCCCGTCAATGACCCTTTTTCGCAGCAGATGCCGGGCGGGGGTCGAAATGAGGGGGGCTGAATTTTCCATTTTGGATCGGATTCATATCAATTCACGACTTGGTGAAGGTAACAGGCCAGTTCATATGCCAGGGAACCCGCAAACAGCTGCGGGATTCACGTGATTTCACAGCTGTAAAACGATATTAAGTCAAATTGACTGAAATATATAAATGTTTTTGCGGGGAAAGCGCGAAAAAGCTTTCTTAAAGAGGCAGTTCCGTTTTTTTAAGGACTGTTTTCAGGGCAAAGGAAGATTGGACCCGCAGCACCCCGGGCAGGCTGGTCAGGTGATTGTGGATGCGCATGTAGTCTTCGTTGTCGCGGATAATGACCCGCAGTAAAAAGTCACTGTCACCGGACATCAGATAGCATTCCATGACTTCTTTAACCCGGCCGATTTCCATTTCGAAATGCTGCAGCTTGTCCTGCTGTTGTCCCTCCAGGGTGACCTGAACAAAGACCGTCCCCGGTTTGCCCACCGCAGCTTGATTGATGAGCATGACGTAGCGATCGATAATCCCCTGCTGCTCAAGCAGACGGACCCGCCGCAGGCAGGCGGATTCCGACAGCCCGACCTTCTCGGCCAGCTGAACGAAACTGAGCCGGCCATCCTTTTGCAACGCCGTTAAAATGCGTTGATCAATTGCATCAAGTTGATTTTTTGAAGGATAATTCGACATGGGACAATTTTAGCAACGGAATTTGCTATTTTTCAATGGGAAATACTCTTTTTTTGCAAGGATACTCCGCAAATTTACTGATAAACTGAGCAAATAGAAACTCGTCCGGTTATTCCTGCCTCTTATGTCCGAAAGGAGCCCGCTATGGTTGTTGGAGTGCTGAAAGAGATCAAGGTTGAGGAAAATCGCGTCTGTATGACTCCCGCGGGGGTCGAAGTCATGCTGGCCCATGGCCACCAGGTGCTGGTTGAAACAGCCGCCGGCCTGGGCAGCGGTTTCAGTGATGAGGACTACCGGACGGCAGGTGCGGACATTGCACTTTCTGCGGCGGATGTTTATGCCCGCTGTGACATGGTCATGCATGTCAAAGAGCCGCAACCCCAGGAATATGACCTGATTCGTCCCGGGCAGATTGTTTTTACTTATTTCCACTTTGCCGCCGATGAGGAGCTCACCCGGGCAATGCTGGCCAGCGGGGCGGTTTGCGTTGCCTATGAAACCATAACTTCCGCCAGCGGCCAGTTGCCGCTGCTTACTCCCATGAGCGAAGTGGCCGGACGGATGGCTGCCCAGGAAGGGGCCAAATATCTGGAGCGTTCCCAGGGTGGACGCGGCATCCTGATGGGTGGTGTGCCCGGTGTTGCGCCGGCAACGGTGCTGGTGATCGGCGGTGGGACGGTCGGTGTTCACGCGGCGCAGATGGCGGCCGGTCTCGGCGCCAAGGTTTATCTGCTCGACAGCAACCTTGAGCGGTTGCGTTATCTTGATGAAATCATGCCAAGAACTGTTTTGCGCTGATGTCCACTCCGGCCACCATCCGGCAGCTGGTCACCGAGGCCGACCTGGTGGTCGGTGCGGTTCTGGTGCATGGAGCCAAGGCTCCCAAGCTGGTGACCCGCGATATGCTGGCCACCATGAAGCCAGGTTCCGTGCTGGTGGATGTAGCCATCGATCAGGGAGGATGTTTCGAAACCTCGCGGCCGACAACCCACAGCGAACCGATTTACGTGATTGATGGGGTGGTCCACTATTGTGTTGCCAATATGCCCTGGTGCGGTTCCATTGACATCGACCATGGCATTGACCAATGCCACCCTGCCTTATGCCCTTAAATTGGCCGATCTCGGCTGGCGGGAAGCGGCGCAGGTTGATCCCGGAATCCTGGATGGCTTGAACATTGTGGCTGGGAAGGTCTGTTATCCCGGGGTTGCCGAAGCTTTTGGACTTGAATTAACAAAGGCGGCCGATATCCTGCAGGCCTGCTAATCAAGCTGTAGGCCGCAGCAGCAAAACCGGATAATCGTCGGGGTATGAAAAAACCGCAGACAAGCATTGCTTGCTGCGGTTTTTTTCGTTGTAGCGGCGTCACTGTGTTGCCAGCCTGATGTCGGCCGGTTGGTTCAGGCATATTTTTCCCGCAGCACTTTCTTGTTGATTTTACCGACGCTGGTTTTGTCAATGGCCTCGACAAATTTGAACTTCAGCAATACGATCTGTTTGGAGATCATCCCTTTTTCGATGAATCCGCGAATATGGGCGAGCAGGTCTTTCTCGCTGACCGACATATCTTCTTTGGTGACGATCAGGGCCAGGGGTTTTTCCCCCCATTTGCTGTCGGCCAAGCCGATGACCGCAGCTTCGGTGACGGCCGGATGTGAACAGAGCAGGTCTTCGACTTCCAGGGAAGAGATCCATTCACCGCCGATTTTGATGACATCTTTGATGCGGTCGGTAATTTTAACGTAATTGTTTTTATCCTTGTTGGCTACGTCACCGGTATGCAGGTAGCCACCGCGCCAGAGTGCTTCGGAGTTACGCTGGTCCTTCAGATAACCCTGGGTCAGCCAGGGCGCGCGCACCACAATTTCACCAACGCTGGTGCCGTCGGCCGGGATATCCTCCAGCTTTTCATCGACAATTCGCAGATCGACCAGGGGCAGGGGCCGGCCGGTCTTGCAGCGAATCTCAGTCTCCTCGTCCGGGCTCAGGTCTGCTTCGGTGACATGGGCAATGGTCAAAATCGGGCAGGTCTCCGACATACCGTACCCGGAATAAATGTCGATCCCACGAGCCAGGGCGATTTTGCACATCTGCTTGGGCATGGCTGCGCCGCCGATCAGGACTTTCCAGCGGGACAAGTCGGTTTTGGCAAACAGTGGATGGTTTATCAGCAGGTGCAGAATGGTCGGCACACAGTGGGAAAAGGTGACCCCTTCTTTGGCAACCAGTTTCAGCAGCATATCCGGAGTGTAGCGCCCCGGGTAGACCTGTTTGATCCCGAGGGTTGTCGCCATGTAGGGGAATCCCCAGGCATGGACATGGAACATCGGGGTGATGGGCATGTAGACATCGCGCTGATGGACCCGCCCCTGATCAAGCACGCTGCCCAGGGCGGCTATCGCGCCGAGGCTGTGCAGAACCAGTTGGCGGTGGCTGAAATAGACGCCTTTGGGCATGCCGGTGGTGCCGGTGCTGTAAAAGGTCGTCGCCCGGGTGTTCTCGTCGAAGTCGGGAAAGTCGAAATGGTCGTCAGCGGCACTGAGCAGTTCCTCGTATTCACCGACAAAGGAGAGGGTGGTCTCGGGTTGTTGTTGACCATCCTGCAATAAGACATAGCTCTTCACCGTATCAATCCGCCCCTTGATCTGTTCGAGCAGGGGCAGAAATTCTTCGTTGACGAGCAGGTAATCGTCCTCGGCATGGTCGATGGTATACAGAACCTGTTCAGGAGACAGGCGGATGTTAACGGTATGCATCACCGCCCCGATCATGGGGATGGCGAAAAAACACTCCAGGTAGCGATGGCTGTCCCAGTCCATGACCGCAACCGTATCCCCGGGTTGCACACCCATTTCGGTGAGGGCATTGGCCAGTCTGCAGATCCGTTGGCGGAACTCGGCATAGGTCATGCGGAACTGGTCACGGTAGACGATCTCCTGCAGCGGGTCGTCGACAATCGGGGACTGCAGTAGATTTTTGATCAACAGGGGATAGGCATAGGCCGAAGCTGTGCGCTGGATCAATTTTTCGGTCATGGGCTCACCTCTTTGTGAAAGAATGTCGTAGGGTGAAAGTATGGATTCCGCGAAAGCGAACTATACGATTATCGTCGAGTATGCGCAAGGATTGTTGCTTGTCGCGCCCTTATTATCCCGTTAAGATGGCCCTTCACCTGAACCGGAGGCACTACCGATGAAACTTCCATCCCCCCTGATTGAGGGCACTCTGCTGCGTCGCTACAAGCGTTTTTTAACGGATGTCGAACTGGCTGACGGCAGTGTGGTCACCGCTCATACCCCGAATACCGGCAGCATGAAGCAGTGTGCCGTGCCAGGCTATCGGGTGCTGCTGTCCAAAGCGGATAACCCGAAGCGTAAGCTTCCCTATACCCTGGAACTGATTCAGGTCGGGGAGCATTGGGTGGATACCCACACCCAACGGACCAATCGGGTGGTTGAAGAGGCTTTGCGGCAGGGCTGGATTGCCGGCCTCAGCGGCTATCGAGTGACGCCGGAATACAGTATCGGTGCAAGCCGGATCGATTTTCTGCTGGAAAACGATACGGAAAAGGTCCTGGTGGAGGTGAAGAATGTCACTCTTTGCTGCCGAGACAGCGTCGCCTGTTTTCCGGACGCCGTGACGCTGCGCGGGCAGAAGCATTTGCGCGAGCTGCTGGCGGCCCGGGACAATGGTTTTCGGGCGGTTATCTTTTTTCTGGTTCAGCGCCAGGAAGCCGAGGCTTTTGCTCCTGCTGATGAGATCGATCCTGAGTATGGGCGGATTTTGCGAGAAGTTGTGGCTGGCGGAGTGGAAGTTCTGGCCTATAAGACCGAGGTGTCGCCCAGGACGAACCGGACCGGATCAGCCTTGCCGGTTTTGCTGTGAAGCCGAGGGGAGCACATGCGTAGCGTCGGCCTGATTACCGAGTATAACCCCTTTCACAATGGCCATCTCTATCATTTGCGGCAAAGCCTTCATGTGGCCGATGCCGAGGTTGCGGTCGCGGTCATGAGCGGCCACTTTCTGCAGCGCGGCGTCGCGGCGCTGGCGGATAAATGGGTGCGCACCCGCATGGCTCTGGCCGCCGGAGTCGACCTGGTCATCGAATTACCTTTGCCCTGGGCCTGCAGCAGCGCGCCGGATTTTGCACGGGGTGCTGTTCAGTCCCTGACCCTGCTGGGCGGCATTGACAGCCTTTGTTTTGGCAGTGAGTCCGGGGAATTGGCGCCGTTGCGCCAATGTGCGGATTTGCTCCAGCAGCAGGATTCCCTGGTGGCTGAGCGGACCGCCAGGCTGTTGCGCAGCGGACAGAACTATCCGCAGGTACGGGCCAAGCTTCTGGCCGAATTGACTGGGATGGAGGACGGTGCGGCTTTTCTGGCCGGTCCGAACAACATTCTCGGGATCGAATACCTGCGGGCCTTGAACCAGACGGGCAGCGCCATTAAACCTTTCACCATTGCCCGGCGTGGCGCGGGTTACCATGCCACGGATGTTTGCGGTGATATTGCCAGTGCCACCGGAATCCGTACCCGGCTGGCTGCTGCGGAGCCGGTCAGTCAGCTGTTGCCGGCTGACGTTGCCGCTCTTTTGGCCGAGACCCTGGCTCGTGGGCAAACCTTTTCGGAGCAAGCCTGTTTCAGATTGCTGCTGGGGAAAATTTTCAGTGCCGGAGAGCAGCTGAGTCGCTACTGGCTGGTTGACGACGGGATTGAAAACCGTTTGCTGGAGAGTGCCGATGGTGCCGCTGACCTGGAGGAACTGATCCAGGGAAGCAAGGCGCGACAACTGACCCGGACGCGAATTCAACGCATGCTGGTTGCGATTCTGCTGGGGTTTGAGAAGGAGACTGCGCGACAGTTGTTGGCAGCCGGGCCGCAATATTTGCATCTACTCGGGGTCAGCAGCCGGGGGCGGCGGTTCCTGGCCGGGACCAGGACCCGTCGGGAGGTTCCTCTGGTGCAGAACTTCTCGCGGATTTTTGCCCAGCTCAAACGCCGCTATGATCAAGGCTCGGCCCGTTATGAGCTGGCCATGCAGCAGTTGCAGTTGGAACTGACCGCGACCCGCATCTATGGGCTGGTGCTGGAAACCCTGGTGGCCGGGCGGAAGAACCGGGATTTTTATGAGCCGGTCGTTGAGTCAGTGGCCGGTCATAACAGCTGAATGAACTCGGCTGTTGCCGAGTCCCGGTTCTTGACCGGTTACGTTGGGTACGGTGGTCTCAGGAGACCAGGCGTTTGCGGATTTCATCGTATTCCGCTTGCGAGATCGTGCCCTCGGCCAGGCGTTGATTCAGCGTGTCCAGGGCTGTGCTGTTGCTGCGACTATGATAAACTGGTCGTCGGAGCAGACGAAACAGTTGATAAATGATAACGGCGAGCAGTAACCAGAACAGTACTTGGGTGAACATTCCTCCCGGTCCGCTAAAACCGAACGGGCCGCAGGCCCAGCCAGAGTGGTGACCATAGAACATGATGAACTCTCCTCGCAAAAGGTTTGCCGGATAGCAAGTCGATAACAAAGTCCGTGGACTTTGTGTCCAGCGCGCTGTCGTCTACAGTTCTTGCCTGTGACGCGCGAGCGGACGGTCCTTTTAACCGATTGCAAGGGTAGCACCACTGGCCGGTGGTGCGGTGTAAAGAAATGTTAAGTCAGACTGTGTGTCGTAAGGTTCAGCTCTTCTTCTCGATAATCAGATTGGGCAGTTCGTCGGTATCATCATCCTTGCGCGGAAAATGTTCCTGCAACAGTTCGCCGCAGCGGGCGATGGCCTGGCAGGTGGCAGCGCAAGCAGATCCGCTTTTCAGCCCGGTGACTATTATGGCAACGATCTCGTCCCAGGTATTCTGGGGGACTTTGGCATTGATGCCGCTGTCGGCCAAGACCTGGACCCGGCGCTCAAAGAGAGAAATCAGAATCAGAATTCCGGTCTTGTCGCGGGTCTCATGAAGTCCCTGTTCCAGAAAGCAGACCATGGCCTTTTCCTTGACTTCAATGGTGAATTCTTCGGGATGGATCAGCTTGCGTTTGAAGGCCGGCCAGGCCCTGATTGTCAGGAAGAAGAGTAGAAAGGCAATCAGGAAGACCGGTAGAAACCACCAGATCGACTCACCGCCGACAGCCCAGCTGACAAACAGGCCGCAGGCCAGCGCCAGGGTGCCGCTACCGATCAGTTCGGCGCGGGGATATTCATAGGAACTATCAACCACCATGGGTACGATTTCACCACTGGTGGTCAGTTCAGCCGCTTTGACGGCCTCTTCGATGCGTTGTTGTTCTTCGGCGGTAAAAAAATCAGCTGCTGTTGCCATGCCTGTCTCGTTCCCTATTCCGCTGTGGTTGCCGGTCTCTGATGGATTAAAAAATGAGGTTCTTGAGCCCTGTTCCGGATAGCTTGTTTACCAGCCGCCGGAGGCACCGCCCCCCGCCGCCTCCACCGCCCCCACCGGAGAAACCGCCCCCGCCGAAGCCACCACCACCGAAACCGCCGCCTCCACCGATGAAGGGTCCGCCGAAGAAGATTCCGCTGCGGCGAGTGCGTCCGCTTCTGCGTCCACCGATACGGCCAAGCAGCGGGCCGAGAAAGAAGAGCAGGAAAATCAGGCCAAAAGGGCTGCTTTTTCGCTTGTGACCTGCGGTTTTCCCCGTCCCCTGGTATTCTCCGCGTACCGCTTCGGCCATGGCGACGACTCCGCTGACCACCCCGCCGTCAAAATCCCCCTGTTTGAATCTGGGAGTGATTTCATTGTCAATGATCCGCCCGGCGAGCAGGTCGGTCAACCGGCCTTCCAGGCCATAGCCGACTTCAATCCGAATTTTGTGATCATTTTTGACGATCAGCAGCAGCGCACCATTATCCTTTTTTTTCTGGCCCGGTTTCCAGCTGTCAAAAACCTTGAGCGAATAGTCTTCAAGCACCGCACCTTCCAGAGATGGAATGGTCAGGACCGTGATCTGGGTTGAATCACTGGCTTCGAATTTTTGCAGGAACTGATCCAGCTTGAGCTTGGTGCCCGGCGAGATCATATTGGCCTGATCAGTGACATAGCCGGTCGGTCGCGGGACATCAAGGGCCTGAACGGGTAAGCCGCTCAGCAGCAGAATAAACAGAGCTAAAAACAGCTTGCGCATCAGAAGGATACCTTGGGGGCTGTGGCTGCGCCGGCATCCGCTTTGAACGGTTCTTTGCGCTCCAGATTCAGCAGGAATTTGTTGGTCAGGTTATTGGGAAAGGTCCTGATCGACGTGTTGAAGGTCTGGACCGCAGCGTTATAACGCTGACGGGCGACATTGATGCGATTTTCAGTCCCTTCGAGCTGATGCTGCAGATCACGGAAGTTCTGGTTGGCCTTGAGGTCCGGATAGCGTTCCGCAACCACCAGCAGACGCGAGAGGGCGCCGGACAATTCTCCCTGGGCCTGCTGAAAGTTCTGCATGGCGGCGGGGTTGTTGAGATTCTCTGCCGACAGGTTTACCTGCCCCACCTTGGCCCGGGCATTGGTGACAGCGGTCAGGGTTTCCCGTTCGTGAGCGGCATACGCCTTGACTGTTTCAACCAGGTTCGGGATCAGATCGGCCCGGCGTTGGTAGGTGGCCTCGACATCACCCCAGGCCGCGGTGACCGCTTCCTCGTTTTTTTGAATCGTGTTATAGCCGCAGCCGTTGAGCAGCAGCACGCTGCTCAGTAGAATGAGTAAGAACTTTATTTTCATAGGGTGTTTTCCTCCTGATGTGTGTTCAGATTGTGATGACAAGGAATGGAGTATAGCATATGCGGACAGATTTGCTCAGGCTCTGGGGAGGAAAAGTGCCGGAGCAGACTGACTCCCCCTTGCTTAATGGTTAATGTTTATGGAATATCGACGACCTTTGGTCCTGCCGACAGTCTTCTTTGATCATTTACAGCGGATCGTTTTTACCAATCTTTGATCGTTAGAAAACGTGTTTATTCGTCCGGAAATTGAACCGTCCGGGGAACGGTTTCGATCTGCTCAGCCGCTTCGATGTCCTTGCTGCTGCCACTGCCGAGTTCCTTGAACTTGCGTGCGGAAACCATGACGCGACTGTCCAGAGACGCCATCCCCTTGTTGTAGCTTTCTACCGCTCTGCCCAGATTTTTACCCATCTGTTGAAAATGTTGATTAAGCGTGGCCAGCCGGTCATAGATTTCCCGCCCCAGTTGACTGATCGCGGCAGCGTTTTCGGTCAGCTGTTCCTGTCTCCAACCGTACGCGACCGAACGCAGCAGGGCGATCAGGGTGGTCGGTGTGGCCAACAGTACTTTGCGGTCGACCCCCGCTTCGATCAGCCCCGGGTCTTTGGTCAGGGCTGCGGAGAAAAAGGTTTCCCCGGGCAAAAACAGGACCACGAATTCCGGGGTCGGCTGAAACTGTTCCCAGTAGTTTTTGCTCGACAGTTTTCCCAGGTGATCGCGAATCTGTCGGGCATGCCTGGTCAGCAGCGTTGCACGCTGTTCGTCATCGTCCGCTTCCAGAGACTCCAGGTAGGCCTGCAACGGGGCCTTCGAATCGACCACGATGTTGCGACCGTTCGGCAGCTTGATGACCATGTCCGGGCGCAGCCTGCCGCTGTCGACGGTTTCCTGTTCCAGAAAGTCGCAGTAATTTACCATCCCGGCCATCTCCACAACCTTGCGTAGCTGAATTTCTCCCCAGCGGCCGCGGACTGAGGGCGTGCGCAGAGCGCGGACCAGGTTGCCGGTTTCCGATTCCAGCTTTTGCTGGCTGCTGAGCAAGCTTCTTAATTGCTCCTCCAGGCGGGCATAGGCACCGCTGCGGGCCCGCTCCAGCAGTTCGATTTTGTCATCCACCTTGTGCAGGGAGTCTTTGAGGGGCTGAACCAGCTGGTCGATGGCCTGCCGCCGTTGATCCAGGTCGCCCCTGGCCTCCTGCTGAATCGTGGCCAGTTTGGATTGGGCCAGATCCATAAAGCTGCGGTTGTTCGCTTCCAGGGCCTGGGCGGAGAGGGCGCGGAAGCTGTTTTCGAGC
Source organism: Geopsychrobacteraceae bacterium (assembly GCA_963668145.2). Classification (GTDB taxonomy): domain Bacteria; phylum Desulfobacterota; class Desulfuromonadia; order Desulfuromonadales; family Geopsychrobacteraceae; genus Seleniibacterium. Next base: position 19,123 of record CAXXJU010000059.1, read on the forward strand.
TGGCGGCGGTTTTCTTCCAGCAGTTGCAGTTTTTCTTTGCCGCTGCTGCGCTCTGCTTCGAGCCTGGCCTGGTATCCCGCCAGCTCTTTGGCCAGTTCCTCCCGCTGCCGGGAGAGTTCGGCGACGGTTCGGCGGCGGCTACCGGCCCCAAGCAGATAGCCGACCAATCCACCGCAGGTCAGGGCGCCAGCCAGAACGATCGCTGTCACAATCATATTATTATCGATTTCTGAGGTCATTGATAACCCTTGGAATATATGTGGGATTTTTGGACACGATAGCAGAGCGGCAGGAAATCGACAAGCCGCAGGTTTGTTCTTGTTGCGATCTGCGGCTAGAATGGAAAGAGTTTGCAGGCAGTCCATAACCGGACAAGCTGTAGACAGGAAGGATTCTGCGATGAACAGTGATCTTTCTCTTCTTTATCGGGGCACCCGAGACAGGTTCTGTGCCGCGGGGCAAGGGCCCGCCGCGCTGGACGAATTGTTGGCCGCGTTGAGTTCTCTGTGGGATGAAGCTGAAGGGATTCTCGCCAACGAGGACGCCGGCGATCGCAGCCTGATTGCCTGCGGGCCGGGTTGTGGGACCTGCTGTGTGGTCAATGTGGCCTGTTCTTTCCCGGAAGCGGTTGCCGTAACCCGTTATCTGGTCAGCGTTCCCGACCTTGATCAGGATATTATTCTGGAGCGGCTCCATAAACTGTGGCGGGACGTGCGTGGCATTGAGGACGGTGAACGGGTTTTGATGCATCGGCCCTGCGCTTTTCTTGATGCCGCCGGTCATTGTCTGGTCCATCCAGTCCGCCCGCTGATCTGCCGCAGTGTGACCTCCACCGATCCGGAGCTTTGCCGGGCCGCAGTCGCCGCCGAGGTCTGCGGCTGTTCCGCGCCGATTGTTATGCATCAATTTCAGCAACAGCTTTATGAGACCCTGTTCACCGCGCTGACCGCAGGTTTGGCTCTGGCCGGCTGGGACGACCGCAGCTTTCAGCTAAGTGGGCTGGTGCGCTTTCTGCTCCTTCACCCGACGGAAGAGATCCGGCGGGGACGTGACCAGCCACTGACCTGGGCAGACCTGTATCCGTAACTTCGATTGTCCCCGCGTAGAATTAACCGTACGGGACACTAGTCTTGGGTTTGATCGGCGATTTTTCAACAGCGCGTTAATGCGCCAGCATCATGAAACGGACAAAAAATCCCAGTCCGACCAGAGAGATGATCAGGCTGATCAGCAGGGTCACATGAATGTGATCATCCCTGCGCCGCAAGCGCCTGCTGTTCAGGATCAGACCGATAATGCCAAGCAGGCTGCTGATCACCAGCATGACCCCGATATAATTGGCCAGTTCCAGATCCCAGGTTTTGCGCAGAGCAATTCCATAATAACGATCGAAGAAGGTTTCCACTTTGGGTTTGGCCACGGCCAAGATCCCAAGCGCTGCTGCCAGCGCGATGACCGCTGCTGAATGACACCAGGTCAGCAGGCGAAGAACCGGGTCGGAACGCTTACGACGATTGGTGGGAGTCTGCATCATGAATTCTCTTTTTTGTCAGGCTGTTCGTGAGCGTTTCTTTGTGATAACATTGCTAACGTTAACGAATAATGAGGACTTTGGGACTGTATGGGAAATTCTGATACCAATACCGGCAACAAGGCGAAAGTTCAAGTCAAAACCAAAGAGCATGTGGCCACGCCGTCACTGTTCAAGGTGCTGATGCATAATGATGATTATACCACGATGGAATTTGTGGTTGAGACCCTGCAACAGGTTTTCCATAAGTCTCCGACAGATGCTGAAAAAATTATGTTGACGATTCATTTTCAGGGCGTTGGCCATTGCGGGACGTTTCCCTATGCGATTGCGGAAACGAAAGCAGACCAGGCACGGTTGCGGGCCCGTAAAGCGGGTTTCCCTTTGCGCTGTACGCTTGAGGAGGCATAACAACGGTGGCAGAGATGTTTAATCAAGATGTCCAGATAGCGTTTACCCTGGCCGTGCGCGAAGCGCAACGGCGGCGGCACGAGTACCTGACCACGGAACATGTCCTTTACGCTTTGTTGTTTGAAGGTGTCGGTCAGCAAATCCTGACTGCCTGCGGCGGTGATGTCGACGATCTCAAGCAGCAGCTGGAAAATTTCTTCGATATGCATCTCGAACATCTGCCCGAGGGGGTGGAGACCGAGGAAGTGCCACGGCAAACTCTGGCGCTGCAAAGGATGCTGCAAAGAACGGTTCTGCATATGCAGTCGTCCCAGCAAGCCGAAGTCGGCGTCGGTGACCTGCTCGCGGCAATCCTCGAAGAAGAAAACTCCCATGCCTGCTTTTTCCTGCAGAGTCAGGGGATTGAGCGGGTTGACCTGCTCGACCAGATTTCCCATGGTCAGGCGACCCGGCGAACGGCGGAAAAGTCCAGCGAGCGTCCTGCGGAAAATCCTGCCACCGATCGCGGAAAGAACAAACCGAAACAGGCCGATCCGCTGAAATCCTTTGCCATCGACCTGCTCGAGCGAGCCCGCGAAGGGAAAATCGATCCGCTGATCGGCCGTGATCAGGAACTTGAACGGACCATTCTGGTGCTCTGTCGGCGGCGCAAGAATAACCCGATTTTTGTCGGTGAACCCGGGGTGGGGAAAACCGCCATGGCGGAAGGGTTGGCCCTGCGAATTGCCGAAGGGAATGTTCCCGATCTACTGAAAAACAGTGAGATATTTACCCTCGATATGGGAGCTTTGTTGGCTGGCACCAAATTCCGGGGTGATTTCGAAGAGCGTCTCAAAGCGGTGGTTGTCTCGTTGCAGCAGCGGGAACGGGCGATTCTGTTTATTGATGAAATTCATACCATTGTCGGCGCCGGTGCCACCAGCGGCGGTTCCCTGGATGCTTCCAACATCCTCAAACCGGCCCTGGGCTCGGGGGAACTGCGCTGTATCGGCTCGACGACCTACGAAGAATATCGCAACTTGTTCGACAAGGACCGGGCGTTGTCCCGCAGATTCCAGAAAATTGACCTGCAGGAGCCCAGCGCCGAGGAGACCCTGGCCATTATCAAGGGTCTCTGTCCGCGCTATGCAGAACATCACAATGTCAGTTATGCCGAGGAAGCCCTGGATGCGGCCGTGCGGCTTGCGGTTAAACATCTGCCCCAGCGGCATCTGCCGGACAAGGCTATCGATGTCATCGATGAGGCCGGCGCCCAGCATCGACTGGACGGCCATCCCAACCGGCCGGTCGGGGTCGAGGATATCGAACGGGTGGTGGCACGCATGGCCCGGGTGCCGATCCGCACCGTCTCGGGCAGCGACCGGCAGCGCCTGCGCTACCTGGAGCGTGACCTGAAACGGGTGGTGTTCGGCCAGGATCCGGCCATCGAAAGCCTGGTCAAATCGATCCATCGTTCCCGTGCCGGCCTGGGGCATCCCGACAAGCCGGTCGGCTCGCTGCTGTTTACCGGTCCAACCGGGGTCGGCAAGACCGAAGTCGCCAAACAGCTTGCTGCACAGCTGGGAGTGAAATTCCTGCGCTTCGACATGAGCGAATACATGGAAAAACACTCGGTGGCTCGTTTGATCGGCGCCCCTCCCGGTTATGTCGGTTTTGATCAGGGTGGCCTGCTGACCGAACAGGTCAGTAAAAACCCCTGGTCGGTGTTATTGCTCGATGAGATTGAAAAAGCCCATCCTGACCTGTTCAATATTCTGCTTCAGGTCATGGACCATGGCACCCTGACCGATAACAACGGCAAAGAGACCGATTTTCGTAATGTCATCCTGATTATGACCAGTAATCTGGGGGGCCGTGATATGAGCATTGTGCCCATCGGATTTGGTTCCCGCGATGTGGTTCCGCCGAAGAATGCAGTCGAGAAGGCTTTTACTCCCGAATTTCGCAACCGGCTTGACGCTGTGGTCAACTTCGCCGCCCTGGATGAGAAAATCATGCTCCAAGTGGTTGATAAGTTCCTTGCCCAGCTTGCTGAACAATTGACGGAACGAAATGTCATCCTGAAGGTCTCTTCCGTGGCCCGGCGCGAGCTGGCCAAGCAAGGGTATGATCCGCTCTATGGCGCGCGTCCTTTGGGCCGCTTGATTCAAACCGAGTTGAGTGATCCGCTGGCGGAAAAGATTCTCTTCGGGCAGCTGCGGCAAGGCGGTGAAGTCCGGGTCGGTTGCAAAGGCGGAAAATTTACTTTCCGCTTCGTCTGACGGCCTGCCATGCCTTGTTATCGACTGGATGAAGATCTCTGGTTCCCCCCGGTCGAGACTGCTGAGGATTACGGTTTATTGGCGCTCGGCGGCGATCTGTCGCCGCCGCGTCTGCTGCTCGCCTACAGCCTGGGGATTTTCCCCTGGTTCAATCCCGGTGAGCCGATTCTATGGTGGTCCCCGGATCCACGTTGTGTCCTTTTCCCTGCCGAATTGCACGTCTCCCGCTCTCTGCAGCGCTTTATGCGCAAGACTCCTTTCCGGATCAGCTTCAATGAACATTTTGCCGCGGTTATTTACTGGTGTCGTCGGCTGCGGGCCGGCCTTGACGGGAAGGGAACCTGGATTACCAAGGAGATGAAAGAGGCTTATCTGCACCTGCATCGGCTCGGCTTTGCCCATTCCGTCGAATGCTGGGACGGAGATGATCTGGTCGGCGGGATTTACGGAGTCTGTATCGGCCGCTGTTTCTTCGGCGAATCCATGTTCAGTCGGCGCAGCAATGCCTCCAAGGTCGCGCTGGTGGCACTGGTTCGCCATCTGCGTGAACAAGATTTCGTGCTTCTCGATTGTCAGCAGACCACCGCCCATCTGGTCAGTATGGGGGCGAGGGAAATCCCCCGCGAGCAGTTTCTGCAGCAACTCAAGAAGGCTCTGGTGCCCCCTTATGGCGATCTGGTCAGCAGATTTTAAAGTCCGTGGTCAGGTTGCGTTCAGAAGAAACGCTGGGCAAAATAGCAAACTGTCGACAAGTGGATTTATGCTACACTCCCGCTCAGAGATGTCGACAAGCGGCAGATGGAGCGTTTGATACATGGCCATTATTAAGAAAACCTACAAAGATCAGGTTATTGATCATGTTTATGAGCTGTTGCTGACCGGGGAATTGAGCCCTGGGCAACAACTTAAAGAGAGTTTGCTGGCAGCGCAGATGGGGATCAGCAGAGCGCCGATCCGCGAGGCGATGAAGGAACTGATCATGAACGGCCTGGTCGACTACCGGCCGCAGGTCGGCAATTTTATCCCGGTACTCTCACCGAAAGAAATCATCGACAGCTATACGACCCGGGGGGTGTTGGAAGGCTATGCGGTCATGGAAAGTTGCGGGAATTTTTCCGCGAACGAATTCGACACCCTGTTTCGCCTCACGGAAGAGATGGAAAATCATGCTCTGGCTCTGAATCAGAAACTGGTTGTTGAGGTCGGCGGGCAATTCCATGACCTGCTGATCAGTCGCTGTAATAATTTGCAGGTGATTGAATATACCAACCGGCTCAGCCTGAAACTGCATATTCTTTTTTATAAATACTGGGGGACGCTCTACGATGCTCGGGAGATCGGCCGTCGCCACCGGCTTATTGCCGAAGCGGTTTATGCTCAAGAACCGTTGCGGATCGAGCAGGTCATTCGCGAGCATTATCGGCAAAGCGGCAGCCTGATTGCCGAACTGCGGCAAGGAGCCTGAGCCGGAACCGAACTTAAGCCATTGCTCTAAACCAGAGAGGATTCAAGGAGACTGTCCTATGCGCGCGGCATTTGTGGTATTCGACCAGATGACGGCCCTCGATTTTATCGGTTTTTACGACCCCTTGACCCGTTTGAAATCAATGGATTTTATGCCCGGTTTCCAGTGGCAGCTCTGTTCGTTCAGCGACATTGTTTTTGATAACCAGGCTCTGCGGTTTTTGCCGGACAGCGTTGGCCGCTCGCTGGAAGGCTTCGATCTGGTGGTTATCCCTGGCGGTTACGGAACCCGGAGCCTGCAGCACAATGCGGAATTTATCGCCTGGCTGCAGACGGCCGCCGCGGTTCCCCTGAAGGCTTCGGTCTGCACCGGCTCCTTGCTGTTGGGCGCGGCCGGTTTTTTGCGGAATAAAAAGGCCACGACCCACCCCAAAGCCTACCCGGAGCTGGAACGTTACTGTCGTGTGGTCGACGCCCGGTTGGTCGATGAAGGCAATGTGGTTACGGCCCGCGGGGTCAGCTCTGCCATTGATCTCGGTCTCTACTTGGTCGAGCGGTTGGCCGACCGGCGGGTCCGTGCGGAAATAGCTGCACAGATGGACTATCCTTTCTTTACCGGCCCGAAAGAGGGCGCGAACCGGTCAGTGCCGGTGCCCCGGTCTTAACTCGTTTCTGTCTGGAAACCGCCCTTTTCCGCAATCTCGGCGTCAATCTACGCATTTGATTGTGCGGCGTAAAGCACTACACCTCCGCACAAATACTTGATTTCCTTGACCTTGCGAAAAATTTCTGGTTTCCAGATCAGAAACATTACAGTACCCCACCGGAGTTTCCGGATGGAAACTAACTCGTTTCCAATCTGAAAACTTAGCCGTTGCCCTGCGGAGTTTCCCGATGGCAACTAACTCAACGAACCAGAGAAATTCCCACCCGTATCGCTTCCGTCCGGTCGCGGTAGTTGATCAGGCTTTCCGCAAGGGCATTGCTGTATTGGATATGAAAATAAATGTCCAGGTTGTTTTTCAGCAGTCGCGATATCGGATAGCTTAAATCCGCCTGGAACGAGGTTCCTTTATCGGCAAAGTGAAAGTTGGTTGCCAGCATCAGGCTGTGAGCCCGGCCAATACGGGTTTCCAGTTCGATATGGCCGCGATAATCCGGCAGGTCCGGGTTGGTCTCGTCATCGTTGCCGATGTAACTCAGAAATTTGGGGCTGATCATCATCCCCAGCTGGGATGGCCGATGGTAGAAAATGACCATGGGCCGGATATAGGCATAGTTGGTACTGCGAGAGACAGTCCCGCCGCGGCCGTTGGATTCGTGTTGGATCCCGGTCTGAATAAACAGTCCGTCCATCCAGGCTGGTCTGAATTTGAGGTTTGAGGTCAGATAGAAAAACTCGGGTTGGTAACTGGTGTCTTCAAACGGCGCGGAGGCGGACTTCAGGTCCCAGAAAGAGGTCTGCGTATAAGCGATGTGAAACCCTTCAAGCCAGGGATATTTTTGGCTCAGGCTGCCACTCGGGTTGAACAGGCGGTAACGGAAACTGATCTGAAATTTGCTTTTTTGCGGATTGGTGCCAACCAGAAAGTAGGTTGGTCGGTAGGAAGAAAAATTGGCCGAGTACGACTGGTAGAGCGACTCCAGGTTGCGCAGGGACAGGTCCTCGGGTCCTCCCTGATCGCCAGTGATTGTTGGCGTGTTAACGCTCGGCACCAGCTGCGCCGGTGCAATCATCATCATGCCGCCGACCTGGCTGTAACCGGCCAGGCGGTAGCTGACCACTCCACGCAGGTCGGCCGGTATTTTCACACTGTAATGCTGCTTGCGAAAAGATCCGGGAGGCAACTGGACCAGTTCTTCGGCGCTGTCACTGAAAGCGCTCAGTTGCAGCTCACTGCCGTTTTGCGTGCTGACCAGCAATTGCAGCTGGCTTGGCAGGATCGTGGTCAGATCGTCATTCCCTTCGTTATGGAAATAAACCTCAAGGGGAATGACGGCACCGGCGGTCGGCTTTTGCTGCGGCAAAGAGATCACCGGAATCAGGGCCGCGTCGACTCCGCCGCAGAACAGCAGCAGCGTCAAGATGAGTAAACCGATTTGTTGCAGACTGGGGAACACATTGCCGGGTTGGGCCATGGGCATACCTGTCAGGTTAGCTGTTTGTCAGCCAGAAACCGTGGATGACAATGGTTAAGTTCTCTGCTTGGAGCCGGAGCGAACGAGCTGTTTCCGATTAAAGCCAGACGGAGATTCTATAAAACGGTTTGTTGCAGAAGCCCGCTCTGGGCGATTCCATCGATCATGAATTGAACCGCCAGCGCGGTTAGCAGGACACCGAAGATGCGGCTGATAACGTGCATCCCGGTGACCCCGAACAGGCGCTGCACCCGGGCCGCAGCCAGCAGCAGCAATAAGGAGATCAGCAGCACGGCGAGGAGCATGGCAATAACGATCATTTCCGAGATCACTTCCCCGCCTGCTTCGGCCATCAGCAGGATTGCCGCCCCCATGGCTCCGGGACCGGCAATCAGCGGGGTGGCCAGTGGAAATACAGAAATATCCTGTTTGCCGGCAGCCTCAGTGGTTTCTTCATCGGTGGTGCCGGTCCCGCCCGAGGGGCGGGCAAAAACCATATCAATGCCAATGAGCAGCAGTAGAATCCCGCCCGCAATCCTTAACGCCGCCAGAGAAATGCCAAGACTCTGGAGCAGGAACTCGCCAGCAAAGGCGAACAGGAGTAACAAAAAAGCGGCAATGCTGGTGCCCCGGACAGCCATGCGTCGACGGTGGCGAGGGGACGCGCCAGCGGTCATGGCGGCAAAGACTGCGGCCACATCCAGTGGGCCTATGGTGGCAAAAAAAGTTGTAAATGCGACAGTGGCTGTTTCAAACATCGGGATAATCCTGGTTGGTGAAGAGTTTGCAAACCTCCACTATAGCATCATCCGTACGGTTTTTCCCGGGGATAATTCTTCGCCTGGCGTTGATTCGACAGACCCTGGTGCCATCTGCATGGGGGCGTTTTATTCCATTGCTTTGATGACCATCAGGGTGATGTCGTCGTCGATCTGGGCGTCACCCCGGAAACGAGCGATGTCGGCGATGAGCAAATCGGCTAGCTCCGAGGCCGAGCTGTCATGCTTGCTTTGCAGCAGCAGGTTGACCCGCTCGGCGCCGAACATATCCCCAGCGCTGTTGCGGGTTTCCCAGATTCCATCTGTACCGACCAGCAGGATATCGCCTTTTGCAAAGGTAATCCGGGTGGCGGTCACAAAATCGGCCAGTTCGGCAATGCCGAGGGGGATTGTCGAACTGTACAATTCCTTAACCGCCCCGTCCTGATAGAGAAATAATGGGGCCTGGCCGGCGGACAGCCAGTCCAGCGATTTTGACCCGGGGCTGAGAACACCATAGAACAGGGTCATGAAATAAGCATCGTCGGTTCCTCGGCTGAGGTAGCGATTGAGCTCATTGAATAGCGCGGTTAAATTGGTGGTGTGGTTTTCAACCAAGGAGTGCAGGGCGCCGCGTGCGGTCGCCATGACCAGGGCGGAGCCGATGCCGTGGCCCGATACATCGCCGACGGCCAGGCCGATACCGCCATTGTTCAAGCGGATGAAATCATAATAATCGCCACCGGTTTCGTCACAGTAGATACTGCGTCCAGCCAGCTCAAAGCCGGGACAGGCGGGGACTTCTCCAGGCAACAGTTGCTGTTGAATCTCCTTGGCCAGTTCCAGGGATTGTTTCATCTGCTCCCGTTCCGCCAGCCGGCTGCCCAGGCCGTTGAATATTTGTCCCAGGTCCTCAAGTTCGTCACCGGTGGTGATTTTGACGCGGGCGCTGAAATCCCCTTCCGCCAGTCGATCGGCTGCTTGGGCTAGCTGCATCACCGGACGGGTGACCTTTTTGGAGCGGACCAGGGCCAGCAGGATGGCAGCGGCGACCACCACAATGGTCAGGGCCGCACTGATTGTCAGGCCCAGCGAGATCTGCCGGTTGACATAGCTCTCCGCATCATCGGCCTTGGCCAGGATTTTTTTATAGGGAACAATCAACAGTGGAAAGGGATTGTTCCCCTGCCGTGCGCCATAGGCCCAAAGTGCTTTGGTTCCCTGATAGTCAATGTGTCGCACCGCCGAGACCCCGTTGTTGATATCTTCGCTGACCGCTGCAAAACGGGGCTCGGCCAGGTCAAAATATTCATGCTTAACCGGCATTTTCCAGTCGTGGCCGCGATTGTTATTGTGGCTGCGCAGGAGAATTTCCAGGGACTGTTGCGGCGGTAGCTGGTCATTGTAAACGAGAACCATGCTCTCGGTGGCTTCCGCCCATTCCGGGGGGATTGCCCAATCGGTGAAAAACTGGCGGTAGTCGATATCTAGGGCGGTGACTCCGGCCAGGGAGCCGTCCGGATGGTAGACCGGGGTGGATAAAGTAAGAATCAGCTGGCCGGTCGTCAGGTCGATCAGAATGCTCTGGGTCGGTCCCTTGTTTTGCACTGCATCTCGATACCATTGCCGTTTTCTGGGATCGTAGTCGGCCGGGTAACCGTTTTTCCCCGGATAACTCGAATGGACGCCCGATTCAAGGGCGGTGTATTGCCAGAGAAAAAGATTTGGCTGAATTTGATGCAGAGAGCGGTAGACTTCGACCATTCCGCTCAAGCGGGCCAGATCATCCGCGACCTGACCGGGGTCGGTTCCAGCCGCCAGAAAAAACACCTGCTGGGAATAGGAGATGGGAATCGGTGTCGGTTTGCCGTCCGCGTCATAGCGCAGATGTTTTTGCGACGGCTGCAGGTCGGCAGGTTGGCGCTCTGGAGAGTTGTAGTCGGCTGAAAAATAGATCGGCGCAGGAGCCTTCGGTGGTGACTGGGCCAGCTTGCTTTCGACCGCCTGCGCCTGGTTCTGCAGGGTGAGCAGGGCCATGGTGCGATCACGGGTCAGAATGCGTCCGTAATCATCCACCAGTGCATGTAACAACGTCTGGGCGTTGTTGTTCAACAAGCTCCTGGTATCCTCCGCCAGTTTGTTGCCGAAATGGAGGATTGAGATCCGCTGAACCATAAAGCTGAGGCTCAGCGGAACCAATGCCACGAGCAAGAGCAGGATCAATAGCCTGGTACGAAATTTCATAGGGACCTCAACGGCAGCTCATTGTAATCATAGCAGCTTTGGATCGGAATGAAATCCGTGGGACTCCCGAAACCGGACCGTTGCCTATTCATTCAGCCAGGTTTGAATGGCTCCTTGCAGTTCCTGCCAACCATCGCCCAGCCGCAGTTCCAGAAAATCCCGCAGCAGGCTGTCAAACATCTGCTCCCCTTCTTCCGTTGCTGCCAGTTTGGTCAGGAAGGCGGCAATAGCCTCGGCCTGCGGGTCGTCATCGGGCGAGCTTTCCGGTTTGATCATCGGCGTCCGATAACTGCCGAATTGGAAACGTTCCCCTTTCAAGGTCAACTTCCAGGCGTTGTCTTCGTCATGCTGGAAGTGGAGGGTAGCCTCCTCGATCTGTTTGCCCTGGGCCAGCGCGGTTTTGACTTCCAGATAGTGATCTTGCGGTCCGGCTACAACAATCTTTTGTACCCCTTCTTGCCCTCCGCCGACCAGCACCAGGCGGTTGTCGAGAAAAGCGGTAAACGGCTGTTTCTCCAGCAACGGTCCTGAGGCGCTGACCTGATAGCGCGAATCCGAATTCAGGGTGCGATAGAACAACCAGAGCAGAAAATCATTGCCCAACCAGCGATTTGCTTCAATCTGTTCCAGAACACTATCGGTGGCCGCTTGGTTGACCTGTTGCAGACGTTCCTGCTGGGACTCGGGGAGGATTTTTTCGGCCCGCGCGAAAGGATGGAGCAATTGCAGGCGCAGGCCCGGAAAGGTCTGATGGAAAAGACCCTGGAAACTGTCGATCATGGTCTGTCCCAGAGAGCAGAAGCGGAGCAGCTGCCGCTCGGTGTCCCAGACCACATCGTAAAACGATGGGCTCGGCAGGGTCTTGACCAGCAGTTGTGAACGGGCACGGTCACGGATCTGCTCTTTTTCGGCCTTGGGGACATATTTCAGGTCAGGTTTTTCCGCAAGAAACTGGGCGCTCAGCCTGCTGATCTGGCGTTTCAAAAGCGCTGCCGGAATGCGTCTGCGATCCTGGCGCAGGCTGAAACACAGAAAGTGATCATACCAGCATTGTGCGGAGTCGAATTCACCGTTGTCGTAATCGGTCATTTCAACCCAACCGGTCGCCAGTTCTTCAGCCGAGTTTTCGATGGAGCGGAAACCTTCGGCACTCAGTTGTTCCGGCAGCTCGGTAAATTTTTTCTGTGCATCAAGATTTCCGCTGACCTGAAAATAGCAAATACTCGCGGAGGAAGCCAGAAAGCCCATGATAACTCCTTACCTTATGAAAATATTGAAATTTTTAGAATGGGGGATAGCCGGGGAACTCCCGACGAAAATTACTTGCGATGCCAATAGTAGTGCTGATTGGCGAAACCCTGACCGTAGGTACGGTTATGCTCTGCCTGACGTTGCACCAGTTGTTGCATGGTGGTTTCGTCAAAATAGCCCTGCTCGACAAAAAAGAACCCCAGCGGTTTCTGCAAGCTGCGTTGATAAAATAATAAGGTGTTGACCTGTCTTTGGGTCAGCAGTTCCAGTTGGATTGCCTTCTCGCCGAATTTGCTCAGACCGTTGCGGGTATGCAGGACTGTTCTGACTCCTGCATCATCCAGCCATCCCCAGCGTTTGGCGATATCACCAAGGTTTGGACGCTGGCGGCGTTGCCAGATAATTGCCGAAATCAAGGCATCGAAGGGGATGATTTTAAGATGGTACAGAAACATTCCGAATTGCAGCGGGCGGGTCGGCAGGGGAATGTTTTGTTGGCTCCAATTTGGTTGCTCCTGCCTGGTCCGGGACGGTTGCGGGCGAACAGTGGAATAGTTTGAGCTGCTGCGCGAGTTTCGCGCCGTTCGTTGCTTCAAATAATCCTGGACCGTCTGATGAGCCTGATTCAAATCCTGAAATAAACGATGATGCTTGGCCTGTACGGCCGTCGCGGACACGGCAAACCGATCAGGGTGGATGACTTTGGCCTTTTTGCGATATGCCGACCGGGCACCTGCCGGCTGCAGATAGGCGAGAAACTCTTGACTGAGATTGAGTTCAGGTCCGAAAAGCGTGCGGCACGCGCGAAAAACTTCAGTTTCTGTCACCTGTGGCATGAAATGGTTCCTGCAGATCAAGTAGTCCTATAGGGCTGTCGAGCAATGCTTTTTTATAGCTTAGAATATAGATGCTGACAAGCAAGAAGAGAGAGTCTTTTCAGGAGACTTTGTTTGGTTTTTGATTGTTGATGAAATCCTCGATCCGCTGCTGATCATCGCACAGAATATTGATGAAGCGCATCCCCGCGGTCATTGCGGTTTCGTCCTGCATGCAGGTCCAGACGATTTCAGCGATTGTGCAGACCGGCGGTTTCCCGTCATCAAGGGCGATCAGAATAAGACAGAGTTCCCCTTGGTTGGCAGGAGGTTTGATGGTCAGGCGAATCCCGCCCGAGCTGATATTGACACGGGTTTTGCGGAAACCATCAAAAACCAGCGGCGCCTCCGGGCTGGAAAGGACTTCGATGTTTTTCTCCCAGATACCGCGCATGGTCCGCAGGGTTTTGGCCGCTCTGCTGAAACGGATTCCCAGGGAGCAGTCGTAGCGTTGGCTGATCCGGCGTTGGAACATTTCCAGTTCCGGATCCAGCTTGAGGGCAAAGCGGCTGGTACCGATCTTTTTAAAAAACCGTCCTTTGGCCCGGACTCCTAAACCAAGGGCATCGGTTGTGATTTCAAACTCATGCCCGGCTTCAAAGGGATATTGGTTCTCGGCATCCTCGCCGTAGGGGAGGGTGAGGATGAGAGTATCGCTTTCCGATGCGACTACTGAAGCGGAAATCAGTTCGGTGCGACCGTCCTGTCTGGTTTTATTCAGAACCCGCAGCAGCAGTTGCTGGCCAGATTTAAAATAACGTTGGAATTTCATTGCAAGAAACCATTCTGATAATTTCTGTAGGCATTCAATCCTATCTTCGATAGTATATTTGATTTTAAGTGGTAAGAACAAACTAATAATTAATTTTAATGGACTTACTAGGAGTGTCGGTTCCGCTTTCCGGGCTGAGCCGGTCAGATGCTCGGCTCTTGTGACAGTTGTTTTGTTCCAGACCTTGTTTTGAACGAGTCTCAGAGCGGACTTTTCGGCAATCTGGCAGGGCGGAATTTTAACATAATCCGCGCTGGCTGGATGAACCTTTGCAATGCTTGGAGCGACCGGTGGCCCCCAAGGACAATCTGTATTTTGCAATTATCGCTCCCGGTTTTGAGCCGATTTGCGCTGCTGAACTCAGTGCGCTTGGAATAGTGCCGGAGCAGATAGAACCGGGTGGGATCAGCTTTCGTGGCGGGCTGCGCGAACTCTACCTGGCCAACCTCTGGCTGCGTAGCGCCTCGCGGATTTTGGTCCGCCTTGGTGATTTGACCGCGCGTGATTTTCCGACCCTCTATCAGCGCTTAGTGCGCCTGCCTTGGGGGCGTTTCGTCAAGCCGGGCCAGGCCTGCGACTTCAAGGTTTCCTGCCGAAATTCACGACTGACCCATAGCGGTCGCATCGCCGACACCTGCCGTGAGGCCATGGCCAAGGCCCTGGGGGGCTCCTGGCAGGAGGGCGACGCACGGTTGGCAATTTTTATCCGCCTGGTCGATGATCGTTGTACGGTTTCCGTGGACAGTTCCGGGGCGCTGCTGCATCGCCGCGGCTATCGGCAGGCCCATGGCGCGGCTCCACTGCGAGAGACGCTGGCGGCTGGCTGTTTGCTGGCCTGCGGCTATGATGGCAGCAGGCCTTTGCTTGACCTGATGACCGGTTCGGGCACCTTTGCCATTGAGGCTGCTCTGATTGCCCAGAATCGGGCGCCGGGGGTAACCCGAAGCTTTGCCTTTATGGGGTGGCCAAGGTATCGTGCCGGTCTGTGGCAGCAGCTCCTGGACGAGGCTCACGACAAAGCCAGGGCGCACCCTGCGGCCGCTATTATCGGCGTTGATAACAACCCGAAAGTGCTTGCGGCGGCCCGGCTCAACCTGGCGCAGAGCGAACTGCAGGAGGTGGTGGAACTGCGTTGCTGTGATATGCGTGAGGTGGAACCGCCGGCTGCTGACGGGTTGCTGATCTGTAACCCGCCTTATGGCGAGCGGCTGGGGAAGAATGCTTTGCTCAGCGGTTTGTATGTGCAGTTGGGACAGCTTTATGCGCAGCGCTTCAGTTCCTGGCAGGGCGCAATCCTGTGTCCCGATAACCGGTTGATCCGTGGTTCCGGAATAGCTTGGGCGACTCTCCTGCAAACCGTTAATGGTGGAATCAAGGTTTCGCTTTTCGGCAAGGGGTAAGCCGAACGGCCGGGACTGGCATTTTTGCTTGACTTTATTGGTGAAGACGGTTATAAACCCGGATTCTTGCAGCTGATGCAAAGACCTAAGGGAAAGCGGGGTGATTGTTCGTGGAAATCACTGTTATTGATGGGAACGTCGAAAAGGCGATTAAAGTCCTCAAGCGCAAATTGCAGCAGGAAGGCCTTTTTCGTGAAATGAAGCAACGTAAATTTTACGAGAAGCCGAGCATCAAGCGTAAGCGCAAAGAGAAAGAAGCTCAGCGCCGGCTGCGCAAGAAAATGCGCGCCATGAAACGCTTCAGCTAAACGCAATTCAAAAGCCGATCCGGATTCCGGGTCGGCTTTTTATATGCTGGGCAGGCCTTCTCGGCACATGACAAAGGACTGCCTCACCTTGAGTCGGCTATTTGTTTCCCTTCGTTGAGTCCGGCTTTTCCAAAACGCCTCCCCTGTCAAAAAAATGTTGGTGGAACTCGATCAGGTAGGAGAGGGAATTGATATATTCCGTGTCATTAATTTGACTTTCTCTCCAGATTTTTTCCAGCTTGGCGATCTCCTGACGCATTTTCTGGTGGTCTTTAAGGTGGACCGGAGACAGGTCTCTGCTAGCTATTTGGGGCTCTTGCTCTTCATTGTCGAGGCGATCGATGATTTTATCCGCGATTTGGGCAAGCGTCAGTTTTTCCTCTCGGTCTCCTGTTGCCGTGGTTTTCTGCTCCAGAAACTGTGCGCTGATGATTTGAAATTGCTGCTCTTTCTGCTCTGCTGACCAGTCGTTGTTCATCCCTTTCCCCCTTTGTCCTTGATCTATCAGGTTGTTGAAAAAGCCCATCCCTGGCATTTTTCAAGCTGGGTGGAAAAAAGTACTATCTTGTCCACCTTACAAAATCCATGACTGACAAGGCCGTCATTGATTTTGATCGCCTGTCCTTGGGTTCAGCAGTCTGTTTTTCAACAGGCTGTTACTTTTCCGTATCTTTTAAACAGGAGATAAGCGAAAAATGTGCCATTCTAATTAGTTTCTGTCCGGAAGCCGCCCTTTTCCGCAATCTCGGCGTCAATCTACGGGGTTTCTTGTGCGGCGTAACGGTGTACGCCTCCGCGCAAGCCCTTGCTTTCCTTGCCACAACGAAAAAATGCTCGTTTCCAATCTGAAAACTTAGCCGTTGCCCTTCGGAGTTTCCGGATGGCAACTAATTAATTTCTTAGGCAGGTTGTTTTTTTAGGAAGATGGCTGTGGAAAAAAGGGCGGAGTAAATAATTACAGGTGTTTCGGAAGCGTTTGAGGGTGCCTGTTTCCGGGATTCTCTATAACGGGTTTGGCAAATGCGGAGCCCTGGTTTTTGGCGGGGGAAACTTAACCGGGAACTGTCTGGAAAGGGTGGGGAGGAATCTTGCTCAAGCAAGCCCACTGCGTGTCGGGTTTGCTTGAGCAAGATAGTCAAACGGACTTTTCGGCCGCTGGTTATTCCGGCCAGTGTTGCAGATTCATGCCAGACACTTTGCCGACGATCCGCACTACCTGGTAGCTGTAACCGTATTCGTTGTCATACCAGACGTAGAGCACGCAGCGGTTCCCTTGAACAATCGTTGCCAGGGAATCGACGACGCCAGCATAAATGGAGCCGACCATATCACTGGAGACCGCTTCCGGAGAATTGGTGTAGTCGATCTGGTCCTGGAGCGGTGAATAGAGAGACATCTGGCGCAGGTAACTGTTCAATTCCTCGACCGTGGTCTCCTGCTGCAGGGTCAGGTTAAGGATGGCCAGCGAGACATTGGGGGTCGGCACCCTGATTGCGTTACCGGTCAGTTTGCCGGCCAATTCAGGGAGGGCCTTGGCCACCGCCTTGGCGGCGCCGGTCTCGGTAATGACCATATTCAACGGGGCGCTGCGACCGCGACGTTCTTTTTTATGATAATTGTCGATCAGGTTCTGGTCGTTGGTATAACTGTGGCAGGTTTCGACATGGCCGTATTCGATCCCGAACTTGTCGCTGACCGCTTTTAGGACCGGGACAATGGCGTTAGTGGTGCAGCTTGCCGCGGAGAGAATGGTGGCATCGGGTTGCAGGAGCTCATTGTTGACACCAAAAACAATGTTGGGAATGTCGCCCTTGCCCGGGGCGGTCAACAGCACCTGGCTGGCCCCTTTGGCCTTAAGGTGCAGGCCGAGCCCTTCGCGGTCACGCCACTTGCCGGTGTTGTCGATAATGATGGCGTTTTCGATGCCGTAGGCGGTGTAGTCAATCTGGTCCGGACTGTCAGCATAGATGATGCGGATCATATTGCCGTTGGCAATAATGGCGTTTTCTTCTTCTTCAATCCGGATCGTGCCGTTGAAGTGGCCGTGCACCGAGTCGCGGCGAAGCAGGCTGGCGCGTTTGGCCAGATCGTCATCACCGCCCTTGCGGACAACCGCCGCCCGCAGACGCAGTTTGTTGCCGCCGCCGGCCTGTTCAATGAGAATCCGGGCCAACAGCCGACCGATGCGGCCGAATCCGTAGAGCACGACATCGCGTGGTTCGCTGAGCTGATTACTCCTGCCGGTATTGAGTTCCTTGAGCTGTTCGCCGACAAAGGTTCTGACGTCGCTGCCGCGCTGCTCCTGATAACGCAGAAACAGTTTGGCAAGATCGACCCTGCCGGGAGCCAGGTCCATTTCCGCCATGGCTTCAAGAAAGGGGAAGGTGTCCTTGACCCAGATCTCCCGATCGATGATCTGGCGGGCAAAGCGATGGACCCGCAGGATATCGTTGATCGGTTTGTTGACCAGGCTGCGATCGAACACCGTGCAGATGACTTCGTGGTCACGGTACAGCTTGCCGATCAGCGGTGTCATCGCTTCCGCTATTGCTTCGCGTTCTTTCCACTCTTTAAAATATTTATCCGTTTTTGCATCGACCATCTCTCACCAGTCCTTTCATAAAATGAATATCAAAGCACATTCAAGTCAGTGAAATGATCGCGGGACAGAACCTACCCACGGTCGCAAACGAGCGTATACTAATAGATGCCCCGGGCTATTGCAACCACCTTCCGGGAAAACTAAATTGAGACTTTGTTCAGCTGCTGCTGGACAACCTCAGGCAGGGTTGATAAAACTATCAACAGTGGAGCAAAGCCTGTTCATCAACCTCAAAAAGAGCTAAATCCTTTTTCAAACATGGAGGAACCACAATGAGTAAAGCGGTCAGTTATAAAGAGCTGGGGCTGGTCAACTCTCGGGAGCTGTTTCGCAAGGCCGTTGACGGCGGTTATGCAATTCCTGCTTACAATTTCAATAATCTTGAGCAGCTTCAGGCTATTATAACCGCCTGCGTGGAAACCCGCTCCCCGGTGATTATTCAGGTGAGCAAAGGAGCCCGTAATTATGCCAACGAAACCATGCTGCGCTACATGGCCATGGGCGCTGTTGAAATGGCCAAGGAACTGGGGGCAGATCTCCCGATCGTGCTGCATCTGGATCATGGTGATTCCTTTGAACTCTGTAAAAGCTGTATCGATTCAGGATTTTCGTCAGTGATGATTGATGGCTCCCATCTGTCTTACGATGAAAATGTCGCCCTGACCAAGCAGGTGGTTGAGTATGCCCATCAGCATGATGTGACCGTGGAAGGGGAGCTGGGGGTTTTGGCCGGGATCGAAGATGAGGTCGTGGCTGAAAAATCCTCGTATACCCAGCCTGATGAAGTTGAGGATTTCGTCAAGAAAACCGGTGTGGATTCCCTGGCGATCTCCATCGGCACCAGCCACGGCGCCTATAAATTCAAGCTCAAGGATGGTGAGGAGGTGCCGCCGTTGCGGTTTGATATCCTGGCCGAATGTGAAAAGCGGATTCCGGGTTTTCCCATTGTCCTGCACGGGGCCTCAAGCGTTATCCCCGAATACGTCGCCTTGATCAACCAGTATGGCGGCAAGATGGAAGGCGCGGTCGGCGTCCCGGAAGATCAGCTGCGCAAAGCCGCCGCCAGTGCCGTCTGCAAGATCAATATCGATTCCGATGGCCGGCTGGCCGTGACCGCCAAGGTGCGCGAGTATCTGGCCAACGATCCGGCGGAATTCGATCCGCGCAAATACCTGGGGGCCGCCCGCAAGGAGCTGATTGCGCTGATCAAGCACAAGAACGAGGCGGTGCTCGGCAGTGCCGGTAAAGCCTGATCCTGACCAGGCCCCGTACTGACTAACAACAAGGCCGGTGCAATTGTTTGCACCGGCCTTGTTGTTAGTGAATCGATCGGTTGGGGACTTGCCCGAATGGCGCTTGTTTAAGGGGCGCTGGCAGCAAAACCGGGACTGTCCCCGCACGGGGGCTGTCCCAGGTCTTTGCGGTGCTAACCGCTACTGCTTTCATGGCTCGCAAACTCTTGGGACAGCCCCCGATGACCCTGGGGACAGTCCCGAGTTTACTGCAAAGTTGCTTAAACGAGCGCCAATCGGGATTTGCCCGGTTCCGGACGGTTATTTGGTGCCGTGGGGCTGCTGACTGGCCGGGCTGAACTGGACCTCTTTGAGCTGTTCCCGGTCTGCGCGCAACAATTTCAGCTGCACACTGTCCCCGACTTGCTTCTGTTGCAGGGCATAAATCAGATCGAAGGGTTCGCTGATCGGGCTGTCATCGATGCCGATCAGAATATCACCCGACTCGACGCCGGCCGCTGCCGCCGCGGAGCCGGGCAGGACGCCCTGTACGGTCAGCCCTTTTGTGCTCGGTTCGAACATGACCCCCAATTTGACTCCCGGGGTCGGCAGATCCTCATATCTGGTATACATGACGAAGTCGTAGGGGGGCATCGGATAGTCCGGTTTGACCACATTCATCAGCCGATCCTGTTTGTCGGCCGGAATATCGATTTCGTTGGAGCCGACCAGCAGGTAGCTGGCCGGAACCCGGCGAAACATCCGTCGTGGAATGCCGAAACCGTAGCGGACATGGTTGCCGCCGGCTATGACTTCCACTTGGTGGGTGGGAGGCGTTTTTTTCAAGTAGTCGGCCAGGTTGCTGGCCATGGTTTCGTCCCAGAGGGTTTGTACCCGCTGGAAACTTGCCAGCATGGCCGAGCCCATGGCGTGATCTTTGAACGTCGCTTGGACCATGGCGCGCTGATAGGGATCGTTGAAATCCATTTGCGGCAGTTTCTGGCGAACCGCTTCGGGGAGATCCTCAAGCGGGCTGTGGCTCACCAGTTTCTTGATGTCCTGCTCGGCATTCAATGCGAGGATTTTGATCTTGTGTTCCCGGCAGTATTGGAGCAAGGGACGGTAAAATGCAAAGTTCATGCTCCAGGTGCCGTACCAGTCCACCTCTTTAAGAAAGTCCTTTTCGCTCAGCTCTCCGGCACTCCAGCGGTCCAGCACCTGTTGCTGAGAGGGAACAAACATTTCCATGGCCAGGGTGACATTGCCCGGATTGTGCTCCTGGAGAGCGGCCAGAATTATTCTTTCTAACCGATGTGAAGCCGGATTGTCATGGGTTTCACCGACAAAAACGACGCGTTCCCTGACGGCATGTTCAAGCAGGGTCTGCTCGCTGACATAGACTCCGGTCGGCAGGTGAAGGATATCGCCGACCACGGGCTCCCGTGCCGGTGGATAGGGAAGCTCCGGATCGCCCAATGGGAGTTTGCGCGTGCAGGCGGTCAACGACATCACGGCCATGGTCAGAATGAGCAGACGTCTGAATGACATGCGTCCTCCATCAGTAAATATTTTTGGAATAGAAAATTTCCGTCATCTCCTGCTCAAGTATTTTTTTCACTTTGCGGCGTTCTTCCTCCGACAGATCCTCGAAGGTGGTCGCGAAAAGGTATTGGTTCAGGTCAAAGTCCTTGAGCAGCATCTTGGTGTGAAACAGGTTTTCCTGGTAAATGTTAATATCGACACATTGGTAGAGTTCGCGGATTTCGCGGCGAATATACTGCTGGATACTGTGGATCCGGTGATCGATATAGTGTTTGCGACCTTTGATGTCCCGGGTGAAGCCGCGGACCTTGTAGTCCATCAGAACAATGTCCGACTCAAAGGAGGAGATCAGGTGATTGAGCGCTTTCAACGGGCTGATTTTGCCGCAGGTTGAGACATCGATATCCACCCGAAAGGTAGATAACCCCGATTTTGAATCAGTTTCCGGGTAGGTGTGGATACACAGGTGACTTTTGTCCAGGTGAGCCAGGACGATATCCGGTTTCGGCTCAATGGGTTCTTCGGCAATCAGGATGGTCACTGATGCACCCATGGGGTCATAGTCCTGGCTGGAAATGTTCAGAATATTGGCACCGATAATCTCCGCCACTTCGGTGAGAATCCTGGTCAGCCGTTCGGCATTGTATTCTTCGTCGATATATTCCAGATATTCCGCCCGAGCCTGGGGCCGTTGTGCATAGCAGATATCATAGATATTGAAAGTCAGACTTTTGGTTAGATTATTGAAACCGCGCAGCTTGATTTTTGGTTTGCGGCGGGGGCGGGATACTCTTTTGGCACTCATCGGCAGATCCTCCTGAAAGAGCACCGGGGTTGCCCCCCGGTGCCGCTCTATCATTCAAGGGTTTGGAAAAAAACGGCCGATTATAATGTCTGTCCGATTGGACGGCAACAAATTTCAGATCGCTTTCTTCTCGTTTCTTTCATTCATGACTTTGTAAGCGCACAGGGCTCCGCACATGGTGCAGGCACCATGGGCTTCATCCACCCCGGATTCGGCCCGCAGACGGCGGGCTTTTTCAGGGTCGATGGCGACCGCGAACTGACCTTCCCAGTCCAGCTTCTTGCGGCTTATGGCCATGGCATTGTCTTTTTCCATCGCGCCGGGGACACCTTTCACGATGTCCGCTGCATGGGCGGCAATGCGGGCCGCCATGACTCCTTCATGGACATCTTCGATCGTGGGCAAGCGCAGGTGTTCGCTGGGCGTGACATAGCAGAGAAAATCGGCGCCGGCTGCAGCGGCCAGGGTGCCGCCGATGGCTGCAGTGATATGATCATAGCCCGGTGCAATGTCGGTGACCAATGGGCCGAGCACATAAAACGGTGCCCCGTGGCAGAGCCGCTTTTGCAGCTTGATATTGGCTTCAATCTGGTTCAGGGGGACATGTCCCGGTCCTTCGATCATGACCTGGATGCCGGCTTCCTGGGCCCGCTGGGTCAATTCGCCGAGCAGGATCAGTTCCTGAATCTGGGCCCGGTCGCTGGCGTCGGCCAGGCAGCCCGGCCGGAAGCCGTCACCGAGGGAGAGGACGGCATCGTAGGGGCGCACCAGTTCCAGCAGCCGATCGAAATACTCGTAGAGCGGATTTTCGGCGTTGTTGTGAGACATCCACTCAATGGTAAATGAGCCGCCGCGGGAGACGACTTCCATGAGCCGGCCTTCCCGGTCCATCCGCTCCACCGATTCCCGGGTGACCCCGCAATGGACGGTGATGAAATCGACTCCGTCGTCGAGGTGCTTTTTAACGCCGGCGAAAATATCCTCGACGGTCATATCAACGATCGGTTTGCCCTGGGTCAGAACTGCGTCGCAGGCGGCCTGATAGAGCGGAACACTGCCGATACACAGGTCGGTTTCGGCAATGATCGCCTGGCGGATTTCATCAATGGGACCGCCGGTGGACAGGTCCATCAGGGCATCGGCGCCGGCCGCTGCTGCGACCTTGGCTTTTTCCAGCTCTTTGTCGATGCTGGTGTCGTCCTGGCTGGTGCCGATGTTGGCGTTGGTTTTGGTTCTCAACCCCTCGCCGACGGCCAGCGGACGGCCATTATGGTGCTTGACATTGCGGCAGATGACGGCAGTGCCAGCTGCAATCCGTTGGCGCAAGATTTCCGGATCGATGTTTTCGGCTGCAGCAGCCTCGCGCATAAAGTCACTGATCTGTCCCTGACGGGCCATTTCCAGCTGGGTCATTAGTGATTCCTCTACAGAATAAAAGCAGCGCCTGACACCTTGTCGGTGCCTGCGCTGCAGTTAAAAGAAACGCTGATCTTCAAGTCGTGGGGGGTATCTTAATCCATTGCGGGCTGTTCATGCAAGAACTGCATGGCTGCAGAGAAATGATTGACCGGGCCGTGCCCCTGGCCGATTTGAAAAGAATCCCGTATTGCCAGGGAGATAAAGTACTTAGCTCTTTCAACCGCAAGTTTGAGCGGGTAGCCCTGGGCCAGGAAAGTCGCAATGGCCGCCGATAAGGTGCAGCCGGTGCCGTGGGTGTTGTGGGTTTCGTAGCGCTCCCCGTTCAGTTCGATGACCTCCTCGCCGAGCAGCAGGAGGTCGGTCGCTTCGGCCGCCAGATGGCCGCCTTTGATCAGGACATTGCGGGCACCTAACTCCTGCAGGTGGCGGCCGGCTTCAACCATTTGCTCCAGGGTTTCAGGTTCGAAGCCGGTCAGTTCGCCGACTTCGGGCAGGTTCGGGGTGAGCAGATAAGACTGCGGCAGCAGCCAGGAAATCAGGCTGTCGTTGGCCTCTTTGTCGAGCAGGGGCTGACCGCCTTTGGCAACCATGACCGGATCGACCACGGCGAGCAGCGATCTCTCTTCGATCGTTTTGGCGACTCGTGAAACAATCCCCCCCCAGCTCAGCATGCCGGTTTTGATCGTATCGGTGCCGATGTCATCAAGGACTGCGTCCAACTGCTTTATGACAAAATCGGTATGCACTGCATAGGTGTCTGTCACCCCGAGAGTGTTTTGGGCGGTCAGGGCGGTGAGCACACTGCTGGCATAACTGCCGAGCAAGGTGATGGTTTTGATATCTGCCTGGATCCCGGCACCGCCGCCGGAGTCGGAACCGGCAATGGTCAGCACTTTGCCATTGGGAAAAGGCCGCTTGCGGTTGAACAGTAAAGAATATTCCTTGGCGGCTCGAGCCGGATCGGGGTCAGCCATGATCCCGGAAATAATGGCAACCGAGTCAGCTCCGGCTTGCAGCGCCTCATAGGCTCCCGCCGGGGTAATGCCACCGATGGCCACCAACGGGACGCGTACGGCTTTACGGACTTTGGCCAGGGTTTTCAGGCCGACCACGCTGGTGTCGTCTTTGCTGGCGGTCTGAAAAATACTCCCGATGGCAACGTAATCGGCACCCTGGGCTTCGGCTTTGAGGGCTTCGTCAACATTATGGGAGGAGATGCCGATCAGCTTATTGCGACCGATAATCTGTCGCGCCTGGACCGCGGGCATGTCGTCCTGACCGAGATGGACGCCGTCGGCATCGACCTCGCGGGCCAGTTCCGGCAGATCATTGACAATGAACAGGGCATTGTGCTGTCGGCAGAGTTCCTTGAGCCGGCCGGCCATCTGGTGCCGCTCATCCGGACGGATGTCTTTGGCCCGGTATTGGAGGATTTTGACTCCCCCGGTCAAGGCTGCCGAAACTTTGTCCAAGAGCTTTCCATCTTCATTGTTGTCCGTGATCAGGTAGAGTCCGGATAGCATACTGTGGTCTCCCTTTATTTTCATTTGGGTCCGGGATGTTTGCCTAAAGAAGCGAGTGGCGGGATAATTTTTTAAAAAAATAGAATGAAAAAACAACAATCAAGGAGAATCCTACCAGTTGCAAACCTTGGTGTCAATTAATCCCTCCTGGTTTTGTTGCTTTACAGAGTTTTCCGGCGGGTATATTTATAAACGGACTTTTTCTGCTAACAGGCGGTTGTTCAACATCCTGCTTTCTTTGATCCGGAGGCTATGAGAGCCATGATCGCTTTCACAGAACGCCCGACCTGGGCTGATATCGACCTGCCGGCACTGCGCCACAACCTTGGCCAGGCGCAGGGGTGCTGCCTGAAAACACAGCGGCTTCTTGCCGTGGTCAAGGCTGACGCATACGGTCATGGCGCGGTTCCGGTGACCCGCGCACTGCAGCAATGCGGGATCACCGATTTTGCCGTCGCCACCCTGGAGGAGGCGCTGGAACTGCGCGCCGCGGGTGTTGCCGACCCGATCCTGGTGCTGGGAGGTTGCTTTCCCGGGCAGGAAGGCGCGTTTATCGAGCACCGGCTGATGCCCGCACTCTTTGATGCCGACCTGGCTGGTCGCCTGAGTAGCGAAGCGATCCGGCGCGGTAAGCGGGCCCGGGTTCATCTCAAGGTGGATAGCGGCATGGGGCGGGTCGGTTTCCTGCGCGAACAGTTACAGGAGTTCATTCCACGGTTGCAGAACTGTCCCGGGCTTGAGGTCGCCGGGTTTATGTCGCACCTGGCCTGCGCTGATGAGTTGAATTCACCGGTCACCGGCGTACAGCTTGAACTGTTTTTGCAGATGCTGGACATGTTGCGCCAGGCGGGTATTGCTCCGTTGGATGTGCATCTTAACAACAGTGCCGGATTGGTGGCCTGGAACCGTCCTGAATTTACCCTGGCCCGACCCGGTATCATGCTTTATGGCGGCCTGCCCGGTCCTGATTTTGCCGATCGGGTCAGTCTGCGGCCGGTCATGAATCTGCGTACGCGGATCGCCCAATTGCGGGAACTGCCGGCCGGGAGCGGGATTTCCTACGGTCACAGTTTTTATGCGCCGCAGGACATGAAAGTCGCGGTTTTGCCCATCGGTTACGCGGACGGTTATAATCGACTGCTAAGTAATCGCGGCCGCGCTATCCTCCACGGTCGGATCGTTCCTGTTGTGGGCCGGGTCTGTATGGACTGGATCATGCTGGATGTGACCGGGATTGAGCAGGCCAGGGTTGGGGACTGTGTCACTTTGCTGGGCGCTGCCGATGGGCTGGTGATCAGCGGCGATGATTGGGCCGGGCAATTGGATACGATTTCCTATGAGGTGTTCTGCCGCATCGGCGGACGGGTTCCGCGCCGCTACCCGACTGTGGCGGAAAACGGCTGAAAGCTGTTGTCAGCTCTGTCGAAACATGCTAAAAGGTCCACTTTTTCAAATACATTCTATGGCGGTTGGCATCTGCCCCGTCCGTAGTCCCTTGCTCTTTACTTTGCCGGTTTAAATATTAAACTCAAACTGTAACTTAAGATATTCATCAGTGGATTTATTACAGGTAGCCCGCTTTTTTGGCGATGAGCTGCCCGTCCTTGTTTCTAGCTCAGAACAACCCTTTGGATTGAAGGAAAGGAACCGCCCCATGCCTGCTATCAAGCGTGCACTGATTTCAGTGTCGGATAAAACCGGAGTCATCGATCTTGCTCGTGAACTCAACAGTTTTGGTGTCGAACTTCTATCGACCGGCGGGACCGCCGGAATGATCCGTGATGCCGGTATCCCGGTGATGGATGTCTCGGACTATACCGGGTTCCCGGAGATGATGGATGGCCGGGTCAAAACCCTCCATCCCAAGGTGCATGGCGCACTGCTTGGGCTGCGAGACAATCCCGAGCACCTCAACGCCATGGCCAAGCACGATATCGAGCCCATCGATATGGTGGTCGTCAATCTTTACCCCTTTGAAGCGACGGTGGCCAAGGACGGCTGCACCTTGGAGGATGCCATTGAGAATATCGACATCGGCGGGCCGACCATGCTGCGCAGTGCGGCCAAGAATAACAAGTTTGTGACGGTTCTAGTTGATCCGCAGGATTATGAGTCGGTCATTGCCGAAATGAAGCAGAGCAGCGGCGAGGTATCGGCAGCCACCAATTTCCAGCTGGCGGTTAAGGTTTATCAGCACACCGCAGCTTATGACGGGGCGATTTCCAACTGGCTCGGGAAAAGGACTTCCGCGGACGCTGCCGAGTTTCCGCCGACCTTGACTCTCCAGTTCCATAAAGCCCAGGGGATGCGTTACGGCGAAAACCCCCATCAGCAGGCCGCCTTTTACACCGAGAAAAATGTCGCCGAGGTCTCTATCTCGACCGCACGTCAATTGCAGGGGAAAGAACTCTCCTACAACAATATCGGTGATACCGATGCCGCTCTGGAATGCGTCAAACAGTTCAATGACGCCCCGGCCTGCGTCATTGTCAAGCACGCCAATCCATGCGGAGTTGCCACCGGTACTGATCTGGTGGACGCTTATCAGCGTGCTTTCTCAACCGATCCCGAATCGGCTTTTGGCGGAATCATCGCCTTTAATCAGGAACTGGATGCCGCAACTGCCCAGGCGATTGTCGACAAGCAGTTTGTCGAAGTGATTATCGCTCCCCGGGTTTCCGCGGAAGCATCCATGGTGGTGGCTGCGAAGAAAAACGTTCGTCTGCTTGAGTGCGGCGAGTGGTCCTCACAAAGCGGCCCGCGCTATGATTTCAAACGGGTCAACGGCGGGCTGCTGGTTCAGGATGCCGACCTGCTATTGAGTGCCGATTGGAAAGTGGTGACCAAGCGGGCTCCTTCGGACAAAGAACGCGAGGACCTCGAATTCGTCTGGCGGGTCGCCAAGTTCGTTAAATCCAACGCCATTGTTTACGGCCGGGACGGGATGACCATCGGGGTCGGCGCCGGGCAGATGAGCCGGGTCAACTCGGCCCGTATCGCTGCCATCAAGGCCGAACATGCCGGCCTGGAAGTCAAAGGTGCCGCTATGGCGTCCGATGCCTTCTTCCCGTTCCGTGACGGGATTGATAACGCTGCTGCCGCCGGGATTACCGCGGTGATCCAGCCGGGCGGTTCGATCCGCGATGAAGAGGTGATTGCTGCTGCGGATGA
Organism: Geopsychrobacteraceae bacterium; assembly: GCA_963668145.2. GTDB lineage: Bacteria > Desulfobacterota > Desulfuromonadia > Desulfuromonadales > Geopsychrobacteraceae > Seleniibacterium. The sequence continues at coordinate 46,831 of CAXXJU010000059.1, forward strand.
GGCGGGCATTGCCATGGTCTTTACCGGAATGCGCCACTTCAGGCATTAACCGGTAGGTGAAAAGTCCATCCCGGGACTTTTTCTGGCACGGTCGGGACGTTGTGTTTGTTCCGGCCACGCGCAGCCAATGACACAGCAACGCGGCATTGGTTGTGATCGCCCACCCTGGACTCGGCCCGCGGTTGAACAACGCTAACGGCGGGTTATTGCAGAAAAGGAAGACTCATGAAGGTACTGGTAATCGGAGGTGGCGGACGTGAACATGCCCTGGTTTGGAAAATCGTCCAGTCGCCGCTGGTTGAGCAGGTTTATTGTGCGCCTGGCAATCCCGGCATTGCCGAGTTGGCCGAATGTGTTCATATCAACGTCGATGAAATCGAGGCCTTGCGCGATTTCGCCCTGGCAGAACAGATCGATCTGACCGTGGTCGGTCCGGAAATTCCTTTGACCCTGGGAATTGTGGACAGTTTTAAAGCCGCCGGACTGGATATCTTCGGTCCCAGCAAGTCCGCTGCCCGGATTGAAGGGAGCAAGGGCTTTTCCAAAGACCTGATGGCCAGGCACGGCATCCCGACTGCAGCCTACAAAAGCATTTCCGACCACTCTGAGGCCGTTGCTTACATTAAAGAGCAGGGGGCACCGATTGTGATCAAGGCCGACGGCCTGGCCGCCGGCAAAGGGGTGGTCGTGGCCATGACCGAAGCGGACGCTGTCGCGGCGGTGGATGAAATTATGCTGGACAAGGTGTTCGGTACGGCCGGTGCCAGCGTGGTCATCGAAGAGTATATGGATGGCGAGGAAGCGTCCTTTTTTGCGTTCACCGACGGCCGGAATATCCTGCCACTGGCTTCTTCGCAGGATCATAAGCGGGTCAATGACAATGATCAGGGACCGAACACCGGCGGAATGGGAGCTTACTCGCCGGCTCCGGTGGTGACCGATGATTTGCATCAGGTCATTGTCGATACCATTGTCAAACCGACCATCGCCGGCATGGCGGCGGACGGTTGCCCCTATTGCGGCATCCTTTATGTCGGGTTGATGATCAAGGACGGCCAGCCAAGGGTGGTCGAGTACAATGCCCGCTTCGGTGATCCTGAAGCACAGCCGCTGCTGATGCGGATGAAGTCGGATATTGTCCCCGTGTTGCAGGCCTGCGCCCGCGGCGAGCTGAAGCAGGACGCCATTGTCTGGCACGATAAAGCCGCGGTCTGCGTGGTGATGGCCAGCGGCGGATACCCGGCGGAGTTTGTCAAGGGTTTGCCGATTTCCGGACTGGACGCTGCCGCCGAACTGGATGACCTGGTGGTTTTTCATGCCGGTACGGCGTTTAAAGAAGGGCAGATCGTCAACAACGGGGGGCGGGTTCTCGGAGTCACCGCCTTGGGCGATAGTGTACAGGATGCGATTGAAAAAGCTTATCAGGGGGTTGCCCTGATTGAGTGGGAAAAGGTTCACTTTCGACACGATATCGGTGCCAAAGCACTGAACAGATCACATTAAGAGTTGGCAGGAGCGGTAAGTTGATGACAGAAAAAACACCACAGGTCGGAATATTGATGGGGAGTGATAGCGATTACGCGATCATGGCTGAGACAGCGAAAATTCTTAAGCAGTTTGAGGTTCCTTTTGAGATGATCGTATCGAGCGCACATCGAACCCCGGAACGGACCGCTGAGTATGTCAGCCAGGCGCGGGGCAGGGGCCTCAAGGTGTTGATCGCTGGCGCCGGCGCCGCAGCGCATCTGGCCGGTGTCGTGGCAGCCGAAACCACTCTGCCGGTCATCGCGGTTCCCATCGATGCCACCTCGCTGCAGGGACTCGACGCCCTGCTGGCCATGGTGCAGATGCCTGCTGGTATTCCTGTCGCCACTATGGCCATCGGTGCGGCCGGGGCACGCAACGCCGGGATTTTCGCGGTGCAGATGCTGGCCACAACGGATGCCGTTCTTGCCGATAAATTGGTTTTGTTTAAAGAGGAAATGGCTGCCGGAGTGATCAAAAAGTCAGCACGGCTGCAGGAAAAACTGCGCGCTGACGGTCTTCTCTGAGTTATTTTCAGATTGTATACAATATACAAAGCCATTGACACGGATCGGGGTTTTGTTTTACCTTTGCCACGGTGGTCAACCATTCAATCAAGAGGGAGGATATCTAATGAAGAAGTTTCTCGTATTGCTGGTCGTTGCGGCTTTTTTCGGAACAGCGCTGGCTGCTGTTGCTGCCGATAAGGGCCCTGCAGAAGTCAAGTTGGAAGCCAAAATGGGGACGGTGACCTTTCCCCACGCAGAACACCAGGGGTTCATCTCCGATTGTAAAACCTGTCACCACACCGGTGAGTTCGCTGCCTGTACAAGTTGTCACGACGGTAGCAAAGCTCCCAAAGCGAAAGATGCTTTCCATAAAACCTGTACTGGTTGCCACAAAACTGAGAAAAAAGGGCCGACCAAGTGTAAGGAATGTCACGTTAAATAATGACTTTTTCCTGTCATCGGTTTCAATGCCAGTCCGGATCTCCCGGGCTGGCATTTTTTATGGGTAAAAGGGTTGAGCATGACTGAGGAGACGCTTGACAATCTCTCTCTTGGCAGGATTCGACTGCTGCAGGCGCGGAACGGCTATCGGTATTCCCTTGATCCGATTCTTCTGGCTGATTTCGCGGCTGTGCGCAAAGGGGATCGGGTTGTTGATCTGGGAACCGGGAGCGGCATCCTTGCTCTGCTGCTGGGGCGTCTTTATGCCGTCGGGGAGGTTGTCGCAATCGAGCGGCAGGAGGCTTTGGCCGAGCGGGCCAGGCGTAATGTTGACCTCAATGATATGACTGAGCGGATTCAGGTCGTCTGCGGTGACCTCCGGGAGGTCTGTCGACAGCTGCCTGCCGCCGGATACGATCTGGTGGTCAGCAATCCGCCGTTTCGGAAACTTAACAGTGGCCGGATTGCTCCGAATGACGAGCGGGCGATGGCGCGCCATGAAATGGCCGGAGGCGTGACGGATTTTATTGCGGCAGCGGCACGCCTGCTGAAGCATGGTGGTCGTTTTGCGCTGATTCATCTGGCCGAGCGGTTGGCGGAGATTTGTGCCGTCATGCAGGCGGCCGGATTGGAGCCGAAGCGGATGCGCATGGTCCATTCAGCCCTAGGTGATGAGGCCCGGCTGGTGTTGTTGGAAGGGCGCAAGGGTGCCAAGCCGGGACTGCTGGTGGCCGGGCCGCTGGTTCTCTACAACAGCAAAGGTGGTTCCCGTGATTATACAGACGAGGTGCGACGGATCTATTCCCGTCAGCTGTCTGCCCGAGGCGAAGTTACCGACATTTCTGGTGTTGAATCTGGCGGGTGAACAGGGTTCGTAGTTCATTTTTGAGTTCAGGGTTGTTCACTGCCGCCAGCTCTTTTTCAATATTTTCTTTTTCGGCGGGACTCAACTCGACCTTAAGCCAGGGTGGTGGGGCGGCCTGTTGTGGTTTCTTTGGCCGGCCGGGGGCCGGTCCTCGACTTTGCCTGAGGAAGATGTCGGTGATGCCCGCCTCTGGGGTCTGGGCAGCAAGCTTCTTGAGAATCTGCGGCTTGAGCATCTGCAACTGCTGCATCCAGACCGGATGGTCAACTTGGACTTCGAGGACCCCTTGGCGCAATTTTAATGGTCTGGCCCGGGCCGCAATCTGCTCGCCGACCAGCTGGTCCCAGATCAGCCAGGCCTGATGGCGGCTCAGCTGCCGGCCCAGTTCTGATTGGCCGAACATCTGTTTGATCAGGTGGCCGACCCGTTCGGCTCTCTTCATCGGGGGCCGTTCGATTTTTTTCATCGATTTGTCCGCCTGTTGATGAATCCGCCCAACAATTGCCCCGCCACTGCACAGCCAAGGGTCACGGGGATCCAGCGCCAACTGAATCCGAATATGTTGCGCAGGACAATGATGAAGGGGATGGAGAAGTGAACCAGGACAAACCAGCGCAAAGAGAACTTTTTACTGCTTTCGCGAAAGAACCCCAGTGGCACATTGCCGCCGAAGGCAACTGCGATAAGGGTGACAAGGGGGAGAATCTGATCTCTGTGCACGGGCCGTTCCTTTATTTGTGACAGCGCAAAATTGCTGAGTCTATTAGTCAACATAAAATATTTTTTGCCTACTCTACTCTTGAAGAAGTCATCCTGTCAATTTTCCCGGCAAGATGAATATCCCTTGCATGGCAGCGGCAATCATGGCATGATGCGCGCCCGGATTGGGCTCGGCTCGTTTTGGGAAAAGAGGTGACTTTTTCGTGGTTGAGAATGGTGACATCGTGGCGATTTTTCATTCGATTCATCGGGTGATGAAAGCTGAGAAAGTTCTCAAGCACGAGCAGCTGAGAGTTAAAGTCATCCCCGTGCCGCGTCAGCTGAGCGCTGATTGCGGAATGGCGGTGACGTTTGACGAGGAGCTGCTGCCTCTGGTGAAAGCCACTCTGGGCCTGGCTGGGCTGACTATGGCCGAAGTCTGGCAACTGGAATCGGGAGAGTTTCGCCGCCTGAAGTGAAACCGGTTGTTTGTAAAAGCTTTTTCCTTGACAATGAGAAGTGCTGTTTTTATATTCATTCTTTCGTGGATTTTGCCGCAGATTAAATTATGTTTGATACGCTTTCAGATAAATTAGATTCGGTTTTCAAGAAGCTGCGCGGCCATGGTCGTTTGACGGAGCAGCATATTCAGGCCACCATGCGTGAAATTCGGCTGGTACTGCTGGAAGCCGATGTCAATTTTCGCGTGGTCAAAGATTTCATTGCTCGAGTCGGCGAACGTGCGCTCGGTCAGGATGTGCTGAAAAGCCTGACTCCGGCCCAGCAGGTGATCAAGGTGGTGCGCGAGGAGCTCGCGGCGTTGATGGGCGAGGGCGAGGACAATGGCCTTGATCTCGCCGCGAAGCCGCCGGTGCCGTTGATGGTCTGCGGGTTGCAGGGTGCCGGGAAAACGACCTCCTGCGGCAAGCTGGCGTTGAAGCTGCGGCGGGAAAAACGCAATCCTTTGCTGGTGCCGGCTGATGTTTATCGCCCGGCGGCAATTGAACAGTTAAAGACCCTTGGGCGACAGATCAATGTCGAGGTTTTTGATTCGCAAGCCGGTCAGGACCCTGTTGATATCTGTAATCGTGCAATGGACTACGCAAAACTTAACGGTTTTGATACAATTATACTTGATACGGCAGGTCGGCTTCATATTGACACTGAGTTGATGGGGGAACTCAAAAGAATCGTCGCCAATATTTCGCCGCGGGAGATTCTTTTCGTTGCCGATGCCATGACCGGGCAGGACGCGGTTACGGTTGCCGCCAGTTTTGATGAGCAGCTGCCGTTGACCGGGGTGGTGCTGACCAAACTGGATGGCGATGCCAGGGGCGGTGCCGCGCTGTCGATTCGTGCGGTTACCGGAAAGCCGATCAAACTAGTTGGTATGGGGGAAAAGCTGGATGCTCTTGAGCAGTTCCATCCGGATCGGATGGCCCAGCGGATTCTCGGCATGGGCGATGTGCTCAGCCTGATCGAAAAAGCCCAGTCGGCGGTTGAGGCTGAAGACGCCGCCGCCATGGAGCAAAAGCTGCGCAAGGATGGATTCACTCTCGAAACCTTCCTTGAGCAGATGCAGATGATTAAAAAGATGGGATCCATTGATTCATTGCTGAAGATGATCCCCGGTGTGGGGAAGGCAATGAAGCAAGCCCAGGGCATGCAGCTTCCTGAAAATGAACTGAAGAAGATTGAAGCGATCATTCGCTCGATGACGCCGCAGGAGCGGTTGAATCATAAAATTCTTAACGGTTCACGGCGGCTACGGATCGCGAAAGGGAGCGGCACCCGGGTTCAGGATGTTAACCAGCTGCTCAAGCGTTTCACCGAAGCGCAGAAAATGATGAAAAAGATGCAGAAGATGGGCCCAAAGGGGCTCAAGGGAATGCTGGGCCGGGGTGGTCAGCTTCCTTTTTAAGGGCTACGAATAGAGACTCATTGTTCTGTTCGAAATAGAGACACTATAATCAGAAAAACCAGGAGGAAAGAAAGCATGGCAGTAAAAATCAGGCTCGCCCGCGGTGGCCAAAAAAAGAAACCGGTCTACCGGATTGTCGTAGCTGATGAGCGCTTCCCACGGGATGGCCGGTTTATTGAGGCCTTGGGCCAGTATAATCCGCGTCAGGACGAATTTCTGCTGGACTTCAAGGAAGATCGTGCTTTGGAATGGCTTAACAAAGGTGCTCAGCCGACCGATACCGTACGCCGGCTCTTGCGTCATGCCGGTGTCTGGACCAAGTTCAAGACCAAGGCAACAGCTGAAGCCTGAAGCTTGAAGCTGGTCCGAATCCGGGGCGCCGACCCCGCAACTACCCGGAGGATGACCTATGAAAGACCTGATCGAGTACATTGCGAAATCTTTAGTTGAACAACCTGACAAGATTGTTATCTCGGAAGAAGTTGCTGAAGATGGCAGTGTGTTGATCAAGCTTGCCGCGGCCCAGGAGGATATGGGCAGGATTATCGGCAAGCAGGGGAGAAATGCCAAGGCGATGCGGACATTGTTGAATGCCAAGGCAACTCGCGAAAATCAACGTGCTGCTTTGCAGATTATGGAGTAAGCGAAAACTTGGTCCGGTCTCTACGCCAAGGCGTTTATAGTTTTTAGATGAAGAATGAAACGGAAGCGCTTCTGGACGTTGGTGTCGTTGTCGGTACCCATGGTTTGCGCGGTGATATAAAAGTTCGATTGAGATCAGGTGATCCCGAGCTGTTGCAGAATATCGCTCAGGTTCACCTGGCTCTGCCGCATGGCGATCTGCTGAAACTGCGGATCATTCGGCAGGCTGCGCATAAAAATCAGATTCTCCTTCGCTTTGCGGGATATGAATCGATCAATCTCGTGGAACCACTGGTCGGCGGGCAGCTACTGTTGCGGCAGGATCAGTTGCCGGACCTGGAGGACGACGAATACTACTGGAGTCAGCTGGACGGGTTGCAGGTTGTCGATGTGACGCGTGGTGAACTTGGCAGTCTTGTCGATTTGTTTTCTAGCTCCGCGCACGATACTTATGTTGTTCGGGGCGAATTCGGCGAAGTTCTTATCCCGGCGGTCAAACAGTTTGTCCAGAACATCGACCTGGAACGCAGAATTATGAAAGTGGATCTCCCCGAAGGGCTGATCCAGGAAGAACAATGATCTTTGATGTTTTGACCCTGTTTCCGGGAATGTTTACTTCGCCGTTGGGCGAGAGTATTCTCGGGCGGGCGGTCAGTCAGGGATTGTTTTCGGTTCGTGCGCATAATCTGCGCGACTGGGCCGAAGGAAAGCATTTGACGACAGACGACTCTCCCTATGGCGGCGGTGACGGGATGGTGATGAAACCGGAACCGGTGGCCAGGGCGATTGCCCGTCTGCGGGAAGAGACGCCCGGCAGTAAGGTGCTGCTGATGACCCCCCAGGGGGTTCCTTTTCGGCAGCAGCACGCCAGACAGCTCTCCCGTGAGAACGGGCTGATCTTTGTCTGTGGGCGTTATGAAGGGTTTGATGAGCGGATTCGACAGACCCTGGTTGATGAGGAATATTCCATCGGTGATTTCGTACTGACCGGTGGCGAGTTGCCGGCCATGGTGATGATCGACGCCATTGCTCGCCATCTGCCCGGAGTTCTTGGCTCCAACGGCAGTGTTGAAACGGATTCTTTTGCGGACGGCTTGCTGGAATATCCACAATATACTCGGCCGGCCGTGTTTAACGGGTTGGCCGTTCCCGAGGTGTTGCTTTCCGGGGATCATGGCCGGATTGCCAGATGGCGTCGGGAGCAGCAACTGCAGCGGACTTTTGAACGGCGGCCGGAGTTGCTGGCGACAGCTGAACTGACGGAACAGGATCAGTTTTTTATTGAGAAATTACGCCGGCAAGCCGGCTCTGGGTAGCGCTGGCGGGTTCGCAGAGAAAACCGCCGCTGGAAAAATGAATACAGGGATCATTCAAAACGGACGAAATGAACCGAGGAGGATAGAGGATGAACATTATCGATAAACTGGAAATGGAACAGATTAAAAAGGATATTCCGAGCTTCAAGGCTGGTGACACCTTGAAAGTTCATGTCAAAATTACTGAGGGCGACAAACAGCGGATTCAGGTTTTTCAAGGGATCTGCATTAAGCGTGTGAACCGTGGCCTCGGTTCTTCCTACACCGTGCGCAAAATGTCGGGGAATATCGGTGTCGAGCGGATTTTCCCACTGCATTCCCCCAGCATTGACAAAATCGAGGTGGTCCGGATCGGTCAGGTTCGGCGTGCCAAGCTCTACTACCTGCGTAACCTGCGCGGTAAAGCTGCCCGGATCTCCGAAAAGCGGATGGTCTGATCAGCAAAGATTCGCTACAATGAAGCCCCCTTCGCAAGTCGGGGGCTTTTTTTGTTGCTGCCATGCCGGTAGGGTTGTGACCCCTCTCTTCCGGCCTGGTCGGCAGTTCGTGATTTTTCCTTTAGCGGGATGATAAAGTGACAACGTTAAATCTCTTTGCAGAAGCTGCTGTCTCTACTCTGTATTTCGAAGAACAGGCCCAGCAGCGAGGGTTTCAGGCGGTTGCCGGGATCGACGAGGCGGGGCGCGGCCCTTTGGCCGGACCGGTAGTTGCGGCGGCGGTGATTCTTCCTGAGCAATTCCTGCTGCCCGGACTGACCGATTCCAAAAAGTTGAGCGAAAAAAAGCGCGAGGCACTGTACCCGGAAATCCGTCGGCAGGCCACCGCAGTTGGTGTCGGCGTGGCCTCGGTAGCGGAGATTGATCGCCTCAATATTCTTCAGGCGACCCTGCTGGCCATGCGCAGAGCCATTGCCCGGTTGGTGGTGACCCCGGATCACCTGCTCATCGACGGGATCACTCCTCTTCCGGTCAAGATTTCTCAACAGACCATCAAACAGGGTGACAGTCGTTCGTTATCGATTGCTGCAGCCTCGGTGATAGCCAAGGTGGTGCGTGACCGGATCATGCTCAGCTTCGATAAGCAGTTACCTGAATACGGCTTTGCCAAACATAAAGGTTATGGGACCAAAGTTCATTGCCAGGCCATTGCTGCCTTCGGTCCCAGCTGTCAGCATCGCAAAACCTTCGCTGGCGTCAGAGAGCATGTCAAGGATGGGCAGTGAGCGAGGCACGGCTGTCTCTGGGTGCTTGGGGGGAAGCTCAGGCGGCCGAGTTTTTGAAAAAACAGGGGATGCGCATCCTGGAGCGCAACTTCCGTACGCCGGTCGGGGAAATCGATATTATCGCCCGGCATCGCGGTTGGCTGGTTTTTGTCGAGGTCAAAACCCGTCGCAGTAGCGCTTTCGGTACTCCTCAGGAGGCGGTCGGCAGTCGCAAGCAACGGCAGATTATCCGTACTGCCCAGTGGTATCTGCAGCAACCCGGCAAGCAGGGCAAGCTGCAACCCAGATTTGATGTTCTGGCTGTTTTATGCCAGAGTGACGGCACGGCGCGCATAACGCACTTGCCAGATGCGTTTTCACTGCCTGATTGATATTGTGACCAGGTTTTATGGAGAACTTATGACAGCAACCGCTCAATCGGTTTCGCGGGATCTTAATGCTTTAGGGTTGTTCCGTGTCGGGGTCGCAACCCCGGAATTGAAAATTGCCGATATTGATTTCAACCTTGCCGAAATCCTTCGTCTTGCCGCCAGGGCCGCTGAGGCAGGGTGCCAATTGCTCCTGTTTCCCGAATTATGCCTGACCGGCTATACCTGCGCCGATCTGTTTTTTCAAAATCATCTCCAGCAAGGGGCCTTGCGGGCGTTGGAGACTGTCGCCGAGTTTACCGCCGGGACCGACCTGGCGCTGGTGGTCGGAGTGCCCGTGTCCTCGGCCGGTCGGTTGTTCAACTGTGCCGCTTTTTTGGCCGGGGGAGACATCAAGGGCTTGGTGCCGAAGATTTACCTGCCCAACAGCGGTGAGTTCTACGAACAGCGTTGGTTCTGTTCCGACTGGTCCCGGACCTGCGCCGAGCTGACCATCGGTAGTCGCCAGGTTCCCTTTGGAAGCGATCTGTTGTTTCAGGCCGAAAACATCCCGGAGCTGCGCATCGGCATCGAGGTGTGTGAAGACGGCTGGTCGGTTGCGCCGCCGAGTGGTCCTCAGGCTCTGGCCGGAGCGACCCTGTTGCTGAACCCTTCAGCCAGTCCGGAAATCCTCGGTAAGGAAGCTTACCGGCGCGCCTTGGTTGCGGCCCAGTCGGCTCGCTGTCTGGCCGCTTATGCTTATGCCTCGGCCGGGCCTAATGAATCGAGTACCGATCTGGTTTTCTCCGGGCATTCGCTAATTGCCGAGAATGGCCGGATTCTCACCGAAACCGAACGGTATCAGTTTACCAGTCAGCTGGCAGTGGCTGATATCGATTATGCCATGCTGTGCGGTGAGCGCCAGCGAAACACCACCTTTGGCAATGCCCAACCGGAGCACGATTTTCGCCTGCAAACATTTCGTGCCGCCGCCCTCAGTGCAGGGCAGCTCTGCCGTTCGGTGGCGCGCACTCCGTTCGTGCCGCCGGATGATGATGAACGGGCCGAGCGCTGCCGGGAGATTTTTCAGTTGCAGACCAGCGGCCTGATCAAACGCCTGAAACATACCGGCAGCAGGCAGGTTGTCATCGGCCTGTCCGGCGGGCTTGACTCCACCCTGGCGCTGCTGGTGACCGTCAAGGCCTTTGACCGTCTCGGCTTGGACCGGCAAGGGATCGTCGCTATCACTATGCCCGGTTTCGGCACCACTGCCCGCACTCGCGGCAATGCCGAAGACCTGGCCCGGCACCTGGGAACCGAACTGCGGATTATTTCCATCGACGCAGCAGTGCGTGGCCATTTCAGTGATATCGGCCATGATCCGGCCCAGCATGATGTGACTTTTGAAAACAGCCAGGCCCGGGAGCGGACCCAGGTGCTGATGGATGTCGCCAATCAGGTTGGCGGCCTGGTGATCGGGACCGGTGATCTGTCGGAGCTGGCTTTGGGCTGGTGTACCTATAACGGTGATCACATGTCGATGTATGCTGTTAATTCGGGGGTACCTAAGACTCTGGTGCGTTATCTGGTCGAATGGTGCGCCCGCGAGGAATTCAGCGGCAGGACTTCGGCGGTGTTGGTGGATGTCTGTGCCACTCCGGTGTCGCCCGAGTTGCTTCCGCCCGATGCTGAAGGGCAGATCAACCAGTTGACCGAGGAAGTGGTTGGCCCCTATGAGTTGCACGATTTCTTCCTCTATCAGGTGGTGCGGCTGCATTTCCCGCCCTTAAAGGTCCTGGCTCTGGCTGAACTTGCCTTTGGGGAGGATTATTCACGTGAGGTCATTCTGGGCTGGCTGCGCAAGTTTTATCAACGTTTTTTCAGCCAGCAGTTCAAACGCTCCTGCCTCCCGGACGGCCCCAAGGTCGGCAGCGTCGCGTTGTCGCCGCGCGGCGACTGGCGGATGCCCAGCGATGCGACCGTTACCTGGTGGCTGACCCAATTGGAGGACTTGTAAGTGAGCGGTCTTCTCTATGTGGTGGCGACGCCTATCGGCAATTTGGAGGATATCACTTATCGGGCGGTGCGAATTTTGGCAGAGGTGGAGATGATTGCTGCCGAGGATACCCGCCACAGTCGCAAATTGCTCGACCATTATGCCATCAGGACCCCGCTGATCTCCTATCATGAGCATAATGAGGAACAGCGCGCCGAACAACTGCTCGACAAGCTTCAGGCCGGTCACTCCCTGGCTTTGATCAGCGATGCCGGGACCCCCTGCATTGCCGATCCTGGTTTCCGGCTGGTTTCGCGCTGCCGCGCTGCCGGGATCGAAGTGGTTGCGGTTCCCGGCCCTTCGGCCCTGGTTGCGGCCCTGTCCATCTCCGGGTTGCCGACCGACGGTTTTCGTTTTGTCGGTTTTGTCCCGGCCAAGGCGCACGCCCGCCAGCAGTTTCTGGAGCGCTATCAAAACGAAGCGCACACGGTGGCCTGCTACGAAACCCCTCATCGGTTGCAGAAATGCCTGGCCGATATCGTCGCGGTCTGTGGCGCGGACCGCCTGCTGGCCATCGCTCGCGAGCTGACCAAACGGCATGAAGAGCTGTTCACCGGTCGTGCCGCCGAAGCACTGGAACATTTCAGCGCGGGGGCGGTCAAGGGCGAACTGGTCCTGCTTCTGGCTCCGGCCGCGCAGGCGGCGCCGACCCTGACCGTCACCGAATCCCTCCGGCAATTGCGGGCGGACACCGAGCTGAGCTGGAAAGAGATCGTCCGGCAGGTCGCGCGGGAACACAACCTGCCGGGCAGCGATGTCTATCGCGAATCGCTGGCCCTGCGGACGGAGGACTGACTCAGCAGTGGACGAGGCGCTGGCGGTTTTCAAGTTGCTCCTGGGCTTCCACGGAGAGTGTCGCGATCGGATAGGCATGCAGCCGCTGCAGGCCGATCTCTTCTCCTGATGCCAGACAATAACCGTAAGAGCCCTCGTCCAGCCGGCGCAACGCGGCATTGATCTGCACGATGGTCTTTTCGACTCGGTCACGAGCGATGAAGTCCATGATTTTATTGCGGTCATGCACACTCTGATCGATCAGGTCGCCGCCGCTCGGTTCATTGCTGCGAATTCGATCCTGCGATTGTTTCAGTTCGGCCAGCAACCCTTCCCGCCAGCACAGCAGCTTGTGGCGGAAATAGTTCTGCTGTTTGCTGTTCATGTACTGCTCATCCAACTCCAAATGACAAAGATCGCTATCGACAATATTCATGACGCTCCCTCCTTTTGTTTGGTAGCCTATATAAATCCGTTATTTTTTGAATTTGATGAGGGTTTTGTCATGGTTTTGCAAAGGCCCGCCTATCAACTTGCCATTGTGCCCCTGACCGTGCTGCTGATCGTACTGGCCGTGCTGCCGGCGGCAGCGCTGAGTCCGCAGAATATTCTGCTGATTGCCAACCGGGCGGTTCCTCACAGTATTGAGCTGGCCCGCTATTATCAGCAAAAAAGACTCGTCCCGGAGACCAATCTGCTGACGGTGACCATGCCCGTCGAGGAGCATTGCAGCCGCCTGGAGTATCAACAGCAGCTGCTAGCGCCGCTGCGGCAGAGGTTGGCCCGGCCCGGAGCAGAAAAGATTCACTGTTTAGCCCTGTTCTACGGGCTGCCCCTGAGAATTTTGGCGGAGCAACCCGCCGCCGCGGATTCCACTGATGAGGCCGGGCAGGCGGGTGGTCTGGCGGTCAGTTCAGCCGCTGTGGACTCCGAAATCGCTCTGGCCCGGGTTGAGGATTATCCATTGGCAGGCTGGGTCGCTAATCCTTTGTTGGAAAAACGCGGAGGGCAGGGGGCTGCCGAAGCGGTCCTGCTGGTTTCCCGCCTGGATGCGGCGACCCCGGATATCGTGCGCCGGATGATCGATGACAGTCTGGCCACAGAGCGCAGTGGGCTGCGTGGGAAAGCTTATTTCGATGCCCGCTGGCCGGCAAATGGCGGGCAGGGCGCTTACCAGCGTTATGATACCGCCCTGCATCAGGCGGCCGGGACCACGGCTACAATCAGCCGCCTGGAGGTTGTCCTGGAGGAGACCGAGGCGCTTCTCGCAGCAGCCCCACAGGCGGCAATTTACAGTGGCTGGTACAGCCTGGGGGCTTATACCGATATCTTTACCTGGCAGCCCGGCGCAGTTGGTTACCATATTGCCAGCGGCGAATGTGCCACCTTGAAGCAAGCTGCCAGCCAGGGCTGGTGTAAGCGAATGCTCGATTCCGGCGCAGCCGCGACCCTGGGGCCGGTGGCCGAGCCCTATGTCCAGGCCTTTCCGCGTCCCGACCTGTTCTTCGGCTATTTGCTCGATGGCTATTACTCGCTGGTGGAAAGCTATTTTTACAGTCTCCCTTACCTGTCCTGGCAGATGATCCTTCTCGGCGACCCGCTGTATCGTCCGTTTCGTCACTGATCCGCACTGGACGGCTTGGTTGCGCTCTGTTCGGCCGGCTCCCTGACTAACCGCAAATCCTGTTGCCACTGTCGGCCCGCGCGGATTTAGCAGCGGAGAGCTGTCAACCTGTTCCGTAGCAGATCTGGCATTTTTTTCTTTTCATGACGCTGTGAAATAGCGCATGATTATAGTTTCGGTTTTTTTGAAATTTGTAATAGCCAAAAAGTGTTTTGCCGATGCTCTGCCAGGAGGTTGCTATGCTGGAAGAATTTTTCAAGATCAAAGAGCGACATTCAAGTGTCCGTACTGAGGTTATTGCGGGAGTCACCACTTTTCTGACCGCTGCCTATATTGTTTTTGTCAATCCCGACATTTTGTCGGCAACCGGGATGGATCAAGGAGCACTGACCACGGTCACCTGTCTGACCGCCGGACTGGCCACGCTGCTGCTCGCCTTGTGGGCCAATGTCCCGTTGATGATGGCTCCGGGCATGGGCCTGAACGCCTTCTTTGCCTTTGTGCTGGTTGCCGGGCAGAAACTTCCCTGGCAGACCGCGCTGGGCGTGGTGTTCCTGTCCGGGGTCTTTTTCCTGATTCTTACCTGGCTGGGCCTGCGCGAACGGATTGTTCATGCCATTCCCATGTCCCTGCGCCTGGCGACCTCCATCGGGATCGGTCTGTTCATCGCTTTTATCGGCATGAAGAACCTCGGCCTGATTGTCAAGAACGATGCCACGCTGGTCGGGCTGGGGCCGTTGACCCCGCCGGTTCTGCTGGGGTTGTTGGGCCTGCTGCTGATAGCTATTTTCGAGATCCGCAAAATTCGCGGCTCCATCCTGCTGGCGATTCTTATGATTGCCGTGATCGGGATGCTGACTGGTTTTTCTCCGGTCCCCGCCGGTCTGGTGGCGATGCCGCCATCAATCAGCCCGATCGCTTTTAAGCTCGATATCATGGGGGCGCTGAAACTGTCCATGTGGGCCAATATTTTCGCCTTCATGTTTGTCGATCTGTTCGACAGTCTGGGGACCATGCTCGCGGTTTGTCGGGAAGCCGGACTGGCTGATGAAAATGGCGATATTGTCGAATTGCCGGTCATGCTCAAGGCTGACGCTCTGGCCACGGTCGGTGGGGCGCTGCTGGGAACCAGCACCACCACCACGTATATTGAGTCGGCCAGCGGGGTGTCCGACGGCGGACGGACCGGACTGGCTTCGGTGGTCACGGCCCTGTTGTTTTTACTGGCGGCATTCTTTACCCCGGTGATCGTCGCGATTCCCGCCTTTGCCACGGCACCGGCCTTGATCGCGGTCGGTATCTTCATGATGCGCGGGGTCCGCGATATCGATTTCTATAATTTCGAAGAGGGGCTGCCGGCCTTTTTAACCTTTGTCATGATGCCGTTGAGCTTTTCCATCGCCAAGGGGCTGGCCTTCGGTTTCTTGTCTTTTGTGTTGATCAAGATCTGCCTCGGCAAGGCGAAGGAGTGCGATCCGTTTTTGATCGGCGCGGCTTTTTTTTCCGCCTTGAGCCTGATCTATTAGCCGCCCGACGAAGTCGTTACCGGCGGGCCGCTCAGCATCGTTTGCCGTAGGGGTGTGAACCGCGCGCTTTGCCGTTTTGCGTCAGTGACCCGAATTTTTGCGTTTGACAGTTTTGCCCGCGCCACATTATACAGAGACGTGATTTTTGTCCGGCTGTGAAGACGCAGTCTGCGGCCGTTATAGCGGCTATCCGTTGCAAGGAGGTTTGCCATGAAGTGGGTATTGGTTTTGGGGTGTCTATGGTTCAGTTGTCTGGCAACACCGGCGCTGGCGGAAGATCGGGTCGTGAATGTTTACAACTGGTCCGATTATGTTGCTGAAGACACAATTGCCAATTTTACCGCAGCAACCGGCATCAAGGTTGTTTACGATGTCTATGATGCCAATGAGACCCTGGAAGCGAAACTGTTCGCCGGGCGCACCGGCTATGATGTGGTCTTTCCTTCGGCGCACCCTTTTGCCGGCCGGCACATCGCCGCCGGTTTGTATGCCGCTTTGGATAAAAGTCAGCTGCCGAACCTGAAGCATCTTGACCCGATGGTGGAGAAAATCCTGCAGGCCATGGATCCGGGGAATGCCCATCTGGTTCCATATATGTGGGGAACCACGGGAATCGGCTACAATGTCGCCAAGGTGAAAGCGTTGCTTGGCGAGCAAGCGCCGCGCAACTCCTGGGACCTGCTGTTCAATCCGCAGTACGCTGCGAAGCTTGCCGACTGCGGCATCTCCCTGCTTGACGACGAGCAGGAGGCGCTCGGCGCGGCCCTGCTTTACCTCGGCAAGGACGCCAATTCCACCTCTGCTGACGATATTGCCGCGGCAGCCGAAGTGATCAACAAGGTTCGCCCCTATATCCGTTACTTTCATTCCTCCCAATATATTAATGATCTGGCCAACGGTGACATCTGCGTTGCCCACGGCTACTCCGGCGATGTTTTACAGGCCAGGGATCGGGCTGAAGAAGCCGGTCAGGGTGTGCAGATCGCTTACAGCATCCCCCGGGAAGGGGCCATCATGTGGATCGATGTCATGGCCATTCCGGCTGATGCCCCGCATTCACAGGAAGCCCACGCCTTTATCAATTACCTGCTTGAGCCGCAGGTGATAGCCGGGATCAGCAATTATGTCGCCTATGCCAACCCCAACAAGGATGCCACCGCGCTGCTCGACGAAGGCATCCGCAATGACCCGAGTATCTATCCGCCGGAAGAGGTCATGGCCCGACTGGTGGTGCCCACGGCCATGCCTAACAAGATCCAGCGTCTGAAGACCAGAACCTGGACCCGCATCAAGACCGGGTACTGATCCTGCATGGCCCGGCCGGATTCCAGGACTTACGAACCCTGGCAGGATGTCAACGCCAGTCCGCTGGTGAGGATCGAAGGGGTGACCAAGACGTTCGGTGACACCTACGCCGTCGACAATGTCAGCGTCGATATCTATCGCGGAGAGTTCTTTTCCTTGCTCGGGTCGTCCGGGTGCGGCAAGACCACCCTGCTGAGAATGTTGGCCGGATTCGAACAGCCGACGGCGGGGCGGATTTTTATCGACGGGACGGATATCACCCATGTCCCTCCCTATGAGCGCCCGGTCAACATGATGTTTCAGTCCTATGCGCTGTTTCCCCACATGAATGTGGAAAGAAACATCGCCTTTGGCCTGCGTCAGGAAAAACTGCCGAAAGGGGAAATTCAGGAGCGGGTGAACGAAGCTCTGCAACTGGTGAAAATGACCGAATACGCCCGGCGCAGACCGGAACAGCTATCCGGCGGTCAGCGCCAGCGGGTAGCGTTGGCTCGGGCGCTGGTCAAGCGGCCCAAAATTCTGCTTCTTGATGAACCTCTTGGGGCGTTGGATAAAAAACTGCGTGAGCATACCCAGTTTGAACTGGTGAACATCCAGGAAAAGCTCGGCATCACTTTCATCATGGTGACCCACGATCAGGAAGAAGCGATGACCATGTCAACGCGGATGGCGGTCATGAACGACGGGGTCATTGTCCAGTTGGGCACCCCGGCATACATTTACGAATACCCGGCGACCCGTTTTATCGCCGAGTTCGTCGGTGCTGCCAATGTTATTGAGGGGCGGGTTCTCGCCGTGCAGGAAGATTGCCTGAGTATTTACAGCGATGCCTATGACTGCGAGCTGCTGATCCAGCACCATAAGCCGATGGATATCGGCGCGCCGGTCGCGGTGGCGCTACGGCCGGAGAAAGTCCTCATGGTTGAGGCCCCGGCGGCCGCTCCGACCGCGGTCAACACCATCTCCGGCATTGTCTCGGAAATTGCCTACCTTGGCGATATCTCCATCTATCATATCCGCACCGCCGGCGGCCAGATGCTGCAGGCGCAACTGACGAACCGTAACCGGGGTGAAAATCCCGGGCCGACCTGGGACCAACCTGTTCAACTGACCTGGCATCAGTCCAGCGGAGTGGTCCTGGACGCATGAGCAATCGCCGATCTCCACTCTTGTCGCAGACCCTGTTCGGACGTTTCTGGTTATGGCTGGTCAGGGTGATGAGCTGGCGGCGGGTGCAGGGGGTTGCTCATCGCCTGCACGGCCGGCCGCTGGTCATTCTGGTGCCGATCCTCTGGTTCAGTATTTTTTTCCTGGCTCCGTTTCTGTTTGTTCTCAAGATCAGTTTTGCCGAATCGCTGCTGGCGTTGCCGCCGTTTTCAGCTCTGGTTCAGTTCTCGGCCGACGGCCTGTTGCAGATCCGACTGAATATTGCCAATTATCTGCTGTTGCTGGAAGATTCACTGTACTTCCGGGCTTTTGTCAATTCCATCAAGGTTGCCGGCATTTCCGCATTTTTAACTCTGCTGGTCGGATATCCCATGGCTCTGGGAATTACCCGGGTCAAGGCGCGGTGGCGGTTGGTGCTGCTGATGCTGGTGATTCTGCCCTTCTGGACCAGCTTTTTGATCCGGGTCTATGCCTGGATCGGCCTGCTGAAGAATAACGGCCTGATTAATAACCTGCTACTCTGGCTGGGGGTAATCGATCAGCCGTTGCCGCTCTTGCACAGCGATTTTGCCGTGTATTTGGGGATTGTGTATTCCTATCTGCCGTTCATGGTGTTGCCCCTTTACGCCACCCTGATCAAACTCGATCAAAGCCTGCTTGAGGCGGCCGAGGACCTTGGTTGTCGGCCGCTGCGCAGTTTCTGGAGTGTGACTTTTCCCCTCTCTTTGCCGGGAGTGATTGCCGGCAGCCTGCTGGTGTTCATCCCGGCCGTCGGTGAGTTTGTCATCCCCGACCTGCTTGGTGGGCCGGACAGCCTGATGATCGGCAAGATTCTCTGGAACGAATTTTTCACCAACCGCGATTGGCCGGTGGCCTCGGCCATTGCGGTATTGCTGTTGCTGCTGCTGGTTGTTCCGATGATCCTCTTTCAGCGGGTTCAGGGACGGACCCAGGATCAGCCCGAACGCCTGAAGGGGGCTCCTGATGCGTAAGCCCTGGTTTCTGTTCAGTATGCTGGCGTTCGGTTATGCTTTTTTGTACGGGCCGATCGTCTCGCTGGTGATTTATTCCTTTAATAAATCGCGCCTGGTCACGGTCTGGGGCGGCTTTTCAACCCATTGGTATCGGGAACTGTTTGCCGATGAGCAAATTCTTTCCGCGGCATGGTTGAGCTTGAAAATTGCTGCCCTCAATGCCAGCCTGGCGGTGGTTCTGGGACTGTTCGCAGGTTTTTCCCTGGCTCGCTTCGGGCGCTTTCGGGGGCGCGGATTCCTCTCCGGCATGGTGGGTGCGCCGCTGGTGATGCCGGATGTGATCATCGGGCTGTCGACGCTGCTGCTGTTTGTCGGGTTGCAGCAACTGACCGGCTGGCCGGAAACCCGTGGGATGATCACCATCCTGCTGGCTCATGTGACCTTCAGCGCCGCTTATGTAACGGTGGTGGTGCAGTCGCGGTTGGTCGATATGGATATTTCCCTGGAAGAAGCGGCTATGGACTTGGGCGCGCGGCCGTGGAAGGTGTTTTTACTGATCACCCTGCCGGTGATCGTCCCGGCGATCAGTGCCGGCTGGTTGCTGGCCTTTACGCTGTCGCTGGATGACCTGGTGATCGCCAGTTTTGTTTCCGGTCCGGGAGCCACCACCTTGCCGATGGTGGTCTATTCCAGCGTCCGCCTGGGGGTGAGTCCGGTCATCAACGCTCTGGCCAGCCTGATCCTGTTGGTAGTCACCAGCGGAATTGTGCTGACCGGAATTGCCCTGCATCGGCAGGAACGGCGGCAGGAGCGCAGCCGGCTGTCGCGCTGAGCGGTTTCAGGATTCGATACTAAAACTGCTGAACTCGCCGGTGGCTTCACTCCAGCGGGCCTGAACGTCGTCGACCCGGGCCAGGGCCGGACCCCGTCGGCACCAGTCCAGCATGGCTTCCAGGGCCGTTTGCTCACCTTCAAAAACGGCCGTTACAGTATGGTCGGGATTGTTTCGACACCAGCCGGTCAGACCGTTCCGTTGTGCGACCCGGCAGGTGCTGTAGCGAAAACCGACCCCCTGTACCCGGCCGCTGATAATAACTTCCACCCTTTGCGGCACGCGATCACTCCTTCTTGAGCAGCTGTAAAAACTCCTCTTCGCTCAGCACGGCGATGCCCAGTTGTTCGGCCTTGACCAGCTTACTGCCGGCACCGGGTCCGGCCACCACATAATCGGTTTTTTTACTGACCGAGCCGCTGGCCCGGCCGCCTTGAGCCTCAACCAAGTGTTCCCCTTCCTTGCGGGTAAAACGTTCCAGCGCCCTGTGAAAACGAAGGTTTTCCCTTTAAACAATTCTCCGGCGGGCTGGCGGTCGGACGCTTGCGGTTTGACCCCAGTTTTTTCAGCTCGGCCAGCAACTGTCGGTTGCTCTCGGTGCGGAAAAACAAGGTCACGCTTTTGGCCACCTGCGGGCCGATTTCGTGGAGTTCAATAAGGTCATCATAGTCCGCCTCGGCCAGGGCGTCCAGGTCGGGGGTAGCGGCGGCTCAGGACCTTGGCCAGGTGACTGCCGACATGGCGGATACCGAGGCCATAGATGAAGTTTTCCAACGGCCGTTGCTTGCTGGCGGCAATGGCTCCGAGCAGGTTTTCCGCCAATTTCTCGCCCATCCGCTCGAACTGGAACAGATCGTCCCGCTCCAGCCGGTAAAGGTCGGCCAGGCTGCTGACCAGTTTCAGGCGCAGCATCTGATCGATGAATTTATCACCGAGGCCTTCAATATCCATGGCGCCGCGTGAACAAAAATGCTTGAGGGATTCCTTAAGCTGGCCGGACAGTCGACTCCCTGACAACGCGGCACCACTTCGCCCTCTTCGCGAACCACCAGGGAATTACAGACCGGGCAGCGCTCCGGCTGAGCGATGGGCTGTTCCTGGCCGTTGCGGTGCTCGGTCAGAACCTTGACAATGTCCGGGATCACATCGCCGGCCCGCTCGACCACGACCGTATCGCCGATCATCACCCCGAGGCGTTCAATCTCATCCCAGTTGTGCAGGCTGGCGCTGGATACC
Source organism: Geopsychrobacteraceae bacterium (assembly GCA_963668145.2). Classification (GTDB taxonomy): domain Bacteria; phylum Desulfobacterota; class Desulfuromonadia; order Desulfuromonadales; family Geopsychrobacteraceae; genus Seleniibacterium. Next base: position 67,811 of record CAXXJU010000059.1, read on the forward strand.
GTTACGCCGCTGACATTGACCGGCCGCAGGTTGGCCACTGGGGTGATGGCGCCGGTGCGGCCGACCTGAAGGCGAACCGATTCCACCACGGTTTGTTCCTGGCGCGCTGGAAACTTGCAAGCAATGGCCCAACGCGGCGTGCGGCTTTTTTCCCCCAGCTCCTGTTGCAACTCGATGGCATTGACCTTGACGACCATGCCATCGATTTCATAAGGCAGACTGTCGCGCTGGGCCATCAGGTCCTGGTATCTGGCGGCTACGCCGGCGATGGCCGGGACGACCCGGACAATATCCAGGTTGACCTTGAGCCCCCAACGGCTGAACGCTTCGAGCAGTTCCATATGGGATTCCGGCTGTGCTCCCGATATCTCGCCACAGCCGTAGCAGCACATGGTCAATGGGCGCGCTGCGGTCAGTCGGGCATCCAGTTGGCGCAGGCTGCCGGCGGTCAGGTTGCGGGGGTTGGCGTAAGTCGCTCCTCCTTCTTCCCGGCGTTGTTCGTTGACCTGGCGGAAGGCGGCAAGTTCCATGTAAACCTCGCCGCGGACTTCGAGGCGTTCCGGGAAGTCCCCTCGCAATTGCAAGGGCACCGCATTGATGGTACGGACATTCTGGGTGATGTCCTCGCCGACCGTGCCGTTGCCGCGCGTCGCTCCGCGCACCAGTTTGCCCTGCTCATAGGTCAGGGCCACCGCAACTCCATCCAGTTTCGGCTCACAGATATACTCAATATCGGCAGTGCTGGAGAGGAACCGTTTGATTCGGGCGTCGAATTCGACCAGATCATCGGTATTGAAGGCGTTTTCCAGGGATAACATCGGCTGGGAATGCCGAGCCGACGGGAAACTTTCCAGCGGAGTGCTGCCGACCCGCTGCGAAGGTGATTCCGGAGTGACCAGCTGCGGGAACTGCTGCTCAAGTTGCAACAACTGCTGCATCAGCCGGTCATATTCAGCATCGCTGATCTCGGGCCGGTCCAGGGCATGATACTGATAATTGTGATGGTGCAGGCTGGTCGCCAATTGCTGATGCTGCTGGCGCGCTTCTTCAAAATCTAGCGGGGTGTCTGATGCCATTGCTTTGTTCCTTGGGGTGCCGAAGTTCAGTTTGTTGAGGGCTTATAGCATGCAGTACGGTTTGTTGCAACGGTCAGGGGCTGCGTGGGTGATCCTTGAAATGTACCTTAAAAAATTGGTTGTGGTACAGGTGAAAGGGGAGGGTGTTGGTTTCGCAGCATGAACCCCGGCAAAGTTAAGGTTTTTGACGGAGCAACCGGCGCAGAGGGTATTGGAGCTGCGTTTTTGCAGGTAAAGTTTGTGGTGATGCTGTTCCACCCCCATCCCGACCTTCCCCCATCAAAGGGGGAAGGAGTAAGCTGCTGCCATAACTTTAACTGGCTAGCAATATAGGGTTTTCAACGATTATTGAAGCAAATTCCATTAACCCATCAGCCCTCCCAATTTCGCAGCCCTAGCTCCGCCAGTATGAGAAGCTTCGCTTCTCGTCAAGGCGCATTTGACGACGTTATGGCCAGCAGCGGCCATGCTCCGTGCATAAGTGCTCCGCTGACCAACCCTGCCGAACCAGTAGCGACCAGCGTGCAACTATATCTTTCCTGGAATAAACGAACATTTCGAGCAATCAAAAGGCCATTTTTTGCATCCTTTTTGTTGGCCAAGACAAAAAGGATGGCGGCGAGCGGGGCCGTGACCCCGCGGTTTTGATTACTTCGGTCCGCGTAGTAAGAAAAGCCGAAGTTGCAGCACGCCACTTTCGACCCTCTTTTACTTAAAAAAGAAAAAAACGAAAGTCTTCAAAACTTCCACTTTTGTAAGAATTGCGCTAAACTTCGCCCCACTTGTGATGTTTTTGCTATGCTTTATTTCATGCTGAAAATCAGCGAATATGTCGTCATTGGACATGGATCAATTCCCGGGGAAGGATGACTCAAGAAACAACCTGGAGGCTGCTGGCTCTGCTGGCATTATTGTGTTTTTCCGGATTTTTCTCCGGTTCTGAAACTGCACTGCTTGCTCTTGATAAACTGCGGGTTCGTTTTCTCCAGCAAAAAGAATACCCCGGAGCCGATAAACTTGCCAAACTGCTGGATAACCCGGATCGCTTGCTCAGCGGAATTCTGGTTGGCAACAACCTGGTCAATATTGCCGCTTCGGTCATTGCCACCGGGGCTGTTTGTCACCTGGTTCGGGGACAACGGGGAACTGCTGACTGTGCTGATCTTGACGCCGGTCTTGTTGATCTTTTCCGAGGTCTGCCCCAAAACCTATTCCGCCCAATATCCAGAAAAGGTGTCCTTTATTGTTCTCAACCCGATTCGGTTGCTCATCTGGATTCTGGCCCCGATCATTTTTGTGGTCTCATCCCTGTCACGACTGCTGACCAGCTTTATGCGCAACAGTAATCCGGAGAGCCTGTCCGTCTCGGAGGACGAGATTCGGGCCATGATTCAGGTCGGAGAAGAGTCTGGGGTGGTCGCGGCGGAACAGCGGCGGATGTTGCATGGCATTTTCGACCTTTCCGAAACCCGGGTTCGGGACGTCATGATTCCGCGAACCGAGGTGGTCGGCATCGATATCTCCGGCAATTTTCAGGAAGTCCTCGCCATTGTCCGTGATGCCCGCCATTCAAGGTTTCCGGTTACAGTGAAAGTCTCGACAGTATTGTCGGGGTGGTGCATTCCAAGGACATTCTCAGCTATGTTGGTCAGACCGAGCAATTTTCTCTTAAAGACCTGTGCCGGGCGCCCTATTATGTCCCGGAGTCGAAACGGATTGCGGTTCTGTTACAGAGTTTTCGGAAAAAACGTGAGCATCTGGCCATTGTCGTGGATGAATATGGCGGTGTTGAAGGATTGGTAACGATGGAAGATGTGGTGGAAGAAATCGTCGGTGAAATTCATGATGAGTATGACGTTGCCGAAGTCGATTTCAGGGAGTTGGGTAAGGGACACTACTTGCTCGATGCCTCTATGCCGCTACGGGAGGTGAACAAACGCTTTAACCTGAATCTTCCGGAAGAGCATGTGACCACTCTGGCTGGCCATCTGTTGCAGATTATGGGAAAAATCCCGGTCGAGGGGGACTCCTGTGAAGAGGGGACCCTGCTGTTCCGGGTCAGAAGGATGGAAGATCGGCGGATTGAAGAGGTTGAACTGCTGATTTCCGATGCCAAAGTCTAGTGTCCCGTACGGTTAGTTCTCTATCCCAATTCCGGTCATTTCTGCCGCTGTCTACGTTCTGCCTTCTCGGCTTAGCCCCAGCTAGGCCTGCGGCGGCACGCCTTGACGGCAACAAAAATGACTCAAAATTAATTCAAATAACTAACCAAACGGGACACTAGCGGCCCGTTGAAGGGTCGGTTGCAGGGCCCCGGTTAGGGCGATGGCAGCGCTTTTCCTTTGCAAAATGAAATGTTGAACGAACTTTTTTTGACAAAACAAACAGATCCGCACCCGTTACAGTCTCGTCTCAGCCTGCCGAACTGCCCCGCCAGGAGTCGTTTCGTTGGCTGATCGTGCCCACCCTGGATTGTCTCGTTCCTGCTATCCGGAAGTTCGGTTTCGCTGCTCTCACAACAATCGGGAGCAAAGCGTTTACGGCTGCCGACGCATTCTCCCACAGGCTTACGTTGCTCAAAAGACACCTCTGTTATTTTTTTGCTCTGTTTTCATTTCCTTATAAATATTGGATAGTTCTGAGAAAGCCCCAGGACACGCTCTGTTCGGTATGGACAAGTCCTTGTGATATCATGTTTTTTCCGCTCTGAAAGATTATCCCAGACGAGTGTTTCTCCTTGACAGTCCTTGACCAGCCAGCTATATTTTTTTCAAACTGGTGTCAAACAGTGTCAATGGGTGTCATATGAAGTTCTCCGGTGAATATAATGTCAGTATCGACTTGAAGGGCAGGATCAGTGTTCCTGCTTCCTTCCGGGAAGAACTGCGTGACACCTATACCAGCGACGGGCTGGTCGTGACGAGGTATAAAAACGGCCTGGTCGCGTAATCCACCGAAGCGCTGGGACGAAATTTGCGCCAAGGTCTTTGCCATGGCACCGGGGCCTTTGCGCGAGGCGAATCTGCGCAATCGGATTGCCCCTGCCAAAGAATGCACTTTCAACGCTCAGGGGAGGATTCAGCTCCCCCAATCCCTGCGTGAACATGCCGGGCTGGATAAGGATGTCGTGGTTATCGGCATGTTTGAAAAAATTGAAATATGGAGTCAGCAGGCCCACGCCCAGATTGCCGCAGCGTCCGAAGCGCTGTTGGATGAGGACGCACAAGGGCAGGCGGATCTGGGCTTTTAACGATGGCTGATAGCGATTTCGGTCACCTCTCAGTCATGCCGGCCGAAGTCCTGCACTGGTTGCAACCCCGAGCTGACGGCTGCTATCTGGATGGGACCCTGGGCGGAGCAGGGCATTCCCGCTTGATTCTGGAAGCAGCCGCCGGCATCCGCCTGATCGGTCTGGATCGTGACCCTGCTGCATTAACCGAAGCTGCACGGGTGCTTGAACCGTTTGCCGCCCAGATCAGTTTGCACCATGCGACCTATGATCAGGCTGGTGCGGTTCTGCAGCAGCTCGGGATCGCGGCGCTGGATGGCATGCTGCTCGACCTGGGGGTCTCCTCCTATCAGCTGGATACGCCGGAACGTGGATTCTCCTTTCGTTTCGATGCTCCGCTGGATATGCGGATGGACCCGACCTGCGGAAAAACCGCGGCCGATGTCATCAACCAGGCGGAGGAAGCTGAGCTGGTACAGATCTTTTTTACTTATGGCGAAGAGCGGTTTAGTCGGCGTATCGCCGGGGCCATTGTCCGTCGCCGGCAGCAGGAACCACTGACCCGCACCAGCGAATTGGCCGAGCTGGTCCGCAGTGTGGTGCCGGGAGGTCGCAAACCGAGCCGGATTCATCCGGCAACACGAGTTTTCCAGGCTTTGCGGATTTTTGTCAATGATGAATTGGGCCAGGTCGAGCGTGGCCTGGAAGCCGGGATCGAGCTTTTGAAGCCGGGCGGGCGGCTGGTCGTGATCAGTTTTCATTCTCTGGAAGACCGGATTGTCAAAAGGCTGTTCCGGGACAAGGCCAAAGGCTGTATCTGCCCGCCGCGGTTACCGGTCTGCCAATGCGATAAGACGCCTGAGGTAAAGGTCTTGACCCGCAAGGGGATCAAAGCCCAAGAGGAAGAAGTTGAAATCAATGCCCGCTCGCGAAGTGCGGTGTTAAGAGCGATTGAACGTTGCTGATCACCCCACGGGGTCAGTTTATGGAAAAGGGGGTCAGAATGCCACAGGCACTGCCACAATCAGTTGTCAGAATAAACGATTTTTCTTTTCAGCGGCCTCGGCTGTTTCCGGTCTTTGTGGCCATCGTCCTGGTGTCCCTGCTGGCCTTGTTGTTTGTCTGGTCGAGAATTCATGCCATCAATCTTGAATACGATATCTCCAGCCTGGAACGGGACATTCGGGCGCAACAGCAGCAGATCAAGGAATTGAGGCTGGAAACCGCCTTTTTATCAAGAGACGAACGGATCGAAAAACTGGCGCGGACCAAATTGGGCCTACGCTATCCAGCTCCCGGGCAGGTCATCAGGGTCGAATGATATGGCGTTGACGGAAAGTGGAATTCAGCTGCGCATCCGCATTTTTGGGGTGGTATTTATCCTGGCATTCCTGGTGATTGCCGGGCGCGCCTGTTTTCTGCAGATCGTCCATGCCCCGGAACTTCAGGAACGGGCCGAACAACAACGTCAACAGGTGGTCAAGCTGGCGCCGGAGCGGGGGAGTATTTATGACCGCAACGGCGATCCCCTGGCAGTGAGCCTGGCTGCCGAGTCGCTCTATGCCGATCCCAAGCTGGTCAAGAATCCGCAGGAGACGGCTGCCAAGCTGGCCAAGCTGTTGGACAGCTCCGAATCGGAACTGGTCCGGCTGCTGTCGGAAAAGAAACGTTTTGTCTGGTTGCAGCGCAAACTGGAGCCGCAGCTGGCCAAACAGATCCGGGAGCTGAGACTGGCCGGACTGCATTTTGTCCCGGAGCGCAAGCGTTATTACCCGCAGGCGAGCACGGCAGCGCATGTGCTTGGCTTTACCGGCCTGGATCCGAAAGGGCTTGAGGGGATCGAGCTTGAATACGATGGCGTGCTGCAAGGGGAACCGGGAATGCTGGTCTCTTCCCGTGATGCCCGTGGTCGCGGCTTGGCTTCCGAAGGGCAGCTGGTGCAGGGCGGGAAGCCTGGCAATAACCTGTTTCTGACTCTGGACCGTTCCCTGCAGTTTGTGGCCGAAAAAGAGTTGGGCCGGGCGGTGCGCGAATCCGGAGCGATCGGCGGAACCGTGATTATGCTCGAGCCGGCCAGTGGCAGAATTCTAGCCCTGGCGAGCCAGCCTGACTACAACCCCAATATGCCGGGGAAGTATCGTCCCGCCGCCCGGCGTAATCGGGCTGTTTGCGATGTTTTCGAACCCGGCTCCGCGTTTAAGCCGATTATCCTGGCCAGCGCCCTGGAAGAGGGAGTGATTCATCCCGGACAGCAGATTTATTGTGAAAAAGGGCGTTATTCGGTTGGCGGGAAAATTATCCGCGACCACAACAAAAGATATACCAACCTGACCATTGAAAAAATTCTCAAGGTCAGCAGCAATATAGGCTTTGCCAAAATCGGCAAGGCCCTGGAACGGGAACGGGCCTACTCCTATATCCGTGATTTCGGCTTCGGGGAACCCACCGGCGTCGATTTGCCTGGCGAGGTCAGCGGCCTGTTGAAAAAGCCGTCACGCTGGTTCGAAATCGACCTTGCGGCAATCTCTTTCGGTCAGGCGATCAGCGTCACTCCGATTCAGTTGGCGGCAGCTACCGCGGCGATTGCCAACGGCGGTCTGTTGATGAAGCCCTATCTGGTGGAAAAGATTACCGATGCCGATGGCCAAGTCATCCGCCAGCAGCTGCCGGAAGTGCGGCGGCGAGTGATTTCGGAAGAGACCGCCCGTGAAGTGCGCCGGATGATGGTCAGCGTAACCGAGCCCGGCGGGACCGGGACCAGGGCGGCGATTGCCGGCTACGAAGTCGCAGGCAAGACCGGCACGGCCCAAAAGGTCGACCCGGTTGCCGGCGGTTATTCCATCGATAAGAGCGTCTCTTCCTTTATCGGCTTTGTCCCGGCGGATAATCCGGCGATTGTCATGCTGGTCTCGGTTGACGAGCCGAAAGGGACCGATTACGGCGGCGTTATTGCCGCCCCGGTGTTTGCGCATATCGCCAGCCAGGCTTTGAACCACCTCAATGTATTGCCGAAGGGTTCGGTGGAAAATCTGGCTCAGGGAGAGCAGGATGTGGCGCCACTGCCCGATCTTGCTCCGCTGCTGCCGGATGTCGCCGATAATGACGGCTTACGGATGCCGAACTTTTACGGCATGAGCTATCGGCAGGTTCTGCGAACCATGGCAGAACTGAAACTGAATCTGAAATTATCCGGCAGCGGGCAGGCCGTCAATCAGTTCCCCGCTCCCGGTAAAACCATCCCGTACGGGAAAGAAGCCTGGGTCAAGTTTGGGGCCTGAGCCAGAGAACCATCGACAAGGACAGCATATGACTTTGGAAAAATTACTGACCGCTGTTCAACCATCGGCTGTTAACGGCCCACTGGACCAGTCTGTATCCGGCCTGGCCTATGATTCCCGCCGGGTGGAGCCGGGATACCTGTTTTTCGCCCTGCCCGGTGTCAAAGTCGACGGCTTCGATTTTATCCCCCAGGCGCTGCAAAACGGTACGACGGTTATTGTCGCTGAACGCGAATGGTCGGATCCGCCCGCCGGGTGCTGCGCGGTGACAGTTGCCGATGCGCGTCTGGCCATGGCCAAGATGAGTGCGGTTTTCTATGCCCAGCCGAGTTGTGGGGTGCCGGTCATCGGCGTCACCGGGACCAATGGAAAAACCACCATCACCTATCTTCTGGAAGCGATTCTCAAGCAGGGCGGCTACCGGCCGGCGGTTTTCGGGACCATTGATTATCGTTATGCCGAGCAGCGCCACAGCTCGTCACATACCACACCCGAGTCCCTTGAGCTGATCCGCATGATGAGGGAATTTCGCGATCTGGGAGCCAATGCTTTTATTCTCGAGGCCTCCTCCCATGCCCTGGAGCAGCATCGGGTCGACGGTATTGATTTCGATGCGGCGGTGTTTACCAATCTGACCGCCGAGCATCTCGACTACCATCATAATTTGGAAAATTATTTCGCCAGTAAAAAACGGCTCTTTACCGAATTGCTGGGCAGTGGCAAGGCAATCATCAACGCTGACGATTCCTTTGGCGCTCGGCTGTTACAAGAAAATTGTTCCCGTTTCGCTTACGGCAGACAGGCCAATGCCGACTTGCACCCCGTGGACATCACCGTGGCCCGCAATGGCATTCACGGAGTTTTTGGTGGTCGGCATGGCCGGGTGGCGGTGAGCAGTGCCCTGATCGGCGATTTTAACGTCAGCAATCTACTTGCCGCAGTGGCTGCCGCACAGGAGCTGGGAATCTCCAATCCGGCGATTCAGCGCGGAATTGAAGCGATGTCCCAGGTTCCCGGCCGAGTCGAAGTTGTCGCTAACGACAAAGGGGTGTTGGCGCTGGTGGATTACGCCCACACCGGTGATGCTCTGGAGCAGGTTCTCAAGACCCTGCAGACCCTGGAACATAAACGGCTGATTACCGTGGTCGGCTGTGGTGGTGATCGCGACCCGTCCAAACGGCCGGTTATGGCCCAGGCTGCGGTCGGCTATTCCGATGTCGCGATCTTTACCTCGGACAATCCCCGGACCGAAGATCCGCTGAAAATTCTCGAGCAGATCAAGGCGGGAGCGCTTGCCGCTGGCAGTGTCGAGTTGCCGCAGGACGAAGCAATGGCGGGAACGCGCGGATTTGTGATGATCCCGGAGCGGCGCCGTGCGATTGAATTTGCCTGTCGGCTTGCCACCGCCGGGGACCTGCTGCTGGTCGCCGGCAAGGGGCATGAGGATTATCAGATCCTTGGTAGCACCAAGATCCATTTTGATGATCGTGAAGAGCTGAAGCGGGCTTTCGATGTCCCTGACCAGCCCGAATCCGGAGGAGCCTGAGATGTTCGATCTCGAGCGGATAGCCCGGATCACCGGAGGGGTGTGGTCGGGGAAAAAGAGCCCCTGCAATTTGAGCGGGGTGTCCACAGATAGCCGCAATATGGTTCCCGGCGCGCTGTTCGTGCCGTTGCGGGGTGAGCACTTTGACGGCCATGATTACCTGAGCCAGGCGGTCAAAAACGGCGCGGCGGCCTGTTTGAGCGAAGAAGTGGTCGAAGGACTCAGCGTCCCGGTGGTGCGGGTTGCGAATACCCTCACCGCGCTTGGCGATATTGCCGCGGCCTGGCGCCTGCAGTTGCGCGGCCCGTTGGTGGCGGTGACCGGTTCGGCCGGCAAAACCACCACCAAGGAAATGCTCGCAAGCATTATGGGACGGCTCGGCCCGGGATTGAAGACCGCAGGAAACTTCAACAATCTGATCGGCCTGCCGCTGACCCTGCTACGGTTGACCGAACAGGACCAGTGGGCGGTTATCGAAATGGGCACAAGTGCGCTGGGGGAAATCGAACGGTTGACCGCTATTGCCCAGCCCTCCATGGGGATCATTACCAATATCGGCCCTGCGCATCTGGAAACCCTGCATGGACTGGACGGTGTCTCCCGTGCCAAGGGCGAATTGTTTGCCGGGCTGCAGGGCGGAACCGCGATCATCAATCTGGACGATCCCCGAGTGGCGGGACTGCCGGTAGCCAATGGTGTGAAAAAACTGACTTACGGACTGTCTGCGGCGGCTGATGTGCAAGCGACCGATATTTCGGTGGATGAGGCAGCAGTCAGTTTTGAGCTGCAGTTCAACGGTCAGCGTCAGCTGATTCACCTGCCCGTTCCGGGGCGGCATAACGTTCACAATGCCCTGGCGGCCGCGGCCGCGGCCATTGAATTGGCGGTGTCTCTGCCTGAAATTGCTGCCGGGCTGGCCGCTTTCGCCCCGGCGCAGGGGCGGATGAATCTTGCTGCGTTGCCTTGTAGCGGACTGTTGCTGGACGACAGCTACAATTCCAACCCGATGTCGGCTCAGGCGGCTCTGGATGCGCTGAGCGAATTGAAAGGGCAGGGTCGACGGGTGGCGGTGTTGGGCGATATGCTTGAATTAGGGGATATTTCAGAACAGATGCATGAACAGCTTGGTGCCAGCGCGGCACGGACCGCCGACCTGCTGCTGGCGGTCGGGCGTTACGCCGCTGCCCTTGCGCAGGGAGCCCGTCAAGCCGGCATGGCGAAAGATCGCATCATTGTGCTGGCCGATGCGGCAGCTGCCAGCAACTATATCAACGAACAGCGGCGACCAGGAGACCGGATTCTGGTCAAAGGGTCGCGGGGAGTCCGCTTGGATCGCGTCAGTGCAGCATTGAAAAATACGGCGGAACAGACCGCCGCAGAGCAGAAAGGGAGCTGACAGGTGCTATATCACCTTCTCTATCCTCTTCATACCGAATATTCGGTGCTGTATGTGTTTCGGTACATCACCTTCCGGACGATCTATGCAACGATTACGGCGCTGCTGATCTCATTCATGATCGGTCCCTGGCTGATTTCCACTCTGCAACGCCTGCAGATCGGTCAGTCGATCCGCAAGGTGGGACCGGAATCGCACTTTGTTAAAGAGGGAACCCCGACCATGGGCGGTTCGCTGATTCTGCTGGCGATTATTCTGCCGACCCTGCTCTGGGCCGATCTGTCCAATCTCTATATCTGGGTGACCCTGCTGGTGACGGCCGGTTACGGCGCCGTCGGTTTCATCGACGATTACCTCAAGGTCGTGCGTAAAAACAGCGATGGGATCTCGGCCCGGCAGAAGATGTTCTGGCAGATCGTCATTGCTCTGATCGCAGCACTGCTGCTCTACTTCAGTAACGGCTTCGAAACCCATCTGAGCGTACCATTCTTCAAAAACGTCAACCCGGACCTGGGGGTCTTCTATATCCCCTTTGCGGTGTTGGTCATGGTTGGTGCCAGCAATGCGGTCAACCTGACCGATGGGCTTGACGGACTGGCCATCGGGCCGATGATTATCGCCGCGGCGACTTTTCTGCTCCTCGCTTACCTGGCCGGGAATGCCCGGCTCTCGGAGTATTTGCAAATTACCGGAATCCCGGGGGCCGGGGAACTGGCCATCCTCTGCGGCGCGATGATTGGCGCCGGGCTCGGTTTTCTCTGGTTTAACAGTTATCCAGCCCAGGTCTTTATGGGCGATGTCGGCAGCCTGTCGCTGGGGGGAGCCCTCGGGGTGATCGCGGTTATTACCAAAAACGAATTCCTGCTGGTTATTGTCGGCGGGATTTTTTGTGATTGAGGCACTGTCGGTGATTGTCCAGGTGACCTCATTCCGTTACTGGCGGCGGCGGGTCTTCCGCATGGCGCCGATTCACCATCATTTTGAATTGAAAGGTTGGCCCGAGCCCAAGATCATAGTCCGCTTCTGGATTATCAGCATCATTCTGGCTCTGGTGGCCCTGTCGACGTTGAAGCTGAGATGAAACAAGACTTTTCCAACACACGTGTCGTGGTTATCGGGGCTGGCCTGAGTGGTCAGGCCCTGGTGCGCTTTCTGGCTGAGCGGGGCGCCATGGTCGCCCTGTCCGATCAGCGGCGGCACGACCAACTGGCCGGACTGGAAACACTGCAGGATTTGCCGGTGCGCCTGGACCTGGGCGGTCATGACCTGGCACTGTTCGAGCAGGCCGACCTGGTCGCGGTCAGCCCCGGTGTGCCGCTGGATTGCCCGCCGCTGCGGCGGGCCTCCTCCTGTAATATCCCTCTGCTCGGCGAGGTTGAAATCGCGGCCCGGGAAATCGAAGTACCGATTATCGGTGTGACCGGAACCAACGGCAAATCGACCACGACCAGCCTGCTCGGTGAAATCATGCAGGCCTGGGGGCAACGGACTTTTGTCGGTGGTAACCTGGGTACGCCCCTGGTGCAGGCCTGTCGGGACGACTATGACCGGGTTGTGGTGGAATTGTCCTCTTTCCAGTTGGAGACCATTGACCGCTTTCACCCGGCTATCGGACTGTTGCTGAATCTGAGCCCCGATCACCTTGATCGCTATTCGGATCTGGAGAGCTACTACCGGGCCAAGCTGCGTCTGTTCAAAAATATGACCGTCACCGACTTTGCGGTGCTCAATGCCGATGATCCGGAGGTCTGTCGCCTGGCTGGGGATATTGCCGCCACCAAAGTCTGGTTTTCGGCTCACGGGCGCATGGTTGACGGGATGGTTCGGTTGGGTGAGCGGTTGGTCTGGAACTGGCAAGGCGCCAGCGTGGAGCTGCCCCTGCAGCCATTGCAACTGAGTGGCGAACATAACATCGAAAATGCCATGGCCGCCATGGTTGCCGCTCTGCTGCAAGGGTGCCCGGCCGAGCTCGCCTGGCAGGCGGTTTGCGCCTTCCCCGGTCTGGAGCATCGCATGCAGCTGGTGCGAACCCTCAACGGCGTGCGCTGGATCAATGATTCGAAAGGGACCAATGTCGGCAGCGTGGTTAAGAGCCTGGCCGGCTTGCAGCCGGGCGCGACGCTGATTGCCGGGGGCAAGCACAAAGGCGGTTCCTATGCGCCGTTACGGCCGTTGCTGGAAGCTAAAATCAAGCATCTGATCCTGATTGGTGAGGCGGCCGGGAAAATGGCGGAAGAGTTGGTAGGAACCTGCACCATTCGCATGGCCGCAGATCTACCCACGGCGGTACGCATGGCCCATGTTTTGACCGAACCCGGTCATGAGGTGCTGTTGTCGCCAGCCTGCTCCAGTTATGACATGTTCCGCAGTTACGAGGAACGCGGCCACGAGTTTGCGCGACTGGTCTGCAAGTTGCCGGAAACGGAGGATTTCTCATGATGCTGCGCCGCGATGTCGATACCTCATTGCTGGTCCTGACCATCGCATTGACCTGCATCGGCGTGGTGATGATCTATTCCTCCTCGGCGATTATGGCCGAAGAGCGCTTTCACGATGGTTTTTATTTTCTCAAGCGGCAGCTGCTCTATACCCTGGTCGGCTTTATTCTGATGGCGGCGGCGACCTATTTCAAATACCAGAATTGGCGCAAACTGGCAGTGCCGGCTCTGTTAGGGAGCATTTTTCTGCTGCTGTTGCTGTTTATTCCAGGGGTCGGAGTGCGCGTCGGCGGTGCTCTGCGCTGGTTGCGGATTCCCGGCCTGACCCTGCAGCCTGCGGAATTGGTCAAATTGTCGATGGTGCTGTACCTGGCCCATTCGCTGACCCGGAAAAAGGAAAAGGTCCGCTCTTTGAGCAAAGGCTATCTGCCCTACATGATCGTCCTCGGCCTGCTCTTGGCGATGTTGCTGAAGCAGCCGGACCTGGGCAGCGCCATGATCATTGCCGGGGTGGCCCTCGGTATGCTGATCGTCGCCGGGGTGCGCTGGCAGTACATTGGACTGACCGTGCTGATGTCTCTGCCGGTTCTCTACTTTCTGGTCATGCAGGTCGATTATCGGCGACGGCGGATTCTGGCTTTTCTTAATCCCTGGGAGGATCCCTTCGATACCGGGTTCCAGATCATCCAAAGCCTGGTCGCCTTCGGCAACGGCGGGATCTTCGGGCAGGGCTTGGGGATCGGTGAACAGAAGCTGTTCTATCTCCCGGAAGCCCATACCGATTTTATTTTTTCGGTAATCGGCGAAGAATTAGGCCTGGTCGGGGTTCTGGTGGTGGCGGCGCTGTTTTTAACCATGGTGTTGTGTGGGATTCGCATCGCGTTGAAATGCACCGATCCCTTCGGCCGCAATCTTGCCTTTGGGCTGACTCTGCTCCTTGGTCTGGAAGCGTTTGTCAACCTATCGGTCTGCATGGGCCTGCTGCCGACCAAAGGGCTGGCTCTGCCGTTTATTTCCTACGGTGGCACCAGCCTGGTGGTCTGCCTGGTTTCGGTCGGTATTCTGTTGAATATCTCTTCGAGCACGGGAGGCCAACCATGAAACTGCTGCTGGCCGGAGGAGGCACCGGGGGGCACTTGTTCCCGGCCGTAGCGCTGGCCCAGCAGCTGCTCAGCCAGGATGCTGACAGCCAGGTCTTGTTTGTCGGCACCAGCCAGGGCCTTGAACAGCGGATGCTGCCGAAACTCGGGTTGCCGCTGGCCACCGTTGACATGGTTGGCGTGGTTGGGCGGGGCTGGCATGGCCGCTTTGAAATGATTCCCAAATTGCTGAAAAGTTTCCGGCAGGCGCGGCGGATTTTACGGGATTTCAATCCGGATCTGGTGATCGGAGTCGGAGGCTATGCATCGGTGCCGGTCCTGCTGGCGGCGAAGACCGGTCGCATTCCCTACCTGGTTCATGAGCAGAATGCTTTGCCCGGCCTCAGTAACCGTTTGCTGGGCAAGGGGGCCAAGCGCATTTGTCTGTCGTTTCAGGAAAGTGCGGGCAGCTTTCCGGCCGAACGAGTGGTGGTGACCGGTAATCCGTTGCGACAGGGGCTGGAAGATGTTCCGGCGCTGTTGCCCGAACCCGGCAAGCTGCTGATTTTCGGAGGCAGCCGAGGTGCTCGCGCCATCAATCAGACGGTCATGGCCATGTTGCCGTTGATGAAGGAGTGGCCGGGCCGCCCCGAGTTCCTGCATCAGACCGGCGAAGAGGATTTTGCCCAGGTTCGCCAGGCCTATCTGGACGCCGGACTTGATCCGGAGCAGGTGATTCCGTTCATCGACGATATGGCGGCAGCCTATCGGGACGCCAGCCTGGTGGTCTGTCGGGCCGGCGCTACTACCCTGGCCGAACTGGCGGCGACCGGCCGTCCGGCGATCCTGATCCCGTTCCCGTTTGCGGCGGCAGATCACCAGACTTCGAATGCCCGGGCTTTTGACCGTAAAGGTGCAGCCGAACTGCTGCCCCAGCCCGAATTGAACGCTGAAACCCTGGCCATGAGGGTGCAGATTCTGTTTAACGACCGGGAACGTCTGCAGTTGATGGCCGAGAACAGCCGTTTGCTCGGCACCCCGGGAGCGGCGGAGCGCATCCTGGCGGAATGTCGCAGTTTGTTGGAACGTAAATGAGAAGGAGACCGGTTCATGTACGGACGGATTAAAAAAATACATTTTGTCGGCATCGGTGGTATCGGCATGAGCGGAATTGCCGAGTTGCTGCTCAACCAGGGCTATCATGTGTCCGGTTCAGATCTGCGCGATTCCGATACGACCCGCAGACTTGCCGAACTGGGCGGGGAGATCGTCATCGGCCACCAGGCCGAGAATGTCCACGATGTCGATGTGGTGGTGACCTCCACCGCGGTCAAAGCGAACAATCCCGAGGTCGTGGAAGCCAACCGGCAGCATGTCGCGGTGATTCCGCGGGCGGAGATGCTGGCGGAACTGATGCGCATGAAGTACGGCATCGCCATCGCCGGAACCCACGGCAAGACCACGACCACCAGTATGATGTCAGTTGTGCTGCATCATGCCGGGATTGATCCCACTGCAGTCATTGGCGGCAAGTTGGATGTGTTCGGCTCAAACGCCAAATTGGGGCGGGGCAAGTTCCTGGTTGCGGAGGCGGACGAGTCGGACGGGTCGTTCATGCATCTGTCGCCGACCATTGCCGTAGTGACCAATATCGATGCCGATCACCTTGATTTTTATTCGGGAATTGATGAGATCAAGCAGATTTTTATCAATTTTATCAACAAGGTCCCGTTTTATGGTCGGGCAGTGTTGTGTCTGGAAGACCGCAACGTGCAGGAGATCCTGCCCGAGGTCAAGAAACGTTACACCACCTACGGGTTTACGCCGCAGGCCGACTTTTACGCTGACGACATCCGTCATCGCCAAGGGCGAACCAGTTTCAACGCTTTTTACAAAGGGCAGGAGCTGGGGCGAATTTCTTTCCGCATGCCGGGGCGGCACAATGTTCTTAACGCCCTGGCGGTCATTGCCGTCGCCCATGAACTGGAGGTCCCTTTCCAGACCATTATCGGCGGGTTCCGCAACTTCGGCGGACTGCAGCGGCGTTTTCAGCTGCGCGACGAAGTCAGCGGCGTCATGCTGATCGACGATTACGGCCATCATCCGGCCGAAATCCGCGCCACCCTCGGCGCAGCCAAGAGCGGCTGGAACAAACGGATCATTGCGGTGTTTCAACCCCATCGCTTCAGTCGAACCGCGGCATTGTTTGAAGATTTTCTGACCGCTTTTTATCAGGCCGACCATTTGGTGGTTACCGATGTCTATGCGGCCGGGGAGGACCCGATTGAAGGGGCGACCGGCGCTGCCCTGGCCGCTGGTATTGCCGACCACGGCCACAAAGAGGTGACCTATCTGGCTTCCCTGGAAGAGGTCAGTGACCATGTCGCCGGACTGGTTGAAGCGGGGGATATGGTGGTGACGCTGGGAGCAGGCAATGTCAACCAGGTTTGCGCCCTGGTGGCCGAGCGGCTCAGGAACAAGGAGACCCGTTTTGAATGAGTTGAGCACCGGTCGCATGCGTTCCAAGAAGATCGGCGTACTGCTGGGGGGCTTGTCCGCAGAACGCGAAATATCGCTGAAAACCGGAACCGCCGCTTTAAATGCGCTGCGTGAATTGGGCTACGATGCCGTGGCCATCGACGCCGGCACCGATCTGCCTGAACAACTTCGCCAAAGCGGGGTTGAGGTCGCCTTTATCGCTCTGCACGGACGCTTCGGTGAAGACGGCCGGGTTCAGGGCCTGCTGGAGATGATGCGGATTCCCTACACGGGGAGCGGGGTCATGGCCTCCAGCATAGCCATTGACAAAGTGGTGACCAAGCAGCTGCTGCTCTTTCATGAGCTGCCCACACCAGGGTTTGATTTTATCCGCCCCGGAGATTCGATTGCCGATCTGCAGGCGCGCTGCCAGCAGCTGCCGCTGATCGTCAAACCGTCACGAGAAGGGTCGACCATCGGCATCACCATCGCCCGGACTGCGGAAGTGCTTCGGCAGGGGATTGCCGCTGCCGCTGAACTCGATGGAACCGTGCTGGTGGAAGAATTCATCGACGGGGATGAGCTGACCGTATCGGTGCTGAATGGCAAAGCCCTGCCGATCATTAAGATCGTTCCCAAGAGCGGTTTTTATGATTATCAGGCCAAATACTTCTCCGGCGATACCGCCTACCTGCTACCCGCACCCATCGATGCGGAGGTTTATCAGCAGGTCCAGCGGGACGCCGAAGCCGCTTATCGAGCCCTCGGTTGTCGAGGTGCCGCCCGGGTCGATTTCATGCTGCGGGAGCGTGAATACTATTGTATCGAGGTCAATACCATTCCGGGCATGACCGAAACCAGCCTGCTGCCCAAGGCCGCTGCGGCCGCGGGGATCGATTTTCCGCAGCTGGTTGAAATGTTGTTGGACGATGCGGATCTGGACAAATAAGAATTGAGACTATGCGTGATCTGAAAAGTCATCAACAGAAAACCAAGAAAGTGCGCAGGAACCGCCGCAAGCAGGAGCGCAAGCCCCTCGAAGTGCGTAAATTCCTGCATCGCGCTTTACGCGTCGGGGTGGCCCTGTTCAGCACCGCTTTGCTGGTGGTAGGGGGGTTCTTCCTGGTCCAACTGCTGATGGCTTCGGACATGTTTCGCATCGACGCTATCGATGTGGCCGGCAATACCAGACTAAGTCGGGAGCAGATCGTACTGTTGTCGGATATTGAGTCCGGAGTCAATACCTTCAGCCTGGATCTGGGCATGATCGGGCATAAAATCGAGGAAAACCCCTGGGTAAAGCAAGCCCGGGTGCAGCGGATTTTTCCGCGCCAGGTCAAAATTACCCTGGTGGAACGTAAGCCGGTGGCGATCATCAACCTTGGCTACCTGTATTACCTTGATGATCACGGCGAGATTTTCAAGGTCCTGGACAGCAGCGACCAACTTGATTTTCCGGTGGTGACGGGGTTCGATTACGAGCGCGCTCAGCAGCATGAAGCTGAATATGCCCAGCTGCTGAAGCAGATTGTGACGCTGATTGCCGATCTGAAACAACGCCAGATCCTCAACTTGGCACAGATCTCGGAAATTCACCGGACCGCTGAAAACGGTCTGACCCTGTTGACCATGAACGGCGGCGTTGCCATTAAGCTGGGCTGGGACCATTTTGCCAGGAAGATCGATCGCCTGGAACAGATTTATGCCCAGCTGCAGCCCAAGCTGCCGATACTCGATTACATAGATCTCAATGTTGATGAAAAAGTCATTGTTCGAATACAACGGTCGAAAACTTCGGCCAAAAGCTGATACCAAGGGGGTGTCATGAGCAAGAAAACTGAAAATTTGATCGTCGGCCTGGATATCGGGACCACTAAGATCTGTTGCATTGTCGGCAACATGACGGAGGAAGGTCTGGAAATCGTTGGTATCGGTACCAGCCCGTCAAAGGGATTGCGCAAAGGTGTGGTCATCAATATTGAAAGTACTGTCGCCGCAATCCAGAAAGCGATTCGCGAAGCTGAACTGATGGCCGGCTGCGAGATCAAATCGGTTTACGCAGGAATTGCCGGCGGCCACATCAAGGGGCTCAATTCCCAAGGAGTGATTGCTATCAAGAACCGCGAGGTCACCACCGAAGATCTGCAGCGGGTTATCGACGCGGCCAAGGCGATAGCAATACCGATGGACCGCGAAGTTCTGCATATCCTGCCCCAGGAATTCATTATCGATGATCAGGACGGCATCCGCGAACCCTTGGGGATGAGCGGGGTACGCCTGGAGGCCAAGGTCCATATCGTGACCGGTGCGGTGGCCAGCGCCCAGAATATCATCAAGAGCTGTAACCGCGCCGGGGCGGATGTCGCGGATATCGTTCTTGAACAGCTGGCCAGCAGTGAGGCGGTGCTCTCTCCGGATGAAAAGGAGCTCGGAGTGGCCCTGGTCGATATCGGCGGGGGAACCGCCGACATCGCCATCTTCTCGGAAGGGGCGATCAAGCATACCTCGGTCCTCTCCATCGGTGGTGATCACCTGACCAATGACATAGCCGTCGGCCTGCGCACCCCCATGGCGGAAGCCGAGAAGATCAAACAGGCCTATGGCTGCTGCCTGACCTCCATGGTCGGCAAGGATGAAACCATCGAAGTCCCTTCGGTGGGCGGGCGCGAGCCACGCATTCTGTCCCGGCAGCTACTGGCGGAAATCCTTGAACCGCGGGTGGAAGAAATCTTTTCTCTGGTCAACCGGGAGATTATCAAGAGCGGTTACGAGGATCTGATCGCTTCCGGCGTGGTGATTACCGGCGGCAGTGCCATTCTGCCAGGGATGCCGGAGCTGGCCGAACAGGTCTTCAACCTTCCGGTTCGGCGTGGAAAACCGTTGAATATCGGTGGTTTAGTCGATGTTGTTGCCTCGCCCATCTACGCCACCGGGGTCGGCCTGGTCAAACATGGCAGTATGAACACCAAGGTGCAGACCTTCAAAGCAGGGGACGCCAACCTGTTTGAACGGGTTTCACGGCGGATGAAGGAATGGTTCAGTGAGTTTTTCTGATAAATAATTATTATATAATTACTTGTCTATTTAGTTGAATTTTGGTAACTTATAGTAACTTGAATATAACCAGTTTTCGGGATCGCGGAGAAACCGAAAACACAGCAACAGGGGAGGGCATTATGCCTAATCAAGAGGGAGTCATGTTCCAGTTTGAAGAGAATCTCGATCAGGTTGCGAGAATCAAGGTCATCGGCGTCGGTGGTGGTGGTGGCAATGCCGTCAACACCATGATCCGCTGCAAAGTAGACGGGGTCGAATTCCTTGCGGCCAACACGGATGCACAAGCGCTCCGCAAAAGCGAAGCGTCCATGAAAATTCAGCTCGGTTCCGGTCTGACCAAAGGACTCGGAGCCGGTGCCAATCCGGAAATTGGTCGGCAAGCTGCGGAGGAGGATCTGTCTCGCCTGGTCGAAATGTTTACCGGTGCCGATATGATCTTCGTTGCCGCCGGGATGGGTGGTGGGACCGGAACCGGTGCCGCACCGGTCATTGCCAAGGCAGCCAAAGAGGCCGGGGCGCTGACTGTTGGCGTGGTGACCAAGCCCTTCTCACGGGAAGGTCGCCAACGTATGCAGCGCGCCGATGAAGGGATCGCTCAATTGCGTGAAGTGGTCGATTCTCTGGTGGTGATTCCCAACGACCGTCTGCTCGGTCTGGCTGGTAAAAACATGAGTATCCTGGACGCCTTTAAGCCGGCCGATGATGTGCTGCGCCAGGCTGTGCAGGGGATTTCTGATCTGATTACCACCGAAGGCCTGATCAACGTCGACTTTGCCGACGTGCGCACCGTCATGAGTAACCGCGGTATGGCCATGATGGGGATCGGTATGGCCGAAGGCGAACGCCGCGCTGCCGAAGCCGCCCACAGTGCCATCAGCAGCCCGCTGCTGGAAGAAGTCGATATCTCCGGCGCCATGGGTGTGCTGGTCAATATCTCCGGATCGTCCAACATGACCATGGAAGAATTTGAAGAAGCCTCTACCATTATTCATGAAAAAGTCCACGAAGATGCCAATATCATCGTCGGTCTGGTCATCGACGAAAGCCTTGGCGATAACATCAAGATCACCGCGATAGCGACCGGTTTCGGCGACCCTCAGGAAGAAAAGAAGAAGGTCACCGACATCATTGATCAACGTGCCCAGATGTTGGCCCAGGCCAGCAGTAAGATCGATCTTGACATCCCGACCCATATTCGTAATCAACAACCGACTGGCGTCCCTTACGGCCGCAGGACCCGCGATCTGCCAAGCCAGCCGCGTGATCTGTTTGTTGACGACGAGCAGTTTGATATCCCGACCTTTCTCAGACGTCGGGTTGATTGATTCGTTCTGATTTTTACATCGCAATTGTTTTTTCCTGCGCTGCTTTGCAGATGCATTGAAAGAGTATTGCCTCTGTCATGAACGCCGGTTCTCCGCCCGGCAGATGTACAGCAGTCTGTACATTGTTATGCACTCCCGACGACTCCCTCGTCCAAGGGGCCATTGTGGCCCCTTTTCTTTTTTCTGTGCGGTGGTTTAGAATAAACGCCATGCCTGCTCTGTAACGATTTGACCGTTCTCCAGGTGAGGGCAAACGGATCGTCCACGGCGACCTGCTACGCCCTGATCATTCAGTCTAAGCTCTTATGTTGTTCTACTGGGAGGGAACATGGCGTTTCAGTTTCAACGACGAAACGACGATCCATGGCTCAAACGCTTTGTGGTGATTTGGGGGGCATGCCTGGTCCTGATCGGCTTGGCTACCTGGGGATTCTACAATTCACTGTACCGTCAGGAATTAATCCAACTTAAGGCCGGGTTAACCCGAAATCTCGACCTCAGTGAATTTTATCTCAAAAAAGAGTTGCAGGACCTGACCGGCGACCTTGCGTTGCTTTCGTCCAGCAGCGTTTTAAGGGCCTACCTCGACAGCCCCTCCTCAGTTGCCCGCCACAATCTGGAAATCCGCTTCAGCGATTTTGTCAACCTGCGCCACCATTACGACCAGATCCGATTGTTAGCCCCGGATGGTATGGAAGTGATCAGGGTGAATGCCCTGCCGGGGAAGGCTGTCATTGTCGGGAATGAAGAACTGCAGGATAAATCGCAACGCTATTATTTCCAGCAGGCCATTGCCTTACCCCCCGGGGTTTTCTATGCGTCCCCCCTTGACTTGAATGTTGAAAACGGAGTGATTGAACTCCCCTACAAGCCAATGATCCGAGTGGCTCTGAAGCTCATCGATAGTCGCGCTCAGGTTGCCGGGGTGTTGGTGTTAAACTACCTGGCTGAAAACCTGCTGCAGGGGTTGAACGATATTTTTCCGGTTAGCCGGGGCCAGATTCAGCTTATTAACGGCGAAGGCTTCTATCTCAAGGGCCCCGCTCAGGAAAAAGAGTGGGGCTTCATGCTGCCGGCACGGCAGGAGTTCACTCTGGCCAAAGAAGAACCGGAACTATGGGCCCGGATAGCTGCGTCACCCCGCGGATATTTTTTCAGTGAGCAGGGGCTCTCCGCTTTTGTTTCAGTCAATACCGCCCACTTTCTTTTTAACCCCCGGATTGAAGATGCCGCACCACAATCAGTTGAACAACGCTGGACCCTCCTGGAGCGGCTGCCGCCTGGAACCCTGTCCGGGCTGATGGCTTCCCGTGTCCGTTCTTTAGGGTTTAGTGCGGCTTTTATGGCTGCTCTCAGCCTGCTGGGAGCTTATCTCTATGCCCGGGCAGCCCACTTGCGTGATCAGTTTAATCGCCAATCCGGGCAGTTGGTCGCGGCCCTCGACGAATGTCCCCTTGGCCTGGCCATTGCAGGGGAAAACGGCACTATCGATTATGTCAATCAGGGGCTGATGAATTTAACAGAAAAATCGTCTGCAGAGCTGTTGGGGAAGGGGATATTTGAGCTTGGGGATGCAATTCTCCCCAACGATCAGGCATCTTCCATTCGAGCGGCCATTGATAGCGAGCTATTTTGGACCGGCCGGTTCAGTGCTACGGGAACGGATCAGGCTTCCCTGGAGAAAGAATTGATCTTGTCCCCCCTGTCCCTTAACAAGAAGGATGCCGGCCGGCTGATTCTGATTTTGCGGGATGTGACCCGTGAGGCCGAACTGGAATTCCAGCTGCGGCAGGCGCAGAAGATGGAAACCATCGGCACCATGGCTGGTGGAATCGCTCACAATTTCAATAATAACCTGGCGATCATCCTCGGCAACTTGGAGCTGGCTCAACTCAAGATGCAGCGGAATACTGTCGGCATGGAGCATCTGCGCAATGCGTTCATTGCGGCTCAGAGAGCCACTGATCTGGTTAGAAAAATCATGTCCTACAGCCGGAAGGAGCCACCTCGATTCATTCCGGTCCAGTTTTCCAAATGTCTTGTCGAGACACTGCAGCTGTTAAGATCAACCCTTCCTTCTTCGGTGAAGATTGACACCCACATCGAACTCAAGGATCAGGAAATCTATGTGAACGCTGATGCCAATCAGCTTCAGGAGGCGATTGTCAATATCTGCACCAATGCTGTTTATGCCATGGGGGAAAAAGGCACCCTGACCATTTCATTTGAACAGGTCGAAATGCAGCAGGAACAGATTCCGGACCGGTTTAACGCGCCCCCCGGACATTTCGTGCGGCTTGGGATCGAAGATACCGGCTGCGGGATGTCCGCCGAAACAATCGAAAAAATATTTGATCCGTTCTTTACCACCAAAGGAGCGGCAGATGGGACCGGCATCGGCTTGTCGACGGTCCTCGGCACCGTTAAAAAGCATAACGGATTCATTCAGGTGAAAAGCCAACCCGGACATGGGGCCAGGTTTGAGTTGTTTTTCCCGACCGTCCCAACACCGTTGGACCAAACAGAAGCGGTTGAAGAGAATTGCTCGGAGGGACGGAATCCATCTTAATCGTCGATGATGAGGAGCTGCTGGTACGGACTTTTTCCATGACCTTGGGGGCCATGGGCTACCAGGTGGCGACGGAGACCGATAGCATTGCCGCCTTGGATCAGATCAGCCGGGATCGGGATAAATATTCCTTGGTGATTACGGATCAGACCATGCCCAAGTTGACCGGGGTGGAATTGCTTGCCGAGTTTCATAAAATCAGGCCCGATCTGCCCATCCTGCTGCTGACCGGCTACAGCTCCAAATTAACCGAAGCAGAAGCGTTGAATCTGGGCTTCGCCGGCTATCTGACCAAACCTTTGCCCATGCCAAGGCTGTTGCAGGCGGTGCGAGAGGTTTTGGACCGGAAGCCAGTGTCCAATATAGCCGAACCGTAGAGTGTTTCAGGGAGCCAGGCGCTCGATCACCCAACCATTAGCTTTGCAGCGGCGATAGCACAGCCGGTCATGCAGGCGATGGGCGCCCTGTTGCCAGAATTCCAGAACCTGCGGAACCACCCGGTAGCCGCCCCAGTGCAGCGGGCGTGGGACGTCCCGCCCGGCAAATTGTTGTTCCACTTTGCTGAATTCCCGCTCTAAATATTGCCGATTGGCAATGCTCTGACTTTGCGCGGAGGCATGGGCTTCGAGCTGATGGCCCCTGGGCCGGCTGGCAAAGTAATGATCCGACTCGCCGGGCTGAGCAGCTCCACGGCCCCTTCAATCCGCACTTGCCGGGCCAACTCCGGCCAGAAAAAAACCAGCGCGGCAAACGGATTTTCACTCAGCTGCTGCCCCTTACGGCTGTGATAATTGCTGAAAAAGGCAAACCCGCGCTGGTCGATCCCTCGCAGCAGAACAATCCGCGCCGCAGGTTTTCCGTCACGATCTGCCGTTGCCAAAGTCATCGCATTGGCCAGCTCAATCCCGGCTTGCTCTGCGTCCGACAGCCAGTGGCGAAACTGTTGAAAAGGATCAGCATCAAGCAACTGGCGGTGCAGGGGAGGGGATAGTTGTTCGGTCATGATATTGCCTTAGCTTCCTGGTTGGTGTGTATTTATCAGTATAAACCAAGAGGGCGGTGGGTGGTGCGGCGGTTTTGGTTTTGATTGCAGGGTTTTAAGGTTTCTCTGCTCAATGGAAACACCTCAATAGCCAACAACAGAACCCGACGGGTTGTCTCACCCCCATCCCGACCTTCCCCCATCAAGGGGGAAGGAGCACAGCCAGGCGAGGATTGCCTTCTCCTTTTCCAATTCCGCAGCCCGTCTGTCCGACGATACGAGAAGCCTCGCTTCTCGTTCAGGCGCATTTGACGACGATTCGGCCAGTAGCGGCCATGCTCTGTGATTAAATGCTCCGGGGACCAACCCTGCCGAATGACCAGCAACCAGGGCATCCCTGAACCCTTCCTGAAACAAACGATCATCTCGAGCAATCAAAAGGCCGTTTTTTGCCTACTTTTAGTCGGCCCGGATAAAAAGTAGGGCGGCAGCGGGGCCGCAACCCCGCGCCTTTGGTTTTGATTTTGAGGTTTTTCTACTTCATCGAAACAGCCCGTTAATCAACGAGAGAAATCGTATAAATCCCTCCCAACCCCCCTTACGCCACCTTCTTCCTGAACATGGTCAGCAACATCTTAAATTTTTTCACCGCTTTGACCGCATGAGGGACTCCGCCGGGCATCAGCACGATTTCTCGGCTTTGACCGAACAGATCTTTCCGCCGATGGTGATCTCTGCGGTTCCGTCCAGAACCTGAATGAACGCGTTGTATGGGACGGTATGCTCGGAGAGGGCTTGCCCCTCGTCAAAGCTGAACACGGTCAGAGTGCCGCTGTCGTTTTGCAGCAGGGTCCTGCTAACCACGGATCCTTTTTGATATTCGGTCATCGATACCAGCAGTTCCGGGCTGGCCCCGTCGATGGTGAGTTTGTCGGTATCATTGTTCATGGTTGGCTCCTTTTCTGAAGAGTCAGGTCTTTTTTTAACGAGTTGTCATCCGGAAACACTCGATGGCAACTCGTTAAGTTTTCAGATTGGAAACGAGTAGTTTGCTGTTGTGGCAAGGAAATCAAGGGCTTGCGCGGAGGCGTACACCGTTACGCCGCACAAGTAAGCCTGCAGGTTGACGCTGCTACAGCAGAAAAAAGCCGTTTCCAGATGAAAACTAATTATAACAGAATTGGTTATCTGTTGCGGCGCCGGTTCGCTTCGGAAAAGTTCAATTCGACTAAAAAAATTGTTCCCTCCTGCCGATAGAGAAGAAGGCATAGACAACGGTTTTTGGTCATGAACTGACAAGACTGGCCGTACAGGAAAGGAAACACGTCATGAATATTCAATCCACCACCGGTTATGGTCTCTACAACTCGGTCAGCACTCTGTCGGGCAGGTCAGCGGACGCGTACGCCGCAGTTAGCAACAGCGCCGCGGCCGCACCCAAGGGCTCGGATAGCACCTCCATTTCGCAGGAGGCTCGTAAGCTGCTCGCGGCTCAGGAGGCGGCAGAAGAGAACACCGTAGCTGCCGACGCCACGACCATGAATACAGACCGGGGCTGGATCGGGGTGGATCTCAACGATTATTTTTCGGGGATGGACAGTATCAGTTTTGAGAACTCGGAACTGCCCCCGTTGTTGCTGCCGACCCAGAAAAACGTCGCTGCTTTGAGCGAGCATATCTCCGGCGCCATGTCGGGGTTGCTGGCAAAATACCATATCCCTTCCGCACCAGACAGTATCAGCTACGATTCGCAAGGAGCAATGGAGCTGCCTGACGACTATCCATATGCCTCTCAATTCCAGCAGATGCTCGACGACAATCCCGCTATGGAGAAAGAACTCCGTACCGTCAATGCCCTGGCCTCCCACCTGGCCGGGATGAGAGATTCCCTGGCCTTCCAGGACGAATACCGGGCCGCTTCAGGGCAGGCGGAGATCGATGCCGTCATTGCCAAATACAGCTACCTGTTTTCCAGCCAGCGTTCTGACAGCGATATCTCCTTGGAATTCTCGGCCGACGGACGGCTGGCCGTGAAAGCCGATGGTGAGGCCCTGGTCTGAGCCGGCCGGCTTTAATATTGTGGCATTGATTTCCGTTTCAGGTGCAGAACGTTGATATCAACCGTTTCCGTGTAACGTTGGGCTATCTCCCGGAATTGTTCCTTCAGTTCCATGAAGGCGGCAATGATCTGTGGATCGAAATGTTTTTCGCTGTCGGCCAGGATAATCTTTTCAGCCTTTTCAAAGGGGAGGGGATCTTTGTAGCAGCGCCGACTGATCAACGCATCATAAACATCGGCTAGCGCCATCATCCGCCCTTCCAAAGGAATATTCTCTCCTTGCAATCCCAACGGGTAACCGGTTCCATCCCACTTTTCGTGATGACTGTAGGCAATGTTTGACGCGATCGCCAGGAATTCATTGGTTTTATTGTAACTGTTGATGGCATTTTCAATGATTGTCCGGCCGATCTCAACATGGCTGTGCATGATTTCCTTTCCTGCTCAGTCAGACGTTCCGGTTTTTGCAGGATCACGTCGGGGATGCCAACCTTACCGATATCATGCAGCGGCGCAGCCCGATAGAGCAGGTCAAGGATGTGCGGGGTCAGGTAACTTTTATAGGCCGGGAGGTGACTCAGGTATTCGGCCAACAGGCGGATGTATTCTTTGGTTCTGATAATGTGGGAACCGGTCTCGACATCGCGGCTTTCGGCGACCATGGTCATGCTGTCGATGGTTGCGGAATGGGCTTCCCCGAGGTCCTCAAGAAAGCGTTTGCGTTCCACATAATGGAGCACCGCAAAAAACAAGGAGATGAAGAAGAACAGCAAGGAGAAGGGCGTAAGAAAGTAACCGATCGAGAGATAGACGCCATTGTGTAACTGATCCCAGGCAACAATAAGTGCGGCGATGACGGTGACCAGGTAGACTATCCACGAGGTCAGGTAATGCCGCTCAAAGACCAGGCCGACCACGAACAGGGAACAGAAAAAGGAGAGTAGCAAGGAGAACATCTTCGAGCGCTCGGGCTGGTAGAGAACCTGGTCGTGGAGCAGATTTTCCAACAACGCAGCGTGGACAAAGACCCCGGGAATGATGTCCCCCCGTGGGGTCATATACTGGTCGAATAATCCGGCGGCTGTTGCGCCGATGAAAACGAATTTCCCGGTCAGCAGCGAGGGAGCCAGGTTGCCGGTCAGCAGATCGGCAAAGGAGACCCTGGTAAAGGTCTGTTGCGGATAGAGCAGGTTGAGAACTTCACCGTTGCGGGTCAGGGGGATGTCCCGGTTGGCAAAGGCAATGGATGCCGCCGCCCACCGGTTTTGGGGCGGTTGGATCTTTAACTCCGGCTCAACCAGGCGGAGCATGGCCAGGGCCAGATTGGGCAACGCCTGTCCCTGATAGGCCATGAGCAAGGGTTGTCGCCTGAATACCCCATCTTTATCGATGGTCGCGTTGATATAGCCGAATCCGGCTGCGGCCTGCTGCAGCACAGGCGTGTTCAGCAGCAAATTTTTTATCTTAGGAATTTCCAGCCCGGCGGGAAGGCGCAGAAAAATGTCCTGCCGAAACAGCTCTGGTGGGCTGGCCTGAGCTTTTTTCACCGCAGACGCAAAAAGGGGTAGTACGACCGGTCCGCTGGCCAGTACATGGCCTAAAATCCGGTCATGGTCGAACAGTGCTTCGGGCAGCCCGGCGATCTCGATGTCAAGGCCCATGCGTTGCCGATAAAAGTGAATGATCTGCTCCGGCGAAGTCCGATCCGCTTCCGGGAAGAAGATGTCCAGGCCGACTGCGGCGGGGCGTTGCCTGAGGATCTCTTCGAGCCCCTTGGCCAGCAGGATGCGCGGCCAGGGCCATTGCCCGAGCTGCCGAAGACTGGCCTCATCAATTTCTACCACCACCGTTGTATTGGTCGTCTGATCAAAGGGAACGGTTTTTCCTGCCGACAGCAGGTCAAACAGGCGAAAATCAAAAAACGGTATGCTTCCGCTGGAATAGACCAACAGGTGCATGCCGAGGGTGATGAGCAGGATAATGGAAGCTTTGGCAAAAACACTCATCTGCGCCACCTTAACGGATCAGAATTTCGACCCTGCGATTGCGCGGTTCAGGAATGCCGTCGGCGGTCGGGACCAGCGGATCCTCCTCGCCATAAGATTCGACAATGATGGTTGAAATATCCAGTTTCTGGGTGTAGAGCCAGTCCCGGATCTGGCGCGCCCTGCGCAACGACAGGTCGATGTTGTAGGCCTTTGTGCCGGTCCGGTCGGCATGCCCGATCACATTGACATCACAGGGGATTCGCTCCTTGATGGCGCTGCTGATGGTCGCAGTTGGCGTTGCGAGGCGGCGGTCAGTCTGGTGGAGTCGGTTTCAAAGTAGAGCAGGAAGGAGATCGGCGCTTTTGGGGCGGCGGCCAGCAAGGTGCCGTAGGTCTGTTGCACCTGTTGCGGACTGATGGGCTTGACCGCTGAGGATCCGGTTGCCGAGATATCCAGGTAAGTATTTTTTTTTATCCAGACCTGTTGCCCTTGTTTGGTGGTGACCACCACCGCATTCTGGGCTTTGCCGTTGTCCAGTAAAATCACGCGGCTGCTGGAACAGGCACTCAAACTAAGGGCGGCAAAGAGGATGGACGCATAAAAGAAAATTTTCATGATCTTGTCTACCTCACTTCAACCAGGAATTTGGTGCCGCGAATACCGATGGATCCGCCAGGAACATCCAGGCTGAATTTGTCCGGCGCGAGGGTGCCGATCTTTCCGCTTTCAAACAGGGTCGCCCCTTTACTCAGGTTTAAATTGAATTTGAACTTGTTTTCGATGGCTTGAATTCAAAGGCGGTGATGCGGAGCAGGCTGTTCTGTTCCAGAGTGAGCACGCTGCCGTCATGAAAGATAACGCCGATCCGGCTGCCTGTGGCCGTGATCAGGATGTCGCCGACTTCCAGGTTGTCGCTCAGCTGGGCCGGCAGCAGCTGGCCAGCGCGCTTGATGGAGACGGAACCCTGGACATGTTTGATGATGGCGATATCTTCAGCTGTCGCCGGACAAGAAAAAAACAGTAGACCGATCAGTA
Organism: Geopsychrobacteraceae bacterium; assembly: GCA_963668145.2. Taxonomy (GTDB): domain Bacteria; phylum Desulfobacterota; class Desulfuromonadia; order Desulfuromonadales; family Geopsychrobacteraceae; genus Seleniibacterium. Next base: position 97,346 of record CAXXJU010000059.1, read on the forward strand.
CCATGAACCAACGTGCCATTTTCCCCCTCCTTCCAATGTGAGTGGAATGACCCTGGTGGTTGCGGAGCCTCTTTGCTGTGAGCCGCCTCGTGGAGCTGGCCGTTGCTTATGCCGCGCTACCGTTCCTGACAGCGGATCGCCATTGATCCCGAGCGCGCCCAGCCATGAGTTCAACAGGCTATTTTGCAATAGCCTGGCAGCGGGTATTTTTTACTTTCAATCTT
>CAXXJU010000060.1:0-22112 GCA_963668145.2 Geopsychrobacteraceae bacterium
TCTTTAGGCTCATATCGCCGATCTCATCAAGAAACAGTGTTCCTCCATTGGCGATGTCGAATTTTCCCCGCCGTGCTGCCGTGGCTCCGGTAAAAGCGCCTTTTTCATGCCCGAACAATTCCGATTCGATGAGTTCTTCGGGGATGGCTGCGCAGTTGACCTCAACAAAGGTTCGATCGGCCCTTCTGGACTGCTGATGGATCGCCCGTGCGACCAACTCTTTACCGGTGCCGTTTTCACCGGTGATCAGGACCCAGCCGGCACTGGGGGCGGCGACTTTGATCTGTTTCTTTAGCCTCAGAATCGGCTGACTGTCGCCGATCATTTGGTAGTCACGGTCAAGCTTTTCCTTCAGTACTCTGTTTTCTGCAACCAGTTGACCGATCTTCATACCGTTCTGGATGGACAATAGAACCTTTTCCAGGGAGAGTGGTTTTTCGATGAAATCAAAGGCCCCCAGTCGGGTGGCTTTGACCGCAGTTTCTATGGTGCCATGTCCGCTCATCATGATGACCAGCTGATTGGGGCGTACCTGCTTGATCCTTTTCAAAGTTTCGAGGCCGTCGATTCCCGGCATCCAGATGTCCAGGAGAACAACATCTGGGTCTTCTGTTTGGATCTTGTCAAGGCACTCTTCCCCGGTAGCTGCAAAGGCGGTGCGAAAGCCCTCGTCGTTTAAAATCCCTTCCAGGCTTTGGCGTATGCTGTCTTCGTCATCGACAATAAGGATGTTTTTCATATCAATAGCCTTTCAAATACTGAATTCAGACGGTCGTCGCCGGAAGTTCAATGATGAAAATAGAGCCCTGGGGTTTATTGTCCCTGACCCGGATATAGCCGTTATGATCCGCGATGATCGTAGACACGATAGCCAGCCCCAGACCGGTCCCGGTTTTTTTGGTAGAAAAGTAGGGTTCAAACAATCGAGCCTTGTCTTCGGCAGGGATACCGCAGCCGGTATCTGCAACAGACAGCGTAATGATCTGCAACTCCTGATTATAGTCCGATTCGAGCTTTATCGTTCCGTTGGTGGTGATGGCTGCAACCGCATTTTCCAGCAGATTAATAAGGACCCTTTTGATCTGTTCCCGGTCGAACCTTGTAAACGGCAGGTTGGGGTCGATAGAACGCTGAAAATCAACATTCTTATGTGCCTGTTTATAGAGGCTGAGGCATTCGTCAATGACGTCATTCAGGTTGTTCTCGGTCGGTTTGGTGGCCGGCATACGGGCGAAGCTGGAAAACTCATTGACCAGATTTTTCAACTCATCGACCTGATTGCTAATCATCCTGGTACATTCGTCGAAAACATGGTCATCCTCATCAAAACGATCTAGATAGCGCCGTCTCAGCCGTTGCGCGGAAAGTTGAATCGGGGTGAGTGGGTTTTTAATTTCATGGGCGATTCTTCTGGCCACTTCCCGCCAGGCCGCCATTCTTTGGGCTTTGTATAGCTGGGTTAAATCGTCAAAAACGACAACGGTTCCCAGAAAATGATTGTGGTTATCACGCAGGGTCGTGAGATTGATCATCAACGTGTATTTATCGTTCCCAATGGGAATGGTCATCTGCTGACGAACGGTCCCCTTCTCCGAATAAAACAACTCCTTGAGCAATTCCATGATTTTCGGCAGATAGGTTTCCGGAATGACTTCCCGGAAATCTTTGCCGAGAACTTCGTCCGCTTTGAAGTGGAGGAGATCTTCGGCTGATTTGTTGATGGTCGTCAGGCGCCCGGTCCGATCGATGGAGATAACCCCTGCGGTCACATTGGCAAGGACGATCTCCATGTAATTGCGTCTACTGTCTAATTCTAGGTTGGAGGTTTGTAGTTCAAGGTTGGCTGAATTGATCTCCTGTCGCCCCTGACGCAGATCCGCGGTCATCTTGTTGAAGGCTTTGACCAGTGTCCCGATCTCATCGGTACTGCGGGTTTCCAACTGGATATCGAGGTCCCCGGCAGCGACCCGGGTTGTTGCGGACGCGAGCTCCTGGATGGGAACCGTAATACCTCTGGCTAGGTGAAAGCCAAACCATGTTGCTAGGAAGATGATAATCAAGGAAATTAGCAACAGGACGATGACATAGCTCTTCTGGATCTGTCCTTTTATGGATTTGGTCAGTTTGTACTGATCGACCGAAGAGGCAATCTCCTTCATTTTATTGATCAGGGAGTAGGGCACGTAGTAATTCACCACTACGACTCCGACGATGTCCTTTGCGTTCCAGTTCGACTGGACCGGAACGATGCCGCGGATCAGGTCCGCTTCACCGACCGGAGTAATCTGTGAAAAACGAATCCCCTGCAGCCCTTCGCGCACCGGATCTGAGGTTGCCGGGGTTATTTCAATAATCGGCAGTTTAGGGTTGGCAACCCTCACCAGCTCTTCGTGGGTGGCAGAAAAAAACCTCAACAATGCCAAGGTTGTACTCTTCCTGCTTCTCTTTTATCAGCTGTCTTAGTTGAGGAAGGTTTTCCTCGTTGAGGAGTTTTCCTTCCTTGATCCGACTGCTCAACTGATCCGCGTAATAAAGGGCGTTGGTTTCTGAATTGCGATAATAGGTTTGAGCGACATCTAGGGATTCATCCAGAGCCTTTTCAACCTGATTATTAAACCAGTTGTCAATGCTGCTACTGATGAAACCTGCGGATACAAAAAACAGCAGCATCGTTGGCACCAGCGACAGGGCGATAAACGCTCCGACCAGCTTGCTGCGCAGTTTTGAGCCGGGGACGCCACGTCTTCTCTCCAGCAATAATTTGAACAGGTTTCGAAAAATCAGGAATAGAAACAGCAGGACCAGCAGGATGTTAAGATTGATGACCGCAAGGGCAATGATACTGTTGCTGATCGGCAGCTGGGAGGTTAATTCGTATAAATGACCCTCCAATTGCGGAAAGACAATGAGCAGAAAGGCTGCAAAAAGAATAAGCGCCCACTCCCGCTTTTTACGCCGGGCTGAATTCTGATTATTCGAAGGATCTTTAACCATAATGGCCTATTCGCGGATGTGGTGTTTTTTAAGCAGGGATGATTCTAGTGAAAGCGTTACAACAAAACAAGTGTGACAGCACAAAACCTGGACGGAAAAAAAAAGCAGCCGTCACGGCTGCTTTTTTCAATCTGTCTATAACTGGGCTCAAGCTTTATGCCAAGCCAGGTCGATGGCAAATGATTTTGAGTTAAAGCGCTGAGCTTCTTGCAGGGCCTGTTCATTGAACTCAACATAGGTCCAGTGGTCAGGGTTTTCCTTAATTTTTCTGACCATCTTCGCATTCAGGTCATGACCGGCTTTGAAGGCTCGGATATGGCCGAGCAGCGGAGCGCCAAGCAGGCTGAAATCACCGAAGGAGTCAAGAACCTTGTGGCGAACGAACTCATTCTGGAACCGTAAACCTTCCGGATTCATGACCCCGTTGTCATCAATGACCACGGCATTTTCAAGGGAGCCACCACGGGCAAGCCCGTTTGCCTTCAAATACTCAACTTCATGAAGAAAGCCGAAGGTTCTTGCCGAGGCGACCTCTTTGCAGAAGTTTTCGGTCGTGAATTTCATACTGTAATGCTGCACGGAAATCGCCGGGTGATCAAAGGCGATATCAAAGGAAATCCGGAAAAAGCGGGAGGGGATGATGCTGATCCGCTTTTCGCCTTCAATGATTTCCAGAGGCTTGCGAATGGCGATAAATTTCCGGCTGCTGTGCAGGGTTCTGACCCCGGCCTGCTGGATCTCCCTGATAAACGGAGCGGCACTGCCATCGAGAACTGGAACTTCCGGACCATTGATATCGATATGCAGGTTGTCGATTCCGAGAGCCGCCAGAGCGGCCATAAAATGCTCAATAGTCGAAACGCTGACCCCGTCACGGCCGATGACCGTGGCCAGGCGGGTATCAACGACATTTTCAGCACAAGCTTTTATGTCTATGACTCTTTCACTATCGAGGCGATGAAAAATGATCCCGGTATTTTCCGTTGCCGGACGCAGTTTCATATCTATTCTGGCCCCGGAATGCAGGCCGATACCGGAAATCGTCGTTGTTTTGTCGATGGTTTTTTGAAGAATCATTGGTTGTTCCAATCTGCTGATATATAGGCTGTTTAACTCATTCGGATGTCTTTATATGCAAAACCCTTGCCACTTATGGATGACTTTTATCTTGTTGAAACTGCATAGGTTTTAATTTGAGGAAGGAGAGGTTAGCGATAGAGTGTTGCGGGAGCTACACGGGGAAGCAAGTTGGTTGTGCCGGTGCCAACACAGTCTCTGTGCTCTTACTGTTGTGTGATGGCTACTCTTTTCGGCTAAAGTCTGCCAGAGCGAAGGATGGCGATGGCCAGACCGAAACCAAGGACGCCGGCCACCGAATATCCGACCAGCCCCAAAATTGGAAACCCGAACAGCATCGGTCCCTTGTCAATTTGCATGATCAGGGAGGAGCCGATGATCAGGGCGGCAATGACCAAGCTGAAGGATATCCTGTTGCTTGATTTGTCGAGATCATTGATCAGGCTTTCCAGCCCACGATGTTCAAGATCGATTTTGAACTTGTTGCGATTAACCCGGTTGATAAATTCCTTTAGATCCCTCGGCAGGCTCTTTCCCAAGGCGTGGTAGGACTGCACGGTTTTGAGCATATCCTTGGCCAGGTGGGTGGGTGACAGGCGTTCCTTAACGATGTCTTCGGCAAATGGTTTCAGGCGTTCGACCATGTTGAAATCCGGATCAAGCTGCCGGCCGAGGCCTTCCATTGCAATCAAGGCTCTGGATAAAAGCATCAGATTGGAGGGGAACTTGATCTGGTATTCGGTAAGGATGTCAATGAAGTCTATCAGCAGCTTGCCGACCTTTAGATCCTCAAGGAGAATATCGTAATAATCATCGATAAATTCGGTCAGATCGCGCTTGAGATTTTTCAGATTTTGTTCGTCGTGCAGATCTCCTGAATAGATCAGCTGGGAGATGATGTGATCGACATCCCGGTCGAGAATTGACAGCAGCAGTTCGGTCAGCTGCAATTTCGTGTCTTCGTCCAGCCTTCCGACCATGCCGAAGTCCAGAATACCAATGACATTGTCTGGTAACACCTTCAGGTTTCCGGGGTGAGGGTCGGCATGAAACAGACCGAACCTAAAGACCTGCTTCAGAAAATTATCCGCCCCCCGGTGGGCAATCAGCTGGGGAGCGTACCCCTGGTCCTGCAGGGTTTTGCGATCGGAAATTTTGACACCATCAAGGTATTCAAGGGTCAGCACCGTCTTCCCGCTGTAATCCCAGTACACTTGAGGAATCCGGACACTGCTGTCGTCGGCAAAATTGGTGGCGAACCGGTCCGTGGTGCGCCCTTCACTGGTAAAATCAAGTTCACGATTGATGGTCCGGCGAAACTCCTTGACTAGCCCAATGGGGTCATAGAGATCTCCGCCCGGGAGGTGTTTTTCGATCAGATAGGCCAGCCCCATCATGATATCCATATCGGTCTCAATGACCGCTTCGATACCGGGACGGCGGATTTTGCAGACGATCTCCTCCGCGCTGTGCAAGGTGCCGCGATGTACCTGGGCGATGCTGGCCGTAGCCAACGGGACCGGGTCAAATTTCAGGAACAGTTCCTCAACCGGATAGCCGAGTTCGCGGTGAATCTGCTCAGCAATCTGTTCGGTCGGCACTGCCGGGATGTGGTCCTGCAGTTTCTCTAATTCTTCAATGATACCCTGAGGCAGAAGATCCGGCCGGGTTGAGAGAAGTTGTCCCAGCTTGATGAAGGTCGGCCCAAGTTCTTCCAGGGCTAAGCGAAAACGTGCGCCCTGGGTTAGTCTTTGCAAGTCCCTGGACGCCGTGCCCAGGGACACAATACGCTTTCCCAGTTGCAGATAATAGTCGATGTTAAGCTGCTCAATGACGTGGCCGAAGCCATACTTGATCAGTATGCCCAGAACCTGTTTGTAGCGCTTGAGCGAGCGGATATTCCTGTTGATCCGATGAAATGGCGTCATAGGCCCGAGTTATTCTTATTCCTGCGCCTGGGCTTTGAGTTGCTTTTCCAATTGCTCGACCTTTTTCTTGAGTTTGGTAAACTCTTCCGTCGTGACAATTCCGATTCTTTCGCAGGCTTTTTTTACTTCAAGCTGGGCCATCTCTTCGAGTTTGCTTTGATTTTCCTTGACCGCATTCTGCATTTTGTCCAGTAATTTTTTGCCTTCCTCTTCGGACAAGTTCAGGCGCTCTTTCAGTTCGTCGATCAACTCTTCTGCTTTTTTCTGGGTCAGGGCCAGGGTTCCGATTCCTGTCAGCAGCGTTTTCTCGATAATTTCCAGCATGGCGGTCTCCTCTGTCAGCGGTTGTCCAAAATATTCAAGAAAAAACAAAAATGACTTCGCGTGCAACGGAAAGGTTCGTTTGAAACTGCATAAACAAATAATTTCACTAGATTATAGCAGTTTCTCAACAGCCTTCAATGGGGTCATTCCAGCATGGGGAAAATAACTTTTCAGTGTTTGTAGTTGCGCGGCAGGTAGCGGTCTCTTTCCGAATAGATGCAGCCACAGTATTGCTGCCGGTATAGCCCCATTTCTTTGGATATCCTTATCCCCTCGTTCCAGCCGACACGATAGTCATCATAGTGGAAGGTGAGATTGAATTCCTCCGCCAGTTTGCGGCCGTAGGCGACAATGTCATCATGACGCTGGTAGCGCGAATAGAGGAGGGTGGTGGTAAAGCCATCCTGATTCTGGCGCTGCGCTTCCCGGGCCGTTGCCAGTAAGCGGGACCGATAGCAGTATTCACAGCGGGCGGCTGGATCCGGGGCGACATTGGCCAGGAATTCGTCCAGGCGATACTCTTCATCATAAATCACCGGAAGATCTACGCGTTGAGAATAGTCCTTTGCCGTGGCCAGGCGCTTACTAAATTCCTGATATGGGTGGATATTGGGATTGAAAAAGAATCCGGTGACGTCGTGCTGCTGTTCGCGCAGGACTTTGACCGGGTAAATTGCGCAGTTTCCGCAACAAATATGAAGTAAAATCCGCATGGATTGTCTCCCGAAACCAGGGCTGAGCTACCTTGTTTCACGATGGGCATTGAGATTCGTTGACCGGCGAACTGCCCGTTTAAAAGCCGCCTTTAGTTTTTAAACCAAGTCGGGGCGGGGAGGTGCATTTTTTGCCAGAGCTTTTTTATCAGTTTGCGGGCCAGCAGTGATTCTTCGATCCTGCTGTAACAGAGCTGAGAAAGGACTTTATACAGCCCTTTCAGGTCCTTTTTATAATAACTCAGCAACTTGGTCAATTGATGTCTGTCCTGCGGCAATTCAACTGTGTCCTTGCCGATTTCCGCACAGATCAATAATGCCTGCTCCAACTCTTCACCATAACCTTCCACGACCCGGCCACTGGCATCCTCCAAAATGAACTGGCCGAGCAACCGGTCTTTGACCTCCAGTGGCGGGGTAAAGGAATAACGCTGCAATTCCGGCTCTTCGAGAAAATAAAGATACTGCTCCGGAAAATTGGGGATCCCGTGAACCACCAGTTGTTCATAGATTGTATCATGCAGATCTGCCATGATCATGGCATCCGTCGCCGCTGAGGGGGAGGTGTGGATTTTTTGCGGTAAGGCAATTTCAGCCACGGCCGGGCACGAAAAAAGTTCAGCCAGGAGGCGATCGGCTGAGGGCTGTTTTTCTTCCCGCGAATGCATCTTGGCCAGGGTTTCCAGTTCCTTCAGCTGCAAGGCATCCGGGCCGGGGATATCCCGACATTCAGACTGGGCTATACCGAGGTTCCTCTTGGTCGATTTTTTCCGTAAACAGAGCACTTCGGTCAATAACCGATACAATTTGCTGCGACTATAGATGTCCCAGCCTGGTTGACCTTCCGTCATTCCTTCTTCCATCACCCAGGGTAATTCGTTCCCCAACAGGCTAAAAATGTCTGCCGGAAGGGCAAGGCTCAACAGAATCCGGTTTCTTAATTGTGGTGGATCGCCGGGATCCGTAATCACACGGGTTTCATCGGGAAGAATAATCTCAAAGGACTCATCGTTGCCGGCTGATTTTTGCAGATTCAGCAGGATATTGGTTTTGCCCAGCTTTTCAATCCGTCTAAACTGAAAATGTTCCGCCAGAATGCTCCAGATCACATCATCCGCCGGTGTTTTTAAGCAGACCGTGGGAATTTCCAGCTCAAGTTCCCCGTGGGGAGGACAGATTCCCAGCAAATGGATAAACTCCCACATCCAGTGTGCTTGCCCGGTGTTCAGTTTAAAGCGTCGGCTTGGCCATGATTTGCGTAAGGCAATAATATGTTCCTGTCGTTGCGGGCCGGTAATGGGGTTGTTGTTGAGAAGACGTGCGTAAATTTTCTGGTCGGGCAACAACGTGCTGTCAAGATGTAGTAACTGTCCGCAAACCAGCCTTGGTCCCATCCCTCCCGCCAATTCCGCCAGCATTGCCTGTGCCGCCAGCAGAACCGGCGAATCCGATAGGACCAGTTGCGCTATGGTGCCGATGGGCGGCAGCGCCGGGTTGATGTAGACTGAAGCTGGCGGAATATTTCTCAGATCGCCGTACCATCCTTTTATCAGTTCATGGAGACTGGTCTCCGCCCGTTGCAGGGGTTGTTGCCAGGAGAGTTGACCGAGGCGCAGCAGCAGGTGATGAAAGGCAACTGCTGATTCCAGCGGCAGCGCCGGTTCTTCCGGCAGAATTTTGCAGGTAAATGCTTCTTGCAGTGGTGCCGACAATTGCCCCAGGGCACTGTTGACCGACTGTTCCAGGCTCTCTGGGTGGATGGTTTCCGGCAAGCGGCTGAACAGCAGGGCACTCAGAATTTTCAGCAGCAGCAGCCGGTTTGCTTCCCGGGCATGTTCATCAAGATTGTTGAGCTGTCCTTCTGTTTCCGAACGTAGTCGACGGTATTCCTGGAGCAGCGGTCCAGCGGTCTGCTGCATGGTGATCAGAAAGAGATTGTTGAAATAATGCGGAGACAATTCCTGGGCTGGAATAGCCCCCAGCACTGCCAGTAATTTAAGGGCATCGAGCAGTTCTTCAAGCAAATAACGAAAGGTGTCCGGTTGATCCGGTACCTGCAACGGCAGCTTGCGCTCTTCTTTGATACTGTCGCCGACAATTTGCCAGATTCGTACCTGAGTAGCTTCCCAGGTTACGAAATGCCGCAAGCCGAGGGCGAGTGCGCAGCTGCGGCCGCGCTCCAGCTCCGTGTGCAGGTCTCCTGCCGGAACCAGGAGAATTCCTCCCGCCATTAGACTCTGGCGGTTGATCCAGAAGACCAACGGTGGTTCCACAATGCCCAGCTCTGTGGCGATCTGCGGATAGGTTTCAACGCGCCGGAATGGCGTCCGGCCGAACTCGATAATGGCTTCTGTCCAGACGGCAAGCTGTTCGGTGAATTGTCGTAAATGTTCAGGCATGTAAGATCGTCTTATAAGTGTCAGCCGAAAAGAGGCCCGTTGGTTTTTCCGGAGTCAGCAGGCGTTCGCTGAAAGTGTTTAAAACAGGTTTCCGTCGCCACGCGTCCGCGCGGTGTTCGGTTCAGGAATCCCTGCTGAATGAGATAGGGTTCGATGACATCTTCAATCGTGTCTCGTTCCTCGCCGATGGCTGCTGCCAAGGTGTCCAGACCAACCGGCCCGCCACCAAATTTGTCGATGAGTGACAACAGCAGCAACCGGTCCATGAAATCCAGCCCCTGATTGTCGACTTCCAGACGCTGCAGCGAGTGGTCTGCCAACTCGCGGGTGATGGTTCCGTCACCTTCGATCTCGGCAAAATCCCGAACTCGGCGCAACAGGCGGTTGACGATTCGTGGCGTGCCCCGGCTGCGGCGGGCGATTTCCCGTGCTCCGGCATCATCGATATGAATCCGCAGGATGCCGGCACTGCGTTTGACAATAGTGGTCAATTCATCGTGGGAGTAAAATTCCAGGCGGCTGATAACCCCGAAACGGTCACGCAGCGGGGAGGACAACAGCCCGGCCCGGGTGGTGGCCCCAACCAGGGTGAATCTGGGAATGTCCAGCTTGATGGTCCGGGCGGATGGCCCCTGGCCGATCATAATATCGAGCTGATAATCCTCCATCGCCGGGTACAGAATCTCCTCGACGACCGGCGACAAGCGATGAATTTCATCGATGAACAGGACATCGCCTTCTTCAAGGTTGGTCAACACTGCGGCCAGATCGCCGGTTTTTTCAATAACCGGGCCGGAGGTGCTTTTTATATTGACCCCCATCTCCAGGGCGATGATGTTGGCCAGGGTGGTTTTTCCCAATCCCGGAGGACCGAAGAACAGGACATGGTCCAAGGCTTCGTTGCGTCTGCGGGCGGCATCGATAAAGACCTGCAGGTTTTTTTTGGCTTTGCTCTGGCCGATATATTCCTGCAACGACTTCGGGCGCAGACCGGCTTCATAGCGATCTTCTTCCGGTTGGCTGTCTGGAGCTATCAGGCGATCAGTCATACTGGCTCCACGGCATTACTTCAGCAAAATCTGCAAAGCAGCCTTGAGAATATCTTCAATAGGAGTATCTGCCGGCAAGTTCAGGTTGTTCAGCGCCCGTTTGGCCAGAGTTTCTTTATAGCCGAGGTTGACCAGGGCCGAGAGGGCATCCTGCTGAATATCCGTATTGCCCCGGGGGGGACTTTGCTGCGGGGCGATGGATGCAGAAATCGCGTATGCCGTAGCTTTATCCTGCAGCTCAAGAACCAGGCGTTCCGCACTTTTTTTGCCGATCCCGGGAATCGCCGTCAATTTGGGAATGTCCCCGCTGCTCAGGGCCATGGCCAGATCCTCGGTTGGAATATGGGACAGGATGGTGATGGCCAGCCTTGGGCCGACTCCGGATACCGAAATGAGCAGGGCAAACAAGTCTTTTTCCGCACTGCTGGCAAAGCCGAACAGGTTGATTGCATCCTCTTTGACATGGGTATGGACCTGCAGACTGACCTTGCCGCTCTCGGGAAGAGCGTAAAATGTCGACAGCGGAATCTGCAGGCGATAGCCCACCCCACCGACATCGATAATAATCTGTTCGGGGCTGCGGTAAGCCAGAGAGCCGGTCAGTAGTGCTATCATTTTTATTACATCCTGTCAGAATGATTTTCCGTTTTGCAGTCTGCCGCTGAGCTGCCGGCTGTGGGCATGGCAGATGGCGACAGCCAGGGCATCGGCGGCATCCTCCTGGGCGATTTCGGGCAGGTTCAGCAATGTTCTGGTCATCTGCTGAACCTGGTTCTTCCCGGCCCGGCCGTAGCCGACCACGGCGCTTTTAACTTGCAGAGCCGAGTATTCGAAGACCGGCAACCCGGCATTGATTCCGGCCAACAGAGCAACCCCGCGAGCGTGCCCCAGTTTAAGGGCGGAGGCCGGGTTGCGCGCCATGAACACCTGTTCGACAGCAACGGCCTGGGGCTGATATTTGGCAATCAGTGCGCACAGCTCTTGATAAATCCGTTGCAATCGCAGGGCCAGGGCGTCCTGACTTTTGGTGAAGATTGCCCCGTTATCCAGGTGCAGCAAGCGGTTGCCCTGCTGATCGATAAAACCGTAACCAGTCGCTTTGCTGCCCGGATCAATGCCTAAGATACGCATAGCCAGGCGGTCAGCCCATGATCCTTTCCATCTCTTCATCAGAAATGTCAAAATTGGCATAAACATTCTGGACATCATCGTTATCTTCCAGAACATCAATCATTTTCATGAGCGATTCGGCCTGTTTGCCTTCAACCGGGTTCATGTTCTGCGGGATCATGGTCACTTCCGCAGATTCGAATTCCAGCCCTTGCTGGGTGAGGGTGTTGCGGACATTTTCGAATTCAGCGGGATCAGTGATGACTTCGATGACGCCGTCCTCGTCCTTGACGTCTTCGGCACCCGCTTCAAGAGCGGCTTCAAAAATGGTGTCGAAATCGTTATCGGCATTGAAAATGATCTGACCTTTGCGGTCGAACATGAAGGCCACCGAACCACTGACCCCAAGGCTGCCACCATATTTGTTGAAGGCATGGCGCACATCCGCGACGGTTCGGGTCCGGTTGTCGGTCATGAATTCGACGATCACGGCCACGCCGCCTGGGCCGTAACCTTCAAAGATCCCCTCTTCGTAGGTCACTCCGTCAAGGTCGCCGGTCCCTTTTTTAATCGCCCGTTCAATATTGTCCTTCGGCATGTTGGACTGTTTGGCTTTGTCGACGGCCAGCCTGAGTCTGGCATTTGATTCGAGATCGCCGCCGCCGATTCTGGCGGCAATGGTGATCTCTTTGATCAGTTTGGTGAAAATTTTTCCCCGCTTGGCATCCTGAGCCCCTTTGCGGTGCTTGATATTGGCCCATTTACTGTGTCCAGCCATCTGTGCAAATCTCCTTGTGCGAAAAATTAAACAAAACGCCGGCTGCGCCGGCGCTTCATGGGTTTCAGTGGTCTCTAACGATTGACTAAGGAACTTTTGTCCTGCTAATAATGAATGATTTTCAGCTTGTCTACAACAGCAACGACACCTTCAGTCAGTTCTGCATCCTCAAGGGCCGCTTTGCGTTCAGCTTCGCTGTAAACGTGGCCGTTCAGAATCACTTTGCCGCCATTGACTTCGATATTGAACCAGATATCCTTGATGCGTTCATCGGCTAGTCGCGCGATCTGAATCTTTTTCTGAATGATCAGGTCCGCGATGCGGGCCTTACAGCGCTCGGATTTCTCCTGCAGGTACGGATCCTTGGTCGCTTCCTTGATCAATTTAACGGCGGTTTCATTGGATGTTCGCGAGGTATTGATCACCAGATCATATTGCAGCGGATCTTCCCAGTCGCGGTCAAAATAGTACTTGATGAAACCGGCCCGTTGCTGATCACTTTTGCGGACCAGGGACCGGGCCAGGTCAGGATCGAGCCATTCCCGTTCGGCCCAGCGTTCGACCCGCTCTTCAAAGGGGGCGATAACCCTGACCCGAATCACCGTGCCGATGCCGGGGAGCAGGTCCTGCCCACCACGGCCGTAAATAATAACATTGCCCTGATAGGCTCGTTCCAGCACGATCAACTGAATGCGATTCATATCGAGAGCGCTCTGGCGATCCAGGTGCTCGACGAAAGCGGGAGGCTTTTCATCCGTTTGCTGCAACGCCTCGTCGGTCAAGTCATATTCCGAAGCGACGTTTTGAATAGCGCTGTCGTCAATCAGCTCATAGCCCAGCTCTTTTGCAACCTGATGGGCGATGGGGATACCGCCACTGCCCATTTCACGGGAAATGGTAATGATCGCCATAAAACATTCTCTCCAGTTCGTTTCCAGCGGGTTGGGTTGTCAAGCTACTCAGCTTTTGCCAGCGGTCAATAATGACATGAATTATTGGCGAATTCAAGGGCTGTCACCAGCTGCGCCCCTCGGCCTGGGAAAACCTGTTTGGTTTGGTGTTTTTCCGCCAGGTCGGTTGGTCGCCTTCGGGCTGCGGCCTGGTCAGCCACGCTTATCGGCCGGTATATTGTTTTTCCGCTCCGGGCTGACTATAATCAGCAACTCAAACCTTATTCCAACTAACATCAACGGAAGGCAAGCATATGGCTGAACAGGAAAACCCGGAATTCATCTCTCAGCTACAAAGCCGGATTCAGGCAGCCGGAGGAATCTCCTTTGCCGAGTTCATGGAACTTGCCCTGTACCATCCGGTTCATGGCTACTATTCGGCAGCTTGCCCACGGATCGGCAAGCAGGGAGACTTCTTCACCTCCTCCAGCGTCCATTCCTGCTTTGGTCGCTTGCTCGCCAAGCAGTTGGAACAGATGTGGCAGTTGCTTGGTAAAGGCCGCTTCACAGTCGCGGAACAAGGGGCGGGAGAAGGATATCTGGCGCTGGATATTCTGGATGCAATGGCCGAAGACTACCCTGATCTTTATTCCCTGCTGAACTATCGTATCGTCGAAATCAGCCCCGCACTGCAGAAAAAACAGGCCGAGCAGCTAGCTCGGCACATTGATGCCGGTCGAGTGGAATGGTGCGCTCTGCCCCAACTGAAGGGGATGCAAGGCTGTTTTTTAAGCAACGAACTGGTGGATGCCTTTCCAGTGCATCTGATCGAGAAACATTCCGGGACTCTGCAGGAAGTTTTTGTCGTCAATCAAGGTGCTGGCTTTGCCGAGGAATTGCGTCCGTTATCGACCGAACGGATTGGCGATTACTTTGCCGCGCTTGGCCTTGAGCCCGCGGAAGGGAACCGCTGTGAGGTGAATCTGGCCGCCCGGCAGTGGATGGTGGAGGTTGCGGAGGTGGTTAAAAAAGGGTTTGTGCTGACCATTGATTACGGCTTCCCGGCGGAAGAACTCTTTGCCGCCTGGCGGCGAACGGGCACCTTGCTCTGTTATCAGCAACATCAGACCAATGAAGATCCCTATCGGCAACCGGGCCGGCAGGATATCACCGCCCATGTGGATTTTACCACCTTGCAGGAAGCCGGGCGAAAAAGGGGCCTGGTGCCGCTTTATTTCGGCCATCAGTACCAGTTCCTGATGGGGCTGGGCTTTCTGGAAATGCTGATTGAGCTGCAGAGTCGCGAACCAGATCCGCAAAAGGCACAGGCGCTACGGATGAATCTGAAAACCTTGATTTTGCCTGATGGCGGGATGGGCGACAGTTTTAAAGTCTTGGTCCAGGGTAAACATGTCGGGACTCCGGAATTGCTGTGTTCCCGCAAAATCCAGAATATCAGTATCGCCTCCGGGGGATGATTACTTCAGGGCTTGCCTGGAAACTGCAAATATGTCTATACTTAACCAATAAACTCAATTATTAGATGGAGGAAATATTTCATGAAAGAGCGCGTCGCTGAAGTTTTGGATATGATCAGACCTGCCCTGCAGGCAGATGGCGGTGATGTTGAGCTGGTTGACGTCTCAGAAGAGGGCGTTGTCAGCCTCAAACTGACCGGCGCCTGCGGCTCCTGTCCCATGTCCACCATGACCCTGAAAATGGGCATTGAGCGTAACCTGATGGAACAGATTCCGGAAGTAAAAGAAGTCGTTCAGGTTCGCTGATCCATAGGCGTTATCCAGATGAGTGGAAACAAAAAAAGCCCGTGCGGAAGCATGGGCTTTTTTTTAGGCTGTTGCCAAACAGCCTGTCGAGCCCAGGAAGGGCGAGTCAAAAACAAGGAGTTTTGTCCTTGTTTTTGCAAGAGGAGCAAAACCGCGCTTTTGCGGAACGTGCATGACAAAATTCAGGAAGAATTTTGTCATAATTCAATCATCGCCCGTGCGAAAGCAGGGGCTTTTTTTAGGCTGTTGTCAAACAGCCTGTTCGAGCCCAGGAAGGACGAGCCAAAAACAAGGTGTTTTGTCCTGAATGGCGTTAGTTTAAGCAACTTTGCAGTAAACTCGGGACTGTCCCCAGGGTCATCGGGGGGCTGTCCCAAGAGTTTGCGAGCCATGAAACTGTCGCGGTTAACACCGCAAAGACCTGGGACAGCCCCCGTGCGGGGACAGTCCCCGGTTTTGCTGCCAGCGACTCTTAAACTAGCGCCATTCCGTTTTGTCCTTGTTTTTGTAAGAGGAGCAAAGCCGCGCTTTTGCGGAGCGGGTATGGCAAAAAATCAGGAAGAATTTTGCCATAATTCAATCGTCGTCGGTGCTTAAGGGGGCCCTTCTAGGCGCAGGCAGATTATTGGCGGCTACCGTTCAAAAAACTGTACAGCTTCAGCAGTAGACCCTGTCGGGTATGCAGGGCACCGTGCGGACACAGCTCCTGACAGCAGAAACAGCGGATGCACTTTCCATAATCGATGCGCAGTTTCCGATTGGTGATCTGCATGGCTTGCGGCGGGCATAACTTGACGCATTCATCTGCATAATTTGCACCGGGCTGTTTCTGGTTCCGGGCGCGCGCCTCAGGGTGTTCTTCAGGTAGCGCTTGAGTCCTCCCTTAAGGCCAAAATTGATGTCTGTCATCTTGGCCGTCCGGAAGTTCTTCACGCGCAGGCTATCCAGCGAGCAGCCGAGCAGTTCCAATTCTGTCAGTGACGCAAAGGGGGCGTCCGGTCAGCAGCGCCTGCTGTTGGGTCCAGACCTGGTGGGAGTGCATTCCAAGCAGTGCGGTTGCCACTGTATCCACGGCCTGCGGGTTGCTTCCGGCCAGCAAGGCGCCGATAGCAACCGGATCGCCGCTGCCAGGGCCTTCTCCTTCCATACCAACGACGGCATCGACAATGGTCAGTTGCGGTGCCAGCCGTTCACAGAGTTCCAGCAGCATCAAGGCAAAAAAGGCTTTATCGGTCCCCGCCTGTAGATGAAGGCGCGGTTTGCGCAGGCCGACCACGGCGCCGAACATGTTTTTGACAGCACAGGTCAGGCCCATCATCTGGTGGGTTTTGAGCTTGGGCAGGTTGATAATGACATCGGCATCGAGGAGGTCTTGTGCGACTTCCAGTTTGTGGAAAGTACCGGTGGCGGCCAGCGGTACCGATTTCTCGAATTTGGCCAGCCGGATGCCGGTCTCTTTGACCACCTCAAGCAGTCCGCTTTTGTGGGCCACTGTTTCCAGCCCGCCGATTCCCGGGGAATCGCCGAGGGCAACCTCGGCTCCCGCCGCCAGACAGAGTTCAATTACCGCCCGGACCACCTCCGGGTGAGTGGTGACGGCTTTATCGGGACTGCGGCCCGCCAGCAAATTCGGCTTGAGCAGGACTTTTTGGCCTGGCTTGACGAATGCCGCCATACCCACCGAGGGGAGCAAGCAGCATTTCGATGGCGTTGCGCACGCCTTGCCGGTCATAGTCGCGCTGCTGCTGCAGGGAGACCTGCTGCGGTTGTGGAATGGGCAACTGGGACAAAGACTTAGCCTGCAATGATGGTGAGGTAGAGTTTACGGGGCCGGGGACCGTCGAATTCGCAGAAGTAGATCCCCTGCCAGGTGCCGAGGACCGGTTCGCCAGCCGCGATGACCAACGTTTCGCTGACCCCGACCAGGCTGCTTTTGATATGGGCGGCGCTGTTTCCTTCCGCATGGTGGTAGTTGTCATGCAGCGGGACCAGCTTGTCAAAGCCGGAAACCATGTCGGTCTGGACATCCGGATCGGCATTTTCATTGATGGTGACGGCCGCAGTGGTGTGGGGAACAAAGAGGACCGCGATTCCGGTGGAGATTCCTGTTTGCTTGATTATTTTTCTGACCTCGGCGGTGATCTCCTTGAACTGGCAGCGCTGTTGGGTTTGAATGCTGAGCTCCTGGATCATGCGTTCCCCTTATTTTGCAGCGCGGCGACCGCCGCGTCGATGGCCGCACCACGATAGATAAGAGCAGTGTGTCCCATATTGTCAAGTTCGACAGCGTTGCCCCAATTCAGGTGGTTGAATTCGTTCGGCAGGACCATGTTGTCCTTGCGGGAATAGATGTTGGTCAACGTGACTCCTTGCGGAACTGCGGCACTGTTAAGGCGCTTGAGAAAATCGGAACTCGGGAGGAGGATTTTTCCCAACGGAGCAATGGAAAAAGATGCCAGCCTGGACCCGTGGTGAGGGGTCCCCAGGCAGACCAGCTGATCGACCTTGTCGGCCCCGCCCCGAAGCTGGATATAATTGCGCGCAATCATGCCGCCCATGGAATGAGCGACCAGGTGAACCTTGTTGACTCCGACCTGAATACGGAGTTCATCTATTCTTTTTGCCAGCAGTTCGGTCAGGACCTCTTCGTTGTGCCAGGAGGAGAGATTGATGGTGACCAGGTTCTTAATCCCTCTTCTTTTTAGTTGCCATTTGAACCAGAACCAACTGGCCTGATTATCAAAGAGGCCGTGCATCAGCAGGGTCGGGGTCACGCCACGGACGAGATGGGGCGTGTTTTTTCTGATCATGCCAAAGGGGATGGATGCCACGGTCAGGCTGTTGAAAAAAACTTCTGGAAAGACCAGGCAGACAAGCAGACGCAGATTTTTCCAGGAAAATCTCTGCTCGATCAGTGATGGATCAGCATTGGATTTTTCATACCAGCTGATACTGTAGCTCAGCATGACCGTCAGCAGGTCAAAAATCAGAAAAGCAATGACCGCCTTGATAAGTAAACCGAATATCAGGTACATAGATGTAACTTACGTCTTTGTAGTTCGCTTGGGTTAAGGAAACGAAAGGTTTGTCTGGATGCTAACAATCTTCACGACAAATGTTATGATCGGGAAGTATGCCATGCGGAGGAGGTGTCGTCAATTCATCGCCGTTTGTCGGCAGACCGATCCGGCCGGTTGGAGGGACTTGTCATGACCGATTATCTGCACCAGTTTGAGCAGCATCTGACCACCGAGCGCAACCTGTCCGGCCATACTGTCGCAGCGTACCTGCGTGATCTCCAGCGTTTCGAAATGTTTTTTACGGGAGCGGGGCTGGTCCATCCGCAGCGGGCATGGGCTGGAGCAGATCGATTATTTGTTGTTGCGGCAATATCTCGCCCGGCTGCACAAAGTTAACAGCAGGACGAGCATTGCCCGCAACCTGTCCGCCATCAAAGTCTTTCTGCGCTACCTGGTCCGCGAAGGGGTGCTCCAGGACTCGCCGGCCGATGCTTTGAGCGCGCCGCGTCGGGAACAGTACCTGCCTAAGGTTCTGAGTGCCGAGCAGACCGGCCGACTATTGGATGGTTCCGTCCCGGGGCAGTACCTGCTGGTGCTGCGTGATTTAGCGCTGTTTGAGCTGATCTATTCCTGCGGCCTGCGGGTTGGGGAAGTCACTGCCCTTGATGTCGGCTCGCTTAGTGCTGATCGCTCTCAGCTCCGAGTGCTGGGTAAGGGCAATAAAGAAAGACAGTTGCCGATCGGTCGGCAGGCGAGGGAGGCGTTGGTCGGGTACCTGGCCGAACGGGGTGAGGCTCAAACCGGAAGATCCGCTGTTTCTCAACCACCGGGGCGGCCGACTGACCCCGCGGAGTGTGCAGCGTAATCTGAAGATGCGGCTGCTGCAGTTGGGGCTGCCAACGGATGCAACCCCTCATGCCTTGCGTCATTCTTTTGCCACCCATCTTCTGGATGCCGGTGCCGACCTGCGTGCCATTCAGGAATTGCTCGGGCATGCCTCATTGTCAACGACCCAACGTTACACCAAGGTTAGCTTCTCTCATCTGGCCGAGGTTTATGATCGCAGTCACCCACGGAGCCGTAAAAAATAACCAAAACGGTAACCTTTTTCTTGACAGCTTTCCCAGAATCGCTAGACTGCTTTCCAGACAGGTTTGACTCTTGAACGTTAATTCATTATTGAGAGGAGTATTGAGCGATGAGTGTGTTGGTTGGAAAACAAGCCCCTGAGTTTACTTCTTCCGCTGTTATGGCGGATGGTTCCATCAACGATAATTTTTCCCTGGCTGATTTCAAGGGTAAATATATTGTCCTGTTTTTCTATCCTCTGGACTTTACCTTTGTGTGCCCAACGGAATTGATCGCGTTCAGTCATCGTATTGCCGAATTTGAAAAACGCGAGGTCCAGGTGATCGGCTGTTCCATTGACTCTCAATATACCCACCTTGCCTGGCGGAATACGCCCATTGACAATGGCGGGATCGGGCCGGTCAGATATCCGCTGGTTGCCGATGTAAAACACCAGATTTGCCGAGCCTACGACGTCGAGCTTGATCCTGCCGGGGTTGCCTTACGCGGCTCCTTCCTCATTGATAAGGAGGGTGTCGTTCGCCATCAGGTTGTCAACGATCTGCCGCTGGGTCGCAACATCGACGAGATGCTGCGAATGGTCGATGCTTTGCAATTCCATGAAAAGCATGGTGAAGTTTGCCCGGCGGGTTGGAGCCAGGGGGACAAGGGCATGGTTGCCGATGGCGAAGGAGTTGCGTCTTATCTTGCCTCGGAATCAGGCAAGCTCTAATACGATAAACTAACCAAGTTCTTATAGTTGTTAGGTTTTGGTTAAGAAAAAAGGTGGCTTCGGCCACCTTTTTTTGTTGATTCTTCGGTTGCAATAAGGTTTAATCCCCGCTAATATTAGGCTTGGTATAGTAACGTTCTCTAATGGAGGCTGCTCTGGGCGTTCTAAAATCCAAAAAGAAACCAGGATCCGCAGTGTTATCGATTTGTCTGCAGCGGACTCGATTTAATGCAGCAATGACCAAACCGGGGACGCAGGGGGCTCCAACTCTTGTTCTTCCAGAGGCTGGGGCATTTACCGATGAGGCACAACGGACTGCCGCACTGGCTGATTTGGTGCATCGGAATAAGTTTGGTAAATACTCCTGTGTCGCCATGTTGCCGGTCAACACTTACCAGCTGGTGCAGGTTGATCTGGGCGAACTCCCTGTCGACGAACGCCGTGAGGCTGCCCGCTGGCAGATTCGCGAACGGCTTGATTATCCGCCTGAAGAGGCGGTCATTGATCTGTTTGAGGTAGCTCCGTTCGGCGGTGAAAAAAGGCCTCTGACATATGTCGTGTCGGCCTCAAATAGCTACCTGCGCGACCAGGTCCAGGCTTTGAGTAAAAGCGGTCTGACTCTTGCTGCTATAGATATCCCCGAGTTTGCCTTGCGCAATATCTGCGATCTTTTTACCGAAGATGAGCGTGGCTTGGCTCTGCTCTGGCTGGAAGAGCATTCCGGTCTGCTGGTCGTGGTGCGCGACGGCTCCCTTTACCTGTCACGTTCTTTTTAATACCGGGATGGCTGATCTTATTCCTTACGCTGATGGTGCTTACGAAAGTCTGACCGAACAGCTTGACTCCATTGTGCTGGAAATACAGCGCTCCTTTGATTTTTGTGAAAGCACCTTTCAGTTGCCGATGGTTTCTCGTTTGCTGATTGCTCAAACCGGCCAGGAGATCAGCGCCATTTATGGCTATTTGAACGAATATCTCACCACCAAAGTCGAACCCTTGAGTTTTTCCGGGGTCCTTACGACCCCCGAAGGCCTCAGTCAGGTTGAATTGAATGGCGCACTTCCGGTTATCGGAGGCGCTTTGCGCCGGGAGCAGAATTGATGCGCCAGCAGATAAATCTTTATCAGGATATTTTACTGGAAAAGCCCGAGCCATTACTGGCGAAGCCGGCTTTGCTACTGCTTACCGGCGTTTTTGCAGTCCTTGCCTTGCTCGGAAGTTATTACTATCACCAGGTCAGGAGTCTTGAAGACCGCTTACTGCAAATGCAGGGCAGTGAAAAACAGGCGACCGCACGGATCGCTGAGTTGGCCGCGAAATTCCCTCCCAAGACCGATCCTTTGTTAGGGGAGCGGATCAGCCGCGTCGAAAGGCGGCTTGCCGGACAAAAAGAGGCTTTGAAATTTTTCTCACGGCAGGACGCTAAGGGTAATGAAAAAATACTGGTGTCCCTGGAAGGCCTTGCCCGCACTTCTCTGAATGGATTATGGTTGCGCCGCGTCAGCCTCCAGCATCATGGACAGAGTATTTCCCTGGCGGGAACGACCGTGCAGGTCGAGGATGTCCCACGTTACCTGGAGCTGCTCGGCACCAGAAATATCTTTGGAGGGCAGGTGTTTTCACGGCTGCAGCTGAAGCGGCTGGAAACAAACGCCGGCCAGGTTGATTTCGAACTCGACTCGGCACGGAGTGATTGATGGCTGGCACAGAGAAAAAGCAAAGCCCTTTGGCTTGGTTCAACAGCCGCAGTCTGCGTGAGCGGGCGGTGCTGGTCGGCGCGGTTGTGGTCTTGCTCTTGGTGTTAGCCCTGGTGTTGGTGTTTGATCCGTTGAGTAAACGTCAACAGGCCTTGCAGCGGGATATTGCCACTCTGGAAAACAGCCTGGTCCAGTTGCAGGCCCAGGAAAACACCCTGCTGTCGCGAAAAAACCTTGATCCGGATAGGGAAAAAAAGCAGCGTTTGCAACTTCTCGAAGCCGAAACTGAGAAATTACAGGGGCAGCTTGAGCTTCGTATCGATACCCTGGTCTCTCCCAGTCAGATGACCCTGCTGCTGAAAGACCTGCTCGACCGGCAGGCAGATTTGCGCTTGCTCAGTCTGAAAAACCTGCCGCCCGAGGCGGTGGACCTGGGAACGCCTGCGCAGGAAAAGGATGAGGCTCCTCAGCTTTATCGCCATGGTCTGGACATGGAGCTTTCCGGAAAATATCTGGCCATGCTCAATTATTTGCGCGAGCTGCAGCAA